>NZ_JAZHPB010000006.1:0-442334 GCF_036543145.1 Janthinobacterium sp. LS2A
TAATTGTTAAAGAACTGTATTCGGTACTACTTTCGCGCTATCGACAAAGCGTTGTGTTTGTCAGCTGCGAAGAAGGAAGAGTATGAAGCATTTCGCTAAATCCGTCAACTCCTTCTTTTTACTACATCGCCGTTTCCGGTGATCCTCAACTGCCGCAGTGACTGCGTCTCATTGGGGAGGCGAACTATAGCAAAGCGCCCCAGGAGTAGCAAGGCTTTTCCCGGGTATTTGCGGCCAACTGCTACAATTTCGCCCCCTCAGCGCAAATTCGCGTCCCACCATAGAAGATTCACCATGAAACAACAAGCTCAAGGATCAGGCCTGACCCTGAAACGGGCTGGCTTTACCACTGGCTTCGGCGTACTCGCCGCCACCCTCGGTTCCGCAGTCGGTCTCGGCAACATCTGGAAGTTCCCCTATCTGACAGGCGCCAATGGCGGCGCCGGCTTCCTGCTCATCTATCTGCTCGCTACCTTATTAGTGGGACTGCCTGTGATGATCGCGGAAATCACCCTCGGACGCCGGGCCAAGGTCAATCCCATCTCGACCATGGAGCAGCTGGCACCGAAGGGCAAGCCCTGGTGGCTGGTCGGCGTCATCGGCATGGTCGCCGCCTTCCTGATCGTCGCGTTCTATTCGGAAGTGGTGGGCTGGGTGTTCGCCTATATTGCCAAGGCCATCGATGGTTCCATTCTCAGCAGCGACAAACTGGTGACGGAAACGGCCTTCGCCTCCCTGATCAGTGATCCCCTGCAATCGCTGTTGTGGCAATGGGGCGTGCTGCTGTTTATCGGCGGCATCTTGATGCTGGGCGTGACCAAGGGCATCGAAGCGATCGCCAAGAAACTCATGCCGCTGCTGTTCCTGCTGCTGCTCCTGCTCTGCGCGGTCAGCCTGTCGCTCGATAAGGCGGGCGAAGGCCTGGCATTCCTGTTCCGTCCTGATTTTTCCAAGCTGACAGCTTCCGTCGTGCTGACAGCCATGGGCCTGGCCTTCTTTAAATTGTCTGTCGGCATGGGCACGATGATGACCTACGGCAGCTATTTCCGCGACGACCAGAATATCCCCGTCACGACCTTGCGCGTGATGGCGGCCGACCTCGGTGTATCGATGCTGGCCGGCATCGCCATCTTCCCCGCCGTGTTCACGTTCGGTTTCGCGCCCAGCGCGGGACCGTCGCTGGTATTCATCACCATCCCGGCCGTGTTTTCGCAGATTCCCATGGGACAAGTGCTGATGGTGGTGTTCTTTATCCTGGCCGCCGTCGCCGCCACGGGCGCGATGCTGTCGCTGATGGAAGTGCCCGTGGTGATTTTCCATGAACGCTTCGGCTGGACACGCACCAAGGCAACGGTCGTGACCATGCTGCTGCTGGCCGTGCTCGGTTCCGTGTGCGCGCTGAGTAACAGCACTCTGGCGGACTTCAAGCTGTTTGATTTGAATATGTTTGATCTGTTCGACTTCGTCTCATCGAATATCTTCTTGCCCGTGGGCGGCATCGCGATTGCCTTGTTTACAGGCTGGGCCTGGGGCAAGCAGCATTTCATCGATGCGATCAGCAATCACGGCCAGTTGCAGAACAGGCAACTGGCACATGTGCTGCTGTTCCTGCTGCGCTTTATCTCGCCCGTGCTGATCCTGATCGTGATGCTGAAGGGTTTGAAAGTCTTTTAATCAGAGTACCCGGGTGTAGGTCTGGCGCACCAGCACCCGGTCGCCGCAATCGAAATGCCACCATTCGCTGTTGATGCCAAAGAAGCCCGCCTGGAACATGGCGTCGCGCAACAATCGGCGATTGTCCACTTGCTGCTCCGTAATTTCTCCCCTTTCCCGCATCACCAGTTCCAGTGCCGGATGCGAGCGCTCACTCAGGTCATCAAAACCCGTGCCCATGTCCAGTTCCTGCCCGTCCGGGCCGACGATGGTGATGTCGAGCGCCATGCCGAACGAGTGGATCGAGCCGCGCGATGGCTCGGCGATGTAGCCGAGCAACTCCGTTCCCTGCAGCGCATCCCATAGTTGCTGCTGCACCCGCTGCGGGCGCAGGGCGTCGAGCACCAGCAGATGATGATCGGGCTGCCGCTCGGCCAGCCAGGCCACGGCTTTCTCCAGCGCCACTGCCGCATCGCGGTGCAGCCAGGCGCAATCGATGGGGCTGTATAAGTCGCGGCCGACAAAATTGTCGGGCGTGGCATAGCGCAAATCGACAGCGATGCCGGCGATGCTGCTCAGATGACGAAATTGCGGATCGCTGCCGACCGCTTCCAATTGCAAACTTGCAACAGACATCAGACTCCTCTTTCCAGGCAATTGCGCGCCGCCACGCCAATGCTGTCGGCCAGGCGCCGCGCGCCATGCGACAGCGGCGAGTGGCTCGCCGTCAATAAATACAGTTGGATCGGTATCGTGGGCGCCCAGGGACGGCGCTGCAGCCGCTCGGGCGAGCCGGACGCGGCCGTAAACGGATCGACCACGGCCATGCCGGCGCCCGCTTCCACCAGCGAGCGGGCGATTTGATAGGTCTGCACTACGGTGGAAAACACGGGGTGGATATCCTGCGCCTCGCAAGCGGCGATCACCAATTCACCCAGCGGATCGTTATCCGTATGGCCGATCAGCTCGCCGTTCAGGCCATGCGCCGTCAACGGGGTGCCGCAATCGGCCGCGCGCCAGGTGCCGGCTGGCGCGATCACCGTCATGACGCCCTGCGCGATCGGTTCGGCCACGATGCCCGGATGGCGCGGGTCTTGCAGCGACACGGCCAGGTCCGCTTCACCGAGGCGCAAGGTATTGACGATCTCTCCCGTGTGATGTGTGGCCAGCTGGCAACGCGTGTGGGGAAAGTCGCGTCGCCACTCCGTCATGGCAAACGGCAAGACGCTGATGGCAATCGTCGGCGTGGAGACCAGGCGGATGGTTTCCACCGCATGCCCCTTCAGGCTGGCCGCCAGGCGGCGGATGCCCAATAAATCGCGGTTGAGCTTTTCCGTCTCGACAAACAGGCGGTGCGCCTCGGGTTTCGGGTACAGCTTGCCCCGCACGCGCTCGAACAGCGGCATGCCCAGTTGCAACTCGCAATGCTGCAAGACCTTGGTCACGGCCGGCTGCGAGATATGCAGCACCTGGGCGGCGCCGCTGATGGTGCCAACTTGCATGATGGCGTGAAACACTTCGATATGACGCAGCCGCATGAGCTATTCCTTTACCTTGCCGTGGCCGCCTGGGCCGTCAACGTTCAGCATATAAGAAAAAGTCATGGGCTGGAACGGCTATGCTACTTTGCAACAACAGCTGGCGCCGGCGTCGTCAGCACTTCCAGCAGGGCCGCCGTTTCTCCATCGGGCGTGCCATCGAACAAGGTGTTGCGGTATTTCATCTGGAAGGCGATCAGTACATTGCGCGTCGCTTCATCGAACACGCCCGTATTCGGCGTCGCATAGCCGTGCTGGGCCAGCTTTTTCTGGAACCAGACGGCGTCCGGTACTTGCTGCTCAAAAATGAGGCGCTGCGCGGCAACACGGTTCGCATCGGGCCAGACGATCAGGCCCGCATCGGCCAGCTGGCGCCAAGGAAACAGCGGACCCGGGTCCTGCTTGCGCTGCGGGGCGATCTCGTTATGGCCGAGGATATTTTCCGGCGCGATGTTGTAGCGGGCCTGGATATCTTTCAACAGTGGAATCAACTCATCGATCTGTGCCTGGGGAAACGGATACCAGAGGCGGCCTTCCGGCGTGTCTTTGTAGCCAGGGTTGACGATCTCGATACCGATCGAGCTGACATTCAACTGTGTATAAGTCTTCCAGTTACTCACACCCGCGTGATTGGCCTGGCGCGATTCGTCGACCAGCACGTAAAACTTCGGCTTGTCCGTGTCCGTCAGCAAATAATGGCTGCTGACCACTTGTTCCGTCAGGATCTTGATCGAACGGGGCAGGTCGCTGACCGTGTAATGGATGACGATGAATTTCACGCGCGGGCTCTGGCTGCGCGCGTTCAAGCTATGGTCGAGGTGCGGCGCAGGCGTGGTACAGGCGGAGAGCAGGGCCACCAGCAGGGCGAGGGCGATTTTTTTCATGAAAGATCCGTGTTCGGGTTAATAAAATGTTCAGTATTGGCCTGTGTATTGACCGCCGCCTTGACGGCTATCCTGGCCGCCGCGTCATGTGGACGGGCAACTTTCTGTTCCATCGTCAACGATACAGGCAAAGCGGCGCGCATGGCTGACGCGATGGCCGGGTGCAACTGCGCCGCGCGGCCGGCCAGCACCACGGGACGCGGACCATGGCGCGATACCAGCGCCATGGCCAGGCGCGCCAGTTCCTGTCCCGCGCGCTGCAAGATGTCCAGCGCCAACGGGTCGGCATCGGCACTGGCGGCCACGGCCAGCGCCAGCCGGCCGATGGCGCCCCGGTCCTGGCCATACATGAAGGCGCGCGACAATGACCAATCGCTGCCGCCCAGTTGCGCAAACACGGCCTCGGCCATGGGCGACGCTTGCCAGCTGCCGGGCGCCTCGTCTTCGCGGCGCCAGATGTGGCGCAAAGCTTCGCGCGCGATCCAGTAACCGCCGCCGCCATCGTCGAGCAGCACGCCGCGACCGCCCGCGCGGTGAAACACGCCATCCGCATCGATCCAGGCCGCAATCGAGCCCGTGCCAGCGTAGACCAGATAGCCTTCGCCGGGTTCAAAACTGTCGCGATAGGCGATGTCGATATCATTGCCCAAGCGGACGTCGACGGCGTCCAGCGCCAGCAACTCCGCCAGCATGTGCGCCAGCGTCACATCGTCGCCGCCAAACCCCGTCAAGCCCGCCACCACGGCGCGCGGCTGGCCAATGGCCAGCACAGCCTGAGACAATTTCGCAAACGTGGCGTGCACAGCTGCGCGGCCCGCTTCGCTGCTCATTTGCAAGGCAGACAAGCCTTCCACGGCCCCGTCCGCCACGATGGCGCCATCCGCGCCGGCCAAAGCCCAGCGCGTTTGCGTGCCGCCCGCGTCGATGCCCAGCCCGAGTACGGCCATGTCAGTATTGATTGCAGGGAAGGAAATCATGGCATGAGTGTAAAGCCAAGCGGAGCTTGCAGGCATGAAAGCTTGCGCATGTTTCATGCCTGCAGGTTATGGATTGCCGGTAAACCGGCAAAATTACTTGGCGACGACCGTAAACGGTGCGCGCACGGTGACGCGGGGGCTTTCATTGCCGAGGCGGTCCACGGCGCTGACCACCACCGCATTGACTTTACCAATGGCATCGTCGACCAGGGTCAGTTCGCCTTGCACGCCCGTGACCACGGTAAAGCGCCAGTCTTCGCCGTAGCGGGCCCAGACCGCGTACTGCGCCACGGGTTTGCCGCCGCCCGCCGTCAATTTGATGTTCAGGCTGGTGGAATCGCGGCGCAGAGCCAGCACGGGCGTACCCGGTGCTTCCTTGCCCAGCCATGGCGTGGCGGGAATCAGGGCAGGGCTTTGATACACGGTCGCCTTGAGTTGCTCGCTGACACCCTTGCGGTTCTGCATCAGGGGCACCATGCTGAAATGCACTTGGCCATTCGCGCCGGGGCGCGTGCGCGTCACTTCGATCTGCTTGATGATCTCTTGCGGCGTGAAGGACTTGGCGGAATTGTCGATACGGCTCGTGTACAGGCCAGGCCAAACATGGCGGCCATACGGGTTTTGCGCCAGCCAGTAGTCGAGCAATACGCCAAACGCTTGCGGCGCCTGCGCCACGGGCCAGTACAGCTGCGGCGACAGATAATCGAGCCAGCCCTTGGCCAGCCACAATTCCGCATCCGCATACAATTTATCGTACTGGCTGAAGCCGACGATGCCGGCAGGGCGACGGTCCGGGCGGCCGATGCCGAACGGGCTGATGCCGAAGCGCACCCAGCTCTTTTCACGGTGGATGCCTGTATATAAAGCTTCGATCAGCTGGTTGACGTTCTGGCGGCGCCAGGAAGGGCGGTCCAGCTGGCCGCCGGCCAGCAGATATTGCTGCCAGGAAGGCTCATCGGGAAACGGCAGTTCGCGCTTGGCGCCGCCATTGCCCGCGTCCAGCGCGGCTGTTTCGGCCCCCGCACCGGCGCCAGGCGCGTCGATCGGGTACGGATAAAAGTAATCGTCGATGTGCACGCCATCGATATCGTAACGGCGCACCACGTCGAGCACCACGTCCGTCGTGTGCTTGGAGGCGGCGGCGTCGCCCGGGTCCATCCACAGGTAGCGGCCGTATTGCTTGACGGACGCCGGGTTGGTGGAAGCGAAACTGTCGCGCGCCAGCGGCGACTTGGCCGTCGCGTGACGGGCCCGATACGGGTTGAACCAGGCATGCAATTCCAGGCCCCGCGCATGCGCCTGGGCCACCCAGAAGGCCAGCGGGTCATACAGGGGCAATGGCGGCTGGCCTTGCTTGCCGGTCAGGTATTCCGACCACGGCTCCAGTTGCGACGGGTAAATCGTGTCGGCGCTAGGGCGCACTTGCAGCACAATCGCGTTCAGATTCAGGGACTTGGCACGGTCGAGAATGGCCAGCGCTTCCGCTTGCTGCTTGGCGACAGGCAAATTGCTGCGGCTGGGCCAGTCGATATTGGCCACCGTCGAGACCCAGGCGGCGCGGAATTCGCGCGGCGCCGGCGGCGGCACTTCACCCGTGATGTGCTGCACGGGCGGCACGGCCGGCAAACCCGCTTCGCCCGGCGTCGCTGCGGAGGGGATCCTGGTGCTGGTACAGCTGCTGAGCAATGTGGCGGTGGCCAGCGCGGCCAATACGCCGGCGCTGGCGCTCAGGCGTTTTTTAAAAGTAGACAACAAAACAATTCCTTGCAGTGGTGAAGCGCAGGTCTATCGGTGCGGGCATTTTACTGTGCGCCCGCCATCCATGCGGGCGCACGGTTCAAAAGAATCAGGCCTCGGCCTTCTTGCCGAATTCGGGATCGATCTTGACCAGCGCAGCCATGATGAAGGCAGGAATGGTGGCGATGCAGACCCAGATAAAGAAGTGCTGGTAGCCGAGCATTTGCTGGATCCAGCCGCTGGCCATGCCCGGCAACATCATGCCCAGGGCCATGAAACCCGTGCAGATCGCGTAATGGGCCGTTTTATGCGCGCCATCGGAGACCATGATCATGTACAACATATAGGATGCGAAACCGAAGCCATAGCCGAATTGCTCCAACGCAATACCACCAGCGATCACATAAATGCTGCTGGGCAAGGCGCTGGCCAGATAGACAAACACCAGGTCGGGCAGGTGGACGGACAACACCATGATCCACAGGCAGCGTTTCAAGCCGAAGCGGGAAATGATGAATCCGCCCAGCAAGCCGCCCAAGGTCAGGGCGATCACGCCGATGGTGCCATAGACGAGGCCCACCTGTTCCGTGCTGAGGCCCAGGCCGCCCTTGGCGACGGGGTCGAGCAGGAAAGGCGCGGCCAATTTGAGCAGTTGCGCTTCGCCGAGGCGGAACAGCAGCAAAAAGCCGAGGATGACGACAATGTCCTTCTTCTTGAAGAAGGAAGCAAAGGTGGCGACGAATTCTTGCAACGGGGAAACACCGGCGCCCTGGATGCTGGGGCGGTCATCTTTCGGTTTCGGCAAGACAAAATAGTGGTACAGGAAGAGGGCGATGAACAGGCCCGCCAGAATGGCGAACACGACGGACCAGGCCAGCTGCACATTGCCCGTCGCATGCGTCAGATAGCCGGCCAGATACACGAGGCCGCCCTGGCCAGCGATCATCGCCAGGCGGTAAAACGTGCTGCGCACGCCGACAAAGGCCGCCTGCTGGTGCTCTTCCAGGCCCAGCATATAAAAGCCATCAGCGGCGATGTCATGCGTGGCGGAACTGAAAGCCATCAGCCAGAAGATGGCCAGGCTGATCTGGAAGAAGTGCGGCAAGGAGGTCGTCAGGGCCACCAGCGCCAGCGCGGCGCCGATCACCAGCTGCAAGCCGACGATCCAGAAGCGCTTGGTGCGGTACATATCGATGAAGGGCGACCACAGCGGCTTGATGACCCACGGCAAGTACAACCAACTCGTATACAGCGCGATATCGGTATTACTGAAACCGTAGTTCTTGTACATGATCACGGACAAGGTCATGACCACTACATAGGGGATGCCCTGGCCGAAATACAGGGAAGGGATCCACAGCCACGGCTTATTTGCGCGCGCCGCGGCGGTTTGTTTCACTAGCTCCATACATCCTTCTTTGTCTCCCAGACAGAAGAATGCCGCGCCATCGGATCACGCCGCCAGTGCCGCCCGCACACTGCCGTTCGCGCCGGCCAACAATGCCTGTGCCTGGTTTGTGTTGATTTTTTTGATCAAGGCAACAATCGCCACCTTGACGTGATAGTGGCATTGCTCCAGCACGGTTCTGGCCTGCACTTCGCTGGCGCCGGTGGCGTGCATGGTCAGACGCACCGCCCGCCAGATCAGTTTGGCGTTGGTCGGCTTCAAGTCTACCATCAAGTTTCCGTAAGTTTTATGCAAACCGACCATCAGGGCGCTGGAAATCGTGTTCAGGGTGATTTTTTGCGCCGTGCCCGCTTTCAGGCGCGTGCTGCCGGATATGACTTCCGTACCCGTGTCGAGCACGATGCCGCATTGCGCCTCGTGCGCCACGGGGGCGTCCACATTATTGGCGATGCCTATCGTCAAGGCGCCCGCCTGGCGCGCGGCCAGCAAGGCGCCCAGCACATACGGCGTGGCGCCGGAAGCGGCCAGCAAGATCACCACGTCGTTGACGTGCGGCTGCAAGGCCAGTAAATCCGCCTCGCCTTGCTGCAAATCGTCTTCCGCGCCTTCCACAGCCGTAAACATGGCGCCCGCGCCGCCGGCCAGGATGGCGACGGCCCGCTCGGGCGGCCAGGAAAACGTGGGATTCAATTCAACGCTGTCGAGCACGCCCAGGCGTCCCGACGTGCCCGCACCCACGTACAGCAGCCGTCCACCGGCCGCGATGCGGGGCAGGGCGGCCGTGATGGCGGCGGCGATGTCGGGCGACGCCAGCCGTACGGCCTCGACGGCCCAGAACTGATCATCGACCAGCGCCGCCACCAGCTGCTCCACCGGATACAGGTCCAGATCCGGATGCCGCCGGCTCGGGGTTTCAGTTTTCAACATGATTTTAGAACATGGTTGAAGGTGAAACCAGTTTAATACCAACGAGCAATATCAGCCATGAAAGGTTGGCGGGCGGGCATAACGGGAGTTTATGGCTGGTGCAGGAACGGCGGGTACTACTTGTACTTCGATACGGTTCCGTTTGTGTCTATACTTGGGTTCGACGCCAACATCAACGACATCCCCATGATCGCTCGCCAATTGCTGTTCCTGTTTAGCGCCCTTGGCGCCATCAACGGCATTTTTCTGGCCGTCTATTTTTTCAGCCGCCGGCCTCGCTGCCTCGCCGACTGCCTGCTCGGTGCATTGCTGCTGGCCGTCGGGGTGCGCACCGCCAAATCCGCCTTCCTCTTCTTCAACCCGGCGATCGCACTGGAATTTCGCCAGCTGGGCCTGTCGGCCTGCCTGCTGATCGGTCCCTTGACCTATCTGTATGTGCGCGCTTTTCTGGCCGGGCTCGGACAATTACCTGTTGGACAACAATGGCGTTGGCATCTCGGCTTGTCCTGCCTGCTCATTGGCATTGGCGTTGCCTTTCCGTATGCCGCGTATCGTTCTGTGTGGAACCTGTCGAGTCATGCCATTCATGTGTTCTGGCTAGGCTACCTGCTGGCGGCCGCCCGGCTGCTCTGGCAAAGCCGCCGCGCATGGTGGAACGACGGACAACGGATGGCGACCAGCAACGTGCTCCTGCTGAGCGTCTTTGCAGGCAGCTGTGTCATGCTGGCGGCGTACGCGAGCACGCCGTTCACGTCCTATATCGTCGGTGCCTTGTCGTTCACCTTCTCGCTGCATGTCGCGGTCATGGTTTTTCTGCTGAGAAAAGAAACCTCGACGCCTGCCGAGCCAAAACAGAAGTACCAGCATAGCCGCCTGACGCACGACGATGCGCTTGCCGTGCTCGCTGCGCTGGAACAACAGATGAGCGGGCAGAAATCCTATCTGAATCCGAATCTGACCCTGGCCCAACTGGCCAAGCGGGCCGGATGCACGCAGGCGCAGGTGTCGCAGGTACTCAATGACAAGCTGGGCAAGAGCTTCACTACCTACGTCAACGAATACCGTATCGCCGAGGCGAAACAGGTATTGACGGGCGAGCCACAACTGAACATGGATACCGTTGCCGAGCGCTGCGGGTTCAATTCCAGTTCCACCTTCTACTCGACCTTCAAGAAAGTGGCTGGGCAGACTCCCGCCAGCTTCCGGGCTCAATCCAGCCAGGCGGTCCCGGCCATTTCCGCATGAAACCGCTCCGGAATCGCCATTCCGGAGTCTGACATCCTGTTTGGCGACATCAAGTCCCCTGCGCTTCGATAAATTATCGACCACCAGCGATCTGAAATAGTCGTTGCTCCGATAAACGAAATTCTTCATGCAGGGTAAAACCATGATCCAGTTTTTAGTACGAACCGTACTCGCCTGTTGCCTGCTTGGCATCACCGCCGTCAGCACCGCCGCCACCGCGGACCAGGACGAACATGCCATCCAGGAAACCGTGCACTTGTATCTGCATGGCACCAGCTTCAATGTGCAGGGCGAGATCAACCAGGCCTTCCATGCCAGCGCCCGCCTTTACCTGGACGGCAAAGACGATACGGAATGGGAGTTGAGCGGTCCGGAATACGCCAAACTCTTTAGCGATGAGAAAAAAGGGCAATTCAATGGGCGCCACGGGCGGTTGATCAATGTAGAGGTGAACGGCAAGGTGGCCACGGCCAAGGCCGAGATCCACATTCCCCGACAAGGGGTCCGCTATGTGGATGTATTCCTTTTGAAAAAGATCGCCGGCAACTGGAAGATCGTCAGCAAGTCGGCCGATCGCGAGCCAGCCGCGCGGCACGCACGCAAGGTGTTGCTGGTCGTGTCGAATGTGCATCAATATCCCGGCACAAAAGTTAACGCAGGCAATAATTTCCCCGAGCTTGCCTATACCTATGATGCATTTCGCAAAGCAGGCTACGCGGTCGACTTCGTCAGTCCCGAGGGTGGCGCCGTTCCCCTGGAAATGATCGTCACGTCGGACGAGTTGCTCAAGAAGTATCTGTACGACAGTGATTTCATGTGGGCACTGGCCCATACCAAACCCGTCGCCGAGGTCAAGGCAGACGAGTATGCGGGCATGGCTTTCGTCGGCGGCGGCGCGGCCATCGTCGGCATCCCGGACAACAAGCCGCTGCAGGACATCGCCTTGCGTATCTACGAACAGCAAGGCGGGGTGATCGCGGCCATCTGCCATGGCACCGAGGGCATCAAGAACCTGAAGCTCAGCGACGGTACTTTCCTCATCCAGGGCAAGGTGCTCACCTCGTTCCCCGATGCGTTTCTCAACAAGGAATCGCCGATCTACAAGGCCTATCCCTTTTCGGCGGAAGGCAGCATCAAGCGCCAGGGCGGCATTTTCAGGCACGGCGCCAGCGGACAGAGCCACGTCGAGGTCGATGGCCGACTGGTGACCGGCATGAGCTGGGAGTCGTCCGTCGGCGTGGCGGAATCCATGATCCGCCTGTTCGAGCAATAAGTTTACGGCGCGCGGCGCATTTCCGCCACGAAATCGTAATGGTCGCTGCGGCAATACGAATGCGTGAGTTCCACCGCTTCACCCGTCTCCAGGTAGGCAATGCGCGTGATGAACAGCACGGCCTGGCCATCGGGGATGCCCAGTTGCTTGGCCAGCACGTCCGTCGCATTCATGGCGCGGATGTGCTGCAAGGCGCGCACGGGGGCCTTCTTGATGCTGCTCAAGTATTCATACAGCGAGTCGCCCATGGCGTCCGGGTCCGGCACCACGCTGAACGGCAACACGCTCACTTCATACGCCATCACCACGTCGTCGGCCAGGCGCAAGCGCTCCAGGCGCGCCACCTTCGTGTTCTGCGCCAGGCCCAGGCTCAGCTGTTCATCGCTGCTGGCAATGACGACTTCGCGCTTGAGCCAGCGCGAACCGGGGCGGTAGCCGCGCTGCTGCAGCTGTTCGGAAAAGCTCGACAGGTTTGACAGCGGCTGCTCGATGCGCGGGGCAATATAGTTGCCCGAACCACGGCGGCGCACGACGAGGCCTTGCTCGACGAGCTGGTCGATGGCCTTGCGGGCAGTCACGCGCGATACGTCGAGCAGTTCGGACAGGGTACGTTCGGATGGCAGGGCCTGGTCTACCTGGTAGCGGCCGTTGCGTACGTCATCGCTCAGCTTGCGGGCGATCTGCATATATAAAGGCGAATTGTCATTTAAATCGACCTTGAGTTCTACGCTGGTCTGGCTCATACAGTTCTCCTTGTCCTCCTAGTGTAATAGCGATGGCGCTTGTGCGTGGCCCGTCCACCCATGAATAAATGGAAAATGGCCATAAATAACGGTTATACACTTAAAAAAACAATGTTTTACCGTACGTATAGCTTTGCATTATAGATAAATAAGCAATTTTCATTGGCGTCGTGAAGCATCCCGCCCTATGCTGGCGATGCCTCCACTACGCCGTGAAACAGGGAAACATGCACAATAAAATGACGGGTTTGCTGGGCTTGCTGCTGCTGGGCACGACCTGGAGCGCACTGGCCGCCCCGCCCGGTGGCGGCAACGACCAGCAGCGCGCGCTCGATGCCACGCTATCGGCCATCGTCGATGATCCGCTCCACCCGCTGGCCAGCCTGTCCGTGCTGGCCATACGCCACGGCAAGGTGTCGTATGAGCAACAATTTGGCTACCGGCACATCGGCGCCACGCGGGCGGACAGCTTGCCCGTGACGCCGGCCACCCTGTTCCGCATCGCCTCGGTTTCGAAGATGATGACCACACTGGGCCTGATGCGGCTGGTCGAACAGGGCAAGCTGAGCCTGGATCAGGACGTCGGCATCTATCTGGGCTTTTCCCTGCGCAACCCGCATTTCCCCCAGCAAGCGCTGACCTTGCGCAGCCTGCTCAGCCACACCTCCTCGCTGCGCGACGCGGGCGGCTATGCATGGGGGCCGGAACGCAGCCTGCGCGACGTCTTTACGGCCGGCGGCGACAGCATGTGGGACAAGCAAACGGCGCCGGGCCGCTATTTCACGTACGCCAACCTGAACTGGGGCGTGATCGGCACCGTGATGGAAAAAGTCACGGGAGAGCGCTTCGACTTGCTGATGCGGCGCCTGCTGCTCGATCCGCTCGATGTGCGCGGCGGCTACAACCCGGCCGCATTCCCGGCGGAAGACGTGGCGAACACGGCCACGCTGTACCGCAAGCGCACGCTCGAGACAGAAGTGTGGCAGCCGCAAGGCCCGTGGATCGCGCAAGCCGACGATTTTTACCAGCGTCCACCGACTGCCCTGGCCAGCTATGTGATCGGCAGCAATGCCACCGTCTTCAGTCCCACGGGCGGCTTGCGCATTTCCGCCGCGGGACTGGGCAAGGTCATGCAAATGCTGCTCGACGGCGGCCGCTATCAACATCAGCAACTGTTGCAGCCGGCCAGCATCGCCCTGATGTTTGGCCGCCAATGGCAGCTGGCGCCCGATGGCGGCAATGGCGACAGCGAACGGGGCCTGTACCGCGCCTGGGGCCTGGGCAACCAGCAGTTCGATGCGGTGGCGGGGCAGGGCAACCATCTGGTCGAGGGCGCCAGCTTCACGGCCGTGGGCCACCTGGGCGACGCGTATGGGCTCGTCTCCGCCTTCGTGCTCGATTTTCAGAAAAAAAACGGCATGGTGATGCTGGTGGGCGGCACGGGCAGCGATCCCGAACAGTACCCTGGCACGTATTCCGCCATGGGGCGCAGCGAGGAACGGATACTCACCACCCTATACCGTGGTGCGATGGACAACAATCCATCCTTGCATTGAAATGGTGCATTCCTGAAAGTTATGGCTGCACCATGATGTTTCATTGGCTGCGTTGGCGGCCAGCCTCTAAGCTCTTCCCGAATGCTCCCGCACCATGGGAGCGCAACGCAGCGAGGCAACATGCAGCAACAAGTCATCATCATCGGCGGCGGCGTCGTCGGTCTGACATCGGCCTGGTGGCTGGCCGAGGCCGGCTACAAGGTCACTTTACTGGAACGCAATGAACAGGTGGCGATCGCCGCCAGCTACCGCAACGGCGGCCAGCTCAGCTATCGCTATGTGGCACCGCTGGCGGACGCGGGCGTGCCTTTCAAGGCCCTGCAATGGCTGCTGCAGAAAGACGGTCCGCTGCGCTTCCGCCCCGAGGCCGACTGGCGCCAATGGCGCTGGATGGCCAGTTTCCTGCGCAATTGCAACAGCGCCAGCAATGCCCGCACGACGGCCAAGCTGCTGCAACTGGGAGAATGGAGCCGCGCCGGCATGGCCCAGCTGGAATTGACCGTGCCGCCGGAAGCGTATGCCCGCCGCGATGCGGGTAAACTCATCGTCTACCGCTCGCCCGCCATCTTCCAGCGTGCCGTGGCGCGGCCGGAATCGGAAGAGGCGCGTGTCGTCTTGTCGCCGCTGGAAGCCGTGCAGCGCGAACCGGCGCTGGCCGCCTTGCAGGGTTCCCTGGCGGGCGGCATTTTTACGCAGGGCGAAGCGGTGGCCGATTGCCACGCCTTTTGCCTGGCGCTGGAAGCGCGCCTGCTGCAGCACCCGAATTGTTCGCTCTTGTTAAAAGGCGAGGCGCGCCGCCTCGTCACGCACAAGGGCAGGATCACGGGGGTCGACACCAGCCTGGGCCTATTGCAGGCGGACCATTACGTGCTAGCGGCCGGCATCCAGAGCCGCGACCTGGCCGCCACGGCAGGCATTTACCTGCCCCTGTATCCGTTGAAGGGCTACAGCCTGACGGCGCCCATCCGCGCCCAGCACCGTGCGCCCGAGATCAGCATCACGGATTTCGAACGCAAGGTGCTGTATGCGCGCATCGGCAGCGACCTGCGCGTGGCCGCCATGGTCGACATGGTGGGCGCCGACAACAGTATCGACTGGGGCCGCATCGCCGGCCTGACGCGGCTGGCGCGCGAAGCCATGCCGCACGGCGCCGACTACGACCAAGCCACGGCCTGGGCCGGCCTGCGCCCCGCCACGCCGAACAGCGCGCCGCTGGTGGGCGCCAGCAAAGTGGCAAACTTGTGGCTGAACGTGGGCCATGGCCCGCTGGGCTTTACCTTTGCCGCCGGCACGGCGCGCATCCTGGCCGACCTGATGGCCGGCAAGGCGCCGCCGTTCGCGCTGGACTTCCTCGCGCCTCAAAAATAGGCGGACTGGCGGCAGCGGCGACCGGCGCCGCCGTTATGGCGGATAATTGCGGAACTTTTCAGTTCCCCTATTTGCCAGCGCATGCCCACACTCTCGACATCTGCCGCCTGCCCTTGTGGCGGCGCCTCCTACGCCAGCTGCTGCGGCCCGTATATCGCGGGCGACGCCTTGCCGCCGACGGCCGAAACCCTGATGCGTTCGCGCTACACGGCGTTTACCTTCCGCGACGAGCCGTATCTGCTTGCCACCTGGCATGCCAGCACCCGTCCCACCGACGCCTTATTTGCCGAAGAAGAAAAAGTCCACTGGCTGGGACTTGAGGTAAAATCTGCTTTACGTTTACGTCAACGTAAAGCAGAATCAGACGATCAAACCGAAGAGACAAACCGCGACAGCGTCGAATTCGTGGCCCGCTACAAGGTCAACGGCCGCGCGCACCGCCTGCATGAAGTGAGCCGCTTTGTGCGTGAAGCTGGTGACGGCGGCATGCGCTGGTTTTATCTCGACGGCAGTTTTCCCGAATAGCGCGACCCGAGAGACCGGGCGATAATAAAAAGGAACCGCAATGCCGCACATCGAAAGCAAACTCAATCCGCGCAGTGAAGATTTCAAGGCCAATGCCGCGGCCATGCAAGCCATCGTCGACGATTTGCGCGACAAGGTGGAAAAGATCGCGGCCGGCGGCGGCGAAGCGGCTGCCGCCAAGCACCTGGCGCGCGGCAAACTGCTGCCGCGCGACCGTGTGCAGATGCTGCTCGATCCCGGCACGCCCTTCCTCGAGTTTTCCCAGATGGCGGCCTACGCCATGTACCAGGACGCCAAGGGTGTCGATGCGGCGCCTTCCGCCGGCATCATCACCGGCATCGGCCGGGTCTCGGGCCAGGAATGCGTCATCGTGTGTAACGACGCTACGGTCAAGGGCGGCACGTATTATCCGATGACGGTCAAAAAACATTTGCGCGCCCAGGAAATCGCCGACCAGAACAACCTGCCCTGCATTTACCTGGTCGATTCGGGCGGCGCCAACCTGCCGAACCAGGACGACGTCTTCCCCGACCGCGACCATTTCGGCCGCATCTTCTACAACCAGGCGAATCTCTCGGCCAAGGGCATCCCGCAGATCGCCGTCGTGATGGGTTCTTGCACGGCCGGCGGCGCCTACGTACCGGCCATGAGCGATGAATCGATCATCGTCAAGGAGCAAGGCACGATTTTCCTCGGCGGCCCGCCGCTGGTGAAAGCGGCCACAGGCGAAGTCGTGACGGCCGAAGACTTGGGCGGTGGCGACGTGCATACGCGCTTGTCCGGCGTTGTCGACCACCTGGCGCAGAACGATCTGCATGCGCTGTCGCTGGCGCGCACCATCGTCTCGAACCTGAACCGCACCAAGCCGCAGCAGATGGCGCTGCGCGAGTCAGTCGAACCGAAATACCCGACGCAGGAACTGTATGGCGTGATCCCCGTCGATACGCGCAAACCATTCGATGTGAGGGAGGTGATCGCGCGCATCGTCGACGGCAGCGATTTCGACGAATTCAAGGCCCGCTACGGCACCACCCTGATCTGCGGCTTTGCGCATATCTATGGGGTCAAAGTCGGCATCATCGCCAACAACGGCATCTTGTTCTCGGAATCGGCGCTGAAAGGCACGCATTTCATCGAATTATGCTGCCAGCGCAAGATCCCGCTCGTGTTCCTGCAAAATATCACCGGCTTCATGGTGGGCCGCAAATACGAAAACGAGGGCATTGCCCGCAACGGCGCCAAGATGGTCACCGCCGTTGCGACGGCCGCCGTGCCGAAATTCACGGTCATCATCGGCGGCAGCTTCGGCGCCGGCAACTACGGCATGTGCGGCCGCGCGTTTTCCCCGCGTTTCATGTGGATGTGGCCCAATGCGCGCATCTCCGTCATGGGCGGCGACCAGGCCGCTTCCGTGCTGGCGACCGTCAAGCGCGACGGCATCGAGGGCAAGGGCGGACAGTGGAGCGCGGACGAGGAAGCGGCCTTCAAGCAGCCGATCAAGGATCAATACGAACACCAGGGCCACCCGTACTACGCCACCGCGCGCCTGTGGGACGATGGCGTGATCGACCCGGCCGACACCCGCATGGTGCTGGGCCTGGGCCTGTCGGCCGCGCTCAACGCCGAAATTCCGGACACGAAGTTCGGCGTATTCCGCATGTAACGGGCAATAAGGAGAGAAGACCATGGAATTTGAAACCTTAAAGCTGGTCATCGAGGGCAATGTCGCCACCCTGACCCTGAACCGTCCCGACGTGCGCAATGCCTTCAACGAGACGACGATCGCCGAACTGGCGCGCGCCTTCGAGGGCCTGGGACGCAGCGACATGGTGCGCGCCATCGTACTGGCGGCGAATGGCGCGGCCTTCTGCGCCGGTGCGGACCTGAACTGGATGAAGAAGATGGCCGGCTACACGCATGCCGAAAACCAGGCCGACGCGCTGCAGCTGGCGCAGATGCTGCGCACGATTTACCTGTGTCCCAAGCCCGTTGTGGCGAAGATCCAGGGCGACTGTTATGCGGGCGGCATGGGCCTGGTCGCCGCATGCGATATCATTCTGGCTGCGGAAGACGTGCATTTCTGCCTGAGCGAAGTGCGGCTGGGACTGATCCCGGCCACTATTTCACCGTATGTCATCAAGGCCATGGGCGAAAACGCGGCACGCCGCTATTTCCTGACCGCGGAGCGATTCTCCGCGCAAGAGGCGCTGCGCATCGGCTTTGCCCACGAGGTAGTCGAGGCAAGCGCGCTGGACGCGAAAACGGCCGAGGTGCTCAAGGCGCTGACGGGCAACAGCCCGCACGCTGTGGCGCAAGCGAAAACGCTGGTGCGCGAGATCGTCGGCCAGCCGGTCAACGACGCGCTGCTGGCCGACACGGCCGAGCGCATCGCGCAAATCCGCGCCTCGGAGCAGGGACGCGAAGGCGTGCAATCGTTCCTCGACAAGCGCAAGCCGAGTTGGCTCATGGGCTAGCAATATCATTGGAGCAGTTTTGAAAGCAGAAAAACAATCGGGCTGGGTCGAACGCAGTCTGCGCAGCGTGTGGCATCCGTGCACGCAAATGCAGCATCACGAGACTGTACCGCTCATCCCCGTCAGCCATGGCCGCGGCGCCTGGCTGTACGACCACGAAGGCCGACGCTACCTGGACGCCATCAGCTCCTGGTGGGTGAACCTGTTCGGCCATGCGAATCCGCGCATCAATGCGGAACTCAAGGACCAGCTGGACCGCCTGGAACACGCCATGCTGGCCGGTTTCACGCATGAACCGGTAATCGAACTGTCGGAAAAACTCTCTGCATTAACCGGCGGCGTGCTTGGCCACAGCTTTTACGCGTCCGACGGGGCATCGGCCGTGGAAATCGCCCTGAAAATGAGTTTTCACGCCTGGCGCAACAGCGGCAAGAGCGAGAAACAGGAATTCGTCTGTTTAAAGGGCAGCTACCACGGCGAAACCATCGGCGCCCTCGCCGTCACCGATGTCGCCCTGTTCAAGGATGCCTACGGCCCCCTGCTGCGCGCCACGCAGACGGTGATGTCGCCCGACTTCCGCCAGGCAGCCGAGGGCGAGACCGCCGAGGACGTGGCGCGCCGCGCGGCCGCCGAAGTCGAGCAGCTGTTCCAGCAAAAAGCGGACAAGATCGCCGCCATCATCATCGAGCCGCTGGTGCAATGCGCGACCGGCATGGCCATGCACGACCCGCTGTATTTGTCCTTGGTGCGCGCCCTGTGCGACCGTTATCAAGTCCATTTGATCCTCGATGAAATCGCCGTCGGCTGCGGCCGTACGGGCACCTTCTTTGCGTGCGAGCAGGCCGGCATCTGGCCCGATTTCGTCTGCCTGTCGAAGGGCATCAGCGGCGGCTATCTGCCCCTGTCCCTCGTGATGACGCGCGAAGACATCTACCAGGCGTTCTACAGCACCGACATGCGCCGCGGCTTTTTGCACTCGCATTCGTACACGGGCAACCCGCTGGCCTGCCGCGCCGCGCTGGCAACCTTGTCGATCTTCGAGGAAGACGATGTACTGGTCACCAACCGCGCACGCGCCGCCAAGATCACGCGCGCCCTGGCGCCGCTGGCGCAGCATGAGCGCGTAAAACACTTCCGCCAGCAGGGCATGATCTGGGCCTTCGATGCGGTGGACGCTGCCCCGGATTTTTCGCGCCGCTTCTTCAGCACGGCGCTGGAACACGAACTGTTGATGCGCCCCATCGGCTCCACCGTCTACCTGATGCCGCCGTACATCCTCGACGACGAGGAAATCGCGGGCCTGGGCCAGCAGACCCTGGCCGTCTTCAATCATGTGATCGGGGCCTGAGATGGAACTGATCGCGCGATTACAACTGCAGCTGCAAGGGCTGGAAGAGCGTAGCCTGATCCGCCGCCGCCGCACCGTCGACACGCCATGCGCGCCGCGCCTGACGGTCGACGGGCGCGCCATGCTGGCCTTTTGCAGCAACGACTACCTGGGCCTGGCCGCGCATCCGCGCATCGTGGAAGCGCTGAAAGAGGGTGCCGACCTGTATGGCGCCGGCAGCGGCGCTTCGCACCTGATCAGTGGCCACAGCCGCGCCCACGCGCAGCTGGAAGAGCGGCTGGCCGCTTTCGTGGGCGCCAACCTGGAACAGGCGCGCGCCCTGTATTTCTGCACCGGCTATATGGCGAATTTAGCCGTGCTCACGGCCCTGTCGGCCGGCGATCCTGACGCCGAGATTTTCTCGGAAGCGCTGAACCACGCCTCGCTGATCGACGGCACGCGCCTGGCCCGCGTCAAGACGCGCGTGTATCCGCACGCCGACCTCGATACCCTGGCGGCCCTGCTGGCGGCCAGCACGGCACAAACGAAAATCGTCGTCACCGACAGCGTCTTCAGCATGGATGGCGATCTGGCGCCGCTGCCCGCGCTGCTGGCCCTGTGCGAGCGCTATGGCGCCTGGCTGGTGGTCGACGACGCGCACGGCTTCGGCGCGCTGGGCGCCAATGGCCGTGGCGCGCTCGAACACTTCGACCTGCATTCGCCCTACCTCGTGTATGTGGGCACCCTGGGAAAATCGGCCGGCGTGGGCGGCGCCTTTGTGTGCGCGCACGAAGCCGTGATCGACACCCTGATCCAGAAGGCGCGCCCCTACATCTTCACGACGGCGGCCCCGCCCGCGCTCGCGCATGCGCTGCTGGCCAGCCTGGACATCATCGCCGGGGAAGAAGGAAAACAACGCCGGGCTCACTTGGCCGCGCTGGTGGCGCAGTGGAACGATGGCTTGCAGCTGCGGCGCTGGCAAGCCTTGCCGTCGGTGACCGCCATCCAGCCCGTCATCATCGGCGAAAATGCGGACATGCTGGCCGTCGCCGCCCAACTGTACCAGCAGGGACTGTGGGTCGGCGCGATCCGCCCGCCCACCGTGCCGGCGGGATCGGCGCGCCTGCGCGTGACCCTGTCGGCCGGCCACACGGCGCAGGAAGTGGCGCAATTGATCAACGCAGTCAACACCCTGGAAAGGACTCGCCATGAGCCTTGATGATCCTATCGTGGCGGAAGTGCTGGCGGACCTGGCGCCGGCCGTGCAACCGGCACCGGCCACCACCGGCCTGCCATCGCGCTTTGCCTGTTTCGTCACCGGCACCGACACGGAAATCGGCAAGACCTTGACATCGTCGGCCCTGCTGCACGCGCTGGTCGCGCGCGGCGTGCGCGCCTGCGGCATGAAGCCGGTGGCCGCCGGCGCCGAAATGCGCAACGGCGAGCTGCATAATGAAGACGCCGACAGCCTGATCGCCGCCGGCAACGTCACCATGCTGCGCAGCCTGACGACGCCCTATATGCTGAAGGAACCGGCCGCGCCGCACATCGCCGCCGCGCTCGAGGGCATCAGCATCGAGTCCGTGCCGATCCTGGCCGCCTACCTGGAAATCGCCGCCGCCTCGGACGCCGTCGTGGTCGAAGGCGTGGGTGGCTTCCGCGTGCCGCTCTCCAGCGATTTCGATTCGGCCGACCTGGCGCAGCAGCTCGACCTGCCCGTAATCCTCGTCGTCGGCATGCGTTTGGGCTGCATCAGCCAGGCCTTGCTGACGGTGGAAGCCATCGAAGCGCGCGGCTTGACGGTGATCGGCTGGGTCGCCAACACCCTGGAAGTGGAAATGCGCTTCCTCGACGAAAATATCGATGCGCTGATCGAGCGCATCCCGGCGCCGCTGCTGGGCAGGGTACCGCGCCTGGCGCACCCGAGCGCGGAAGCGGCGGCCGCGTATCTCGATTTCACCGGCTTGCCCAACTGGCCGGCGCAGCAGAATTAAACCGAACACTTAACGTAGCTAAAAAATAGAAGCGAAGGAATCACCATGTCTTTAGTCCAAGAAGCAGCAAAAACCGTCGAACTGCACCGCCCCGCGGCGCGCATCACCCTGCCCGAAGCGGCCACCTGGCCCATCGATGATGTGCTGGCCCTGTTCGACTTGCCTTTCAATGACCTGATGTTCAAGGCCCAGCAAACCCACCGCGTCAACTTCCCCGACGGCGACGTGGAACTGGCGACCCTGTTGTCGATCAAGACGGGCGGCTGCGAGGAAGACTGCGGCTACTGCCCGCAGGCGGCCCGCTACGACACGGGTGTGGAAGCGAAAAAAATCCTCGACATCGACACGGTACTCGACGCGGCCCGCCAGGCGAAAGCCAATGGCGCCACGCGCTTCTGCATGGGCGCCGCCTGGCGTGGCCCGAAAGACCGCGACATGGACAAAGTCGAAGAGATGGTCAGCAAAGTGAAAGCGTTGGGCCTGGAAACCTGCGCCACCCTGGGCATGCTGGAAGAGGGACAAGCGGACCGCCTGAAGAACGCGGGCCTGGACTTCTATAACCACAACCTCGACACGGCGCCCGAGTTCTACGACAACGTCATCTCCACGCGCGAATACCAGGACCGCCTGGATACCCTGGGCCGCGTGCGTGAAGCAGGCTTGAAAGTATGCTGCGGCGGTATCGTCGGCATGGGCGAGACGCGTCTGCAACGCGCGGGCCTGATCGCCCAGCTGGCAAACCTGAATCCGTATCCGGAATCGGTGCCCGTCAACCACCTGGTGCAGGTCGAAGGCACGCCGTTGTTTGGCCTGGAAGCGCTGGACCCATTCGAATTCGTGCGCACGATCGCCGTGGCCCGTATCACCATGCCGAAAGCGCGCGTGCGTTTGTCGGCCGGCCGCCGCCAGATGGGCGAAGCCGTGCAGGCGATGTGCTTCCTGGCTGGCGCCAACTCCATCTTCTACGGCGACAAGCTGCTCACCACCGACAACCCGGAAGCGGAAGACGACCGCGTCTTGCTCGGCAAACTGGGCTTGCAGACGCGCGGCGCCATGCTGGAATCGGTACAGAAAGAGAAGTGCGGCTGCTGATGCCAGCCTTGTCGGGTTACGCCGTGCCGGCTAACCCGACCTACGATATCCAGCCTCACCATGCGTAGGTCGGTTTAGCGCGTAGCGCGTAAACCGACACACCAGCAGACAAGGTCCGCCAAGAGACAGCTGCCCCTTTTTGAGAGAATAGAGAGAGACCATGTTCACTAAAATCCTGATCGCCAACCGCGGCGAAATCGCTTGCCGTGTGGCCGCTACCGCGCGCCGCATGGGCATCCAGACCGTCGCCGTGTATTCGGAAGCGGACGCCAATGCCAAGCACGTCGCCGTGTGCGACGAAGCCGTATTGATCGGCCCCGCGCCGGCCAAGGAAAGCTATCTGTGCGGCGACAAGATCATCGCCGTGGCGCTGGCGACAGGTGCGCAGGCGATCCACCCCGGCTATGGTTTCCTGTCCGAGAACGCCGACTTTGCCGACGCCTGCCACGCTGCGGGCCTGGTCTTCATCGGCCCGCCGGCATCGGCCATGCGCGCCATGGGCTCGAAGTCGGCCGCCAAGTCGCTGATGGAAAAAGCTAATGTGCCGCTGGTGCCCGGCTACCACGGCGAAGAACAGGATGCGGACTTCCTGCATGGGCAGGCCGACAAGATCGGCTACCCCGTGCTGCTGAAGGCGTCCGCTGGCGGCGGCGGCAAGGGCATGAGAGTCATCGAGCATTCCGATGATTTCAAGGCCGCGCTGGCCTCGTGCAAGCGCGAAGCGATCAGCTCTTTCGGCGACGACAAGGTGCTGGCCGAAAAATACCTGTCGCGTCCGCGGCATATCGAAATCCAGGTGTTTGCCGATACCCTGGGCAACTGCATCTACCTGTTCGAGCGCGATTGCTCGGTGCAGCGCCGTCACCAAAAGGTGCTGGAAGAAGCACCGGCGCCGGGCATGCCGGCCGAACGGCGCGCGGCCATGGGCGAAGCGGCCGTTGCCGCCGCCAAGGCCGTCGGCTACGTGGGCGCGGGCACGGTGGAATTCATCGCCAACCAGGATGGTTCGTTCTACTTCATGGAAATGAACACGCGCCTGCAGGTGGAACACCCGGTCACGGAAATGATCACCGGCACCGACCTCGTGGAATGGCAGTTGCGCGTTGCCTTTGGCGAACCGCTGCCGAAAAAACAGAGCGAACTGACGATCCACGGCCACGCCATCGAAGCGCGCATCTACGCGGAAAATCCGGAGAAGGGCTTTTTGCCGTCGATCGGCACCCTGCGCCACATGCAGTCGCCATCGGCCGTCACGTTCGAACTCGGTGGTACGACAATTCCCGCCGCCGTGCGCATCGATTCGGGCGTGCGCGAGGGTGACGCGATCTCGCCATTCTACGACCCGATGATCGCCAAGCTGATCGTCTGGGGCGCGGACCGCCGCGAAGCGCTGGCGCGCATGGCGCAGGCGCTGTCCGACTACCAGATCGTGGGCCTGGCCAGCAATATCGCCTTCTTGAAACGCCTGGTCGAAGGCCAGGCATTTGCCAGCGCGGACCTCGACACGGGCCTCATCGAACGCAATCAAGCGTCGCTGTTCCCCGCCTTGCAAGCGGCGCCCGACACGGCCCTGGCGCTGGCGTCCGTCGCCCTGCTGCTGGAAGAAAAAGCGGCGGCCGAAACACAATCGGCCAACCGCGCCGACCCGTGGGGCAATGCCCTGGGCTGGCGTCTGAACAGCACCCTGGGTCGCAGCCTGTCGTTCGCCGATGAATTCACCTTGGCTGGCGAGGGCAAGGCCTACGCGGCACGCGTTGCCTACAAGACGGATGGCTGGCTGTTCAACGGCCAGCCACTCTCCCTGACGGCGAACGCTGGCCTGGAACTGCACATCAAGCTCGGCGAGCGTGCCGTGCACGGCACCGTGCGCCGCGACGGCGAACAGTTCCACGTATTTACCAACGGCTTGCATTACACCCTGCACTACAACGATCCGATGGCGCATGCGGGCGAAGTGGAAGCGGAAGGCGGGCGACTGACGGCGCCGATGCCGGGCAAGGTCGTCGCCGTACTGGTGAACAAGGGCCAGGACGTCAAGAAGGGCGAGCCTCTGGTCATCATGGAAGCGATGAAGATGGAGCACACGATCGCCGCGCCGCACGACGGCCTGGTGGAAGACGTGCTGTATGCGGTCGGCGACCAGGTGGCCGATGGCGCGCCGCTGCTGGCCTTCAAGGCTGCCGCATAGAGGTAAGCACATGCGCATCCTGTTACAACGTTCGGACGGCAAGGAAGCGGCGTGGATCAGCGACTTCCGCGACTTGCTGCCCGAAGCCGACATTATCTTCTGGCGCGAAGGCGAAGCGGTTGAACCATGCGACTATGCCGTCGTGTGGCAGCCGCCCGCCGCCATGCTGCCCGAACTGACTCACGTGAAAGCCATCTTCAACACGGGCGCCGGCGTCGACGCGCTGCTGAAATTTGGCGACGCGCTGCCCGCTCACGTTCCACTGGTCCGTCTCGATGACGCGGGCATGGGCGTGCAAATGGCCGAATATGTGAGCCACGCCGTGCTGCGCCACTTCCGCCGTTTCGACGACTACGAGGCGCAGGGCCGCGCGGGCATCTGGCAGCCGCTGCCTGCGTTCGACAAGGCGGACTTTCCTATCGGCGTGCTGGGCATGGGAGTGCTGGGCACGCGCGTGCTGCAAGCGCTGGCGCAATTCGAATTCCCGCTACGCGGATGGAGCCGCAGCCCAAAACATGCCGATGGCGTGGCGTGCTTTGCGGGCGAAGAGGGGCTCGAAGCATTTTTGCGCGGCACGCGCGTGCTCGTGTGCATGCTGCCGCTCACGCCAGAGACGCACAACCTGCTCGACCGCGCACGCCTGTCGATGCTGCTGCCGGGCGCCTACGTCATCAACGTGGCGCGCGGCGCGCATATCGCCGAACCGGATTTGCTGACGCTGATCCGCTCCGGGCATATCGCGGGGGCGACCCTGGACGTGTTCCGCAACGAGCCGCTGCCGCAGCAGCACCCGTTCTGGCAAGAACCCCGCATCACCATCACGCCGCATATTTCGGCCGCCACCCTGCGCCGCGAAAGCGTGGCGCAGATCGCCGCCAAGATGCGCCGCCTGCAAGCCGGAGACTCTGTCGCCGGCATTGTCAACCGTTTGCAAGGATATTGAGATGAATCCTACTACCAGTCTGCCCAAGCAGGTCAAGATCGTCGAAGTGGGTCCGCGCGACGGCCTGCAAAACGAAAAGGAAACCATCAGCGCCGCCGTCAAGATCGAACTGGTCGACCGCCTGACGCAGGCCGGCTTCGTCAACATCGAGGCGGCGTCCTTCGTCTCGCCGAAATGGGTGCCGCAGATGGCCACCAGCGCGGAAGTGATGGACAAGATCGCGCGCCGCGCCGGCACCATCTATTCCGCGCTGACGCCGAACATGCAAGGCTTTGACGCAGCGCTGGCGGCGAAGGCCGATGAAGTGGTGATCTTCGGTTCCGCGTCCGAAGCCTTCTCGCAAAAGAACATCAATTGCTCGATCGCCGAATCGATCGCCCGCTTCGAAGGCGTGGCGAAGGCGGCCAAGGAACACGGCCTGCGCCTGCGCGGCAGCATCAGCTGCGCCTTCGGCTGCCCCTACCAGGGAGACGTGCCGCTGGACGCCGTGGCCGACGTGGTGGGCCGCATGCGCGACCTCGGTTGCGACGAGATCGACATCGCCGACACCATCGGCGTGGCCACGCCGCGCAAGACGCAGGCGGTGATGGAGCGCGCGATTGCCGCCTTCCACGTGGGCGGGCTGTCCGGCCACTTCCACGACACCTACGGCCAGGCGCTGGCGAATATCTACGCCAGCCTGGAAACGGGCATCGCGATCTATCACTCGTCCGTGTCCGGCCTGGGCGGCTGCCCGTACGCCAAGGGCGCCACCGGCAACGTGGCCACCGAGGATGTGCTGTACATGATGCAGGGACTGGGCATCGCCACCGGCATCGATCTGGACCTGGTGGTGGACGCGGGGCAGTTCATCTCGCAGCAGCTGGGCCGCAAGGGATCGAGCCGCGCCGGCAACGCCATCGCGGCGAAGCGCGCAGCTGTGTAGGTCGGATTAGCGCGCAAGCGCGTAATCCGACGCCACCAAGGACATGGCCAACACTGTTGTCGGGTTACGCGCTGCGCGCTAACCCGACCTACGTGAACCGTACAGGCGAAAAAAAACCCAAGAGCCGAAACTCTTGGGTTTTTTTCTACAAATTTGGTCGGAGTACAAGGATTCGAACCTTGGACCCCCTGGTCCCAAACCAGGTGCGCTACCGGGCTGCGCCACACTCCGAAGACCAAGATAATACAGGCCGTATCGACTTCGGTCAAGGGTCAGGTGAAACTCTCTGTAAATTATTTACGCGCGGCACTGAGACCCATGTATTTTTCAACATGCCGGAAATATGCGACACTGGCTTGGCAAGTTTTCCCGATCAGACATGAAGGCGACGACGGCAATGGAGTTCAGGATAGAAAGAAGCGGCGGCGGCCAGCCCATGCCGAGCCGCCGCGGCATCGTGCTGGGCATCGCCGTGTCCTTGCTGCTGCATGGCGCATTGATCACTCTGTGGCGCCATGTGCAGCCAGCCGCGCCACCGGACACGGCCCCGCGCGTGGAGTCGATCGCCGTGTGGATACGTCCGCTGGCCGCCAAGCCGCCCCCGCCGCCCGTCGAAGTCGTCAAGCCGAAGCGCGAACCAAAACCCATCAGCAAGCCGAAACTCGCCACGACCCGGGAAACGCCGGCGGCGCCCACGGCGCCAACATCGAGCCCGCAATCCGTCACGGTCGTGCCGGCATCACCGGCCACGCCGGCGGCCAGTCCCGATACCGCCAGGCAAGAAACGCCGGAAACGCCAAAGTTCGACATGGAAGCGGCCAGGAAAACGGCGCGCAAGATGGCCGGCGAGCGCGATCCATCCAAGGTGGGTACGGCCGTGGGGCAAATCCCCGACAAGCCGCTGCAAACGGAAACCCAGCTGGCGCGCGACATCGCGCAGGGTAAGCGCGGCGATTGCCGCACCGCCTACTCAGGCGCAGGCTTGCTGGCGCCCGTGTTGATGTTATTGGACAAGAAGGATAGCGGCTGCAAGTGGTGAGGGTTGACTTGACTATACCCATATTGGGTACTAACATACCCAATATGGGTATTTATGCAGACACATTGTTTTCCAAGACACAGCAGCGCGTGCTGGCCTTGCTCTTTGGCCAGGCACAACGGTCTTTCTATGCGAATGAAATCATTGCCTTCGCGGCTATCGGCTCCGGCGCCGTGCAACGCGAGCTGGCCAAGCTGGTGAAATCGGCCCTGGTCACGGTGAAAAAAGTAGGCAACCAGAAGCATTACCAGGCAAATCACGATGCGCCGATATTCGATGAGCTGCGCAGCATCGTACTGAAAACCTTCGGCGTGGCCGATGTGCTGCGCGTCGCGCTGCAGCCGCATTGGCAGGAAATCGACTTGGCTTTCGTGTACGGTTCGATGGCCAAGGGCACGGAACAGGCGCACAGCGATATCGACCTGATGCTGATTGGCGGCATGGCGTCGAACGCCCAGTTGCTGGAAGCACTGCAGCCAGCACAGCAGCAGCTGGGGCGCAGCATCAACCCGACCTTGTACACGCCAGAAGAATGGCGGCAAAGAATAGACGAGGGCAAGTCGTTCGTCGTGCGCGTCCTCGAACAGCCCAAGATTTTTGTCAAAGGGGGCGACGATGAATTCATCAAGCTCGCAGGCACTGGCGAATCTGGCGCGCATCGGCCAGCTCAAGGCTGAGCCACCCGACGCACGCGAACGGGCCGGCTTGCTGCGCTCGGCCAGCGTGCGCCTGCACGATGCCAGGCAAGTGATACTGTCGCTGGAAAGCCGCTTCGATCTGGCGTATAACGCGGCGCATGCGGCCGCCTTGTCTGCACTGCGTCAACATGGTTATCGCAGCGATAACCGCTATCTGGTCTTTCAAAGCCTGGAACACACGCTGGGGTTCACGCCACAGCAGTGGCTGCTGTTAAACCAGGCGCACAAGAAGCGCAAGCTGGCCGAATATGAGGGCGAACTGGATGTCACGGCAGGCTTTGTCGATGAACTGATCGAACATGTGGAACTGTTACTCGCGGCGGCAAAGGTACTGGATGTCCCGCCGCCATTGTAACTTCCTTATTCCTGCCCCTTCAACTGCAAGGCCCGCTCATACAACGCATTCTTCTTGCGGCCCGTGATTTGCGCCGTCAAATTCGCCGCCTGCTTGACGCTGCATTCGGCCAGCAGGATATTGAGGATGCGCTCCGCTTCCACGTCTTCCGCGTCCTGCGCTTGCGTCGCGCCTTCCAGCAGGACGACGAATTCTCCCTTTTCCCGGTGCGCGTCGGCGCGGATCCAGCTTTCCGCTTCGGACAGGGGGCAGCGGTGGATTTCCTCGAACATTTTCGTCAGTTCGCGCGCGAACACCACCTGGCGCGTCGGTTCGAACGCTTCCACCAAGGCCGTGGCGCAATCGAGGATGCGGTGCGGCGCTTCATAGAACACCATGGTGGCCGTCACGCCGCGCAGGCTGTGCAGCATATTTTCGCGCTGCTTGGCTTTCGCGGGCAGGAAGCCGACAAAGTAGAACTGGTCATTCAACAGGCCGCTGGCGGAAATGGCGGTAATCGCCGCCGATGGGCCGGGCAGGGGCAGCACGCGCAGGCCGGCCGCGCGCACGGCGTCGACGATGCGTGCACCAGGGTCGGACACGGCGGGCGTGCCGGCGTCGGAAACGAGGGCGATGCGCTCGCCGGCGTGCAGGCGGGCGATCAGGGTTTGCGCCACTTCGCGCTCGTTATGTTGATGCGCCGCAATCAGGGGCTTGTTCAAGCCAAAGCGCGTCAGCAAGTGCGCCGTGTTGCGCGTATCTTCACAGGCGACGGCATCGGCAAGGCTCAGCAGATGCAGCGCGCGCAGGCTGATATCGGTCACATTACCGATCGGCGTGGCCACTATATACAATGTTGCGATAGGATAGACCTGGTGCGCCGCCTCTGTCATGATGGGCAGGCTGGCGATGGAACTGATTTCTTGTACGGTCATTTTGGAGGTTAAATGCTTGCTAATAGTGTGAAGTTACTGCTTGTTTGTGCCGCGACCGGCATGCTGAGCGCTTGCAGCACGCCTTGCGACGCGCCCGGGCAATTGTGCGCGCCTATTGAATCTAACACAAGGGCGCTGCCGCCACCGAAGCCGCTGCCACCGCCCGTGCCGCCCAAGCCGCCCGCGCCCGAACCGGTGACGTTTGCCGTGGCCGTACCCGATATTACCGCCTACGACGGCAATGGCGCGCCGCTGGCGCCCATCAATACCAAGCCGGCGACCGGCACGCCGCAGGACATGCCGGCTGCCACGGCGCCGGCGCCATCCGACGGCAAGGTCCACCACATCGGCCTGCTGCTGCCGCTGCGCTCCGCTTCCCTGGGCCCGGCCGCCGAGCTGCTGCGCGCCGGCTTCATGGCCGCGTATGAGCGCGACCGCAGCGGCTTTGAAGTGACGGTGATCGACACGGGCGACGGCAGCAGCGACGTGCTGAACAAATTCGCGCAAGCACAGGAAGAACAGGACATCGTCGTCGGGCCTTTGTCGCGCTCGGCCGTCACGGCCGTGGCCAACAGCGACCTGGTACGCAAGCCGACGATCGCTCTGAACCACCCCGACAACCGCGGCGAGGCGCGCCTGCCGGCCAAGCTGCTGGTGATGGGCTTGTCGATCGAGGCGGAAGCGCGCCAGGTCGCCGCCTGGGCCGCCAGCGAACAGCCGGGCGCCAGCGCACTGGTCCTGTCGGCAGGTTCGCCCTCGCAGCGCCGCATCAGCGCCGCCTTCAAACAGGAATGGCTGCGCCAGGGCGGCAAGATCGAGACGATGGACTTGACGGCCACGAATGGCTACCTGAGCGATGCGGAGCTGGTGCAGCTGCGCGCGCGCCTGGCCGCCACGCCGCCGGGCCTGCTGTTTGCCGCGCTCGACGCCGACCAGGCGCGCCAGCTGCGCGTGGCCATCGGCAGCGATCTGCCCCTGTATGGCACCTCGTCCTTGAACCCCGGCGCCGGGCGCGGCGCCAGCGGCCCCGAGCTCGACGGCGCGCGCCTGCTGGACCTGCCATGGCAAGTGCAGCGCGACCATCCGCAAGTCATGGTGTATCCGCAGCCGCCGCAACCGGCCGACGCCCGCCTGACGGCCGACATGGAACGGCTGTACGCGCTGGGCATCGATGCCTTCCGCGTGGCGCGCGAAGTGGCGCTGCGGCCGAACGCGCCATTTACCCTTGATGGCGTGACGGGCCGCCTGGCCGTGCGCTTCGAGAACGATCAAAGCGTATTCGAACGCACGGAACAGGCCGCCACCTATCAGCAGGGCGTGCTGGGCACTTGGCCACCGGCCGCGCCGGCGCCTGCCTCTGTGCCGCCGGCCCAATAAGGACACGCCATGCCACCCCTGCCTTTCCAGAATAAACAGGCACGGGGACGGCAAGGGGAAGACGATGCGCTCGCGTATCTGCTGTTGCAAGGCCTGGTGCTGCTGGAGCGCAACTATCTGTGCAAGGGTGGCGAGCTGGACCTGATCATGCGCGATGGCGCATCGGTCGTCTTCGTCGAAGTGCGGCTACGCAGCAGTGCAGCCTTCGGCGGCGCCCTGGCCAGCATCACGCCAGCCAAGCAGCGGCGCATGGTGGTGGCCGCGCAAACCTGGCTGCTGCGGCAAAAAACCGTGCCGCCGTGCCGTTTTGACGCGCTGGCCATCGATGGCGGGCGCATCAGCTGGCTGAAGAACATCCTCGATATGTAAGCATTTTTAACAGTGCTTGTCCGCCATGCCGCGCGCCTGCACTATAATCGGCAGACTATGAATAATCAACGCATCCTCTCGCACTTCCACGAAAGTGCCGAACTCAAGATCCAGGCAGCCACCGTACTGGCGCAACCCATTGCGCAGGCGATCGACCTGATGTTTTATGCATTGTCCAACGGCAACAAGATTCTCGCCTGCGGCAACGGCGGTTCCGCCGCCGACTGCCAGCATTTCGCGGCCGAACTGGTAGGGCGCTTCGAACGCGAGCGCTTTCCGCTGCCGGCCCTGGCGCTGACGACGGATACGTCGATCCTGACGGCCGTGGCCAACGACTACAGCTACCGCGAGATCTTCTCGAAGCAGGTGCAGGCCTTCGGCCAGGCCGGCGACATCTTGCTGGCCATTTCCACGTCGGGCAATTCGGCCAACGTGATGGCCGCCGTGGAAGCGGCGCTCGAGCGCGAAATGCGCGTCGTGGCGCTGACAGGCAAGGACGGCGGCGCCATCGGCAAGATGCTGACGGACGCCGACGTGCATATCTGCGTGCCGGCCGAGCGCACGGCGCGCATCCAGGAAGTCCACCTGACCACCATACATTGCATCTGCGACGGCATCGACGTCGCGCTATTCGGAGGAGACGTGAATGACTAAATTCGGTACTGGCCCAGGCTGGAAACGCGTACAACGCCCATTGGCCACCGCACTGCTGTGCGGCGCCATGCTCACTTCGCTCACCGGCTGCATCGAATTGATGGTCGGCGGCGCGGTGATGGGCGGCGTTGCCGCAGCGGACCGCCGCACCCTGGGCGCCCAGACCGAAGACAAGTCGATCGCCGTCAAAGGCGAGTCGCGCATCCCCTCCATCACCGGCGACGTGGGCCATGTGAACGTCACCAGCTTCAACCGCCGCGTCCTGCTGACGGGCGAAGTGCGCGACGAGGCGATGAAAAATGCCGTCGAGCGCGAAGTGCGCAATATCGAAGGCGTGGAATCGGTGGCCAATGAATTGATCATCGCCGGTCCGGCCAGCTACACCTCGCGCTCGAACGACGCGCTGATCACCACCAAGGTCAAGGCCAGCCTGGTCGACATGAAAACCATCTCGGCCGCCTCGTTCAAGGTCGTCACGGAAAACGCCACCGTCTTCCTGATGGGCCGGGTCACCCAGCGCGAAGGCACGGTCGCGGCCGACGTGGCGCGCGGCGTGGGCGGCGTGCAGAAAGTAGTCAAGCTGTTCGACTACATTTCGGAATCGGAACTGAAGCAGTTGCAGCCCGATCCGGCGCCAGCACGCACCACCAGCACTGGCGACACGGCGCAGCAATAAACGCCTCCTCCGTTTGACCTACGGCTTTGATGCGGCGATATGGCTATAATGGCCGCATCGCCGCGCTTTTCAAGTAAAAACCATGTCAACTTCGCCATCCGCAAGCAAGTCCTGGGTCAAGCCAGCCCTGATCGCCGTCTTCGTGGCGGGCGTGGCCGCCGCCGCTTATCTGTCGCTCAATGACAAGCAAAGCGCACCGGACGTGACCTTCCACGGCATCCATGGCGAAAAAATCACGTCGGCCAGCCTGCGCGGCAAGGTCGTAATGGTCAATTTCTGGGCCACCTCGTGCACCACCTGCGTGGCGGAAATGCCGGACATGGTCGACACCTACAACAAGTACAAGGGGCAGGGACTGGAATTCGTGGCCGTGGCCATGAAATACGATCCGGCCAACTACGTGCTGAACTTCGCCGAAACGCGCCAGCTGCCGTTCAAGGTGGCGCTCGACGTGACGGGCGAAGCGGCCAAGGCCTATGGCGACGTGGCCCTCACGCCCACCACCTTCGTGCTCGACAAGCAGGGCAAGATCCTCAAGCGCTACGTGGGCAAGCCGGAATTCGCGGAACTGCACAAGCTGCTGGAAACGGCCATCGCCGGTTAAGGCTCGGCACCGCACAAAACCTTGTTGCCAAGTGTTATCAACCTGTTATAACCTTCCCAGGCGTGATCCCACTCACCTTGTGAAGGCCAGCCGTGCCCCTAGCCGCTCAATCGCTCGACCCGCAGCAACTGAAAACCTGGCTGCTCGCCACCGGCAACAAGGACGCCACCGCGTTCCGCCAGCTATATAACTCCACCTCATCGAAACTGTTTGGCTTCGCGCTGCGTATATTGCATAAGCAAGAGCTCGCAGAAGAAGCCTTGCAAGAGGGTTTCGTCGCCATCTGGAACAACGCCGCCACGTATCAAAGCCATCTGGCGGCGCCGATGACCTGGATGGCCACCATCGTGCGCAACAAGGCGTTCGATGTGCTGCGGCGCAGCGACGATACCGTGGAAATCGATGCCGAACAGTTTGATAGCGAAGTCATGAATGCACTCCGAGACCCCCAAGCCACGCCGATCGAATCACTGCAACTGAGCGGTGACGCCAAGGCGCTGGCGTTTTGCATGTCCGCCCTGGAAGGGCTGCACCGGCAGGTGGTCGCCTTGGCGTTCTATCACGACCTGTCGCACAGCGAAGTGGCGCAGCAGATGTCGCTGCCGATCGGCACCGTGAAGACCTGGATACGCCGCAGCCTGGAACGGCTGCGCACGTGTCTGGCGAAACGGGAGGCATCATGAATATCCGCGGCAATGACACCCTGCGTCAGAAACTGGCGTCCGAATACGTGCTGGGCACCTTAAAAGGGGGCGCGCGCCGGCGTTTCGAAGGCTGGCTGCACAACGACGCCGACTTGCGCAATATCACCGCCGAATGGCGCCAGCGCCTGGAACCGATGGCCGAATTTGCCACGCCCGTGGCGCCGCCCAAGCGCGTGTGGCAGCAGATCGAGCAGCGCCTGCACCTGAAGCCACAGGGCGGCTGGTCCTTGTTCCGCGATTCCCTGTCGTTCTGGCGTTCGCTGGGCATGGCCTCGAGCGCCATCGCCGCACTGCTGGTCATCGTCGTGGCCACGCGCGTGATGGATGCGCCGCAAATCAGCTATGTGGCCAGCCTGACGGACGAGAAAGCGCAAACGGCCCTGCTGTTGACGGCCGACAGCCGCCACGGCGCGCTCGAGGTGCGCATGGTGGGCAACGCACCCGTGCCGAGCGATAAGGATCTGGAACTGTGGGCCGTGCCGAAGAGCGGTAACCCGCGCTCCCTGGGTTTATTGGCCGACAAGGGCAACGTGAAACTGGCCTTGTCCCAGCGCGCCATCGGCAACGACGTGGCCTTGCTGGCCGTCACCTTGGAGCCGAAAGGCGGTTCGCCGGATCCGAATGGACCGACGGGACCGATCTTGTACAAGGGTAACTGGGTGAAAATTTAACCCGAAGGCAAAAATCCGGGGTCAGTCCCTTCGGGATCGGAATTTGCCCCATTGGGACAAATTCCCCCGCCGGGTCTGACCCCAGCAGTTGATTTAGGGTGTCGGTTTATTTGGGATATAAAATCATCTGCGTGCAGCGGAACAGGGCAATCGTCTTGCCCGTTTCCTTGCTTTTCACCACGGCATCCCACACTTGCGTGTTGCGGCCCTTGTGCTCGACCTTGGCCGTGCAGGTGAGCGTGCCTTCGCGGGCCGTGCCCAGGTGGTTCGATTTCAATTCGATGGTCGTGAAATTCGTCGCCCCTTCGGGCAGGTTGACGATGCAGCCGTAGCCGGAAGCCGTGTCGGCCAGGGTCACCACGCTGCCCGCGTGCAGGTAGCCGTTCGGCGCCAGCAAATGCGGCAGCACGGGCAATTCCGCCGTCAGCTGGCCGTCGCCCACTTCCGTGATGACGATACCCAAGTGGCCGGGCAGGCGGCCGGTGCCGCGTTCATTCAACATTGCTACGGTGATCTCGGGATTGCTCATGCTGGTCCTTGTGCGGGTGAGTCGGTGATACGCCGGAAAATACTATGATGATAGCAACTTTCCCGGCAATGGTCTGGCGACCGCTTATTTCCGGCCGCGCCGCCGTTTCCACCACACCAATGTCCCCGTCAGCATGAACAGCAGCGGCATCAGGCCGAACACGGTAATAAAACCGCGCCCGGCCACGCCAAAGGCCTGGCCCGAGTGCAGGGGGAATTGCCAGCCCAGGAAAACGTCTCCGGCCGGCGCCCGCAAGGGATCGCGTATGCGCAGGGGCAAGCCGCTGCGCGCGTCCACAGTGATGCGCGTGGCGCCATCGCCCTCTGCGATTTCGCCGGGCTGGCGCACGCGCACGTCATACGGCTGGTCCTTGCTGGCCGGCAGCACGATGCGCGACACGCGCGCCTGCGGATACAGCTGTTGCGCGGCGGCCATGGCCTGGCCCGCATCGAGCAGGTCGCCATCCTGCCGCAGATTTTTCAGTTTGGCCTTGTCCGGCGCCGTCGAGACGAGCTCCACCAGCGGCACGATCAGCTGCGGCAAATTGAAATAGATACCGGAAAAAGCGAGCATGGCCAGCACGGGTGCGGCAAAAAAGCCGGCCGCCTTGTGAAACGTGTAGTTGAAGCGGGGCCAGGAACCGCCATGCGACACCGTCAGCGCGCGCTTGATCGCCGTCCACTGCAGGCGCGGCCACCACAGATAGATGCCGCTCAAGGCCATCAGCAGCAACATCACGCCCGAGATACCCGTAATGGTCTTGCCCACCTCGCCGGACAATAAATAACGGTGCAGATGAAACATGCCCGACATCAGCAGCGGGCGCGTGAGGCCGAAACGCCCCCAGTCGCGCTCGCCTTTGACTTGCAAGGTGTAGGGGTCGACCATCACCTGGCGCACGATGGCCTGGCTGAAAGGCGACGGTTTGCCGGCTTGCCGGTACGAGGCCACGTACACGTCGCGCGCATCGGCGGGCGGATTGAGCTGGGCCGGCTTGCCGTAAGCGGGGTCGGCCGCGAGCCCATCGACCACCGCTTGCACCGTGCGCGGCGTCACCTGGAACACCTGGCCGGGCGCGGGCGTGCTCGCCTGCAACAGGGTCGGATTCAGGTATGCGTCGAGCTCCGGCATCCAGGCGATGGCGGAACCCGTCAAGCCCAGCAGGACGAACAGGGCGCCGAACCACAGGCCCGCATACAGGTGCAGCTTGGTGAACAACCACTTGATCGGGCGTTTGGACATGGGGAGGCGATTCGGGGAAATTTGGGCTGCAGAACGATAGCATGAAAGCTCCGCAGTGAAAATCATGCGCAGGCAGGAAACGGCAAACGCAACAACACGCTCATGGGAACATTGAAATCAGGTAGAAACGAGCGTTTTGGCACCATCATCGAGCGCATCGGCATCGCGGGTAACTGTTGCACGGCATACACTTTCCCCTATACTTCATCGAAAGGAAAACCATGACCACCTCCCGTTTGCTTGCCATCACGCTGGGTCTCGCTTTGCACCTGGGCGCCCACGCCGCCGACTTTACCGTCACCAGCACCGACATCGCGCCGGGCCAGACCCTGGCGCCGGCGCAAGTATTCCAGGGCTTCGGCTGCACGGGCGGCAACCTGTCGCCGCAATTGTCGTGGCACGGTGCGCCGGCCGGCACCAAAAGCTACGCCGTCACCCTGTACGACCCGGACGCGCCCACGGGCAGCGGCTGGTGGCACTGGAGCGTGTTCAATGTGCCTGCCAGCACCACTTCCTTGCCGGGCGCCACCACGGCCAGCACCCTGCTGGCGGGCGCCATGCAAGGACGCAACGATTACGGCGACAGCGCCTACGGCGGCGCCTGCCCGCCACCGGGCGACAAGGCGCACCGTTACCAGATCACCGTGTGGGCATTGAGCGTGGACAAGTTGCCGCTGGACCAGCACGCCAGCGGCGCCATGCTCGGCTACATGCTCAACGCCAACGCGCTGGGCAAGGCGCAGCTGACGGGACTGTATGGCCGATGAGATCGACGCGGTGGCCCTGAGCGAACTGCGCATCGCCCACGGCACCATCGAGGCGCGCCGCGCGCAAACCCTGCGCCGCGTGCCCGTCTTCCAGAGCGCCCTGTGCCGCGTGCGGCAGGGAACGAAGCTGCTGGAATGGGGCGCTCGCCAGGCCCGCGCCGGCACGCACGACGTGGTGCTGATGCCGGCAGGACAGGAACTGGGCGTGGCCAACCTGCCCGGCGCGCAAGGCTACCGGGCTGAAGTGCTGAGTTTTTCACCGGCCCTGATCGCCCGTTTCCGCGCGCGCCATGGCGGCCTCGTCGATACCCAGCTGCGCCATGCGGCCACGGCCAGCCTGTGCGTGCCGCTCGACGTGCATGCGGCACTGGCCTGGGACCAGCTGATGGCCAGCCTGGCGAGTAACACACCGCCCGCGCTGCTGGCGCACCAGGCGGAAGGCTTGCTGCTGGCCCTGGCCTTGGGCGGCCATTGCGGCCCGCTGCTGCTGGACCGCCGCGATCCGCTGGCTGCGCGCGTGCAGCAAGTGCTGCTGCTGGACCCGGGCGCCGACTGGAGCGTGGCCAAAGTCGCCAGCCATCTGCACTTGGGCGCGTCCACCCTGCGCCGCCAACTGGCCCTGGAGCAGCGCCACTTCCGCGCCATCCTGGAAGACGTGCGGCTGGGACTGGCCTTGCAGGAATTGCAATCTGGCATCTTACCCATCGGCGACATCGCGGCCGCCTGCGGCTATGCCTCGCCATCGCGCTTCGCGGCCCGTTTCCGCCAGCACTACGGCCTGTCGCCGCGCGCACTGCGCGCCACCCTGTAGCTCCCTCTAGCGCAAATCAATTGCAACAAGCGCTGACAACGGGGCGATTTTCTTGCTACTATGCGCCCATGTCTTCCCGCCAGCCCACCCGCAAGCTTGCTCATCACGGTGCCGCCGCCCTCGCGCGCACGCCGTGGCGGCTGTGCGTGGCGCTGTTCAGTGCGCTGGCCCTCGTGTTCCTGCTGTCGACGGCCGCCTCGCACCTGCACAAGACCACCCTCGACACGGAAGAGTGCGCGCTGTGCGCCACGGCCATCGACAAGGTGGCCGACATTGCCGTGCCGCCGGCCATCGCCGAGCCGCCCGCCCAGTTATTGCCGTACCGCTTGCTGGCCATCGCGCCCGCCACCCTGGCGCCCGTCGCCGCCCTGATCCTGCCGCCCGTGCGCGGCCCGCCTGCCGCCTCACTGTAGTTCCCACGCTGTTTTTCCTTTTTCAGGCTGCCCCTAGTCGCGCGTTCATGCGCGCCGGGCCGCCTGGCGTTGACTATTTTGAGGTTCATCATGCAACACACTCCCCGTCTGAGCGCGCTGTCGCTCGCCCTTGCCAGCCTGTTTACCGTTTCCGCCCACGCCGCCGAGCCTGCCGAGGCCAATACCGATGCTGCCCCGCAAGACATGCAAAAGGTCGAAGTCACCTCTGCCCACCTGAAAAGCGCGCGCATCGAGCTGTCGCCGAAAGTCGGCACCACCATCTACAGCATCGACAGCCATATGGTCGACATGCTGGGCCAGGGCGACAACACGCCATTCAATGAAGTGCTGCTGCGCCTACCGGGCGTGTCGCAGGATTCGAAAGGTTCCGGCGCCCTGCACGTGCGCGACGACCATGCCAACGTGCAATACCGCATCAATGGCGTGCAACTGCCGGAAAGCATCACCGGCTTTGGCCAGTCGATCGACACGCGCTTGATCGACAAGACGGATTTCATGACGGGCGCCTTGCCGGCCCAGTTCGGCCTGCGCACGGCGGGCATTGTCGATATTGAAACGAAGGAGGGTGGCATGACACCAGGTGGGCGCATCGGCATCATGGTCGGCAGCCACGACCACGTGGAGCCGAGTGCCGAATTTTTCGGCAGCGTGGGCAAGTTCAATTACTACCTGTCCGGCAGCTACCTCGGTAACTCCCTGGGCGTGGAAAACCCGCAAGACACGCGCAGCGCCCTGCACGACAAGACGCGCCAGAACAAATCGTTCGGCAGCCTGTCGTATTTCCTCGATGACAATACGCGCCTGGGCGCCATGTTCGGCACGTATAACGGCCGCTTCCAGATCCCGAACAACCCGAACCAGGCGCCGGCCTTCTCGCTCGATGGCCACAACGATGCACAGGCGGGCACGTCCACGTTACCGTCGTCGCAGCTCAATGAAAACCAGCGCGAGGTGAACCGCTTCCTCGTGCTGTCGCTGCAAAAAAGCCTGGGCGACGTCAATTACCAGGTCTCGGCCTTCCACCAGTATTCGGAACTGCACTTCACGCCCGATTCCATTGGCGACCTGATCTACAACGGCGTGGCCTCGGACTCGCGCCGCGCGAACAGCGCTTCCGGTGCCCAGTTCGACATCAGCTACAAATTGCACCAGGACCATACCGTGCGCGCGGGCCTGGCCTACACGCGCCAGAAGACGACGAGCGACAACACGGTGGCCGTCTTCCCCGCGATCGACGGCGCGCAAACGTCCACCACACCGATCACGGTGCTGGACAACAGCGGCAAGACGGGCACCCTGGCCAGCTTTTACTTGCAAGATGAATGGCATATCAGCAAGCCGCTGACCCTGAACTATGGCGCCCGCTTCGACAAGGTCTCGGCCTACACGAGCGAACAGCAATGGAGTCCGCGCGTCAATCTGGCCTATCAGCTGGCGCCAGGCACGGCCCTGCACGCCGGCTATTCGCGCTACTTCACGCCGCCGCCGCAGGAACTGGCGGCCCAGGGCAGCATCGACCTGTATGCGAACACGACAAATGCGCCGGAAATCGGCCAGTCGGACAACGTCAAGGCCGAACGCACGCATTACTACGATGTGGGCATCAGCCACCAGGTCAATTCGAAACTGACCGTGACGGCCGATGTGTACTATAAAAAGATCAACAACCTGCTCGACGAAGGCCAGTTCGGCCAGGCATTGATTTTGACGCCGTTCAACTATGCGGACGGCTACGCCAAGGGCCTGGAGTTATCGGCCATCTACAGCGAGAAAAACTGGGGCCTGTTCCTCAACGCCAGCACGCAAAAGGCGCAGGGCCGCAACATCAATTCGGGCCAGGCCCTGTTTGGCGCCGATGAGTTGAACTACATCAGCCAACACTATGTCTACCTCGATCATGACCAGAAATACACCTTGTCGGGTGGTGGACACTATCACTTTGGCGATTCGCAAGTAAGCGCTGACTTCCTCTACGGCAGCGGCCTGCGCATGACCCCGGACGGTGGCGCGCCGAATTCCGGCCATTTGCCAAGTTACTTCACCGTCAACACGGCGCTCACGCATACGTGGAAAAACACGCCGGTCGGCAAGGTGGAAGGACGTTTGGCCCTGATCAACCTGTTCGACAAATCGTATCTGCTGCGCGACGGTTCCGGCGTGGGCGTGGGAGCGCCGCAGTACGGCGCCCGCCGCAGCATCTATGCCGGCCTCTCAACCAGCTTTTAACCGTTACGCGCGAAGACAGCGGCAGGGAGCAACGCCTGCCGCTGTCGGTTGCCGTCAACTAAGGAGTTATCCCCAGGCGATGCCTTCCTGGCCATGCGCCTGCAAATACGCATTCGCCTGGCTGAACGGCTTGCTGCCAAAGAAACCTTTGCTGGCCGACAATGGCGAGGGATGCGGCGCCGCCAGCACCAGGTGTTTGCCGGGATCGATCAGGGTGCGCTTGGCTTGCGCATAGCCGCCCCACAGGATGAACACGAGATTGTCCCGCTCGGCGGACAGGTGGCGGATGGCGCTGTCCGTCAATTTCTCCCACCCTTTGCCCGCGTGCGAACCGGCCGCCCCGGCGCGCACCGTCAGCACGCTGTTGAGCAGAAACACGCCTTGCTCGGCCCAGTCAGACAAATCCGTGCGCGTGCGCGCCACGCCCATGTCGCTGTGTAACTCCTTGAAGATATTTTGCAGGCTAGGCTGCGGCGGCGTGCCATCGGGAATCGAGAAGCACAGCCCCATGGCCGCACCGGGCGTGTGATACGGATCTTGCCCCAGGATCACGACCTTGACTTGCTCGAACGGCGTCAGGTCGAACGCGCGGAAGATCGTTTTACCCGGCGGAAAACACGGCCCCGCCGCATACTCTTGCTTCACGAAGGCGGCCAGGCGTTCCCAGTAGGGCTGGGCAAACTCGCCCTCCAGCCGCGCCTTCCACGATGCGTCGATGCGTACGTCCATGCGTCACCTCATAACTTATCCATCAACCATGCTTTTTCAGCATGCCAGTATAGGACGCTCAGCCGCATAAGGTGACACGATACGAACAGGCAAAAAAAAACCGCCCGGCTGAAGCGGACGGTTTTTGATACAACTCAAGTGCTTAGAAATTCAGCGCCGATTCCACGCCGGCGCTGTGCGCCTGTTCATCCGCGTGATACGAGCTGCGCACCATGGCGCCGACGGCGGCGTGGGTGAAGCCCATCTTGTACGCTTCTTCCTCAAACATTTTAAAGACGTCCGGGTGCACGTAGCGGCGCACGGGCAGGTGGCTGTTCGATGGCGCCAGGTACTGGCCGATGGTCAGCATGTCGATGTCGTGCTCGCGCATGTCGCGCATGACTTGCAGGATTTCCTCGTCCGTCTCGCCCAGGCCCACCATGATGCCGGACTTGGTTTTCACGTCCGGATACATGGCCTTGAAATCTTTCAGCAGCTTCAGCGAGTGCATGTAATCGGAACCGGGACGCGCTTCCTTGTACAGGCGCGGCGCCGTTTCCAGGTTGTGGTTCATGACGTCAGGCAAGCCATCCTTGAACAACAGCAACGCTTTTTCCAGGCGGCCGCGGAAGTCCGGTACCAGCACTTCGATGCGGGTATTCGGCGACAGGGCGCGCGTTTGCTGGATGCACTCGACGAAATGGCCGGCACCGCCGTCGCGCAAGTCATCGCGGTCGACGGAGGTGATGACGACGTAGTTCAAACGCAGCTTGGCGATGGTTTTCGACAGGTTGGCCGGCTCTTCCTTGTCCAGCGGATCAGGACGGCCATGGCCGACGTCGCAGAACGGGCAGCGGCGCGTGCACTTGTCGCCCATGATCATGAAGGTGGCCGTGCCCTTGCCGAAGCACTCGCCGATATTCGGGCAGCTGGCTTCCTCGCACACCGTGACGAGTTTGTTTTCGCGCAGGATGTCCTTGATTTCATAGAAACGGGTCGAGGCCGACGCGGCCTTGACGCGGATCCAGTCCGGCTTTTTCAGGCGCTCAACTTGCTCGATCGGAATGATCTTGATCGGGATGCGCGACGTCTTGCTGGCGCCTTTTTGCTTTTCGCTCGGGTTGTAGGCGGGAGCGGCGGGGGCGGTGCTGGAAATGGTCTCAGAAGTCATGGCTGCAAGCCCTTGAGGGGCAAAGTTTGGTTTGTTTGCTCAGGCATCCGCTGCCTGAGGCGCGCCTGCGGCGCTGTTTGCTTCGCTTACATCGAGTAATACGGTCAATTCATGGGCCAGGGCCCGCTGCACTTCGGCCAGCGGCGCCACCACGCCCATGCTGCGCATGTCCACCGTCTTCAGACCGGAATAGCCGCAAGGGTTAATCCAGGAAAACGGCGCCAGGTCCATCGCCACGTTGAGCGATACGCCATGGTAGGTGCAGCCGTTGCCGCGCACTTTCAAGCCCAGCGCGGCGATCTTCGCACCCTTGTCTGGCCCGCCGGCAATATAGATGCCAGGCGCGCCATCGATGCGCTCGCCAGCGAGATTATACGCCGCCAGCACGTTGATGATGGCTTGCTCGATTTTATGCACGAACTGGCGCGCATACAGCTTGCCGCCCGGCTTGTTGCGGCGCAAGTCCATCAGCAGGTAAATCACCACCTGGCCGGGACCGTGGAACGTCACTTCGCCGCCCCGGTCCGTCTGCACCACGGGAATCGCGTCCGCTCCGGCCAGCAGATGGCCGCGGTCGGCCGCCAGGCCCAACGTAAACACGGGCGGATGCTCGACGATCCACAGTTCGTCGCGCGTGTCCGTCGTGCGCGCGTCGGTAAAGGTGCGCATGGCGGCAAAGGTGGGCTCGTAATCGACGCGGCCCAGCTCGCGGATCAGCGCCGTTTCGGTGCGGGTGGTGGTCATGACAGATTCTGTAATCAGCTGCCGGCGCCCTGCGGACGCTGCGGCGAAGCCGTGATTATAAGCCAGGCGGCCATTTCATTCCGGGGCGGACTCTGGCACCAACAGCAACCTGCCCAATTTTTGTGCAGCATGGCGCACCTGGGCCAGGCTCAAGGCCGTATAACCGAGCAGCACGGCCGGTGCCAGCCTGGCGCCATGGCAAAAGTCGCCGAGCGGCTGCAGCGCCAGTCCCTCTTGCGCGGCGCGCGCGCAAAACGCCTGCTCGTCGCTGTCCGGCGGCAGCCACAGCACGCAATGGAAACCCGCCTGCTGTCCAGTGACCGTGTAGCGCCCGGGCGCGGTCTGCTCGAGGCAGGCCAGCAACAGGTCGCGCCGCTCCTTGTAGGCCAGGCGCGCCTGGCGCAAGTGGCGCACGAAGGCGCCTTCCTCCATCCAGGCGGCCAGCGCCAGCTGTTCCGTCACGCCCACGGAGCGGCCCGTCAACTGCACGATGCGCAGCAACTGCGGGCACAAAGCGGGCGGCAGCACCATGAAGCCCACGCGCAGGCCGGCAAACAGGGTTTTATTAAAACTGCCACAGTAAATCACGCGCTGGTACTGGTCCAGCGCCTTCAGGGCCGCCAGCGGCGCGCTGTGGTAATTGAATTCGCTGTCGTAATCGTCTTCCACCACCCAGGCGCCATTGTCGTTCGCCCATTCCAGCAAAGCCAGGCGGCGCGTGACGGACATGGTCACGCCCAGCGGCGACTGGTGCGCCGGCGTCACATACGCGAGGCAGGCGTCCGCGTGCGCGGCCAGAGCGGCGCAATCGATGCCCTCGGCGTCGACGGCAATGTCCACCGGCACGGCGCCGGCCAGGGCGAACAGGGCGCGCGCGGCCGGGTAGCCCGGATCTTCCAGGCAGACTTTATCGCCGTCGCGCACGATGCCGCGCGCCAGCAAGTCGATCGCGTGGCGGATGCCGGTCGTGACGACGATGTCCTGCGGGTCGCAGCGGATGCCGCGGTACTTGGCGAGGAAATCGGCGATCTGCTGGCGCAGCTGGAGCAGGCCGGCCGGCTCGGCGCTGCACAGCTGCTCCGGCGTGACGGCGGCCAGCGCCCGCGTGGCGCACTTGGACCAGGCGGCCATGGGAAACAGGCTGGCGTCGGCGCGCCGCGCAACAAACGGCAATCCGTCGCGCACGCCCGTGTCCGATGCGGGCGCGGGCGCCACAGCCGGTGCCGCCAGGGTGGCCTCGCCAAATCCTGCCATCAAAAAACGTTCCGGCACGACGGCGCACACGCGCGTGCCGGAGCCGGGCACACGGGTCACGTACGCTTCCGCGTGCAGGCGGTCGAACACGGTTTCGATGGTGCCGCGCGACAACTCCCACCGTTCGGCCAGGGTACGGCTGGACGGCAAACGGCTGCCGGCCGGCAGCATCTTCGTCAGGATGGCCGAGCGCAGCGCTTCATACGCGCCATCCTGCTTGTTGACGCCTTCCTTGTCGAGCCAGCTGGTCGGGCGAGGCAAGTCCAGGGCGTGCGGTGATTTTCCTCGCGGCATGATAATCGTCCAAGTGGTCCAATGAGTTTTCTGATGAGTGGCACTTCGCATTACACCACAACCATCCTACTCTCACCGTTCCGGTGCGCCAGCGGGGCGCACGCTTGTATGGATCGTATAAACAATGCAGAAACAAATCGCTGTATGGGCCTGGGGCGGCATCGTGCTGCTGCTGGTCTGCCTGTCGCGCATCAGCATCGACATCTATTTACCTTCGCTGCCGGCCATGGCCGATGCCCTGCATGCCAGCGATGCCCAGTTGCAATTGACCTTGAGCCTGTTCATGGCCGGTTCGGCCGCCTCGATGCTCGCTTGCGGGCCGTTGGCCGACCGCTACGGACGCCGTCCCGTGCTGCTGGCCGGCACTGGCATTTTTGTGCTCGCCAGCATCGTCTGCACCGTGACCAGCGACGTGCACGTGCTGATCGCCGCGCGCGTGCTGCAAGCGTTCGGCGGCTGCAGCGGCACCATCATCGGCCGGGTCATGGTGCGCGACCGCTTCGATCCCGCCACGCAGGCGCGCATGCTGGGGAAAATTTCGATGGTGATGGGCTTGTCACCTATCCTAGCGCCGCTGGCCGGCAGCGTGCTCGACGCGGCATTCGGCTGGCGCGCCGTGTTTGGCGTGTTGTGCCTGCTGGGGGCGCTGTCGCTGGGGCTGATCGCCGCGTATGTGCCGGAAACCAGGCCGGCCAGCGTCGTACCACAAGGACATACCCTGGCCCTGTACCGCCGCCTGCTGGGCGATGCGTATTTCCTGCGCTATGCGCTGGCCATCGGCTGCGTGTATTGCACGTATTTCCCGTTCATCGCGGAATCGTCCGTGCTGTTGCAAAGGGGTATGCATCTGTCGCCGCATGCGTATGCGCTGGTGTTCGCGCTGACGGTCAGCGGCTATATCGCCGGATCGAGCCTGTTTCGCGCGCTGGGACCGCGCCTGGGCGCCGATTACATGCTGGGCGTGGCGGTGATGATCAATGTAGCGGGCGCGGCCAGCCTGTTGCTGGCGGGTACGTTGGCGCCACAGCACGTGGCCTCGCTCGTGGCGCCCATGCTGCTGGTGATGGTGTCGGTGGGCATGGCGATTCCCGCCTGCCAGCTGGCCGTGCTGCAGCCGTATGGCGACCAGGCGGGCAGCGCCTCGGGCCTGTTCTTCTTCGTGCAGATGCTCATCACGGCCGTTTGCGGCGCCGTCATCGCCGCCATCACGGACGGCAGCGAAAAACCGCTGCTGTGGGTAACGGCGGCGGCCAGCGCGGCCTTTGCCCTCGTGTGGCGGCTGACTAAGCCAGTTGCGGCAACGGCACCTGCGCCAGCCACTGCTGCACGCTAGCCCGCTGCCACTGGGCCAGCGCATAGTCGCGCAGGGCAGGCGGCACCGGCTCGCCGCTCTTGATCAAACGCAACAGCATCAGGGCCAGGTCCGTGTCGGCGATGCTCCAGGCGCCAGCCAGGTAGTCACCGTGCACAAGTTCGCCCGCGATCTGCAGCAGCTTGGCGGCCGCGGCCTGCGCCGCCGGCGACAGCGGCGCATGGTCCGCGCGGGGCGGGTGGAACACGACGGTGGAATCGCGCTCGTTGCGCAGCGCCAGCAGATCGCTGCGCAGCCATGCCTGCACTTGCCGCGCCCGCGCCCGCTGGCGTACGTCGCGCGGCAGCACCGATGGATAGTCGGGCGCGGCAAAGACGTCGTCGAGGTAGTCGGCAATGGCGTTCGATTCCGTCAGAATAAAGCCATCATGGTCGATGGCGGGCACGCGCTGCGTCAGGCTCAGGGTGCTGAACGGCGGCTGGCGCGCCGCGCCCGCGTCCAGGTCGACGTCCTGCACTGTGAAGGAAACCCGCTTTTCGCTCAGGGCGACAAAGGCGGACAGGGAGTACGGGCTGATGCGGTTGCGGTCGACATACAAAATGAGAGACATGGCGGGCCTTCCTTTGGATAAGTGAACAGGATTCATCATAAAGCGCCGTGTGAAGCTAACAAAACGAGTTATATTCGTTGTTGTTGTTACTTTTATTCACATCAAACGCCATGTCCAGACTGCCTAATTTTTCAGCATTACGCGCCTTCGAGGCGGCCGCCCGCCACGGTAATTTTTCGCGCGCGGCCGAGGAGCTGCACCTGACGCATGGCGCCATCAGCCACCAAGTGCGCAAGCTGGAAGAAGAGCTGGGCTTGCCGCTGTTCCTGCGCAACGGCCGCCACGTGACGGTCACGCCGCAGGGGCGGCAATTTGCGCTGGTGCTGGGCAAGGCTTTTACGGAGATCGCCACGGCGGCGCAAGCGCTGCGGCCCGCGCCCGCCAATACGCGGCTGACGATCACGGCGATTCCCTCGTTTGCGGCGCGCTGGCTGGCGCCGCGCCTCGGGCATTTCATCGAACGTCATCCCGGCATCGAAGTGCTGCTGCAAACGAGCGGCGCCTTGCAGGACCTGGAAGGCGAGGGCATCGACGTGGGGATCCGCTTCGGCCGCGGCCATTATCCGGGCCTGCTGGTGCAGCCACTGATGGGCGACGTGTATTACCCCGTCTGCAGTCCCCATTACCGGGGCGGCAACTTGCCGGCCACGCCGGCCGAACTGGCGCAGGCGACCTTGCTGCGCTCGCTCGAACCGTGGCGGCCATGGCTGGCGGCGGCCGGCTTGCCATTGGCCGAACCCGTGGGCGGCGTACTGTACGAGGATTTGTCGATGCTGATACGCTCGGCCATCGATGGCGACGGCGTGGCGCTGGTGCGCCATGTGGTGGCGCTGCAGGAGGTGGCGGCGGGTCGGCTGGTGCGCCTGTTCGATATGGCCGTGCCCTGCGCCGACGCGTATTACCTGGTCAGCCCGCCCGCTGCGGCGCAGCGCGAGCCGGTGCGCGCCTTCCGTGCCTGGCTGGGCGAAGAAATCGCCGCCTTCCAGGCACGCGAAGCGCCCACCTTGCTTACATGACGATCTTGACCATCGGGTGGCCCGACAGCGCCGTGTACAGGGCGTCGAGCTGCTCGCGGCTGATGGCGCGCACGGTGACGGTCAGGCCCGTGTAATTGCCCTTGCCCGATGGGCGCTCTTCCATGCGGCCCGCGTGGAAGGTCGGGTCGTGGCTGATGACCAGCTCGAGCATGGTCGGTGCGAAATCGACATGCGTCGGGCCCATGATCTTGATGGGAAAATCGCTCGGGTATTCGATCAGCGATTCGCTAGGGGGAATCGTCACTTCGGTCGGTGGGGTCGTTTGCATGGGAAATCCAATCAGTGCCGGTCAGAACAGGCAGCGCTTATCGCGCGGCGGCTGCATAAAAGCGTATTGTAGCCAACTTTGAGGGCGGCTGCGCCAGCCGCCATGGCGCAGACGGCAAGGCAAAAAAAAAGCCAGCTGGGTAAGCTGGCGGAAAACTATTTCGTTTGGACAAAATAGCCGGAAAAGCGATGCTGTCACTTGGAGGATAAGCAGTGGTCGTACTGTAGACAAACCACGGCGGCTTTACCTCCGGTATGTGACGAACTGCGCATTTCACGGTGTGAATGTCGATACGGGGCGACAGACGGCGCGGCCGTCAGCGCTCCACCTCCTGCATCCGGCCATTGCGGCCGGGACCGCCGCGCTCGTTGTTACGCTCATGGTTGCGCTCACGCGGCGGATTGGCGCGCTCGGCACCGCGCGCTTCCTGGGGCGGACGGGCGGCTGGGGCCGGCATCGGCGGCGGCGCGGGGCGCGGCTGGGCCACGGGCGGCGGGGCAGGCAAGGACGGCGGCGGCGCCGTCTGCAACGCTTCGCGGCGGGAGCCACGCTCGGCGCGGTGCCAATCGGCGCGGGGCCGCTCCCCGCCACGCCACTCAGGGCGGGCCACATGATCTTGCACGGGCGGCAAAGCCGGCATGGCCGGCATCAGGGGCTGTTGCGGCACCGGTGGCTGGGCCGGCACGGGCGGCCGGTTCGGCTGCAGGGGACGCGGCGCCATGTGCGTCAGGCCATCGTCCGTCTGCAAGCGGCCGGGACGGTTCACCCAGTCGCGCCGGGGCTCCCTGTCGCCGCGCGGCGCATCAACGGGACGCTGCCAGTTGCCAGCCGGCGCAGGCGCCGTGCTCAACGGCAAGCTTTGCATGACGGGCGGCGGCATGGTGGTGCGGTTGCGGCGCGGCACGTCGACCGTCCGCGAGCCGCCAAAACGCTCGCCGGGCAGCATCGTCATGCCTTCGCGCCGTTCGCGCTCACCCGCCACGGGGCGGCGCCCCTCGGCCATCCGGTTGATGCGGCGCTCATACTCGGCGCTGGCGCGGTAGCCGGGCACGTAGCGCTCATGCGGCGACAAAGGAAACCAGCCGACGCCGGGGCGCTGGCCATGATGTGGTCCGTTATGTGGTCCATGATTACCGCCGACCCAGCCCACCAGGGCCGGCGCCCAGGGCACGCGGCCGCGCTCACGTCCCGGCGCCCAGCCCCAGCGGTGGCCCAGCAGCACCCAGCGGCCGTAGTGCGAGGGCGCATAGCCCCACGGCGCATTGTCGACCCAGGTCCAGCCCCACGGCGCGATCCACGTCCAGCGCCCGTCGCTGTACGGCGCCCAGCCGGCCGGCACCGCGCTGGGCAGCCACAAGGGGCCGTATTCCGCATCTTCCTGCCAGGCGCCGTAGCGGTCCAGCTCTTCATAGCCGGTCGTATCGTCCGTGACATAGCGCAAGGCCGGCGCGGCGGCAGGCAAGGCTTCGGGCCAGTTGTCGAAGGCGATCCGCTGCAAGGCACCCGTGCGCAGCTCCTCGTCCGTCAGCTCGGCGCGCTTGCCGGCACGCAAGGTCACGCTGCCCGTCGCGCCATCCACGTCGGCCGCACCGTCGAGCACGCTGACAACGCTGGCGCCGGGCTGGCGCCCCGCCTCGATGCGCACCCAGCCCGGCTGGGTCAGGATCACGCGGGCCTGGGCTGTGGTCAGCTCGAAGCCGCGCAGCGCGTCGGGATTGCGCACGCGCACGCTGACCGTGCCATAGCTGAGGTGCAATTTGAAACTGTCGTCATCGAGCTCGCTCACTTCCAGTTCGGAATCGCCATCGAGGCGCACGGCGGCCGCGCCCACGCGAAACTCGGCCAGCGCGCCGCGCATGGTGCTCAAACGGTTATCCGTCGTGACGGGCCAGTTCAGCAGGGCGTTTTGCGCATCGCCATCGCCGGCGCGCACCAGCACCTGCCCTTCGACGGTGGAAATACGCCCCACGCGGGCGGGCGGATCCTCGGCCAAGGCCAGGGAGCATGCCGACGACAGCAGCACGGCGCACACGGTGTTGAGCAGAGGGAAAGACAGGATAGGACGCATGGCAGCGCTCCAGGCAGGACTTACAAGGACAACATGCTCCGATTACATCCGCATCAGGCGGACATCGCAAGCGGGCTTACAAATGTTTGCATATTGACTTCGTTCAGGATGCCGTCTGGCCACCGCGCTTGACGAAGAACAGGGCCGCGCCGACAGCCATCAGCAAGCCGCCAAAGAAGCGGTTCTGCTTTTTCACGGCCTTGGCATCGCGGAAAAAACGCTGCATTGACGAGGCGAGGAAGGCATAGCTGTGCATGACGATCTGATCGATCGTGCACATGGTGACGGCCAGGATCAGCAGTTGCGGCAGCAAGGGCGCGGTAGGGCTGATGAATTGCGGCAACACCGCCACCATGAAGATGATGCCCTTCGGATTCGTCACGTTCGTCAAAAAACCCGTCAGCACGCGCCGGCGCCAGGACGGCACCACGGCGTCGGCATGCAGGTCGCCGGCCACCGCCACCTTGGCGCGCCACTGCGACAGGCCCAGGTAGATCAGGTACAGGGCGCCCACCGTCTTGACGATATTGAACGCCACTTCGGAGGCCAGCAGCAGGGAGCCCACGCCGGCGCCGGCGATACCGAGCACCACCAGCAGCCCCAGCTGCAGGCCGAGAATCGTCGCGCTGGCCTTTTTCACCCCGTACGACAGGCCGTGCGACATCGACAGCACGGCGCCCGAGCCGGGTGAGACGGCGATGATGGAGGCGGCGATGACAAAGGTGATCCAGGTAGCAAATGGCATGCGGTTTCCAAAAAATGGTGGAGATCAACAATTTTAACCCGCTCAGTGCGGCCTTGCCGGCCCGCCCTGAGGTAAGATCGCAGTCATGCCTTACCTGGGCCATCCCTTGCCGTACAACCAAGAATAACATCATGAAAAACAACACTTTCCTCGCTCCACGATTCCCTGCCACCAAAGCGGGAGCGCGCTGAGATGGCCGGCTCCAGCCTGTTGGCCCTGCTCGACGACATCGCCAGCATCCTCGATGACGTTTCCCTGATGACCAAAGTGGCCGCCAAGAAGACGGCCGGCGTGCTCGGTGACGACCTGGCCCTGAACGCACAGCAAGTGGCCGGCGTGCGCGCCGAACGCGAATTGCCCGTCGTCTGGGCCGTCGCCGTCGGTTCGCTGAAGAACAAGGCCATCCTCGTGCCCGCCGCGCTGGCCATCAGCGCGTTTGCGCCGTGGGCCATCACGCCGCTCTTGATGGTGGGCGGCGCCTACCTGTGCTTCGAGGGTTTTGAGAAGATCGCGCATAAATACCTGCACCCGGACGACAGCCACAAGGCCGAGCTTGCCCAGGCGCTGCGCGACCCGCAGGTCGACCTCGTCGCGCTGGAAAAAGACAAGATCAAGGGCGCCATCCGCACCGATTTCATCTTATCGGCGGAAATCATCGTCATCGCGCTGGGCACGGTGGCCGCGGCCACCTTCGCCGAGCAGGTGGCTGTCGTCGTCGGCATCGCCCTCATCATGACGGTCGGCGTGTACGGCCTGGTGGCCGGTATCGTCAAGCTCGACGACGCGGGCTTTTACCTGGCGGCGCGCAAGGGCGCGGGCGCGCTGATGGATGGCGTGCGCGGCTTTGGCCGCATGCTCGTGTCGGCGGCGCCGAAACTGATGAAATTTCTCTCCGTCGTGGGCACCCTGGCCATGTTCATGGTCGGCGGCGGCATTCTGACGCACGGCTGGCCGTGGGCCAGCGGCATGCTGCACCACGCGGAAGCAGCCGTCGGCGGCGTGGCCGGCATCGGCCCCGTGCTGGCAGCCGTCACGCCCAGCCTGATCAACGCGGTAGCCGGCCTCATCGCTGGTGGCCTGGTGCTGGCCGGCGTCACGGCCGTGTCGGCTTTGTTGCGCATGGTCAAGTCAAGCAAATAAACTTTCTGGTCTGATGGGGCGGCAGGCGCATCCGTGCCTGCCGCCCCGGCCATGCCGGCGGCGCCGTCCGTCCATGGAGACCCTATGCAGACTTCCCCCATCCAACGTCCCAGCAGCGCCTTTATCGGCGCCTCCTGGGCGGCATTGCTGATCGGCGTCATCACCTATCTGTCCGGCCTGTGGAACGCCAGCATGGCGCTCAACGAGAAGGGCTATTACTTCACGATCCTCATGTACGGCCTGTTCGCCGCCATCTCGCTGCAAAAATCCGTGCGCGACCGCGCCGAAGGCATCGCCGTGACGGGCATCTATTTCGGCCTGTGCTGGATTTCCGTGCTGCTGGCCTTGCTGCTGCTGACGGTCGGCCTGTGGAATGCCACCCTGCAAAACAGCGAGAAGGGTTTCTACGCGATGGCATTCCTGCTCAGCCTGTTTGCCGCCGTGGCCGTGCAAAAGAATGTGCGCGACGTGGCGCGCGCCTCGGGCGCGACGCCTGCCGAAGTGCCGGGAACCTAAATCGCGCCGGCGCGTCTACCTGTGTATCCACGTAAGGAGGCGGCGATGAGCGACCAGCAAAAACGTTTGCAGATGGCACTGGACGCGGCACACATGGCGATCTGGGATTCGCGCATCGTCGATGGCCAGGTGATCGACGGCACGGTCAGCTGGTCGGCCAGGGGCGCCACCTTGCTGGGCCTGGAAGAGCGCCCGCTGACGCAACCGTTCCGCAGCTTTCTCGACTGCGTGCACGCCGACGACCGAGGCAAGGTGCTCGGCGTGCTGCAGGAAGCCGTGCGCCAGCGCGACGGCTACGCCCTGCAATACCGCGTCGTCTGGCCCGATGGCAGCGAACGCTGGCTGGCGGCCAAGGCGCAAGTGTTCACGGATGCGGATGGCCAGCCCGACCGCACCCTGGGCATCATCTGGGATATCACCGAGCACATGCTGCGCGAACTGCTGATCGCCGAGCGCAAGGAACTGGCCGAAGTGACACTCAGCTCCATCGGCGACGGCGTCATCACCACCGATCCGTACGGCAAGACACGCTACCTGAACCGGGTGGCCGAGCAATTGACGGGCTGGAGCAACGAACTGGCACGCGGCATGGATATCAGCCAGACCTTGCCGCTGGTCGACGAACGCACGGGCGAAGCGCTCGAACACGTGGCATACAAATGCCTGCAGCAGCGCCAGGCCATCGGCATTTCAGCGCATTCGCAGCTGGTCACGCGCGATGGACGGCACATCGCCGTGGAAGACTCGGCCGCGCCGATCTGGTCGCGCGACGGCGACATCCTCGGCGCCGTCGTCGTGTTCCGCGACGTCAGCCATGAGCGCAAGCTGAGCCAGCAACTGTCGTGGCACGCCACGCACGATACCCTGACGGGCCTGATCAACCGGCGCGAATTCGAACACCTGGTTGCCGGCGCCCTGCACACGGCCAAGCAGGATGGCCACGTGCATGCGCTGCTGTACCTGGACCTGGACCAGTTCAAGGTCATCAACGATACCTGCGGCCATGGCGCCGGCGACGTGCTGCTGCAGCTGCTGGCGAAAATGCTGCAGGCACAAATGCGCGACAGCGACATCCTCGCGCGCCTGGGCGGCGACGAACTGGGCGTGCTGTTGCCGCACTGTCCGCTCGACCATGCACGCCAGATCGGCGAACAGCTGCGCCAGTCCATCCGCGATTTCCGTTTCGCCTGGGATAGCCGCAGTTTTGAGCTGGGCGTGAGCATCGGCATGGTCGAAATCAGCCAGGACAGCAAGTCCATGAGCGAGCTGCTGAGCGCCGCCGACCAGGCCTGCTACCTGGCCAAGGAGCAGGGCCGCAACCGCATCCATGTCTACCAGGAGTCCGACGTCATGCTGGCCCAGCGGCACGGCGAAATGCTGTGGATTTCGCGCCTGAACGAAGCGTTCGCCCACGATTACTTCCGCCTGTACGCCATGCCCATCGTGCACCTGAACGACAGCCAGGAACACCACGACGAAGTGCTGATCCGCATCCGCAACAGCCAGGGCGACCTGATCTTGCCGGGCGCCTTCATCCCCGCCGCCGAGCGCTACGACATGATGCTGTCCATCGACCGCTGGGTCATCCGTGCCGTCTGCGCGCATATCGAGAGCGTGCGCGACAGCCTGCCGCCGATCGAAGCGATGGCGGAAAGCCGGCGCCGCGCACCGGCCCTGTATTCCGTCAACCTGTCGGGCATGTCGCTGGCCGATGCCGGCTTGCACGACTACATCACCGAGCAGTTCGTGCAATTCGCCATCGCGCCCGAGCAGCTCTGCTTTGAAATCACGGAAACGGCCGTTATCGCCAACCTGCCCAAGGCACAAGTGTTCATGCGCCAGCTCAAGGCCATGGGCTGCCGCTTCTCGCTCGACGACTTCGGCAGCGGCTTTTCCTCGTTCGGCTACCTGAAGGCCCTGCCCGTCGACTATCTGAAGATCGACGGCGTCTTCGTGCGCGACATCGCCAGCAACGCCATCAACCGCGCCATGGTCAAGGCCATCAATGAAGTGGGCCACGTGATGGGCTTGAAAACGGTGGCCGAATACGTGGAAGACGAAGCCACCCTGGCCGTCATCCGCGAGCTGGGCATCGACTACGCGCAAGGCTACGCCGTGGGCAGCCTGCGCCCGCTGACGGCGGGCGTGGATTAGCCACCAACGGCAACCAGTAGCTTTAAAACAATGCCGCATTGCTATCGCTAAATGCGTGCAAGCACGACCAATCTGGAGGATTTTGATCTACATCAATAAATTTGCGCAGGCGACTCCTTACACTGATCTCCATTCTTGCAATCGTGCAAGTCTTACTCACCAATTAGCTATTCAACTGATCAGGAAGCCGCGACCATGCGACAAAATTTGCCAGTGACTAACCGTGAAGTCCTCGTCCTGGACGATCAGGCCATCGTGTCGAAAACGGATATGAACGGCAATATCGTGTATGTGAATCCGTACTTCAGCCAGGTCAGCGGCTTCAGCGAGGCCGAGCTGCTCGGTTCGCCTCAGAACATCGTGCGCCACCCGGACATGCCGGCCGAAGCGTTTGCCGACCTGTGGGCCTCGGTCCAGGCCGGCACGCCGTGGACGGGCCTGGTCAAGAACCGCTGCAAGAACGGCGATTTTTACTGGGTGCGCGCCAACGTCACGCCCATCCGCGAAGCGGGCAAGACCATCGGCTACATGTCCGTGCGCGTGAAAGCGGACAAAGATCAGGTGAAAGCGGCCGAGGAAGCCTACGCGGCCATCCGCAACAAGGAAGGCGGCAACATCATCATCAAGCACGGCCAGATCGTGCGCCCGGGCTTGGCGCACCTGCTGCACAACCTGACGCACATGTCGCTCAACCTGCGCATCTGGGCCGCCACCTCCATCGTCAACTGTCTGCAACTGCTGGTGTGCGTCATCAGCCTGTTCGCCAGCGGCGGCAAGATCACCAATTACGCCATCTTCGGCGCCACCCTGTTCGGCTTCCTGATCAACGTCTTCCTCTGGTACACCTTGCGCATGTCCGTGCTCAAGCCGCTGGGCAAGGCCCTGAACGGCGCGCGGGCGATTGCCGCCGGCGACCTGTCGGGCAGTTTCGAGACGGACAGCACGGATGAAATGGGGCAATTGCTGCGCGCGCTGCAACAGATGAACAGCAACCTGATCGCCACCATCCGCGACGTGCGCATCAACGTGGAAACCATGGCCGTGGCCACCAGGCAAATTGCCGTCGGCAATATGGACCTCTCGGGCCGCACGGAATCGCAGGCGGCCAGCCTGGAAGAGACGGCTTCGAGCATCGAGGAATTCTCGTCGACCGTGAAACAGAACGCGGACAATTCGGTACAGGCAAATGAACTGGCCGTGGCTGCCTCGAAAGTGGCCGTGCAGGGCGGCGAGATCGTCTCCGAAGTGATCACCACCATGGACGACATCAACACCTCGTCGAAGAAAATCGTCGACATCATTGGCTTGATCGAAGGCATCGCCTTCCAGACCAACATCCTGGCCCTGAACGCGGCCGTGGAAGCGGCGCGTGCCGGCGAGCAGGGCAGGGGCTTTGCCGTCGTGGCGGGCGAAGTGCGCAACCTGGCGCAGCGCTCGTCCGTGGCGGCCAAGGACATCAAGCAACTGATTGAAATTTCCGTCGGCAAGGTGGGTGCCGGCATGCTGCAGGTGAACCGCGCCGGCGCCACCATGGAACAGGTGGTCAGCTCCGTCAAGCAGGTGACGGCCATCATGCAGGAAATTTCCATTGCTTCGCGCGAACAGAGCATCGGCGTCGACCAGGTCAACCAGGCCATCGCCCATATGGACCAGGTGACGCAGCAGAACGCGGCCCTCGTGGAAGAAGCCGCCGCGGCCGCCACGCGCCTGGCGGAAGAAGCGGCCAGCCTGTCGCAAGCCGTGAGCCTGTTCAATTTCGGCAAGATGCCGCCACCGCGCCGCGTCGCCACGCCCGGCGGCAAGTCGGGTGCTGCGGGTGCCGCGAATGCCGGCAAACCCGCCATGAAACGCCTGGCCGCCTAAACCTTTCAAGACTTCATACACATCATGCCTACACTACTCAGCAGTGCTTCCGCCGACCTGGACGCCGTCGTCGAATTCGACCCGGTCATCATCGGCAAGATGAGCCAGTCCGGCCCCCGCTACACGTCCTACCCGACCGCCGACCGTTTCCATGCCGACTTTGGCTATGGCAACTTCCTCGAAGCGCTGGCCGCCCTGCGCATGCGCGGCGGCCGCCGTCCGCTGTCGCTGTACGTGCACGTGCCGTTCTGCGACACCCTGTGCTACTACTGCGCCTGCAACAAGATCATCACGAAAGACCGCAGCAAGGCCGCCACCTATCTCAGCTATTTAAAGCAGGAAATCGCCATGCAGGGCAAGCTGTTTGCCGGCATGAACCAGATCGAGCAATTGCACTTCGGCGGCGGCACGCCCACCTACCTGAGCGAAAAGCAGATGGACGAACTGATGGCGCATTTGCGCCAGCATTTCGAATTCGCTTCCGATGAAGACGGCGAGTATTCGATCGAGATCGACCCGCGCACCGTGTCGCGCGAGCGCGTGTTTTCGCTGCGCGCACAAGGTTTCAACCGCATCAGCCTGGGCGTGCAGGATTTCGACGCCGACGTACAGAAGGCCGTCAACCGCATCCAGCCGGAAGCGGAAACGGTAGCCATCATGCAGGCGGCGCGCGACGCCGGTTTCCGCTCGATCAGCATCGACCTGATCTATGGCTTGCCGAAGCAAAACCTGGAAACGATGACGGAAACGCTGCGCAAGGTGATCAACGCCAGTCCCGACCGCATCGCCCTGTACCACTACGCGCACATGCCGCATCTGTTCAAGCCGCAGCGCCGCATCCTCGACGCCGACATGCCCGACAGCGCCACCAAGCTGGCCATGCTGGGCCTGTGCATCGCGCGCCTGACGGCCGCCGGCTATGTCTACATCGGCATGGACCATTTCGCCAAGCCGACGGACGACCTGGCCGTGGCGCAACGCCAGGGCCGTTTGCACCGCAACTTCCAGGGATACTCGACGCGCGCGGAAGCGGACCTGATCGCCTGCGGCGTGTCGGCCATCAGTTCCGTCGGCGCAGTCTACAGCCAGAATGAAAAGACGCTCGACGCGTACTATGAAAAGCTCGACGAAGGCGTACTGCCGATCGCGCGCGGCATCAAGCTCGACACCGATGATTTGTTGCGCCGTATCATCATCCAGATGCTGATGTGCAATTTCGAATTGTCGATCGCCAGCATCGAGCAGGCACACCCCGTGCAATTTCGCAGCTACTTTGCCAGCGAGCTGGACAAGCTGCGCGAACTGGCGCGCGACGGCTTGCTCGTCATCGAGGAAGACTGGCTGACGGTGACGCCGAAAGGGCGCTTGTTGATCCGCAATATCTGCATGGTCTTCGACCGCTACCTGACCATGGCGCGCGCCAATACGGCACCGGACGCGGTGCAGCCGCTGCGTTACTCGAAAACGGTGTAGCGCCACGCGATGAACGCCCTCAGCCTCGTGCCCATGTTCCTCGTCGGCCTGGCCGGCAGCGTGCACTGCATCGGCATGTGCGGCGGCATCGTGGGCGCCCTGTCGCTGGGCGGCGGCGCACCGGCCCCAACACGTCCCGTGATCGCCATCGCCGTGGCACGGCCGGCATTGCAGACAACCTTGCAATCGAACGTGCTGCGCGTGCTGGCCTACAACGGCGGGCGCATAGTCAGCTACATGCTGGCCGGCGCCCTGGCCGGCAGCCTGGCGGGCGCGGGCATGCTGCACCTGGCGTCACTACAAGTGGCCGGCTACTGGCTGGCCAACCTGATGCTCGTTGCTTTGGGCCTGTACCTGATGGACGCCTGGCGTGGCCTGGCCCATCTGGAAGCGGCCGGCAACGTCGTCTGGCGCCGCGTGCGCCCCCTGCTGAAACCGTTGATGCCGATGGATACGCCGTTCAAGGCGCTGGCAGTGGGCGGGCTGTGGGGCTGGGTGCCGTGCGGCATGGTCTACAGCGCGCTGCTGACGGCCATGATGCAGGGTTCTGCCCTGAACGGCGCGGCCACGATGGCCGCCTTCGGCCTGGGTACCCTGCCCACTTTGCTGGGCATGGGTTTGCTGGGCACGCGCTTGCGCACGCAGATGCAGCGCCGTCCCGTGCGCATCGCCAGCGGCTTGCTGGTGCTGGGCTTTGGCTTGCTGGGCCTGCTGCGCGCCGCGAATGGCGTCTCGCTGGGCTGGCTCGACGCCCTGTGCGTCACGGGCCATCCATGAAAAGACGCTTGAAAACAAACCTATGAATGCTGTTTTACAACCCTCCGCCTGCTTCCATTGCGGCTTGCCCGTGCCCGCAGGCTCCAGCTGGAACGTCACCATCGACGACGTGCCGCGCGCCATGTGCTGCCCCGGCTGCGAAGCCGTGGCGCAAACCATCGTCGACATCGGCCAGAGCGCCTACTACCGCGACCGCGACGAATATGCCGTCAATGCGGCCGATGCGACCATGGTACCGCCCGAACTGCGCCTGTACAGCAATGACGACGCGCAATTCGCGCGCGACGCCAGCAGCTGCGAAGCGACCCTGTCCGTCGAAGGCATCCGCTGCGCCGCCTGCGTCTGGCTGATCGAGCGTCAACTGACGCGCCTGCCCGGCGTGCAGGCGGCCAGCCTGAACGTTGCCACGGAGCGCCTGTACGTGCGCTGGAGCCGCGCCCAGTGCGAGCCGGGCGACATCCTGCAAGCCGTGCGGCAAGTCGGCTACACGGCCTATCCGTACGACGCCGTGCGCCATGGCGAACGCCTGCAAAAAGCCAGCAAGACCCTGGGCCGCCAGCTGTTCGTGGCCGGCCTGTCGATGATGCAGGTGATGATGTACGTGGCGCCTGCCTACCTGGCCGAGGATGGCACCTTGGACGACAATATGGCCAGCCTGATGCGCTGGGCCAGTTTGCTGCTGACCCTGCCCGCCATCTGTTACTCCGCCATGCCGTTCTTCCAGGGCGCCTGGGCCAGCCTGCGCGCGCGCACCCTGGGCATGGACGTGCCCGTCGCGCTGGGCATCCTGGCGGCCTTCTTCGGCAGCGTGGTGGCGACCTTCACGGGCCGCGGCGAGGTGTATTACGACTCGGCCACGATGTTCATCTTCCTGCTGCTGTGCAGCCGCTATTTCGAGCTGCAGGCGCGCCGCAAGGCCGCTTCCGCGCTTGAGCGCCTGCAGCACGCCTTGCCAGCCTCCGCTTCGCTGATGGCGGGCTTTCCCGACAACCGCGCCACCACCCTGGTGCCGGCCGGCAGCCTGGCCGTCGGCGACATCATCCTGGTCAAGCCGGGCGAAGCGATCGCCGCCGACAGCGTCATCGTCGAGGGCACGAGCGCGCTCGATTTGTCCTTGCTGACAGGCGAGAGCGCGGCGCAGCGCAGGAAAACGGGAGAACGGGTGCCGGGCGGGGCCATCAACGCCAGCGCAGCACTCATCTTGCGCGTGCTGAAACCGGCGCGCGAAAGCACCTTGTCCGATTTATTGAAACTGATCGAGCGGGCCGGCAGCGGCAAGCCGCAGATCGCGCAGTGGGCCGACAAGGTCGCCGCCTGGTTCGTGCTGGGCCTGCTGCTGTTCGCCGTCGCCGTGTTCGCCTTCTGGAGCTGGCATGACCCGACACAGGCCTGGCCCGTGGCCATTGCCGTGCTGGTTGTGTCGTGCCCGTGCGCACTGTCGCTGGCCACGCCGACGGCGCTGGCGGCCGCCACCGACAGCCTGCTGCGGCGCGGCGTGCTGATCGTCCAGCCCCACGTCCTGGAAACCCTGCACCGCGCCACCCACATCGTCTTCGACAAGACGGGCACCTTGACCCTGGGCCGGCCCGTGCTGCGGCAAATCGAGGGGCTCGGCAGCCTGAGCGAAGACGCATGCCTGCAGGTGGCCGCCGCGCTGGAAGCGGGCAGCGCCCATCCGCTGGCGCAGGCGATCCTGGCGGCAGCGGATGAGTTGCCAGGACAGCAACTTCGCATGCATGCGCAACAGTTGCAGGAAGTGCAAGGCCAGGGCCTGGAAGGCATCGTCGATGGCGTGCGCTACCGCCTGGGCAATGCGGCCTTTGTCGCCGCCATCGCCGGGCCGCCGCTGGGCGACACGGCCGTCGGCATGCAGGGCATGACGCCGCTGTACCTGGGCACCCAGGGCCGCTGGCTCACGCGTTTCCTGCTCAGCGACGCGCTGCGCCCGGAAGCGCGCGACGTCGTCGCGTATTTCCACCGGCACGGCAAGCAGGTCGTGCTGCTCAGCGGCGACCAGGAAGCGCTGACGCAAAGCGTAGCGACGGAACTGGGCATCAACACGGCATGCGGCGAATGCCTGCCCGATGAAAAGCTCGATTTCGTGCAGCAACTGCAGGCAACGGGCGCCGTCGTGGCGATGGTGGGCGATGGCATCAACGACGCGGCCGTGCTGAGCGGCGCCGACGTGTCCTTCGCCATGGGTTCCGGCGCCGCGCTGGCGCAGGCGCATGCGGACACGGTGCTGCTGTCGAGCCAACTGGTGTCCGTGCTCGACACGGCGAAGACGGCCGCGCGCAGCATGCGCATCATCCGCGAAAACCTGGGTTGGGCTACCCTGTACAATCTGACGGCCATCCCGGCCGCCGCGCTGGGTTTCTTGAACCCCTGGCTGTCCGGCGTCGGCATGGCTGCCAGCTCGGCCGTCGTCATCGCCAACGCCCTGCGCCTGCGGAAAGCCTGAACATGGAAGCACTGTATCTCCTCATCCCCTTGAGCGTCGTGGTCGTCTTCATCGCCCTGTGGGTGTATTTCACGGCCTCGGACGGCGGCCAGTTCGACGACCTCGTCGGACCGGGCCTGCGCGTGCTGCAGGACGACGACACGCCGCCCCAGCCGGCGCCCGGCGAACCGCATCCCTGACCTCCCAGCCCGGCCGGCGCGTCTGCCCCCAATCCGCCCGGATTGCAGGGATCTTGTATGGCTTTTTTGAGCGGAATTTGACCGAAATACCGCTTTATTTCGATGCCAGTTCGCTACGCTTATTTCATCCGGGGAATTTTGATCCACATCAAAGTTTTTTCACGGTCAAACACTTACTCTCTGGCCACCATCATAAATAGTAATTCCAGGGAGAGTCTTTGTGGATCAATCGCTGAACTATAACTACAAGATCGTGAAGCAATTCGCGGTCGCTACTGTGGTATGGGGCATCATCGGCATGCTGGTTGGCGTTATCATCGCCGCTCAGCTGGCCTGGCCTGCCCTGAACCTCGACATACCATGGCTGACATACGGACGCCTGCGTCCGCTGCACACGAATGCGGTGATTTTCGCCTTCGGCATCTGCGGCCTGTTCGCTACCTCGTACTACGTTGTCCAGCGCACCTGCCAGGTGCGCCTGTTTTCCGACAAACTGGCCGCCTTCACCTTCTGGGGCTGGCAAGCCGTGATCCTGTGCGCCGTCGTTACCCTGCCCATGGGCATGACACGCGGCAAGGAATACGCGGAACTGGAATGGCCTATCGCCATCCTCATCGCCGTCGTCTGGATCGCCTACGCCATCGTGTTCTTCGGCACGCTGATCAAGCGCAAGGTCAAGCACATCTACGTGGCCAACTGGTTCTTCGGCGCCTACATCCTGGCCGTGACGATTTTGCACGTGGTCAATGGCGCCGTCATGCCAGCCTCGTTCACCAAGTCGTATTCCGCCTATGCGGGCGTGCAGGACGCCATGATCCAGTGGTGGTACGGCCATAACGCGGTGGGTTTCATCCTGACCGCCGGCTATCTGGGCATGGTCTACTACTTCATCCCGAAGCAGGCCGAGCGCCCCGTGTACTCGTACCGTTTGTCGATCGTCCACTTCTGGGCACTGATCTTCACCTACATGTGGGCGGGCCCGCATCACCTGCACTACACGGCATTGCCTGACTGGACGCAATCGATCGGCATGGTCTTCTCGCTGGTCCTGCTGGCGCCAAGCTGGGGCGGCATGATCAACGGCATCATGACCCTGTCGGGCGCCTGGCACAAGCTGCGCACCGACCCGATCCTGAAATTCATGATCGTCTCGCTGTCGTTCTACGGCATCGCCACCTTCGAAGGTCCGATGATGTCGATCAAGACCATCAACTCGCTGTCGCACTACACCGACTGGACCGTTGCCCACGTGCATGCGGGCGCTCTGGGCTGGGTGGGCTTCATCACCATGGGTTCGATCTACTACCTGCTGCCGCGCCTGGCTGGCCGCACGCAGATGCACAGCACGCGCCTGGTCGACGTGCACTTCTGGGTGGCCACCATCGGCATCGTGCTGTACATCGCCGCCATGTGGATCGCCGGCGTGATGCAGGGCCTGATGTGGCGCGCGGTCAATCCGGACGGCACCCTGACCTACACCTTTGTCGAGAGCGTGAAAGCGACGTATCCGTACTACGTGGTGCGCGTGGCCGGTGGCCTGCTGTACCTGTCGGGTATGTGCATCATGGGCTACAACACCTGGATGACCCTGCGCGGCAGCAAACTCCCCGTCGCCCGCATTCCGGAACTGAACGCGGCGCACGCCTGATAGGAGCGAAAGCAAATGAAATTTTCACATGCATGGATTGAGAAAAACCCCTGGCTGCTGATCGCCCTGGTCACGGTGGTGATCAGCATCGGCGGCGCCGTCGAGATCGTCCCCCTGTTCTTCCAGAAGAGCACGACGGAACCGGTCGCCGGCCTGAAGCCGTATTCGCCGCTGCGCCTGGCGGGCCGCGACATCTACGTGCGCGAAGGCTGCTACAACTGCCACTCGCAGATGGTGCGTCCGCTGCGCGCGGAAACGGAACGCTATGGCCACTATTCGGTCGCCGGCGAGTTCGTCTATGACCGTCCGTTCCAGTGGGGTTCCAAACGCACGGGGCCCGACCTGGCCCGCGTGGGCGCCCGCTACAGCGATGAATGGCACCGCACGCACTTGAACAACCCGCGCGACGTGGTGCCCGAGTCGAACATGCCGTCCTACCCGTGGCTGGCGAAGACCAAGCTGGTGCCTGACGAGATCGTGCCGAAGATGCGCGCCCTGAAACGCCTGGGCCAGCCGTACAGCGAGGAAGAGATCGCCGCCGGCCCCGCGCAGCTGCAGGACAAGACGGAAGAAGACGCCCTGGTCGCCTATCTGCAAGGCCTCGGTACATTAATCAAAACAAGGAATTAGCATGGCAATCGAAAACCTGTTTGACAGCGCCAGCAGCGTCATGACGGTGGTTTCCTTTACGACGTTCGTGGGCATCCTGTGGTGGACGTTCAGCCGCAGCAACAGCGACTTCGACGCGGCGGCACGCCTGCCGTTCGCCGACGACGCGCTCGACTATCCGGCCGAGGCCGAGATGAACCTGGCGAAGGAGCATAACCATGGCTGACTTTACCAATGGCTTCTGGAATATCTACATCATCGTGCTGTCCCTGCTGGGCATCATCGGCTGTGGCGTGCTGCTGTACTCGCAGTCGAAAGTGAAAGTGGTCGCCGGCGCCCCCGCCGACGGCACCACGGGCCACGTCTGGGACGAGGACTTGAAGGAACTCAATACGCCGATGCCGCGCTGGTGGATGTGGCTGTTCTACATCACCATCGTCTTCGCGCTGGCCTACCTGTTCCTGTATCCGGGCCTGGGCAACTATGCCGGCAGCCTGGGCTGGAAATCGACGGGCCAGTACGAGGAAGAGCTGAAGAAGGCGGAAGCCGACTACGGCCCCCTGTTCAACAAGTACCTGAGCCAGGACTTGAAGACGGTGGCCGCCGATCCGCAGGCGCAAGCCATCGGCCAGCGCCTGTTCCTGACCTACTGCGCGCAATGCCACGGTTCGGATGCGCGCGGCAACAAGGGCTTCCCCAACCTGACGGACAAGGACTGGCTGTATGGCGGCGAACCCGACATCATCAAGACCACCATCCTGCACGGCCGCAATGGGCAGATGCCACCGATGGGCGCCGCCCTCGGTTCCGAAAAGGATGTCGAGAACGTGGCCCATTATGTGCTGAGCCTGTCCGGTTCGACCTCGGATCCCGTCAAGTCCGTGCTGGGCAAAGCCAAGTTTGGCGCCTGCATGGCCTGTCATGGCGCCGATGCGAAGGGCAACCAGATGCTGGGCGCTCCGAACCTGACGGACAAGGTCTGGCTGTACGGCGGCAGCGCCGATACCATCATGGAAACCGTACGCAAGGGACGCAGCAACACCATGCCGGCCTTCAGCGATTTCCTCGGCGAATCCAAGGTACACGTGCTGTCGGCGTATGTCTGGAGCCTGTCGAATCCTCAGACGCCCGTGAAATGATGTAATGGAACCTCAAGTCATCAAGATGTATGCGGCCCGCGAGCAGATCTACCCTCGCGAGGCCAAAGGACGCTACGCTACCTGGCGATGGGTATGCGTATGGCTTACCCAGCTCGCGTTCTACGGCTTGCCGTGGTTGACCTGGAATGGCAGGCAAGCCCTGCTGTTCGACTTGACCACGCGCAAGTTCTACATTTTCGGCGTCGTGCTGTGGCCCCAGGATTTCATCTATCTGGCGGCCCTGCTGATCATCTGTGCGTATTTGTTGTTCCTCGTCACGGCCATTGCCGGGCGGGTGTGGTGCGGGTTCTCTTGCCCACAAACGGTATACACGGAAATTTTCCTGTGGGTCGAACGCCGCATCGAGGGCACGCGCAGCGCGCGCATGGCCCTCGACAAGCAGGGCCCGTCCGTGCGCAAGGCATTCAAGAAGACGGCCAAGCATGTGGTATGGGGCGCCATCGCCCTGTGGACGGGCTTTACCTTTGTCGGCTACTTCACGCCGATCAAGGAACTGGCGCAATCGGTGGTCACCTTGAATTTCGGTCCCTGGGAATGGTTCTGGGTCTTGTTCTACAGCCTGGCAACCTACGGCAACGCGGGCTGGCTGCGCGAGCAGGTGTGCAAATACATGTGCCCCTACGCGCGCTTCCAGAGCGCCATGTTCGACCAGGACACCCTGATCATCACCTACGATGCCAAGCGCGGCGAACCACGCGGCGCCATGAGCAAGAAGGCCGGCAACAACGACAAGCTGGGCGACTGCATCGACTGCACCCTGTGCGTGCAGGTGTGTCCGACCGGCATCGATATCCGCAACGGCCTGCAGTATGAATGCATCGGCTGCGCCGCCTGCGTCGATGCCTGCAACAGCGTGATGGACAAGGTCGAGCGGCCGCGTGGCCTGATACGCTACAGCACCGACCATGCGATGGAAAACAACTTCAATTCGAAGCAGATACGCCAGCGCGCCATGCGCCCGCGCGTCTTGATCTACACTTCCATCCTGGCCCTGATCATCATCGCCGTATGTACGTCGCTGGCCCTGCGCACGCCCCTGAAAATGGACGTGATCCGCGACCGCGGTTCGATGGGACGCGAAGTGGAAGACGGCATGATCGAAAACGTCTACCGCCTGCAGATCATGAACACGTCCGAGCAAAGCCAGCATTTTAAAATCAGCGCTTCCGGCTTGCCGGGCCTGACCTTGCTGACGCGCGAAGAAGTGACCTTGCAGCCGACGGAAACGCTGGGCTGGCCGATCCGCCTGCGCGTGCCGCACGGCGTGGGCGAGAAGGGGTCGAACAAGATTGCGATCGAATTGCAATCGCTGGACAACCCGTCGCTGCATGTGCGTGAAAGCGCGGTCTTCATCGTGCCGCGGTGATGCAGGAAGGCCGGTCCCCGCACGGGGGCTGGCCGTTTACAGAGGAGAAATACCATGTCCGACAGTCTGAAACTGCAGCCTCCCGTTGCACCGTGGTACAAGCATCGCTGGCCATGGCTGCTGATGATCGGTCCCGGCCTGTCCGTGGTCGTCGGCAGCTTCATGGGCTATATCGCCTTTACGCAGCCCGACGCGCTGGTGGTGGGCGATTATTACAAGCAGGGCAAGGCGATCAACCAGGATTTGAAGCGCGACACGATCGCCAGCGACCTGGCCATGGATACGAGCCTGGCGTACGACGTGGCGCAAGCGCGCCTGAGCGGTTCCGTGCACAGCTTCGGCAAGGCCTACCAGGGACCGCTGCAGCTGCACCTGGCGCATGCGACCCTGCCGGAAAAAGATATCAAGCTGCTGGTGCAGCCCGATGCGGCCGGCAATTTCTCGGTCGCGCTGCCGATGCTCGAGCGCAGCCGCTGGCAGGTGCTGGTGGAAAACGACAAGCGCGAGTGGCGCCTGTCCGGCATCTGGACCTGGCCCGTGCAGCGCAGCATCGCGCTGCATGCGGACGAAGAGTTATAAGCCTTACTTGCAGACGTCCGTGCCTGCCGTAATGGCTTTCAGCTTGGCTGGTTGCAGGATCTCGATCTCGCGGTTCGAGACGCGCAGCCAGCCTTCCTTCTTGAATTTCGACAATAAACGGCTGACGCTCTCGATGGTCAGGCCCAGGTAGTTGCCGATTTCCTCGCGCGACATGCGCAGCTGGAATTTGCTGCTCGAATAGCCGCGCGCTTCGTAGCGCGACGCCAGGTTGACGATGAAGGCGGCAAAACGCTGCGTCGCCTGCATATTGCCCAGCAACAGCATCACGCTTTGCTCGCGCGTGATTTCCTGGCTCATCATGCGGTGGAAATGACGCAGCAGGGTCGGCATATTGCCCAACAATTGTTCCAGGCTGGAAAACGGGATTTCACACACTTCGCTGTCTTCGAGCGCCACCGCATTACAGTGGTGGCGGTCGGCGCTGATGGCGTCCATGCCCAGCAGTTCGCCGGCCATCTGGAAACCCGTCACCTGCTCTTCGCCGCCCGGATTGATCTGGTACGTCTTGAAGTGTCCCAGGCGGATCGCGTACAGGTTCTGGAACGAGTCGCCGATGCGGAACAGCGAGGCGCCGCGCACGATCTTGCGGCGGCGGCCGATGATCTGGTCCAACCTGTCCATGTCGCCCATATCGAGGCCCATCGGCAGGCACAATTGATGCATGCTGCAGGTCGAGCATCGCGCACGCAACGCTTCCACGGTCACTGTGGGCAAGGTTGGAGTGAGTAGCGCTTCAGTCATGTCGGTACCTTTTAGAAAATGCAACAACAAGTTTACTGCATACAGGGTTGCCGTGTGCCAATTTCACCGCAATTTCGGCGAATAAACGACGTTCCGACTTTAATTATATGGCAACATCGTCAAAAGCCCATGCGGGGAGGGCCATTTGCGCGGCGCCGCTTGCCAACTTGATGTATTGATAGGAAAATTCCTAACAGCATTATCTGCCGCCTGTGCCGCCCGGTACTGAAAAGGAAATCATGAAGCCTCTCGGCATCAAAGCAAAAGTCGCGCTGGCCACCAGCCTGACCTCGATCGCCATGATCGCGCTGGTCACCATGATCCAGGTGCAGCACATGCGCGACGACTTCACCCGAGTACTGCTGAGCCAGCAGTCATCCCTGATCAGCCGCACCGCTGCCGAGCTCGACGACAAGCTGGGCATGCTGCTGCAGATCGTCACCCTGACGGCCAGGCAGCAGCCGCCGGAACTGATGGCCCAGCCGGCCCAATTGCGCGAATACTATTCGCGCCGCTCGATGCTGGTGCTGTTCGACGACGTGCTGGTGCTCGATGCACATGGCGCCGTCGTGGCCGACATGCCGGAAGTGGCGGGGCGCGCCGGCATCAACGTTGCCGAGCGCGAGTATTTCCAGACCGTGCTGCGCACGCGCCAGCCCATGATCACCGAGCCGATGCTCGGCAAGTCGAGCGGCATGCCCATCGTGCAGATGGTCGCGCCCGTGCTGGCCGCCGATGGCCAGGTGGCCGGCGTGGTGATCGGCGTGCTGCGCCTGTACAAGGACAACCTGCTGGGACGCCTGCGCTCGGAAAAGATCGGCAAGAGCGGCTATTACTTCATCCTCACGCGCGGCGCCGTGCCGCGCTACGTGCTGCATCCCGATACCAGCCGCTTGCTGCAGCCGCGCCAGCCGAACGCCAACCTGACGACGACCCAGCTGCTGAAGGAAGATGGCGAAGGCAGCATGGTCAGCACGAACAGCCGCGGCATCACGGCCGTCAACAGCTTCAAGCGTTTGAAATCGGTGAACTGGCTGCTGGCTACCTCGCTGCCCGTCGCGGACGCCTTCGAACCGTTCGATGGCGTGCTGTACCGGCTGGTGCTGTGGAGCATCCTCGCTTCGCTGCTAGCCGCATTTGTTCTGGGCTGGGTCACCGTGCGCCTGCTGTCGCCGCTGGTGCGCCTACGCGACACCCTGCTGGCCCTGCGTACCAGCGGCAGCCGTTTCACCCCCGTGCCGGTGCAGCAGCGCGACGAGATCGGCGAACTGACGGAGGCGTTCAACGGCCTGATGAGCGAGCGCGACCGCCTGCAGCAGGAACTCGAATCGCGCGCGGCCGAACTGGAGCAGGAACGCGACCGGGCCGAGGCCGCCAACCGCGCGAAGAGCGATTTCGTGGCCAACATGAGCCATGAAATCCGCACGCCCCTCAATGCCGTGCTGGGCATGGTGTATTTGCTGGGCAATACCAAGCTCGATACGGAACAGCGCAAGTATCTGACCATGGTGCGCGTGGCGGGCCAGTCGCTGCTGGGCATCCTCAACGACGTGCTCGATTATTCGAAGATCGAGGCGCGCCGCATGGAACTGTCGCCCGTCGAATTCGACCTCGACGAAGTCATGAATACCCTGGCCACGACGATGACGATGAATGCGGGCGAAAAGGAACTGGAACTGGCCATCGCCGTCGAGCCCGACGTGCCGCGGCGCCTCGTGGGCGACGCCCAGCGCCTGCAGCAAATCCTCGTCAACCTGGCCGGCAACGCCATCAAGTTCACGGAGAACGGCGAAGTGGTGGTGGCCGTCAGCCTGGCCGAGAGCAGGAGCGAGAGCGGCCGCGCCTGGCTGCGCTTCGAAGTGCGCGACACGGGCATCGGCATGACGGAACTGCAGCAACAGCAGCTGTTTGCCGCGTTTTCGCAGGGCGACCAGAGCATCACGCGCCGCTTCGGCGGCACGGGCCTGGGCCTGGCCATCAGCAAGCAGCTGATCCACATGATGGGCGGCGACATCGCCGTCGCCAGCAGCGAAGGCAAGGGCAGCCGCTTCTGGTTCAGCGTGCCGTTCGAGATGCTGGCGCAGCCGGCCGAAACGCGGCGCACGCCGGCCCTGGGCCAGCTGCGCCTGCTGGTGGCCGACGATAACCGCACCACGCGCGAACTGATCGTCAAGCTGATCGAGGCATGGGGCTGGCTGGCCGACGAAGTCGATTCCGGCTTTGCCGCCATCGAACTGTACCGCGAGCGCCTGGCGCAGCAGCAACCGTACGACGTGGTGCTGGCCGACTGGCACATGCCCGTCATGGACGGCCTGGCCACGGCCAAGGCCATCCGCCAGGCGGCCAGCGGCCAGCGCCAGCCCATCGTGGTGATGGTCAACGCCTTCGCCCGCAACCACCTCGAGGAAATCTCCAGCGCGGCCGAGGCCGACGTCGTGCTGATGAAGCCGATCACGGGATCGAGCCTGTTCGATGCCCTGCATCAGGCCCTGATCACGAAGAACGACGGCGGCGAGCAGCGCATCCTGCACCAGCCGCTGGGCACGGAACTGGCCGGCGTGCATTTCCTGCTGGTGGAAGACAATCATTTGAACCAGGCCGTGGCGCGCGGCATCCTCGAACACATGGGCGCCACCCTCGACGTGGTGGGCGACGGCTTGCAAGCCGTGGAACGGCTGCGCACGGAAGCGCTGCGCTACGACATCGTGCTGATGGACATGCAGATGCCCGTCATGGACGGTTTCAGCGCCACCCACATCATCCGCACGGAACTGCGCCTGAGCCTGCCCGTGATCGCCATGACGGCCGGCGTGCTGGCGTCCGAGCGCGAGCGCTGCATGACGGCCGGCATCAGCGACTTCATCGCCAAGCCCGTCGTGGTGGAAGAGATGATGGAAGTCATCCTGCGCCACCTGCCCAAACGCCCGCAAGTGCAGACGGCCGAGCCCGTACGCGTCGCCGATGAAGAGGTGTTTTCCATGGCGCCGCTGATGCGCGTGATGGGACGCGACGCGAAGGGGCGCGGCGTGCTGCGGCGCATGGTCGAAGACGCGCTGAACAAGGGCATGACGCCCGTGCGCGACGCGGAAACGGCATTGCAGGCGGGCCGCCACAGCGACGTGGCGCGCATCCTGCACAGCGTGCGCGGCTCCGTGGGCACCCTGGGCACGAAACGCCTGATCCGCGCCGCGTTCGCCACCGAGGAAGCCATCGACGCGGGTCGCCTGGATGAAGTCCCAAGCCTGCTGGCGCGCACGGCGCAGGAGCTGGAACTGGCGCTGGCGGCGGCGGCGGATTGGTTGTCGCGGTTGAAGGATTAAAAGGGTAGGTCGGATTAGCGCTACGCGCGTAATCCGACAGGACGCGCCAACAATGTTGTCGGATTACGCTGCGCTAATCCGACCTACGCACTTATGCCGGTACACCGAGAATCACGCTCGACGCCTTGAACATCGCCGTCACGCTGCCGCCGATGGCGATCCCCAGGTCGGTGCAGCTCTGGTTGGTGATGATGGCGGCGATCGTGCCGCCGCGCGGCAAGTCCAGCACCACTTCCGTGTTGACGGCACCTGTCTGCACGCGCGTGACCGTGCCGGCCAGCTGGTTGCGGGCGGAAAAGCGTGCGCCTTCGCTGTCGGCCACGAGGATGATGGACGAAGCCTTGATCAGCGCAAACGCTTCCGCGCCCGGCACCAGGCCCAGGCTTGCGCTGCTGCCCTGCGTGACGATGGCAACGATGTGCTGGCCGCCCGGCAATTCCAGGGTGACTTCATCGTTGACGGCGCCCGGTTTCAGTTCAGCCACCTTGCCCAGGAATTGATTGCGTGCCGTGGTTTTCATGGCCATTCTCCGTATGAGTAAAAGATCGTCGGCGATGCCTTCGGCCTGGCTGCCCAGCTGGCGCAGGTAGCGGGCATGTTCGCGCTCGATGATGCGGAAATTGTCGACCAGTTGGCGTCCCCGTTGCGTGAGCCGCGTGCCGCCGCCGCCCTTGCCGCCCGTCAGGCGCTCGACCAGCGGCTCGCCGGCCAGGTTGTTCATCGCGTCGATGGCGTCCCAGGCCGCCTTGTAGCTCATCTTTACCAACTTGGCCGCCTGCGTGATGGAACCGCATTCGGCGATGGCGCCCAGCAATTCCACCCTGCCGGCGCCGCCCAGGTTTTCCCCGCCCACCGTCATCCATAGCGAGCCTTGCAAGCCGATTTTATCCAATGCGTTCACCCAATGCCATGTGGTCTTCCCTGTTATCGATCTGTCCGTCGCGCAAGTACAGCACGTGCTCGCCCAGGATGCGCGCATCTTCCGGATCGTGCGTGATCAGGATCATGGGCACGTCCAGACGCTGTTGCCACTGGCTCAGTTCCAGCCGCATTTTGACACGCAGGGCCGGATCGAGGGCGGCGAACGGCTCGTCGAGCAGCAGCGCGGACGGCTCGGCCACGAGCGCCCTCGCCAGCGCCACCCGTTGGCGCTGGCCTCCGGACAACTCGTCGGGGAACTGGTGCGCCAGTTCCTGCAAGTGGAAGGCGTCGAGCCAATGCTCGACCTTCTGTAATTTTTCGCGCGCGCGCGGATTGAACCAGCCGCGGCTCAGGCCAAAGCCCACGTTCTGGCGCACCGTCAGGTGCGGGAACAGCGCGTAATCCTGGAACAGGTAGGCGACATTGCGCTGCTGCGGCGGCAAATTGATGCCGGCGGCCGAGTCGAACAAGGTGCGCCCGTTCAGGCGGATATGGCCTTCGTTCGGCGTGAAGAGTCCGGCAATGGCTTTCAGGGTCATGCTCTTGCCGGCGCCGGACGGGCCATACATGGCGATGCGCTGGCTGCCGGACGTACATTGCACCTGCAGGTCGAAGCGGCGTTTGCCGGAGCGCAAGGTGGCGCGGATGTCGAGGTCGAGTTGCATGGGCGTCATCCTCAGCGTCCTTTGTGCGCGACGCGCCCGGGCGCCAGGCGGCCAGCCGACAGCAGCACCACGATGCAGACCACCGAGATGATCACGACCAGCGTATTGGCCACGTCGTCCTGGCCCGCCTGCACGGCTTCATACACGGCCACCGACAGGGTCTGTGTCTTGCCGGGAATGCTGCCGGCCACCATCAGGGTGGCGCCAAACTCGCCCAGCGCGCGCACGAATCCCAGCAGCACGCCGGCGAGGATGCCGCGCCAGGCCAGCGGTAACGTGACGCGAAAGAAAATCGCCATTTCCGAAATGCCCAGCACGCGGGCCGCCTGCTCGAGCTGGCCGTCGACGGCCTCGAAGGCGGCGCGCGCGGGCTTGAAGACGAGAGGGAAAGCGACCACGGTGGAAGCGATCACGGCACCCTGCCACGTAAAGATGAGGTTGATGCCGAAGTTGTCCTGCAGCCAGATACCCAGGGTGCCGCGCCGGCCCAGCAGCACCAGCAGGTAGTAGCCGAGCACGGTGGGCGGCATCACCATCGGCAGGGTCAACAGGGCGTCGAGCAATTCGCGCCCGGGAAAACGCGTGCGCGCCAGCAGATAGCCCGTGCCGATGCCGAGCAACAAGTTGAGCGCCGTGGCCCACGCCGCCACTTTGAGCGACAGGGCCAGCGCGGTCCAGGCGATATCCATGCGCGTTCGTTTGCTTTATGGCTTTTTAAAGCCGTACTTGGCCAGGATGGCTTGCGCCGGCGTCGTCTGCAAATAGCTGACGAAGCGCTTCGCTTCGGCGGCATTGCCGCTGCCCTTGATGGTGGCGATCGGATACAGCACGGGCGCGTCCAGCGGCACCTCCAGCACCACGTTCACCTTGTCTTTCATGATGGCCGCGTCGGTGGCGTAGACAAAGCCCGCATCGACTTCGCCGCGCGCCACGTAGTCGAGCGACTGGCGCACGTTCTGCGTGCCGATGGCTTTCGGTTGCACGGCGTCCCACAGCTTCGCCTTCTTCAGCGCGCCTTCGGAATAGCGGCCGACGGGCACGCTGGCTGGATTGGCGATGGCCACGCGGGTCACGCCCTTGTGCGTCAGGTCAGCCAGGCTCTTGATGCCCAGCTTGCTATCGTGCGGCACGATCAGCACCAGGCTGTTGCCGACGAAGTCCATGCGCTCGGCCGGCAAGACGAAGCCCTGCTTTTGCGCCGCATCCATGGTTTCCTGGTCGGCCGAGGCAAACACGTCCACGGGTGCGCCCTTGACGATCTGCTGCAGCAGCACGCCCGAAGCGGCGAAGTTCAGGGATACCTTGCTGCCCGGATACTGCGCCTCGTAGCTTTGCGCCGCCTCCTTGAATGCATTCGTCAGGCTGGCCGCGGCCGACACGACCACTTCACCGGCAAGGGCGGACGAGGCGGCGGTGGCGAAGAGGGCGGCGCCGAGCAGTGTGGCGAGGGAGGTGAGGCGCATGATCGTATCCTTGATGAGAAGAGAACCAGGTCCGTAATATACACCGATATATAGCGCTCTGCCATCGCACAGGTCAAGCCAGCGCAAGCTGCATTCCCTGATATACTGTATATAAACACAGTATATTGAGGTGAGCCATGGAATTGACGGACAAGCTGGAAATCCTGGCCGACGCGGCCAAGTACGATGCGTCCTGCGCCAGCAGCGGCGCGCCCAGGCGCGATTCCATCGGCAAGGATGGCTTTGGTGCCACCTCGGGCATGGGCATTTGCCACAGCTACACGCCGGACGGGCGCTGCGTCTCGCTGCTGAAAGTGCTGCTGACGAATTACTGCCTGTACGACTGCCAGTACTGCGTCAACCGCCGCACGTCGAACGTGCCGCGCGCGCGCTTTACCGTGGCCGAAGTGGTGAAACTGACGAGCGACTTTTACCTGCGCAACTACATCGACGGCCTGTTCCTCAGTTCCGGCATCATCCAGTCGGCCGACTACACGATGGAACAACTGGTGCAGGTGGCGCGCGAGTTGCGCGAGGTGCATCAGTTCCGCGGCTACATCCATTTGAAAACCATTCCGGACGCCGATACGGCCCTGATCGCGCAGGCGGGCCGCTATGCCGACCGGCTCAGCGTCAATATCGAACTGCCGACGCAGGACAGCGTGCAAAAGCTGGCGCCGGAAAAAAGCGTGCACACGATCAAGCTGGCGATGGGGTCGATACGCCGCAAGCTCGACGAGAAAGCGGAAGAACCGCGCGCGCCGCGTTTCGCGCCGGCCGGGCAAAGCACGCAGATGATCGTCGGCGCCGACGCCAGCGACGACCAGCAGATCCTCTCCACGGCCGAGACCCTGTACGGCAGTTATAAACTCAAGCGCGTGTACTACTCGGCCTTCAGCCCGATCCCCGACAGCCCGAAAAGCGTGCCGCTGGCGCCGCCGCCGATGTTGCGCGAACACAGGTTGTACCAGGCCGATTTCCTGCTGCGCAGCTATGGTTTCCAGGCCAGCGAACTGCTGCCCGCCACGGGCGGCAACCTGGCGCTCGATATCGACCCAAAACTGGCGTGGGCGCTGGCCCACCGCGAACATTTTCCGCTGGACTTGAACCGCGCGGCGCAGCACATGATCGCCCGCGTGCCCGGTATCGGCTTGCGCAATGCCCAGCGCATCGTCGACCTGCGAAGGCTGCGGCAGGTGCGCTACGCCGACCTGTCGCGCCTGCGCTGCAGCATGAAGAAAATCGCCCCCTTCATCATCACGGCCGACTACTTTCCCGCACGCGACACCACCGCCTCGGAACACCTGCGGCGTGCCATGGCGGAGGCACCGCAGCAAATGAATCTGTGGCCGGAGCTGCAAGCCGCATGAGTACGGTGGTGCGGCTGGCGCAGTCGTTCGACGAGTGGCGCGCTGCAGCAAGGGAACTGATCGCGCTTGGCGTGCCACCTGCCGACGTTGCCTGGCAGTCGCAAGGCGGTGAGGGCGACCTGTTTTCCGCCGCGCCGGATGCCACGGATACCAGTGCGCCACGGCTGCGGCTGCCTCGTCCCCTGGTGGAACTGCTGCAGGCGGCCGCCTGCTTCAACGTGCCTGACCGCTGGGCCTTTTTGTACCAGGTGCTGTGGCGCTGGCAGCTGGGCCAGCACGACGTGATGTCGCCGGCCGACGCGGACGGCGCGCGCCTGCACGCCATGGTCAAGGCCGTGCACCGCGAGGAGCACGACATGCATGCGTATGTGCGCTTTCGCGAGCGGCCAGAATGCGAGGGCGCGCCCCGTTTTGTCGCCTGGTTCGAACCCGTGCACGAGGTGCTGCCGCAGGTGGCGCGCCACTTTGCCCGCCGCATGGGAGCTACCAGCTGGATGATCGCCACGCCCGCCGCCAGCATGCTGTGGGATGGCACGACCTTGCACGCGGGCCCCGCACTGATGCAAGGCGCGGCCGACATCGACGATGCGGGCGAAGCGCTATGGCTGACCTACTACCGCAGCATCTTCAATCCCGCGCGCGTGAATGCGGATTTGCTGCACAGCCATATCCCCTCGCGTTTCTGGAAAAACCTGCCGGAAGGCGCCATCGTGCCCGCCATGCTCAGCGGCGCCGCCAACGGCGAACGCCGCACGGGCCAGACGGCCAGCGTGGGCCAGCGCAGCGGCGCGGCCATGATCCCGATTGCCGCCGAGCGCGCCCAGCCGGCGCGCGAGGTAGCGACAAGCCTGGACCAGTGCCGCCGCTGCGAACTGTGGAAAAGCGCCACGCAAGCCGTGCCCGGCATTGGCCCGGCACAGGCGCGCATCATGCTCGTGGGCGAGCAGCCGGGCGACCAGGAAGACCTGGCGGGACTGCCGTTTGTGGGCCCGGCCGGCGCGCTGCTCGAGCAAGCCATGCAGGAAGCGGGCATGGCGCGCGACAGCATCTATCTGACCAACGCCGTCAAGCATTTCAAATGGGAACCACGCGGCAAGCGCCGCCTGCACAAGACGCCCGCGCAACGCGAGATCCTCGCCTGTCATGGCTGGCTGGAAGAAGAGATTGAGCGCGTCCAGCCGCAGGTGATCGTGGCGCTGGGCAGCACGGCCTTGAAGTCCATCCTGCAGGATGGCGCGACGAGCATGACGCCGCTGATCGGCACGCCGGTCCAGCATGCGGGACGCTCGGTGGTGACCGTGTATCACCCGGCGTATGTGCTGCGCGCGCCGGATGAGTCCAGCCGGCGGCAGGCTTACGCGGTCATATTGGCGGGGCTGCGGCAGGCGCTGCGGCTAGAGCAGGATAGCCATCACAGCGTCGTGGCCGGCACATCCTGTCCCTCATCGCGCCGCGCATAACGCTGCGCGATCACGGCGCAGATCATCAGCTGAATCTGGTGAAACAGCATCAGCGGCAGGATCACCATGCCCAGCGAACGGGTGGAAAACAGCACCTTGGCCATCGGTACGCCGCTGGCCAGGCTTTTCTTCGAGGCGCAAAAGACGATGGCGATTTCGTCTTCCTTGTTGAAGCCCAGACGGCGGCTGACGAAGGTCGAGATGCCCAGCACCAGCGCCAGCAGCAAGGTGCTGATCAGGCCCAGGGCGACCAGGGTTTCCACGGAAATCGTATGCCACAGGCCTTCGCTGACGGCTTCGCTGAAGGCCGTGTAGACCACCAGCAAGATCGAACCCTGGTCGACGTATTTCAAGGTGGCTTTATGGCGGTCGACCCAGCGGCCGATCCAGCGGCGCAGGAATTGGCCGGCCAGGAAGGGCAGCAGCAGCTGCATGACGATGGACAGCACGGCATCGACCGACGACTTGCTTTCCGCGCCCTTGGCCACCAGCAAGCCCACGAGGATGGGGGCGAGGAAGATGCCGATGAAGTTCGAGGCCGAGGCGCTGCAGATGGCGGCTGGCACGTTGCCGCGCGCCATGGCCGTCATGGCGATCGAGGACTGCACGGTGGACGGCAACGCGCACAGGAACAAGATGCCCATGTAAAGGTCGGGCGTGAGGAAGGTCAGCGCCAGCGGGCGCAGGGCCAGGCCCAAGAGCGGAAACAGGACAAAGGTGCTGGCCAGCACCAGCAAGTGCAAACGCCAGTGCATGGCGCCGGCCACCACGGCTTCGCGCGACAGCTTGGCGCCGTGCAGGAAGAACAGGGCGCCGATGGCGACCGTGGTGATGTTGCCGAAGACCACGGCCGTCTGGCCCGTGCAGGGCAGGAAGGTGGCCAGCGCCACGGTGACAAGCAGGGCGATGGTGAAATTATCGGGTTTCAGATTGCGCAGCAGGGCAGCGGGAGAAAAAGAAGACATGCGGTAGCCTGGTAACGGCGCAGCCTTACACGCTGTGCCGGGGATGACAAACGGCGCCGGGAACGGCGCCAGTGCCAGCCATTCTACCTGCTTCCAGGCGGCTTGCCTGGAAGCAGCACGGCTCCCACTCGCTACCCGCCTTACACGATACCGCTGCTGCTGGCGCCTGCCTTCGGGGGGCGCGCCACGCCGCGCTGCTCCCGATAGCCGCTGCCGCGATAGCAGGCCACAGGGTCGATGGCGGCGCCCGAGCGCTGGCGTGCCATCGCCAGGATGGCGCTCACATCGGTGCGGAACGCCTGTTTCAGTGCTTGCGCCGAGGCGTGCACATCGTTGGCTTCCTGGTAGTGGCGCAGGGCGGCGCGGTCGACCAGCGCGGACTGGATGAAGGCGCGCTGCACCTCGACGGCACTGCTCATCAGGCTTTCGATGGGGTCCGTCACATTGTGCGACTGGTCCAGCATGTAGGCAGGGTTGAAGGCGGCGCCCTCGCGCGCGGCCGCATCGGCCAGCTCGTTGAACACGAGGAACAGCTGGAAAGGGTTGATGCTGCCCGAATCGAGGTCGTCGTCGCCGTACTTGCTGTCATTGAAATGGAAGCCGCCCAGTTTGCCGAACTGCGCCAGGCGCGCGACGATCATTTCGATGTTCGTGTTCGGCGCATGGTGGCCCAGGTCGACCAGGCATTTGGCCTTCGGTCCCAGCGCGCTGGCGCAGGCAAAGCTGGTGCCCCAGTCGGCGATCGTGGTGGCATAGAAGGCCGGCTCGAACAGCTTGTGCTCAATAAATAATTGCCAGTCGGCCGGCAGGGCGCCGTAGATGTCGCGCATGCTGTCGAGGTAGCGCTCGAGCGCGCCGCGCAGATTGTGCTGGCCCGGAAAATTCGCGCCATCGCCCACCCACACCGTCAGCGCCGTCGAGCCCAGCGCACGGCCCAGTTCGATGCATTCGATATTGTGCTCGACGGCCTGCGCGCGCACGGCCGCGCTGTGCGACGTCAGGCTGCCGTATTTGTACGACTGCGCCTGTCCGGCCTGGTCCTGGAAGGTATTCGAATTGACGGCGTCAAAGCCCAGGCCGTAAGCCTGGGCGGTCTCGCGCAGGGCGGCCGTGTCGCTGACCTTGTCCCATGGAAAATGCAGCGAGACGGCGGGCGTCGCTTGCGTCAGCTGGTTGATGACGGCGCAATCTTCGAGCTTTTCAAACACGTTGCGCGGTTCGCCCAGGCCGGGGAAACGGGCAAAGCGCGTGCCGCCCGTGCCGGTGCCCCAGCTGGGTACGGCCACGGCAAACGTCTGCGCCAGCGCCGTCAGTTTTTCAATGTCCTGGCCGCGGCGGGCAAGCACACCGGCCAGGGCCGCATAGTCGGCGTCCAGGTTCGCTTGCAGCTTGGCATTGTGGTCGGCCACCAGGCCGCTGTCGATCATGGTATGCATCTTGTCTCCTTGCGCGCAGCGGCGCCATGGCCGGCTGCGTCGTTTTTTTAGATTAACGTGTAAATGCGGCCGCGTTGCCCGCGTCGACATTGATGATATTGCCCGTGCTCTTGGCAGCCTTGTCGCTGGAAAGGAAATACACGGCTTCGGCAATATCTTCCGGCAGCACGCTACGCTTGAGCATGCTGCGCTGGCGATAGAATTCCTCGATGTCACCCGTCTCGATCTTGTTCGAGGCGGCCCGCTCTTCCTTCCACTTGCCATCCCAGATGCGCGAACCGCGAATGACGGCATCGGGGTTGACCACATTGACGCGGATGCCGTGCGGCGCCCCTTCGAGCGCGATGCAGCGGGCCAGATGGATTTCCGCCGCCTTGGCGGTGCAATAGGCCGAGGCGCCGGCCGATGCCACCAGACCGTTCTTGCTGGCGACAAACACCATGCTGCCACCGAGCTTCTGCTGCTGCATGATGCGGAAAGCGGCGCGGCTGACGAGAAAGTAGCCGGTCACCAGGATCGACTGGTTGCGTTCCCACATCTCCAGGGTCGTTTCTTCCAGCGGCGCCGAGGAAGCGATGCCGGCGTTCGACACCAGCAGGTCGATGCCGCCAAAGCGCAGCGCGGCCGCGTTCAGGATGGCCTCGACGTCGTTTTCGGCCGTGATGTTTGCGCGCACCGTGGCGATATTGTCGCGTCCCGCCACCTTCAGCAGGCTCTGCTCGGCCTCTTCCAGCGCGGCGCCGTCGATATCGGTGAGCATCACGCAAGCGCCTTCCTGCAGCAGCTGGCGCGCCACGGCCTGGCCGATGCCGCCGCCGCCGCCCGTCACCAGGGCGATGCGCCCGGCCAGGCTTTTGGGTTTGGGCATGCGCTGCAGCTTGGCTTCTTCCAGCAGCCAGTATTCGATGTCGAACGCTTCCTGTTCCGGCAAGCCCACATAGGTGTCGACGCCATTGGCGCCGCGCATCACATTGATGGCATTGACATAGAACTCGCCGGCGATGCGCGCCGTCGCCTTGTCCTTGGCGAACGACAGCATGCCCACGCCGGGGATCAGATAAATGATGGGGTTGGCGTCGCGCACGGCGGGGCTGTTGTCGTGCTTGCAGCGCGTGTAATAGGCGAGGTAGTCGGCGCGGTAGGCGGCCAGCGCCTCGTCCAGGCCGGCGACCAAACGGTCAAAATCAGGATAGGCCGGATCGAAGTCGATCACGAAGGGGCGGATCTTGGTGCGCAGGAAGTGGTCGGGGCACGAGGTACCGAGCGCGGCCAGCGGCAGCAGGTCGGCGCTGCAGACGAATTCGAGCACGTTGGCGCTGTCGTCGAAGTGGCCCAGCTTGTACTCGTCCTGGCTGATCTTGCCGCGCAGCACAGGCATCAAACGCTGCGCCAGGGCCGCGCGCTCGTGCGCCGGCAAGGGTGCGAATCTGGCGCCGCCGAACGCCGGCTGCGTCGTGTTGGCGGCCAGCCAGTCTTCCGCGCGCTTGATGATGGCCAAGGTGGTTTCGTAGCAGGACTTGGCCGTATCGCCCCACGTAAACAAGCCATGGCCTTCGAGGATGATGCCTTTCAAATGCGGCTGCGACTGCGACAGCGCTTCGAGTTTCAGGCCCAGGTCGTAGCCGGGACGCTGCCACGGCAGCCAGCCCAGTTCGCCTTCAAAAATCTTGTGTGTCAGTGCCTGGCTGTTGGCGCAGGCGGCAATGGCGATCACGGCGTCCGGGTGCATGTGGTCGACGTGCTTGCGCGCGATGTAGGCGTGCAGGGGCGTGTCGATGCTGGCCGCGCGCGGGTTCAAATTGAAGGTGCAATGGGGCAGGTAGGCAACCATTTCATCTTCCAGCGCCAGGCCACGGTAGCGGCCCTTCAGCGCGCGCAGCTTGTCCATGTACAGGGTGGAAAAGCCATCGAGCTTGATGCTGCCCAGGTCGCCGCCGGAGCCTTTCACCCACAGCACCTCGACCTCGTCGCCGGTCAGGTGATCCGTCATGCGGATCTTGGCCGAGGTATTGCCGCCGCCGAAATTGGTGATGCGCATGTCGGAACCGAGCAGGTTGGAACGGTACAGCAAAAGCTCCGGTTCGCTCAAGGTCGCGGCGTGCGCATCGTCCCATAGCGAGGCCATGGGCGCAGGTGGTGTGGTGTCCATCGTGGCGGTCATACAGTGTCTCCATTCTTGGTTATGCGTGCGGATCGCCATGGCCGCATCTGTGTGCGGGACGCCATGACGGCAGCACTCAGTAGAAGCCAGCGTGCCAATCATGTCAATCAACAAGCAATCAAAAACGTGAGGGAAACGCAAATAATCACCAGGTTGATTGGAACTCCGATCACGCATTTGCGCGCTATCCAAATAATCACGATGTTGATTGATTGATTGTTGACATGCACTGCTCAACTGCTTAGGCTGGCTCACCGATAAAGAAGTCGTCCCCGGGCAGCTGGTACGGGAGAGGACTCAAAAAGGAGACAACGTGGTTAATCACAAACGCCGCAAAGGCTTGCTGAAACTACTCGCCGAACATAGCGTGGCGAGCGTCGACCAATTGGTCGACTGGCTCAATTCCTCGCCGGCGACGGTGCGGCGCGATATCGCCTGGCTGGCCGAGCGCAATTTGCTGACCCGCACCCGCGGCGGCGCCGAGAGCCTGCCGCAAAAAAAACAGCGCACGTTTGCGTTGTCGGGCGAAACCTTTCAAAACAACCTGGACCGCTGCGCCGCGCAAAAGCGCGCCATCGCCCGCCACGCCTGCGGCCTGTGCGCCGATGGCGACACCATCATCATCAATGGCGGCACCACCACCTACCGCATGGTCGAGTTCCTGGTCGACAAGCGGCTGAAAATCCTCACCAATTCCTTCCTGATGGCCGAGCGCCTGCTGATGTCCAGCGAGAATGAAATCATCCTGCCCGGCGGCAAGGTGTATCGCGAGCAAAACGTCATCCTGAGTCCCTTCGACAACGACATCAGCCAGCATCATTACGCGGGAAAAATGTTCATGGGCGTATACGGCCTGTCGATGCTGGGCTTGATGGAAGCGGATCCCTTGCTGATCCAGGCCGAGAAACGCCTGATCAGCCAGGCCGAGGAGTTGATTGTCCTGGCTGACAGTTCCAAGTTTGCCAGGAAGGCAGGCCTGATCCTGTGCGGCCTGAACCGCGTGTCCTGCGTCATCACGGACACGGGCGCTTCGGACGCGGCCGTGCAGATGCTGGAGCAGTCGGGCGTCAAGGTACTGGCCGTCGCCCCCGAGGCGATGGCGGCGCCGCTGTCGCCGGCGGAGCAGGCGTGGCAAGAGCAATAGGCAATACCTAGTCAGTGACAAAAACAGAGGGCTGGAGACATGGTGTCTACCGCCCCGGCAGCAACAATAAAAAAGGAGACGCGGCATGAAATTGAAAAAAATGATGGTGACGGCATTGAGCATGTGCATGATCGGCTGCCTGGCCGCCAGTGCCCAGGCGGCGGAAAAAATCAAGATCGCCATGGTCGTCAAGAGCCTGGGCAACGGCTTCTTCGACGCCGCCCACGAAGGCGCGAACGAGGCGGCCAAGCAGCTGGGCGACGTGGAAGTCATTTACACGGGGCCCACCACGGCGACGGCGGAAGGGCAGATCGAAATCATCAGCTCGCTGATCAGCCAGAAGGTCAGCGCCATCGTCATTTCCGCCAACGACGCCAATGCGCTCGTGCCGATCACCAAGAAAGCCATGCAGCGAGGCATCAAGGTCATTTCCTTCGACAGCGGCCTGGCCAAGGAGGGGCGTTTGATGCAGCTGAACCCGTCCAGCCCGGCCCTGATCGGCCAGAAACAGATTGAAATGGCGGCCGACGCCATCGGCGGCACGGGCGAGATCGCCATCCTGTCGGCCACGGCGCAGGCGACGAATCAGAACATCTGGATCGGCGAAATGAAAAAAACGCTGGCCCAGCCTGCGTACGCCAAGATCAAGCTGGTGGCCACCGTGTATGGCGACGACCAGTCCGACAAGAGCTACCGCGAAGCGATCGGCCTGCTGCGCAGCAACCCGAACCTGAAAGCCATCATCGCGCCAACCACCGTGGGCATCAATGCGGCCGGCAAGGCCGTGGTCGACGAGAAACTCGTGGGCAAGGTGTATGTGACGGGCCTGGGCTTACCGTCGGAAATGGCCGGCCACGTGAAGAGCGGCGCCGTGAAAAGCTTTGCCATCTGGAACCCGATCGACCTCGGCTACGCCGCCACGTATGCCGCCCATCAATTCGTCACCGGCAAGGCCAGCGGCAAGCCGGGCGAAAGCATCGCCGTCGGCCGCATGGGCAAGCTGACACTCGATGCGGGCGGCGAAGCGGCGCTGGCGCCGCCGTTCACCTACAACAAGGATAACGTCGACAAGTTCTCGAAGATATTCTGATTTGTTTGTGTACCGACGGCCGTGGGTCGGATCAGGCGCGAAGCGCCGTAATCCGATATCACCGGTAAAGCCAACAATGTTGTCGGGTTACGCGCTGGCGCGCTAACCCGACGTGCGAATATCTCTCAAGTGTGAATGGCTATGTCACAGAATCCCCCTATTGCGCAGAACGCGGCGCCGGTGTTGCGCCTGCATGGCATCTGCAAGCACTTCCATGGCGTCACCGCGCTGAAAGACGTGGCGCTGACGGTACGCGCCGGTGAAGTCATGGCGCTGATCGGTGAAAACGGCGCCGGCAAGTCGACCCTGGTCAAGACGTTGACGGGCATTTATCAACCGGATGCGGGCAGCATGGAACTGGGCGGCAAGGCTGTGCTGTTTTCCAATCCGCAAGATGCGATGGATGCCGGCATTACCGCCGTGCACCAGGAAACCATGATGTTCGACGAACTGACGGTGGCCGAAAACATCTATATCGGGCGCCAGCCGCAAACGGGTTTCCCGCCGCGCATAGACTGGCCACGCATGGCGGCCGAGGCCGAGCAGATCTTCGCGCGCCTGGAAGTGCAGTTACCCGTATTGGCCAAGGTCAAGGAATTGAGCGTGGCGCAACGCCACTTCGTGGAAATCGCGCGCGCCCTGTCGCAAGAGGCGCGCGTGGTGATCATGGACGAGCCCACCGCCTCGCTGTCGCAGCGCGAAATCCATGAGCTGTACCGCATCATCGCCCAGCTGCGCGCGGCGGGCACGGCGGTGATTTTCATTTCGCACAAATTCGATGAAATCTTTACCGTCGCCGACACCTATACAGTGCTGCGCGACGGCCATTTCGTCGCCGCCGGCGCAATGGCCGACATCAGCGAACCGCAGCTCGTGTCGCTGATGGTCGGGCGCACCATTCAGCAAGTGTTTCCCAAGGTCGACGTCCCCCTGGGACCAACCTTGCTGGAAGTGTCGCAACTGTGCCATGCGACGGAATTTCACGGCGTCAGTTTCTCCGTGCGGCAAGGCGAGATCGTCGGCTTCTACGGCCTGGTCGGCGCGGGCCGTTCGGAAGTGATGCAAGCGCTGTTCGGCTTGACCGAGGGCGTGCGGGGCACGATCACCATCGCCGGCGAGGAAGTGCGCATCGGCTGCGCCAGCGACGCCATCCGGCACGGCATCGCGTATGTGCCCGAAGACCGCCAGCATCAGGGCGCGCACCTGTCGATGTCCATCGTGCAAAACATCACCTTGCCGATTCTGGACAGCATCGGCTTTTTCCTGCGGCCACGGCGCGCGCAGGAGACGGCCATCGCGCGCCACCTGAGCGAGCAGCTCGAATTGAAGGCCAGCCACTTTACGCAGATGGTGTCGGAACTGTCGGGCGGCAATCAGCAAAAAGTCGTGCTGGCCAAATGGCTGGCCACCAGGCCCCGCGTGATCATTCTCGATGAACCCACGAAGGGCATCGATATCGGTTCCAAGGCGGCCGTGCACCGCTTCATCAGCGAGCTCGTCACGCAAGGCCTGTCCGTGATCCTCGTGTCGTCCGAGCTGCCGGAAGTGCTGGGCATGGCGGACCGCATCGTGGTCATGCACCAGGGCCATATCCACCGCGTCTTTCCGCGCGCCCAGGCGACCCCGGAAAACGTCGTCGCCGCCGCTTCCGGCAGCGGCCATCCGATCGAGGAATTGACATGCGCTATCTGAAGCAACGTGAAATCCAGCTGGCACTGCTGATCGTGCTGCTGGTGCTGCTGGTGGGCCTGCGCTCGCCCGTTTTCCTGACCCCGGGCAGCCTGGCCAACCTGCTCACCGACAGCACCTTGCTGATCATGCTGGCGCTGACGCAGATGTTCGTCATCATTACGCGCGGCATCGACCTGTCGGTGGCATCCAATTTGGCGCTGTCGGGCATGCTGTCGGCCTTGCTGGCCGTGCAGTATCCGCACTTGCCGCTGCCGCTGGTGGTGCTGGCGGCGCTGGGCATCGGCCTGCTGCTGGGCCTGATCAACGGTTACCTGATCGGCTACCTGGACCTGCCGCCCATCGTCGTGACCCTGGGCACCATGAGCGTGTACCGGGGCCTGGTATTCGTGCTGTCGGGCGGCGCCTGGGTATCGTCGCACCAGATGCCGGCCGCCTTCATCGACTTTCCGCTGGCGCGCCTGCTGGGCGTGACGCACCTCGTGTGGATCGCGCTGGCGGCCATCCTGGCAACCTGTTTCCTGGCCCGCTACACGCGCTTCGGCCGCGACCTGTATGCGATCGGCAACCAGCCGCAGGCGGCCCGCTATGTTGGTATCGCCACGGCGCGCCGGCTGCTGTGGACGTATGGCCTGTCGGGCCTGATGGCCGGCCTGTGCGGTTACCTGTGGGTGGCCCGCTACGCCGTGGCGTATTCGGAAATCGCATATGGCTTTGAATTTACCGTGATCGCCGCCTGCGTGATCGGCGGCATCAGCATCGCCGGCGGCGCCGGCACGGTGGGTGGCGCAGTGCTCGGCTCGCTGTTCCTGGCCGTCATCAACAATGCCTTGCCCATCGTCAAGGTCTCGCCCTTCTGGCAAAGCGCGCTGACAGGGATCGTGATCCTCACGGCCGTGCTGCTCAATGCGCACGGCACCAGGAACATGGGCCGCCAGATCTTGCCGCTCACGCTGCAAGCCCCCTCGACCCGCAGGAGCGCCGCATGAACGCCACTTCACAGACCTTGCACAGCGAAGCGCCGGACAGCGTACCCGTGCGTTCGCGCTACACCATCCTCGACCGCAAGGCGCACCGTCTCGGCCAGTATTTTGCCCATTGGGAAGCGTTATTGGCGCTGCTGCTGATCGCCGTGTTTGCGGCAAACAGCGTGCTGCTGCCGAATTTCCTCGACGCCTACAATCTGGCCGACAGCACCTTCAATTTCAGCGAGAAGGCCCTGATCGCGCTGCCGATGGCCTTGCTGATCATTTGCCGCGAGATCGACATTTCCGTCTCCGGCATCCTGGCGCTGTCCTCGGTGGCGATGGGGTTTGCGCATCACCACGGCGTGCCGCCGCAAGGCTTGCTGTTCGTCGCGCTGGCCATGGGCGCCCTCTGCGGCTGCCTGAACGGCGTGCTCGTAACGCGCTTCGCCCTGCCGTCGATCGTCGTGACGATCGGCACCGTGGCCCTGTTCCGCGGCCTGGCCAGCGTGATCCTGGGCGACCAGGCCTACACCGGCTATCCGCCACTGCTGATCGACTGGGGGCAAGGCTATTTCTTCGACATCGTGCCGCGCCCCTTCGTCATCTTGCTGGTGTTTTGCGCGCTGTTTGCCGTGCTGCTGCATGCGACCAGCTGGGGCCGGCGCATCTTTGCCATCGGCTGCAATCCGGGCGCGGCGCGCTTTTCGGGCGTGGCCGTGGACCGCTACCGCTTCGCCCTGTTCGTGGCCACCGGCGCCATGGCGGGCCTGGCCGCCTGGCTGCTGACGGGACGCATCGGCAGCACGCGCCCGAACATCGCCATGGGCTGGGAACTCGAAGTGATCACCATGGTCATCCTGGGCGGCGTGAGCATCGCCGGCGGCAAGGGCAGCATCGGCGGCGTGCTGCTGGCCGTGCTGCTGCTGGGCATGGTGACGTATGGCCTGGCGCTGCTCAATATTCCTGGCGTCATCATGACGATTGTCGTCGGCATCTTGCTCTTGATCACAATTGCACTGCCGCGCCTGCTGAACCGCAAACACACACGAAAATAAACCATGCAACAGATCGCTTTCAAGATGCAGTTGAAACCCGGCCATGCCGCCGAATACCAGCGCCGCCACGACGCCATCTGGCCCGAGCTGGCCAGCCTGCTGCAGGAGTCGGGCGTGCGCGACTACAGCATCTTTCTCGATGAGGAGACGGGCGCGCTGTTCGCCGTGCTGCGCCGGGTGGAAGGCCACACGATGGAAGCGCTGCCGCAGCATCCCGTGATGCGCCACTGGTGGGCACATATGGCCGATCTGATGGAAACGCAAGCCGATGCGTCGCCCGTCGCCGTGCCTTTAACCCCCATGTTTCACCTCGCATAAGGACGGCCGTGACCATCGACGCCACCGTAGTACTCGATATCGGCAAGACGAATGCCAAGCTGACCCTGCTCGACGCCGCCGGCGCCATCCTGGCCGAAGAGCGCCGCCCGAACCGCATCGTGCACGCAGGACCGTATCCGCACCACGATACGGAAGGGCTGTGGGACTGGCTGCAAACGGGCCTGGCCGCCTTCGCGCGCCTGGCGCACGTCACCGCCATCGTGCCCGTCACGCACGGTGCCACGGCGGCGCTGGTCGACGATGCCGGCCTGGTGCTGCCCATCCTCGACTATGAATCGACCTTGCCGCAATCGCTGGCGGCCGAGTATGCCAGCTTGCGGCCCGCGTTCGGCGACAGCCTGTCGCCGCAATTGCCCTGCGGCCTGAACCTGGGCTTGCAACTGTTCTGGCTCGCCAGAACCTACCCGCAGGAATTTGCCCGCGCGCGCCATATCCTGACCTATCCGCAATACTGGGCCTGGCGGCTATCGGGCGTGGCCGCCAGCGAAGTGACTTCGCTCGGTTGCCATACGGATTTATGGCAGCCGCAGCAAGGGGCCTATTCGTCACTGGTGGAGACCATGGATTGGACGCCATTATTTGCGCCGTTGCAATCGGCATGGACGGCGCTGGGACCCGTTCTGCCGCAGTGGCGCGAGAGCAATGGCTTGCTGCCCGATTGCCAGGTGCTGTGCGGCATCCATGACAGCAATGCTTCTTTGCTGCGCTATCTCGATGCGCAAGAGCAAGCCCAGCCGCGCACGGTCTTGTCGACTGGCACCTGGGCCATTGCCGCCGCCTTGGGCGCGCCCCTCGGCCGGCTCGATGAAACGGCCGACATGCTGGCCAACGTGCATGCGCTGGGCCAACCCGTGGCCTGCATGCGCTTCATGGGCGGGCGCGAATTTGCCGTGCTGGCGGGAGCCTCGCCGCAGGTCTGCGGCGTGGACGATATCGCCCGCCTGGTCAAGCAGGGTACGCTGGCGCTGCCCTGTTTTGCCGTCTCCGGCGGCCCCTTCGTCGGGCAGGCGGGGCGCATCGCCGGACCGGCACCACGTACGGCCCAGGAACGCTATGCGCTGGCCACCCTGTATTGCGCGCTGATGAGCGATTATTGCCTCGATGCCCTCGATGCTCAAGGGACCGTGACGGTGGAAGGCAGTTTCACGGACAACCCGCATTTCGCCGCCCTGCTGGCGGCCTTGCGGCCAGGGCAGCAAGTGAGCGTGTCGCAAGACGCCAGCGGCACGACGTGCGGCGGCTGGATGCTGCACCGCTGGGGCGAGGTGCCGGCGATGGAGGCGACGCTGGAGCCCATGATGGAAGTGGATGGTTTCACCGCGTACCGTGCGCAATGGAGGGCGATTTGCAGGCCGGATTAGGTCCGCAGGATCGTCATCCGACAAACATCACCAGCGCTGGCCAACAATGTTGTCGGGTTACGCGCTTTGCGCTAACCCGACCTACGCACTGCTGGTGTAAACGAAAAATGCCCTGTCCGCAGACAGGGCAACCCGGAGTAAAGTACAGCGCGAGGGGATTAACCGGCGGCTTTGACTTTCAGCTCGTTCTTGATTTCTTTCACGCCGCTCACGGAAGCGACGATCTGCACGACGCGGTCACCCGCTTCGGCGCTCGGTACGTCGCCCGACAGGACGACCACACCTTGCTGGGTTGCTACCTTGACCGGCAGGGCAGCGGCTTGCGCATCGGCGCTCAGGGCGGCCTTGGCCGAGGAAGTGATGGTTTCATCAGGGACGGCAGCGGCAGCGTTGGCGGCCACGACGGTGTCAGCAGGAGCTTGTGCTTTTGGTGCGGAGTCAGCGGCATGCGAAGCGGTGATCGAGGCGCCCGACAGTACGATAGCGGCAACCAGGGTATTGAACAGTTTCGATGTTTGCATGGTAGTTCCTCTCAATGAAGTTAAAAGCTTCTTACTTGGATAAAGCAACACTTTGAAGCGTCACATCTACCCATACAGCAAGCGCCGTGCCAGCTTTTAAATTTCGTTTAAAATCAAGAACTTACATTCGATCTCGATTTTTCCGGCCCGTTTCGCGCCGATCTGGCCGGAAAAATGGGGTTTTTTGTCGCCTGGCAGCGACAGCTTGTGGCAAGACCGTCAATGTTTTACGCCAAGCCCCTGATTTTTAACGCTTTATTTTTGTCGCTATTCAGCGACAGGGTCGCCATCGGCCCGGAACAGGGCCGGCGTCAGCTCATATTTCTGCAATAAGCGGTAAAACTCCGTGCGGTTGCGGTCGGCCAGGCGGGCGGCATCGGCCACGTTGCCGTCCGTCAAGCGCAGCAACTGAATCAGATAGTCGCGCTCGAAGCGCTGCTTCGCTTCGTTATAGCTGAGCGCTTCCAGCGACGGCACGCGCAGCGCACGCTGCACCAGGGACAAGGGCACCAGCGGCGCCGTGGCCAGCGCGCACACTTGCTCGACGACATTGACCAGCTGGCGCACATTGCCGGGCCATGGCGCCGCCACCAGGGCAGTCAAGGCGTCGGGCGCGAAGCCGTTCAACGGTTTTTGATACTTGGCCGCCAGTTTCTGCAGGAAATGGTTCGCCAGCAGGGCGATGTCTTCGCGGCGCTCGGCCAGCGGCGGCAAGGTCAAGGTCACCACGTTGAGCCGGTAATACAGGTCTTCGCGGAATTGCCCTTCGGCCATCGCCACGTCGAGGTCGCGGTGCGTGGCCGACAGCAAGCGCACGTCTACCGGACGCGTCTGGTCGGCGCCGACGGGGCGCACGGCCCGCTCCTGCAGCACGCGCAGCAGTTTCACCTGCAGCGGCAAGGGCATGTCGCCGATCTCATCCAAAAACAGGGTGCCGCCATCGGCCGCCTGGAACAAGCCTTCGCGGTTGCCGACGGCGCCCGTAAACGATCCCTTCACGTGGCCAAACAATTCCGATTCCAGCAGCTGCTCGGGAATGGCGCCGCAGTTGACGGCGATGAATGGCGCCTTGGCGCGGCGGCTGGCGTTGTGCAGGGCGCGCGCCAGCAATTCCTTGCCCGTGCCGCTGGGACCGCGAATCAGGATGCTGGCGTCGGAGCCCGCCACCAGCTTGGCTTCGGCCAGCAGCTCGGCCATCTGTGAACTGCGGCTGATCAGCTCGGCGCGCCAGCTCTCGTCGCCGGACGCTTGCGCCGGCATGACGGTGGACAAGTTGATGGCATACGCCACTTTTTCCATCAGCAGCTTGCCGTCGAACGGTTTCGTCAGGTAGGCAAACGCGCCACGCGCCGTCGCGTCGACGGCGTCGGGAATGGTGCCGTGGGCCGTCAGCAGGATGACGGGCAGGGCCGAATGCTGGCGGCGGATTTCATCGAACAGGGCCAGGCCGTCGCGGCCCGGCAATTGCACGTCGGTAATGACCAGGGCCGGCAATTCCACGGCCAGGCGCGCCAGCGCCGCTTCCGCGCTGCCCACGGCCGTGACCCGATAATTGCCCGCCTTCAGGCGGATGGTCAGCAGGCGCAGCAGGTCGGGATCGTCGTCGACCAACAAGATGTGGGCATGCTCGCTCATTTCGGCGCTCCCGCGGCAGGGCGCACGGACAGGCTGCGCTCGATGTTTTTCAGCGCCTCGAGTTTTTCATTGAGCAAGTCGATGCGGCGCTGGGCGTCGCGCAACTGCGTGTTGAGCTTGTCGATGCTCTCTTCCTGACGGCGCAGCTCCGCATATTGGCTGCCCAGCAATTGCGCCAGCGGCGCCAGCAGTTGCGCATCCTTGCCCGTGGCCGTGGCCAGCGGTTCCAGCGAGGCTTGCGCGCGGGCCAGGTCGCCAGGGCCGCGCAAGGCCGCTTGCAGCATGGCACGGCGTATGGTGTTGTGCGGCGCATGGTCGGCTTTTGCCAGGTCCAGTTGCGCTTTTACCAGTTCCGACGGCGTCATCAGGCGCAGGGCGCTTTGATACGCGAGCAGTTCGGTCAGCTGGGGATCGGCCACCACCACGACGCGCGGCGGCGTTTGCACGAGCACGGGCGTCTGGACGGGGGGCTTGGCGGCGCAAGCGCCCAACAGCAATACGCAGGCGGCCATGGCGGCCAGGGAAATTCTCGTCATCATAAGGGCAGTTCTATCCGAAAATGCGCGCCGGCGGGGCGCGGTAAAAGAGTGACGCTGCCATCGTGGGCGGCGATATATTCGCGCACGATGGACAGGCCGATGCCATTGCCGTTACGCGCGCCGGCCGCCTGGCGCACTCCCTGGTAAAACGGTTCAAAAATACGCGCGGCATCCTCGGGCGCCACGCCGGCGCCCTCGTCGATGCAATCGATGCGCACGCGGCCGCCTGCGCAAGACAGGGCAAACCGCACGGTGCCGCCTTCCGGGCTGAAGCGCACGGCGTTCGACAGCAAATTCGCCAGGGCCGTCGCCAGCTTGTCGCGGTCGGCTTGCACGATCAGGGATACACCCTGCACCTCGACCGTCAACCGGCGCGCCAGCCATTGCAGGCGCTGCCCGGCCACCACATCTTGCAGCAAGACCAGCAAATCGACCTTGCTGTGCGCCAAGTGCTGGGCGTCAAAAGCGGCGGTATTGTAGCGCAGCAAGTCCTCGATCTGGGTTTGCAGGGACGCCGTGTTTTGCTGCAGGATGCCGGCGATTTCGCGCTGGCTATCGCTGAGCTTGCCTGCCACCTCGTCTTCCAGCAAGGCCACGCCTTCGCGCAGGGCCGCCAGCGGGGTTTTCAGCTCATGCGAAATATGGCGCAGAAAACGTTCCTTGTCGGCATCGAGGTCGGCCAGGCGCTGGCGCAGCCAGTCCAGCTGCTGGCCCAGGCGGCGCGTGTCGGCCGGGCCGCCGACGACGATGGGCTGGTCGTAGCGCTTGTCACCGAGGCGCTCGATGGCCGTCTCGATGCGGCGCAGCGGACGCGACAGCAGGAAGCCGAAGCAGGTGGCCAGCACGGCCGCCAGCAGCACGGCGCCGCCCACCAGCACGCCCAGCAGGCGGCGCTGGCGTTCCAGCTCGGCCAGCAGGGCGTCGTTGCGGCTGCCGATTTCCGTCTTGCTTTCGCGCGCCAGGCTGTCATTGATCTGCGTCATGCGGGCAAATGCGCGGTACACGACGGCGTGGCCATCGCGCTTGCGGCGCTTGCCTGCCTGTAAAACTTCCCAGGCCGATTGCGCCTGCACCGTCCATTCGTCGGCCAGCTGGGGAGCGAACTCGGGCGTGGCACGGTTCAGCACTTGCAGCGCCGCCGTCGCTTCGTCGCGGGCCGCCGCGAAGCGCTCGCGGAACACGGGATCATCGAGCACGAGAAACTGGCGCGCGCTGCGCTCCATGGCCAGTGTGCGCTCGGACAGGCGCTGCGACTGTTCCGTCAGGGCAATCGCCTGCGCCGCCGTCTCACGCCCCAGCCGCGCCAGGTGTTCGAGGGTCAGCAGGGCTTGCACGGAGGTGGCCGTCAAAATACCCGTCGTCAAAATGAAGGCGGCAAATAACAGTTGGCGAAAGGAAAGTCGGGACAAGGTAGGCGCCTTCGGTTCAGTCTGGAATGCAAAAGGCGCATGGTACGCTAAGCCTCCATTGCGGGGCGCCAGCTGTCAAAAATAGCCGATTTGGCAACCTTGTTGCTTTTGCGTCCCACAAGCAAGCGTCGGCGGCGGCGCGCAGATACTCCTAGTACAATAGGGAAAAACTTCATACAGGCATCAAAGTGGCCGCCGGCCCTGGCATTGCGCCATTTTGCCCCCACATGTGATGCAGCCCCACCGACACTCCGAATCACCTACCGCAGAGATCCCATACCGCATGAGCACATTTGAAAAAGTCAGCAGCAACTTCATTCCAGTCTTGCAGGCAACCATCGAGCAATATGTCGAGCCAGCAACGGGCATGCGCCATATCCACATGCATACCGAGCAGGCTGAGATGGTGTTCCTGGTGGCCTTTCCCACTGTGCCCGAAGTAAGCGACGGGCGCGCCCACATTCTCGAACACCTGGCCTTGTGCGGCTCGTCGCGCTACCCGGTGCGCGACCCGTTCTTCTCGATGCTGCGCCGCTCGACGGCCACGTTCATGAATGCGATGACCTATGCGGACCGCACCGTGTACCCGTTCGCCAGCACCGACCGCAAGGATTTCTTCAACCTGCTCGACGTGTACCTCGATGCGGCCTTCTTCCCGAACCTCGATTACCTGAATTTCCGCCAGGAAGGCTGGCGCCATGCGTTCGAAGGCGACAAGCTCGTGTACCAGGGCATCGTTTTCAATGAAATGAAGGGCGCTTTCAACAGCCCCATGCGCGCGCTCGACAGCGGCATCGCCAGTGCCTTGCTCAAAGGAACGACGTATGAAGTGGAATCGGGCGGCGACCCGCTCGACATCCCCGAACTGACGCATGACATGCTGAAAGCATTCCACGCCAGCCACTATCACCCTTCGCAAGCCGTGATCATGACCGCCGGCAATATCGAAGCGTCGGCCGTGCAGGAACAAGTCGCCGAGCGTGTGTTGTCCAAACTCAGCGGTTTCTCCGAACGCCGCCTGCCGCAGCTGGCGCCCGCGTGGACGGCGCCACAGGAAAACATCGTCAAGATTCCGTCGCAGGAAGCGCGCGACGATGAGTTCGGCCTGCAATTCGCCTGGCTGATGGGTGAGTCGAGCGACCCCATCGCCTATTACCACGCACATCTGCTGTCGCACGGCTTGCTCGGCGAATCGTCGGCGCCCGTCATGCGCGCCATGGAATCGGCCGGCTATGGCCGCCCATCGGACATGAATGGCCGCGACGCGGGCATCCGCCAGATGGTGTTCCACATCGGCATGGAAGGTTTAACCAAAGAACAGATCGCCGATGCGCACCAGCGCATCTGGACGGCCCTGGAAGAGACGGCGGAAGAGGGCATTCCCGCCGCCGTGCTGCACGCCGCCTTGCGCGACATCAAGTACAGCCAGCGCGAAATCAGCAGCGGCCGCATGCCTTACGGCCTGGGCCGCTTGCTGCACGCCTTGCCGCTGGCCATGTATGGCGGCGACGTGATGGACGCCTTCGACAATGCGGCCATCCTGGAAACCCTGGAACAGCAGATCGAGGATCCGGAATTCTTCAAACAGCTGGTGCGCGAGCTGATCGCCAATCCGACCCGCCTGACGACGCACGTGGTGCCCGACAGCGCCTACTTCACGGACCGCGCCGCGCAGGAAGACGCCAAGCTGGCGGCCCTGCAAGCGACGCTGACGGATGCCGAGCGCGAGCACATCGTGGCCGAGTCCGCCGCGCTGGAAGCACATCAGCAACTGCCATCGAATTCCGAAGTCTTGCCGCGCATCCGCCCTGGCGACGTCAGCGCCTTGCCGCGTCCGGCCTTGCCGATTCCTGCCGCCGTCGACGGCGCCGTGGCGTTCAGCATTGCTTCCAACGGCATCAGCTATGCCAACGTGCTGTACGACGTGTCGAATCTGCCGGAAGCGTCGTGGCCATGGCTGCGTTTGTACACGGACCTGGCGCCGGAACTGGGCGTGGGCGACATGTCGTTCGACGACGCCAGCGCCTGGCGCCAGAGCATGGTGCCCTCGTTCCACATCGGCCTGGAAGCCATTCCCCGTCCGCAACAAGCGATGCGCGTGGAACTGTCGTTCTCGGCCAGCGGCTTGCGCGAAGAACACGCGGCGATCGCCGCCGTGCTGTCGGCCTGGATCGCCAAGCCACGCTTCGATGAAGAAGAGCGCCTGGCTTTCCTGATCGAAAGCCTGGTGCAAGACAAACTCTCCAGCCTGGCCGAGTCCGGCAACCGCTACGCCATGCTGGCCTCGGCAGCACCGCTGTCGCCCACGCGCCGCTTCGACGACATCGTCGGCGGCCCGGCCGCCTTGCCGTTCTACCGCCGTTTGCAGCAGCTGAGCAAAACATCCGCAGGCTTGCAGGAAATCGCGCGCGAACTCGACACCCTGCACGCGCACATCATCGCCCAGCAACCGACCGTGCTGTGCGCAGGCCTGGAGCAGGATGGCATCACCCTGGCCCGTTTGCTGGAATTGCCTGCAGCGACCACAGATGCCATCGCACCGGCGGAAACCGTCGCACCGGCCGCTTTGCCGCTGGCCAACACGGCCCTGCATGCAACGAGCCAGATCAACCATTGCTTCGTTTCCTGGGCCGTGCCGGGCGTGCACAATCCGGACGCTTCGGCCCTGGCCGTCGCCGCCGAACTGATGACCAACCAGGTGCTGCATACGGCCCTGCGCGAAAAAGGCGGCGCGTATGGCGGCAGCGCCAGCTATGCGGCCGGTGCCGGCACGTTTACATTGAGTTCCTACCGCGATCCGCGCCTGGCCGGCACGTTCGCCGACTTCGGCACGACCCTCGATCAAATCCTCGACGGCGATTTCTCGCAAGAACAAGTGGAAGAAGCCATCATCTGCGTCATCAAGGGCCTCGACAAGCCGCACTCGCCGTACGCGGAAGCGCTGACGGCGTGGAACATGCAGCAGCGTGGCACGACGGAAGCCGTGCGCCAGCAATTCCGCACCGGCGTGCTCAATTGCACCCTGGACCAGATCAAGGCCGTCACGCGCACCTGGCTGAAAAACGGCCAGCCGAGCCGCGCCGCGTTTGCGGGCAATACGACGCAAGACCTGGCCGGGCTGGAAGTGGTCGATCTGCTGGCGCTGGCTTCTTAAGCTGGGCAGGCGGATCGTGTCGGATTACGCGGCGTGCCGCCGCTAATCCGACCTACGCTACTGCTATTGCGATATTGCGCTCGGTTCCATATACATCAACTCCCACTGATGCCCATCCGGATCCTGGAAACTATGTCCGTACATGAAGCCGAAATCCATCGGCTCCTTGTAGATGCTGCCGCCCGCCTGGACGGCCTTCGCCACCAGCTCATCGACTTCGCCGCGGCTCTCTGCCGACAAACACACGAGCACTTCCGTCGCCACCTTGGTGTCGCACAGCTGCTTGGGCGTAAATTGCTTGAATTTGTCGTGCGTCAACAGCATGACGAAAATGTCGTCGGCAACGATCATGCACGTCGCCGTTTCATCCGTGAAATGGGCATTGAAACTGAAGCCCAGCGCCGTGAAAAACGCGACGGAACGTTCCAGCGACTGGACGGGCAGATTGACAAATATTTTGCGGGCCATCATGTCTCCTTGTGGGTCGTATGAGTATGTGCTGCCCGCCGATTCTACACCGGCTATTCAGCCCTTCGAGCGCGCCACGGTCTTCGGCGCGTAGCCGAAATAGCGGCTGAACGCGGCGCTAAAATTGGCCGGGTAGCGATAGCCGGTTTGCCAGCCCGCCTGCGCCACCTGGCAACGATTTTCCAGCAGTAATTTTGCCCGCTGCATGCGCAGCGCCAGCAGGGTGCGCTGCGGGCTGTCGTTGTAGCGGTAGCGCCATCCCTGCTTGAGCTTGAACAAGCTCAGCCCCGCTTGCGCGCACAGGTAATCGAGCGTGAGTTCCTGCGCCATCTGTTCCTGCATCAGCGCGTGCACGCGTTCCAGTCTGGCGATATCGGTCTCGGACCAGCGCGGCACGGCAGAGGGTACCGGCCGCAGTGCCCGCAGCTGTTCCGCCAGCAGGCTGAGCACGCCGATATGCACGGCCAGCGGGTCCGTCGCGCGCAGCAGCGCGCGGGCGTGCTGGGTGGAGGCAGCCGTCGTGGCCGTATGCGCCAGCTGGCGCGCGCCGCCGTCGGGCAGCAGGGACGCCACACCTTCCGGCCAGTAGCGCGCCAGCGCCTCTTCGCCCACCAGTACCCGCAATTGCGCCGCCCGCTGATTCGCCTCGAACCGGCGCTCGCCGCTCGTGTGGCGAAACGCCGTCACCGTCGTATGGCCGCCCCGGAAACGCAATTGTTCGCCATCGCGCGTAACGTAGGCGGACGCGCCTTCCAGGCCGATGGTGATCACCATGCCGCCCGCGTCGTCATGCTTCGATTGCTCGACGAGCGCCAGCCGCGGGCGGTAATCGGAATGCACGAGCAGCAAGCCCTGGTCGACCTGGCGCTGGTCGGCGCGGCATTCGCCCATTCCCGGGTCCAGCTGGCGCCGCGTCCAGCCTGCCGCTTCCCTGTCCTGTTCCATCATCGCTCCTCCCTGTCCTTGCGCGCCGTCGCGCATACGAAATGCGCCGTGTCGCATACAAATGCAAATGATAATTATTCTCATTGTTGCATAAAATAGCTTCCATGCCCATCTCGCCGAAAGGAAGCACCATGCCATTCACGTCGCAACACACTTTACAGCCGTACTGGGACCTGGCCGTCGCGCCCGTGCAGGCGGACGGGCTGGCCGCCGCCTTGGAACTGGGCATTTTCGATGTGCTGGCCACGCCGCACACGCCGGCGCAGCTGGCCGACACCCTGTCGCTGCATGCGCCCCACACGGCCCTGCTCTTGGAACTGCTCTGGAGCATGCAGATGCTGGAGCGCGACGGGGTCGACGCAGATGCCCAGCGCTACCGCTGCACGGCCAGCACCTTGCAGTATTTCTGCCGCAACTCCGTGGCCTTTTGCGGCGACGCCTGGCTGTACCGGCTGCATGCGCTGCGCCACTTCGCGACGCAGCTCAGTACGCTGGTGCGCGACGGCGGCAAGGCGGCGCCGTACAGCACGGCCAATGGCATCAATTGGGCCGCCGCCGCACAGCAGCAAATCGGCCAGGAACAACGCGCCATCACCATGCGCGCGGCCCTGTCCGTGATGCAGCGCATCGCCCCGTTTGCGGACGGCAACACGCCCTTGCGCCTGCTCGACGTGGGCGGCGGGCCGGGCTGGGTTGCCATTGCGCTGGCGCAAGCCCATGCGGGCTTGCACGGCTGCGTTTTCGACTGGCCGGAAACGGTGGCCGTGGCGGCCGCCAACATCGCCCATGCGCAACTATCCGACCGCCTGGAAACGGTGGGCGGCGATCTGGGCTGCGACGATATCGGCAGCGATTACGATCTGATCTGGTGCTCGTCCGTGCTGCATTTCGTGCCCGACATGGCGGCCGCCTTGCGCAAGATGCAGGCGGCGTTAAAACCCGGTGGCGTACTCGTCTGCGTGCAGGCGGAAATCGCCCCGGCGCCGGGCGATGCGGCGCGCGTGCTGCCGTATTACTTGCCGATGCGCATGCTGGGCCGCACGGTGACACGGCACGGAGAATTGGCGCAGCTGCTGCGCGACACGGGCTGGAAGCAAGTGGAGCAATACGGCGCCAGCGATTTTCCCATGGCGCCCGTGCAAGTGCTGATTGCTCGTACCTAACAATTACCATTTGGTAATTATCTTTTTTATAGCAAAAAAGGATGCAAATGCGCTAAGCTGTGCCAGCATTGATCGATGTCATCCGCAGCACTCCGCTGCCTCCACAGGGAATCCATCATGAGTCTACATATCGCAGGGAAAGTCGTTGTCATCACCGGCGCCAGCAGCGGCCTGGGCGAAGCCACGGCGCGCCATCTGGCTGCGCTGGGCGCTTCTGTCGTGCTCGGTGCGCGCCGCATGGACTTGCTCACCACCATCGCCGAGGAAATCACGGCGGCCGGTGGTCAGGCCGCCATCGCCCAGACCGACGTCACGGTGCCTGCCGACGTCAAGAATTTGATCGACACGGCCCTGGCCGTGTTCGGCAAGGTCGACGTGCTGATCAACAATGCGGGGCTGATGGCCATCGCACCGATGAGCGCCTTGAAGGTCGACGAGTGGAACAACATGATCGATATCAACATCAAAGGCGTGTTGAATGGCATCGCCGCCGTCCTGCCGTATTTCCAGGCGCAAAACAGCGGCCACTTCATCAATATCTCGTCGGTGGCGGGACAAAAAGTCTTCAGTCCGGGCGGCACCGTCTACAGCGGCACCAAGTTTGCCGTCAGCGCCATTTCGGAAGGCTTGCGCCATGAGCTGGCGGCCAGCGGCGGCACCATCCGCACCACCACCATCTTGCCGGGCGCCGTGGACACGCCATTGAGCGAGGGCAGCAGCCACGCCGAGAGCGCCAAGGCCGTCAAGGAGTTCTACGAGATCGCCATTCCCGCCGCTTCGGTGGCGCACGCCATCGCATATGCGATCGAGCAGCCGGACGACGTGAGCATCAATGAAATCGTGCTGCGCCCGACGGCGCAGTCGTTCTAAGCCGCGTCTTGCTGCAGCGACTCGATGATCAGGTCCGCCAGCCGCTCGACGGGCGGCCTGCTCACTTGTGACGCACGCAGCAGTTCCAGCGACAGCGGGGGCAGGGCGGGCAAGCCGGCCGCCACGTGATCGAGCGCGCATACGGAAGACGGCAAGCCCAGGCCCGTGCGCACCGTCACGCCCAGCCCCGCTGCGGCCGCCGCCCACAGTCCCGCCAGGCTGGGACTGGTAAACGCCGTGCGCCAGGCGATGCCGGCCCGGTCCAGCGCCTGCGTGGCGCAGCGCTGGAACAGGCATTCGCGGTCAAACGCAATGAGCGGCAAAGGCTCGCCCGATTCGGGCCGCCAGGCCAGGCTGGACGAGGCGATCCAGCGCATGGCCGGTTCGGCGATATGCTGGCGCTGCTGCGGCGGATACTCGGCCACGTCGGCGATGCACGCGCCGCCCCACAGCAGGGCCAGGTCGAGCTGCCCCATGGCCAGGCCTTCCATCAAGGCCGTGTTGCGCGCCACGTGCGCCTCGATCCGCACTTTTGGATGCGCACGGGCAAAACGCCCCAGCACGTCAGGCAGCAAGGCTTCGCCAAAATCCTCCTGCAAGCCCAGCCTGATCCAGCCTTCCAGTTCCGCGCCGCGCAAGGCGACGGCCGCCTCGTCGTTGAGTTCCAGCAGGCGGCGCGCATAGCCGAGCAAGACTTCGCCGGCCGGCGTCAGCGCCAGTCCCCGCCCATCCTTGCGGAACAGGGGCATGCCCGCCTGCTCCTCGAGTTTTTTCAGCTGGGCGCTGACGGCCGAGGTGGAACGCCCCACCTTGTCCGCCGCGCGGGCAAAGCTGCCCAGCTCGATGCCAGCCACATAGCTGCGCAGAAAGGCGATGTCGAAATTCAGCAAGCTCATGGCATCAATACAATTGTCCGGTTTTATGGGATGGTTTAACGTAAATTATCTGATATTCAGAATGATCGTACTGCGCAACACTGTCAGGGTCAACCACTTTCCTGTCCTTGCCATGAGCACCAATTGCCAAGCTGTTCCTGTTCCTGTTCCTGTTCCTGTTCCTGTCCCCGTCACCACGCCCGCCTTGGGCGATGCCCACCGCTGGAAAGTGCTGGCCGTCGGCGTGGCGGCCAATGCCAGCTTTTCCGCCGCCGCCAATGGCATGCCCACCACGGCCATCTGGCTGCGCAGCGGCTATCACCTGAGCAATACGGAACTGGGGGTGGCGCTGGGCGCCATGGGTCTGGGCGTGGCCCTGACCGAATTGCCGTGGGGCATGGCCACCGACCGCTGGGGCGACCGCCCCGTGCTGCTGACCGGCTTGCTGGGCACCATGCTGGCGCTGTTGACCTTGCTGCTGTGGATCACGCCCGCTGACGGCGCCGTGCCGCCCCTATGGGCGCTGGCGGCCGGGCTGGCCCTGGTCGGCGTGCTGGGCGGCAGCGTGAATGGCGCCAGCGGCCGCGCCGTGATGCGCTGGTTCGGCGCCGGCGAACGGGGTTTCGCCATGAGCATCCGCCAGACGGCCGTGCCGTTCGGCGGTGGCCTCGGCGCCCTCGTCCTGCCCAGCCTGGCTTCACGCTATGGCTTCATGCCAGTATTTGGCGCCCTGGCCCTCGTATGCGGCCTGTCGGCGTTTTTTACGTGGCGCTGGATGCATGAGCCCGATTTCTCTGCCGAGGCCGCCACGGAGCCGCACAACGCTTCCACGGGCCTGATTGCGGTCCAGCCTGCGCGGCCCCTGCAGAATCGTAAAGTCTGGCGCATGGTGGCCGCCATCGGCTTGCTGTGCGTGCCGCAGTTTGCCGTGCTCAGCTATGCCACCGTGTTCCTGCACGACCATGGCCACCTGGGCCTGGCGGGAATCACGGCCGTGATGGTGGCCTTGCAAGTGGGCGCCATGGTGATGCGCATCTGGAGCGGACGCCACACGGACCGCCACGCGAACCGGCCCGCCTACCTGCGCGGCTCGGCCCTGGTGGCGCTGGCCACGTTCATGCTGCTGGGCATGGCCGCCGCGTGCGATGCGCCGGGCTGGGTCTTGATGAGCGCCGTGGTGCTGGCCGGCATCGCCGTGTCCGCCTGGCATGGCGTGGCCTACACGGAGCTGGCCACGGAAGCGGGCGGCGCCAACGCGGGCACGGCGCTGGGCATGGCAAACACGGCCGTCTACGTGGGCTTGTTCCTCACGCCGATTGCCATCCCGCATTTGCTGGCGGCCAGCAACTGGCCCGTCGTGTGGTGGCTGGCGGGGCTGGTGGCGCTGCTGGCCCGCCCGCTGTTTCCGAAAGCCTAGGGCAGCGCCCGGATCCGGTACACGCAGCGCATGGCATTGGCCAGCACGTGCTGCTCGCGCACGATGCTGGCGTTCGGTCCCACCACTTCCTGGAACAGCTGCAATTCGGAGCGGCAAAAGCCCTGGCAGGTGCGCGCGGCGGCGCAGATGGGGCAGTGGTCTTCGATCAGCAGCCAGTCGTCGCCGTCCGCCTCCACGCGCGCCATATAACCCTCTTCGTCGCGCACGGCCGCCAGTTGCCGCAGCCGCGTGGGCAAGTCCGGCGCCGAGCACGCCAGCGCATATGCGCCGCGGCTTTCCTCTTCACGCTGGGTAATTAATTTGTCCAGCCCCGCCTCGCCAAACAGCTGGCGCACGGATCCGATCAGCTTGATCGTCAGCTGCGCATGCGTGTCGGGAAAGCGCGCATTGCCCGCTTCCGTCAAGACCCAGTTCTGGCGCGGCCGGCCGGCGCCCGCCTGCGCTTCCTGGCGCCCCTCGATCAAACCCGCCGCCACCAGCTTTTGCACTTGCTGGCGCGCCGCCTCGCCCGTCATGTCCAGGGTCTTGGCCAGGGTCGCCGTGGAGACGGGTCCCTTGGTCTTGATGAAATACAGGATGCGCTCCGTCGTTTGCGGCGCCTCGCTATTATCCAAACGTTTACTTGTGTAATTCATTTCGCTCAACTATCATGGGGCCAGTTAACCAACTAATTGCTTGCATAATAGGCCGGTAGCTCCCCGCTGTCGAGGAGTTTCCACGTCCGCATGCCAGCAAGACACTCTTTGGACGGGAATCCCATGCAGCTGCAGCACTCGATCTGGCTGTTTCACGCCATCCTCGCTACCGGCCTGGCCACCTGGCTGACCCTGGCCGCGATCAACAACCTGCACGCCTTCCACGGCTCTGTCTGGGCCATCGGCAACACCATGCGCATGGACCCGCTGCGCCAGGACCCGACCATCCAGACGCCGCTGCTGCGCCGTGCGCTCACGTCCTTGAGCCTGCACCGGCTGGCGCTGGGCGTGGTGCTGGCCTTGCAATTGCTAGCCGCCATCGCCGCCTGGACGGGCGTGGCACTGTTCTTCGACACTTCCCTGACGCAGGCGCTGCCCTGGCTGAACCTTGCCTTGTGCGCCATGGCCGCCTTTTTGCTGCTGATGCACCTGGGCGGCCTGTGGTTCGGCTACTGGATCGCACAGGAAGGCTTGCAGACGACGCACCTGGTGCTGCTGCTGTGGACCCTCGGCCTGTTCTTTCTTTTCAACGCGCAGCGGACCTGATCAGCCTCCGCTGCGCCTCTTCTTCCCAGTTGTAAAGGACTTCATCATGAATACGAAAATCGTCGGCGCCTGCGCGCTGGCCATCGCCCTGGCCGTCGCCGGCGCCGTACTGTATCCGCGCGCTGAATCACAAGCCGCTGCGCATGCGGCCGATGCCGCCGCCTACCCCGCCACCAAGGTGGCGCTGGTGCCCGTCGTGCTGGGCACGCAGGAGCGCTACTTCGCTGGCGTAGGCGAACTGGAAGCGGCGCGCCAGGTGCAGGTGGCGGCCGAAACGGGCGGGCGCATCACGCGGATCCGCTTCGCATCGGGGCAAAGCGTGGCGGCCGGCGCCGTGCTGGTGCAGCTCAATGATGCGCCGGAACAGGCGGCCCTGCTGCGCCAGCGCGCGCAACTGAAAAACGCGGAAAGCAGCCATGCGCGCACCGCGCAGATGGTCAAGGAAAAGGCAGCCACGCAGGAGCAGCTCGATAGTGCGCTGGCAGCGCGCGATGCGGCGCTGGGCGACGTGCGCCAGACGCAGGCGCTGATCGCGCAAAAGACCATCCGCGCGCCGTTCGCCGGACAGCTGGGCATCCGCAAGGTGCACGCGGGCCAGTACCTGAACGCGGCCGACACGGTGGCCAGCCTGATCGACACGCAGTCGCTGATGGTGAACTTCGCCCTCGATGAACAGAGCAGCGCGAAACTGGCGCCAGGCCAGGCCGTGCAAGTGCTGGTGGACGCCTATCCCGATGACATCTTCACGGCCAAGATCAACGCCATCGACCCGCTGATCGCCCGTTCGCGCATGGTGCAGGTGCAAGCGGTGCTCGCCAATCCGCGCGGCGCGCTCAGAGCGGGGATGTACGCGAACGTGCGCGTGGCGCGTGAGGCGGGCCAGCAGTTGACGGTGCCGGAAACGGCCGTGACCTACAGCGCGTATGGCGACACGGTCTTCGTCGCGCAGCAGGAAGGGAAACAGCCGCTCACCGTCAAGCGCGTGGGCGTGAAACTGGGCGAGCGGGCAGGGGGCCGGATCGCCATCCTGGACGGCTTGCGCGAAGGCCAGCGCGTGGTCGCTTCGGGCCAGCTGAAACTGGCCGACGGCATGGCCGTGCAAGCGGTCGCCAATACCCTGGACGAAGTAAAACGCGCCGCGCCCAAAACCGGCTCGTAAAGGAAAACATCACCATGAAATTTACCGATTTATTCGTACGCCGCCCCGTGCTGGCGCTGGTGATCAGTACCTTGATTCTGATGCTGGGCGTGGTCGCCATCCTGCAACTGCCGATCCGTCAATACCCGATGCTCGAATCGTCGACCATCACGGTGAAAACCACGTATCCGGGCGCTTCGGCGGAACTGATGCAGGGCTTTGTCACGCAGCCGATCGCGCAAGCCGTATCGTCGGTGGAGGGCATCGATTACCTCACCTCGTCATCGGTGCAGGGCAGCAGCACGGTCACCGTGCGCATGGAATTGAACCGCGATTCCACGCAGGCGTTGACGGAAGTGATGGCCAAGGTCAACCAGGTGCGCTACAAGCTGCCCGAAGGGGCTTTCGACCCCGTCATCGAACGCTCGGCCGGCGATTCCTCGGCCGTCGCCTATGTCGGCTTTGCCAGCGAGAGCGTGTCCGCGCCCGCGCTGACGGACTACCTGGCGCGCGTCGTGCAGCCGATGTTCGCCACCATCGACGGCGTGGCGAAAGTCGACGTATATGGCGGCCAGCAGTTGGCCATGCGCCTGTGGATCGACCCGGCGAAACTGGCGGCGCGCGGATTGACGGCGGCCGATGTGGCCGACGCCGTACGGCGCAATAACTACCAGGCGGCGCCCGGCAAAGTCAAAGGACAATTCGTCGTCTCGAACATCAGCGTCAACACGGATCTGACCAGCGTGGCGGAGTTCCGCGACATGGTCATACGCAAGGGCGGCGATGACAGCGCGTCGCTCGTGCGTCTGAAAGACGTGGGCACGGTGGAACTGGGCGCGGCCGCCACGGAGACGAGCGGCATCATGGACGGCGTGCCGGCCGTGTACCTGGGCCTGTCGCCCACACCAGGCGGCAATCCGCTGGTGATCGTCGACGGCATCAAGAAGCTGCTGCCCGAAATCCAGAAAACCCTGCCGCCGGGCGTAAAAGTCGAACTGGCGTTCGAGACGGCGCGCTTCATCCAGTCGTCCATCGACGAGGTGGCGCATACCCTGCTCGAAGCACTGCTGATCGTCGTCATCGTCATCTACCTGTGCATGGGTTCCTTGCGCTCCGTGCTGATACCCGTCGTGACGATCCCGTTGTCGATGCTGGGCGCGGCGGCGCTGATGCTGGCCTTCGGCTTCAGCATCAATTTATTGACCCTGCTGGCCATGGTGCTGGCCGTGGGCCTGGTGGTCGATGATGCCATCGTCGTGGTGGAAAACGTCCATAGGCATATCGAGGAAGGCAAGACGCCCGTGGCGGCCGCCCTCGTCGGCGCGCGCGAAGTGGCCGGCCCCGTGATCGCCATGACGATCACCCTGGCCGCCGTGTATGCGCCGATCGGCATGATGGGGGGACTCACGGGTGCGCTGTTCAAGGAATTCGCGCTCACGCTGGCCGGCGCCGTGGTGGTGTCGGGCGTGGTGGCCTTGACCTTGTCGCCCGTGATGAGCTCCCTGCTGCTGCAGCCCAAACAATCGGAAGGGCGCATGGCACGCGCCGCCGAGCATTTCTTCGAAGGCTTGACCAGCCGCTATGCGCGCCTGCTGGACCGCTCGCTGCACCACCGCTGGCTCAGTGCCGGTTTCGCCGCGCTGGTGATGGTCAGTTTGCCGTTTTTATACCTGCTGCCGCAGCGCGAACTGGCGCCGGCGGAAGACCAGGCCAGCGTACTGACGGCGATCAAGGCGCCGCAACACGCCAACCTCGATTACGTCGAGCGCTTTTCGTACAAGCTCGATGCCATCTACAAAAATATCCCGGAAACGGACTCGCGCTGGATCATCAACGGCGGCGAAGGGCCGGCATCGAGCATCGGCGGCATCAACCTGACGCCGTGGGCCGAACGCGCGCGCAATGCGGCCGTCATCCAGGCCGAATTGCAGCATGCCGTGGGCGACGTGGAAGGCACGAGCATCTTCGCCTTCCAGCTGGCGCCCTTGCCGGGATCGAGCGGTGGCTTGCCCGTGCAGATGGTACTGCGCAGCGCGCAGGATTACGCCACCCTGTTCCGCACCATGGAAGACGTCAAGCAGCGCGCGCGCGACAGCGGCCTGTTCGCCGTCGTCGACAGCGACCTCGATTACAACAACCCGGTGGTCAAAGTGCGCGTGGATCGTTCAAAAGCCAACAGCCTGGGCATCCGCATGCAGGATATCGGCGAGTCGCTGGCCGTGCTGGTGGGTGAAAATTACCTGAACCGCTTCGGCATGGATGGCCGCGCGTATGACGTCATCGCGCAAAGCCCGCGCGAACAGCGGCTCACGGCGCAAGCCCTGACGCAGCAGTACGTGCGCGCCGACGATGGCAGCCTGCTGCCCCTGTCCGCCGTCGTGTCTGTGAGCGAACAGATCGAACCGAACATGCTGACGCAGTTCAACCAGCAAAATGCGGCCACCTTCCAGGGCGTGCCCGCGCCGGGCGTGACCCTCGGCGACGCCGTCGCCTTCCTCGATGGCGTGGCCAAGACCCTGCCGCCGGGCTTCAGCTATGACTGGCAGTCGGACGCGCGCCAGTTCGCCACGGAAGGCAATGCGCTGTTGCTGGCCTTTTTGGCGGCCGTCGTCGTCATCTACCTGGTGCTGGCGGCGCAGTATGAAAGCCTGACGGACCCTTTGATCATCCTGATCACGGTGCCGCTGTCGATCTGCGGCGCGCTGATTCCGCTGGCCCTCGGCTACGCCACCGTCAACATCTACACGCAGATCGGTCTCGTGACCCTGATCGGCTTGATCAGCAAACACGGCATCCTGATGGTGGAATTTGCCAACGAATTGCAGGTGCATGAACAGCTGGACCGCATCACGGCCATCCGCAAGGCGGCGCAGATCCGCTTGCGCCCGATTTTGATGACGACGGCCGCCATGGTGGTGGGCCTGGTGCCGCTGCTGTTCGCCTCGGGCGCGGGCGCCAACAGCCGCTTCGGCCTCGGTGTGGTGATCGTCTCGGGCATGTTGATCGGCACCTTCTTTACCCTGTTCGTGCTGCCCACCGTCTACACCTTTCTGGCCCGCCGCCACACGGCCGACCATGCCACGCCGCGTGCGCGCGATTTGTCGCAGGCGCTGAAGGAATCCCCATGAAACATTACCGTTATCTTATCGCCCTTTTCCCCGTGCTGGCCGGCTGCGCCGTCAGCCCCGCCTATGTCACGCCGGGCACGCCCGCCATCCATTTGGCCAGTCCGCAGCAAGCGCTATTCGCACCCGGCGCGAGCGCCGTCAGCGAGGCCGCCTGGTGGACGTTTTTCGACGATGCGCGCCTGTCGCGGCTGATCACCAGCGCGCTCGAACACAACCTCGATATCGCCCAGGCGCAGGCGAATCTGCTGGCCGCGCGTGCCGTTTTCGACGAACGCCGGCTCGATGAACTGCCCACCGTCACGGGCCAGGCAGGATGGCAGCGCGCAGTCAAGCAGGACACGCCAGACAGCCGCGCCGCCAGCGCCAGCACGCGCATAGGGTTCGACGCGCAATGGGAGATCGACCTGTTCGGCCGCCTCGGGCACATGAGCCGTTCGGCGCAGGCGCGCGCCGACGCGGCGCAGGCGGACTTGCGGCAAGTGCAGCTGACGATCGCCGCCGAAGTGGCGCGCAATTACTACGAGGCGCTGGGCTACCAGCAAAACCTGGCGCTGACGCAGGCGCAGGTGCACAGCTGGCGCGATACGGTGGCATTGACCGACGCGCGCATCCGCGCCGGCAGCGGCTTGCCGGAAGAGCGCCATAACGCGCTGGCCAACCTGGCGCGCAGCGAGGCGATGCTGCCGCCCTTGCAAGCGGGTTTACTCCAGGCGCAGTACCGGCTCGATGTCTTGAGCGGTCAAACCCCGGGCGCCATCGCGCTGGCGACCACGCCGCGGCAACAGGCGCCGCTGGCGGGCCAGCTGCCGCTCGGCGACGTGAACCGCCTGATCAAGCAGCGTCCCGACGTGGTGCGCGCCGAGCGCCTGCTTGCCGCCTCCAGCGAAGACGTGGGGGCCGCCACGGCCGACCTGTATCCGCGCCTGAGCCTGGGCGGTTTCCTCGGCTTCTTTGCGCTGCGCGGCAGCGGTGTATTCGACGGCGGCACGCGCGCGTTCGAGGTGACGCCATCGGTCAGCTATCCGGCCTTCCGCCTGGGCAGCGTCAAGGCACGCTTGCGCGGCACGCAGGCCGAAGCGCAAGGTGCCTTGGCGCGCTATGAGCAGACGATGTTATTGGCGCAGGAAGACGTGGAAAACGCCGTCACGCAACTGGCGGAAAACCAGACGCGATTGGCGTCCCTGCTGCAGTCGGCGCGCCATGGCAACGCGGCCCTCGGCATCGCCAGCACGCGCTATCACGGTGGTTCCGGCAGCTACCAGGCCGTGCTGGAAAACCAGCGCGCCTTGTACGATATCCGGCGCGAAGCGCTGCTGGCGGAAACGGCGTCCTACATCGATGCGATTGCCCTGTACAAGGCGCTGGGATGGGGGCAAACTATGTAGTATTTTCGATCAAAAGGAGAGACGATGTTCACGCAAGGTAGCTGGCTCAATGCACCGGAAAACTGGTCCGCCGACGGCGCGCAATTGCGCGTGACGACGGACGCCAACACGGATTTCTGGCGCAAGACCTCGTATGGTTTTATCCGCGACAGCGGCCACTTTTTCGGCACCGGCATCGAGGGCGATTTCACGGCGCAGCTGCATGTGTCGGCGCAGTACGCAGCGCTGTACGACCAGGCGGGCCTGATGGTGCGCATCGATGCGGAAAACTGGATCAAGTGCGGCGTCGAATTTTCCGACGGTCAGCTCTTGTTGAGCACCGTGCTGACGGTCGATACATCCGATTGGGCCGTCAGCCTGGCGCCCGCCATGCCGGACGGTTTCTGGCTGCGCGTGACGGTGGAAAAAGGCGCCATCCGCGTGCAGTATTCGACCGATGGCAAGCTGTGGCCGCTGCTGCGCCTGGCGCCGTTTCCCGTGGCATCGCGCTACCTCGTCGGCCCCATGTGCTGCACGCCGGAACGCGCTGGACTTGAAGTCGTGTTTTCGCAGTTTTCCACCGGCCCGGCGCTGCAAAAAGACTTGCACGATCTCAGTTGAGTGGCCGTGTGTGCGTGGTGGATCAGGCGGCGGAATCGAGCCACTGATTCTCGACACACCATTGCCGCACGTCGGCGGTCAATTGTGCTGAAACCGGCTGGAGTCCCGGGAGTTTTTTCTCGTATTTCCGGATGCTGGCTGCAAAAAAAGTGAAGAAAGCGGCGCCGATCAATTTGCGTTGTCCCGGCGTGTCTTTTTTCACCGGCACGAAGTCTTCCTCGTCCATGGCGATATCGAGGCCGAACATGTTGTCGCTGGCGTAGTAACGGCAAAAGGTTTTTCTCTGCAAGTCTTTCGGCACGCAGCGCAGGCACACAAACAATTCCCAGTCGAGGGCAGGATATTTTTCTTCCATCAAGGGACCAAGCTGCCGCAGTTCATGACCAATGTCAAAGACCTTGGTCCAGCTTGGCGAGTCCGATGTCGTGTCTATGCGCATCTTTGTTTTCTCCGAATGCAGGAACCGCATGATACGCACATCGTGCTTCCGGCAGCGCACACGCACAGCGCCATCAGCTCAAGGCCGTATCGAGCACCATCATCAGGAGAAAACCAAACACCAGCGCGATACTGGAAAAACCGCCATTGCCGCTGCGCTGCGCCTCGGGAATGGCGTCGTGCACGATGACGAACAGCATGGCGCCGGCGGCCGCCGCCAGTCCCCACGGCAGCAGGGCGGACGAGAGGCCGATCAGGGCCAGGCCCGCCAGCGCCGCCACGGGTTCAACCAGGCCGGAGGCGGCGCCCATGGCCACCGACAGACGCCGGCTGTAACCCACGCTGCGCAGCGCCAGCGCCACGACCAGGCCTTCGGGCACGTCCTGGATAGCGATGCCGGCTGCCAGCGCATTGGCGCGTTCCAACTCCACGCCGGCATAGCCGACGCCGATCGCCAGTCCCTCGGGCAGGTTGTGCAAAGTGACGGCCAGCACAAAAATCCACACTCTTTTCAGGCTGCTGGCGGCGACGGGCGCGCCGTGCTGCACGCGTTCGCGCACCACCAGGTTGAGCGCCACGATCAGCAGCATGCCCAGGCCCATGGCAAAGGCCACCAGCAGGCTGGCGTGCATGGGCGTTGCCACGCGCTGCCTGGCCGCCGCCAGCGCCGGCAGCACCAGTGAAAACGCGGTGGCCGCCAGCATCACGCCGGCGCCAAAACCGAGGAAGCAGTCGTAGTTGCGCTGCGAAAATTTGTGCGACAGCAGCACCGGCACGGTCCCCAACGCCGTGGCGGCTGCCGCCATGCTGCCGCCGATCAGGGCCGGCTCCAGATGGGCATGGCGCAGCGCCAGCTCGGTCGCCAGCGCGTACAGCAACCACAGCGCGCCACCGCCGCACAAGGCAAAGCCCAGTGCCTGGGGCCAGGACCAGTGTCTGGCCAGGGCCTGCAGCGCGCGCGGCGTATTCACGCTGGTGGTGCCCGGCCAGCTGCGCTACAAGGGCATGGACGAGGTGCCACCATCGCGCCCGTTGGGCCGCATCCCCAGCTCCGCGCCCGTCAGCGGGTCGGCATCGGGATTCGACGCCGTGCGCGCAGCCATCTGCTGCACGGTGGCCAGTTCGTCCTGCGGCAATTTCACTTCTGCTTCGCCAGTGCCGCCATCGACGGCCATCTGCTGGCGCGGGTCGGAAATGTACTGCCACTTGCCGCCCTGGTTCCACGGTCCCCGTTCCTCGCCCGGCCCCTGCGACATATTGAAATACACGTCCGCGTACTGCGGGTCGCCCGGCAGTTTGCCCGGCGGGAAATTGGGCTCGATCGAATACAGGGCTTTTTCAAACGACTTCTGGTGCGCCACTTCGCGCGTCATCAGGAAACCCAGCGCTTCCTTCACGCCCGGGTCGTCCGTCAGGTTGATCAGGCGCTCGTAGACGATCTTGGCGCGCGCCTCGGCGGCGATATTCGAGCGCAGGTCGGCCGTCGGTTCGCCGATGGTGTCGATGTAGGCGGCCGTCCACGGCACGCCGGCCGAGTTGACCAGAGGCGCGCCGCCGCCGTACAGCACCTGCGTCACATGGCTGTCGTTGCCCGCGCCCGTGATATTGCGGTACAGCTCCGCCGCCTGGTCGACGCCCTCGGCCAGCCGCCCCTTGGCGCCCTTGTTGAGCATGACGACGATATTGCCGATCACTTCCAGGTGGCTCAGTTCTTCCGTGGCGATATCGAACAGCATGTCCTTGCGGCCCGGATCGTCCTCGGACAAAGCTTGCGTGAAATAGCGGCAGGCGGCGGCCAGCTCGCCCTGCGGGCCGCCGAATTGTTCCAGCATCAGGTTGGCCAGCCCGGGATTGGGCTGCTCCACCCTGACCGTGTATTGCAGTCGCTTGTTGTGTGCAAACATGGTGCTCTCCTCGTTCGCAGCACGCCGGTCTACTCGTGCTGATTCAGTGATCTGTGGATGTCTTTCGACTCGTTGCGGCCCGGCCGGTCGTCGGCCAGCTTGCCCGCTTCGCTTTGCGGCCGCTGCGCCGCGCCCTTGACGTGGGCGTTGCCATCGGGCTGCGTCAGGGTGGGCAGGTTTTCCTGCTCCACCGGGTCAAGCCCGCCCTGCGGCGTGATGACGTCGTTGGCCCAGTGGCCGCTGTTGGCATTGCCGCTGGCCAGCTTGCCGCCGCCCTGGTTGGCATACGCATCGCCCTGCGACTGATTGACGTCGCTCTTGTCCATGCGCGTGTTGCGGCCCTGGTCGGTGGGGTGCTGGGGCGTATTACCGTGTTTTTCCTGCATGCGCTTCTCCTCGGGTAGTGGATGAAGTTCCATGCTACTGGCGCGCAGCGGCCGGCAAGATAGGCGCGCGGCGGGCCGGCGTGTAGGAAAGTGACTCGCGCAGCGCCTCAGCGCCGCCGCAGCCACAGCGCGCCGGCGGCCAGGCCGATGCCGAAAGCGCCGTACACCAACAGCAGCGAGGGGCGCGACAGGCGCATCTCGTAGCCGGGCTGCAAACGGTGCGGCGTCAGCTGGTAATCCGTGAAACAGGCCACGGCCGTGGCGCCGGCCGCCGCCGCGACGGTGGACGCCACGCGGCGCCGGTCGAGGATGCGCGCCGCATAACGCTCGAACAGCACGCCCCAGAACATGGCGCTGCAATGGTGGATGACATAGCCGACCAGGGTGTGCCTGAGCGAGGCGTCGTCGCGGCGCGCCGCCTCGTCGCCCCACAGCCAGTGGCTGACGGCGTTGACGGCGGCGAACACGCTGCCCGTTTCGCGCCGCCCGCACAGGGCCAGGGCGGCGGCGGACAGGAGGGAGGCAAGGCTGCCCGACAGGGCGCCATGACGCAGGGTGGCAGGCAAGGATGGCATGGTGGTTCTCCTATGGTGAATGCGGCAATGAACTGAAACCTAAAAGGCGAATCCAACTCCCATCAGGAAAGGGCATCGATGCGCATACTGCTGACGGGGGCGAGCGGTTTCATTGGAACGCATATTTCGACCGCGCTGCTGGCCGAAGGTTTCCAGCTCGCGTGCACGACACGCCGCGCGCCGCCGCACGCGCGCAGCGGCGAGGAGCGGCGCGTGCGCCTGATCGAGGCCGATTTTGCGCGCGACACGGCCAAGGCCGCGTGGCTGCCGCGCCTGGCCGGCATCGACGTCGTCATCAACTGCGTCGGCATCATCGCCGAGCATGGCACGCAGACGTTTGCGGCCCTGCACACGCAGACGCCGCGCGCCCTGTTCGCCGCCTGTGCCGAGAGCGAAGTACAACTGGTGATACAGCTGTCGGCCCTGGGCGCCGACGAAGGCGCCGTCTCGCCCTACCATCTGAGCAAGAAGGCGGCCGACGATTTTCTCGCCGGCCTGCCGCTGCGCGCCGTCATCGTGCAGCCTTCGCTCGTGTATGGTGACGATGGCGAAAGTTCGCGCCTGTTCCGCATGCTGGCCAGCCTGCCCGTGTATCCCCGCTTCGGCCGCGCGCCGCAGCCGGTGCAACCCGTGCACGTGGACGACTTAAGCGACCTGATCGTCGCGCTGGTGCGCGGCGCGGGCGCGCTGGGCGGCCAGAAGACGCGCCGCGTGCCCGTCGTGGGACCGCAGGCGCTGCCGTTTGCGGCCTACCTGGCGGCCCTGCGCGCGGCCATGGGGCTGGGGCGGCTGCGCGTCGTGCCGCTGCCCCGGTGGCTGATGCCGCCCGTGCTGCTGCTGGCCAGGCTGCTGGGCTTTGCCATGCCGGACCGCGCCACCCTAGGCATGCTCGAACGGGGCAATACAGCCGATGCGGGGCTCACGCGGCGTTTGCTGGGGCGCGCGCCGCGGCCCGTGGCGCAGTTCATCAGCGACGCGCGCGGCGCGGCCGTGCGCGCCCAGCTGGACTGGCTGCTGCCCGTGCTGCGCCTGTCGATTGCCATCGTGTGGATCGCCACGGCCATCGTCTCGTCCGGCATCTATCCAGTCGAAGACAGCTATGACCTGCTCGAACGCAGCGGCGTGCCCACAGATTGGGCGCCACCGCTGCTGGCCGGCGCCTGCCTGTTCGACCTGCTGCTGGGCATGGCCACTCTGGCGCTGCACCCGCCGTGGCGGCGCTGGCTATGGCCGCTGCAGGCCGCGCTCATCGTGTTCTATACCGTCTGGATCGCCGTATTCCTGCCGGAATTCCTCTGGCATCCATACGGCCCCCTGACGAAAAACCTGCCCATGCTGGCGGCCCTGTGGCTGCTGTACCAACTGGAGGAACATCCATGGAATACCTGATCGTCAAATGGCTGCACATCGTCTCGTCGACCCTGCTGTTCGGCACCGGCATCGGCTCGGCCTTCTACCTGCTGTTCACGAGCCTGAGCCGCGACGTGCGCGCCATCGCCGTCGTCAACCGCCACGTGGTGCGCGCCGACTGGCTGTTTACGGCCACCACGGTGGTGTTCCAGCCGCTGAGCGGCTTTTACTTGGCCCACCTGGCCGGTTATCCCTTGGGCAGCAGCTGGATCGTCTGGTCCGTGGTGCTGTATCTGGTCGCGGGCGCCTGCTGGCTGCCCGTCGTCTGGCTGCAGATGCGCATGCGCGACATGGCGCAGGCCAGCGCGCGCGACGGGCTAGCCTTGCCGGCGCTGTACTGGCGCTACCTGCGCATCTGGACGGCGCTGGGCGTGCCCGCCTTCTTCGCCCTCATCGTCGTGTTTTACCTGATGACGGCCAAGCCGGCTTGAACACGCATCACCGGGTTTGCGTCAGTGCTTGCGGCCCTGCTTCTTGCCGCCGCCGGCACCCTTGCCGGAACCGGCCTTCGTATGGCTGGCCGCATCCTTGCCGCGCTTGCCAACGTCATTGTCGGTACTGCTTTTGTCTTCCGTGGGGCCGGCCGATTGGCGGTTCTGGCCGGCCTGCGATTTTTGCTTGGTCATGAGGCGCTCCTGATGAACGAGGGAACCCTGTCAGCCTAGCCGCCATGGCGCCATTGTCCATCGGCGCGCCCGCCGCCACGTTGTAGGATCAATCCGCCCGCACCGCCCACGTTTCATGCAGGTGGCGCCACAGCAAGGCGCCATCGGGCGTTTTGTCATACACGACGGTGGACCAGCGCTCGGTGTTTTCCGCCCCCGGCAGCGACTGGAATTCGCGGTAGGAGACGGTGGCGCCGGCGGCGCTTTCCTGAATCAGCTGCAAGTCCGTGATGCGCATGGCAAGGCCCGGGCGGCTGCCGCCGGCGCCCTGGAAAAACCTGGTCAAGCCAAAGTGATCGAGCCGCATTCCACTCGGCGCCACCATCGTAAAGCCGGGCGAAAAACGCGCCAGCAATTGTGCGCAGCTTTCCGCCGCCGCCTCGCCAGAGAGCCATGCGCGGATCAGCACATGCGTGGATAAAACGTCGTCAAAATAGGGATTCGTTGCAGTCATTTTTTTGCTACTCCATGGTGATGTAAAAGGTCGAGAACGGCGCGGTTGTCGATGCGCAGGCACAGTACCAAAGGCAGCACGCAGGCGCTCGCAGCCAGCGCAAAGCACCAGTGGAACACCTGCGCCGCACGCAGATGCTGGGCGGGGTCGTCAAGGCTACTGATGCCCTGCGCCGCCAGCAAGCCATTGAGCAGTACGCTGAGCAGCGCCACGCCCAGGCAAAAGCCCAGCTGGCGGTTGATATTCCACACGGCGCTGGCCTGGCTCAGCTGCGCGTCCGGCGTGCGCAAGAAGGCCGTGCTTTGCGCCGTGCTGCTGCACAAGCCGCCACCAAAGCCCATCACGGCATATGCGCCGGCCAGCCAGAACAGCTGATCGGCCGCAGCCACGCGCAGCAGCATCAGCATGCCCGCCGCCTGCAGCAGGGCACCAAAGATGAACAGCGGTTGCGGCCCCACGCGGCGGTAGCTTTTGCCGGTCAGCGAAATGGCCGCAAACGAGGCCAGCGCCCACGGCAGCATCAGCGCGCCCGCCTTGGACGCCGGCATGCCCAGCACGCCCTGCAGGTACAGCATGGCCAGCAGGCTCACGCCCATGAAGACGCCCGGCACCAGCAGATACATCAGCATGGCGATGCGCAGCAGCGGTTCGGTGGCCAGGCGCAGGTTGAGCAGCGGCGTCGACTTGCGCAGCGCACCGCGCACGTAGCCCCAGGCGCAGACGGCACCCAGCGCCAGCACGCCGGCGCCGGCCAGCAGCTCGTCCGGCGTGCCCAGCATGGTCAAGCCCAGCAACAGCAGCAAAATCGCCGTGCTGCCCGCCAGCAGGCCGGCCACGTCGAGACGGGGCACGGCCCCGCGCGGCGGGTCGGGACGCAGCCAGCAGGCGGCCAGCAGCAGCGCCAGCGCGGCAAACGGCACGTTCAAATAAAAAATCCAGCGCCACGACAGGCTGTCGACGATGACGCCACCCAGCGCAGGCGACAGGGCCGGCGCCAGCAAGCCCACGAGCATGATGACGGAGGATAGTCCCGGCCGCTCGGCAGGCTGGTACAGCTGGTAGGTCATGCTTTGCCCCAGCGGAATGAGCAAGCCGCCGCCCAGGCCCTGCACGCAGCGCCAGGCGATCAGCGCCTCGATCGATGGCGCCAGGCCGGCGCCGATGCTGGCGACTAAAAAAGTTAGCAACGATGCCATGAACACGGTTTTGCTGCCATAATAGGCAGCCAGCCAGGCGCTGGCAGGGATGACGATGGTCAGACCGAGGATGTAGGCGGTGCTGATCCAGGCCAGCTGCGCCACCGAAGCGTGCAAGGCATGACCGATGTCGGGGTAGGCGACGCTGGTGATGAACATGTTGATCAGGTCAACGAAAAATCCCAGCAGATAGATGGCCGCGACCTTTTTGCGATAGTCCATGGTGCTCCGAATGGCAAACGGCCAGCTTAAGCGCCAACCGCCATTTGCGTAACGGGCCAGCCCCGATTACACTGTCAAATCTATTTTGACAAAGCCCTGCAACCCGCATCTCTTCTTATTTTTATCTATGATCAGTCTTGACCGCCTGGGTATTTTTATCGCCATCGTCGATGCCGGTTCGCTGACGGCGGCCGCCGCCGTGCTGGGCCAGAGCAAGGCCGTCGTCAGTTTTAATTTGAAACAGCTGGAGGCGGAACTGGGCGTGTCTCTGCTCACACGCAGCACGCGCAGCCTGGCGCTGACCGACGTGGGTCGGCGCTTTTATGAGGATTGCCAGCGCGTGCTCAGCGAAGCGCAGGGCGCCATCGAAACGGCGCGCCAGGGCCACCAGGGCTTGCGCGGCACCTTGCGCCTGACCACTACCGTCGAATACGGCAGCCGCACGGTAATCCCCGCGCTGATCGCCTTTGCCGCCGCCCACCCGCAGCTGCAGATCCAGCACTCGTCGTCGTCCTCGCATGAAGACCTGATCTCGGGTCGGTACGACCTGGCCATCCGCATGGGTTCCCTCAACGATTCGAGCTACCGCGCCGCGCTGATCGAGCCGTACGCGATCTGGCCCGTCGCCTCGCCCGCCTACCTGGCCAGCCTGCCTGCGAAGGGCATCGCCACCTTGGACGACTTGCAGCGCGCGCGCTGGCTGGCGCACAGCCGCCTGGCCGCGCCGTTGCGCTGGGACGTGCAGACACCGGACGGCCCCGCCGCCTTCACGGCGCAGGACGACGCCGCCATCCATTCCGACTCCGCCTCGGCCCTGCTGGGCTTTGCGCTGGGCGGCTGCGGCGTGGCCCTGCTGCCGCAGTGGCAGGTGGAGGGGGAAGTGCGCGCGGGACGCCTGCGTCGCCTGCTGCCCGACGTCGTCTTCCCGGAACAGGGCGTGTATGCCGTGTATCCGAACACCCAGCATATCGCGGAAAAAGTGCGCGCCTTTATCGACTTTTTGCGCGCCTTCGTGGGCACGCCGGACTGAGGTTTCACGTCGTCAATACTTGTTGAATACAACGATTTCCAAAGGGCAAACGGGCGCCACTTTCGTTTTTCCCGGCCTACACTGGAAGGACGTTGTTCACCGATTGGAGACCATCATGGCACATACATTGGCAGCAGTTTTCGCCGTGCGCGATATGGCCGAGCGCGCCCGGCACGACCTGATCACGGCTGGCTTCCCCGGCGCCAGCATCCGCCTGCATGATGCGGGCAGTGACGATTTTTCCGCCACCGAAAACATCCGCCGCGACGACAGCGACAGCCTGCTCGACAGCGTCAAGCATTTCTTCACCGACCTGTTCGGCAGCCACGCCGACCGCCACATCTATGCGGAAGCCGTGCGGCGCGGACATGTCGTGCTGACGCTGGAAGGAGCGAGCGACGCCGATATCCAGCGCGCCACCGACATCGTCGAACGCTATGCGCCGCTCGACATCGATGCGCATGCCGACCACTGGCGCGCCGGCGGCTGGCAAGGCGCGCCGCAAGACGCCAGCGCAATGCGCCAGGGCGCCAGCATGCAGTCGGATACCTCATCGCAGCAGGGCAGCATGAACGAGGCGCCAGGGTCGCAGCAATTTGCCAGCGACATGGCCCCGCCGCCATCCAGCGCGGGCGCTAACGTGCGCCGCTATCCCAGCGCCGACAACCTGCCCGGCACCAATTACGACGACGAGCAGTACTACCGCAGCCACTGGAGCGCCACCTATGTCGCCACCGGCGCGCGTTTCGAGGACTACGATCCCGCCTACCGCTATGGCCATTCGATGGCAAGCAGCGACAGCTACCGGGGGCGCCCATGGGATGACGTAGAAGCGGACCTGCGTTCCACGTGGGAGCACACGTATCCGCAATCGGCGTGGGACAAGTTCAAGGCGGCCGTCAGGCATGGCTGGGAACGCGTAACGTCCTGACGCGCGGGGAGGGGGATGCCCCCTCTCCGCGCCCCTCGTGCGTGAGCTTGAGGAAGTGGTTCAGGATATGGAAATGGTCTTCGAAGAATTGCTCTTCCATGGCCGGCAGCGCGGCCACGGGCACCCACTGCGCCAGCGCCGCATCGTCGGCCGCCGTCACGGCCGGCAGCTGGCGCGTCTTCAAATCGAAGTAATGCGCATGCGTGATGGTGCGCCCGCGCTGGCTGCGGTCCGGGTGGTCGAACACGGCCACGCCGACCAAGGCCTCGACGAGGGTGGGCGCCAGCACGCCCAGCTGGGTTTCCTCCGCCAGTTCGCGCAGGGCGCCCTGCAGCAGGCGTTCGCGCGGCTCCAGGAAGCCGCCGGGCAGCGCCCACAAGTCCTTGCCCGGATAGCCGCCGCGGCGCACGAGCAGCACGTGGCCGCCCGTCTGCACCAGCGCGTCCACGGTGGTGAAGATGGGCGGATACGGCGCCGCGCGCCAGCGCGCTTTATACGCTTCGATGGCGCGGTATTCCTGCACCAGCGGCGCGTACCACGGCAGCAAGGTCCACGCCTTTACATACTGGCCGATGGCCGCCGGCAGCAGCTGGGCCACGGCGCTCAGCGACACGTCCACGTCTTCCGCCTCGAACAGCACGTTGCGAATCGCCGTCGCGCCGATGGGCGCGCCAGGGTCGATCTCCAGGTTCAGCAGCTGCCAATGGGGGAAGTGGTGCAGGTAGTAACTGGTGGCGTCCTTGAAGCAAGCCACCAGCATCACGCGCTGCGCCTTCGGCACGGCGCCCGCCACGGCGTGCCGCACGGCGTCGGCCCACAGGCCATCGTCGTAGTAGTCGCGCACGGCCACGTAATGCACGCGAGCGCGCTGCGCCTCGGGCAAGGTCGCGGCGATCATGGCGGCCCGCTCCTGCCATGTAAACGGGTTCTTCGGGCTGCGCGCATGGAAGGCCGAGCCGAGCACCACCACCACCTGCGCGGCCGTCGTCAGGGCCTTTTGCAGCAAGCCCGCATGGCCATTGTGAAAAGGCTGGAAGCGGCCGATCAGGATGGCCGCATCGGCAGGGTAGGATGGGGTCATGCGTCGTCTCCGGTGGGGTAGTGGGCGGCAATCGGCAATTGACGCCCGCTGCCAAAGGCGCGCGAACGCACGCGGATGATGGGTGCCGCCTGGCGCCGCTTGTACTCGTTGCGGGCGACCATGCCGAGGATGCGCGTCACGAGGGCGCGTCCCTCGTCCGTCTCGCGCAGCTGGTCGACCACGGTCAACGCCTGTGCGCTTTCGGCCGCAGGCAGGCGGCGTCCCTCGATATGCCATTTGAGAATGTCATCGAGCACGGGATACGGCGGCAAACTGTCGGTGTCGCGCTGGCCCGGCGCCAGTTCCGCCGACGGCGGTTTATCGAGCACGGCGACGGGGATCAGTTCGCGCCCGGCGCTGGCGTTGATGTGGCGCGACAGGGCGAACACCTCCGTTTTATACAGGTCGCCGATCAGGCCCAGTCCCCCATTCGTGTCGCCGTACAGGGTGCAGTAACCGACCGAGATTTCGCTCTTGTTGCCGGTGGTGAGCAGCAGGGCGCCAAACGCGTTCGAGTATTCCATCAGGATCGTGCCGCGCACGCGCGCCTGCAGGTTTTCCAGCGGCAGTCCCTGCAGCTTGCCGTCGAAGGCTTGCGCGTAGCCGGTTTCGTATTGCGCCACGATGTCGCGGATCGGATGCGTGTAGAGGGCGATGCCCAGATTGGCGCACAGGGCGACGGAATCGGTGACGGAGCCGGCGCTGGAAAACACGGATGGCATGGTGATGCCCACGACGTTGTCGGCACCCAGCGCCTCAACGGCCAGGGCCAGCGTCAGCGCCGAATCGATGCCACCCGAGCAGCCGACGACGACTTGCGTAAAGCGGCAGCGGCGCGCGTAGTCGCGTAATCCCAGCACGATCTGGCGCCGCGCAAATTCCACGGCGGGGATGCCGTCCGGGTCGGGCACGGGAAACGCGGTACCGTCGGTACGCGTAAAACGGCCATCGGCAAAGCGCAGCAATGGAAAATCTTCGACGAAGCGGGCCGCTTCGAATTGCACGCCCTGGCTCGGCGACATGGCGAACGAGGCGCCGTCGAACACGAGCTGGTCCTGGCCGCCCACCTGGTTGACGAACAGCAAGGGCAAGTTCACGCGCGCACAGGCGGCGCCAAACACGGCGTGGCGCTGCGCGCGCTTGCCGATGTCGGACGGGCTGGCGTTGATGCTGACGATCAGGTCGGGCCGCGCCGCGTGCAGGGCGTCGAAGGGGTTGACGGCGTAGGCGCGGCCATCGTCATTCCAGCCATCCTCGCAAATCATGAAGCCGACCTTGCAGCCGGCGATAGTCAAGGTGCACGCGCCGGGCGGGCCCGGTTCAAAATGGCGGCCCTCGTCGAAGATGCCGTAGGTGGGCAGCAGCTGCTTGTAGTATTCGGCGACGATGCGCCCGTCGCGCATCGCCAGCAAGGCGTTGTACAGGGGCTTGCCGACGCCGGAGTTCGGCCGCGCCGTGCCGATGACGGTAAGCAGTGCCGGCCAGCGCGTGGACGCCTGCAGCACGGTATCGAGCGCCTGCTGCATGCCGCGCAGGAAGGCGGCGTCTTCGAACAGGTCGCCCGGGTAATACGCACACAGCGACAGTTCGGGACAGACGAGCAGATCCGCGCCTTCCTCGCTGGCGCGCTGCATGCGCGCGACAATGGCGGCGACATTGGCGTCGAAGTCGCCCACGGTGGGATTCATCTGGGCGAGGGCGATGGTCAGCATGGTGATCCTTCAATCGGTTGCGCTTGAAACCACTATCCTGCCTGAAAAGTTTTCCGAGCGTACTGATGCAATCGTGCAAGCCTGCCGATCCCGCTACAAGGTCTTGAGCCAGGCCCGCAAGCGTGTGCGCGCGTTCGCATACGGCGACGCCGTGTTGAACTGGATCATGCGTCCCATCGTGTAATGCGTGTACCAGGGCTGGCCATACAATTGCGCGTCATCATGGCTTTCGACCAGCGCCAGCAACTGGTTTTTCGCCTGCTCCAGACGCTGCAGCAAGTCGTCCATGCTCAGTTCAGCATAGTCGGCATAGAAGCGCTGCGCCAGTTTTCCCAGAGCGTTCCACGTGAAACCTTCGGCGGGAAAGGCGATGTCCTCGATGCGTTTGCCGTCGCGCAGCTGCGCGTGCCAGTGCAAAACCAGCTCATTCCAGCCAACCAGGTAGGCGAGCAGATCGCACACGCTCATGCGCGTGCCCGCCACTTGTCCTTCCAGCACGGGCTCGCGCGATAGCGCCGGCGGCACGCGCGCCAGCTCCTGCGCCAGTTTCGCATACGTGGTGGTAATCGCCTCGATCAGTTCCGACTTGCTGTTGGGGACCGCCATCACGCCGCCTTGACGACAGGCAAGCCGGCCGCCTGCCAGTCGTCGTAGCCGCTGCCGAGACGGCGCGCCTGCAAGCCGTACTGGCGCAAGGCAGCCACGGCCTGCACGGACAGCACGCAATACGGGCCGCGGCAGTAGGCGGCGATCTCTGCGTTCGCGGGCAATTCGCCGAGGCGGCGCTGCAAGTCATCAATAGGAATATTGACCGCACCGGGCAAGTGGCCGGCGGCAAACTCCTGCGCGGGCCGCACGTCGAGCACGGTGATGCTGGCTTCGCGCATGCGCTCGAGCAGCTCGTCGCCCGTGATCGCTTCCACGTGGTCGCCGCGGCCCAGCGCCTGCAACTCGCTGCGCTGATGCTGCGCGTACACGTCCAGCGCGGCCAGCAGTTGCACGATGGGGCCGCTGCCGAGCCGGTACAGCACGCGCTTGCCGTCGCGCCGCGCCTGCACGAAACCGGCACGCCGCAACTGCTGCAAATGCTGGGACGTGTTCGCCACGGACAAGCCCGTCAACTCCACCAGCTGCTCCACCGCATATTCGCCATGCGCGATCTGCTCGAGCAGGCGCAAACGCGGCGCGCTGCCTAAAATATGGGCAAACCCGGCAGAACCGGTGAGCAATTCGATATCGGCATTTTTCATTGACACGATGCTAGCACCCTTATAACATTCAAGCAATCAATTGAATGTTAGGAGCGGTAATGCAAATACTCTGGCTCGATGCGCTGGCGATCGGCGTGGGCGCGACGGCGGTGATGGATGTGTGGGCAGTGGCCTTGAAACGCTTCTGGTGCATTCCCTCGCTGAACTTTGCGATGGTGGGGCGCTGGCTCGGCCATCTGCCGCGCGGCACGGTGACGCACACCAATATTGCCCAGGCGGCGCCCGTGCGCGATGAAGCCATCCTGGGCTGGACGGCCCATTACGTGATCGGCGTGCTGTTTGCGGCCGTGCTGCTGGCGCTGGTGGGACAGGAGTGGGTGCAACAGCCGACGTTCGCGCCGGCCCTGCTGGCGGGCCTCGTGAGCGTGGCCGCGCCGTTTTGCATCTTGCAGCCGGGCATGGGTGCCGGCATGGCCGCCAGCAAGACGCCGCACCCAAACGCCGCCCGCCTGCGCAGCCTGATGGCGCACACGGCGTTCGGCGTCGGCCTGTACCTGGCGGCCCTGCTGTGGTCGACCGTGCGCTGACTTGTGCCGACTAGCTCGTCAGCGGCGGCACCGGTGTGGGCGCCGGCGCAACGGCTGACATGGCCGGCGCCTCGGGCTGCGCCGGCACCGTACTCAGCACCATCGTGCTGGGTTTGGCGATCGCGATGTGCGCCTCGTCCAGGCGCTTGAGCAGTTCGAACAGCAGCGCGCTGCGGATGCCCGACGTCAGGCGCGGCGACGAGGCAAAGCCGGTGGCGTTGAACAACAACAGGCCATTGTCGATGCCGTCCAGCTGCACATTCGGCGCCGGCGTGTCGAGCACGTCGGGATTGTCGACAAAGACGGACAGGATCAGCGCGCGCGCCACCTGCGCATCCGTGCCCAGCGGCAGCGGCAGCTTGACTTGCACCAGGCCCAGCGGATTGGCCAGGGTCACGTTGCGCACCGTCTTGGTGATGAATTCCGAGTTCGGCACGATCACCGTGGAACGGTCGCCCAATTGAATTTCCGTGGCGCGCACATTGATGCGGCGAATGTCGCCCTCTACGCCGCCTAACGACACCCAGTCGCCCACTTTCACGGGGCGCTCGGCCAGCAGGATCAGGCCGGAAACAAAGTTCTGCACCACGGCCTGCAAGCCAAAACCGATACCCACCGACAAGGCCGACGCCACCCACGCGATGCGCTCGAGGCCGATGCCGGCCGCCGACAGGGCCAGCGCCACGGCCAGCACGCCGCCGATGTAGCCGAACAGCGTGATGAACGACACTTGCATGCCCGTATCGAGATTGGTGGTCGGCAAATAACTGTTTTGCAGCCAGCGCTTGAACAGGCCCAGCGCGATAAAGCCGACAACCAGCACCAGCAGCGCCTGGATCATGGCGGCCGGGCGGATCGCCACTTCGCCGATGGCCAGGCCATCCTGCAGCTTGCCGACGCGCTGGAACAGCTCGCCCGGACCTTCGCCAAATGGCGCCAAGAGCAACATCAGAGCCAGCAGCACGACGATGGCGCGGCCGATGCCCGACAGCAGCACGGCCGCCTGGTCGCGCGCCTTGGGCGTGGCCAGCACGGGGTGAGCGGCGTCTGGCGGCGGCGGCGTGGACGCCAGCAGCATGCAGATATCGTCAACCAGCACCGTCAGCAAATAGGTGCTGCACACCACGATGATGACCCAGGCGATTTGCTTGGCGACAAAGCTGCCGAACGCCACATAGCCGACCAGCAAGCTGATGACGCTCGACGCCAGCGCCAGCCACAGCAGCACCGTGACGCAGCGCAGCCACAGCGGCGTGACGAGGGTGGCGGGATCGGCCTCGCGCAACTGGCGCCAGCAGCGCTCGGCCCGCATCAGGCCGTAGGCGATGGTCGTGCTCATCACGAGGGCGACGATGCAATTGACGGCCACGGCCGTCGACAGGCCCGCATTGATGACGATGGTGACCCGTTCCGTCGCCCACACAAGCACGACGATGAAGGAAAACATCGACGGGAAATTGCGCATGCGGTGCGCCAGCGCATCGGGCAGGGGCAGCAAGCGCCACGACACGCGGCGCGGCGACAGCAGCGCGTGGCCCAGCCCTGCCGTAAAGCCGGCAAAACAGATGATGCCGATCAAGCTGCTGAGGAAAGTCGAGGTTTTTTCGGACAGGCCGCCCTCCCAGCGCAAGCCCATGGCCAGCAATTCCGCCACCAGTCCTGGCGTCGCCAGCGCCAGCACCAGCACAGCGAGCGCATGCAGCGAGCGGCGCAAGCGGCCATGCGGCACGCGCGTGGACGTGACCACCAGCAAATAGCGCGAAATCCAGACGCTGGCGCCGATCACGGCCACGATGGCGGCCAGCAAGCCGCCCCAGGCCGACCACGGCGTGGCGCTTGCCGCATTCGCCAATTCAAGCTCCAGCGCCCGCAGGCGTTGCAGGTTCTGCGGCAATTCCGCATGCAGCTGCTTCCAGAACGAGCCGGCGAGTATCGACGCCGTGCGCTCGCCCAGGCGCGCCTGCAACTGCGCGCGGCGCACCGTCGACACCTGCTCCGACGCCTGCGTCGCTTCCACGGCCAGCAGGCGCGCCAGTTTTACTTGCGCATCGAGCGCGCTGCTGGTGCGGTCCAGCTGGCTGCGCTGCGCCGCCACGTCGGGGGCATCTTTGATCCCCGCCGCCGGCTTGCCCAGCTCGGCCAGCCGCGCCTGCACGCTGGTGAGCGTGGGCGCGAGCGCGTCGGCCACCTTGTCCGCCTCGGCGCTGGCCGCCAGCGCATCGGCGCGCATCTGCGACAGGGTCGCGTCATCGAGCTCCGCCTCGCCATCGAGCGCCTTTTGAATACCGGTGATCTGCTTGCGCAAGCCATCGAGTCGCTGGTCGGCCGTGGCGGCATCGTCGACGGGCTGCGACCAGGCGGGCGGCGGGGCCAGCGAGCAGGCCAGCAACAACGCCAGCAGGAAGGGGAAGAAACGGAGACGGAAAGAAGTCATGCGGACCTAAGGCTGAAAATGGAAAAAATTGCCGAATCGGCGGCGACGCCGGTCATGGCCTGCTGCCCGGCGGGTGCCTGCCAATATAGCTGAAAACACGCGCAAGCCGCAGAACAGGCGGAACCGGCGTGCATCCAAGGGGGCGACTAGGCATATTGCCCTATGGAAATATCACCTGAAAAGGTCTAGGATCGTCCTCCGCTTGGCGGCGCGGCCCCCAATCCGCAGCCGCCGACCTTTTGACCATTCCCTCCGTATTGAGACCGCCATGAAGTTTTTATCCAACCTGACCATCGGCACCCGCCTCGCCGTGGGCTTTGGCGCCATCGGCGCCATGCTGATCATCATCTCCTGCCTGGGCATTGCCATGCTGGGCAAGATCAACCAGGGCACCGGCCATATCGTGCATGACAGCATGCCGAAGATTGAGCTCGCCAACAGCGTATCGGCCAACATCAACGACATCGCCATTGCCTTGCGCAACATGATGCTCAGCGCCGATCCGGCCGACCAGCGCAAGCAAACGGACGCCATCCTGGCCGCGCGCCAGGCGGCGGCCGGCAATCTCGGCAAGCTCGCGAACATGCTCGATTCGGAGCGTGAACGCGCGCTGCTGGCCAAGATGAACGATGCCAACACGCGCTACGCGCAGGGGCAGGAGGCCTTGCTGGAACTGATCAGGAGCGGCACGCCGGACGACAGCAGCGCCTACCTGTACGGCCAGCTGCGCCCCGTCTTGCTCGTCTACAAGCAATTGATTGCTGAACAGATCAGCTTGCAAAACACCCTGGCCAACACGGCGGGCGACAATGCCAATGCGACCTATGCCAACACGCGCACCTTGCTAATCGGCATGTCGCTGGCGGCCTTGGCCATCGCAGCGGCCTTGGCGTATGGCATCACGCGCTCGATCACCGGCCCCGTCGCCACGGCGCTGCAAGTGGCCAACACGGTGGCCGCGGGCGATTTGCGCAGCCACATCACAGTGCAGTCGCGCGATGAAATGGGACAGTTGTTGCAGGCGCTCAAGCGCATGAACGACAACCTGGCGCAAACGGTGGGCACGGTGCGTGCCGGCACGGAAACGATCGCCTCGGCCTCGTCCGAAGTAGCGGCGGGCAGCCTGGACCTGTCTGCGCGCACGGAGCAGCAAGCCAGTTCGCTGGAAGAGACGGCGTCATCCATGGAAGAGCTGACCTCGACCGTCAAGCAGAATGCCGACAATGCGCGCCAGGCGCATGTGCTGGCCGACACGGCTTCCGGCGTGGCGCAACGGGGCGGCGCCGTCATCGCGCAAGTGGTGGCGACCATGCGGCAAATCGACGCCTCGTCGAACAAGATCGCGGACATCATCGGCGTCATCGATGGCATCGCCTTCCAGACCAACATTCTGGCCTTGAACGCGGCCGTGGAAGCGGCGCGTGCGGGCGAGCAGGGCCGTGGCTTCGCCGTCGTGGCCACGGAAGTGCGCAGCCTGGCGCACCGCTCGGCTGCCGCGGCCAAGGAAATCAAGACCCTGATCGACGACTCGACCCAAAGCGTGGCGGCCGGCAGCGAGCTCGTGCATCAAGCCGGCAACACCATGACCGATCTGGTCGACAGCGTGCGCCGCGTTACCGACATTATGGAAGAAATCACCTCGGCCAGCGCGGAACAGACGGCCGGCATCGAGCAAATCAACCAGGCCATCAGCGAAATGGACAACGTCACCCAGCAAAACGCGGCCCTGGTGGAAGAGTCGGCGGCAGCAGCAGCGGCCATGCAGGAGCAGGCGGCCACCCTGGCGCAGGTGGTGAGCGCATTTAAACTGGGCGGCGTGCCAGCGGCGACCTTGCCAACGCCTGCCGCGCGGCCAGCGGCCGGCACGGCAATGCGCGTGGCCGTGACAGCGGCGCCGCAACGCGCCTGCGCGCCGGCACAGTGGGAGGAATTCTAGAATAGCGCGACGACGGATCACATGAACATAAGATTGAATTTAATCGTATTAAATTCAGTTTTATGTTCACTTTAAAAATCAACTGCGGCGTTCATACTCTTCCAATTAAAGACCACAATCCGCCGGCCGCCGCGACATCACGCGCGACGCCATGCTGCGCGACGTGGCCCGTTTCGGCTTCGCCAGGTACCAACAGGCGGAAGAGTATGCCGATGCCCTGCTGGCGCGCATCAAGAAAGCTCTTCGCAGGTGGCGCCGCTGCTGAACGCAGCCTTGCGGGCACGGATGGGGGAGCGCTTGCGGGTGATGCTGCTGCGCCTGGCTTAGGCGCAGGCGTAACTTCACCAGCCGGCTAGGAAAGCTCTCCGCGAATGATTGCCGCGCCTGCGCTGAGCGCATTCAACTTGCCTCTTGCTACCCGGCGAGCCAAGGGCGCCATGCCGCAGTTGGTCGAAGGATAGAGTTTGTCGGCATCGACAAAGCGCAGCGCTTTGCGCAAGGTGTTGGCGACTTCCTCCGGCGTTTCAATCGTATTGCTGGCCACGTCGATGGCCCCGACCATCACCTTCTTGCCGCGAATGAGTTCAATCAGGTCGATGGGCACACGCGAGTTGTGGCATTCGAGCGAGATGATGTCGATATTCGATTTCTGCAGCTTCGGGAAAGACTCTTCATATTGACGCCACTCGGACCCCAGCGTATTTTTCCAGTCCGTATTGGCCTTGATGCCGTAGCCGTAGCAAATATGGACGGCCGTTTCGCACTTGAGTCCTTCGATCGCCCTTTCCAGGGTGGCAATCCCCCAGTCATTGACCTCATCAAAGAAGACATTGAATGCGGGTTCGTCAAACTGGATGATGTCGACGCCGGCCGCCTCCAGTTCCCTCGCTTCCTGATTGAGTATCTTGGCAAATTCCCAGGCCAGTTTTTCACGGCTCTTGTAGTGGCTGTCATACAGCGTATCGATCATCGTCATCGGGCCTGGCAGGGCCCATTTGATCGGCTGCTTGGTTTGCTGGCGTAAAAACCTGGCGTCGTCCACGAAAACCGGCTTGGTGCGGCTCACGGCGCCCACGACGGTCGGCACGCTCGCATCGTAGCGGTCACGTATCCTGACGGTCTCGCGTTTGTCAAAATCCACGCCGCTCAGATGCTCGATAAACGTGGTGACGAAATGCTGGCGGGTTTGCTCGCCGTCACTGACGATATCGATGCCTGCCTGCTGCTGTTCCTGCAGTGACAAACGCAGAGCATCCTGTTTGCCCTCGATCAATTCCTCGTCCTGTAATTTCCACGGCGACCACAGCTTTTCAGGCTGTGCCAGCCAGGAAGGTTTGGGCAAGCTGCCGGCAGTGGAAGTAGGCAATAATTTTTTCATGATGAATGCTTTCGTTTATTTTTTTAATCAGAGCGCGTAGTTGGCAGACCATTGTTCAAGAATATTCTTGTATGGCTTGATGAAGTGCTCTTCCGTATATTTGCCCTGCTTGACCGCCAGCTGGCTGCGCTCTTCCCGGTCATAGACAATTTGCGTCAATGAGTAATCCTGGTTCTTCAGGCTGGGCTGATACAACTTCCCCGCCGCGGAATTGGCGTTGTAAATTTCGGGCCGGTAGATCTTTTGGAACGTTTCCATCGTGCTGATGGTGCCGATCAGCTCAAGATTGCTGTAGTCGCCCAGCAGGTCGCCGATAAAATAAAAAGCCAGCGGCGCGGAGCTGTTGGGCGGCATGAAATAGCGCACCTGCATCCCCATCTTTTCGAAATATTCATCGGTCGACGAGAACTCATTTTGTTGGTACTCGACGCCCAGGATGGGGTGCTGGTTTTCAGTGCGCTGATAGGTCTTGCTGCTCGAGGCGCTGATGCAGATAACGGGCGGCTTGCTGAAGTGCGCTTTATAGGTGTCTGACCTGACAAAGTGCTTGAACAGCTTGCCATGGAAATCGCCGAAGTTGTCCGGCGTGCCAAACGTGGATTTATTATTGTTGTGCTCTGGCAGCAGCACGCTGAAGTCGTAATCGCGCACGTAGGAGGAGAAGTTATTCCCGGCAATGCCATCGATGCGCTCATTGGTTTTTTTATCGATGATGTTCGGCTTCAATATCTCGATCAATGGAATATTGTCGCCTTCGGCATCGATATTCAACGCGACGGAAATGATTTCAAGCTCGACGGAGTAGCGGTCTGCCTTCGGGTTGTCCCAATGCGCCAGATTGTTGAAGCGGCTGTCGATCATTTTCAAGGTATTGCGCAAGTTCTCCTGGCGACGCTCTCCCCGGGCCAGATTGGCAAAGTTGGTCGTCAATCGCGTGCTGTCCGATGGGTGATAGTTTTCATCGAAAACAATGCTCTTGATGCTGAATACAAAATCTTTGCTCATGGTGATCTGTCCTGATGTCTGCGAAAAGGTGAATATGTTGATTGACCGTGGTGATGCGTATCAGGCCGCGACCAGCTCTTCAGCGGTGGCGGATCTCGCATGGCGCGTCAAGCCGATCAAGGGCAATGCCCGTTGCACCGCCAAGGTGGCGCGCTGGATCAGGGCCTCGTCCTGCAGGCGGTAGTTGGTAAAGTCCTTGTCGGTCGCGTAGACGCCCAGCGGCAATGTGCGTGCCTGGAAAAAGCTGAACAGCGGCCGCAACTGGTGGTCGATCATCAGGGCATGGCGCTCGCTGCCGCCGGTGGCCGCCAGCAAGACGGGCTTGTCGATCAAGGCGTCCTGGTCAATGAAATCGAAGAAGTGCTTGAACAGGCCAGTGTACGAGCCGCGATAGACCGGTGTCGCCACCACCAGGATGTCCGCTTGCTCGACCGCCGCGAGTTCCCGCTCCACCGCCTCGGGCAGATGGGAGCGCCAGGTTGCGCCGGCCAGCTGCGGCGCGAGCTGCCCCAGTTCGACCAGGCGTTGTTCGCACAGCACTTCCTCAGCGATCAGGTCCATCAGGTGCTCGGCCAGGGCTGCTGCCTTGGAAGGGCGTTGCAGCCCGCCGGAAACGGCGACTAAGCGAAGTGGACGTGTCATGTTTGCTTTCAAATGGGTGATGCGGGCGGGCCGACAAATGCCAGCAGCAAGGGTAGGGATGATAACGGCGGGGATCGATGAAGTATAATGGTCTTATTTCATACATCCATGAATATGGCTCATTCCAATGCTTGAACGCATTCACCTCAGCATCGTCCAGCAAGTCGAAAAGCAAGGGTCCTTGACGGCCGCCGCAGGCGTGCTGAACCTGACCCAGTCGGCCTTGAGCCACAGCATGAAGAAGCTGGAGCAGCAACTGGGCACCGACGTCTGGCTGCGCGAAGGGCGCAACCTGCGCCTGACGCAGGCCGGCCAGTATTTGCTGGCGGTGGCGAACCGGGTGCTGCCGCAACTGGACCTGGCCGAAGAGCGCCTGGGCCAGTTCGCGCAGGGCGAGCGCGGCGCGCTGCGCATCGGCATGGAATGCCATCCTTGCTACCAGTGGCTGCTCAAGGTAGTGTCTCCCTATCTGGCCGCATGGCCCGACGTGGATGTGGACGTCAAGCAGAAGTTTCAGTTCGGCGGGATCGGCGCGCTGTTCGGCTACGAGATCGACTTGCTGGTCACGCCCGACCCGCTGTACAAGCCGGGGCTGGCATTCGAGCCCGTGTTCGACTACGAGCAGGTGCTCGTCGTGGCCAAGGGTCATGCCCTGGCGTCGGCAGCCTATGTGAAGCCCCAGCAGCTGACACAGGAAGTGCTGATCAGCTACCCCGTGGACATCGAGCGCCTGGACATCTACAACCAGTTCCTGTTGCCGGCCGGCGTCACGCCCAAGCGCCACAAAGCCATCGAAACGACCGACATCATGTTGCAGATGGTGGCCAGCGGCCGCGGCGTGGCCGCCCTGCCGCGCTGGCTGGTCGAGGAATACGCTACCAAGATGGACGTGGTGCCTGTGCGGCTGGGCCCGCGCGGCATCGCCAAGCAGATCTTCCTGGGGGCACGCGAGACGGACACCGCCATCGACTACGTCAAGGCCTTCATCGCCATGGCGCAAGGAAGCTAAGGTAAAACCCTTGATGCATCACGATATGCGCAAGCCGGTCAGCAACATCACGCACGCCTATTCGATGGAAGCCAGTACGAAGGACATTGCTGCTTTGAGCGCGGCGGCGCCCCGGATATTGCCCGGGTCCACCATTGCCATTCCCTACCTGGCTCGCGAGGATGACGACGCGCGGCTGGCCGCGGCGCGGGCTGTGCGCAGACTCGGCTTTGAGCCCATGCCGCACTTGTCAGCGCGCCGTATCGCTTCGCTCGCCGGCTTGGAGTCCTTCGTGCAGCGCGCGGCCGTTGAAGCAGGCGTCGAGCGCTGCTTCGTCATCGCTGGCGATCCACCCACACCGATGGGGCCGTTTGCCGACAGTGCCGCGCTGATCGACACAGGCGTTTTCGAGCGCGCGGGCATGAAGGTGATCGGCGTGGGTGGCCACCCGGAAGGCCATCCGGTGATGAGCAAGGCTGAACAGTGGGAGGTGCTTGAACGCAAGTGCCACAACATCGAGATGCGCGGCATGACGCCCTTGATCGTCACCCAGTTCGCCTTTGATGCCGACATCGTGTTGACGTGGCTGGAAGCGCTGCGCGCGCATGGCATCAACCATCCCGTGCGCGTGGGCGTACCAGGCCCCGCGAGCATCGCGGTGCTGGCGCGCTATGCCGCAGTATGCGGCGTGGGCGCCTGCGCATCGATGTGGTCCAAATACGGCGTCTCGATCGGCAAGCTGTTCGGCACGGCAGGCCCCGATCTGTTTGTAGATCGCCTGGCCGCCGGCCTGACAGCAGCACATGGCGAGGTCAGCCTGCATTTCTTTCCATTTGGCGGCATCGTACAGTCGGTGAAGTGGATAGAGCAATACCGTGCTCGTACCGACCCAGGCCTTTGAGCATCCTGTGCGACGACCGCCGCTCTGGTGACATTGCGCCACCAGAGCAATACACCATCGGCCCTGCTTACTCCACCGTCACCGACTTGGCCAGATTGCGTGGCTTGTCCACGTCCGTACCGCGTGCCAGCGCCGTGTGATACGCCAGCAATTGCAGCGCCACCACGTGCAGGATCGGCGACAAATCGCCGTAGTGCTCAGGCAGGCGGATGACGTGCAGGCCTTCGCCGGAGCTGATGCGCGAATCGACGTCGGCGAAGACGTACAGTTGGCCGCCGCGGGCGCGCACTTCCTGCATGTTCGATTTCAGCTTTTCGATCAGGGCGTCGTTTGGCGCGATGGTGACGACCGGCATTTCATTTGTCACCAGGGCCAGCGGGCCGTGCTTCAATTCGCCGGCTGGATACGCTTCGGCGTGAATGTACGAGATTTCCTTCAGTTTCAGCGCGCCTTCCAGGGCGATCGGGTAGTGCATGCCGCGACCGAGGAAGAGGGCGTTTTCCTTGCGCGCGAATTCTTCGGACCAGGCGATGATTTGCGGTTCCAGCGCCAGCACGGAAGCAATCGCGACGGGCAGGTGGCGCATGGCTTTCAGGTGCGCCGCTTCCTGCTCTTCGGAGAGGTGGCCATTGACTTGCGCCAAGCACAAGGTCAGCAGGAACAAGCCGGCCAGCTGCGTCGTGAACGCTTTGGTGGATGCCACGCCCACTTCCACGCCAGCGCGCGTGATGTAGGCCAAGGCGCATTCGCGCACCATGGCGCTGGTGGCCACGTTGCATATGGTCAAGGTGTGCAGCATGCCCAGGCTGCGCGCGTGTTTCAGGGCGGCCAGGGTGTCGGCCGTTTCGCCGCTTTGCGAAATGGTCACCACCAGTGTATTCGGATTCGGCACGCTGTCGCGGTAGCGGTATTCGCTGGCCACTTCCACGCTGACGGGTACCTTGGCGATCGACTCGATCCAATATTTCGCCGTCATGCCCGCGTACGAGCTGGTGCCGCAGGCCAGGATCAGCACGCGGTCGATCTGCTTGAAGATTTTATAGGCGCCGTCGCCGAACAGTTCCGGCATGATGCCCGTCACACCTTCCAAGGTGTCGCCGATGGCGCGCGGCTGCTCGAAGATTTCCTTCTGCATGTAGTGGCGGTACGGGCCCAGCTCGGCCGCGCCCGTGTGCGCATGCACGGTTTTCACTTCGCGCTCGACGGGTTTGCCATCGACGTCGACGATCCAGCAGCGCGACAGTTGCAGGTCGACCACGTCGCCTTCTTCCAGGTAGATGATCTGGTCCGTCGTGCCGGCCAGCGCCATGGCGTCGGACGCGACAAAGTTTTCACCATTGCCCAGGCCGACGATCAGGGGCGAACCCTGGCGCGCGGCGACCACGCGGTGTGGTTCGTCGCGGCAGAACACGGCAATCGCATACGCGCCATCAAGGCGTTTCACGGCTTGCTGCACGGTCTCGAACAGGTCGCCGTTATACATGTGCTCGACCAGGTGGGCAATCACTTCCGTGTCCGTCTGGCTCTGGAAGACGTAGCCGAGGGCCGTCAGTTCGGCGCGCAGTTCGTCGTGGTTTTCGATGATACCGTTATGCACCAGCGCCACGCGGGCGTTCTCTTCCGTTGGTGAGAAGTGCGGGTGGGCATTGAAGGAGACAGGGGCGCCGTGCGTGGCCCAGCGCGTATGGGCGATGCCCGTAAAACCGCTCAAGCCTTCTTCGGCGATCTGCTTTTCCAGCTCGGCCACGCGCGAGGTGGAGCGCGAGCGCTGCAAGCGGCCATCCGCATGCAGGGCGATGCCGCAGGAATCGTAGCCGCGGTATTCCAGGCGCTTCAAGCCTTCGACCAGGATGGGAGTGATATTACGTTGCGCTACTGCGCCGACGATGCCGCACATGGAAACCTCTGTCTAAAAATTCATCAATGCATGCATGCTAATGCAGAGCGCGTGAAATATGCTTTCTAAATCCGTGTATATTTGACTGAATATTTCACCTCTATTTTATGATGAAATATTATTTCATTTAAACTCGATATATTATCTAATTCATCAAGACCATGAGCGAAGACAACATTACCCTCGACGAAATCGATCATCGCATCCTGAACGCCTTGCAAATTGATGCATCGCAAACCAACAGTGAACTGGCGCGCTCGGTGCACGTCTCGGCGCCCACGTGTTTGCGGCGGGTCAAGCATTTACGGGAAAGCGGCGTCATCGAGCGGCAAGTGGCCATCGTCGCGCCGCAGCTGGTGGGCGCGCGCTTGACGGCCATCGTGGAAATCACGCTCGACGTACAGGCGGCGGAGCGCATGGCGGAATTCGAGCAGCTGGTGGCGCAGGAAGCGGCCGTGCTGCAATGCTACCGCGTCTCGCCCGGGCCCGACTTCGTGCTGATGGTGCAAGTGGCCGACATGCCCGCCTACCACGCGCTGGCGCACCGCCTGTTTGCCGCGCACGCGAATGTGCGCAACGTGAAAAGCTATTTTTCCACCTTTCGCAGCAAATTCGAGACGCGCATCGCGGTATGAAGCAAGCGGACAGAGAAGTTATCCCTGCTTATCCTTCGCTTTTCACGTGCTTATACACAAGTTTATCCACAGTATAAAAATCGCGGATTTTCACGGCTGCCACATCCGGCCTCGCAGGAGGCCGTTCAATAAATGTGTAGCTACTGCCGTGTAAAAACTTATCCCGGCTTATCCATCGCTTGTCCATGCTTTAAGCACAGGCTTTTGCACAGCTTTACCCACAGCCAGCATTGACGAATAACTCTTGAATATCCTTATAATACAATGACTTATAAGTTATCCATCACTTATCCGCAGATTGCACACAAGCTTATCCACAGTCCAGGCAAGCAAAAAACCAGCGATACTTTTTCAGCCTGCCCGGACTGGCTTGTACGCTGGAACGGCAAGCTGGGCCAGAAAACTTATCCCGTCTTTTCCACAGGTTCTTTACCGTTTATACGCAGCTTATACCGGGCTTATCCATCACTTGTCCGCATGCTTGTTCACATGCTTATCCACACACAACAATACGGAGAAAATACGGGATGGGAAAAATGGTCGGACTTATCCCGGGTTGTCAGCTAACTCTCCACAGGATTATCCACAGGCGTAAAAAAACGCCGTCAGCCCGGACAGGCTGACGGCGTCATGCGTACCGAGGGCGGTGCGCTTACTTCTTGATTTTCACGGGACGCGTCCAGCCGTCAATCGTGACCTGGCGCGCGCGCGAGACGGTCAGCTTGCCCGCTGGCGCATCTTTCGACAAGGTCGTGCCGGCGCCCAAGGTAGCGCCTTTGCCGACGGTGACGGGCGCGATCAGCTGGCTGTCGCTGCCAATGAAGGCGTCGTCTTCAATCACCGTGCGGAACTTGTTCACGCCATCGTAGTTGCAGGTAATCGTGCCGGCGCCGATGTTGACCTTCGAGCCGATGGTGGCGTCGCCGATGTAGGCCAGGTGATTCGCCTTGCTGTGCGCGGCGATCTGGCTGTTTTTCACCTCGACGAAGTTACCGATGTGCACGTCTTCCGCCAGGACCGTGCCCGGGCGCAGGCGCGCGTACGGGCCGATGATGGAAGCGGCGCCGACGATGGCGTCCTCGATATGGCAGAAGGGCTTGATGTGCGCGCCGGGCGCCACCGTGGCGTTGATGAAGACGTTGTTGGCGCCCACGCGCACGCCGTCGCCCAGTTCGACTCTGCCTTCAAATACGCAGCCGACGTCGATGGTGACATCGCGGCCGCAAATGAGTTCGCCGCGCACGTCGATGCGGGCCGGGTCAAACAGGGTCACACCACGCTCGAGCAGCGCTTGCGCGATATTGTTCTGGTGGATGCGTTCCAGCTGGGCCAGCTGCACCTTGCTGTTGACGCCCGCCACTTCCCACACGGCGGCAGGATGCGCCGAGGTGACGGCCACGCCGTCAGCGACTGCCTGGGCAACGATATCGGTCAGATAGTATTCCCCTTGCGCATTGTCATTCGACAAGGCCGACAACCATTGCTTCAGGGCCACGGTGGGCGCGACCATGATGCCGCTGTTGATTTCCTTGATGGCGCGCTCTGCTGGCGTGGCATCTTTTTCCTCGACGATGCGCACGATGGCGCCGTGCTCGCGCACGATGCGGCCCAGGCCGAAAGGATCGTCCTGTTCCACGGTCAAAATGGCCAGCTTATCGTTACCAGCCGCCTGCACCAGCTGCTGCAGGGAAGCGGCGCTGGTCAGCGGCACGTCGCCGTACAGGATCAGGGTCGGCACGCTGTCGTCCAGCAAAGGCAGCGCTTGCTGCACGGCATGGCCTGTGCCCAGCTGCTGCGCCTGCTCAGCGGCATCGATCTGCACGGCATGGTTCACCTTGTAGCCGTCGAGCAACTTCAGCACCGCTGCGCCCCCATGCCCGTAAATCACGCATAATCGGGACGGCGCCAGGCCGCGCGCCGTGTCGATGACGTGCGACAACAATGGCTTGCCCGCCAACGAGTGCAATACCTTGGGCAGTGCCGACTGCATGCGTTTGCCCATACCGGCAGCGAGAATGACAACGTTCATAGACCGTCTTTTATAAGTTAAGAATATGAAAAAGTTTAACACGCAGGCCCCATTCTCCAGCCGCTTTCGTTACGCCGTGCTGGCCATGCTTTTCATTATCGTCGCAGGCTGCAGCGGCTTGCGCCTGGCCTACAACAATGGCGATACCGTGCTGTACTGGTGGCTGAACGCGTATGTCGACCTGGACCGCGACCAGAAAGGCTGGGTGCGCGAGGATATCGACAAGCTGTTCGACTGGCACCGCAAGACGCAATTGAAGGATTACGTGGAAATCCTGCGCACGGGCCAGAAGCAGCTGCAAGGCAATATCACGCAGGCGGACCTGATGGCCGATTACAGCGAGATCAAGCAGCGCACCCAGGCGCTGCTGCTGAAAGCGGCGCCCGAACTGGCCGACCTGGCCCGTTCGCTCAAGCCCGAGCAGATCGCGCAGATGGAAAAGAAGTTCAAGTCGAACAATGATGATTACCGCAAGAAATATCTGAGCGGCGACCAGGAGAAGCGCCAGCAACTGCGCTACAAGAAAGCCATGGAGCAATTCGAACTGTGGTTCGGCAGCTTCAGCAGCGAGCAGGAAGCCATCATCCGCAAGGCGTCCGACGCGCGTCCGCTGAACAATGAGATCTGGCTCGACGAACGCATGCGGCGCCAGCAGAATGTGTTGAACCTGGTCAAGAAGGTCCACCAGGAAAAACTCGGCAAGGACGCCACCGTGGGCTTGGTCACGACCCTGATCAAGGACAGTTTCGAGCGCCTGGAACATTCGGAGCGCAAGGCTTTCTTCGATGCCTACGAAAGCAGCACGGCGCAGATGGTCATGACGGTGATCAAGATCGCCACGCCGGCGCAAAAGACCCACGCCGTCAAGCGCATGCAGGGCTGGATCGACGATTTCAATTCCCTGGCCACGCAACCCAAATAGCGGGGCAGCGCCAGCAGGGGGGAGGGGGCCATATGCTATAGTGGCCGCCATCGAATTGAAGAAATCCCCATGCAAAAGAAGATTAAAAAACCCGCCAAAGTCCCCGTCCACCACGCGCCGCCACCGAACCAGGTGCGCATCATCGGCGGCCAGTGGAAACGCTCCGTGCTGCCTGTTTTGCAGGCACTCGGTTTGCGCCCGACACCGGACCGCGTGCGCGAAACCGTATTTAACTGGATCAATCATTTGCGCGACGGCGACTGGGCCAACGCCCAGGTGCTGGACCTGTTCGCCGGCAGCGGCGCGCTGGGCTTCGAAGCGGCCAGCCGCGGCGCCGCGTCCGTCACCATGGTCGACACGCACACGCCCGTGATCCGCCAGCTGGAAGAGAACAAGACGAAATTGCGCGCTGATAATGTCCAGCTGCTGCGCGGCGACGCCCTGCTGACGGCGCAGGGCCTGGCAGCGCGCGGCCAGCGCTTCGACCTGATCTTCCTCGATCCGCCTTACCAGCAGGATTTCCTCGCAAAAGTGCTGCCGCTGTGCGCCAATCTGCTCAAGGAAGGCGGCATCGTCTACGCGGAATCGGGCTTGCCGCTGGTCTTCGATGAAGCGAGCGCACTGGAAAAACCGGAATGGATGGCGCCGTGGGAAGTCATCCGCGCCGACAAGGCGGGCACCGTTTATTATCATTTGCTAACTTACAACAAAGTGCCGGCAACTGCCTGAATCTGCCTATAAATGAGGCAAAAAGGCTCCCTAGCCCGAGGCGCAGCACCAATTTCAGGCATAATGCGCGTCTATATTGGTGCATCGTCAGGGAGCCGCAATGGTTGTAGCCGTTTATCCAGGAACATTCGATCCGCTCACGCGTGGTCATGAAGATTTGGTGCGCCGCGCATCGGGTCTGTTTGACAAGCTGATCGTCGGTGTGGCCGACAGCAAGAACAAGCAACCGTTTTTCTCGCTCGACGAACGCCTGGAAATCGCCAACGAAGTGCTTGGCCACTATCCGAATGTGCAAGTGGAAAGCTTTTCCGGCTTGCTCAAGGATTTCGTGCGCAAGCATGAGGCGCGTGTCATCGTGCGCGGCTTGCGCGCCGTTTCCGACTTCGAATACGAATTCCAGATGGCGGGCATGAACCGCTACCTGTTGCCCGATGTCGAAACCATGTTCCTGACGCCGTCCGACCAGTACCAGTTCATTTCGGGCACCATCGTGCGCGAAATCGCGGCGCTGGGCGGCGACGTCTCCAAGTTTGTCTTCCCCTCGGTGAACCGCTGGCTGCAAAACAAGATTGCCGCCAACGCTGCCTCATCGCAATAAGTAAGAGTGAAATCATGGCATTACTGATCACCGACGAATGCATCAATTGCGACATTTGCGAGCCCGAGTGCCCGAATGACGCGATCTACATGGGCGCGGAAATCTACGAAATCGATCCCAACAAGTGCACCGAATGCGTGGGCCACTTTGACGAGCCGCAATGCCAGCAAGTGTGCCCCGTCAGCTGCATCCCCTTCAATCCCGCCTGGCGCGAAAGCCCGGAGCAATTGATGGCCAAGTACGAACGCCTGCAGGCTGAGCTGCCTGCCGCCAAAACCTAAGCTTTTCTCCCGCGCCACTTCTGGACCACTTCTGCGTGGCGCCAGCTTCTGCCAACTGTTCTACACTGTGTGCTGACTTATCCACAGCCCATGGTTTCCACGGAGGTAGAAGATGCAAATACGCACATCCCGTTTCGGCCGTTCCCTCGCAGCCGCCTGCCTGTGCGCCGCCTTGGCACAAACGGCGCTGGCCGTCGAGGTGGGCGGCGTCAAGCTGGACGACACGGTACAGCTGGCCAGCCGCGAGTTGAAACTCAACGGCGCCGGCGTGCGCTACAAGGTCATCTTCAAGGTCTACACGATCGCGCTGTACCTGCCGGAAAAGAAAACCCAGCTGGCCGACATTTTGGCGCTGCCCGGACCGCGCCGCCTGGAAATCGTCATGCTGCGCGACATCACTTCCGACGAACTGGGACAAGCCTTCATGCAGGGCTTGAAGCGCAGTTCCGAGCAGGCCGACCGCACACGCCTGCTGAGCCAGACGATGCAGTTCGGCGCCATGTTCGAAATGGTGCCCGGCCTGAAAAAGGGCGATATTCTCACTGTGGACTGGCTGCCGAAAGAGGGAACGTTGTGCAAACTGAACGGCAAGCAGGTGGGCGACATGGTGCCGGACCTGGCCTTTTACAATGCGCTGCTAAAAATCTGGATCGGCGCCCATCCGGCCGACACTTTGTTGCGCGCACATTTGCTGGGCGATATGGCCTGAAGCACAACGCGGGCGTAAAAAAAGCCGGCGTATGCCGGCTTGTCATCTGCAACAGCGAGCTTATGCGCGCGTCGACAGGGCGCGCAATTCGGCGGCGTTGCTTGGCGACACGCCATCCATCTTGCCCAAAGTGCGCTTCAAGGCTTGCGCTTCGCGCATCTGCTGGCGCGCCAGACGCTCTTCGCGGCTCAGCTTGGGACGCACCACCAGCATCATGGCACGGGCGATCCCCACCAGCAAAGGCTTGAACAGCAGGGCGAACGCGCCCACGGCGACGATCACCAGCACGAGTTGCAGGGCGTTGAGCAGGGAAATCTCCAGCACGGGTGCGGATACTGCGTACAGGGCGGAGGCGAAGGTAGACATAGTGTTCCAGTGCATTATAGAATTTGCCAGTACTATAGTGCAGTGCAACATATAAATCTAATTCCATTTCTTGATACCAATTATATGAATCGTGAATGGAAAACTGTAATATTTTTTAACGAGTGAAAATATTCGTGCCCGGCGCGGTTTACACTCCTAAGTAATCAATTTTAAGTAATCAATTCAACTTTTATCTTGGGCTTTCCATGAGTTTTCTGACGCTGGATCTGAACTTGCTGCGTGTTTTCGACGCCGTCATGACGGAACAAAACCTGACGCGCGCAGCCGGCCACCTGGCGATGACGCAGCCGGCGGTATCGAACGCCATCAAACGCCTGCGCGAGAGCCTCGGTGACGAATTGCTGATCCGCACGGCCTACGGCGTAAAACCCACGCCCCGCGCCGAAGCACTATGGCCATCCGTGCGCTCGGCCCTGGCCAGCCTCGAAGCGGCCGTCACGCCGGAAACCTTCGACGTGTCGAAGACCCACGCCACTTTCCGCATGGCCATGGCCGATGCGACGGCCGCGTTCTGGCTGCCCTCGCTGATGCGCTCGATCGAACGGGAAGCACCGGGCGTCAACGTGCGCATGATGCCGCTGACGACGCGCGAACCGCGCCCGATGCTGCTGCGCGGCGATATCGACCTGGCCGTGGGCTTCTTTCCCGGCGTGGCAGCGCAATTGTCGAGCGAAACGGGTTCGCCCATCCGCCACGAGCGCTTGTATTCCGGCAAGTATGTGTGCGTGATGCGGCGCGGCCATCCACTCGCCGACAAAGAATTGACCCTGGATAACTACTGCGCAGCCAACCATTTATTGGTGAGCTTTTCCGGCCGCGCGCATGGCTTGATCGACGAAGCCCTGTCGCAGATCCACCGCGAACGGCGCATCCTGTTGACGGTCAACCAGTTCTTCACGGCAGGCCGAGTGGTCGCCAATTCCGACCTGATCACGGTCTTGCCGCGCCATTTGATCGCCTCGACGGGCATGACGGAGTCCCTGCTGTACAAGGATTTGCCATTGACCTTGCCGGCCGTCCACCTGGACATGCTGTGGCACGAGCGCGACGCCCGCAGCCCCGCCCACAAATGGCTGCGTAATCATCTGGAAAGCATGAACACGCCCACCCTGCGCACGGCCACGGCGGCCGGCGGCGGCGTGGCGCCCAAGCCCCATATCGAATAAGCGTCGCCGGCACAAGAAAAAACGCCTGATGATCTCTCATCAGGCGTTTTGCTATGCATGATTGCTGGATCGGTAACCGATGCGAAAACCGCCCCAGTGCTTGCCTTCGACGTGGATGGGCACGGACAAATCGTGCATGACCTCGCCCGTGTCGCGTTTATACGTCTGCAACAGGAAGGCCTTGGTGTTGCTGCCGCAGCGCTTGCCCGTGCGGTCGCTGAAGATGCGCTTGGTGCGGTTATTGACCATATCGGTGGCGTAGTCGCCCGTCAGCGGCTGGGAAAACTTCTTGTTGTGCGTCGGAAAATAGCCATTGTTGTCGACGGCGCCCGCATACGCCAAATGGGGCAGGGCGGCCAGCACGCCTTCCTGCAGGTCGGGCAGCACCTTGTCTGTAAAAGCGTCGAACTTCGTGTTGTGCTTGGGCGGATTGGTGTTCGGAATCGGGCGGTAGTGGCGGTCGAACAGGGCTTCGCGCGTGATGCGGCCCGACGCGATCGCTTGCTCGAACAGTTTGCCCACCTCGCGCGCGGCGCGCTGGGCCGCCTCGCGGATCTCGTCGTGCGGCGTGGCCACGCTCGATTCACCGAGGGCGCCGGCGATCACTTCGGCCCGCTCGGCCAAGGCCATGGCCGATTGCGTGGCGCGCGGCAATTCGGCATTCGTCGACAGCATGCTGTCGCGGATTTGCAGGATGGCGTCGGCGATCACTTGCGTCGTGTCGACGTGTTCGCGAGAGGCGCGGGCGATTTGTCCGATCTCGTCTTCCGATTCGCCCGACGATTGCTCGATATGGCTCAGTGAAGCATGCACGCTTTCCACATTGCGCGCCGCTTCCGTGACACCGGCCGCCAGCGAACTCATGCCGCGCGCGGCTTTTTCCGACTGTTCATTGATTTCGCGCACCATCACGCTGATTTCATCGGAAGCTTCCTTGGTGCGCTGCGCCAATTGCCGCACTTCACCGGCCACGACGGCAAAACCGCGGCCATGTTCGCCGGCACGGGCCGCTTCGATGGCGGCGTTCAGCGCCAGCAAGTTGGTGCGCGCGGAAATATCGGAAATGGCTTCCGTAAAGCCCGTGATGCGTTTGGATTTTTCCTGCAGGCTCAGCATGGTGCTGGACGCGCCTTGCGCTTCCTCGCGTGCCGTATTGATGCGGCGCAAGCCCTGGTCCACTTCGGCACGCGCCGCCACGCTTTCCACGCGCACGCCGGCCGCCACCTTGGCGGCACGTTCCGCATTGGCGGCGATCTTTTCCGTCATCGCGGCATTTTGTACGGAACTGTCGGCAATGTCGCTGGCCGTGCGGACATCAAGTTCCACCTTCTGTTTGACGGAATCGACAAAATACGAGGTTTCCGCCGCACCGATCATGATGGCATCGATGGCATTGCCCACCGTGTCGGCGAACTGGTGCAAGCCCGGTTCGCCACGCGGACGGCCGGCGAACGCCAGCAGCGCGGCGCCGATGGCGGCGGCCACGCAGGCAATCAAATAAGGATGGTCGCCGCCCGACAACAGCAGCAGATAGGCCAGGCAACAGGCGACGGCCATTGCCAGGATCGTGAATACAAAGAAACGCACCAGCTGATGCTGCAACTGCTTCATTTGTCCCCCGCTGCGCGAACCCGTCACGTCCCGGGAGGGACGTGCTGTGGCCGTATGCGGGTGGGCACGATTGCCCACCTTGCACCCTGAACACAACGTCTGCGCGTGTTTTCAGGCCGGCTACCGGATAGCAGAATTGTAGTTCTACCCTACAACATTTGTTCCGATAGCTCAATCAGAAAAACGGGGCGGCTACACCAGGGTCACTTAATTGGCAATTTGGTGGTGTTTTTGACCTCTTCCATGACGGCATAAGTGTGGGTTTCCCGCACACCTTTCTGCAACAGCGTCTTGCCCAGGAATTCGCGGTAGGCGGCCATGTCCTTGACGCGCGCCTTGACCAGGTAATCGAAACCGCCAGCGACCATATGACATTCCAGTACCTCTGGAATGATTTGTACGCTATGCTTGAAGGCGTCGAACACTTCCGGTGTCGTGCGATCGAGCACCACTTCGATGAACACCAGCAGCGACACGTCGAGCAGCTGCGGGTTCAACTGGGCCGTATAGCCCATGATGTAACCGGATTCGTGCAGCTTGCGCACGCGCTCCAGGCAGGCGGCAGGCGACAGGTTCACGCGCGCGGCCAGCTCCACATTGCTGATGCGTCCATCGCTCTGCAATTCCATCAGGATTTTCTTACTGATCTTGTCCAGCATTCCCATCACCCCCAAATTAATATTATTTGGTTAAATTGTCGCATCAAAAACTATCTATTGCTAGTCCCCTGTATTACCAGAATTAATCCATAAGAATCCCCTTTACAATCGAATCATCTTAACGTCCGACTTTCTGTATTTTTTTGCACCAAAAAAGAGCAAGAATTACGTCAGTTTTCGTCCCCTTTTTCCTTGTAAAGAGCACTTATGCACCCTGCAGGCCCCTCGGCTTTTACCCCGATTCCTTTTGCTGCGTTCCAGGCAGAAATCCTGCCCGAAGCGACTCCACAACGCGCCGCCATCACCGCCGCCTATAGGCGCGACGAGGTTTCCGCGGTGCAGTGGCTGTTGCAACAAGTGCGCCCCAGCAGCACCGAAACGACGGCCGAAGGACAAGCGCTGGCGCACCGCCTGGTCTCGAACGTGCGCCAAAAACGCACACGCGCATCCGGCGTCGATGCACTGATGCACGAGTTCTCGCTATCGTCGGAAGAGGGTGTTGCATTGATGTGTCTGGCTGAAGCGCTGTTGCGTATACCCGACAGTCAGACGGCCGACCGTTTGATCGCCGACAAAATCAGCAAAGGTGACTGGAAGAAACACCTGGGCGAATCGCCGTCGCTGTTCGTCAACGCGGCCACCTGGGGTTTGCTGATTACAGGCAAACTGGTCAGTACCAGCAGCGAATCGGGCCTCGGTTCGGCCATGACCAAGCTCATCGCCAAAGGCGGCGAACCGCTGATCCGCAAAGGCGTCGACCTGGCCATGCGCATGCTGGGCAACCAGTTTGTGACGGGCCAGACCATCGAGGAAGCGCTGAAGAACAGCCGCGAGAATGAAACGCGCGGCTACCGCTACTCGTACGACATGCTGGGCGAGGCGGCCCTGACGCAACAGGACGCGGCCAACTACTACGCCTCGTATGAAACTGCAATTCACGCCATCGGCAAGGCGTCGAACGGCCGCGGCATCCGCAACGGTCCCGGTATTTCCGTGAAACTGTCGGCCCTGCATGCACGATACAGCCGCGCCCAGCGCGCCCGCGTCATGGAAGAATTGCTGCCGAAAGTCAAAGCGCTGCTGCTGCTGGCCAAACAGTACAACATCGGCTTCAACATCGATGCGGAAGAAACGGACCGCCTGGAACTGTCGCTCGACCTGATGGAAGCACTGGCTTTCGATGCGGATCTGGCCGGCTTCGACGGCATCGGCTACGTGGTGCAGGCGTATCAAAAACGCTGCCCGTTCGCCATCGATTTCCTGATCGACCTGGCGCACCGCAGCGGCCGCAAGTTCATGGTGCGCCTGGTCAAGGGCGCGTATTGGGATGCGGAAGTCAAACGCGCGCAAGTCGATGGCCAGGAAGGCTATCCCGTCTACACACGCAAGGTCTACACGGACGTCTCTTACCTCGTGTGTGCGCAAAAACTGCTGGCCGCGAGCAGCCTGATCTATCCACAATTTGCCACGCACAACGCGCAAACCCTGTCGACCATTTATACCTGGGCGAAACGCGACGGCATCACCGACTATGAATTCCAGTGCCTGCACGGCATGGGCGAGACCCTGTACGACCAGGTCGTCGGCCCCGAGAATCTCGACAAGCCTTGCCGCATCTACGCGCCCGTCGGCTCGCATGAAACCCTGCTCGCCTACCTGGTGCGCCGCCTGCTGGAAAACGGCGCCAACTCGTCGTTCGTCAACCAGATCGTCGACGAAAGCGTGGCCATCGATAGCCTGATCCGCGATCCGCTCGAGCAGGCGCGCCTGCAGGGCGGCTTGCCGCATCCGTCGATTCCGCTGCCGCTGGACATGTTTGGCAGCGAACGCAGGAACTCGGCCGGCCTGGACCTGTCGAATGAAGATACTTTGCGCACCTTGGCCACGGGACTGGCGCAACAGCAGACATGGCAGGCAGCGCCGCTGATCGATGGCGCCGTCAGCCTGAATGGCCCCACGCACATGCTGCACAATCCGGCCCAGCACGACGATGTCGTGGGCAAGGTCATGGAAGCCGGTCCGGCCGACGTGGAAACGGCGCTGGCCAGCGCCAGCGCCTACGCCATGGATTGGCAAACCACGGAGCCTTCGATCCGCGCGCAAGCGTTGCTGCGCGCGGCCGACATGTTCGAAGAACACCACATCGAGCTGATGGCCCTGGCCGTGCGCGAAGCGGGCAAGTCCCTGCCGAACGCGATCGCGGAAATCCGCGAAGCCGTCGACTTCCTGCGCTACTACGCGGCGCAGGTGGAACACGCGCCAAATACCCTGGCGCTCGGTCCCGTCACCTGCATCAGCCCCTGGAACTTCCCGCTGGCCATCTTTACGGGCCAGCTGGCCGCCGCCCTGGCCGCAGGCAACGTGGTGCTGGCCAAACCGGCCGAGCAAACGCCGCTGATCGCGCACCGCGCCGTGCAATTGCTGCATGCGGCGGGCGTGCCGCGCGGCGCACTGCAATTCTTGCCCGGCAGCGGCGAAGTCGTCGGCGCCGGCCTGTGCAATGACGTGCGTGTGAAAGGCGTGATTTTCACGGGCTCGACGGAAGTGGCGCAACTGATCAACCGCAACCTGGCCGCGCGTGCCGTGGCCGAAGGCATCGACATTCCCCTGATCGCCGAAACGGGTGGCCAGAATGCGCTGATCGTCGATTCGTCCGCCTTGCCGGAGCAAGTGGTGCAAGACGTGATGTCGTCCGCTTTTGACAGCGCCGGCCAGCGCTGCTCGGCCTTGCGCGTGCTATTCCTGCAAACGGAAATCGCCGACAAGACCATCCATATGCTCAAGGGCGCCATGCAGGAATTACGCGTCGGTAATCCTGACCGCCTGGCCACCGATATCGGTCCCGTCATCGATGCGGAAGCGCAAGGTAACTTGCTGGCGCACATCAACAAGATGAAAACCATGGCCATCGACCATTATTCGCTCGATTTGCCGACCGTCAAAGGCACGTTCGTCGCCCCGACCGTGCTGGAAATCAAGTCGCTGGCGCAATTGACGCAGGAAGTCTTCGGCCCCGTGCTGCACGTGATCCGCTACAAGCGCTCCGAGCTGCCGCAACTGGTGCAATCAATCAACGACAGCGGTTACGGCCTGACCCTGGGCATCCATACACGCATCGATGAAACGATCGATTTCATCACCAAGCGCGCGCACGTAGGCAATATTTATGTGAACCGCAACATCGTCGGCGCCGTCGTCGGCGTGCAGCCGTTCGGCGGCGAAGGCAAATCAGGCACCGGCCCCAAGGCGGGCGGCCCCCTGTACCTGAAACGCTTGCAGCGCAATGCGCCGGCCGGCGCGCAGCATCAACGCCAGGCGCCGCCAGCACTCGACGCGCTGACCGTGTGGGCAAAGATGCATGGCCACGACAAGGTAGAGCAACTGGCGCAGGAATACGCACGCACCACCTTGCTGGGCAGCACCACCGTCTTGCCAGGCCCGACAGGCGAGCGCAATACCCTGAGCTTTGCCGCGCGCGGCACGATTCTGTGCGCGGCAGCGACCTCAGGCACGCTGATGAACCAGCTGGCGGCCGTCCTGGCCACCGGTAACGAGGCCCTGGTGCTGGCACAATCGCCGGAACTGATCCCGGGCGACTTGCCGGCCGCGCTGAAGGACCGCATCCAGATCATTACGAGCCTGGAGTCGGTCAAGCATGATTTCCACATCGCCATGATCGAGCCTAGCCTCGATGGCCAGCTCAAACCGCTGCTGGCGGCACGGGAAGGGGCGCTGGTGGGCACCATCGCCACCACGCAAGAGGGTGCCATCCCTCTGTGGCGCCTGGTCGCGGAGCGGGCGCTGTGCGTGAATACGACGGCGGCGGGTGGGAATGCCAGCCTGATGATGCTCAGTGTCTAAAGGAACCTGAGAAAAAGTCCATGGCGTTGTTGCCTTGCCTGGCCGTACATTCGTACTGCCTGCGGCAAGGCGCCTAGCCCTGAACATTTTTCAGGCTCCTTTGTATCGAAATAAGAAGGGCAGAACCAGTGGTTCTGCCCTTTTTTTATGCACGCTAGCTGAAAATCAGCCAGCCAGACGCTGGCACAATTGCTGGATTACCGTATACGCATACGGCGAAGCGACGGTTTGCACGAAACGCATGAAGTCGACGGCCGCCTCTTCGTTGGCGTTGTCGGAAATGGTGCGCATGACCGTAAACGGCACGCCCAGTTCAAAACACACTTGCGCCACGGCGGCGCCTTCCATTTCGACGGCCAGCAAGTCGGGGATATCTACTTTGAGCTGGTTCAGATGCGCGGCGTTGCTGATGAACTGGTCGCCGCTGGCGAGCAGGCCGCGGTGCACTCGCGCGTGCTGCAAGCCAAATGCCGCGATATCGGCCGCCTTGAGCACGCTGGACACATCGTCACGCAGGAAATCTTCCGCCGCGGCTGCCAGTTGCGTGCTCAGTTCCAGGTCCGTGGCAAAGCGCTGCAGGCCAGTCAATGGCACTTCAAAGCGGGGAAACAAAGGGCGAGCGTCCATATCGTGCTGCAGCAGCGCTTCGGCCACGACGATATCGCCCACTTTCACGTGTTTATCCCCGCTGCCGGCCACGCCGGTGAAGACGATGTGGGTAACTCCGTACTTTTCCACAAGGATAGAAGCTGTCATGGCAGCGGCAACCTTGCCCAGACGCGACAGGACGCACACAGCGTCGATATTCCACAGGGTTCCCAGGGTGTAGTCGCGCATGCCGTGCGAATGCCTCTGGGGGCCTTGCATGGCTTCTACCAGCCCCTGCTGTTCTTCGTGCAAGGCACTGATGATGCCTAAACGCATTTTTTTATGTGTATGCATGCTGTTTTTACAGGTTTTTGGGATTGCAAAACGGTTTACATGGTGAAAACAGCCGTTTCGGCGACTTTTCCACCGTTCGCGTTTGTCTCTGTGTTTTAAATAAAGATGTATACATAAAAATAGTAGTGATAGTAAACGGCCATTTTTTTGTGGATAAGTCGGTATACCATCGAAAAATCATCGACTTAGCGCACAAAAAAGTAGGCGCACAAGCATTGTATCCACGGAGGACTTGTTTGGGATAAAAATTGGCTTGTGGACAAAGATCGACTTTTCCCACATCTCATCCTGTGGATATGCAGGCACTTATCCACACCAGCACCCAAACATCGTGGCTTTTCTTGCTGTAGTGGCATGTTTGACGTGTTTCGTTGGCATATACCTATGTCTGCCAATCAACAGTGAGCGGGCACGAGCGTTGTTCTTTCACTGACATGAGCGTCGAGTTGATTCCTGGAAGACGGTTTGGCAGTGGGTCGCGATGTCGCCGTTGGTTTTTTTTTTTGACGGTTTGGCGTGCTTTTTGGAAATATCCCCGGACTTCCGCTTTTTTTGTCGGTTTACAATAGATCTATATATAAAAATAGTAGTAATAGTAAACGCGTTTTTTTCTGTGGATAAGTCGCTTTTTTTCAACAGGATCAATCGTTTACACGCAAAATAAAGCGTGCATAATCGCTGTATCACGCGAGGAGCAAAATTGTATAAAATGCGGGCCTGTGCAAAAGTTCGTGTTTACGCACAAGTCATCCTGTGGATATCAAGTGACTTATCCACAATCGTTTCACATTCCCCTTTTTTCGACATCGAACCGCTTGCTGGCACTGTGCCTGTTCAGGTCTGTTGACGTTTCCATTTTGCAAAACGGTTTGGCAGTGTTGTGTGCGTGATGCCGGCCGTGCCGGTTTTCGTCGCTCAGTTGTCGGCTCGATTTTTTTTGTCAGCCAACGCTGTTGCTCAGCTTTTTTTGAAGACAGGCTTGCGGAGGTTCGCTAAGGCGTAGGGCAGGCAAAGCGTGCGCTGTCGGGTTTACCTTAACAAGTTCGTATACAAGAATAGTAATAGTAGTTAACGGCGGCATCTTCTGTGGATAAGTCCCGATTTATCCTTGTAAACAATCGCTTGGCGTGCGGATAAGCGCTGAGTAAGGGTTGTATCTGCCTGGGACGGTTTCTGGACAAAAAAAAGCCGCTGAAAAAAATTTTCGTTTACACACATATCGTCCCTGTGGATATCCATACGGTTATCCACAGCTTGCCGCCCCTGGTTTGATGCTTTTTTACCTTGCCGTGACGCTTGTTCGTATCCCAGGCAACGATTAATGTCGCCCTGGTTCGGCACTGGTGGTAATCTCAAGGCGGCTCAGCAGCCATGCATGCATGAAGAAAGACAGACTCTGGTAGCGGAACGCGGTGGGGAGACACGCCGCGCGACAGCTTGATGGCATACCGAAAGGAGCTTCATTGGAATCGGCAGGCGAATACGACTACATCATCGTGGGCGGCGGCACGGCAGGTTGCGTGCTGGCCAACCGGCTTACACGCGACAAGGACGCCAACGTTTTGCTCGTGGAAGCGGGCGGCAAGGACGATTACGTGTGGATCCACATCCCCGTCGGCTATCTGCATTGCATCGGCAATCCCCGCACGGACTGGCTGTATTCCACGCAGGCGGACGCGGGACTGGGCGGGCGCAGCCTGATCTATCCACGCGGAAAGGTGCTCGGCGGCAGTTCTTCCATCAACGGCATGATCTATATGCGGGGCCAGGCCGGCGATTACGACCACTGGGCCGACCTGACGGACGACGCTTCCTGGCGCTGGGACAAGGTCTTGCCGCTATTTAAGCAAAGCGAGGATTATTACGGCGGCGCCTCGGAAAACCATGGCGTGGGCGGCGAGTGGCGCGTGGAAAAACAGCGGCTGTCATGGGATATCCTGAACGCGTTCCGCGATGCGGCGCAGCAAGTCGGCATCCCGAAAACCAGCGATTTCAATGGCGGCGACAATAGCGGCAGCGCGTATTTCGACGTCAACCAGCGCCGCGGCATCCGCTGGAATACCTCGAAAGCATTTTTGAAACCGGCATCGCGCCGCCCGAATCTGACCATCATGACGGGCTGCCACGTGGAACGCCTGTTGCTTGAGACTTCGGAGTCGGGGCCCCGTTGCACGGGCATCGTATTTACGGGCGGCGGCACGCAGTGGCAGGCGACGGCTAAACGGGAAACCTTGCTGACGGCGGGCGCCATCGGTTCGCCGCAATTGCTGCAATTGTCCGGCATCGGCCCAGCCGCCTTGCTGCAGCAGCATGGCATCGCGCCCGTGCTGGACGCTCCTGGCGTGGGCGGCAATTTGCAGGACCACCTGCAGTTGCGCATGGTCTTTAAAGTGCAGGGCGTGAAAACGCTGAACATCATGGCGGGCAATATGCTGGGCAAGATGCAGATCGGCTTGCAATATGCGTTGTTCCAGAGCGGGCCCATGTCGATGGCGCCATCGCAGCTGGGGGCGTTCGCCAAGTCCGATCCGCAGCAAGCCACGCCGAATTTGCAATACCACGTGCAGCCCTTGTCGCTCGACAAATTCGGCGAACCCTTGCACGCGTTTCCCGCGTTTACGGCCAGCGTCTGCAATCTGCGCCCCACGTCGCGCGGCCACGTGCAGATCGCATCGGCCGACAGCTATGCGGCGCCAAAGATTATGCCCAATTACCTCAGTACGGAGCAGGACCGCGCCGTGGCGGCCGACGCCTTGCGCCTGACGCGGGCCATCGCCGCAGCGCCGGCCCTGAAAAAATTTGCGCCGGAAGAATACAAGCCCGGCGTGCAATTCCAGAGCCAGGAAGAACTGGCGCAGGCGGCCAGCCAGATCGGCACCACCATCTTCCACCCGGTGGGCACTTGCCGCATGGGATTGGCCAGCGATGCCTCGAGCGTGGTCGACAGCCAGTTGCGCGTGATCGGCGTGGCGGGCTTGCGCGTCGTCGATGCCTCGATCATGCCGTACATTACTTCTGGTAACACGAACTCGCCCACGGTGATGATCGCGGAAAAAGCGGCGCAAATGATACACGCGGCCTGGAAATAGCGGGGCAAACTTGCGAGTTTGCGCCATTCGGGCTGGCGAAAAATCCCCGTAGTTATACTGTATTGTGCGTTAAATTTAAGTTGTGTATTATAAAAATGACTAAGTAGTACAAAAAGTACAACTAGGAGACACGATGTCAAACGTAATCTTGGAAACAAGAAATTTGACCAAGGAATTCAAGGGTTTCACCGCTGTGAGCGACGTGAACCTGAAGGTAGAGCGCGGCCATATCCACGCCTTGATCGGTCCGAACGGCGCCGGCAAGACCACGTGTTTTAACTTGCTCACCAAATTCCTGGTCCCCACTTCCGGACAGATCCTGTTCAATGGGAAAGATATCACGGCCGCCAAACCGGCCCAGATCGCGCGCATGGGCGTGATCCGCTCCTTCCAGATTTCCGCCGTCTTCCCTCATTTGTCCGTGCTGCAGAATGTGCGTATCGGCTTGCAGCGCCAGCTCGGTACCTCGTTCCACTTCTGGCAAAGCGAACGGGCATTGAACCAGCTCAACGACCGTGCCATGGCCTTGCTGGCCGAGGTCGACCTGACGGAGTTTGCCGATACCATCACGGTCGACATGCCCTACGGGCGCAAGCGGGCGCTGGAAATTGCCACGACCCTGGCGATGGAACCGGAAATGATGCTGCTCGACGAACCGACGCAGGGCATGGGCCACGAGGACGTTCACCGCGTGACGGAACTGATCAAAAAAGTGTCGGCTGGCCGCACGATTTTGATGGTGGAACACAATATGAGCGTGGTCTCTGGCATCTGCGACAAGATTTCCGTCCTGCAGCGCGGCGCCATGCTGGCCGAAGGCAGTTACGCGGAAGTGTCGCGCAATCCGCAAGTGATGGAAGCGTACATGGGCACCACCCACGCGGAACTGGAAGGGGCGCATTGATGGCGACACAAGTGAATGGCGGCGCACCTGCGCTGGAAATTACGCAACTGCACACCTGGTATGGTGAATCGCACATCCTGCACGACGTGAACCTGAAAGTGGCGCAGGGAGAAGTGGTCACTTTGCTGGGCCGCAACGGCGCCGGCCGCACGACCACCTTGCGCGCCATCATGGGCTTGACGGGCGCGCGCACGGGTTCCATCAAAGTCAACGGCGTCGAAGCGATAGGTTTGGCCACGCACAAAATCGCCCACCTGGGCATCGGGTATTGTCCCGAAGAGCGCGGTATTTTTTCCTCGCTGTCGACCGAGGAAAACCTGCTGCTGCCGCCGACCCTGGCCAGCGGCGAGAAGGGCATGTCGGTGGAGGAAATCTACGCCATGTTCCCGAACTTGCAGGAACGTCGGCATAGCCAGGGAACGCGCCTGTCGGGCGGGGAACAGCAGATGCTGGCCGTGGCGCGCATCCTGCGCACAGGCGCGCGTTTGCTGCTGCTTGATGAAATATCCGAAGGCCTGGCGCCCGTCATCGTGCAAGGGCTGGCGCGCATGATCACCACCCTGAAAGCGAAGGGCTACACCATTGTCATGGTGGAACAGAATTTCCGGTTTGCCGCGCCGCTGGCGGACCGGTTTTATGTGATGGAGCACGGTCAGATCGTCGAGACTTTTGCTGCATCCGAACTGGAGGCCAAGATGCCGGTATTGACCGAGCTGCTTGGCGTGTAGTCCCCATGTAGTGCGTTTTACTCGTCATCGACCAGCAATCGTCTGAATAGCAAACAATAATCCCAACGGAGACACTATGAAACGTAACGCTATCGCCATTGCCACCGCCACTCTTTGCGCATTGGGCTTTTCCGCCGCCGCGCACGCCCAGGTATCGGGCGACACCATCAAGATCGGTTTTATTTCCGACATGTCGGGCGTGTATTCCGACGTCGACGGCCTCGGCGGCGCGGAAGCCATCAAGATGGCGATCGCCGATGCCGGCGTCGTACTGGCCGGCAAAAAGGTGGAATTCATTTCCGCCGACCATCAAAACAAGGCCGACATTGCCGCTTCGAAAGCGCGCGAATGGTTCGACCAGCAGGGCGTCGACATGCTGATCGGCGGCACCAATTCCGGCGCCAGCCTGGCCATGGCCAAGGTCGCGGCGGAAAAGAAAAAAATCTTCATCGCCATCGGCGCCGGCTCCTCGCGCCTGACGAATGAAGAGTGCACGCCGTACACCGTGCATTACGCCTACGACACGGTGGCGCTGGCGCGCGGCACAGGCGGCACCATCGTCAAGCAGGGCGGCAAGAACTGGTATTTCATGACGGCCGATTATGCGTTCGGCCACTCGCTGGAAAAAGATACGGCCGAAGTCGTCAAGGCGGCCGGCGGCAAGGTGCTGGGCAGCGTCAAGCATCCGCTGGGTGCTTCGGATTTCTCGTCCTTCCTGCTGCAGGCGCAATCGGCCAAGCCGCAAATCCTCGGCCTGGCCAATGCCGGTGGCGACGCCATCAACAGCATCAAGGCGGCGAACGAGTTCGGCTTGACGAAATCGATGAAACTGGCCGGCTTGCTGATCTTCATCAATGACATCCATTCGCTGGGCCTGAACCTGACGCAGGGCATGTACCTGACGGATGGCTGGTACTGGGACTTGAATGCGGACACGCGCGCCTGGTCGAAACGTTATTTCGCCAAGATGAAGAAAGAGCCATCGATGCTGCAGGCGGCCGACTATTCGGCGGCGGCCAACTACCTGAAAGCCGTCAAGGCGATCGGTACGGATGACACCGAGAAGGTCATGGCCTACCTGAAAAAGACCAAGATCAACGACATGTTCACCCAGAATGGCGAAGTGCGTCCCGATGGCCGCATGGTGCACGATATGTATTTGATGGAAGTGAAGAAACCGTCCGAGTCGAAATACCCATGGGATTACTACAAGGTGGTCGCCACCGTGCCCGGCGCGCAAGCATATGTGACCAAGGCCGAGTCGAAGTGTTCGCTGTGGAAGTAACGCTGTAGCAACCTCCACAGAGTGCCCGCCTGCGCGCGGGCGCTCTGTCCTGCATGCTTTGCCCGCAGGGTTCGCCTTGCGCCGCCGCACCCGTTTGCGGTGGCGCGTTTCCCTTGATACCACACCGCTATCCGGCGGTGCTTTTTATACTGTGATGCCATGGAAATTTTCGGCGTTCCAATACAAGCGATGATGAGCCAGCTGCTGCTGGGTCTTGTCAACGGCTCGTTCTATGCCATGTTGTCCCTCGGTCTGGCCGTCATCTTCGGCTTGCTTAACGTTATTAATTTCTCGCACGGCGCCATGTACATGATGGGCGCCTTCCTGGCCTGGATGGGCCTCAGCTATTTCGACATCAATTACTGGGCCATGCTGGTCATCGCCCCAATCCTCGTCGGCCTGGTCGGCATCCTGATCGAAAAGACCATGCTGCGCTGGCTGTATAAACTCGACCACCTGTATGGCTTGCTGCTGACCTTCGGCATCACCCTGATCATGGAAGGCGTGTTTCGCTCCTTCTATGGCGTCTCGGGCCAGCCGTATGCCGTGCCCGAAGCGCTGGCCGGCGCGACGGACCTCGGTTTCATGATCTTGCCGAATTACCGCGCCTGGGTCGTGATCGCCTCGCTCTCCGTGTGCCTGGCCACCTGGTTCGTCATCGAAAAAACCAAATTAGGGGCCTACCTGCGGGCAGGCACGGAAAACCCGAAACTGGTCGAAGCGTTCGGCATCAACGTGCCGCTGATGGTGACGTTGACGTTCGGCTTCGGCGTGGCGCTGGCCGGTTTCGCCGGCGTGCTGGCGGCGCCGATCATCCAGGTTTCGCCGCTGATGGGCTCGAACCTGATCATCGTCGTGTTTGCCGTGGTGGTGATTGGCGGCATGGGTTCCATCATGGGCTCCATCCTGACAGGCCTGGGCCTGGGCGTGATCGAGGGCCTGACCCGCGTGTTCTACCCGGAAGGCTCGGCCACCGTGGTGTTCGTGGTGATGGTCATCGTGCTGCTGCTGCGTCCCGCCGGCCTGTTCGGCAAAGAAAAGTAATCCTCATCAGTCATGTATTGGAGCTACCACGATGAATAAGAATGTAGGCTACGCCATTGCCTTGCTGCTGGCGTTGGCGGCCCCGTTTTACGGCTATCCCGTCTTCCTGATGAAGTTGCTGTGCTTTGCCCTGTTTGCCTGCGCTTTCAACTTGCTGATCGGCTATACGGGCTTGCTATCGTTCGGCCATGCGGCCTTCTTCGGCGGCGCGGGCTATGTCACCGGTTACGCGCTGCGCACCTGGGGCTGGCCAACGGAACTCGGTTTGCTGGCTGGTGTCGCCACGGGTGCCTTGCTGGGCCTGGTGATCGGCGGCCTGGCGATCCGCCGCCAGGGTATCTACTTTACGATGATCACCCTGGCGCTGGCGCAGATGGTGTACTTCCTGGCCCTGCGGCTGCCGTTCACGGGCGGCGAGGATGGCTTGCAGGGTGTTCCACGTGGAACCTTGCTCGGCACGATAGATCTGGGCAACGACACCGTCTTGTACTACGTCGTGCTGGCCATTTTTGTCGCCGGCTTCGCCCTGATCGTGCGCACCATCCACTCGCCGTTCGGCCAGGTGCTCAAGGCGATCAAGGAAAACGAACCGCGCGCCATCTCGCTCGGCTACGACGTCAACAAGTACAAGCTGATGGCCATCGTGTTGTCTGCTTCCCTGGCCGCACTGGCCGGCGCCACCAAGACCCTGGTGCTGGGCTTTGAAACCCTGACCGATGTCTACTGGGGCATGTCGGGCCTGGTTGTGCTGATGACTCTGGTGGGCGGCATGGGCACCTTGTCCGGCCCCATCCTTGGCGCCGTGCTGATTATTGCGCTGGAAAACAAGCTGGGCGATGTCGGTACCTATTTGGCCACGCACACGGGCATCGAATGGTTCGGCACCCTGGGCGAATCGGTGGGCATGGTGACGGGCGTGATCTTCGTCATCTGCGTGCTGATGTTCCGGCGAGGTATTGTCGGCGAAGCCATCGCGCGCTTCGGCGGCAGGGCTGCCAAAGCCGCGGTCTGATTTTCAAGCAACGCCGGACGGATCGTCCGGCGTTTTTCATTGTGCGTCCACTGTTACTTCAACGGAGAGTACCACCATGCAAATGACGATCATGCGCGCGGGGAGCAGTCTGTGCACCGTGCTGGCGTTGGCAGCCTGCGGCAGCAACCATGCGCCGGAAGAACTGAACCAGATGCCCGGCTACCTGGGCACCATCACGCGGGCCGACTACGACGGCAAGACGAACGATCTGCTGACGGCTGGCCTGGGCAAGACGGGGCTGGCGGGAGCAACTCCCGCGTATGCGAACGTGGAACAGCCGACGCCGCTTGAACTGCGCCGCAATGCCATCTACGCCAATTACCGGGCCGTGCTCGACATTGCCGCCAACAGCGGCTACGGCACCCTGTACGGACCGAACGTGGATGCGTCCGGCAACGTGGGTACGGGCGAGGGCCTGGTCGCGGGCAGTGAATACATCGCCTATGCCGATGATGGCACGGGCAAGAAGAATGTCACCCTGATGGTGCAGGTACCGGCCAGCTTCGACCCCGACCATGCCTGCATCGTCACGGGCACGTCGAGCGGCTCGCGCGGCATCTACGGCGCCATCGGCAGCTCCGGTGAATGGGGCTTGAAAAAAGGCTGCGCCGTGGCGTATGCCGACAAGGGTTCCGGCACGGGCTTGTATGTGTTCGAGGACGACAGCGTCAACCTGCAGAACGGCCTGCGCGCTGGCAGGGTGACCGCCGGCAAGAATGCGCTCTTCGCGCCGGACCTGAGCGACGCCGAGCGGCTGGCCTGGACTGGCACCAACCCGAACCGCATCGCCTTCAAGCATGCGCACTCGCAGCAAAATCCGGAGAAGGACTGGGGCAAGGTCACCTTGCAGGCCGTCGAGATGGCGTATTACGTGTTGAACGAGCGCTACGGCGTGCTGGCCCGCGACGGCAGTTCGCGCATCGTGCGGCTGACGCCGAAGAACACCATCACTATCGCCTCGAGCATTTCCAACGGCGCCGGCTCGGCCTTGCTAGCGGCGGAGCAGGATAGCAAGGGCTTGATCAGCGGCGTGGCGGCCAGCGAGCCGCAAGTCCAGCCGGCGGCATCGAGCGCCTACACCGTGCGCCAGGGCGGGGCGGCGGTCGCCAATCCCGGCCGTGCGCTGTTCGACTACGCCACCTATGCTGCCCTGTATCAGCCGTGCATCGCTTCCGTGGCCGGCAATGCGGAACGCTGCACGGCGCTCGTCGCCAAGGGCTTATTGAACGGCACCGACCTGGCGGCGCAGCAGGCGGACGCCAAGCAGCGCTTGCGCGCGTATGGCTGGTTGCTTGATTCCGATCCGCTGCAGGCAGCGCACGCGGGCACGAACATCCTCGTGGCCGTCACGTATGCGTATGCCTATGGAAAATTCTCCGTGACTGATAGAGTGTGCGGTTTCACGTTTGCGCAGACGGACGGCAGCGGCAATCCGATCGCGTTCACGTCGGCACAAAAGGCGGCCAGCTTCGCCGCGCAAAACGGCATCCTCGGCAATGTCGTGTACGAGAACAGCGTGGGCGGCGCCAAGGTCTACACGGCCGGCGTGTCGCCGTCAAACAGCCTGGCGGACCAGTCGCTCGACGGCTTCCTGTGCCTGCGCAGCCTGGCGACGGGGCGCGACACCGTCAGCGGCGCCAACCTGCAGGGAACATTGGCCACGCAAAGCGTGCGCGTGCGGGCAGGCATGGCCGAGGTCGCGGCCAGCGGCAAATTGAACGGCAAGCCGGCCATCATCGTGCACGGCCGCAGCGATACCCTGATTCCCGTCAATCACGCGTCGCGTGCCTATCTGGGCCTGAACGCCGCCGTGGAAGGGGGTAATAGCAAGCTGCGCTATATCGAGGTGACCAATGCGAACCACTTCGATTCCTTCAGCAATGCCTTGCCGACCCTGATCGTGCCGCTGCACGTGTACCTGAACCGGGCACTCGACGCCATGTATGCGCATTTGAATGCCAAGCAAGCTCTGCCGCCATCGCAGGTGGTGCGCACGGTGACGCGTGCCGATGCGTCGACCCTGATCACGAATGTCAACGTGCCAGCGATCGCTACGGCGCCGGCGCCCGGCAATGTCATCAGCGTGACGAGGACTGTCGTCGATATTCCCAACTAGGCTATATCGTATGTATAAGCTGCGGCCACGTTTCACGTGGCCGTTTTTATTCCCAGGCCGACTCGGCGATGTGACCGAGTCCCTGGAAGACCGGCTTGGAAAACCAGTAGCCCTGCATCAGGAAAATGCCGCAGTCGGAAAGAAAATCGCGCTCGGCGCGCGTCTCGATGCCTTCGGCCAGCACGCGGATACCGAGTTCATGGCACAGGCTGGCGATGGCCCGCACGATGGCCTGGCGCGGCGCATGCGTATCGATGCCGCGCACCAAATCCATGTCGATCTTGATGATGTCAGGCTGGTATTCGGCCAGCAAGTTCAAGCCCGCATAGCCGGCGCCGAAATCGTCGATGGCCGTCTGGAAGCCGAAGCGCCGGTAGGCGCGGAAGATCTCGACCAGATGCGGACGGTCTTGCACCCGTTCGCCCTCCGTCACTTCAAAGATGATTTTGTCGGTAGGGAAGCGATGGAGCTTGGCCGCTTCCAGGGTACTGCGGATGCACACTTCAGGACGGTAGACGGCGTTGGGCAGAAAGTTGATCGACAGAAATCCCTGCATGCCCAGCCTGGCGGCACCGGCCACGGCCTTGACGCGGCAAGCCTGGTCGAAGCGGTAGCGGTTGTCGTCGTTCACTTGCGCCAGCACGCTGGCCGCGCTTTCGCCGTTGGGGCCGCGCACCAGCGCCTCGTGCGCATAAATGCTGCGCGTGGCCAGGTCGACGATGGGCTGATATGCATACTCGAAGGCGAACGGCAGCGGCGCGCTGTCGTGGCAGCCGGCACAGGCACCGTATGGAAAGCTGGTGCTGTCAGGATGGATGGGGATGTCGGGAGGCGTCATGGCGGCAGTGTAGCAGGGTGGGGTGGCGGACTCCGTCTGCTGGCTCACAGTGCGGCCGCATAGATGGCGCGCGCGTCGCCGCGGGTAACGGGCCGGGGATTGTTGCCCAGCAAGCGCGTCTGCAGCATGGCTTCATCGGCCAGGCGGTCCAAGTCACCGGCTGCGATGCCCACCTCGCGCAGGGTGCGCGCGATGCTGGTGGCCACGGCAATGTCCTGCATGGTCTCGATCAGGGCCACGGCCCTTGCCTCCTCGCTGCCCACGATGCCGGGCTGTAGGATGGCCGCCAGTTGCGCATACAGCGGGGCCGCATGGGACAAGTTAAAACGCAGCACGTGCGGCAGCACCAGCGCATTCGACAGGCCATGTGGCACGTGGAACAGTCCCCCGATGGGATAGGCGAGCGCATGCACGGCGGCGACGGGCGCGTTGGCAAACGCCTGGCCGGCCAGCATGGCGCCCAGCAGCATGGCTTGGCGCGCCGGCAAGTTGCTGCCATCGCGGCAGGCGGTGACCAGGTTGTTCGACAGCAGCGACAGCGCCTGGGTGGCCAGCATGTCGGACAAGGGATTTTTCAGCAGGCGGCTGGTGTACGCTTCGATCGCATGCACCATGGCGTCGATGCCGGTGGCGGCCGTCACGGCGGGCGGCAAACCCAGGGTCAGGCTGGCGTCGAGGATGGCCAGGTCCGCATACAGTTGCGGCGCGACCACACCCATCTTGCTGGTGGCGCCCGTGGTGACGATGGCGATATGCGTCACTTCCGAGCCCGTGCCGGCCGTGGTCGGCAATTGCACGAGGGGCAGGCGCTGGCCGTGAACATTGCCGATGCCATACAGTTGCGCCAGTTCCTGGTGGCCTGGCGCCAGTACGGCGATCAGCTTGGCCACGTCCAGCGAGCTGCCGCCACCGAGGCCGATAATCAGTTCCACGTGAAACATCTGCGCCTGGGCCACACCGGCCAGCACGACGGCTTCGGGCGGATCGGCTTGCACGTCGGAAAAGACGTGGACTTCGATGCCGGCCGCCTGCAAGCTGTGCAGGGAGGCATCGGCCAGACCCGTGCGCAAAAAGCCCGCATCGGTGACGAGCAGGGCGCGGCGCACGCTGGGGAAGTGGTGGGCGATGTGCGTGCCCAGTTGGGCGGCGGCGCCCGGTTCAACGATCAGATGGGGCACGGTGCGAAACTGGAAGGCGGACATGCAGACTCCTGACAGTGAGGACAGAAGCCAAGCTTACTCCGCTTTCCAGTCCCGCGCCTGTTTCACGTGGAACCAGATCCGTCTCTTACTCCCAGTCCAGCGCGCCTTTTTTCCACTCATACACTAGTCCGATGGTCAGCACGGCGAGAAAGCCCATGACGGCCCAGAAACCGACCAGGCCCAGTTCGTTGACGTTGGCCGCCCACGGCATCAAGAAGATCACCTCGATATCGAACAGGATGAACAGGATGGCGACCAGATAGAAGCGGACGTCGAACTTCATGCGGGCGTCGCCGAATGCCTCGAAGCCGCATTCGTACGGCGACAGTTTTTGTGCATCCGGTTTGTGCGGACCGAGCGCGCGGCCCAGCAGCATGGGCACGATGCCGACGAGGATGCCGATCAGAATGAACAGGAGGACGGGAAAATAGTTTTCGAGGAGCATGGGGATTCCTCTCAGTGGCTCGATGACAGTTTCATCAGCACGATGCCGCATACGATGAGGACGGCGGCGCACACGCGCATGGTGTTGACTTGCTCGCCCAGAAAAAGGATGCCGACGATAAAGGCGCCGACGGCGCCGATGCCCGTCCAGATCGTATAGGCCGTGCCCAGGGGCAGGGTGCGCATGGCCAGCGACAGCAAGCCGAAGCTGGCGATCATCATGACGATGGTAAGGACGGAGGGAGTGAGTTTGGTGAAACCCTCGGAGAGTTTCATCGAATATGCCCACACGACTTCAAACATGCCGGCAATGAGTAATAGTATCCAGGCCATGGCGGCTCCTTATACAGAGCGGGCCGTCCCGGTGTGTTCCCATGATGGGGGAGGCCGTCCTCCTGGATGATCGTCACGATGGCCACAGGCGTGGCCACGGATGCGAACGATGCGGCAATTGTAGCAAACATTGCCGGACGCCGCAGCCCCAGCGCGGGCCCTGTCCTGGCACCGCTGCGTGTTCCACGTGAAACAAAAATCGCCGTTCACATGCCCGTGCTGAGTAAAAATTAAGCAAAAATTGGCCCGTGGAAGGTTGCGCTTGCAAAAAGACTCTATAATCGGAGCTCTCTTCCCGCATTTTTACTTGCACTGTTACCTATTTATCATGTTATTTCCTACAGAATTCGACGTCATCGTTGTCGGCGGTGGTCACGCCGGTACCGAGGCGGCCCTCGCTTCCGCCCGCATGGGGCAGAAGACGCTATTGCTCACGCATAATATTGAGACACTGGGCCAGATGTCGTGCAATCCCTCCATCGGTGGCATCGGCAAGGGCCATCTGGTCAAGGAAGTCGATGCCATGGGCGGCGCGATGGCGATTGCCACCGACGAATCCGGCATCCAGTTCCGCATCCTGAATTCCTCGAAAGGCCCGGCAGTTCGCGCCACGCGCGCCCAGGCCGACCGTATTTTGTACAAGGCCGCCATCCGCACACGCCTGGAAAACCAGCCGAATCTGTGGCTGTTCCAGCAAGCCGTCGATGACCTGATCGTCGAAGGCGACCGGGTCGTCGGCGCCGTGACGCAGATTGGCTTGAAGTTTCTTGCGCGCGCCGTCGTGCTGACGGCCGGTACTTTCCTCGACGGCAAGATCCACGTGGGCTTGAATAATTATTCGGCTGGCCGCGCCGGCGACCCGCCCGCCATCTCGCTGTCGGCCCGCCTGAAAGAGCTGAAACTGCCGCAGGGCCGTTTGAAAACGGGGACGCCGCCGCGCATCGATGGCCGTACGATCGACTTTTCCGTCATGCAAGAACAGGCGGGCGACCTCGATCCCGTGCCTGTGTTCTCCGTGATGGGGAACACGGCCATGCACCCGCGCCAGGTGCCGTGCTGGGTCACGCACACGAATAGCCAGACGCATGACATCATCCGCGCCGGCCTGGACCGCAGCCCCATGTACACGGGCGTGATCGAAGGCGTGGGCCCCCGTTATTGCCCGTCGATCGAAGACAAGATCCACCGTTTCTCGGGCAAGGAATCGCACCAGATCTTCCTCGAGCCGGAAGGCTTGACGACGCATGAGTTCTATCCGAACGGCATTTCCACGAGCCTGCCGTTCGACGTGCAGATCGCCCTGGTGCAGTCGATGAAGGGCATGGAAAACGCCCACATCCTGCGCCCCGGCTACGCCATCGAATACGATTATTTCGACCCGCGCGGCTTGAAGGCGTCGCTGGAAACGAAGGCCGTCGCCGGCCTGTTCTTCGCAGGCCAGATCAACGGCACCACCGGTTACGAAGAAGCGGCCGCGCAAGGCATGCTGGCGGGCCTGAATGCGGCCTTGCTGACGCAGGACAAGGAAGCCTGGATACCCGGCCGCTCCGAGGCCTATCTGGGCGTGCTGGTCGACGATCTGATCACCCAGGGCGTGCAGGAACCGTACCGCATGTTCACCAGCCGCGCCGAGTACCGTTTGAGCCTGCGCGAAGACAATGCCGACATGCGGTTGACGGAAATCGGCCGCGCTTTGGGCTGCGTGGGCGACGCCCAATGGCAAGCGTTCGAGACCAAGCGCGAGGCGGTGGCGCTGGAACTGCAGCGCCTGCGTTCCACGTGGGTCAATCCGCGCATCCTGGCGGCCGCCGAATCGGAACGCATCGTGGGCCAGGCCATCGAGCGCGAGTACTCGCTGGCGGACCTGCTGTGCCGCCCGAACGTCGCCTACGACACCCTGATGAGCATGACGGGCATGGAAGGCCAGGCCCTGGCCGGCCCCGGCGTGATGGATCCCGCCGTGCGCGAACAGGTGGAAATCCAGCTCAAATATGCGGGCTACATCGAGCGCCAGAGCAAGGAAATCGAGCGCCACGAACACTATGAAAACCTGGCCTTGCCGGAAGGTTTCAATTACCTCGATATCGGCGCACTGTCGGTCGAAGTGCGGCAAAAACTCGACAAGCAGCGCCCGGAAACCCTGGGCCAGGCATCGCGCATTTCGGGCGTGACGCCGGCGGCCATTTCGCTGCTGCTGGTGCACCTGAAAAAGCGCGGCTTTGGCGCCGCGCACACCACCACTTTAAAGGACGAGGTTGTTGAATGAAGCAGTTTGACCGGGCCGCATTGGCCCCTATTTTGAATGAAGGCATCGCCGCGCTGGGGCTGGACCTGAGCGCGGATCAGACGGAAAAACTGCTCGATTACCTGGCCTTGCTGGCCAAATGGAATAGCGTGTACAACCTGACGTCGGTGCGCGATCCCCTGCAGATGCTGACCCTGCACGTGCTCGATTCGCTGGCCGCCGTGCCGGCGTTCGCGGATGCAAAGAATGTGCTCGACGTGGGCGCCGGCGGCGGCTTGCCGGGCATGGTCCTGGCCATCGCGCGGCCCGATATCAAGGTGTCGATGATCGATACCGTGCACAAGAAGACGGCTTTTTTGACGCAAGTGAAGGCGGAACTGGGCCTGAGCAACGTCAGCGTGTACACGAAACGGGTGGAACAGCTGGAAGTGCAGCAGAAATTCGACGTGATTACCTCGCGCGCCTTTGCCGACCTGTCCGACTTCGTCAACTGGTCGAACCACGTGCTGGCCGAGGGCGGGCAATACATCGCCTTGAAAGGGGTGGCACCACCAGACGAGAGAGAGCGGCTGCCGCCAGACTGGAAAGTGACGGAATTACGCGCAATTCAGGTACCAGGGCTAAATGCAGAGCGTCATCTGGTCTTTATAGCAAGAATTTAAAAGTCAAAAAATAAATTAGATAAACAGTTTATACGGTATAAATAATATAAACCGTATAAACGATTTATATCGTATAAATGAAATAAACAGTATAAATCGTTTCGGCCGAATGCCGGGGCGCGTGATGAAGTTTTCATCTCTTTACAACTAGAAGATACATGGCCAAAATTTTTTGTGTAGCAAATCAAAAGGGTGGTGTTGGTAAAACCACAACAAGCGTCAACCTCTCCGCCGGTCTGGCCAAGTTGAACCAGCGTGTGCTGCTGGTCGACCTCGACCCGCAGGGCAATGCGACCATGGGTGCCGGCATCAACAAGGCCGGCCTGAAGGCGTCGACCTATGAAGTCATGCTGGGCGAGTCCGATGTCAAGACGGCACGCCAGCGTTCGGAAGCGGGGCGCTTCGATGTCTTGCCGTCGAACCGCGAGCTGGCCGGCGCGGAAGTGGAGATGGTCGAACTGGACAACCGCGAACGCCGCCTCAAGGATGCGCTGGCCGAAGTGGACGGCGAATACGATTTCATCCTGGTAGATTGCCCACCGGCATTATCGATGCTGACCCTGAACGGCCTGTGCGCGGCGCATGGCGTGATCATCCCGATGCAGTGCGAGTACTACGCGCTGGAAGGCTTGTCCGACCTGGTCAACACCATCAAGAAGGTGCACGCCAATCTGAACCCGGACTTGAAGATCATCGGCCTGCTGCGCGTGATGTTCGATCCACGCATGACATTATCGCAACAAGTGTCGGCCCAGCTGGAACAGCACTTCGGCGACAAGGTGTTCAACACCATCATCCCGCGCAACGTCCGCCTGGCCGAAGCGCCGTCGTACGGCTTGCCCGGCGTGACCTTCGACCCGAGCTCGAAAGGTGCGCAGGCGTATATCGCCTTCGGCGCCGAGATGGTCGAACGCATCAAACATATGTAAACAAGGGGCGAGCGTCTGCACAATATGGTGTGAGCGCTTACTCTGAAAACACGATTAGGACAGCATGGCTACGAAAAAATTAAAAGGACTGGGTCGCGGACTCGACGCCCTGTTGGGCGGCGGTGGCGGCGACTTCGCCAGTCCGGACACAAATCAACCGTCGAACTTGCCCGTGTCGCAAATGCAAGCGGGCAAATACCAGCCGCGCACGCGCATGGACGAGGGGGCCTTGAACGAACTGGCCGCCTCGATCAAGGCGCAAGGGCTGATGCAGCCGATCCTGGTGCGCCCGATCGGGCAAGACACCTTGAGCGGACTTGTCAAATATGAAATCATCGCCGGCGAACGCCGTTTCCGCGCCTCGCAACTGGCCGGCCTGACGGAAGTGCCGGTGCTGGTGCGCGATGTGGACGACCTGGCCGCCGCGGCCATGGCGCTGATCGAGAATATCCAGCGCGAAGACCTCAATCCATTGGAAGAAGCGCAGGGCATTCACCGCCTGATCGCCGACTTCAGTTTTACGCATGAGCAAGCGGCCACTGCGCTGGGACGCTCGCGCAGCGCCGTGTCGAACCTGTTGCGTTTGATGAACCTGGCCGCTCCCGTGCAAACCATGCTGATGGCCGGCGATATCGACATGGGCCATGCGCGCGCGCTGCTGGCCGTCGATGCGGCCAGCCAGATCACCCTGGCCAATCAGGTTGTGGCCAAGCGCCTGTCCGTGCGCGAAACGGAAAAGCTTGTCACGCGCACGGTCGAGGAAGCGGCCAACCCGGTCGAGCCGCGGCAAAAGGAAAAGTCGGGCGACATCGCGCGCCTGGAAGAAGAGCTGTCCGATGCGCTGGCCACGCCCGTGGTGTTCAAGATGGGCAACAAGGGCCGTGGCCAATTGGTGATTGATTTTGCGGATCTTGACGTACTGGATGGTTTGTTGACCCGCTTGCGTGGTTAAATAGCAAGCTGCAAAGACAGGGGCCATGCGGGTGTGGACAATCGGGCCATGCTTTCCGGATGCACCACGTGATTCCTTGATAACACGGCTGGGAGCGGCCAGACAAGCGGCTTTGCCATATAGTGGTGCAAATGGCGGCGAATAGTCGGTAAAGCGTCAGTTTCACGCAGCAATTGCCCTGCTGCGGTGCAGCAACGTTTGACTCTATAGATCAAAGCCAACTATAATCCCGTGTCTTTGCGTGTGTAGATTTTTCTGGGAACTTGGCAATTGAGTGATTCACAACAAAGTATTGCCAAGCCAGTCTACAAAGTAGTTGCCTTGCAGCTAGCAATCGCTATCAGTTTTGCCACGGTCACCCTGTTTTTCGGTGGCAGTGTCAGAGGCTGGTCCGCCGCATACGGCGGCGCTATCGCAGTCATCGGTAGCCTGGTGTATGCCCTGTTGGTAGTTCGCGGTTCTAGCGACGCCAATAAGGCATTCCGGGCGCATTTGCGCGCAGAAGTGGTGAAAATATTTATCACAGCGGTGCTGTTTATATTGGCACTGGTGTTGTTTCAGTCGGCCGCCTGGTTATGGCTGATCTTGGGTTTCGCGGTGGCAACCTTAGCATACTGGTTTTCATTGCTCGCTGTTTAATCATTGGTTTTGGGGCCTGTTGAGCTCTGAAACGACAAATCTAAATTCATTATGACCACAGAACACGCTATTGAAGCGGGCCATGCTGCCCCGGCCAACGCCACAGAATACATCAGTCACCATCTGGCCCACCTGAGAAGTGCCGACGGCATGATCAATCTGGATACGTTCTGGATTTCGGCCATTCTGGGCTTTGTTTTCCTGGCTGTTTTCTATATGGCGTCGCGCCGCGCGACGGCTGGTGTCCCCGGCAAGTTGCAAAACTTCGTCGAAATGGTCATGGAAATCGTCAATGACACTATTAATGGGGCCTTCCACGCGAAAAGCAAGGTCATCGCGCCGCTGGCCATCACAATTTTTGTGTGGGTCTGGTTGCTGAACGCGATGGACTTCCTGCCGGTTGACCTGTTGCCGAAGATTCTGAGCTGGTTTGGCGTGCATAAACTGCGCGCCGTGCCGACCGCCGACGTCAACCACACCTTCGCCATGTCGCTGTCGGTCGTGCTGTGCGTGATCGCCTTCTCGATCAAGGCCAAGGGCCTGGGCGGCTGGATCAAGGAACTGTTCACGGCACCGTTCCATGCGAGCGGCCTGATCGGCACGATCGCCCTGGCACCTGTCAATTTCTTGCTGCAAATGGTTGAGCTGGTTGCAAAACTGATCTCCCTGTCGCTGCGACTGTTCGGCAATATGTATGCCGGCGAACTGATTTTCATCTTGATCGCGTTGTTGCCTTGGTGGGCACAGTGGGCGTTGGGTGGTCCATGGGCAATTTTCCATATCTTGATTGTAACTTTGCAAGCTTTTGTGTTTATGGCGTTGACGGTTGTGTATCTGAGCCTTGCGGTTGAGAAACATTAATCATTAACTTTATATTTTGTTTTTTTAGTATCTTTCGTTTTTAAATTTAGGAGAATTTTATGCAAGCTCTGATCGCACAAGTACAAAGCATGACCGTTCTGGCAGCAGCAATCATCATCGGCCTGGCCGCAATCGGCACCGCTCTGGGCTTCGCTATCTTGGGTGGCAAATTCCTGGAAGCTTCGGCACGTCAACCAGAACTGATGCCACAACTGCAAACCAAACTGTTCGTTATCGCTGGTCTGCTGGATGCTATTTCGATGATCGGCGTTGGTGTTGCTCTGCTGTACACGTTCGCTAACCCGTTCCTGTCCGCTCTGACGGCTGTTGCTCAGTAATTCGCTCCAACCCTAGGAGAAACTTTTAGTTAGGAGCAAAGGTATGGACATCAATATGTCGCTCATCGGCCAGATGATCACCTTCGCGGTGTTGGTCTGGTTCTCGATGAAGTTCGTATTTCCAGCGCTGAACAATGCGCTGGATGAGCGTGCCAAACGAATCGCGGATGGATTGGCTGCGGCCGATCAAGGTCAAGCTTCGATGGCAGTCGCTGAAAAGCGTGCGCAAGAGGCATTGAACAGTGCACGTGAAGAAGCGTCGCAACGCGTTGCGGACGCTGAAAAGCGCGCGCAGCTGGTTGCTGAAGAGATCAAGCAAAATGCACAAGCTGAAGCTGCGCGTATCATTGCGCAAGCCCAGTCGGACGCCGAACAGCAACTGTCGAAAGCACGCGAACAATTGCGCGCTCAGGTGGCTGACCTGGCTGTCAAGGGTGCCGAGCAGATCTTGAAGCGTGAAGTTAACGCTACGGCTCACGCCGAAATGTTGCAGCGTCTTGCTGTCGAGCTGTAATCATGGCAGAACTCGCAACCGTCGCCCGTCCCTACGCGGAAGCTTTGTTCCGCGTAGCCCAAGCTGGTAAGGAGTCAAGCAACCTCGCGGCGTGGTCCGAGCTGGTGTCCGAACTGGCACAGATCGGTAGCCACCCCGAGGTACAGGCGTACGCGCGCAATCCGAAAGTTTCGGAAAGCGACGTCGCCGCCACCATCCTGTCGTTGTTGAAATCGCCGCTCAATGAGGAAGTGAAAAACTTCGTCACGATGTTGATCGAAAATGGCCGCATCAGCCTGCTGCCGGAAATCGGCGCGCAATTCCATGCCTTGAAAAATGGCCTGGAAGGTGCGGCTGACGCCGAGATCACGAGCGCTTTCGATCTGAGCGAAGGCCAAACGGCCGAGCTGGTCGCAACGCTGGAAAAGAAATTCAGTCGTAAGCTCAACCCTGCCGTCACAGTAGATCCATCGCTGCTCGGCGGCGTGCGCGTGGTCGTTGGCGACCAGGTGCTCGATACCTCGGTGCGCGCCAAGTTGCAGCAACTGCACGCTGCACTGGTGTCGTAAGACACGCGCTTCGGCAGGCCAGCTTAGACAGACCCTTACCCCTCGCGCAAGCTGAGAGAAACACTTTTAGGAGTTAGTATGCAACTCAACCCATCTGAAATCAGCGAGTTGATCAAGAGCCGGATCCAAGGTCTTGACGGCGGCGCTGAAGTGCGTAATCAAGGCACGGTTATTTCCGTCGCCGACGGTATCTGCCGCATCCACGGTTTGTCGGACGTGATGCAAGGCGAGATGCTGGAATTCCCAGGCAACACGTTTGGCCTGGCAATGAATCTGGAACGCGACTCCGTCGGTTCCGTGATTCTGGGTGCCTACGAGCACATCTCCGAAGGCGACACGGTGAAATGCACCGGCCGCATTCTGGAAGTGCCAGTCGGTCCTGAGCTGCTCGGCCGCGTTGTCAACGCGCTGGGTCAGCCGATCGACGGCAAAGGCGCCATCGAAACCAAATTGACGGCCGCGATTGAAAAAATCGCACCGGGCGTGATCGCCCGTGAATCCGTTTCGCAACCGATGCAAACCGGCCTGAAGTCGATCGATGCGATGGTTCCAGTTGGCCGCGGCCAGCGCGAACTGATCATCGGCGACCGTCAAACCGGCAAGTCGGCTGTGGCGATTGATGCGATCATCAATCAAAAAGGCCAGGGCATGAAATGTATCTACGTCGCGATTGGCCAAAAAGCCTCGTCGATCAAGAACATCGTGCGCTCGCTGGAACAGCACGGCGCGATGGAATACACCATCGTTGTCGCCGCTTCCGCTTCGGAATCGGCCGCCATGCAATACATCTCGCCGTACTCCGGTTGCGCCATGGGCGAATACTTCCGTGACCGCGGTGAAGATGCACTGATCGTCTACGATGATCTGTCCAAACAAGCTGTTGCATACCGTCAAATCTCGCTGCTGCTGCGCCGTCCACCAGGTCGCGAAGCGTACCCAGGCGACGTGTTCTACCTGCATAGCCGCCTGCTGGAACGCGCAGCACGCGTGAACGCCGACTACGTCGAGAAGTTCACCGACGGCGCTGTCAAAGGCAAGACCGGTTCCCTGACGGCACTGCCGATCATTGAAACGCAAGCTGGCGACGTGTCCGCATTCGTTCCAACCAACGTGATTTCGATTACCGACGGTCAGATCTTCCTGGAAACCTCGCTGTTCAACGCCGGTATCCGTCCTGCAATTAACGCCGGTATTTCCGTATCGCGCGTCGGTGGCGCCGCCCAGACCAAGGTCATCAAAAACCTGTCCGGCGGTATCCGTACCGACTTGGCGCAGTACCGTGAACTGGCCGCGTTTGCGCAGTTCGCTTCGGACCTCGATGAATCGACCCGCAAGCAGCTGGACCGTGGTGCCCGCGTAACGGAATTGCTCAAGCAAGCCCAATACTCGCCACTGTCGATCTCGCTGATGGCCGTATCGCTGTTCTCGGTGAACAAAGGCTTCATGGACGACGTGCCAGTCAAGCAAGTGCTGTCGTTCGAAGCTGGTGTCCACGCTTACATGAAGACCAAGCAAGCTGCTCTGCTGGCCAAGATCGAAGAAACCAAGCAACTCGACAAAGACAGCGAAGCAACTCTGTCGGCGGCCATTGCTGATTTCAAGAAATCCGGCGCATATTAAGCGGCCAGGCGGCGCCCACCTCGAGTGAGGCGCCGCCCTACGCGCAGAAGGAGTAAGGACTCATGGCATCAAGCAAAGAGATACGAGGCAAGATCAAGAGCGTAGAGAATACGAAGAAGATCACCAAGGCGATGGAAATGGTCGCCGCGTCCAAAATGCGCAAGGCGCAAGACCGGATGCGGGCCGCTCGTCCCTACAGTGACAAGATTCGGAATATCGCCGCCAATCTGGCGACCGCCAATCCGGAATACACGCACCCGTTCCTGGCAGCTGCCCAGGGTACGCAAGCGAAGGCAGTGGGTTTCATCGTTGTCACGACCGACAAAGGTCTGTGCGGCGGCATGAACACCAACATCCTGCGCCAGGTGACGTCGAAGTCGCGCGAGCTGGAAGCAGCTGGCAACCGGGTTGAAGCAGTTGCCATCGGTAACAAGGGTTTGGGTTTTTTGAATCGCATCGGCGTCAAGATCGTCGCCTCTGCCATTCAGACCGGTGATACGCCCCACCTGGACAAACTGATCGGACCCGTCAAGGTCATGCTCGAAGAGTTCCAGGCAGGCAAGATCGATGCAGTGTACCTGTGCTACACCAAATTCATCAACACGATGAAACAGGAACCAGTCGTGGAGCAATTGCTGCCCCTGACGGCCGACAAGATGGTCGCCGACAAGAGCGCACACTCGTGGGATTACATCTACGAGCCGGATGCACAAAGCATCATCGACGAATTGCTGGAGCGCTATGTAGAAGCGCTGGTGTACCAGGCAGTCGCGGAGAATCTGGCGTCCGAGCAATCGGCACGGATGGTCGCGATGAAAGCTGCAAGCGACAACGCGGGTAGTGTGATCGGCGAATTGAAGCTGATCTACAACAAGACCCGCCAAGCTGCGATTACCAAAGAACTCTCCGAAATCGTCGCCGGTGCGGCTGCGGTTTAAACGAATTTAACTATATTGAAGGAACGAACATGGCTGATGGCAAAATCGTTCAGTGTATCGGCGCTGTGGTGGACGTTGAGTTTCCCCGCAACGCGATGCCTAAGGTATTTGATGCCTTGAAGATGGCAGGCTCGGAACTGACCCTGGAAGTACAACAGCAGTTGGGCGACGGCATTGTCCGTACCATTGCACTCGGCTCGTCCGATGGCCTGCGTCGCGGCATGATGATCCAGAACACCGGCAAACCAATCATGGTGCCAGTCGGTAAAGCAACCCTGGGTCGCATCATGGACGTGCTGGGCAACCCGATCGACGAATGCGGCCCCGTGTCGCACGAGCAGATCGCGTCGATCCACCGCACGGCTCCCGCATACGACGAACTGTCGCCATCGCAAGAACTGCTGGAAACCGGCATCAAGGTGATCGACCTGGTTTGCCCGTTTGCAAAAGGCGGTAAAGTCGGTCTGTTCGGCGGCGCTGGCGTAGGCAAGACCGTGAACATGATGGAACTGATTAACAACATCGCCAAAGCGCACAGCGGCGTGTCCGTGTTCGCCGGTGTTGGTGAGCGTACTCGTGAAGGTAACGACTTCTACCACGAGATGGCTGACGCGAAAGTGGTCGATCTGGAAAACCCGGAGAACTCCAAAGTCGCGATGGTCTACGGTCAGATGAATGAACCGCCAGGTAACCGTCTGCGCGTTGCGCTGACCGGCCTGACGATCGCTGAATCGTTCCGTGATGAAGGCAAGGACGTTCTGTTCTTCGTCGACAACATCTACCGCTTTACGCTGGCTGGTACCGAAGTATCGGCACTGCTGGGCCGTATGCCGTCGGCTGTGGGTTACCAACCGACCCTGGCTGAAGAAATGGGCCGTCTGCAAGAGCGTATTACGTCGACCAAGACCGGTTCGATCACCTCGATCCAGGCCGTCTACGTTCCAGCCGATGATTACACCGATCCGTCGCCTGCTACCACGTTTGCTCACTTGGATTCGACCGTTGCGCTGTCGCGTGACATCGCTTCCCTGGGTATCTACCCAGCCGTGGACCCACTGGATTCGACCTCGCGTCAGCTGGATCCGTTGATCGTTGGTCAAGAGCACTATGACACCGCGCGTGCCGTGCAAACGACCCTGCAACGCTACAAGGAATTGCGCGACATTATCGCGATTCTGGGTATGGACGAGCTGGCACCGGAAGACAAACTGCTGGTCGCCCGCGCACGTAAGATGCAGCGTTTCCTGTCGCAGCCTTTCCACGTCGCTGAAGTCTTTACCGGCGCGCCTGGTAAATACGTTTCGCTCAAAGACACGATCAAGGGCTTCAAAATGATCGCTTCGGGCGAACTCGATCACCTGCCGGAACAAGCGTTCTACATGGTCGGCACGATCGAAGAAGCAATCGAAAAAGCCAAGAAACTTAACTAAGTTAAGTCTGGGCCTAACCCCGCCCCTCAGAAGGCGGGGTTCTTCAACCCGATAGGACACACATGGCACACACAATTCACGTTGACGTGGTTTCCGCTGAAGAACTGATTTTTTCAGGCGAAGCAGAATTCGTCGCGTTGCCGGGTGAACAGGGCGAGCTGGGTATCTACCCACGCCACACGCCTTTGATTACCCGCATCCGTCCGGGCGCGGTCCGCATCAAGGTAGTCGGCCAGGCTGAAGAAGAGTTCGTCTTCGTTGCCGGCGGCCTGCTGGAAGTGCAACCGGATACCGTGACCGTTCTGGCCGATACCGCGATCCGCGGTCACGACCTCGACGAAGCGAAAGCGCTGGAAGCGAAGAAGTTGGCGGAAGAAAATATCCACAACAAGGATTCGGGCATCGACTACGCGCAAGCGCAAGCCGAGCTGGCCAGCGCAATTGCGCAACTGGCAGCGATCCAGAAGCTGCGCAAGATGTAATCACTGCGCCGCGCAAGAAAGGCAGCCTTCGGGCTGCCTTTTTTTTCAGCAAACGAATTTCAGTAAAAATTAGCGGCGCTTGTCCTTGCCCCTTTCCAGTCCCGCTTTCAATACCGTCTTCCACCTGGCGCGCGCGGCGATGCGCTCGAGCGGCGTTTCCTCGCTGCGGCGCGCGTCGCGCAGCAGCTTGTGATAATTGCGCAGGCGGTCCCCATCGACGGCGCCACGCACGGCACAACCGGGTTCGCTGGCATGCCGGCAATCGCGGAACTGGCACGCCGCCGCCAGCGCCGCGATGTCGTCAAAGGTGGCTGCCAAGGTTTCCACATCGGCATCGGCGCGCCAGCTGCGCAGCCCCGGCGTGTCGATGATGCACGCGCCGCTGGTGCACAGGTGCAGCGAGCGGGCCGTTGTCGTGTGGCGCCCGCGCCCGTCGCCATGGCGCACGCCGTTGGTTGCCTGCTCCGCCGCGCACAAGGTATTGGTCAGGCTGGACTTGCCGGCACCCGATGAACCGAGCAGCACCAAGGTCTGGCCGGCGCTCAACCAGGGTTCCAGGATGGCCACGTCATACGCATGGCGCGTATCGATGGCAAACAGGGGCACGTGGGGCGGCAGGCGCTGTCTGAGCTGCGCCAGCTTGCCCGGCACGTCGTCGGCCACGTCGGCCTTGCTCAGCACGACCACGAGGCTGACCTGGGCCGCCAGCACGATGGCCAGATAGCGCTCCAGGCGGCGCGGATTGAAATCTTCGTCCAGTCCCATCACCAGCAGTGCCGTATCGACATTGCTGGCAAGCAGTTGGCGCCGGCCGTCATTGCCGCGCCGCGCGATCTGCGTGACTGGGGATAAGTGCGCCGTTATCCACAGCGCGCCGTGACCGTCGGCTTCGGCGGCGACCCAGTCGCCGATGGCAAGGATGGTGTCCTGTGCCTGCAGTTCGTGCAGCAGGCGCGGCAGGATCTGCGCTGGCTGTTCCAGGATGCCGTCGTGCACGCCGATGCTGTCGCGGTGCACGGCGCAAACGCGCATCAGCTGCGCGGCGGGGGAAGAGATGTCGAGCTGGGTGGCTGCGCTGGCGATGGCCTGCTGCAGCCCGATAAGGCGTAGTTGTGCAAAATCGAATGCGATCATGGTAGCGTGATTCCAGATTCTGTCGTCCGCGTGCGGACGTGTAGCCTGCGCGTGCAGGCACCGCCAGTCGCGATGACTGGCACGAAAGAAGGGGAAGTCGGCTACGCGATCAGCGTATGGGGAAGTGCGGGCTAAAAAACTTAGCGGGGAAAAACGGTGATCAGGCAGCCGACAGCACGGCAGTATCCGAATGGCGCATGTTGTCTACTCCTGTTGTGTGATGGAAAACACCAGTGTGCCAGCGGCCTGCGCCGCCGTCAACAGAGGGTGTGGCTTAGCTGCACATGCCGTAAGCCTGGCGTTCGGGGAAATAGCGGTACGTAAACGTGCGCACTGGATAGCGCTTGCCACCGACGAGCATGTCGGGCATCGACAGATCGAAGCGCTGCGGCAGCTGGCGCGGCAGTTGCAACCGCAGGCGCCATTGCGTTTCCTTGCTGTTGCCGACGGCGGAAAACATGATGGGCAGCTGCTCGATGACGTCGACGATCTCCGCCTTCTGGTTCATGCCGCGCTGGTAAATGGTGAGTATCTTGGCTTGCGCGAAGGGCGGCTGTTTCGGTTCTTCCAGCAGGAAGGACAGGCGCGTAAAACTGGCTTGCGTACCGACGGGCAAAGTAAAAATCAGCGCCAGCTCCGTGCCGCCTTCCTTCAGGGTGACAGGCGGCGTGGCGTAGATGCTGATACCGCGCGGCAGCTCGAAACGCGAGCCCTCCGTCCACGTCTTGCACTCGGGCGTGGTGGCCTGGTACAGGCTGGGCGCCGTGTAGTCATCGCAGGCGGAAACCAGCAGCAGCAGGGGCAGGGCAAGGAGGACGGAACGGCGCATGGGAGTCACGGTTGGGGGAATGAGCCGACAGTGTAAGCGATCCCCACGCGATCCACCAGCGGCGCTAGGAATGCCCGGGTGGCGCGCGGCGTACGGATTGCAGCTGGCAATGCGCGGCCTGCAGCGCCTCCTTGATGATATCGAGCGCCAGCTGCGGCCGGGCCGCGCCGCACATGAAGATATCGACGGCGGCAAAGCCGACCTCGGGCCAGGTATGCAGCGAGATATGCGACTCGGCCAGCAGCAGCACGCCCGTGACGCCCTGGCCCGGGCCAAAGCTGTGGAAATGGCCGTGCAGCACTTGCGCGCCGGCCGCGATGGCGGCGTTGCGCAGCAGGCGCTCGAGCGCGGCGCAGTCGCGCAGGCGTTCCGGCATGATGCCCGACAGGTCAGCCAGCAGATGGGTGCCCAGGGGCAGATGCGGGGTGGACGCCATGCTTATTTGTGGCTCCCGCCGCTGGAACCGCCGCCATAGCTGCCGCCGCCGCTGCCCGTGCGCGAACTCCAGCTGCTGCCGCTGCTGCTGCCGGCCACCTTGAACATGCGCACCCAGTTGGCGGCCGTGACACTGAAGGTCACCATCAGGGCATAGATCACATATTTACTCATGGGGGATTCTTTGCATTCTTGTCGAGAAAAGCGGCGGGCAGGAATAGCGCCAGGCAGCCCAGCAAACTCCACATCAAGGTGCTGGAGAACGAGACGAACATCGGGATCGCGTTCAATACGAGCACGATGACGATGAAGACCTTGGCGATGCCGCGGTGGCTCAGCTCGATATTGTGCACCTGGTCGCCGCCATGGAAGGCGGCGCCGAACCAGGCGGCCATCTGGTCATAGGCGACGGGCACGGAGCGCGACCAGGTCATTTCCTCGCCGGTGATCTCGGCCGCCAGCTTGGTCTGTCCCTGTTCGAATTCATGCACATGCGTGCTGTCGCCGACGGCCACCTTCCAGTTGAAGGCGCCCGCCGCATACACGACCTGCGAGCCGTAGTCATACAGTTTGCGGTAGGTGGCGCCATCGAGCGTGCAGGTATCGGCGTCCAGCGACGCCCAGTTGGGCCAGTTCGGCAGCACGTTCGAGCGCGACCAGCCATCGTCCGTCTCCACCAGCCAGAAGAAGCCGGCGCGCGCGTTGTACAGCAGATATTCGTTCCACTCGCTGCCTTCGTCGTCGGCGCGGCGCATCATGCCGATGACCGTGAAGTCCACATTGCTGATCTTCGCGCTGGCGCCCAGTTCCAGGGAGATGTCGGCGTTGTCGTGCACCTGCTTGCCGATGGCCAGCACCTGCGCTTCCGGACCGCTGGCGTCGAGCTGCGCGTGGCAGGCGGGGCACACGAGTTGCGCCGCCGCGCCGGGCACATAGTGGATGCCGTTGCCGCAGGAAGGGCAGTCGAGCGCATCGAGCTTGCCGCGGTACTTGCCGGCGCTTTTTGCGATGGCGTCGTCGTCGCGCAGCAACTGGCACTGCAAGCCATCCAGGGTGACGGCGACGCCCTGGTAGACGACCGGTTGCGGGCCATCCGTGTAGTCGAGCGTGACAAAGCTGGCGTAGTTGCGGAAGTCCGCCACCTGGATGCGCCAGCCTGCGCCCACCTTGAACGGCAATTCGCCCTGGCCGGCGATGCATTCGGCGTTGCGGATCTCGGCCGCCGTGTACGGCTCGCCGCAGATCGTGTAGCGCTTGCCCGGCGCCAGCTCGCCAAACACGGGTAAGGTATCTTGCGTACTGCGCTCGCGTGTCAGGGTGTACAGGCCGGACGAGTCGCCCAGCCACGCCGTGCTGGCGTCATCGAACAGCAGATACCACTCGTTCCACGTGCCGGCGCTGTAGCGCTGCTGGATGCGGCCGACAACGGTGAAGTGCACGCCATCGTGCACGCCGGCCGTGCCGATCTGGATCGGCGTATAGTCTTCCAGGACGGCCGACATCTTGCCCATGTCCCTGACGGAATCGGCGTCCTTGAGGATGGTGCTGTGGCAGTACTCGCACACGGCGAGCACGGAAGCGTGCGAGCGGAAGCGGACTTCCGCGCCGCAGCTGGGACAGGAAACAGTTTGCATGCAGTCGCGCTTAGCCGATCAGTTTTTTCAGCAGTTCAGCCTTGGCGCCATCGTAGTCGGCCGGCGAAATGAGACCCTTGTCGAGCAGGCCCTTGAGTTTTTCCAGGCGCGCCTCGATCGGTTCTTCCGCGGGGGCAGGCGGCGCCGCCGGCGCCGGTGCCGGCTGCTGCAGCGCACCGCCCATGCTTTGCGCCATCACCTGGCCGATCGACAGCCCGGCGCCCAGTCCCGCGCCGATGCCGGCCATGCCGCCTTCGTTCTGCGCCGCCAGCGGGATCGCATTGGCCACTTGGAATTTCGTGTAGCCGCTCATCTTGTCGGCACCCAGGCCGCCCTTCATGCCGGCCGAGATGCGTTCGTCGAGCGCCGCCTGCAATTCCTCGGGCAGGCTGATGCTGGCCACGTTGAATTCATCGAGGCCCACGCCATAGCGGGCAAACGCCTGCGCCAGGCCATCCTTGACTTCCTGCGCCATCAACGCCTGGTTGGCCGCCATGTCGAGGAAGGGGACGTTCGCGCCGCCCAGCGAGCTGGCCATGCTCGACATCAGAATGCCGCGCAATTGATCTTCCACCTCGTCGCGCGTATAGACTTCGCGCGTGCCGCTGATCTCGGTGAAGAAGGTGCGGGCGTCGGCAATGCGGTACGAGTACATGCCGAACGCGCGCACGCGGATCATGTCGAAATCCTTGTCGCGGATGGTGATCGGCTGCGGCGTGCCCCACTTGCGGCCAGTCTGCACGCGCGTGCTGAAGTAATACACGTCCGACTTGAACGGTGAATCGAACAGCTTGTCCCAGTTTTTCAGGTTGGTCAGCAGCGGCAAGGTTTGCGTCGTCAGCTTGTGCGTGCCGGGACCGAAGACGTCGGCGATCTTGCCTTCATTGACGAAGACGGCGACCTGCGATTCACGCACATTCAGGATGGCGCCGTTCTGGATCTCGAAATCCTGCATGGGGAAGCGCCAGGCCAGCACGCCTTCCGTCTCTTCGTTCCACTGCAGTACGTCGATAAACTGCTTCTTGATAAAGCTGCCGAGGCTCATGATGAATGTCCTTGAAAAGATAAAGCGGGGTCAGGAAATGCAGGCGGCGTTGATGGCGCCGATCGACACGGCAATGGCGCCCAGCAGGCCGCCGAAAGCGCTGTTGTTCGATTCGATCTGGTCCTTCGACATGCGCAGCAAACGCGTGGTCACCACATAGGCGAGCAATTGCACCACCATGGCGCCGAAGGCCCAGGCGAAGAATTGCTGGTAGTCGGCCGTGTGCATCAGGGACGAGGCGATGGTGGCGGAAAAGCCCAGCAGCGCGCCGCCCAGCGACAGGGCCGCCGCCTGGTTGCCCTGGCGGATCAGCAGCACCTCGTTATACGGCGTGACGCGCGTGTAGATGATAAAAAAGGCAATCAGCAGCGCGGCGGCCAGTATAAGATGGATCAGATAGTTTAGGATGGCGGGCACGGCTTTCCTCGCAATGAGCATTTGATAACGTCAACGCATATTAGAACAAAAAAAAGTCCAATGAACAAAAAGATTCTGATTTTGTCCGTCTTCGTGGTCGCCTCCTGCGGCCTCGCGTATGAACTGATCGCTGGCGCCATGTCCAGCTACCTGCTTGGCGACTCCATCCTGCAGTTTTCCACCATCATCGGCTGCTACCTGTTTGCCATGGGCGTAGGTGCTCACTTTTCAAAGTACGTAAAGGACGACGACGTGCTCTCGCGCTTCGTCGACATCGAACTGGCCGTGGGCCTGATCGGTGGCCTGTCGGCCGCCATCCTGTTCATGACGTTTTCGTGGATGGCGGCGCCATTTCGCACCTTATTGTATGTGATGGTGTTCCTGATCGGCGCACTGGTCGGCATGGAAGTGCCGCTGGTGATGCGCGCCCTGAACACGCGCCAGACGGAATTTTCCGAGCTGGTCAGCCGCGTGCTCACCTTCGATTACCTGGGTGCGCTGGCCGTTTCCCTGCTGTTCCCGCTGGTGCTGTCGCCGTATCTGGGCCTCGTGCGCACGGGCTTTTTGTTCGGCATGCTCAACGTGGGCGTGGGCCTGTGGAGCATTTATGTGTTCCGCGCGGAGTTGAAGAACCTCACGGGGCGTTTGCTGCGCGCCTGCGCCGTGATGCTGCTGCTGATCGCCGGCTTTGCCATGTCCGACCGCATGGTGGCCTGGGGAGAACATGGCCTGTTCGGCGACCAGATCGTGTATTCCACCACCACGCCCTACCAGCGCCTGGTGATCACGCGCTGGAAGGACGATACGCGGCTGTACATCAACGGCAATTTGCAGTTTTCCTCGCGCGACGAGTACCGCTACCACGAGGCGCTCGTGCATCCCGTGCTGGAAGCGCTGCCGTGGGCGCGCCGCGTGCTGGTGCTGGGCGGCGGCGATGGTCTGGCCCTGCGCGAAATCCTCCGTTATCCCCACATCGAACACGTCACCGTGGTCGACCTCGACCCTGCCATGACGGCCGCGTTTACCACGCGCCCGGAACTGGCCAAGCTGAATAACGGCTCGTTCTCGGACAAGCGCGTCACCGTCGTCAATGCCGATGCCGCCGTCTGGCTGCGCAACAACGGCGACATGTTCGACGCGGCCATCGTCGATTTCCCCGATCCGTCCAGCTTCGCGCTCGGCAAACTGTATTCGGTGCCGTTCTACGACCTGGTGAAAAAGCACCTGGCGGCCAAGGGCTTGATGGTGGTGCAATCGACGTCGCCGTTCTTTGCCCCGCACGCCTACTGGACCATCAATTCGACCCTGCGCGAAGTGGGCATGCGCACCTGGCCCTACCACACCTACGTGCCCTCGTTCGGCGAATGGGGTTTTATCCTCGCCTCGCCCCAGCTCGACTACACACCGCCGACGAAATACCGCCTGCCCATGCGCTACCTGAATGCGGACACCACGCGCGAAATGTTCATCTTCCCGCCCGACATGCAGCCGCTGCCGATGGCACCGAATCGCCTGAATACCCAGTCGCTCGTGCATGAATTCGAGCAGGACTGGAACCGGGTGATCCGCTGATGCAGCGCCGTTCCTTCATGCTGTGGGCCGCCGGCGGCACGGCAGCGGCGGCCGCCGCCGGCATCGGCAGCATCGCCGCCTATCTGCGCTGGCAGGAAATCACGCCCAGGGTGCTGTACCCGGGCCGCAGCGAGGGTCACTATTTGCGTGAGCTGCTGCGCGAGCGCAAGGCGCTGCCGCCACCGTCACGCACCTTGCGCACCGACGTGGCCATCCTCGGCTCGGGCATCGCCGGCCTGACGGCCGCCTGGCGGCTGAATAAACTGGGGCACAAGGATTTCCTCATGGTCGATGGCCCGCAGCCCTACGGCAACGCGGCCGGCGGCCATTTCGGCGACCTCGCTTATCCCACGGGTGGCCACTACCTGCCGCTGCCTTCGCCCGAATCGACGCATGTGCGAGAGATATTGTTCGACCTGGGCATCATCGAGCGCGATCCGCAGGCGGAAAAGCCCACTTACGACGAGCGCTACATCCTGCATGCGCCGGAAGAGCGCTTGCTGTTCAACGGCCAGTGGCAGGATGGCTTCATTCCCACCGAAGGTATCTCCGCCGATGAACTGGCGCAGCACGAGCGCTTCTTTGCCGAGGTGCGGCGTTTGCGCCAGGCGCATGGCAACGATGGCAAGCGCGTCTTCGTTTTCCCTACCGTGGAATCGTCGCAAGACCCGGCCTGGCAGGCGCTCGATACCATCACCTTGAAACAGTGGATGGAACGCGAAGGCTATACCTCGCCCACCTTGCACTGGTATTTGAATTACTGCTGCCGCGACGACTATGGCACGCGCTACGACCAGGTCTCGGCCTGGGCCGGCCTGCATTACTACTGCAGCCGCTGGGGCCAGGCGGCCAACGCGGGCAATGGCGCCTGGCTGACCTGGCCGGGCGGCATGCAGCCGGTCGCCACGGCCATGGAGCAGGCCTCGGGTGTTCAACGCCATGCGGGTACGGTGGTTTCCCTCACGACGACGGCCAGCGGCGTGGAGGCGCTGTGCCTGGAGCTGGTCGATGGCCAGCCGCGCACCTACCTGGTCAAGGCGCGCAAGGCCATCTGCGCCATGCCGCTGTATGTCGCGGCGCGCGTGGTGGAGAACATCGCCGCCTATGGCTTCGACGCGAAGCGCCACACGCCCGCGTATGCGCCGTGGATGGTGGCGAATTTTTTACTTAAACGCTTTCCCGACGAACTGCCGCATGCACCGCTGTGCTGGGACAACGTGGTGTACCAGGAGCCGGGCCTCGGCTATGTCGTCTCCACGCACCAGGACATCCGCGTGCGCCCGCCCGAGAAAACCGTCTTCAGCGCCTACGTGGCCTTATCTGACCGCACGCCGCAGCAAGCGCGCAAATGGCTCGATACGGCCACGCCCGAAGAATTGCTGGCGCTGGCCAGCGTCGATTTGAAGACGGCGTATGGACGCGATTTTGCCAATTGCGTCGAACGCGTCGACATCACCGTGCGCGGCCACGCCATGGCCGCACCGTTGCCCGGTTTTCGCAGCAATGCGGGGCTGAAAGCGCTGCGCGAACACGATGGCGCCATCCTGTTCGCGCATGCCGATCTGTCGGGCTTTTCCGTGTTCGAGGAAGCGGCGTGGTGGGGCGACCGTGCGGCGCGGCTGGCGATCACATAAATGAAAAAGGCCGGCGCAAGCGCCGGCCAGAGCCCCCTAAGGCTCGAACCTGTACTTCCTTGTTCTTCTCATTTATTTTTATTAATGACGTCGATGAAGACGGCCGCCAGCAGCACCAGGCCCTTGATTACTTGCTGGTAATCGATGCCGATGCCCATGATGGACATGCCGTTGTTCATCACACCCATGATGAAGGCGCCGATGACGGCGCCCATCACCTTGCCTACGCCGCCCGAGGCCGAGGCGCCGCCGATGAAGCAGGCGGCGATCACGTCCAGCTCGAAACCCGTACCGGCCTTCGGTGTGGCCGTATTCAGGCGCGCCGCGAAGATCAGACCGGCCAGCGCGGCCAGCATGCCCATGTTGACGAAGGTGTAGAAGCTGACCCGTTCCGTCTTGATGCCGGACAGTCGCGCCGCCTTTTCGTTGCCGCCCACGGCATACACGCGGCGGCCCAGCACGGTGCGGTTGGTAATGAAGGTGTAGGCGACGATGAGCAGCGACATCACGGCCAGCACGTTGGGGAAGCCGCGGTACGACGCCAGCAGATAGCTGAAATACACCATCACGGCGGCGAAGACCGCATTTTTCAGCAGGAAGAAAGCGCGCGGCTCGTTTTCCATGCCGTGTTTCAGTTGCTTGGCGCGGCTGCGCAGCGAGGTGATGATCAGCGCCGCGGCGGCGATCACGCCCAGCAGCAGCGAAAAGCCGCGCAGGTTTTCGCCGCCGAACGGGTCGGGCAGAAAGCCGGAGCTGAGCATCTGGAAGCCTTCCGGGAAGGGGCCGACCGACTGGCCAGCGAGCAGCGCCAGGGTCAGGCCCTTGAACACCAGCATGCCGGCCAGGGTGACGATGAAGGAAGGAATCTTGAAGAAGGCGACAAAATAGCCTTGCGCGCCGCCGATGACGGCGCCGGCCAGCAGGCAGAGGATGCTGGCGGCGACAAAATTCATGTTGTAGTTGACGATCAGGACGGCCGCCAGCGCGCCGACGAAGCCGACCACCGAGCCGACGGACAAATCGATATGGCCAGCCACGATGACCATCAGCATGCCCAGCGCCATGATGACGATGTAGCTGTTTTGCAGCACCAGGTTGGTCAGGTTCAGCGGCTGCATCAGGGTGCCGTCGGTCATGTACTGGAAAAAGCCCATGATGACGATCAGCGAGAGCAGCATGCCGTAGTCGCGCATATTGTTCTTCAAAAAGCCGGCATAGCTTTTCGCTTGCGGCGCGGCCGCTGGCGCTGCTGCTGCCGACGCGCCTGCTGTCAATTTATTGTCCATTGTTTTCTCCGTGTGTAACGATCGCGCGCATGATTCGCTCCTGCGATGCTTCTGCCGCGCTCAATTCCGCCGCAAAGCGGCCTTCGTTCATGACATAGATCCGGTCGCACATGCCCAGCAATTCCGGCATTTCCGACGAGATCATGATGATGCATTTGCCTTCCGCGGCCAGGTCGCTGATGATGCTGTAGATCTCGTACTTGGCGCCCACGTCGATGCCGCGGCTCGGTTCATCGAGGATCAGCACGTCGGGGCGCGAAAACAGCCACTTCGCCAGCACCACTTTCTGCTGGTTGCCGCCGGACAGATTGACCACCTTCTGCGCCACGCTCGAGCAGCGGGTCTTGAGCTTGCGGCGGAACTCCTCGGCCACGCTGAATTCACGCTGCTCGTCGATCACCATGTGCTGCGAAATCGCATCGAGGTTGGCCAGGCTGGTGTTCTTCTGGATGTCTTCCTCGAGGATCAGGCCCAGGCCCTTGCGGTCTTCCGTCACATACGCGAGGCCGTGCGCGATCGCCTTGCCGATGGTGCTGACATCGATTTCCTGGCCATTCTTGAGCACCGTGCCGCTGATGCGCTGGCCGTAGGCGCGGCCGAAGATGCTCATCGCCAGTTCCGTGCGCCCGGAGCCCATCAGGCCGGCGATGCCGATGATCTCTCCCTTTTTCGCATGCATGTTGATGCCCTTGATGACGGGGCGGTCGGCATGCTCGGGGTGGAAGACGCGCCAGTCGCGCACTTCGAAAATGGTCTCGCCTATCGTCGGCGTGCGCGGCGGATAGCGGTCGGCCATTTCGCGTCCGACCATTTTTTCGATGATGCGGTCTTCGCTGACGGGTTCGATGCGGCAGTCGAAACTGTCGACCGTGTTCCCGTCGCGCAGCACCGTGATGGCATCGGCGACCCTTGAAATTTCATTGAGCTTGTGCGAGATCAGGATCGAGGCGATGCCCTGGGCTTTCAGGCCCAGCAGCAGGTCGAGCAGGGCCGCGCTGTCGCTTTCGTTCAGGCTGGCCGTCGGCTCGTCGAGGATCAGCAGCTTGACGTCCTTGCACAGCGCCTTGGCGATCTCGATCAGCTGCTGCTTGCCCACGCCCAGGTTGGTGATCAGGGTGTCCGGGGACTCTTTCAAGCCGACTTTGTGCAGCAGTTCGCGCGTCTTGCTTTGCGCGTATTCCCAGTCGATGACGCCCATGCTGGACGGTTCGTTGCCGAGGAAGATATTCTCGGCGATCGACAACTGGGGCACCAGCGCCAGTTCCTGGTGGATGATGATGATGCCGATTTCTTCGCTGTCCTTGATGCCGCGAAAGTGCCGCGTCTGGCCCAGGTAATCGATGTCGCCCGTATAGCTGCCATGGCCGTAGACGCCACTGAGCACTTTCATCAGGGTCGATTTGCCGGCGCCGTTTTCGCCGACGATGGCGTGGATCTCGCCGCTGCGTACCCGCAGGTTGACATTGTCGAGCGCAACGACGCCCGGGAATGTTTTGCGTATCCCGCGCATTTCCAGGATAGTGTTCGTCATATAACCTCTCTGGCACGGCCGCGCTGGTCGGCATCGGTCGTGCTGCAGTCTTGTTCTTGATAGTGCGTGAAGCGAAAGGCCCGGCAGGGCCGGGCCTTCAGTACCTTGGATGCTTATTTCACTTGCGCTTCCGTGTAGTAGCCGCTGCCGGTGACGAGCACCTGCTTCCAGTTCGCCTTGTCGACGGTGACCGGTTTCAACAGGTAGGACGGCACGACTTTCACGCCGTTGTTATAGGTCTTCGTATCATTGACGGTCGGCGTCTTGCCGCTCATCATCGCGTCGACCATGTTGGCCGTGACCTTGGCCAGTTCGCGCGTGTCCTTGAACACGGTCGATGCCTGTTCGCCGCGGATGATCGATTTCACCGACGGGATTTCCGCATCCTGGCCCGTCACGACGGGGAACGGCTGCTTCGGCGTGCCGTAGCCGACGCCCTTGAGCGAGGACAGGATGCCGATGCTCAAGCCGTCATATGGCGACAGCACGGCGTCGACGCGCGCATTGCCGTAGTAGGCGCTGAGCAGGTTGTCCATGCGGGCTTGCGCCACGGCGCCATCCCAGCGCAGGGTGGCGACCTTTTCCATGCCCATCTGCTTCGAGCGCACCACCAGCTTGCCGCTGTCGATGTAGGGTTTGAGCACCGACAGTGCTCCGTTGTAGAAGAAGTGCGCGTTGTTGTCGTCGGCCGAGCCGCCGAACAGTTCGATATTGAACGGGCCCTTGCCTTCCTTGAGTTTCAGCGCCGATTCGATGTAGCCCGCTTGCAGCACGCCGACCTGGAAGTTGTCGAAGGTGGCGTAGTAATCGATGTTTTTCGTGCCGCGGATCAAACGGTCATACGAGATGACCTTGATGCCCTTGTCGGCCGCTTTTTGCAGCACGTTCGACAGGGTGGTGCCGTCGATGGCGGCGATCACCAGCACCTTGGCGCCCTTGGTGATCATGTTTTCCACCTGCGCCAGCTGGTTCGGGATATCGTCGTCGGCAAACTGCAAGTCCGTCTTGTAGCCGCGCTCCTTGAATACCTTGACCATGTTGTCGCCGTCGGCGATCCAGCGCATGGACGATTTGGTTGGCATCGAGATGCCGATTGCGCCCTTGTCTGCGGCGCTTGCCACGGGCATTACCGCCATGCCGGAGATGGCCAGCGCCAGGCTCGCGGTCAGCATTTTCATTGTTGTTTTCATTTCAGGTCTCCACCGTCTTCGATAGTTGAATGTGCCAGGGCCGTCGTCCAGTGGGCGGGCTCCGTGCGAATGGCCGATTGCAGGCCACGGCTGATACTAGTTTGTCCATCCATCCCTCACCAATCACTTTTTTCGCATTGGTGATATCCAAAACGATATCGATGGGTCAATTGATGCAATGCGCCATGGCGCGCCTTCCCGCCTGCGCACAGGGCGGAAACCGGGGCCGCGCGGCGGCTTTTTTTGGTGCACTGCAATACCAATAATCATCATTCAATTTGGTGATTTTCGTAATTGCGGCGACACAGGGCGGCGCGCAGAATCGGTCCGAACTTGAACACCGGCCATCCCGTCACGACCTTTTGAAAGCTTGCCATGCAGCCGATTTCCCCCGCCTCTTTGTTGCCCGCCGACCTGGCGCAGGCCCTCCTTGTCGGCCGCATCTGGCGTGACGGCCCCTGCGTCGTCGCCGTGCGCGGCGGCGAAGTGGTCGACATCACGCAGACGGTGGCGACGGTGGCCGAGCTGTTCGAACGCAGCGATGCGCTCGATATCGTCCGCCATGCGCCCGGCATCGCGCTCGGACCCGTGCAGTCGCTGCTGAAGCAGGCGCTGGCCGCGCCGGCCGGCGAGCCGCTGCTGCTGGCGCCGTGCGATCTGCAGGCCGTCAAGGCATGCGGCGTGACTTTCGCCGTCAGCCTGCTCGAACGGGTCATCGAGGAACAGGCGGGCGGCGACGCGGCGCGCGCGGCGAGCCTGCGCACCGCCCTGCAAATGACATTGGGCGGCGACCTGTCGGCATTGAAGCCTGGCTCGGACGCGGCGCAGCGTTTGAAACAGCAGCTGCAGCAGCGCGGCGCCTGGTCGCAATACATGGAAGTGGGCATCGGCCCCGATGCGGAAGTGTTTACCAAGGCGCAGCCGATGTCGTCGGTCGGCTGCGGCGCGCAGGTGGGCTTGCTGCCATCGTCCGCCTGGAACAACCCGGAGCCCGAGATCGTCCTGGCCGTCAACAGCCGTGGCGAGGTGCTGGGGGCGACCCTGGGCAACGACGTCAACCTGCGCGACATCGAAGGGCGCAGCGCCCTCTTGCTGGGCAAGGCCAAGGATAACAACGGCTCCTGCGCCATCGGCCCCTTCATCCGCCTGTTCGACGAGCACTTCACGCTCGACACCGTGCGCGAGGCGGAAGTGTCGCTGCTGATCGAAGGCACTGACGACGGCTTTGTGCTCGAAGGCGCCAGCTTCATGCGCGAAATCAGCCGCGACCCGCTCGACCTGGTGCGCCAGACGGCAGGCCAGTACCACCAGTATCCGGACGGCTTCATGCTGTTCCTCGGGACCATGTTCTCGCCCGTAAAGGACCGCGGCGCGCAGGGCGGCGGCTTTACGCACCACCTGGGCGACCGCGTGACGATTGCCAGCGCTGCGCTGGGCGCGCTGGTCAACGAAGTGCAGCGCTGCGACGCGATTGCCCCCTGGACGTTTGGCGTGCGCGCGCTGTACCAGAACCTGGCCCAGCGCGGCTTGCTTTGATTATTTATTAACTTGGAACGCTTAACAAAACCGTAGCGAGCGGATGAGAGTTGTGGCTGAGAAGCGGAGCTGTGCGCATGCACAGTGAGCATCGGAGGCCGCAAATCTCGACGCGCAGTAGGTTTGGTTATGCGTTTCTAAAAAGAGAGATACCATGCAACATGCAATTTATTCCAGCCTGGCCGGCAAGCGCGTCGTCATCACGGGCGGCGGCACCGGTATCGGCGTGGCCATCGTCGAGGCGTTCGCGCGCCAGGGCGCCCACGTCACCTTTCTCGACATCGCCCGCGAGGCGTCGCTGGCGCTGCAGGAAAAGCTGGCCCACCTGCCGCAGCCGCCCGTTTTCCGCTATTGCGACCTGACGGACCTGGGCGCCCTGGCCGCCACCTTCGCCGAGATCGCACACAGCGCCGGCGCCACGGATATCCTCATCAACAATGCGGCCAATGACGACCGCCACGAACTGCAGGACGTCACGCCCGCCTACTGGGACGAGCGCGTGGCCGTCAACCTGCGCCACCAGTATTTCTGCGCCCAGGCAGTGGCGCCGGCCATGCGCGCCAAGGGCAGCGGCGTGATTCTCAACCTGGGGTCGATTTCCTGGCATTTGGCGCAAGCTAGGTTGTCGATCTACATGACGGCCAAGGCCGGCATCGAGGGCTTGACGAGAGGCCTGGCGCGCGACCTGGGCGTCGACGGCATCCGCGTCAACTGCATCATTCCCGGCGCCGTGCGCACGCCGCGCCAGGAAAAGCTGTGGCATACGCCGGAAGCGGAAGCCGTCATCCTGCAGGGCCAATGCCTGCAGTTGCGCGTGGAGCCGGAAGACGTGGCGGCGCTGGCGCTGTTCCTCGCGTCGGACAACGCGGCCAAGTGCGCGGGACGCGAATACTACGTCGACGCAGGCTGGTACGGCGCATGAGCACCGCAGGCAAACACCCGGCGCGGCGCTTCCGTTCGCAGGACTGGTTCGACAATCCCGACCACATCGACATGACGGCGCTGTACCTCGAGCGCTTCATGAACTACGGCATCACGGCCGAGGAATTGCGTTCGGGCCGGCCCATTATCGGCATCGCGCAAAGCGGCAGCGATATCAGTCCCTGCAACCGCATCCATCTGGAGCTGGCGCAGCGCGTGCGCGACGGCATCCGCGACGCGGGCGGCATCCCGATGGAATTCCCGCTGCACCCGATCTTCGAGAACTGCCGCCGTCCCACGGCCGCGCTGGACCGCAACCTTGCGTATCTGGGCCTGGTGGAGATTTTGCATGGCTACCCGATCGACGCCGTGGTGCTGACGACGGGCTGCGACAAGACGACGCCGGCCCAGCTGATGGCCGCCGCCACGGTCGACATTCCCGCCATCGTGCTGTCGGGCGGCCCCATGCTCGACGGCTGGATGGACGGTGAACTGGTGGGTTCCGGCGCCGCCATCTGGAAGGGCCGCCGCCAGCTGTCCGCCGGCTTGATCGACAACGACAAATTCCTGCAGATCGCCGCCGCTTCCGCGCCGTCGGCCGGCCATTGCAACACCATGGGCACGGCATCGACCATGAACGCGCTGGCCGAGGCGCTGGGCATGTCGCTGACGGGCTGCTCGGCCATCCCCGCGCCATACCGCGAACGGGGCCAGATCGCCTATGAAACGGGGCGCCGCATCGTCGCCATGGCGCATGACGACGTGCGCCCGTCGAGCATTCTCACGCGCGAGGCGTTCCTGGACGCCATCATTGTCAACGCGGCCATCGGCGGCTCCACCAACGCCCAGCCGCACCTGATGGCCATGGCGCGCCATGCGGGCGTGGAATTGCACTCGAGCGACTGGATGGAACACGGCTACGACGTGCCGCTGCTGTTGAACATGCAGCCGGCCGGGAAGTATCTGGGCGAGCGCTTCCACCGCGCCGGCGGCGTGCCGGCCGTGATGTGGGAGCTGCAGCAGGCGGGCTTGCTGCATGCGGACCGGTTGACGGTCACGGGCCAGAGCATGGCGGCGAACCTGGCGGGGCGCGAAAGTACTGATCGCGAGATGATCCGCCCGTTTGCCGCGCCGCTGAAGGAAAAGGCCGGTTTCATGGCCTTGCAGGGCAACCTGTTCGACTTCGCCATCATGAAGACCAGCGTGATCTCGCCCGCTTTCCGCGAGCGCTACCTGTCGCGTCCCGGCAGCGAGGGCGTGTTCGAGGCGCGCGCCATCGTCTTCGATGGTTCAAGCGACTATCACGCGCGCATCAACGACCCGGCGCTCAACATCGACGACAGCTGCATGCTGGTCATGCGCGGTGCCGGTCCCGTGGGCTGGCCCGGTTCGGCCGAAGTGGTCAACATGCAACCGCCCGACGCCTTGCTCAAGGCAGGCATTTTGAACTTGCCGACCCTGGGCGACGGGCGCCAGTCCGGCACGTCGGACAGCCCGTCGATCCTGAACGCGTCGCCGGAAAGCGCCGTGGGCGGCGGCCTGGCGCTGCTGCGTACAGGCGACATCATCCGCGTGGACTTGAACGGGGGCCAGTGCGACATGCTGGTCGATGCGGCTGAATTGGCGCGCCGCGCGCAGGAGCTGCCGCCGCCCGTCAACGACAGCGCCACGCCGTGGCAGGAAATCTACCGCGCCAGCGTGGGCCAGCTGGAAACGGGCGCCTGCATGGAGCTGGCCCTGAAATACCGCGCCGTGGGCCAGACCCTGCCACGTCACAACCATTAGCAGGCAGGTCGGGGTAGGTCGGCTTAGCGCTCCGCGCGTAAGCCGACACCACCACAGACATAAAATTTTTCAGCAGTACCCGCAGTTAAAAAACGTTGTTAATAAAATCCACAAGGAGACACACAATGAACAAGATCATCAGTGCAGCCATCATGACCGCCATGCTGGCATTGAGCAGCAGCGCCGCCCTGGCCGATGCGAAAAACCCGAAAATCGGCTTTTCCATCGACGATTTGCGCGTGGAACGCTGGACGCGCGACCGCGATTTCTTCATCGCCGCCGCCGAGAAGCAGGGCGCCAAGGTCTTCGTGCAATCGGCCGACGCCAGCGAGCAGCGCCAGATTTCGCAGATCGAAAACCTGATCTCGCGCGGCGTGGACGTGCTGGTGATCGTGCCGTTCAACGCCACTGTCCTCAACAACACCGTCAAGGAAGCGAAAAAGGCCGGCATCAAGGTGCTGTCGTATGACCGCCTGATCCTGAACGCCGATATCGACGCGTACATCTCGTTCGACAACGAGAAAGTGGGCGAGATGCAGGCCGAAGGCGTGACCAAGCTGCAGCCGAAGGGCAATTACTACCTGCTGGGCGGCTCGCCGACCGACAACAACGCCAAGATGCTGCGCGAAGGCCAGATGAAGGTATTGAAACCGTTCATCGACAAGGGCGACATCAAGATCGTCGGCCAGCAGTGGGTGAAGGACTGGAGCGCCACCGAAGCGTTGTCCATCGTGGAAAACGCGCTGACGGCCAACGGCAACAAGATCGACGCCATCGTCGCCTCGAACGACGGCACGGCAGGCGGCGCCATCCAGGCCCTGGCTGCGCAAAAACTGGCCGGCAAGGTGCCGGTCTCGGGCCAGGACGCCGATCTGGCGGCCGTGAAACGCGTCATCGCCGGCACGCAGTCGATGACCGTCTACAAACCGTTGAAAACCATCGCTGCGGAAGCGGCCAAGCTGGCCGTGCAACTGGCGCGCAATGAAAAGCCGGCTTACAACTCCAGCTATGACAACGGCCTGAAAAAGGTCAGCACGGTGCTGCTGAAACCAACGCCGCTGACCAAGGCGAATGTGAACATTCTCGTCGATGACGGTTTCTATACCAAGGCGCAGCTGGGTAATTGATTACCCGCTTGATGTCGGCTTACGCGCTGCGCGCTAAGCCGACCTACGATTGCCCGCATCGGCCGTTATCCGACAATCGCCGGCTCCGGAAACGCCGGTGGTGGTGTCGGCCGTCCGCACCGGCCGTAGGTCGGATGAGCGGCGCCATGGGCGCCGCGTAATCCGACATTTCCCCCGTATCCGCAACGAGAGTGAGCATGTCCGACTATCTGCTTGAAATGAAAGGCATCGTCAAACAGTTTGGCGGTGTCCGCGCGCTTGACGGCATCGACCTGCAGGTGCGGGCCGGCGAGTGCATCGGCTTGTGCGGCGAGAATGGCGCCGGCAAGTCGACCCTGATGAAGGTGTTGTCCGGGGTGTACCCGCACGGCACCTGGGATGGCGAGATCCTGTGGGATGGCCAGCCCCTGCGCGCGCAATCGATCCGCGACACGGAAGACGCGGGCATCATCATCATCCACCAGGAACTGATGCTGGTGCCGCAGCTGTCCGTGGCCGAGAATATCTTCATGGGCCGCGAGCTGACCCTGCCCGGCGGGCGCATGCACTACGCGGCCATGTACAAGCGCGCCGACGAGCTGCTGCGCGAACTGAAAATTCCCGAACTGAACGTGGCGCAGCCCGTGATGAATTACGGCGGCGGCCACCAGCAGCTGGTGGAAATCGCCAAGGCGCTCAACAAGAATGCGCGCCTGCTGATCCTCGACGAGCCGTCGTCGTCGCTGACGGCGTCGGAAATCGCCGTGCTGCTCGATATCCTGCGCGCGTTGAAGGCCAAGGGCGTCACCTGCATCTACATTTCGCACAAGCTCGATGAAGTGGCGGCCATCTGCGACACCATCGTCGTCATCCGGGACGGCAAGCATATCGCCACCACGCCGATGGCGCAGATGAACGTCGAGAGCATCATCGCGCAAATGGTGGGCCGTGAAATGAGCCAGCTGTACCCGCAGCGTGCGCAGCCGGCACCTATCGGCGAAGTGCTGTTCGAGGCACGCCACGTGACCTGCATCGACGTCGACAACCCGCAGCGCAAGCGGGTCGACGATGTGTCGTTCACCCTGCGCAAGGGCGAGATCCTCGGCATCGCCGGCCTGGTGGGGGCGGGGCGCACGGAGCTCGTCTCGGCCCTGTTCGGCGCCTACCAGGGGCCGTGCCAGGCCGAAGTGTGGCTCGATGGCCGCAAGATCGATACCCGCTCGCCGCAAAAGGCCATCGCCATGGGCCTGGCCATGGTGCCGGAAGACCGCAAGCATCACGGCATCGTACCGGATCTCGACGTGGGGCAGAACATCACCCTGGCCGTGCTGGAGGAATTCACGCGCGCCACGCGCATCGACGGCGAGGCGGAATTGACGGCCGTGCGCGGCGAGATCGCGAAGCTGGAACTGAAGGCGGCCAGCCCGTCGCTGTCCATTACGAGCCTGTCGGGCGGCAACCAGCAAAAGGCCGTGCTGGCCAAGATGCTGCTGACGCGCCCGCGCGTGCTGATCCTCGACGAGCCCACGCGCGGTGTCGACGTGGGCGCCAAATATGAAATCTACAAACTGATGCTGGCGCTGGCCGACCAGGGCGTGGCCATCATCATGGTCTCGTCGGAACTGGCCGAAGTGCTGGGCGTGTCCGACCGCGTGCTGGTGATGGGCGAAGGCCGCCTGCGCGGCGACTTTATCAACGATGGCCTGAGCCAGGAAACCGTGCTGGCGGCAGCGCTCGACCAGCGCCCGGCGCCCGCCGCCAACACCGCAAACAAGGAAACCGCAGCATGAAACCGCACAGTATCAAACAGCTGTTCACCCAATACAAAATGCTGGCCCTCCTGATCGCCGTGGCGCTGATCTGGGCCTTCTTTTCGTGGAAGACGGAGGGCAGTTTCCTCACGCCGCGCAACCTGTCTAACCTGCTGCGCCAGATGTCCGTTACCGGCATCCTCGCCTGCGGCATGGTGCTGGTGATTATCGCCGGCGAGATCGACCTGTCGATCGGCTCCCTGCTGGGGCTGCTCGGCGGCATCGCCGCCGTGCTGGACGTCACGCAGCACTGGCCGCTGGCGCTGAACCTGGCGGCCGTACTCGGCTGCGGCCTGGTGATCGGCCTCTTGAATGGCTATCTGACGGCGTACCGGGGCATCCCGTCCTTCATCGTCGGGCTGGGCGGCATGCTGGCGTACCGCGGCATCCTGCTGGGCATCACGGGCGGCATCACGATCGCGCCCGTCTCCGAGCCGATGGTCTACCTGGGGCAGGGCTACCTGCCCGCGGTGCCCGGCATCGTGCTGGGCATCGGCCTGTTCCTGCTGGCCGCCTTCCTGACGTGGCGCGCGCGCGCCAGCCGTGCCCAGCATGGCTTGCCGCAGACGGCGCCCTGGGCCGACGGCTTGCGCCTGGCCGTCATCGGCGCCGTGCTGTATGCCTTCGTGCAAACCCTGAACGGCTATGAAGGCATCCCGCTGCCCGTGCTGTTGCTGCTGGCCTTGCTGGGACTGTTCAGCTACATCACGAGCCAGACCGTGTTCGGCCGGCGCATCTATGCCGTCGGCAGCAATATGGAGGCGACGCGCCTGTCCGGCATCAACGTGAAAGCCGTCAAGCTGTGGATCTTCGGCATCATGGGCCTGATGTGCGCGCTGGCGGGCCTGATCAATACGGGCCGACTGGCGGCCGGTTCGCCATCGGCCGGTACCTTCAGCGAACTCGACGCGATCGCCGCCTGCTTCATCGGCGGCACCTCGATGCGCGGCGGCTCGGGCACCGTGTACGGCGCCCTGATCGGCGCGCTGGTCATGGCCAGCCTCGATAACGGCATGTCCATGCTGGACGTGGACACCTACTGGCAGATGATCGTGAAAGGCAGTATCCTCACCCTCGCCGTGTGGGTCGATGTCAGCACGCGAGCGGGGCGTAGATAGCCGTGAAACGATCTGGCACGGGAGGAGACACCATGAAGATGCCGACCGCGCACCGGATCGCGCTGCTGTTTAACGGGAATAAAATCTACGACCGCGACATCATCGCGGGTATCGCCGCCTACCTGAACACGACGCGCGTGTCGTGGGACCTGTTCCTGGAAGAGGACTTTCGCTGCCGCCTGCCCGGCATCGAGCGCTGGCAGGGCGACGGCATCATCGCCGATTTCGACGATCCCGCCGTCTGCGAGGCGCTGGCGCACAGCCGCCTGCCCGTGGTGGCCGTGGGCGGCTCGTATGCGCGCGCCGAGGATTACCCGGCCGGCATCCCGTACGTGGCGACCGATAATTTCAAGATCGTCAAGCTGGCCTATGAACACCTGGTGGAAGCGGGCCTGACGCGTTTCGCCTGTTTCAGCCTGCCCGAGGCCGATGTCAACCGCTGGGCGCAGGAGCGCGAAACGGCGTTTTGCGCCTTGATGGAGCGCGACCACATGCGCGCCGACGTGTACCGGGGTGTCGCCACCAGCGCACCGTCGTGGGACGAGGCGGTGGAGCAGCAGATCGCCTGGCTCAACAGCCTGGAAAAACCCGTCGGCATCATCGCCGTCAGCGACGCGCGCGCGCGCCAGCTGCTGCAAGCGTGCATGCACGCGGGGATCGCCGTGCCGGAGCAGGTGGCTTTGATCGGCATCGACAACGATCCGCTGGCGCGCATGCTCACGCGCATTCCCTTGAGTTCCGTGATCCAGGGCACGGAGGAAATGGGCCGCACGGCCGCGCATCTGCTGCATCAGATGTTGAATGGCGCGCGCCTGTCCGGCACGCGCATCCTCGTGCCGCCGGCCGGCCTGAACGTGCTCGCTTCCACGCGCCACCAGCCTTTCCAGCATCCGCAGGTGATGCAGGCGCGCCATTTTATTCGCCAGTACGCTTGCCAAGGCATCAAGACGGAGCAGGTGGCCGATTACGTGGGCGTGTCGCGCTCCTCGCTCGAAGCGCACTTCCGCCATGAGCTGGGGCGCAGCGTGCACGACGAGATCCTGCATTTCAAGCTCGATGCGGCCAAGACCCTGCTGGCGCGCGGACCGGGGCAGGTGGCCGAGGTGGCCGTGCGTTGCGGCTTTACCACGGTGCAGTACATGCATGCCGTCTTCAAGCGCGAACTCGGTTGCACGCCGCGCGAATTCCAGCAGCGCAGCCGGCCGCCGCCAGCCCCCGGGCAGGCGCCATGATGCATCTGCTGCGCAACGCGCGCGGCATGCGCGTGGCCATCGATGCGCACGATGCCAGCGTGCGGGCCTGGTGGGCGCCCGACCGCTATGGCCGCCTGGCCGACGTGCTGGGCGCCGCGCCCCCTGCGGCACGCTCGTCCACCGTCTGGCAGTGCGCGCCGCCGGACGACGGCCACTTGCTGCTACACCTGGCGCATGACGGCCTGTCGGTGCGCCTGGCCTACCGGCTCGACGAGGATGGCTGTTTGCACCTCGACTGCGCCGCCACGGCCGAGACGGTTTCCCGTTTTGCGCTGGCCGCGCCCCTGTTCAATCTGCAGGGCGGCCGCGCGGCCGTGGGTGACCATGTGCTGCGCCTGGCCGCCGACCGCTACTGGCCCGGCGGGCATGCGTGCAGCGCTCCGCTCGACGTGGCGGGCAGCGCGTTCGACTTCCGCCAGCCGGCGCCGCTCGCTACACGCCTGGCCTGGCCCGCGCTCGTGCACTTGCCGGGATTCCGGCATGACTTTTACTGGACGGGCAGCGGCCAGCTGCGCGAGGCGGCGCGGGTTGCCGACCCCGCTTCGGGACGGGTCCTGCGTTTTTACAGCACCCAGGACAGTTGCCATTTATATTCCGATGCGCGCTGTTTTTCCCTGCTGGCGCAGGGTGTGCAATTGCAACCGGGACAAGTGAGGCGCTTCAATCTTGCCTACCGTTTGGGCGTGCAGGATATCGATACGTTTGACATATCCGAACCGGTATCAATGATGTCAAATAAGTGATTGGTCAGATATGCGGGGCAGTTCTACCATGGGGTAGTTTTTCCCTCATTCATTTTTGTCCTGACCGACGCTGCGAACCTGTCCATGAACATACTCACCATCGATGCCGGCACCACCAATACGCGTACCTTGCTGTGGCGCGCAGGCGCCGTCGTCGCCCAGGCGCAGCTGGAAACGGGCGTGCGCAATACCGCCATCGATGGCCATAACGGCGCGCTGAAACAGGCGCTGCGCGACACCATCGCCAGCGTGCTGGCCAGCGCCGGCATCGCGCCGTCCGACGTGGACCTGGCGCTGGCCTCGGGCATGATCACCTCGCCCATGGGCGTGCGGGAAGTGCCGCATCTGCCGGCGCCCGCGGGCCTGGCCCAGCTGGCGCAAGGCATGCAGGCGGTGGACTTGCCCGACGTGCTGCCCCAGCCCCTGTGGCTGATTCCCGGCGTGCGCAACCAGCATGGCGCCGTCGGCCTGCATAACGTCGAAGCGATGGACATGATGCGCGGCGAAGAGACGGAAGTCGTCGCGCTGCTCGAGCGCCTGCAATTGCGGGGCGCGGCGACCCTGATCATGCCCGGTTCGCATACCAAATTGATCAGCGTGGACGAGCAGCGTCGCATCCTCGGCTGCAGCACCACCATTGCGGGCGAGCTGCTGCAGGCGATCACGCAGCACACCCTGATCAAGCAATCGGTCGATGGCGGTTTTGCGCAGACCCTGGTGCCGAAGATGCTGCTGGCCGGCGCGGCCGCGGCGCAAAAAACGGGGCTGGCGCGCGCCTGCTTCAGCGTGCGCACCCTGGGCCAGTTCAGCGCCATCGAATGCAATGAGCGGGCCAATTTCCTGATGGGCGCCGTCCTCAGCGGCGACCTGCTGGCGCTGCGCAACAGCACCGCCATCCAGATGCGGCCCGATACCCCGCTCGTCATTACCGGCAAGCCCATGCTGCGCCAGGCGCTTGGCTTGCTGATCGAAGAACACGGATTTTTTTATGGCAAGCGCATCATCGTCGACGACCAGCAGCAAGCTAATCTGGCCGGTCACGGTGCGCTGCTGATCGCCGCCGCGCGCGGCTTGATTTCCCCGCAGGAGACAGTATGAGCAGCAACAAGAACAAGCGTCCCTTGCGTTCGCAATCGTGGTTTGGTGGCGACGACAAGGACAGTTTTATTCACCGCAGCTGGATGAAGAACCAGGGCTATCCCAGCGACGCCTTCGATGGCCGTCCCGTCATCGGCATCTGCAATACCTGGTCCGAGCTGACGCCCTGCAATGGCCATTTCCGCGACCTGGCCGAGATGGTCAAGCGCGGCGTGCTCGAGGCGGGCGGCTTCCCCGTCGAATTTCCCGTCATGTCGCTGGGCGAGACGAATCTGCGCCCGACGGCCATGCTGTTCCGTAACCTGGCCAGCATGGATGTCGAGGAATCGATCCGCGCCAACCCGATCGACGGCGTGGTGCTGCTGACGGGCTGCGACAAGACCACTCCGGCCCTGCTGATGGGCGCGGCCAGCGTGGACTTGCCCACCATCGTGCTGTCGGGCGGCCCCATGTTGAACGGGAATTACCGCGGCAAGCCGATCGGTTCGGGCACGGACGTGTGGAAGTTTTCCGAGGATGTGCGCGCCGGGCGCATGACGTCAGCCGAATTCAAGCAGGCCGAATCGTGCATGTCGCGTTCCGCCGGCCACTGCATGACCATGGGCACGGCCTCGACCATGGCCAGCATGGTCGAAGCGCTGGGCGTGACCTTGCCTGGCAACGCGGCCATTCCCGCCGTCGATGCGCGCCGCAAGCTGCAGGCGCAGCTGACGGGCCGGCGTATCGTCGACATGGTGCATGAAGACCTGAAACTGTCGCAGATCCTCACGCGCGAAGCGTTTGAAAACGCCATCATGGTCAACGGCGCCATCGGCGGCTCGACCAATGCCGTGATCCATTTGCTGGCCATCGCCGGGCGCATCGGCGTGGATATGCGCCTGGGCGACTGGGATCGCCTGGGCCGCGACATTCCCTGCCTGCTGAACCTGATGCCGTCGGGCCAGTACCTGATGGAAGATTTTTACTACGCGGGCGGCCTGCCCGTGATCATCCGCGACCTGCTGGGCAAATTGCATGGCGAGGCGCTCACCGTCACGGGCGCGACCATGGCCGTCAACGTGGCCGAAGCGGAAAATTTCAATCCCGAGGTGATCACGCCGCTGGCGCAGCCATTCAAGGACGAAGGCGGCATCGCCGTCCTGCATGGCAACCTGGCCCCGCGCGGCGCCGTCATCAAGCCATCGGCGGCCTCGCCCGAGCTGATGCAGCACCGGGGCCGCGCCGTCGTCTTCAACAGCATCGAGCACTACAAAAAGCGCGTCGACGATCCCGCGCTCGATATCGATGCCAGCTGCGTGATGGTGCTGCAAAATTGCGGCCCGCAGGGCTATCCGGGCATGGCCGAAGTGGGCAATATGGGACTGCCGAAAAAACTGCTGGAGCAGGGCGTGCGCGACATGGTGCGCATCTCGGACGCGCGCATGAGCGGCACGGCCTACGGCACGGTGGTGCTGCACGTGGCGCCGGAAGCGGCCGTGGGCGGGCCGCTGGCCCTGGTGCGCGATGGCGACATGATCGAACTGGACGTGGCGGGACGCCGTTTGCACCTGGACGTCGACGAAGCGGAGCTGGCGCGCCGGCGCGCCGAGTGGAGCGCCCCGCCGCCGGCCATGAAGGGCGGTTATCAGTCGATGTATATCAAGCACGTGACGCAGGCCGACGAAGGCGCGGATCTGGACTTCCTCGTCGGTTGCCGCGGTTCGGCCGTTCCGCGCGAGTCACACTGAAGGGAAGGAATAAAAATGATGGGGACACAGGCGCAATTACTGGTCGATGCGCAAAACTTCCTGGGCGAGGGCGTGCGCTGGTGCGAACGCAGCGGCCGCGTTATCTGGACGAATATCGAAGGCTGCCAGCTGCATGCGCTGGTGCTGGCCACGGGCGAGCGCCAGAGCTGGGACATGCCCGAGCGCCTGGCGTGTTTCGCGCTGACGGACAGCGACGACGTGCTGCTGCTGGGCCTGGCCTCCGGACTGGCCTGGTTTGACGCGCGCAGCGGGGCCGTCACGCGCTTGCACACGGTGGAGGGCGACTTGCCCATGACGCGCCTGAACGATGGCCGCTGCGACCGCCAGGGACGCTTTGTCTTCGGCACGCTCGATGAGCGCCCGTGCCGCGATGCGATCGGCAGCTTTTACCGCCTCAACCTGGACTTGACCCTGGAGCGCTTGCCGCTGCCGCAGATCGCCATCTCGAACAGCATCTGCTTCAGCGTCGATGGCACGGCCATGTATTTCTGCGATTCGATGAAGAGGGCGATCTACCGCTGGGACGATTACCTGGGCGGCGACGCGAGCCGGGTGCGCGTGTTTGCCGTGCTCGACCCGGGACCGGGCGCCGCCGATGGCGCCACCATCGATGCGGATGACTACCTGTGGAGCGCGCAGTGGGGCGCCGGCAGGGTCTTGCGCTTCGCACCGGACGGCAGCGTCGAGCGCAAGGTCAGCCTGCCCGTCTCGCAGCCCAGCTGCGTGAGCCTGGGCGGCCCGCGCTACGACGAATTGTTCGTCACGACGGCGCAGGAGAACTTGACCCCGGCCCAGCTGGCGGGCGAACCGCTGGCCGGCGGATTGTTTCATGCGCGCCAGGTGGGCGTGCGCGGTTTGCCGGAAGTGCGCTTTGGCGCCCTGCCGGCCTGACAGGAGAGAGAGCATATGCAAAAACACACGGTTTTCAATGGCATCCTCGAACGGGGCATGGTCGGCATCGTGCGCGCCGATACGCCCGATGCGGCGCTGCGGATCGCCGAGGCGTGCATCGCCGGCGGCATCACGGCGCTGGAAGTGGCGTTCACCACGCCCGATACCCTGGGCGTGCTGCGTACGCTGCGCGAACGCCATGGCCCTGACGTGCTGCTGGGCGCCGGTACGGTGCTCGATACGGAGACGGCGCGCGCCGCCATCCTGGCCGGCGCCCAGTTCATCATTTCGCCCAGCGTCAACGTGGACACCATCGCGCTGTGCCAGCGCTACCAGGTGCTGTCCATGCCGGGCGCGATGACGCCGACGGAAATCGTCACGGCCCTGCAGGCGGGTGCCGACATCGTCAAGGTCTTCCCCGCCGAGATGTTCGGCCCCGCCTACATCAAGGCCCTGCGCGCGCCCCTGCCACAAGCGCCATTGATGCCGACGGGCGGCGTGACGGTAGAGAACCTCAATGAATGGTTTGCCAGCGGCGCCGTGGCCGTGGGCATCGGCAGCAGCCTCAGTGGCCCGGGCGCCACGGGCGATTACGCGGCCGTGACGGCGCGCGCGCAGGCTTTCGTGGCGAAGATGGCGGCCGTGCGCAAGGCTAAGTCTTCTGGCTAGCTCCCGGCAAGACGGGAATCTGCTACGCTAGGCGGGCAATGTCGCACGCCTGACTATAGAAACCATGTCCAACATCGCCCGTATCCTGCAAGACAGCCGCATCATCGCCATCGTCGGCATGTCCGACAAGCCCGAACGCGCCAGCCATGAAGTGGCCGACTACCTGCTGCGCCATGGCTACCGCGTGCTGCCCGTCAATCCGACCCTCGCCGGGCGCGACGTGCTGGGACAGCGCGCCTACGCCAATCTGACGGAGGCGGCCGCTGCCGTCGCACCGGCGCGCATCGACATCGTCGACTGCTTCCGCAAGTCAGAAGATATCCTGCCCATCGCCGAGGAAGCCATCGCCGTCAAGGCCGGCTGCCTGTGGCTGCAGCTCGACATCGTCAACGAGCAGGCGGCGCAGCTGGCGCGGGCGGCGGGCCTGGACGTGGTGATGGATCACTGCACAAAAATCGAGCACCGCAAGCTGGCGGTGGCGGCATGAAGGCGCGTACGCAATTTCGCGCCGGCAAGGGCTTCGAGCTGGACGAGGACTTCGCCGGCAAGCGCCTGCTGGGCGCCGCCACCAAGGCGGCGAACAAGAAGCTGACGCCGGCCCAGTGCAAGGCCATGGACCGCGAGGAAACCGTGGCCCTGACGGCGCAGATCGCCGAATGCCAGAGCATGCTGTATGCGCAGCACAAAAAGAAGGTGCTGCTGGTCCTGCAGGGCATGGATACGTCGGGCAAGGATGGCACGGTCAAGGCCATTTTCAGCAACATCAACCCGATGGGCATCCGCGCCGTCGCGTTCAAGGGCCCCACCGATATCGAACTGGCGCACGATTACCTGTGGCGCGTGCACCAGCACGTGCCCGTGAAGGGTGAGATCGCCATCTTCAACCGCAGCCATTACGAAGATGTGCTGATCACGCGCGTGCAGGACATGATCGACAAGGCCGAATGCCAGCGCCGCTACGCGCAGATCCGCGATTTCGAGCGCATGCTGAGCGAAACGGGCACCGTCATCCTGAAAATCTTCCTGCACATCTCGAAGGATGAGCAACGGGGACGGCTGCAGGAGCGGCTCGATGATCCCGACCGCCAGTGGAAGTTCGACCCCAACGATATCGCCCAGCGCAAGAAGTGGGATAGCTACCAGCGCGCCTATGAAACGGCGATCCGCGAGACGGATGCCGATCACGCGCCGTGGTATGTGGTGCCATCGAACTCCAAGACGCAGCGCAACCTCGTGGTCGCGTCCCTGTTGCTGGAAACCCTGCAGGGCATGAAGCTGGAATACCCGGCGCCGGACCCGAAACTGTCGTCTTTCAAGGTCGAGTAGAGCTTGAGCCAGTTCCGCGCATGCGCCTGCGGAATCGGCCGCGCTGTGGCATAGTATCCCTCGTCGATAATTCAAACCAGACCGGAGATCCATATGCTGCAGTTGAAAGATCCTACCTTGTTGTGTCACCAGGCTTACGTGAATGGAGCCTGGGTCGATGCCGATGGTGGCCAGACGATTAACGTGAACAATCCCGCCACGGGCGAGCATATCGGTACGGTGCCTCTGATGGGCGCAGCCGAGACGCGCCGCGCCATCGAGGCGGCCAATGCCGCCTGGCCCGCCTGGCGCAAGAAGACGGCCAAGGAACGCGCGGCCGTGCTGCGCCGCTGGCATGACCTGATCCTGGAAAACGCCGATGACCTGGCGCTGATCATGACCACCGAGCAGGGCAAGCCACTGCCGGAAGCGAAGGGCGAAGTGCAGTTCGGCGCCTCGTTCATCGAGTGGTTTGCCGAAGAAGGCAAGCGCGTTGCGGGCGACACCCTGCAATCGCCATGGCCGGACCGCCGCCTGGTCGTCACCAAGGAGCCGATCGGCGTGTGCGCTGCCATCACGCCGTGGAATTTCCCCGCCGCCATGATCACGCGCAAGGTCGGCCCGGCCCTGGCCGCAGGCTGCCCGATGGTATTGAAACCGGCGGAAGCGACGCCGTTTTCCGCGCTGGCGCTGGCCGTGCTGGCCGAGCGCGCGGGCGTGCCTGCCGGCGTGTTCAGCATCGTCACGGGTGCGCCGAAAGACATCGGCGGCGAAATGACGTCGAACCCCATCGTGCGCAAGCTGACGTTTACGGGCTCGACCCAGGTGGGCCGCTTGCTGGCCGAGCAGTGCGCGCCGACGATCAAGAAACTGTCGCTGGAACTGGGCGGCAATGCGCCGTTCATCGTCTTCGACGACGCCGACCTGGATGCGGCAGTGGAAGGCGCCATCGCCTCGAAATACCGCAACGCGGGCCAGACCTGCGTCTGCGCCAACCGCCTGTACGTGCAGGACAGCGTGTATGAAGCGTTTGCCGAAAAGCTGGTGGCGGCAGTGGCCAAGCTGAAGGTGGGCAATGGCATCGAGGCCGGTGTCACGCAAGGCCCGCTGATCGACGCCAAGGCCGTGGCCAAGGTGGAAGAACACGTGGCCGACGCGCTGGGCAAGGGTGGGCGCCTGCTCGCTGGCGGCAAGCGTCATGCGCTGGGCAATGGCTTCTTCGAACCGACCATCATCGCCGACGTGACAAACGACATGCGCGTGGCCACCGAGGAAACCTTCGGCCCGCTGGCGCCTTTGTTCCGTTTCAAGACGGACGATGAAGTGATCGCCCTGGCGAACAACACGGAATTCGGCCTGGCCGCCTACTTCTATTCGCGCGACATCGGCCGCATCTGGCGTGTGGCCGAAGGCCTGGAAACGGGCATGGTCGGCGTCAACACGGGCCTGATCTCGAACGAGATCGCGCCCTTCGGCGGCGTCAAGCAGTCGGGCCTGGGCCGTGAAGGGTCGACCTACGGTATCGAAGATTACTTGGTAATCAAATACATCTGCATGGGCGGTATCTAAAGCCGCTTAACGCGAGCTGCGGCGCGCGGCGAGGCGGTCCAGCATGCCCTTGACCGCTTCCATCTGCGTGCCGCTCTTGCGGTAGAAATCTGGGTCGATCGGATTGATGCTGGTGTAGCCCCAGAAATCCCAGCAGCCCTTCGGGTTGTACGGGTAGACGGGGCTCGGTTCTGCCTGCGGATACAGCACGATGATCTTGTTGGCGTCCGCCACTTGGTTGTAGCCGGTGCTCGTATAGAAACGGTCGCCGATGGCCTGCGTCGTTTGCAGGCAGCCGTGGAATACCACGTGCACGCGGCAGCTCTCGCTGTTGCAGGCTTTCGGGATGTAGGCGTAGCCCGTATTGTTCATGCTCGAGTAGGCGTTCTGGATGAAGCTGCGCTGGTTGAAGGCGATCAGCTTGCCCGTCAGGGTAGTCGACGACGGCTGCAGATTCGGGTACAGGTGCTGCAGGATGTCGCGCGCCTGCACGTAATCGCAGTCGTTGATGAACGGCGACTCCGTCACGGCGCAAGGCTTGTCGGCGTTGCTGTCGGTGAGGATGGCGTGGCCCGCGCCTAGCGTGTCGATGAAGCGGATCTGCGCCGCCGGCGTACCGGCCAGTTGATAGAATTTCCCCACCTGCTCCACCACCGGCCGCGTCACGGTCTGGTCTTTCGTTCCGCTGAACAGATATACGCGCTGGCGTTTCAGGTTGGCCGTGTCGTCGATGAGACGCTCGCGCGCAAAATCGTTCGCCGCGCGCAGCAATTCGCTGGCGACGGGCGGTGCCACCTGCGCGCTGCCCGGATTCATGCAGGTGCTCAAGGCATTCGTCAGGTAGGGAATGTAGGGGAAGCGGCCCGGCTGGCCCGAGCAGAAATACGGGCCGCCCGCGATGATGCCGGCGCCCGCCACCGTGGCCGAGTAGGCGACGGCAAACTGCGCCGCCATGAAGCCGCCCGAGGACAGGCCGGACACCGTGGTCTGGCTCAGGTCAGCCTGGTAGGCGGGCAGGGCGGGCGCGTCCTTGGTCGCGGCGGGCTTGGCGGGCTTGGCCGTCGTGGCGGCGTGCGCGCTGGCTGGCGCCAGGATGAGCAGGCTGGCGGCCAGCAGGGCGGTGGTTAGTGTGGTCAGGTGCGCGGTCAGGTGCGGGAAGGGCATGGCGACTCCACAAGGCAGGGAAAGGGACAGGAAGGCCGAGCATAGGTAAAAAAACTGTGCGCTGGGCAAGTACTGCACGGTCGTTGATGTCGCTCAAGTCATCGCTGTTGTTGTCCGTCTTGTACGCGCGCGCGGCGTTTGACATAGAATGGTTTTTTTCCGTTCAACCATGGTGCCCTTCATGTCCAAGACCCTTGCCCAGCTGTTTGCATTGACCACCCTTGCCGCCGGCGCCAGCCTGGCCATGCCGGCCCATGCGGCCGACACCGCGCCAGCTGCTGCCGCGCCAGCCGCCTGCCCGGCCATCCTCAAGCAGACTTTCAACCGCCTGCAGGATGAAGCGCCGCAAAACCTGTGCCAGTACGCGGGCAAGGTCGTGCTGGTGGTCAATACGGCCAGTTATTGCGGTTTTACCAATCAATATGAAGGGCTCGAGGCGCTGTACGCCAAGTACGGCAGCAAGGGCCTGGTGGTGCTGGGCTTCCCGTCGAACGATTTTGGCAAGCAGGAGCCCGGTAACAGCAAGGAAATCGCCGATTTCTGCTACAACACCTATGGCGTGAAGTTCCCCATGTTTTCGAAGTCGGTCGTCTCCGGCCCTGCGCCGAATCCGCTGTACGTGGACCTGATCAAGCAGACGGGCAAGACCCCGGCCTGGAATTTCCACAAATACCTGATCGACCGCCACGGCAAAGTGGTGGAAAGCTTCCCCAGCAAGGTGACGCCGGACGACAAGAAACTCGTTGGCGCGGTGGAAAAAGCGCTGGCGCTGTAAGTTGCTGATACCCAAGCAGGCTTGAACGCCTGCTTTTTTTTAATGCCGCGCTTGTCGTCTTGCCATCATTGTCCTAAGCTGGTTGTTCGCGTTTGTCACAACAAAGGAGAACATCATGGCGTATGTCGATGGATTTGTCGTGCCCGTACCGAAAGCCAAGCTCGATGCCTACCTGGCCATGTCGCGCAGTTGCGGCGCCGTTTGGCGCGAGTACGGCGCGCTGGAATTTCGCGAATGCGTGGGCGACGATGTCAAGCCGGGCAAGCTGACCTCGTTCCCGCAGGCGGTGGACTTGCAGGATGGCGAAGTGGTGGTGTTTTCCTGGATCGTGTATGAATCGCGCGCCAAGCGCGATGAAATCAACGACAAGGTCATGAAAGACTCGCGCCTGGCCGAGATGATGGACCCGGAAAAATTGCCGTTCGATGGCAAGCGGATGATCTACGGCGGCTATGAAATGCAGGTGGATATCAAATAACCAGCTTTGCGGGGATCGCCCCGCGCAGCGCATTGCACACGACGATCGCTTCGGCCCGCGCCAGCATGGCGCGCGTGATGATGGTTTCCTGCGCGTTCCAGGCAGGATCAGCCAGCATGGCCGCGCGCTGCACGCCGGGCAGCAGGCCGCAGGACAGGGGCGGCGTGTGCCAGCGGCCGTCCAGCTGCACGAAGACGTTGCTGCGCCCGCCCTCCGTCAGTTCGCCACGCTCGTTAAAGAACAGCATGTCGAAGCCGCCTTGCGCCTCGGCTGCGCGCCAGGCCGCGTCATAGCGCGCGCGCACGCTGCTCTTGTGGCGCAGGAACAGGTCGCCGGCAGTCGTTGTATCGAGTGCCAGCATGACGTTGACCGTTTCCGGCAAGGCGCTGAGCGCGCCGCTTTGCGCCGTGAACTGCCCATCCTGGCGCAGCGCCAGGCGCAGGCGGAAAGGGGCATTGTCGGGGCGCGCCGCGCAAGCCGCCTGCAGCGCGGCGCGGGCAGCGTTGGCATCCCAGGCAAAACCGAAGTAGGCGCTGGAGGCGGCCAGGCGCGCCAAGTGGCGCTCCTGAAGGCGGCAGCCATGGTCGCGGCTCGCGTGCAAGGTCTCGAACAGTTCGAAGTCGTTGCTAAGGCCCGTCAGGAAGCGGGCCTTGAGCTGGCATTCCGCAAATTCCTCGTGCGGGTCGCTATCCAGGACGATGCCGGCGCCCACGCCCATTTCGCCGCGCCGGATGCCGTCAGTGCCCGCCGGCTGCAAGGCCAGGGTGCGGATCGGCACGGACATGCAGAAGTCGCTCACCGCGTGGGCAGCACCGGCGGCTGGCGGATCGAACCAGCCGATGGCGCCCGTGTAGATGCCGCGCGGCGCGGGTTCCAGTTCGGCGATGATTTCCATGGTGCGGCGTTTCGGCGCGCCCGTGATCGAGCCGCACGGGTACAAGGCCTGGAAGATGTCGCTTAGCGTTGCGTCGGCGCGCAGGCGCGCCTGCACGGTGGAGGTCATCTGCAGCACGCTGCTGTAGCGCGTCACCTCGAACAGGGCCGGCACCTTGACGGAGCCCGTGACGGCGATGCGGCCGATGTCGTTGCGCAGCAGGTCGACGATCATCAGGTTTTCCGCGCGGTTTTTTGGGTCGCTGGCCAGGGCGGCGGCGCGGCGCGCGTTTTCTGCCATTTGCTCAGGCGGGGCGGCTGGCGCCGTGCCTTTCATGGGACGCGCCGTCAGCTCGCCTTGTGCATGGCGCACGAACAGCTCCGGCGACAGCGACAGCAGGGCGCCGCCATCGGGCAGCATCACCAGCGCGCCGTAGGGCACGGGCTGGCGCGCGCGCAGCCGCGCATACAAGGCCAGGGGCGAGCCGAAGGCGTCGAAGCGCAAACGGTACGTGTAGTTGACCTGATAGGTGTCGCCGGCCACGATGTAGTCGTGGATGCGGTGCAGCGCGCGCGTGAATTCGGCTTGATCCACGTTCGCGCGGATACCGGCCACGCCGGCCGGCGCGGCGTCCGCGTCGACGCGAGAGTCCAGCCACTGCGCCACCTCGTCCTGCGACAGCTGCGTGCAGTGCTCGAAGACGAGCACTTGCGCCAGCGGCGGCGCGTCAAGGCCGGCCGCGCGCGGCGGCATGGCCAGCAAGTGCGCGCCCAGTTCGTAGCTGCACACGCTGACGGCGTACTGGCCGTGTTGCAAGGCCTCTTGCAGCCCTTCGAGCAGGGCCGGCCACTGTTGTCCCTCGGTGCACTGCAAGACCGCCGCCAGGCCCGTGTACAGGCGCGAACCGGCGCCGGGTGTGCTGGCGTCGTCGAGCAGGGCGAAGCAGTCGGTATGCATGGGGACAGCTGCGGCGGTGACTTACCCCAGCAGCATGGCGATTTGCAGCGCCGCTTCCTGGGATGGATTGATCTTGAAGCCGCTCTTGGCGTAGCGGTGCCAGCGTCCGATGACGAAGCTGACGATCAGGGTGGCGCGCGCCGCCACTTCGCTTTCCTTGCCATGGCCTTCGGCGGCGGCCACGCGCAAGGCCTGCTTGAGCGCCAGTTCCACGCGGTCGTAGAACTGGTTCATGCGCACTTGCAGACGCTCGTCCTCATTGACCAGCGCATCGCCGATCAGCACGCGCGTCATGCCCGGATTGCTGATGGCGAAATTGAGCAGCATGCCGATGATGTCGCGCGTCTGCGTCATGCCATCGCTGTGTTTTTCCGCGATCTGGTTGATCAGGCCGAAGACGCTCGACTCGATGAATTCGATCAGCCCTTCGAACATTTGCGCCTTGCTGGCGAAATGGCGGTACAGGGCCGCTTCCGATACGGTCAGTCTGGCCGCCAGTGCGGCGGTGGTGATCTTTTCGCCTTTCGGCTGCTCCAGCATTGCGGCGAGGGCCTGAAGAATTTGTAGCCTGCGTTGGCCCGGCGGTGTGCTTGCCATATTTTCTCTTGTCGTTAAAAAAAATGCTGCCTTGATGGGGAGGTCCGTCACCGCCGCTAGCGGTGCGGCTTCCAGTGTCAACCGGAAGCCCAGGAATCCCCTTCAACGCAGACGGTGAAGGCGGCGTGCCAAATGCCGGACAGATTTTACTTTGACATCGACGTAAGCGGGGCGATTTAACGCCATGGGCAGCTTCGCCACGCCGATCGGATCGGCCATTTTCAGGTATTGCGTGATCCAGGCCGTGCGCAGGCCCAGTTTTTTCGCACCCTTGAGGTTGGCCAGGGTGTCTTCCACCAGAATGCAGCGGCCGGGGCGGATGTGGTGCTTGCGCATCAGTTTGCGCAGCATCAGGGTCGATGGCTTGGGCCGCAACTGGCGGTGCACATGCATCGCCTCGATGGCGACGTGGTGTGAAAAGTGCCGGCGCAAGCCCAGGTGGCGCATCACGTCGCTCGAATAGCGCAGCGGCGCGTTGGTGAGTAAAATTTTACGGCCAGGCAGGCGTTTGAGTAAAGCCCCCAGGCCCCGCTCGGCGCGTATCATCGCGCGCAAATCGTCGAACGCATGCGTCTCGTGCAGAAAATGCGCGGCCTGCACCTGGTGGTGCTTGACCATGCCCAGCAAGGTGGCGCCATAGCGGCGCCAGTAGGCCGCGCGCGCCGCATTGACGATGGCGTCGTCGGCCGGCGTCACGCCGTCGCCCAGTACGCGGGCAATATACGTGTTCATATTGGCCGTGATGGTGGGGAAGATGGCGTGCGAGGCATTGTGCAGCGTGTTGTCGAGGTCAAACAGCCAGACCGGCGACGAGCGGTTAAGATGGGACACAGGCACAGGAGTCTTTGCTAGCGAGAGAAGATGAAAAATTCAACAATCAGGAAAACCATGCGACGCCAGATTATAGTGATGTTTTGCGGATTATTCTTGCTGCCGTTGCAGTCGGCCTTGGCCGAAGCGCCTTCCGTGGCGCAAAAACGGGGCGCGCTGTTCAAGGTGCAGGACGCCAGCCACACTCTGTTTTTGTTTGGTACCATCCACGTCGGCGCGCCCGACTTTTATCCGCTCGAGCCGACCGTGACGCAGGCATTGAACGGCGCCGGCGCGCTGGCGCTGGAGATCGATCCCGGCGCCGATCCGCGCAAGGCCGTCAGCGCCGTGCTGAAATACGGCATGGAGGCGCCAGGCAGCAAAGTGCCTGCTGACTGCCGCCAGACCCTGGCGCCGCGTCTGGCGCCGCTGTTGCAAAAATACGGCATCGCGCCCGCAGCGGTGGCGCCCATGAAGCCGTGGATGCTGGCCAGCGTGCTGGCCATCGGCGAATTTTCCACGCTTGGCTACCGCTCCGACCTGGCCGTCGACAGTTATCTGTCGCAGCAAGCCAAGGCGCGCAAGATCCCCGTGGTGGAACTCGAATCGATGGAAGGCCAGATGGCGCTGTTCGGCGCCATGTCGCCGCTCGACCAGTGCCGCTTCCTCGAAGACGGCGTGGCGTCGATCGAGGACCAGGAACAAAGCCAGGAAGCGCGCGAGATCGCCGATGCGTGGCGCAACGCCGACGCGGCAGCGTTCGACAAGCTGGCGGCAAAGGCCGCAACAGACCCCTCGTTCGCCGCGCAGTTCGTGCAAAAGGTGCTGCTGGACGGCCGCAACCCGGCCCTGGCCGACGGCATTGCCAACTTGCTTGCGCGCGAAAAGTCCAGCCTGGCCGCCATCGGCGTGCTGCACCTGGTGGGCGACAAGAGCGTGCCGGATTTACTGCGTAAACGCGGATTGAAGGTCGAGCGGGTGTATTGAGTTTTGACGACAGAAGGCAGAAGAGATAGCGCTAGCTCAGCCGCGCAAGACACGCGGCAGAGCAGATGGAAAAGTGTTCAGGGCAAGGCGGACTGCCGAAGACAGTACGAATGTACGGCGAGGAAGGACAACGCCGCCATGGACATTTTTACTATGGGGAGATGACGGCAGAGTAGATGAAAAGTGTTCAGGGCAAGGCGCCGAGACGAAGACAGTACGCATGTACGGCGAGGCGAGGCAACGCAGCCATGGACATTTTTCAGATACGGGGATAAGTCGATGGTGCCCTTGACGTGGATCGAACACGTGGCCTCTCCCTTACCAAGGGAGTGCTCTACCACTGAGCTACAAGGGCAAATTAAAAGCGGCGCCAGGTGATCTGCGCCGCCAAACTACTCGCTGTGATGCATTGCGATTTTTTTTAGTGCGAACGGATCATAGTACCAAAAGCCTGCTCGGTCAACACTTCCAGCAATAATGAGTGTTCGATGCGGCCGTCGATGATGTGCACCGTGTTCACGCCGGACTTGGCGGCGTCGAGCGCGGACGAGATCTTCGGCAGCATGCCGCCCGAGATCGTGCCGTCGGCGAACATCTCGTCGATTTCACGCGCCGACAGGTCGGTCACCAGGTTGCCCTGCTTGTCCTGGACGCCGGCGATGTTGGTCATCATGATCAGCTTTTCCGCTTTCAGGATTTCCGCGATCTTGCCCGCCACGACATCGGCGTTGATGTTGTAGGCCTGGCCGTCCTGGCCGAAACCGATCGGCGAAATGATGGGAATGAAGGCGTCGTCCTGCAGCGCCTTGACGACGGCCGGGTTGATCGCGTCGATCTCGCCCACAAAACCGATGTCGAGGAATTCGCCCGGATGTTCGCGGTCCGGCATCTGCATCTTGCGTGCGCGGATCAAGCCGCCATCCTTGCCCGTCAGGCCCACGGCCTGGCCGCCGTAATGGTTGATCAGCATGACGATATCCTGCTGCACTTCGCCGCCCAGCACCCACTCCACCACTTCCATGGTTTCTTCATCGGTGATGCGCATGCCTTGCACGAAGGTGCCTTGCTTGCCGATTTTTTTCAGCGCGTTGTCGATCTGCGGTCCGCCGCCGTGCACCACGACCGGGTTCATGCCGACCAGCTTGAGCAGGATGACGTCGCGCGCGAAGCCGTGCTTCAGGCGTTCGTCCGTCATGGCATTGCCACCGTATTTGATGACGATGGTCTTGCCGTGGAAATTGCGGATGTAGGGGAGGGCCTCGGCCAGAATCTGCGCCTTGATTTGCGGCGACACCGCCGTCAAGTCGTCATTCATGTCCAGGTTCAAGTTAGCTAGTTGATTCATGGCGAGTCCGGAAAATAGATTTGTGCGATTTTACAGGGAAGAAGAAAATCTTGGAGGCATTATAGGGCGATCTTGTTGTATTTTCCCTGATGATCCTATAGTCTGGCCCGATATGTCCCCCAGCCAGCCCTTTTACTGCCCGTTACATCTGCGTCCCATCCCGGCGCGGCATGACACACACTTGCCAATTCACACACAGCCATGAGCCAGTGCAGCCTGTGCGGCGCCGCCTTCCAGTGCGGCCAGCTTGACCCGGACGCCAACGAGCCCTGCTGGTGCGTGGCCCTGCCGCCGGCCGTTCCCGTGCCCGGTGGCGCTGCGGGATGCTGGTGCCCCGCGTGCCTGCAAGCCCATATCGCCACCCTGACGCCGCCTGCAAAAGTCCTGACAGCGGCCAAATAAGCGCATCGGCATACTTTTTCCTTTGCAAAAGACCTTGCATTTTGTAGGGGAATACGCTCAGACTTCGACTTTCAAGAATTTCTTATAGGAAAGTTATGCGCTTCAGGGATATCAGTATCGGCGTGCGCATCAATGCCGGTTATGCCATGTTGATCGTGCTGATGCTGGTCGTCATCGTCCTTTCCGGCAGCCGCATCTATGCCATCCGCGCCGAGACCGACGATATCCTGCAGCGCGACTGGGTCGCCGCCAAGGCCACCAGCAAGATCCACGGGCTGGCGCGCGAGGCGGCCACGCGCATCGGCAACCTGCCGAACCAGCACGAGCTGGCGCTGCGCCAGGCGAACCAGGCGCGCCTGGAAGCGATCAAGCAAGGCATCGACGAGCAGGTGCGCATTCTCGACGGCCTCGATGCGCGGCCCGAGGAACGGCGTCTGCTGGAACAGATGCACCTGGCACGCGCCGACTACTATGTGTCGCTCAAGGCGATGTTCGAGCTGGTCGAGCGCGGCGAGCATGCCCGCGCCGAGCAGGCCATGCAGACGCAGACCTTGCCGGTGCTGGAAAAAGTGCTGCTGTACGTGGGCCAGCTCGACGACCTGCAGCAGCAGCTGATCCGCGACAGCGCCGCCAGGATACGCAACGACATCGACACCTCGCTGCTGCTGATGGGCGGCATCGGCCTGGCGGCCTTGCTGACGGGTCTTGCCTTTGCCTGGTCGGCGCGCTCGATCACGCGTCCGCTGGGCGAGGCGGTGGCGATCGCCACGCGCGTGGCCAATGGCGACCTCAGTTCCGTCATCGAAGTGACGTCGCGCGACGAGACGGGCGAATTGCTGCAGGCGCTCAAGGACATGAGCACCAGCCTGGCCGTCGAGCAGGACCTGCGCCACGCCGTCGAAGTGGCCGAGGATGCGACCAAGATGAAGTCGGATTTCCTCGCCAATATGTCGCACGAAATCCGTACGCCGATGAACGGCATCATCGGCATGACCCATTTGGCGCTGCAGACGGAACTGACGTCGACCCAGCGCAACTACCTGGAAAAGGTGGAATCGGCTTCGAAGAACCTGCTGGCCATCATCGACGATATCCTTGATTTCTCGAAGATCGAGGCGGGCAAGATGGCCTTTGAAAAAGTCGATTTCTTCCTCGAGGACGTGCTGGCGCAGATCGCCGACCTGTCCGTGATGCGCGCGCAGGACAAGGGACTCGAACTGCTGTTCGACGTCGCCCCCGACGTGCCGAACGCCCTGCAGGGCGATCCGCTGCGCCTGGGCCAGGTGCTGATCAACCTGACCAACAACGCCATCAAATTTACGGACAAGGGCGAGATCGTCGTCACTATCCGCCTGCAGCAGCTGGAGGAACATGCGGCTGTCTTGCGCGTGGACGTGCGCGACACGGGCATCGGCCTCACGCCGCCCCAGCGCAGCAAATTGTTCCAGGCTTTTACGCAGGCCGACACGTCCACCACGCGCCACCATGGCGGCACGGGCCTGGGGCTGACCATCAGCAAGCGGCTGGTGGAAATGATGGAAGGTGAGATCGACCTGGTCAGCGAAGCGGGTGTGGGCAGCACCTTTTTCTTCACGGCCCGCTTCGGCCTGGCCGCCGTGCCGCGCGATAATTTGCTATTGCCACAGCAATTCCATGGCCTGCGCGTGCTGGTGGTCGACGACAACCCCAGCGCGCGTGAAATCTTCGTCAGCATGCTCACGGCGCTGGGCTTTGAGGCGCGTGCCGTGCTTGGCGGCGCGCTGGCCATCGGCGCCGTGGCGCAGGCGCGCGCCGAGGGGCGGCCGTACGGGCTGGTGCTGATGGACTGGAAAATGCCGGGCATGAACGGCCTCGATACCCTGGCCGGTATCCGCGCCGATGCCGCCGGCATCGATGCGACGCCGGCCTGCATCATGGTCACGGCCTTCCATCGCGAAGCGCTGCTGGAGGCGGCGCGCCAGCGCGACTTGCCGCTCGACGGCGTATTGAACAAGCCGATCAGCGCCTCGACCCTGCTCGACCAGATTGCGTTCGTGTTTGGCGGCGTGACTGGGCAGAGCCGCAAGACGCAGCGCCAGAGCAGCTACCGCGACGACGAGCGCGCCCTGCGCGGCGCCTGGCTGCTGCTGGTCGAGGATAATGAAGTGAACCAGGAAGTGGCGCAGCATATCCTGAACGATGCCGGCATCCGCGTCGACATCGCGGGCAATGGCGCCATCGCGCTGGCGAAGATCGCGGAAAACGCCTATGACGGCGTGCTGATGGATTGCCAGATGCCGGTGATGGATGGCTACCAGGCGACGCGCAAGCTGCGCCAGGATCCCCGCTATTCGAATTTGCCCGTGATCGCCATGACGGCCAACGCCATGGTGGGCGACAAGGAAAAATGCCTGGACGCCGGCATGAACGATTTCATCGCCAAGCCGATCGACGTGGCGCAGCTGTTCGGCACCCTGGCACGCTGGATTGCGCCGGCCACGCCGCAGGAAATGGCGGCGGTAGTGGCGCAGCCGGAAGCGGAGCTGCCCGTGATCGCGGGCCTGAAAATGGCGGAAGCCATGCGCCGCGTGGGCGGCAATGCCGCTTTGATGCGAAAATTGCTGGACCGCTTCGTGGAAACCCAGTTCGACGCCATGCAGCGCATCGTTGCCGCCATCGAGAACAACCAGCTGGAAACGGCCATCCGCGAAGCGCATACCCTGAAAGGCCTGGCCGGCAATATCGGCGCCGGCGGCCTGGCCGACAGCGCCGCGCGGGTCGAGCACTTGCTCAGCCTGGGCTCGCACGACGGCTTGCCGCAGGCGCTGGCCGCCTGCACCCTGGCGCTCGACGAGCTGGTGCCGAAGATCGTGCTGGCCATGCAGTCGCGCGGCCATGCGGCCGAGCCGGGCGGCGCGGCGCTGGCGCACGTGGCGCCGGTGGACCGGGCGCGCCTGGAAGCGGGCTTGCGCGAACTGTCGCAGCTGCTGCAGCAGGACGATGCGCAGGCCGTCAAGCACCTCGACGGCATCGGCCCCGCGCTGGTCGCGGCGGGGCAGGCGGAACACGCGCGCCAGTTGAAGCGCATGCTGGGACAATACGATTTCGAAGGTGCGCTGGCGCAGCTGGGCGAAGTGGCCGATGCGCTGGAGCTGACACTGTGAGAAGGATAATGATGCAGAACGAAGGACGGGCATGAGAGTGCCGGCAAGCAAGCCAACCATCCTGGTGGTCGACGACACGCCAGACAATATCGACCTGCTGCGCGCGGTGCTGGAAGACGACTACCGCACCAAGATCGCCGTCAATGGCGAGCGCGCCCTGAAGATCGCCGCCGGCAGCGACCAGCCCGACCTGATCCTGCTCGACATCATGATGCCGGGCATGAGCGGCTACGACGTGTGCCGCGCGCTGAAGGCCGATCCCGCCACGGCCGGCATCCCCGTGATTTTCGTCACGGCCATGAGCGAAGTGGCGGACGAGCAGCTGGGCCTGGCCCTGGGCGCCGTCGACTACATCACCAAGCCGATCTCGGCGCCCATCGTGCTGGCGCGCATCAGGACGCAGCTGGCGATGAAGCAGATGCAGGATTTCCTGCGCGACCAGAACCAGTACCTGGAAACGGAAGTGGAGCGCCGCGTGCAGGAAGTGGCGGCGCTGCAGGACGTCACCATCCACGCCATGGCCTCGCTGGCCGAGACGCGCGACAGCGAGACGGGCAACCATATCCGCCGCACCTCGCACTACCTGAAGGCGCTGGCCGAGAAGGTGCGCGGCTTGCCGCGTTTCCGCGATTTTTTGACGGACAAGAATATCGAACTGCTGTTCAAGACGGCGCCGCTGCACGACATCGGCAAGGTGGGCATCCCCGACCATATCCTGCTCAAGCCGGGACGTTTCGAGCCGCACGAAATGGCCATCATGAAGACGCACACCACCCTGGGGCGCGACGCCATCCTGGCGGCCGAGCACGAGCTGGGCATCGAAGTCGATTTTCTCAAGTACGCGAAAGAGATCGCCTACAGCCACCATGAAAAATGGGATGGCAGCGGCTACCCGCAAGGGCTGGCTGGCGAAGACATCCCGATTTCAGCGCGCCTGATGGCGCTGGCCGATGTGTACGATGCCCTGATCAGCCGGCGCATCTACAAGCAGGGCATGGACCATGCGCAGGCCGTGCGTATCATCGTCGAGGGACGCGGTTCGCATTTCGACGCCGAGATCGTCGATGCCTTTTTGCAGATCCAGGACCAGTTCATCGCCATCTCCCACCGCTATGCCGACGGTGTATGCGAGATCGCCGACAAGCAGCGGCAGATCGCGCCCTACACCGACAACATCAGCTGACGGTCTTGAAGAAGCGCAGCATCTCGCGGCTGGCGTCCGGCCCTTTTCCATCCGTATAGCTGCCGTTATCGCTGCCGCCGGACCAGGCATGGCCGGCGCCGTGGATGACCCAGTGCTCGCCCAGCGGCGAGCCATCGGCCTGGCTGTGCGTGGTGCGCGTGTAGCGGTGGCCATTGGGCACGCTGCCGTCGATGGAAGCGGCTTTCGCCGCCTTGCCGCCCGCCTGGCTGCGCACGCCCTGGGCAATCAGTTCATCGCCATTGCGCGGGTTGACGGTGGTGTCGCGGTCGCCGTGGAAGACGATGATGGGCACGCCGCCGGCAGGCGCCTTGCGCTGGGCATTGGGCATGGCGCCGCCCTTCATGGCTGCCAGCGCCGACGGCAAGTCCTGCGCCGAAGCGAAGGGCAAGCCCGAATGCACGCCGACGGCGGCAAACAAATCCGGGTACAAGGTGCCGACGATGACGGCCATGGCGCCGCCCGCCGACAGGCCGGCAACGAACACTTCACGTTCATTGACCGGGTATTCGTCGATCACTTGCTGCGCGATGCCGGCGATCAGCGACGGTTCGCCCTGGTCGCGCTGCTGGTCGATGGCGTTGAACCAGTTCCAGCAGCGCGAACTGTTGGCGCCCTGCGTCTGTGCTGGGTAGACGACAAAGCACTCCTTCTCTTCGGCCAGCGCATTCATCTGCGTGCCGGCGGCGAAGTCGTCGGGATTTTGCGTACAGCCGTGCAGCATCACGATCAGCGGCATGGCCTGGCCGTGATAGCTGCTGGGGATATACAGTTTGTACGAGCGCGTGCCAGCATGGTTGCGGTACACGCCGTCGATGAATTGCGCGCCAGCGGGGATCTCCACCGGCGTGGCGGCTGGCGCATTGAAACCGGGCGGGTGGAAGTTCGGCAGCTCGAAGCTGGGCATGTCGAAGCTGTGCTGGCCCAGGCCGGCGGGCACGCCCAGGCGCGACATGAAATCCTGCGCGAAGTCCTGCGCCGCCTGTGCGGGCGTGGGAGGGGCGGCAGGCGTTTCTGGTGCGGCGGCGGCTTGCGGCTGCTCGGCTCGGGCTTGCGCAGGTGGCGGCGCAGGTGGTGGATTAATGTCGCGCATCGGCTGTGGTGGCGGCGTTTGCGTGGCTGCCGCTTGCGGCGCCAGGCCGGCGGCGGACAGCGCCTGCTGGATCGCCTCGGTGGCGGCGGCGGGACCGCTGCCCATCAGGTTGCGGGTTGCGGCGCGCATCTGCGCCAGCATGTTGAGAGGTAGTTTCATGACCATCCTTAACGGTGCAGCGCATCGGCCGGGTCATCGCCGCGAACCAATACGCTAGTGAATTCGCCCTGCGAGCGCCGTCTTGACGACGGTGCTGGCGTGCAGGGCACCTAATACGAAAATCGACTCGATGGTGGCCAGTGCCAGTTCCACGGAGACGTCGCTGGCGATGCTGGCCAGTCCCAGCACCTGTATCTGCAGGCGCTGGCCGGCTGCCTGGATCGCCTCCAGGTCGGCGCGCGAGTAATGCTGCATGCCCAATACCAGGCTTTTACGGGCGACGGTTTGTTTCACCACGTCGGCGTGCGTACCCAGCTGGTTGCGTATGGCCGTACGGATCAGATCCGTACGGTTGGAATAAAATCCCTCCTGGACCAGCAGATCGATCTGCCCCAGGTCGATCAAGCCGAGGTTGATCGTGATTTTCTCGGATTCCCCAATTTTGGGCTTGCTGTCTTGCTTGGCCATATCTCTCCAAAAACTCCACGTGGCATCCAATTGCCATCTGTATGGATGGTAGTATAGTTGTGTAATATCTCAAGTCAAGCAGGATCTGGCCTGCTCGTGTTGTAGGACGGGTACCCGCAGAGTGAGAATGCACCGCAAAATAAATTTCCCGAAGATGCGTTTTTGATCATTTTTACTCTAGAAAATATATCCACAGAAATATTGCATGCCGACGCCGCCGACTCGCCGGCGCCGTTTCGCGGCATAATGAAGCCTCCACGTTTACCGATGCCGCTCCATGATGGTCGCTACCCCACCTCCGCCAGCCGTTCCGCTTCCCTTGCCGTCGCCGGTACCGTCGCCCTGCGTCAGCCTGTGCAAGATGAACCGCAACAGCGGCTTGTGCGAAGGCTGTTTGCGCACGCTCGACGAGATCATTGCCTGGAGCAAGGCCGACGACGACTTCAAGCGCGCCGTGTGGGCCGAATTGCCAGGACGCGAATCACTGCTCGATTTCGAGCCCGACTACTGAGGAAGCCATGCCGCGATCGCCAGCGCTGTTCCCCGATGCCATGCAGGTGTTCGAACGCGGCTGGCTCTCGTCGAACAACATCCTGTTACTGGGCCGGGACGACACGGCCCTGATCGACAGCGGCTATGTCACACATGCGCCGCAAACCCTGGCCCTGCTGCGCCATAGCCTTGCCGGCCGTCCGCTGGACCGCCTGTTCAACACCCATCTGCATTCCGACCATTGCGGCGGCAACGCGCTGCTGCAAGAGGAATACGGCTGCCATACGGCCATTCCCGTGTCGGAAGCGGACAAGGTGCGCGCGTGGGATGTCGACGCCCTGAGTTTTCAGGCCACGGGCCAGCAATGCCCGCGCTTCGGCTTTGACGCCACCGTCTCGCCCGGCGACACGTTGACCTTGGCCGACATGCACTGGCAAGCGCTGGGCGCGCCGGGCCATGATCCGCACTCGCTGATTTTTTACTGCGCCGACGAGGGCATCCTGATCTCCGCCGACGCGCTGTGGGAAAACGGCTTTGGCGTGATCTTCCCCGAACTCGATGGCGGCTCCGGCTTTCTGGAAGCGCGCGCCACCCTGGATCTGATCGCCGGCCTGGACGTGCGCGTGGTGATCCCCGGCCACGGGCGGCCGTTCCAGGATACGGCCGGCGCCCTGCAGCGCGCCTATTCGCGCCTCGATTACCTGGTGTCCGACCCCGTGCGCAATGCGCAGAACGCCGTGAAAGTGCTGCTCAAATTCCTGCTGCTGGAACGCCAGCGCATCGCCCTCGCCGAGATACCGGCCCTGCTGCGCGGCATGCCCGTCTTCGAAGAGGCGAACCGGCGCTTCCTGCGCCAGGAGGCGGCCGCGCTGGCCGAGTGGGCCGTTTCCCAGTTGATGCGGGCCACGGCGGCGCGCGTCGAGGGTGAGTACTTGCTTAATGAGGGTTGAGGCGTAAGTGCGATAAATTCAGCACGATCGTACTTTTTCTGCACTATAATCAAGCTCAGTGTGTTTCTCATCCCGATCAACTTTCCAGCGAGTCCGCCATGGCATTGCCTGTTGCGTTGCAAAACCTCTCCTTACCCGTTATCGCTTCGCCGATGTTCATCGCCAGCGGCCCGGCCCTCGTCGCGGCGCAGTGCAAGGCCGGCATCGTCGGTTCCTTCCCGGCCCTGAACGCGCGTCCCGCTGAATTGCTCGACACCTGGCTCACGGAGCTGCAGGCCGAATTGGCCGCCTTCCAGGCCGCCAATCCGGACAAGAAAGTCGGGCCGATCGCCGTCAACCAGATCGTGCACCAGTCGAACGACCGCCTCGCGCATGACGTGGAAGTGTGCGTCAAACACCAGATCCCCATCATCATTTCCTCGCTGCGCGCGCCGCCCAAGGAAATGCTCGACGCCATCCACAGCTATGGCGGCATCGTGCTGCATGACGTGATCTCGATCCGTCACGCGAAAAAGGCGCTGGAAGCCGGTGTCGATGGCTTGATCCTGGTGGCCAGTGGCGCCGGCGGCCACGCGGGCACCCTGTCGCCATTCGCGCTGGTGGGCGAAGTGCGCAAATTCTTCGACGGTCCGCTGGCGCTGTCCGGCTCCATCGCCACGGGCGACGCCGTGCTGGCCGCGCAAGCGATGGGCGCGGACTTTGCCTACATCGGCTCGCGCTGGCTGGCAACCAAGGAATCGAACGTCAGCGATGGCTACCGCGACGCCATCGTCGATTCCAGCGCGGCCGACATCGTCTACACGAACCTGTTTACTGGCGTGCACGGCAATTACCTGAAAAAATCGATCGAAGCGGCCGGACTCGATCCGGAAGCCCTGCCCGAAGCGGACAAGAGCGCGATGAATTTCGGCTCGGGCAGCGCCAAGGCCTGGCGCGACATCTGGGGCGCGGGCCAGGGCGTGGGCTTGATGGATGACGTGCCGAGCGTGGAAGAGATGGTGGCGCGCCTGAAAGCCGAATACGATGCGGCGCGCGCGCGGTTGAAGCTGTAATCGTTGTTGCGATGGTGGTGGTGTCGGATTACGCGGCGTGCCGCCGCTAATCCGACCTACGACCTATGATGGCGGTGTCGGATTACGCCACCGGGCAGTGGTAGGTCGGATTAGCGCGCAGCGCGTAATCCGACAACACCTCCATCACTCCTGCTTCAAATCCTCAGGCTTGATGGCCCACAGGCCCGGCAGGTTGCGCCAGTAGCCATACGCATCCATGCCGAAGCCGACGACGAAGCGGTTCGGTATCACCAGGCCGACGATGTCGGCTTGCACGGGCTTTTTCTTGCCGATGGCCTTGTCGGCGAACACGGCCAGGATCACTTCCGAAGCACCCATGTCCAGCAAGCGCTGCTTGACGTGCGCCAGGGTTTCGCCTTCGTCGAGAATATCGTCGAGCACGATGACGGTGCGGCCCGCCACGTTCGAGCGAGGGATGACTTTCCACACCACTTCGCCGCCTTTGTCGTCGTCGCCGTAGCGGCTCACGTGGATGTAGTCGAATTCGAGCGGAAAGCTCAGTTGCGGCAGCAGGTTGCCCGTAAATACGACGGCGCCGCCCATCACGCCCAGCACCAGCGGGAACTCTTTCGAGTCCTCGGCGTTGAAGCGCGTGTTGAGCACATCGGCCATGCGCGTGATCGACGCCTGCACGGCGTCTTGGTCGAACAGCAGTTCCGCGTTCTTGATCAGGTCACGGGCACGATTGTGATGAAATTCTTGCATGGACTCTTGCATGGCGATGAATGGGGCTGATGATGAATGCGGGTATTATCCCGCAAACGCCATCCGTGCGCTACGCCTAGCTGTAATCGCGCACGTCGTCGATTATTTTCCCATCCTGCGCCAGGCTGCCCACGGCCACCAGCACCACGTCGCCGCGCAGCTTGGTCAGTTCGCGGATCGAGCCGATGATGGCCTCGGTGCCGCTGGCGTCATGGGGATTGTCGACTTCGCAATGCAAAGCCATCTCGTCGTTGGCCATGCGTCCCGATACCACCAGCCGCGCCTTCTTGATTTGCGGGTGGCGGCGCGCGATTTCATGCACTTGCGACGGATGCACGAACATGGCGCGCACCTTGGTGGTTTGATCGGCGCGCCCCATCCAACCCTTGATGCGCGTATTCGTGCGTCCGCACGGCGACTCCGGCGTATCGACCAGCACGGCCGACAGATCGCCCGTGGCAAAGCGGATCAGCGGGTAGTCGGCATTGAAGACGGTGACGACGACTTCGCCCACTTCACCCGGCGCCACGGGAATGCCGCTGCCCGGATGGACGATTTCCAGCAGTATGTTTTCATCAACGACCATGCCCGGATTGAGTTTGCCATTGCTGGCCGTCTCATAGGCGATGCTGCCGATATCGGCCGAGGCATAGGTCTGGAATACGTGCGGCACGCCGTTCGCGGCAAACCAGCTGCGCAGGGATTCGGGCAAGGCTTCGGCGCCCATCACGGCCTTGGTGACGCTGCTGATGTCGGCGCCCATTTCGCGCGCCTTCTCGATGATCAGTTTCAGGAACGACGGCGTGCCGATATACGTATCCGGTTTCAGGTCGACCATCGCCTGCACCTGCATTTCCGTCTGGCCGATGCCGGCCGGGATGACGGTGCAGCCGATGCGCGCGGCGCCGCCTTCGACCATGAAGGCGGCCGGCGTGAAGTGATACGAAAAGCAGTTCTGCAACAAGCCGCCGGCGCGCACGCCGGCCGCATACATGGGCCGCGCAAAGCGCCACCAGTCGGGGCCGCGGCCTTCCGGATCGAAGATGGGACCGGGCGAGACGAAGACGCGCGACAGGGCGTTCTTCGGCGTCGTGTTCAAGCCGCCGAACGGCAGCGCGCCGTGCTGCAATTGCTTGAGATCGGACTTGCGCGTGACGGGCAGCTGCGCCAGCGCGGCGCGGCTGGTGATGTCGGCCGCGTTGACGCCATCGAGGATGCGGGCCCAGCCCGGCGCCTGTTGCGCGCGCGCGATCAACTGCGGCAGGCCGGCCATCAATTCGCGTTCGCGCGCTTCGGGGGCGCGTGCTTCCAGACTGTCGAGCGTATCGGTCATGTTGCGGATTCTCCAATGTCACGTTGCATTTTTTTCGTCAGCCCCGCAAAAATCAGGCTGTATGAGCGGTGCAGCAGGGCGGCCATTTCGTCGTCATTGAGGGCGTCGGGGCTGGCGACGAGCACCCATTTGGCCCGCGCCAGATAGGGCGCCGGGCGAAAACCGGGACGGTCCGTCAATTCCAGGAAGCGCTCCGCATCGACCTTGAAGCTCATGCCGCGCGTGCTGTGCGCTTCCGCGCCGCATAGCGCGAACAGGCGGCCACCGACAGAAAACGCCAGCACGTTGCTCCATTTGATGTCTTCTGTCGCGCCGGGAAAGCCGCGGCACACTTGCTTCGCCCGTTCCAAGTCCATGACGGCAGCTCCGATATCAGGCCAGCCAGCGCTTGCGGCGGCGGTAGAACTTCATGTCGCGGAAGCTCTTGCGCCCGGCGCTGGACACGCCCAGGTAAAACTCCTTGACGTCTTCGTTGCTGGCCAGTTCCTGCGCTTGCCCTTCCATCACGACTCTGCCGTTTTCCAGGATGTAGCCGAAGTCGGCGTAGCGCAGCGCCACGTTGGTGTTCTGTTCGGCCAGCAGGAAAGAGACGTTTTCCTTGTGGTTCAAATCCTTGACGATGCCGAAGATCTCTTCGACGATCTGCGGTGCGATGCCCATCGAGGGCTCGTCCAATAAAATCATCGACGGCTTGGCCATCAGCGCGCGGCCGATGGCGCACATCTGCTGCTCGCCACCCGAGGTGTAGCCGGCCTGGCTGCTGCGCCGCGTTTTCAGGCGCGGGAAGTAGTGGTAGACCTTGTCCAGCGCGTCTTTCAGTTCGCCGCGCGACAGGCTGCGCGTGTAGGCGCCGGTCAAGAGGTTTTCCTCGATAGTCAGGTGGCCGAAACAGTGGCGCCCTTCCATCACTTGCGACAGGCCCCGCTTGACCAGTTCATTCGGCGTCAATTGGTCCACGCGCTCGCCCTTGAACTGGACTTCGCCCTTGGTGACGTCGCCGCGTTCGCCGCGCAGCAGGGTCGAGATGGTTTTCAGGGTGGTCGACTTGCCGGCGCCGTTGGCGCCCAGCAGCGCCACGATCTTGCCCTGCGGGACTTGCAGCGACACGCCCTTCAGGACCAGGATCACGTGGTCGTAGATGACTTCGATGTTGTTCACCGACAGGTAGGGCGGCGCGGTGTCTGGTGTTTGCGTGGCAGTGGGTGTCATGGCTGCTTCGTTTTCATGTGATGTTGGTGCTTGTCGGATTACGCTACGCTAATCCGACCTACGTGGATGCGGCGTAGGTCGGATTAGGCCGCAGGCCGTAATCCGACACCACCCCGAAAGCCGCTTACTTCATGCACGCCGGCGTGATCTTTTTCTCTTCGGCGTACTTGCCCGACGATTCCTCGACCAGCTTGCGCACCAGGGCCTTGTCGCCGACGATCCATTTCGGCGTGATGGCGGTCCACTTCTTGCCATCCCACTGCTGCACTTTGACGGCGCCCGAACCTTCATGGTCGTCGCAGCTGGTTTTCACGGTCGGGAACATGCCCAGCGCACCGACGGCCTTCTGGCGCGCATCGTCGACGTTCAGGTTTTCCAGGCCCCAGCGCATCTGCTCGCCCGTGATCGGTTTGCCCTTGCCGAATTTTTCCTGCGCCACGCGGATCGCTTCCACCCACAGGATGCCGGCCGTCACGCCGCGCATGTGGTAGACGGAGCCGATGCGCGACTGGTCGGACAGGTTGCCCTTGCCGGACGCGTAGAGTTTCTTGCGGATGTCGTCGAGCACGGGGTAGTTGCCAGGGGTATTGAACGTCATCGCCGTGTAGCCCTTGGCCGCGTCACCCGATGGAATCGTGTCTTCCTCGGAGCCGGCCCACCAGACGCCCAGCATTTTGTCGCGCGGGAAGCCGTTGCGCTGCGCCGTCTTGATGGCGACGGAGTTCATCACGCCCCAGCCCCACAGGATCACGTGGTCCGGCTTGGCCTGGCGGATTTGCAGCCATTGCGATTGCTGTTCGCTGCCCGGCGGCGCGACGGGGATTTTCACCAGCTCGAAGCCGTACTGTTTCGACAGCGCTTCGAGCACGGGCAGCGGCTCCTTGCCGAAGGCAGAATCGTGGTACAGGTGGACGATCTTCTTGCCTTTCAGCTTGTCCATGCCGCCATCCTTGTCGCCCAGGTACTTGATCATGGCGGCGGCCTGGCTCCAGTAGCTGGAGATCAGCGGATACACATACGGGAAGACCTTGCCGTTGGCGGCGTCCGAGCGGCCGTAGCCGATCATCGTCATGGGGATCTTGTCCTGCGCCACGCGGTCGAGGATGCCGTAGGCGACGCCCGTGGACAGGGTTTCGACCAGGGTGGCGCCGCCCTGCTTGGTTTTCAGGCGTTCATAGCATTCGACGCCGCGCGACGGGTTGTATTCGGTTTCGCATTCTTCCCAGCTGATTTTCACGCCATTGACGCCGCCGGCCTGGTTGACCAGGTTGAAGTAATCGATGATGCCGCCGTAGAAACCGGAGCCGCCGGCCGCATACGGACCCACGCGGTAGGACGGCAGGGCGATGTACTGTTCCTTGTCCTGCGCTTGCGCGCTGCCGGCCATGGTGAGTGCGGTACTGGCGATGGCGGCGGCCAGCATGAGCGATTTGATGTGTTTCATTATGTGTCTCCTCTTGTTTTATTTGGTATTCAAGTGAACCGACATCGACTGCAAAAACTTAGTGTGGGAAGGGCCAGAGTCTCAACTTTTCCTTCGCGATCTGCCACAGCCTGGCCAGGCCGTGCGGCTCGACGATCAGGAAGAAAATGATCAGCGCGCCGAACACCATCAGTTCCAGGTTCGAAGCCACGCTGGTCGGCAATGCCAGGCCATGCGCGATGGTGTTCAGGAAGACGGGCAGCAGTACGATGAAGGCCGCGCCGAGGAAGGAGCCGAGAATCGAACCGACGCCGCCGATGATGATCATGAACAGGATGCGGAAGGACAGGTCCAGGTTGTACGCTTCCGGCTCCACCGTGCCCAGGTAGGCATACGCATACAGGGCGCCGGCCACGCCGCAGTAGAAGGAGCTGACGGCAAACGCCAGCAGCTTGGTGCGCATCAGTCTGAAACCGATCACTTCGGCTGCCATGTCCATGTCCCGCACGGCCATCCACGAGCGGCCCACGTTCGAGCGGATCATGTTCTTGGCCAGCAGCGCCATGCCGGCGACAATCGCCAGTACCAGCAGGTATTTGCTTTGCGGCGTGTCGAACTGGTAGCCGAGGATGGTCATCTTCTGCACCGTGATCACGCCCGAGGAGCTGTAGTTGGTCAGATACGGGATCTTGGTCAGGCACCAGACGACAAAGAACTGCGTCGCCAGGGTGGAGGCGGCCAGGTAAAAGCCGCGAATGCGCAAGGACGGCAGGCCGAAGGCGATGCCCACCATGGCTGCGCACAGACCGCCGAGGATGAAGGACACGAGCAGCGGCAAGCCAGGCAGGCGGGCCATGAAGTTATACGAGGCAAAGGCGCCCACGGCCATGAAGGCGGCCGTGCCCAGCGACAGCTGGCCCGCGTAACCGGTCAGGATGTTCAGGCCCAGCGCCGCCAGGGTAAAGATCAGGAAGGGGATCAGGATCGCCGACAGCATGTAGGGCGAGGCGAAATACGGCAGGAGGAAGACGGCGACGAGCAGCGTGGCCGTCAGCGCCAGGCGGTCTTGCCTGATCGGGAAAATCTGGTTGTCAGCCTGGTAGCTGGTCTTGAATTGTCCTGCTTCACGGTAAATCATGGCGTGTCCTTTACTGGCTGTTGGGGTGTTTGTCGGATTACGCCTTCGGCTAATCCGACCTACGATGCTCTTGGGGCCTTATATTCGTCGGATGATCTTCTCGCCGAACAGGCCTTCCGGACGCACCAGCAGGAACAGCAGGGCCAGCACATACGGGAACCAGCCTTCGATGCCGCCGCCCACCATGGGACCGAGGTAGACTTCGGCCAGCTTTTCCGACGCGCCGATGATCAGGCCACCGACGATGGCGCCCGGCACCGACGTAAAGCCGCCGAGGATCAGCACCGGCAGCGCTTTCAGGGCGATGAAGGTGAGGGCGAACTGCACCCCGTTGCGCGCGCCCCAGAGCAAGCCGGCCACCATCGCCACCAGGCCCGCCACGCCCCACACGACGGCCCAGATGCGCTGCAGCGGAATGCCCACGGCCAGCGCCGCCTGGTGGTCGTCGGCGACGGCGCGCAGGGCGCGGCCCACCTTGGTTTTCGAGAACAGCAAGGCCAGGCAGATCACCAGCAGCGCGCAGATGCCGGCCGCCACCACGTCGAATTGCGAGATGATGATGTTGAAATGGTCCATCAGGAAGGGCATCGGCACGTCTTCGATGGGCAGGTCCAGCTTGTGCACCTGCGAGCCCCACATCAGCTGCGCCAGCCCTTCGATGAAGAAGGTCAGGCCGATGGTGGCCATGAACAGCGTGATCTCTGGCTGGTTGACGAGGGGGCGCAAGACGACTTTTTCAATCGCCATGCCCAGCACGATCATCGTTACCATCGTCAGCGGGATGGCCAGCCACAGCGACAGGCCGAACTTGTCCATGATGCCGACGCAGGTGAGGGCGGCGAAAAACACCATCGCTCCCTGCGCGAAGTTGAACACGCCCGAGGCCTTGTAGATCAGGACGAAGCCGATCGCCACCAGCGCGTACATGACGCCCGACAGCAGGCCGCCGATTAGCACTTCAAAGAAAAAATTGATATTCATTGCTATTCCTCGTCTAGTGCGCCACGCCGAGATAGGCGTTGATGACATCCTGGTTGCTGCGCACCTCGTCGGGCGTGCCGTCGCCGATCTTCTTGCCGTAATCGAGCACCACCACGCGGTCGGAGATATCCATCACCACGCCCATGTCGTGCTCGATCAGCACGATGGTCGTGCCCAGCTGGTCGTTGACGTCGAGGATGAAGCGGCACATGTCCTGCTTTTCTTCCACGTTCATGCCGGCCATCGGTTCATCGAGCAGTAAAATTTCCGGTTCGGCCACCAGCGCGCGGCCCAGTTCCACGCGCTTTTGCAGGCCGTAGGGCAGGCGCCCCACGGGCGTCTTGCGGATGGCCTGGATTTCCAGGAAGTCGATGATCTCTTCTGCCTTCTTGCGGTGCTCGATTTCCTCGCGCCGCGCCGGGCCCCAGTACAGGGCTTGCAGCAGGAAATTCGACTTCATCTTGAGGTTACGCCCCGTCATGATGTTGTCGAGCACCGTCATGCCCTTGAACAGGGCGATGTTCTGGAAGGTGCGCGCGATGCCGGATTTGGCGGCCGCATAGCAGTCCATGCCGCGCCGGTGCTCGCCCCGGTAGATGATTTCGCCCTGCTGCGGGCGGTACACACCGTTGATCACGTTCAGCATCGAGCTTTTGCCGGCGCCGTTCGGGCCGATGATGGCGCGGATTTCATGTTGTTTCACGTCGAACGAGATGTCGGTCAGCGCTTTCACGCCGCCGAACGACAGCGAGATGTTCTTCAGGTCGAGGATCACGGGGCCCGCCTTGCGGGCCGTGCCGAAATGGGCGTCGGGTTCGTTCATTTGCATCGTGCTGTGCTCCATCATGCGGCCAGGCCTTGGGGCCGGTACGTTTTGCTGTCCCAGATCTGCAGGTCGGCGCTGGTCGAACCGGTGCGGCCGTCCTCGAATTTCACCTGGGTCTCGATGTATTGCGTTGTCTTGCCTTCATACAGGGCAGAAATGAGCACCGCGTACTTTTCGGCGATGAATTTGCGGCGCACCTTGCGCGTGCGCGTCAGCTCGTCGTCGTCCGGGTCGAGTTCCTTGTGCAGCACGAGGAAGCGGTGCACCTGCGTGCGGTCCATCAGCGGGTCGGCCGCCAGTTCCGCGTTGACCTGCTCGATGCAGTCGCGGATCAAGCCATAGGTTTCGTCGCGCGCCGCCAGATCCGTATAGCCGGAGTAGGCGATGCCGCGCCGCTCGGACCAGTTGCCCACTGCTTCGATGTCGATGTTGATGAAGGCGCACACTTGGTCGCGCGCATGGCCGAAGGCCACCACTTCCTTGATGAAGGGGAAGAACTTGAGCTTGTTTTCGATGTAGTTGGGCGCGAACATGGCGCCGCAATTCATCTTGCCCACGTCGGCCGCGCGGTCGATGATTTTCAGATGGCCTTCGCTGTCGAACACGCCCGCGTCGCCCGTATGGAAGTAGCCGTGATCGTCGATCACTTCGGCCGTGGCGTCGGGGCGCTTGAAGTAGCCGCTCATGGTGGCGGGCGACTTGACCAGCACTTCGCCATTGGCCGCCAGCTTGACTTCCACGCCCGGTGCGGGCAAGCCGACGCTGTCGAACTTGATATTGCCGTCCGGTTGCAGACACACATAGGCGCAGGTTTCGGTCGAGCCGTACAGCTGCTTGAGGTTGACGCCGATGGAGCGGTAGAAGCGGAACAGGTCGGGGCCGATGGCGGCGCCGGCCGTGTAGGCGACGCGCACGCGCGAAAGTCCCAGCACGTTTTTCAGGGGGCCGTAGACGAGCAGTTCGCCCAGCTTGTAGCTGAGACGGTCCGCCAGCGGCACGGGCTTGCCGTCCAAAATCTGCGCGCCGCAGCGCTTGGCCACGTCCATGAAATGGCTGAACATGTGGCGCTTGATGCTGCTCGCGTCTTCCATGCGTATCATCACGCTGGTGAGCATGTTCTCGAACACGCGCGGCGGTGCAAAGTAGCAGGTGGGGCCGATTTCGCGCATGTCGATCATCACCGTGTCGCCCGATTCGGGGCAGTTGACGGTGAAGCCGGCCACCATGGCTTGCGCCAGCGAGAACAGGCAGTCGCCGACCCACGCCATGGGCAGGTAGGACAGGATGTCTTCATTGTCGGTGAGCTTGTCGAAGGCGACGCCGCCTTCGCCGGCTGCCAGCAGTGCCGTATGGCTCTGGCACACGCCCTTCGGCTTGCCCGTGGTACCCGAGGTGTACAGGATCACGGCCGAGTCGCTGCCTTGGCCCGCTGCCACGGCGGCGTCGAAAAAGCCCGGGTGTTCGCGGTCATAGGCCCGGCCCAGCGTCTGCAGGGCGGCAAAGGACGTCAGCTCCGGCTGGCGGTAATGGCGCATGCCCCGTTCATCGTCATAGGCGATGTGGGCGACGTGCGGATACAGGGCCTTGAGTTCGAGCAGCTTGTCGACCTGCTCCTGGTCTTCGACGATGGCGTAGCGGATTTCCGCATCCTGCAGCACATAGGCCATGTCGGCGGCCGGCGCGTCCTGGTACAGTGGCACGGGCACGCCGCCCAGGCTTTGCGCGGCCAGCATGGCCCAGTACAGGCGGGGACGGTTGTCGCCGATGATGGCCAAGTTCATGCCGCGCTGGAAGCCGATGGCGGCCAGGCCGCAGGCCAGCGCGCGCACTTCCTCGTTCACCTCGGACCAGGTCCAGGTTTGCCAGATGCCCAGGTATTTTTCGCGAAAGGCGGGCTTGTCGGATCGTACTGTCCCGTGTTGCAATAAGCGCCGCGGAAAAGTCGGCATTGCTGCTGTGGTATTCGTTTGCACCAGTGTCTCCCTGTTGCTTGTCTCAGGCCCCACCTCGTTGGATGGCGCTCTGTGTTTTTTATGTGTAAGGCGTTTGTGCAATGATAGTAGCTTGCGTTAGTTTGCCAAGTTGTCTTTTCGGGGACATTTACCCACTTTTCGATGGTGCATCGCACAATGATCAATCCTGATATCAGCCTCAAGGATGCCGTGCGCGCGGCCCACTGGGCGCAATTGCTCGACCCCGTGCAAATGGCCCGGGTCGAGGCCGATGTGTTCGAGACTTTCGTGCCGAAAGGCGGCTTTGTCTGCCGCAAGGGCGAGCCGGTGGACAACTGGATCGGCGTCATCAGCGGCATGGTCAAGATGAATAATTTTTCCGCTTCCGGCAAGGCCATGACGTTTACGGGCTTGTCACCGGGCAGCTGGTTTGGCGAAGGTTCGCTGCTCAAGCGCGAGATGCGCAAATACGACACCATCGCCGTGCGCGACACGCGCGTGGCGCGCCTGCCTGCCAGCACCTTCCACTGGCTGCTGGAAACGAGCCTGCCATTCACGCGCTTCCTGCTGATGCAGCTCAACGAGCGCCTGGGCCAGTTCATCGGCATGATGGAAAACGAGCGCCTGCTCGACCTGAACACGCGCGTGGCGCGCTGCCTGGCGTCGATGTTCCATTCGCATCTGTACCCGAGCGTGGACACCCTGGTGCAACTGTCGCAGGAAGAAATCGGCCTGCTGTCCGGTTCCTCGCGCCAGCGCGCCAACCAGGCCTTGCAGGTGCTGGAAAAAAAAGGTTTATTGCGCCTCGATTACGGCGGTATCCGCGTGCTGGACCTGGAAGGCTTGCGCCGCTACGAGGCCGATGATGGAGACTGAAGTCTCCAGCCGTGCCGCAGCGCTGCGTGCGCGCCTCGAGGGTGCTGCCGTCGACCATGCGCGGTTCGCGGGGCCGCCTGTCGATTTCAACGACTGGACACCGGAAGAACTGGGCGCCATCTGGGGTGCATTGCACCGCGCGGCGCGCTTCGGCCATGATGATATTGCGCGGTTTAATCTGGCGCACACGCTGCTGGAACAGGTGACTGAGGCCGGACTGGCGCCGCTGCTGGCCGGCGCCGTGTTCCTCGACGCGCTCGACGCGGCCGCTGATTACAACGGGGAATGGGAGTATGTCATCGGCTGCCTGGCCTGCCTGCAGGGCGAGGCACCGGCAGACACGGCGGCGCAGGCGCGGCGCATTCTCGGCGAAACCTCGGGCTGGGTCGAGCGGCCCTACCAGGCCTGGCTGCTGGCGCGCCTTGCTGGCGACGACGCCCCTGCCCAATTTGCGCAGCTGATGGAGGAGCCCCACGCCCGTTATCCGATGCCATTGACCTTGCAGGAATTGGCACTGCTGCCGCAGCTGGCGCAAGCGTCCCTGCTGGCGCTGGCCGGTTCGCCCCATAGCAGCTTCTGGAACCGCAACAGTATCGGCGAGGCGGATCCCGCCGAGGTGCTGGCCGACGATGCGGCGTATGTCGATTTTGCGCGCACGATACTGGAACAGGCGGCGCGCCATATCGCCGCCATCCATGACGGCAGCGTGCCGTATGCGGCCGATGCCGCCTTTGCCACGGCAGACTCTCCGGTGCTGGCGCGCGCCGCGCGGGTCGCCGCCTATCGCGATGATGCCTGGTTCCGGCCCGTGATCGCCGTCTTGCTGCCTTTGGCATGCGTGGCGCCCGGCGCGGCAAAAAGCGCGCCGTCGCAATCGCTGGCGATGGCGCTGGGCCATGCGGTGGAAACCATCCCCACGCCCGAAAGCTTGCTGGCCCTGCGCACGGCGCTGGCGCAGGTGCGCCATGCGGGCATCCGCAAGAAGCTGGAACGCAATCTGAAACCGGCCGAACGGGCGCTGGCCGAGCGGCCCGATATCGCCTGGAGGATCGGCATGCCCGGCCCCATGGGCAAGCGGCGCCAGGCCATGCTGGCGCGCCGCCTGGAAGCGGGCTACGCCAGCGAGGTGTGGTTTAGCCTGGACCAATGGCGCGCCTTGCGCGACGATGCCGATATCGATATGGTGGCGCGCGCGCTGGTCTGGCGCACGGCCGACGGCCAGGCTTTTATGCTTGATGGCGAGGGGACCATCGATGCGCAGGGGCAGCCAGTGCAATTGCCTGAAAACGGCGACATCGGCCTGTGGCATCCCCTGCACGGCAGCGGTGAGCAGCGCGCCGCCTGGCAGGCGCTGCTCGCGCAGCGGCGCGTGCGCCAGCCGCTGCGCCAGGTGTATCGTGAAATATATGCACCGTCCGGCGACGGCAGCGCCCCATTTGCCGGCTACCAGTTGTCGCTGCCTACCTTGCTGGGACTGGCCCGCAGCGAAGGCTGGCGGCTGGATGACGATGAAGGCTTGTCGCGCCAGTTCGGCGCCTGGCGCGTATTGCTGCGCCTCGGAGGACGCGTATATCCAGGCGCGGGCGGCGCCTGCACGTCAAATGGACTGGCGCCCGCGCAGATGATGCCGATGGCGCCGGTGGCGTATTCGGAAGCGTGCCGCGCGGTGGACCTGCTGGTCAGCGCCAGCACCCTGGCGCTGGTGGAAGAAGAGCAAAGCGCGCAGCGCGAAGAGCGCCTGTTTTACCTGGCCAATCTGGCACCGGGGCCGATGGCGGGCATGCCGCGCACCGTGCTGCGTCAGGTGTTTGCGCAGCAGATCGAAGCCGGGCGCATGGCGCTCGAACCGCGTCACCTGACGGTAGGCAGGCATGCGATTCACCTGGTCACCGGCAGGGTCACGCTGGACGGCGCTGAAGTGGCGACCGAGGTGCTTGTGAAGGGGAACAAGCTGGGCGCCGTGCCCTGGCTGCCGCACGATGAGGCGCTGCTGGAAAAAATCGTCGGCCTCGCCGGCCAGCTGCTCAAGCGTTGAAGATGAGCCCCGCATCCTGATCTGATCCTGGCTCTGAGGCTGCGTGAGTACTGCATTGCCGGCAATCGGAGTATCATGATCGCTTCCCAGCACAGCACCTTTTCGCCGCCATGCAGACATCCGTTCACAGTAATCCCGCCTCCCGTTTGACCTTGCTGCGCAGCGCCATGCGCGCGCAGCATATCGATGCCCTGATCGTGCCATCGGCCGACCCGCATTTGTCCGAGTACCTGCCGGCGCGCTGGCAGGGCCGCGAGTGGCTGTCGGGCTTTACGGGTTCCGTCGGCACCCTGGTCGTGACGCAGGATTTTGCCGGCGTGTGGACCGATGGCCGCTACTGGGAACAGGCGGAAGACGAGCTGGCCGGCAGCGGCATCGTCCTCAAAAAAATCCCGTCCGGCGCCAGCGTGCTGTATATCGACTGGCTGGGCGAGACCATGCAGCCGGGGCAAACGGTGGCCGTCGACGGTGCCGTGCTGGGCCTGGCCAATGCGCGCCTGCTGCAGCAGGCGCTGGGTGAGCAAGTGACCCTGCGCACGGACACCGACGTGCTGCAAGCCGTCTGGCCCGATCGCCCGGCCATGCCGGCCGCGCCCGTGGTTGAGCATGCGGCCGCCTATCCGTCGCTGTCGCGCACGCAGAAACTGGCGGCCCTGCGCGCCAGCATGGCGGCCCACGGCGCCAGCCACCATGTGATTTCCACCCTCGACGATATCGCCTACCTGTTCAACCTGCGCGGCGCCGACGTCAGTTACAACCCCGTCTTCCTCGCGCATGCGCTGGTGGGTCCCGAGCGCGCCACGCTGTTCGTCGCCGACGGCAAAGTCGCCTCCGCCCTGCGCGCCACCCTGGAAAGCGAAGGCGTGGACGTGGCCGCGTATGACCGCACGGCGGCCGCGCTGGCCGCCTTGCCGGCCGGCGCCACCTTGCTGCTGGACCCGCGCCGCATCACGTTCGGCACGCGCCAGGCCGTGGCCGATGGCGTGCGGGTGGTCGAATCTATCAACCCGACCACCCTGGCCAAGTCGCGCAAGACGGACAGTGAAGCGGCCCACGTGCGCGCCGCCATGGAGCAGGATGGCGCCGCCCTGTGCGAGTTTTTCAGCTGGCTGGACGCCACCCTGGCCGACCCGCAGCGCGCGCCGTTGACGGAAATCGGCGTTGACGAACACCTGACGGCCGCCCGCGCCCGCCGCACTGGTTTTGTCAGCCCCAGCTTCGGCACCATCGCCGGCTTCAATGCGCATGGCGCCATCATGCATTACCACGCGCATGCGGATACGGCCGCCACCATCGAAGGCGACGGCTTGCTGTTGATCGATTCGGGCGGCCAGTATTGGGGCGGCACCACGGACATCACGCGCGTCGTCCCCGTGGGCACGATCACGGCCGAGCACAAGCGCGATTTCACCCTGGTCTTGCGCAGCATGATCGCCCTGTCGCGCGCGCAGTTCCCGCGCGGCGTGAAGTCGCCCATGCTGGACGCGATTGCCCGCGCACCGCTGTGGGCAGAAGGCATCGACTTTGGCCATGGCACGGGCCACGGCGTGGGATTTTTCCTCAACGTGCATGAAGGACCGCAATCGATTTCGCAGTCCGCCATGCCGGAGCCGCAGACGGCCATGGAAGCGGGCATGATCACCTCCATCGAACCGGGCATTTATCGCCCTGGCCAGTGGGGCATCCGCATCGAGAACCTGGTCCTCAACGTTCCCGCAGGGACGACGCAGTTCGGTGAATTCCTCCGTTTCGAAACCTTGACCCTGTGCCCGATCGACACGCGCTGCGTGGAACGCTCGCTGTTGCGCGATGACGAGGCGGCTTGGCTCAACGACTATCACGCCACCGTGCGCGCGCGCCTGGCGCCGCACCTGGCCGGCGGTGCGCTGGCGTGGCTGGAACAGCGCACGGGAGCCATCTGATGCGCTCGACCCGCGCCACCTCCGCCATCGAACGGCTCAAGGAACGCACCGGCAACCGCCTCTACACGATGGCGCGCACGGGCGATGAACTGTTTTTCCTCACCGAAGGCCCCGGCTTGCCGCCTTTGTGCCCGCCGCTGGAACTCGATGCCTTTGTCGCCTTCGTCAATGGCCTGGGACCGCAAAAGGCGCGCCGCGTCAGCAAGCTCGATGTGGCGTTTGAAAAGCAGCTGACGAAAAAGCCCTAAATGCCGACCATCGACTTCCTGCGCGCCTACTGGTCGCCGGCCGAGCTGGCGACGAATGGCGTGATCCTGCTGAACCTGCTGGGCGCGCTGCTGCTGGGCTTGCTGGTGGGTTACGAGCGTTCGTATCACGGGCGCGCGGCGGGCATGCGCACCTACAGCCTTGTCTGCATGGCCTCGGCCGCGCTGACGGTGCTGGGCGGCTATCCCGAGTTCTGGTACGGCGGCCATGGCGCCATCGTCGGCAGCGACCCCACGCGCGTGATCCAGGGCATCGTCACGGGCGTGGGTTTCCTCGGCGCCGGCGTCATCATGCGCGAGGGGTTCAATATCAGCGGCCTGACGACGGCCGCCTCGATCTGGGCTTCGTCCGTGATCGGCATCATGGTCGGCATCGGCTTTTATCTGTCGGCCATGGGCCTGGCCTTTTTGTGCGCGATGGCGATGATTTTTCTGTCAAAATTGGAGAACTGGCTGCCGTCGCGCCACGCCGTGGCCATCACCATGCGCTTCAAGCAAGGATTCATTCCCCGTGAAGATGCGCTGCGGCGCATGGCCGCCAAGCGCGGCTACGACATTGCCGGCGGCTCGCTGACCATCGGCAGCAACGAAGGCATGCAGGAATGGCGCTTTGTCGCCATCGCGCATGGCAAGAACACGGGCGCCAGCCTGTCGGCCATGTCGGCCGAACTGGCCGCCTTCGAAGGCATCGCCGGCTTCCAGCTGTCGCATGCCCGCAATTGACATGGATGCTGAGAGGATGGACATGGATGCACAGGCCCAAGAGGTACTCGATTTCTGGTTCCTGCCGCCGGATAACCCAGACTATGGCCAATCGCGCGCGGAATGGTTCCGCAAGGATGATGCTTTCGACGCGCAGATACGCGCGCGTTTCGGCGCGCTGATCGATGCCGCCATCGACGGCGGCTTGCGCGAATGGGATGCGACGCCGCACGGCGCGCTGGCGCGCCTCATCGTGCTCGACCAGTTCACGCGCAATGTGTATCGCGGCACGTCGCGCGCCTTTGCCGGCGACGCTCAGGCGCTGGCGCTGGCCATCGCCTTGACGCAAGCGGGGCAGGATGGACAACTGCCGCCGATGCTGCGCGCTTTTGCCTACCTGCCGTTCGAACACGCGGAAGACCTGGCCATGCAGGCGCGCGCCGTCGAGCTGTTCCAGCTGCTGTCGCAGGCGCAGCCCGGTTTTGACGGCATGCTCGACTATGCCGAGCGCCACCAGGAAGTGATCGCCCGCTTTGGCCGCTTCCCGCACCGTAACGCCATCCTCGGCCGCGCGTCCACGCCGCAAGAGCTGGAATTTTTGCGCCAGCCGGGATCGAGCTTTTAGAAAATCATCATGAACGTCACACTCAATATCATCGGCGCCGGCCACGTGGGCCGCGTGCTGGGCAGGCTGTTTGCGCAAACCGAGGGGACGCATGGTGGAAAAATCCTGGTGCAGGATGTGCTGACGCGGTCGATGGCCTCGGCGCAAGCGGCCGTCGCTTTCATCGGCGCCGGTACGCCCGTCGACAGCTATGCTGCCTTGCGCCACGCCGACGTCACCATGCTGGCCGTCTCCGACGACCAGATCGGCCCGGCCTGCGCGGCGCTGGTGGCCGAAGGACGGCAGGCGGGCGCCATCGTGTTTCACTGTAGCGGCGCGCTGGCCTCGAACGTGCTGCTGGCGGCCACGCAGGCCGGCGCGTTTGTCGCCAGCGCCCACCCGATCCGCAGCTTTGCCGATCCGGCACAGGTGGCCGCCACCTTTGACGGCACGTTTTGCGGCGTGGAAGGCGACCCGCTGGCGCTGGCCTTCCTCACGCCCGCCTTGAATGCCATCGGCGCGCGCCCCGTGCCCATCGATCCGGCCGCCAAGACCCTGTATCACGCCGCTGCCGTCTTCGCCAGCAATTACCTGGTGACGGTGCTCGACGCGGCCTTGCGCGCGTATCAGGCGGCCGGCATTTCCGAGCCGGTGGCGCGCGAACTGGCGCAGCCGCTGGTGACGGAAGCGGTGGCCAATGTATTCCGCCTGGGTGCCGCGCCCGCGCTGTCCGGCCCCATCGCACGCGGTGATTCGGCTACCGTGCAACGCCAGCAGCTGGCCGTGCAAAGCTGGGATGCCGACACTGGCGAGCTGTACCGCGCGCTGGTGGCGCCCACGCAGGACCTGGCCAGGCGCAAGCGCGGTGGATGACTCAGGCCGCGTGCACGCCGTTGCGGCCGTGATGCTTGGCCTGGTACAAGGCGCTGTCGGCGCGTGAAAAGAAGGCCGATTCGCTTTCCTCCGGCCGGTACTCGGCCACGCCCAGGCTGATCGTCACGGGTAGCTGCGGCGCGGGCAGGCCGAAATCGTGGCCTTCGATGGCGGCGCGCAGGTTTTCCGCCACTTCCATCGCTTGCGCCAGGCTGCAGTTATTCAGCAGTACCAGGTATTCCTCGCCGCCCCAGCGCGTGATGACGTCGCTTTCGCGCACGGTGGCGCGCGCCACGTCGGCCACGCCACGGATGACCTTGTCGCCCCACAGGTGGCCGTGCGTATCGTTGACGCGCTTGAAGAAATCGATGTCGAAGAGGATGGCGGACATCGGCTGCTCGTTGCGTCTGGACAAGAGCATGGCGCGCTGGAACAGCAATTCCAGCGATTGGCGGTTCAATAGCCCTGTCAGCGCATCCGTCGAGGCGATGCGTTCGATGCGGCGCTGGTAGCGGTTCACCGTCAGCAAGGTCAGCCCCAGTACCAGCAGGGTGACGCCAAAGCTGATGGCCAGGTTGAAGATGAACACGCGCTGCAGCGACTGGACTTCGTCGCTGACATTCTGCTCGACCACCAGGTACCAGCCCAGTTCGGGAATGAAACGCGAATTGACGAGGATTTCCGCGCGGCCCAGCTGGTACGACAGATGCGTCGGTTCGCTGCGGTGGTTGATGATCTGCCCGGCAATGGCGCGCACGCCGGGCAGGCTGCGGATGTTGCCGCGCCCGTTGCGCATGGTCTTGCCCGCCAATACCAGCGTGCCGGCGGCATCGACAAAATAGATGTTGCGGTGGAAGCGCGCCTGATAGCGGTCGATGATGTGGCTCATGGTGTCCAGGGTCAGGCCGATGCCGGTGGCGCCGATGAACTGGCCGTCGTAGTCAACCACGCGGTGGTTGATGAAGATGGTCATGCTGTCGCGGTTGGCCATGTCGATGTCGACGTTCGTTTCATAATCGGTCTTGTCCATGGCGCGCACGCGGTAGTACCAGATGTCGCGCGTCGCCTGCGGGCTGACGGATTTCAAGGTGCCTTCCGCATAGTAATATTTGCTGCTCTTGTCCGAGACGAGAAAGCTGGTGATGGCGCCGTACTTCTTCTTGACCTCGGCCAGGTAGCGCACGATCTGCTCCGGCTTGTTTTCGCCGGCCAGTATCCAGTCGCGCACGAAGGTGTCGTGTGCCATCAGCGACGAGATGAAGACGGGGCGCAGCATGTCCTTCTGGATTTCCGAATAAATATTGTCGCCTGTCAGCGGCAGGGTCTGGTCGGCGATGCCGTGTTCGATGGCCTGACGCGAGGCCAGGTAGCTGGCCAGGCTGGTCGCCATGAAGCCCGCCCCCAGGATCAGGGTCAGGAGGATGAGCAGGCGGTACTTGATCGACAGAAGACGCATGGAGACGGGGAGTGGCCGGCGGGAAGGCTATCGTGACGCAAGCCAAAAGTATGCAGCAGGGTGGGTATTGGCGCAATGATAACTGGTTTTATTGATAATTTACCCTGGCGAACGCGACAAGATAACCACGACTTACCAAATAAAAGTGCCGATTTGTCGACAAAGATGCCAATTAGCAATAAGATTTGACGAGGGGAATCATTGCGCACCGCCCCTGTCTTGCCGCCCGTTTCAGGCGTGGGACATTACGCGCAGGGAGTGTTGCATGTTATTTTTAAAGAGTACGTCCGTCAGCAAGGCCCCCGGCATCTACGAGGTCGACATCGCCGCCAAGCCGCCTGGCAAAACCTTTGGCATTTTTCTCGCCACCGATCCCGACCATCCACCATCAGCCTTGCTGGGGCAATTGAAGGCGCTGGGCTTCGAGAACACCTATAGCTCGCCCTACCTGCACAAGGATGGGGGCAAAGTGCTGGACTTGCATTTCCAGAAGGATGGCACGGATATTTTCAAGGGCTGGAAAACCGAGGAGTGCACGCAGAACGTGGCGGCCATCACGGCGCTGTTCGAGGAGCATGGCATCACTATCTCCCCACGGGTGATGTCGATGGCGGAAGCCTACGCCTAAGCACCTCAACCTGTCTCTACACCGATGTGATACAGCGCCCAAGGGCAGCTGGCAAAACGTTCGGCCAGAGGCAGCGCCGCCACGGCCGCGATGCGGTCCGCATCGTGAATCGCCCATAGCGGCCCCAGCCCACCCAGCGCCATCGCTTGCCCGTCCAGGTGGGTGGCGACAATAAAACGCTGTGCGCGCGCCTGCGCCATGGTCAGCGCCGCCGCATAGCCATCGACGGCGCGCAGCAGCAAGCGAATCTCACCTTCCTCGGGCGCGCCCGCCGCCTTTAATACATCGACCAGCAACGGCCCGCGCAAGGCATGCGCCTTGCCGTCGTATTCCAGGGTGGGGTGAATCGTGCGCGCCGGCAAGTTCGCCAGCGCCGCAAAGTCGAATGCCCGCGCCCGCTCAAAACTGATCTTTTGCTTGTGCATCATCTGGTCGCGCACGGCGTCGAACGGACCGCGGTTCGGCTTGTCGATGCTGCCTGTGACGGTCAGCAAGGCCGGACCGCGCAGGCCGGCGGGTGCCGCCCGGGCGATGGTGGGCAAGGCCGCGCCGGCCATGGCGGCGGCGAGAAACTGGCGTTTATGCATGCACTTCTCCTCTGACTGAAAATCGATAATGTTCTTAAGTCTATCTTAAGTTCGCTCAACGGTGCGCATTTTACGGTTATTGTCAGTTTGGTATGTTGGCTTACATCTTGTCACAGTTCTTACGGAATGGAGAAAGACGTAGCTTTTTTCGGCTGTTATTGTGTCCTCATCGCACTTCGCTGAACTGCGAATCCAGGCATGTCAACCAATTAAGAGAGAGAACATGATGAAGAAGAAAATCCTGTTTGCAATGATCGCTTCCGTTACCGCACTGACCGGCATGAGCGCCGCACACGCCGAGGGCGCCTATGTGGGTGCCGGCGTCACGGGCAACCGTTATAACTTCGATATTCCTGGCGCCACCAGCGCCGATAATCACAGCGGCTACAAGGTGGGCGCCAAGATCTTCGCCGGTTACGATTTCGATAAAACCTGGGCGGTCGAGGGTGGCTATGCCGATTTCGGCAGCAAGGATTACAGCTATGTCACCGGCGCCGGCAACGGTTCCGTGAAAAGCGATTCGCACGGCTACTACCTGGCCGGCAAGGCCACCATGCCCGTGACCGACAAGGTCGGCGTGTTCGGCAAGCTGGGCGTGGCCAAGGTCAAGAATAGCCTGAGCGGCACGGGCCTGTCGACCGGCATCAGCGGCAACGACAAGACGGGCGTGTACGCTTCCGTCGGCGCCCAGTACGCGATCAACGAGAAAGTCTCGCTGACGGCGGAAGTGGAACACTTCGGCAAGAGCGCCGACCAGGGCCGCAAGGCTACGGGCCTCGCTTTAGGCGCACGCTACAACTTCTAATCACCTGGAAGTTTGCTGAAAAAAAAGGCAGTTACCGCGAGGTAACTGCCTTTTTGCATGGCCGGACCGAAATTACGTGGTCAAAGGCTTGTAACGGATACGTTTTGGCTTCGCGCCTTCTTCGCCCAGACGTTTCTTCTTGTCGGCTTCGTACTCTTGATAGTTGCCGTCGAAGAAGGTGACTTGCGAGTTGCCTTCGAACGCCAGGATGTGCGTGGCGATACGGTCGAGGAACCAGCGGTCATGGGAAATGACCATGACGCTGCCGGCAAATTCCAGCAGGGCGTCTTCCAGCGCGCGCAAGGTTTCCACGTCCAGATCGTTCGACGGTTCATCGAGCAGCAGGACGTTGCCGCCCATTAAGAGGGTTTTCGCCAGGTGCAGACGGCCGCGTTCACCGCCGGACAGGTTGCCCACTTGCTTTTGCTGGTCCGAGCCCTTGAAGTTGAAGCGGCCCAGGTAGGCGCGCGACGGCATTTCGAAGCGGCCCACGGTCAGCATGTCGGCGCCGCCGGACACGTCTTCGAACACGGATTTGTTGTCAGCGAGACTATCGCGGTTCTGGTCGACGATGGACACGCGCGCCGTCTGGCCGATGGCCACTTCGCCGCTGTCCGGCGTTTCCTTGCCGGTGATCATCTTGAACAGGGTCGATTTACCGGCGCCGTTGGGGCCGATGATGCCGACGATGGCGCCTGGCGGCACGGTGAAGCTCAGGTTATCGATCAGCAAACGGTCGCCGAACGCTTTCGACACGTTCTTGAACTCGATGACTTCATTGCCCAGGCGTTCGGCCACGGGAATGAAGATTTCCTGCGTTTCGTTGCGCTTCTGGTATTCGTGCTCGGACAGCTCGTTGAAGCGGGCCAGGCGGGCTTTCGACTTGGCCTGGCGCGCTTTCGGGTTCTGGCGCGACCATTCCAATTCCTTCTGCAGCGCTTTCTGGCGCGCCGATTCCGTCGCCTCTTCCTGCTTCAGGCGGGCTTGCTTCTGGTCCAGCCAGGTCGAGTAGTTACCCTTCCATGGAATGCCGTGGCCGCGGTCCAGCTCCAGAATCCACTCTGCCGCGTTGTCGAGGAAGTAGCGGTCATGGGTGATGGCCACCACGGTGCCGGGGAAGCGCAGCAGGAATTGTTCCAGCCAGTCGACCGATTCCGCATCCAGATGGTTGGTCGGTTCGTCGAGCAGCAGCATGTCGGGTTTCGACAGCAGCAGCTTGCACAGCGCCACACGGCGCTTTTCACCGCCGGACAGCACGCCGATGGTGGCGTCCCATGGCGGCAGGCGCAGTGCGTCGGCGGCCATTTCCAGCTGCAGATTCAGATTGCCGCCGTCGGAAGTCGAGATGATCGCTTCCAGGCGTGCCTGTTCCGTGGCCAGGGCGTCGAAATCGGCGTCTTCCTCGGCATATGCGGCGTACACGGCTTCCAGCTTGGCTTGCGCTTCAAACACTTCGCCCAGGCCCGATTCGACTTCCTGGCGCACGGTTTTTGCCGGATCCAGCTGCGGTTCCTGCGGCAGGTAGCCGATGTTCAGGCCCGGCATCGGCACGGCTTCGCCCTGGATGTCGGTGTCGATGCCGGCCATGATTTTCAGCAGGGTCGATTTGCCGGAGCCGTTCAGGCCCAGCACGCCGATCTTCGCGCCTGGGAAGAAGGAGAGGGAAATATCTTTCAGAATCTGGCGCTTGGGCGGGACGATTTTGCCCACGCGATTCATGGTGTAGACGTAATTTGCCATTAGAAATCTCGGGTGATATACAAAGACGGACAGGATACGGTAAACGCCCGCTTCCGGCCAGCGCTGTGCGCTGCCGGAACGGGCCGCTCAGGCCGCCACGCGCGCGCGGCGGCTGCTCCACAGGCCTTCGGCCGCATACAGGCCCAGCGCCGTCCAGATGACGAGGAAGCCCAGCATGCGCTCGGGCGTGAACGATTCATGGAAGACCCACACACCGATCAGGAGCTGGCCCGTGGGCGCGATATATTGCAATAGTCCCAGCACGGCCAGCGGCAGGCGGCGCGCGCCGGCGGCAAACAGCAGCAGGGGAATGGCCGTGATGGGGCCGGATGCCAGCAGCAGCGCGCGCGTGGCGGTGGAATCTGTATTGACGAAGCCGCTCTGGCCATGCCAGGCCAGCCACAGCATGTAGGCCAGCGCCAGGGGGAACAGAATCAATGTTTCGAACGACAGGCCTTCCAGCGCGCCCAGCGCGGCCGTTTTGCGCAGCAAGCCATAGCCGCCGAACGAGGCCGCCAGCAGCAGGGCGATCCAGGGCACTTGCCCCGCCTGCCAGGTGAGCCAGGCCACGCCGCAGGCGGCCAGGCCGATGGCCAGCCACTGCAGGCGGCGCAGGCGTTCGTGCAGCAGCAGAAAGCCCAGCATGACATTGATCAGGGGCGTAATGAAGTAGCCGAGGCTGGCGTCGACCACGTGGCCGTTGTTGACGGCCCAGATATAGATGAACCAGTTGGCCGAGAGCAAAAACGCACTGGCAACAAAGCTGGCCACGACCCTGGGTTGCGCTTTCAGGCTGCCCAGCCAGCTCCACTGCCGGCGCACGGTCAGTACGATACCGAGGAACAATAGCGACCAGACCATGCGGTGCGCGAGGATTTCCTGCGGCGCGATCTCGCCGATGGCATGAAAGTACAGGGGGAACAGGCCCCAGCACAGGAAGGCGAGGGAGGCGTACAACATGCCTGGATTCATGATGGGCTTCGCAGGAGAGTAGACAGTCTGTCATTATGGCTGAAAACATCGGGGGCTGCCCGGCGCCGCTGGCGAGGCGTAGAATGGCAACAAATCAATGGCCGCAAGCCCGCGCAGCAAGGCGGAGCGGCACAAAATCACGACTTTGGGGTAGCCCGGAACCATGCAAAAATACTCTTGCTATTTGCTAATACCTATCATATTGTGCGATGCAACAAAACAAAAACGGGTGCAATCTTGACGTCGGAACATAAAAAAAGCGGCCTGGCCGGCATGACCCTGGCGGCCGTCGGCATCGTTTACGGCGATATCGGCACCAGTCCGCTGTACACCTTGAAGACCGTCTTCGACCCGGCCCACGGCCTGATGCTCTCGCCCGAGAACTTGCTGGGCATCGTCTCGCTGATCTTCTGGGGCCTGACCCTGATCGTCTCGCTCAAGTACGTGACCCTGGTGTTGCGCGCCGATAACCGCGGCGAGGGCGGCATCATGGCCCTGATGGCGCTGGTGCTGTCGTCCGTCAGCCGCCTGTCGCGCTGGCATTTCCCGCTGATGGTGATCGGCGTCTTCGGCGCCACCCTGTTCTATGGCGACAGCGTGATCACGCCGGCCATTTCCGTGCTGTCGGCCATCGAAGGCCTGGAAGTGGCCACGCCCGCCTTCAGTCCGTACGTGGTACCGCTGACCATCGTCGTGCTGGTGGCGCTGTACTCGGTGCAATCGCACGGCACGGCCGGCATCGGCCGCTATTTTGCCCCCATCATGGTGCTGTGGTTTGCCGCGCTGGCCGGCATGGGCGTGGTCAACATCATCAAGTCGCCAGCCATCCTGGCCGCGCTCAATCCCCTGCACGCGGCGACCTTCCTGATGAATAACGGCTTCGTTGCCTTCGTTGCCCTGGGCGCCGTGGTGCTGGCGCTGACGGGCGCCGAGGCGCTGTACGCCGACATGGGCCATTTCGGCAAGAAGCCGATCCGCCTGGCCTGGTTCCTGATCGCCTTTCCCGCGCTGGCGCTGAACTACCTGGGCCAGGGCGGCTTGCTGCTCGCGCATCCGGAAGCCGTCACGAATCCGTTTTACCAGCAGCTGGGCGCATGGAGCGTCTACCCGCTGGTGATCCTGTCGACCATGGCCACCGTGATCGCCTCGCAGGCGACCATTTCCGGCACCTTCTCGATGACCAAGCAGGCGATCGCGCTGGGCTTCTTGCCGCGCATGCGCGTGCGCCACACGTCGGAAAGCGAAATCGGGCAGATCTACATCCCCGCCGTGAACTGGCTGCAACTGGCCGTGGTGCTGCTGGCCGTCATCGGCTTCGGTTCTTCGGAAAACCTGGCCGCCGCCTACGGTATCGCCGTGACGGCCACCATGCTGTCGACCACGATCCTGACGTTCTTCGTCATCCGCTACCGCTGGAAGATGAACCTGGCCCTGTGCTGGGCCGCCACGGGCTTTTTCCTGATCATCGACGTCAACCTGGTGTCGGCAACTGCCCTGAAACTGTTCCATGGCGGCTGGTTCCCGCTGCTGCTGGGCTCGATTTTGTTCATCGTCATGCTGACCTGGAAGCGCGGCCGCCAGCTGGTGTTTCAGAACCTGGAAAAGCATGCGATCCCGCTCGACGATTTCCTTTCGTCGCTGTTCATCGCGCCGCCGCTGCGCGTGCCGGGCACGGCCATTTTCCTGCGCGGCGAAACGGATGGCGTGCCGCATGCGCTGCTGCATAACTTGCTGCACAACAAGGTGTTGCATGAGCGCGTCATTTTCCTCACCGTCTTCATGCATGAAGAGCCGTGGGTGGCGCCATCGGAGCGCGTGCGCGTGGTGGACCTGGGCCATCAGTGCTACCAGGTCAATGTGCATTACGGCTTCAAGGATGAACCGGACATTCCGTCCGCGCTGGCCCAGTGCGCGCAGCAGGGACTGGATTTCGAGATGATGGAAACGTCGTTCTTCATCGCGCGCCAGACCATCATTTCGACGCCGGGCGCCGGCATGATGCCGTGGCGCGAGCACCTGTTCGTCACCATGTCGCGCAATGCGCGCACGGCGGCCGACTACTATCAGATCCCGAGCAACCGGGTGATCGAACTGGGCACGCAGGTGGAAATCTAGACGTGACAATGGGACGGAATGGTTATTATGGCAATGTTGTATTGTTGCGTAATCTTCCGTCGCGCTTACGTCTGCTTACAAATTGGCTGCGCGACTCCTGTTAAACTGCTGCTCGCACCGGTCCGCACCGTACGGGCCTCAGCCACACACCAATATTTAAAGGGAAACCATGAAATCGGTATTTCAAATGATCGCCACCCTCGCTTGTGCCGTGGCCCTGACCGCTTGCGGTGCTGCTGCCAACACCGAGAAGCCGGTCGTGCTCGACCCGAATACGCAAGTGAAAGAACTGACCATTACCGATCCGGTGGTCGGCACCGGTACGGCAGCGGCAGCGGGCGACACCCTGCTGGTGACTTACACGGGCTGGCTGTATGACGCAAGCAAGCCGGGCAACAAGGGCGTGCAGTTCGATGCGAACCAGACTGGCGCCGGTTTTAGTTTCCCTCTCGGTATCGGCCAGGTCATCCTGGGCTGGGACCGCGGCCTGGTCGGCATGAAGGTCGGCGGCACGCGCGTGCTGGCCATTCCGTATGACCTCGGTTATGGCAAGGCGGGCAGCGCGCCGAAGATTCCTGGCTATGCCGGCTTGCTGTTCGAGATCAAGCTGGTGAGCGTGACGAAAAAGTAGGCACGCGCAGGGCAGCAAACAAAAGGGCGATTCCACGGAATCGCCCTTTTTGCTTTGGCGGGCCCTTTACGCCTCGGGCGGGGCCAGCTCTTGGAAGTAATACGTGGCGCCGCCCAGATTGGCCGGCGCGTCATATTGCAGCACTTGCGTGCGGCGCAGCGCCACCGGTGCGCTGAAGGCGGGACCGTCGTAGACGAAGGTGTGGAATTCGCCGTTTTCGCCGCAGGCGTCGACGCCGGGCGGCAGGTCGGCGAGGAAGGAAGCGTCGAACTCGCGTCCGCAAAATGCGCGCGGCAGGTGCCGGCCATTGATGCACACGACGATGGCCTTGAAGCCGGCGGCGAGAAATTCGTCGACCAGCGCGCGGCGATCCCCGCCCCACAGGGGCAGGTGCGCCGTCAGGCCGGCGGCCGCGCAGACTTTTTCTTCCCAGTCGCGGTGCGGCTGCAGGTCAATGTCGCCAAACAGCGCGTGATCGATGCCCTCGGCCTTGGCCGCGCGCAGCATGGCGATGAATTGCTCTTCGTAGCTGGCCCAGCTGGCGTGATAGCGCTGCAGGCGCGCGCCCAGGCTGGCCGCCTGCGCGGCGAGCAGCTCGGGCGGCACGCCGTGCGAGCGCGACTTGCGGCCATCTTCATCCATGGCCGTGATCAGCAGCGGCACGTCCATGCCGGCGTTGCGCGCGCGCCACAGGGCCAGGCAGGAATCCTTGCCGCCGCTCCAGGAAATCAGGGCCGTCGTCATGCCGCTTGCTCCACCGCGCGCAGCATGTCGACGTGCTGTATGCCGTCTTCGTCGTACGGCGCGCTGACGGTGACAAAGCCGAACGACTGGTAGAAGCGCTCCAGGTACTGCTGTGCGCCGATGCGGATGGCGTGGCCAGGATGCTGGCGTACGGCGCGGGCGATGCCTTCCGTTAATAGCTGTTTGCCGGCGCCCGTGGTGCGTGCCTCGGGCGCCGTCAGCACGCGGCCCAGCGACATTTCCACATACTTGGCGCCCGGTGCCAGCACGCGCAGGTAGGTGGCCAGACGGCGCTGGCCATCGACCGTTTGCCAGCCCAGCAAATGCATGGCTTGCTGGTCATGGCCGTCCAGATCCGGATAAATGCACTGCTGTTCGATGACGAACACGCGCTGGCGCAAGGCCAGCACTTGGTACAAATCGTGGGGGCCGAGTTCGTCGAACGTGTTCCATTGCCAGCTGATCATGGGGTCATCCTTGATTGAGAGTGGCGTGATTTTACCGGCTTCACGCAGCCGGCGTGGGATAGCGCTGCGCATACCACTGCTTCAGGTGCTCGATGCAGCGCGTCACGCGGGGCGCGACCAGCTGGCGCGACGGATAGATGGCGAACAGCGCCAGACTGGGCCGCTCGATGTCCGGAAACAGCTCGACCAGGGCGCCGCTGGCCAGTTCCTCGCGGCAGACAAAGGTGGGCAGGATGCCGATGCCCAGGCCGCGCAGGATCAGGCTGCGCATGAACAGCGTGTTGTTCGTGCGGACCCAGTTCGGCACTTCGATGTCGCTGTGCGGCCCCGCATGGCGCAGCGGCCAGCGGCTACCGAACAGCGCGTGGCTGTAGATGAAGCAGCGCTGGCGCGTCAGGTCCGTGGGTTCCCGCAAGGGGCCGTGGCGTTCCAGGTAGGCGGGCGCGCAGCAGATGTGCAGGCGGTAGTCGTGGATATGGCGCGCCACGTAGCTCGAATCGTTGAGCGCGGTGGTGACGCGAAAACCCAGGTCGTAGTTGGCGGCCGCCAGGTCGACGTATTCATCCTTCAGGTCGACGTCCAGGCGCAGCGCGGGCCAGTCGGCCATGAAATCGGCCAGGCCCTCGGCCAGCTCGCCCACGCCCAAGGTCAGCGGCGCGTTGATGCGCAGGCGGCCCGTCACGTGCGCCGTCGAGTGGGCCACCATGTCTTCCGCTTGCGCCAGCTCGTCGAGCAGCTTGCGGCAGTGCTCGAGGTAGGCGGCGCCCGTTTCCGTCAGGGCCAGCTGGCGCGTGGTGCGCGTCATCAGGCGCCCGCCCAGTTCCTGCTCCAGCTGGCCGATGCGCCGGCTCACATACGAAGCCGACAGGTCCAGTTCATCGGCGGCGCGGCGAAAGCTGCCCAGCTCGGCCACACGGCGAAACAGCTGCATTGCCTGCAATTTGTCCATTTCATTCCTATTCGGCGCTTCTATTCGGTCTTATTCTGCATCAGTGCTGTGCATTATTCATCATTTTTCCCCATTTTGATTCGGAATATGCTGGTGACCTCTCTACAGAAAGGCCACACCATGAAAAAATTACTGATCAGCAGCCTGTTGCTCGCCGCCTTTTCCAACGCCCAGGCGGCCGAGGTCCTCGTCGTGCTGTCGGACGCCAATCACCTTGACTTGCGCGACGGCAAGGTCTTTTCGACGGGGTTTTATCTGAATGAATTGATGCAGCCCGTGAAAAAGCTGCTCGATGCGGGCCACACGGTGACGTTCGCCACGCCGCAGGGCCAGGTGCCCACCTTGGATGCCAGCTCGGATACGGTCGATTACTTTGGCGGCGACGCGGCCGCGCATGCGGCGCACAAGGCGCTGCTGGACCAGCTGGCGCTGACGGTACCGGGCCGCTCGCCCGTGATCAGCCTGAAGCGCGTGGAACAGATCGGTTATGGCCACTACGCGGCCGTGCTGGTGCCGGGCGGCCACGCGCCGATGCAGGATCTGTTGAAGGATGCCAGCCTGGGCGCCTTGCTGCGCCAGTTCCACGCGGATGGCAAGCCGACGGCGCTGCTGTGCCATGGCCCCATCGCCCTGCTGTCGGCCTTGCCGCAGGCGGGCGCGTTTGCGGCTGTGCTGGAAGCGGGCCGCACGCCGCCCAAGCCGGCGGACTGGATCTACAGCGGCTACCGCATGACGGTGATCAGCAATCAGGAAGAACTGGCGGCGCAAGGCGCGCTGAAGGGCGGGACGATGAAGTTCTACCCGCAGTCGGGCTTGCAGGCGGCCGGCGCGCAGTATGTGCAGAACCAGACGCCGTGGACCAGCAACGTCGTGGTCGACCGCGAACTGATCACGGGACAGAATCCCGCCTCGGCACCGGCCCTGGCGGACAAGCTGCTGCAGGCGCTGCGCTAAAGCAAAAATCCCCGGCCGCGCCAAGTGGCGCGTCCGGGGAGGTAGAGTGCATGCAGCGGAGATTACACGATCGTCAGGGTGACGTCGATGTTGCCGCGCGTGGCGTTCGAGTATGGGCAGACGATGTGGGCGGCGGCGACCAGCGCTTCGGCGGCGGCGCGTTCCATGCCTGGCAGCGAGATTTTCAGTTCCACTTCGATGCCGAAGCCCGTTTCGATGGCGCCGATGCCGACGTTGCCTTCGATGGACAGGTCCGCTGGTACGGCGATCTTGTCGCGGCCGCCGACGAATTTCATGGCGCCGATGAAGCAGGCCGAGTAGCCGGCGGCGAACAGTTGTTCCGGATTGGTGCCGACAGCGCCATTGCCACCCAGTTCTTTTGGCGTGGTCAGCTTGACGTCCAGCACATTGTCGGACGACACGGCACGGCCTTCGCGGCCTCCGGTGGCGGTGGCTTGAGCGCGGTACAGGACTTGTTTGATCGACATGGTGGTTTCCTTTAGGTAGATAAATAGGTGGCTACTAAATAGTGTGCTACTTGTTTCGTGGGCTCTCGCCCCAGGATCTCCGTCTGCAGAAGCACTTGCCGGCGTCCATGTACACAATATATATCGCGTGCTATTTAATTGCAAGCGATTTTATTTCGGGGTGGCGCGAATTGATGCTTTATTTTGCAGCCTTTGTCGCCACTACCTGGCTTCCATCGCATAATGGCCACCGCCGCCGGGGCCGATGGTTATGCTTGGCCCACTTCACACCCCAAGGAAAAATCATGACTAGCCTCTTCTTTATCCTACGCATCACCGTGGCCACGATGCTCACCTATATCATCGCCACGGCGATCCTGGTGGAGAACTTCCTGCGCTATATCTTCGGGAATACGGAAGGCTTCTTTGTCATCGTCGGCGCGCTGCTGGCCAGCGCCGTCATCACGAATGCGTTTTCGCACGTGCGGCGCGTGCGCTTGATCGCCGGCGCCGTCAACGCCGGCACCCTGTCGAGCCGCCAGCGGCGCCAAATTGAGATCCCGTTCGAGGCGGGCGAGGCGTTCGACATGATCGACGCGGCCATCCGCGAATTGCCGGGCAGCGAAGTGGTCGAAAGCGCACGCGACAGCCTGCAGGTGCAGGCTAGAGTGCGCCGTGCCGCGCCGTACACGCACACGGGCTTGCCCCGCATGCGCGTGCTTGGTTTCCTCGAGCCGCGGCCGAACCAGATCCTCGCCACCGTCACGCCGAATGGCGAGGCGGGCAGCGTGACCCTGATCTGCGAACCGGCGCGCAATGCCTGGACCGACTGGTTCCTCGTCGACCATGGCAGCAACCTGGAAAACGCGGAAGCGGTGACGCGGGCGATGACGCGCCGCGTGGCGCAGCGCCGGCGCGGCGAGCAGGCCGAGGCGCGCCAGACGGTGACGGAAAAGGAACTCACGGTGGCCAAGCTGAGCCTGCTGCATGCGCAGGTCGAGCCGCACTTCCTGTACAACACCCTGGCCAGCGCGCAGCTGCTCACGCGCAGCGACCCCGTGCGCGCCGATGAAATGCTGGGCAACCTGATTTTGTACCTGCGCCACTCGCTGCCACGCACGGAGCAAGCGATGTCGACCCTGGGCACGGAGCTGGAACGGGCGCGCGCCTATCTCGATATTTTGAAAATCCGCATGGGCGGGCGTTTGAACCTGCAGATCGAAGTGCCGCAATACCTGCGTCAGGTGGAGCTGCCGCCGATGATGCTGCAAACCCTGGTGGAAAACGCCATCAAGCATGGCCTGGAGCCGAAAAGCGGCGGCGGTACCATCTGGATCATGGCGCGCAGCGGCGATGGCACGGTGATCGTCACGGTGGCCGACGACGGCAAGGGTTTCAGCGACGATGGTGCCGGCACGGGCATCGGCCTGCGCAATGTGCGCGAACGCTTGCGCCTGACCTACGGCAATGCCGCCGCGTTTGCCATTGTCGCCAATTTTCCCGATGGCGTGACAGCCACCATCACGGTGCCGGACAGCACGGCGCAAGGAGTGTCGTATGCATCAGCCTGAGATGACTTGCGTCATTGCCGAAGATGAAACCCTGCTGCGCGACGCGCTCGTGGCCCTGCTGACCGAAGAGTGGCCCTACTTGCGCATCGTCGCCGCCTGCGACGACGGCGGCACGGCGCTCGAGGCCATCGCCACGCACAAGCCCGACGTCGCCTTCCTCGATATCCGCATGCCGGGCCTGACGGGGCTGGAAGTGGCGGCCGGCGCGCTCGAAGCGAGTCCCGCCACGCAGGTGGTGTTCGTCACGGCCTACGACCAGTACGCGATCGATGCCTTCGACAAGGGCGCCGTCGATTATCTGTTGAAACCGATCGGACGCGAGCGCCTGCAAGCGACCCTGCAGCGTGTGCAGGCGCGGGCCGGCAAGGCCCGGGCGGGCGACGGCGGGCTGGCCGGCCTGCTGCAGCAATTGAGCAGCGCCTTGCCTGCGGCCGCCAAGTCGCCGCCGCTGGTGTGGCTGACGGCCAGCAGCGGCAAGGATACGCGGCTGATCATGGTGGAAGACATCGCCTATTTTCAGTCCGATACCAAGTACACGGCCGTCATGACGGCGGACGGCGAGGCGCTGCTGCGCAAGCCGATCCGCGAACTGCTCGACGTGCTCGATCCTGCCATCTTCAAGCAGATCCACCGCTCCACCATCGTCAACATGAAGATGGTGGCGTCGGTGACGCGCGACGAGGTGGGACGCGGCGCCTTGCGCCTGAAGACGCGGCCGGAAACGCTGGCCGTGAGCCAGCCGTTCATGGCCTTGTTCCGGAATATGTAGGTCGGCTTAGCGGGGCCGCCAAGGCCCGCCAGGGCGTAAGCCGACATCACTACAGGCCTATTCCGCCGTCTCGAACCCTTCGAGCACATTGACGACATTGATGCCGATTTCCTTCACCGCATAGCCGCCTTCGAGGATGAAGGCGGTGGGCAGGTTCAGGTGGGCCAGGCGCTCGCCCACGCGCAGATAGTCGCCGCTTTGCAGGGCGAAGTGCGACAGCGGGTCGCCAGCAAAGGTGTCGACACCGAGCGACACCACCAGCGCGTCGGGCGCGTACATATTGATGCGCAGGCAGGCCGTTTCCAGCGCGGCGAACCAGCTGGCCGTGGTGCTGCCGGCCGGCAGCGGCAGGTTGACGTTGTAGCCGAGCCCCGCGCCGCTGCCCGTCTCGTCGGCGTGGCCCAGATAAAACGGATACTCATTGCGCGGGTCGGCGTGGATGGAGGCGAACAGCACGTCGTCGCGCTGGTAAAAGATGCTTTGCGTGCCGTTGCCGTGGTGGTAGTCGATATCGAGGATGGCGACCTTGCGGGCGCCATCGTCGAGCAAATGCTGTGCGGCCAGGGCCGCGTTGTTCAGAAAACAGTAGCCGCCAAAAAAGTCGCTGCCCGCGTGGTGGCCCGGTGGGCGCGTGAGGGCGAACGTGGCCCGCTCGCCCAGGCGCAGCGCGTGGGCCGCGTTGACGGCGCAGTCGGCGCCTGTCTTGGCCGCCGTCCACGTGCCGGCCGTCAGCGGCGTGCCATTATCCATCGAGTACAGGCCCAGCTTGGCCGTGAAATCGTCCGGTTCGATATCGCTGCGCAAGGTGCGCACGGGCCAGACGGATGGCAGTGCATCCTTGCCCGCGTTGTCGGGGTCGAGCGCCAGCCAGTCGTGCCAGGCGTGGCGAAGGAAATGCAGGTAACGGGGCGTGTGGATGCGCTCTAACGACGTCAGCGGCACGCCATGCGGCGTGACGATGCGGCCCAGGTTGCGTCGCCCCAGCTCGGCCACCACCATGTCGGCCCGTTCGGGCGTTTCGAAGCAAGGCACCATGGTCCCGCGAAACATCTCGAAGCGGCCCCGGTGCTGGCCGTGCAATTCATTGTAGAAGGTCAGCATGGGGCGCCAGGCGAAAAGTCGGGCAGGATCAGGTGTGCGAGCACAGGGTGCTGGCGCGGTAGGCGGCGACGAAATCGTCGAAGCTGCCGGCCGGTGCCGCTTCCATGGCGCGCTGCTCGGCCAGCGAGCTGGCGGCCATCGCGTCGAAATACGCACTTTGCTCGGGTGTGGGCGGATGCGCGCGGAAAAACGCCGCATGGCGTTCGCTTTGCTGCAGGCCGAAGGCGGCAAACGAGCCGCCGTTGGCGCGCAGCTCGGCCAAGACCTTCGCCGATGGCGTCGCATCGGGGTTGGCCAGTTTGACGGCTTGCGCCGCCAGGCTGTCCGCGTGCTGGGTGCCGCCATGGCGAGAGTCGAGGAGGGCCGCCACGGGGGCGATGCGTGCCAGCAATTCCTCGCCCCAGGCCTGCAGGGTGATCTCCTCGCCGTCGCGGCGCAGGGTCAAGCCCGGCTTGCGGCCTTCCTTGACGGTGCGGGCGAAATTGTTCGTGTAGCAGGCGCTTTGCTCGGCCGAGATGGGACCGCTGTCGTCGAGCGCGCAGAACAGCAGGAACGCGTCGAGGAAACGGCCCGTTTCCAGGCTGATGCCGACCGGTTCGAACGGGTCGACGTCCATGCAGCGCACTTCGATGTATTGCACGCCGCGCAGGCACAGAGCCTGGATCGGGCGCTCGCCCGTGCGGATCACGCGCTTCGGGCGGATGGTCGAATAGTATTCATTTTCGATCTGCAGCACGTTGGTGGACAATTGAATCCACTCGCCATCCTTCTTGGTGCCCAGCGCCGCATATGGCGGATACGGGTCGTTGACGGCGTGCGTGAGCGCGTTGACGTAGTCTTCCAGGCTGTTTTCGTGCGGACGCAGGCCCGACTGGGCATCGTTCTGGTAGCCGAGGTCGCTCATGCGCAGGCTGGTGGCGTACGGCAGGAACAGGGTGTCGTCGGACAAGGTGTCGAGCTTGTGCGCGCGGCCGCGCAGGAAACCGGCGGACAGGGCCGGCGAAGCGCCGAACAGGTACATCAGGAGCCAGCTGTAGCGGCGGAAATTGCGGATCGTTGCCAGATAGCTTTCCGACTGCACGTCTTTCGGCGTGGCGGCTGCTTGCGTGGCGCTGGCGCTGGTGTCCGGATTGCTGGCCAGCACTTGCCACAGCTGCTCGTCGAGCGAGTAGTTGTAATGGATGCCGGCGATGCATTGCATGGCTTTGCCGTAACGCAAGGCCAGGCCGCGCCGGTAGACGTGCTTGAGCATGCCCATGTTCGAGGTGCCGTAGTTGGCGATCTCGATCTCCGCTTCGGGCGGCAGCTGGCATGGCATCGACTGGCTCCACAGCAACTCGTCGCCGAGGCGGCTGTAGGCGTGGCGGTGCACGGTGTCGAGCTTGTCGAGCGTGACGCCGATGTCGGCTTCGGCCGGGGTGATGAATTCGAGCAGCGCCTCGGCGTAGTCGGTGGTGATTTCAGGGTGCGTCAGCGCCGAGCCCAGAGCGGCGGGATGGGGCGTGGAAGCCAGATGGCCGGCGTGGTCGACGCGCAGGGTTTCACGTTCGATGCCGCGCAAGCCGCCCAGCAGCGCGCGGTTGGCATCTTCGGTCAGCAATGCCAGGCGGCGAGTCAACAGGTTGGGCAATTTGAGCTTCCTTTCTTGTGCAGCATATAAATAATTTGTGCTGAGATTAACCGAATTTTGGCAAATGCGTCGGCGCCGGCCCAAAAAACGCCGCGTCGCCAGCGTCCGTCCCGGGCAACGGGGACGGCGCTTCGGTCAGGAATTCGCTTGATAGTTTAACAAACTGCGGGGGGATCTGGCGCGCTGCCGGGTCAAGCTTTGCGCACGTGGCGGCCGTCAGCCCAGGCGGGCGCCGCTGACCCGTTCGATGCCGGCCAGGTCGCGCCAGCTTTGCACTTTGTTGTAGCCGGCGTCGGCCAGCAAGCCGCGCACGGACGCCGCTTGGTCGTAGCCGTGCTCCATCAGCAGCCAGGCGCCTGAGGCCAGGTGGCGTGCGGCGCCGGAAACGATGGTGCGCAGGGCCGACAAGCCGTCCGCGTGGTCGGTCAGCGCGCCCGTCGGTTCGAAGCGCAGATCGCCTTCGGCCAGGTGGCGGTCGCCGCTGGCGATGTAGGGGGGATTCGAGACGATCAGGTCGAATTTTTCCGTGCCCAGCGCTTCGAACCAGTCGCTGGCCATGAAGGTGATGTTGACGCCGTTGGCGCTGGCGTTGCGGCGCGCCACGGCCAGCGCCGCGCTGCTCACGTCCAGGGCCGTGACGACGGCGTCGGGCCGCGTGTGCGCGAGCGCAACGGCGATGGCGCCGCTGCCCGTGCCCATGTCGAGCACCCGTCCGCCCGGTGGCAGGCGCTCTAGCGCCAGTTCCACCAGTACTTCCGTGTCGGGGCGGGGGATCAGCACGGCGTCGTTGACTTCGAACGGCAGGCCGAAAAATTCACGCTGGCCGACGATGTAGGCGATCGGCTCGCCCTGCAGGCGGCGCGCCAGCAAGTTCGACAGCCGTTCCGTTTCGTTGGGAGTGAGTACACGCTCCGATTGCGTGATCAGGCTCACGCGCGACAGGCCCAGCGCGTGGCCGAGCAAAATGCGGTTATCGAGCGGATCGAGCAGCGGACGGATTTGCAGGGCGCCGACAGTGCTGCCGGCGGGAATCAAGGTTTCTGGCATGGTGCTTTCAATTATTTCTGACGGCGCAGCAAGGTCCACAGCATGGCGATGGCGAAGATGGCGAACCAGGCGAAGGCCCATTGCGGGATCGACAGGCCGAAAAACGGCTCGCCGGCGCTTTCGCAGGCGCCGTACGATTCAAACATGAAGGGCATGAGTTCGGCCGTGAAGACCTTGTTCAGCGCCGTTTCCACCGGATCGATGCCGCACGAGAAGCCGGGATTGGCCAGCACGTACAAATGCTTGGCGCCCACGCCCAGGCCGCCCAGGGCTGCCAGCAGGCCGACGCTGGCGCCGATTTTCGGCCGGTTGGCCACCGCGCCAGCCAGGCAGGCGATGCCGATGGCGAGGAACAGGTAGCGCTGGATCACGCACAGCGGGCACGGCGCCATGTTCATGGCGTGCTGCAAATACATGGCCACGCCCAGCATCAGGAAACACAGGGCGGCGGTCAACAGGAGGACGGTGCGTGAATTTTTCATGGGCGACACGGTGAGGTGGATGGAATCGAGCTGGTCATTTTCGCACAAGGGCCGATTTTTATTGCTTAGCCGCTACTTAAAGCTGTCGGCTTACGCGCTGCGCGCCAAGCCGACCTACAACTGCGGGGTGGTCGGCGTAGGTCGGCTTAGCGCAGCGTAAGCCGACACAGCGGCGTCAGCGTTTAGTCACCGAGTGCCGCCAGCAATTCCGCCTGATGCTCGGCCGCCAGCGCATTCGTCAACTCCGTCAAATCCCCATCCATGATGAAGTCGAGTTTATATAACGTCAGGTTGATGCGGTGGTCCGTCAGCCGGCCTTGCGGGAAATTGTACGTACGGATGCGCTCGCTGCGGTCGCCCGAGCCGATCAGGCTCTTGCGCGTGGCCGCTTCCTTCGACTGCTGTTCGCGCAACTGCACGTCCTTGATGCGCGCGGCCAGCACCTTCATCGCTTGCGCCTTGTTCTTGTGCTGGCTGCGGTCATCCTGGCATTCGACCACAATGCCGGTCGGCAAGTGGGTGATGCGCACGGCCGAATCCGTCTTGTTGATGTGCTGTCCGCCGGCACCCGAGGCGCGGTAGGTGTCGATGCGCAAGTCGGCCGGGTTGATGTTGACGTCTTCGACTTCATCGGCTTCCGGCATCACGGCCACCGTGCAGGCCGACGTGTGGATGCGTCCCTGCGTTTCCGTGGCCGGCACGCGCTGCACGCGGTGGCCGCCCGATTCGAATTTCAGTTTCGAATACGCGCCATTGCCCACCACGCGCACGATCACTTCGCGGTAGCCGCCCAGGTCGGAGTCGGACGAGGACACGAGTTCCACCTGCCAGCGGTTGCGCTCGGCAAAGCGCGTGTACATGCGTAATAAATCGCCGGCGAACAGGGCCGATTCGTCGCCGCCCGTGCCGGCGCGAATTTCCAGGAAGATATTGCGCTCGTCATTGACGTCCTTCGGCAGCAGCATGGTCTGCAGTTCGCGCTCGAGCCGCGCCATGGTGGTTTTCGCCGCTTCGATTTCTTCCTGGGCGAATTCCTTCATGTCCGGATCGCCGAGCATCTCTTGCGCCGTCGTAATATCGTTGCCCGCTTCCTGGTAGGAGCGGTACAGGGCCACCAGCGGGCCCAGTTCGGCGTGCTCGCGCGTCATCTTGCGGTAGCTGTCCATGTTCGACGTGGCGTCCGGGTGCATCAGCAGTTCGTCGAGTTCGACCAGGCGGTTCGCCAGTTGATCGAGTTTGGCCAGCATGGATGGTTTCATAGCGATTCGCGGTAAAAGAGTGTAGGGATGGTGCAGGTTCTGCAACTACGGCAGGCGGGCAGGGGTGGCCGCGCGCGGGCGGCCAGCGGGGCTGCGCTAACGGCGGGGGCGGAACAGTTTTGGCAACAGGGTGACCAGCTGCTTGCGCTCGTCGCCTTGCGCGTGGTGCAGCGCCTGCTGCGGGCCGTGCAGGAACTTGGCCGTCAAGCCTTTCGACAGCGCTTCGAGGACGGCGTCGATGTCGGCGCCCTTGGCCAGCATCTTGCGCGCCCGTTCCACTTCCATCAGGCGCAACGATTCGCTGTTTTCATGCAAATGCTGGATGACGGGCACCATGGCGCGGTCGTCGACCCAGCTCATGAACGATTGCACGCGCGTCTCGATGATGGCTTCGGCTTGCGCCACGGCCGCTTGCCGGCTTTCCAGGCCCGTCTGCACGACCTTGCCCAGGTCGTCGACCGTGTACAGGAAAACGTCGTTCAAACGGCCCACTTCCGCTTCGATATCGCGCGGCACGGCCAGGTCGACCATGAACATGGGCTTGTGGCGGCGTGCCTTGATGGCGCGCTCGACCAGGCCCAGGCCCAGCAGGGGCAACGATGACGCCGTGCACGAGATGACGATGTCGAACTGGTGCAGCTGCTCCGGCAAGTCCGCCAGGCGGATGGCCTTGCCGTTGAAGCGGTGCGCCAGTTCCTCGCCCCGTTCCATGGTGCGGTTGGCAATGGTGATGCTTTTCGGGTTTTGCGCCGCAAAGTGCGTGGCGCACAATTCGATCATTTCGCCGGCGCCGATGAACAGCACGTTCTGCTCGGCGATCTTGTCGAAGATGCGCTGCGACAGGCGCACGGCGGCGGCCGCCATGGACACGCTGTGGGCGCCGATTTCCGTGCTGCTGCGTACTTCCTTGGCCACCGAAAAGCTGCGCTGGAACAACTGGTGCAGATACGTGCCCAGGCCGCCCGCCTCGTCGGCCGTGCGGATGGCGTCCTTGATCTGCCCGAGGATCTGCGTTTCGCCCAGCACCATCGAATCGAGCCCGGAGGCGACGCGGAAGGTGTGGCGCACGGCATCGTGCTGCGGCAGCATATACAAGTGCGGGCGCAGCTCGCTGTAATTGAGCTGGTGGTAGTCGGCCAGGAAATGCGCGCCTGCGTCGAGCGGATTGGGCACATGGCTGGCCGCATACAGCTCGGTGCGGTTGCACGTCGACAGGATGGCCGCTTCGTCGTTGTCGCGCAAGTCGATGCGCTGGAACCAGGTACGCGCCGCCATCACCGCCGAACCCAAGTGCTCAGGCGCAAACGCCAGCTGTTCGCGAAGCGACACTGGGGCGGTGGTATGGTTGAGGCCGACGGCGAGCAGTTGCATTTCAGGGCTGTTGGGGTGACTTATGCCGACATTATAGCGCTTTGTGCCCGCGCTTTGAGCAGGTCAGCCGTTGCCGCCATTCAGCCGCCCAGTTTTTCCAGGCGATAACCGTAGCTGTAGACGGGCACGAGCCGGTAGCCGTGTTCCGGTTTCAGCTGCAGCTTGTTGCGCACGCGCGAGACATGGGTATCCATGGTGCGCGAAGGCAGGGCCGTGTCGCGCTGCCACACGGCTTCGTGGATGTAGGCACGCGACAGGGGCCGGCCCAGGTTGCGGAAAAACAGCAGCGCCAGGGCGAATTCCTTGTGCGTCACGTCCAGCACTTCGCCATCGCGCAGCAGGCGGCCGGGGCGGGTTTCAAACGTGTAGGACCCGAATTGCAAGTACTCGGCGCCATTCTGGGCCGGGTAGGCTACGCGCAACAGCGCCTGGGTGCGCAAGGTCAGTTCGCTGCGCCGCAGGGGCTTGATCATGTAGTCGTCGGCGCCTGCCGTCATGCCCGCCACCACATCGTCTTCGCCGGAACTGTTGGTCATAAACAACACGGGCGCCTTCGGCGCCAGTTTTTCGCGGGCACGGCGCAAGACTTCCGCGCCGTCCAGATCGCTCACATGCCAGTCGAGGATGAGCATGTCGCAACTGTCCTTGCGCAGTTGCCCCAGCATTTCCTTACCACTCTGAAACTCGTGGCAAGCGTGGCCGGCGGCGGTGAGCACCTGGCAGATCAGCTCTGCCTGGCTATGGTCGCTATCGAGTACGGCAATTCGCATAATTGGCTGGAGTGTGTAGCAACAAACAGACGGTCTGCTCTGCTTATCGTAATGTTAAGGAATGCTCAAGTGAAATATAACAGAGATTGCAACTGTGTCCAGTGAAATCGGAGGGCGGAGCCTTTACGTTACACTTGTTCATCTACCCCCTACTGTGGAGAAGCGGCCATGCCAGACAAGAGCACTACCGATTGGACACTGATACCGGCCAGTCGTGCGGAAATCGAGCAAGTGCGCGAGCGTTGCCGGCGCCTGGTGCAGCGGCGCGCGATGATGTCGGCGGGCGCCTCGGCCATTCCCATTCCCGGCGTCGACCTGATGTCCGACGTAGGCCTGTTTTCCATGCTGATCAACGATATCAACCACGAATTCGGCCTGACGCCCGAGCAGATCGAGCGCCTGAACCCGCAGTTCAAGATGATGGCCTACCGCGCGGCGGTGGGCATGGGCGGCATGCTGGTGGGAAAGCTGGTGTCGCGCGAACTGATCCTCCACCTGCTCAAGCGCAGTGGCGTCAAGATAGCCACCAAGCAGGTGGCGCGCTTCGTGCCGTTTGCCGGCCAGGCGGTGGCGGCAGCCATCGGCTACGCCGTGTTCCGCCAGATCGGCAACCAGCACGTGAACGCCTGCGCCGCGGTGGCGCAGGAATTGCTCGCGGTCAGGCCGGATTAACTATTACGCGTCCGGCAGCACCACGTTGACGTCGAGCACCTCCAGGTTGCCCTGGCGGTCCAGCGAAATCTTGATGTCGTCGGCATTGACCTTGGTGTACTTGGAAATGACGGCGATCAATTCCTTGTGCAGGGCGGGCAGGAAGTCCGGACCATCGCGTCCGCTGCGTTCGCGGGCGATGATGATCTGCAGGCGTTCCTTGGCCGCGGTGGCCGTCTTCGGCTTGGGGGGGAAGAGGAAAGAAAGCAAGGCCATATCACTTCGCCCCAAAAATGCGCTGGAGTAATCCAGGCTTTTCATAGTTGGTAAAGCGCAACTCGACTTCTTCGCCGAGGAAACGCGAGACCACGTCTTCATAGGCTTGCGCCACGTCCGTGCCCGTGAAATGGATGGCCGGGTTGCCCTGGTTCGAGGCGGCCAGCACTTGCTCCGACTCCGGAATGATGCCCACCAGCGGGATGCGCAGGATTTCCTGCACGTCCTGGTAGGACAGCATTTCATCCGATTCCACGCGTTTCGGCGAGTAGCGGGTGATCAGCAAATGTTCCTTGACCGGCTCGCCGCCCGTCTGCGCGCGGCGCGACTTGGCTTGCAGGATGCCGAGGATGCGGTCCGAATCGCGCACCGACGACACTTCCGGATTGGTGACGATGATGGCTTCGTCGGCGAACGTCAGCGCCATCAGCGCGCCATGCTCGATGCCGGCCGGCGAATCGCAGATGATGAACTCGAAACCCATGTTGATCAGGTCGTTCAACACGCGTTCCACGCCTTCTTCCGACAAGGCATCCTTGTCGCGCGTTTGCGACGCGGGCAGGATGAACAGGTTGTCGCAGTGCTTGTCCTTGATCAGGGCCTGGTTCAGGGTGGCCTCTTTATTGATCACATTGATCAGGTCGTAGACGACGCGGCGCTCGCAACCCATGATCAGGTCGAGGTTACGCAGGCCCACGTCGAAGTCGAGCACGGCTGTCTTGTGGCCGCGCATGGCCAGGCCAGTGGAAAAACTGGCGCTAGAGGTCGTCTTGCCGACACCGCCCTTGCCGGACGTCACAACAATAATTCTTGCCACAAATAATCCTTTTCAGATATCTCTTGAATTGTGCAGCTTAAGAGCGGTTCACGGGAGTGACCGGATTGACAGAGTGTATATCGATTCTGTCTCCAGCCAAACGAATTTGCGCGGGTCCGCGCGCCATTTCCGCAGGGAAACCATCCTCGAACGTGCGGTACACGCCGGCGATCGAGACCAGTTCCGGTTCCATGGCCAGCGCGAAGATGCGCGCCTGGGCATTGCCCGAGGCGCCGGCCAGCGCGCGGCCGTACAGCGAGGAATATACGTGGATGCTGCCGTCGGCGATGATTTCGGCGCCATTGTTGACGACAGCGGTGATGATCAGGTCGCAGCCGCGCGCATAAATGCGCTGGCCGGCCCGCACGGGCGTGTCGATCACCATCACCTGGGCATCGGCGCCCGACTGGGCCGCCGCCGTGGGCGTATCCTTGGGGCCATCCTTGGGCGGCGCATCGTCGCGCGTCTTGCCGCTGTCGAGGCTCAAGCCTTGCGCGAGGATGGCGTCATGCATGTCGGCCGGCGCATTGCGCACGGCCACGGCATTCAAACGGTATTTCTTCAGCAGGGCCACGAGGGCGGCCCAGTCGATGGGCACGCTGCCGGGCGGCAAGGCCGCCACGTCCAGCACGGCCAGGTCGTCCTCGAAAAAGTCGGCCACGCCTCCCGTCATGTCGCGCAAGGCGGCATCGAGGGCCTGCGTATCGGCGCTATGCATGATGGCGGAGACAGCAACGACGGTGGAAATCTTGATTTCGATAGGCTTCTGCGACGGGCTTTTGGACATAAACATTTATCAAAGTGAAACTGCGGCAGGCCAGATGTTCCGTACGGCAACAATGGGAGCAGTAAATTTCTTGCATTCTACTGCAAAAAAATCGGCGTCAGGGGCCTGGCGCATGCTATTCCGCAGGGCAACACCTACTTCATGTCAAAAAAAACGGACGGCGCCCCGGAAAACCGGTGCGCCGCCCTGAAAGCAGCCCTGCATGCGGCCTGGATAGGCTTAGGTCATGCAGCCGCGCGCATCTGCCGCGCCGCCGCGACCATATTCTTTAAAGCCGCTTCCGTTTCCACCCAGCCCCGCGTTTTGAGGCCGCAGTCCGGGTTGACCCATAAATGGGCCGGTGGAATCACGGCGCTGGCTTTTTGCAGCAATGCCACCATGTCGGGTGTCGAGGGGATACGCGGCGAGTGGATGTCATACACGCCGGGGCCGATTTCGTTCGGATATTGAAATTGGCCAAAGCCTGTCAGCAACTCCATGTCCGAGCGGCTTGTCTCGATCGTGATCACGTCGGCATCCATGGCGGCGATCTGCGGCAGGATGTCGTTGAACTCGGCATAGCACATGTGCGTGTGGATCTGTGTCGCGTCGCTGACGACGGACGCGGCGATGCGGAAGGCGCGCGTGGCCCAGGCCAGGTAAGTATCCCACTGGCCGCGGCGCAGGGGCAAGCCTTCGCGGATGGCCGGCTCGTCGATCTGGATGATGCCGATGCCGGCCGTTTCCAGATCGGCCACTTCGTCGCGGATGGCCAGGGCGATCTGCAGCGCCGTGGTGGCGCGCGGCTGGTCGTCGCGCACGAACGACCATTGCAGGATCGTCACGGGACCCGTCAGCATGCCCTTTACCGGTTTGTGCGTCAGGCTTTGTGCGTGCACCGTCCAGGCCACCGTCATGGCGGCCGGGCGCTGCACGTCGCCATAGATGACGGGCGGCTTGACGCAGCGCGAGCCGTACGATTGCACCCAGCCGTGGCGGGTAAACACAAAACCGTCCAGTTGTTCGCCGAAGTATTCGACCATGTCGTTGCGTTCCGCTTCGCCATGCACGAGCACGTCCAGGCCCAGCGCTTCCTGGCGCCCCACGGCGTGGGCGATTTCGGCGCGCATCTGCTGTTCGTAATCGGCGATGGCCAGTTCGCCGCGCTTGAAACTCGCGCGGGCGGCGCGGATGGCCGTCGTCTGCGGGAAGGAGCCGATGGTTGTCGTGGGGAAATCGGGCAGCTGGAAACGCGCGCGCTGCACGGCCTGGCGCAGCGGGAAGCTGGAATCGCGGCGGTCCACGGTGGGCGTGAGCGCTTGCAGGCGCTGCGCCACTTGCGGGCGATGCACCCGGGCGCTGGTACGGCGGCCGGCAATGGCCTGACGGGAAGCGGCCAGTGCGCTGTCATCAGGATGGCCTTCGAGCGCGCCCTTGAGGATGGCGATCTCCGCCAGTTTTTCCGTGGCGAACGCCAGCCAGGTCCGGATTTCACCGTCGAGCTCTGTTTCCGCTTCCAGACTGAACGGCACGTGCAGCAAGGAGCACGACGGCGCCAGCCACAGCTGGCCGTTGCGCTTGGCCGCCAGCGGCTGCAGCACGGCCAGGGCCGCGTCAAGGTCGGTGCGCCAGATGTTGCGGCCATCGACTATGCCGATCGACAAGACTTTATGCGCGGGCAGCCAGTCCGTCACGCTGACCAGTTCATGCGGCGCGCGGATGCCGTCCACATGCAGGCCGGCCACGGGCAGGCGGCAGGCCAGGCTGAGGTTTTCTTCCAGCGGCGAGAAATACGTGGCCAGCAGGATATTGATACCTACCTGGTTCAGCTGCCAGTAGGCGCTCTCGAAAGCGCTGCGCCACGCAGTGGGCAAGTCCAGGCCCAGGATCGGTTCGTCGACCTGCACCCACGCCACGCCTTGCTGTTTCAGGCGGTCGAGCAGGGCGCCGTAGACGGGCAGCAATTGTTCCAGCAGGGACAGGCGGTCGAAGCCGTGTGTCTTTTCCTTGCCCAGCCACAGGAAGGTGAGGGGGCCGATCAGGGCCGCCTTGACCTGGTGGCCCAGCGCCTGCGCTTCGGCCACTTCCGCCAGCAGGCGCTCGCAAGCGAGAGAAAACTGGGTCTGCGGCGACAATTCGGGCACCAGGTAATGGTAATTGGTGTCAAACCACTTGGTCATTTCCAGCGCGGCAGTGCCTGCGGCGTGTGCAGGGTGCGCATGGCCGCAGTCCGCGTGCTCCGCATGCGTGCCGGTCTCTGCACCGCGCGCCATCGTGAAATAGCGCGCCAGCGGCGACTGCTCCGGCGTGAAGCTGAAACGGGCCGGTTCGCAGCCCAGCAGCTGGATATGGTTGGCCACCTGGTCGTAGAAGGCGAAGTCGCCCACGGTAACGTAGTCGAGCCCTGCATCGCGTTGCAGCGCCCAGTGGCGCGCGCGCAATTGCTGGCCCGTCGCTTCCAGCGCCGCCTCGGTCAGCTCGCCGCGCCAGTGGCTTTCCAGTGCCAGTTTCAGTTCGCGCGCGGCGCCGATACGGGGAAAGCCAAGAATGTGGGTACGAATGGTCATGATGTCATCGAGATTTAATGTGAATGCGCTAGAGTGTGCGGCAACTTGGTCTATAATCAAAACGAAACATTTTGACGAATAACATGAAAATAATTCACGTACAGCCACCAATTTCCCGATGCTAGAAATCCGCCACCTGCGCACCCTGAGTGCCCTGCGTTCGTCCGGCAGCCTGGTGCGCGCCGCGCAGCTGCTCAACCTGACCCAGTCGGCCCTGTCGCACCAGATCCGTTTGCTCGAAGAGCGCTATAAGGCGCCCTTGTTCGAGCGCAAGTCGATGCCGATTGCCTTTACGGCCACGGGCAGCCGGCTGCTGGAGCTGGCCGACAAGCTGCTGCCCGAGATCGAACTGGCCGAGCGCGACGTGGCGCGCCTGTCGCAGGGCGACCAGGGACAGCTGCGCGTGGCGCTCGAATGCCATACCTGCTTCGACTGGCTGATGCCCGTGATGGATGCGTTCCGCCAGCGCTGGCCGGAAGTGGAAATCGATCTTGTTTCCGGCTTTCACAGCGAACCGGCCGACTTGCTGCGTTCGGGCGAGGCGGACCTGGTCATCGGTTCGCCGTATGGCCCCGATTTCACCGTGTTTCCCCTGTTCCGCTTTGAAATGCTGGTGGTGATGGCGCAGAAGCACCGGCTGCAGGCACAGCGCCGGCTGGCGGCGGCCGACTTTACGGGCGAGACCTTGATTACCTATCCCGTACCGGAAGAGCGCATCGACCTGATCCGCGAAGTGCTCAAACCCGCCGGCATCCAGTTCGAGCGCCGCACGGCCGAATTGACGGTCGCCGTGCTGCAACTGGTGGCGAGCCGGCGCGGCATCGCCGCCTTGCCGAACTGGGCCATCAAGAATTACGTCGATTACGATTATGTGGTGGCGCGCCCGGTGGGCGAGCATGGCCTGTGGAGCGACCTGTATGTCTCCGTGCCCGACCATCTGCAGGACAAGGCGTACGTGCGCGATTTCGTCAGCGTGATACGCGAGCAGTGCGCGGCCTCGCTCGATGGTATCAAGTTGTTGTCTTGATCAACGTTGAGTTGGAAACAAACCAACAGCAAAGCTTGATAAATATCAAGGTTCAGCAATGAACCACCGCTTACAGTTGAGCACTGTGCGGCGCAACATGGCGCTGCCTACTCTTTGGGGAGGAACGACATGTTTTCATTTTCCGAACAATGGGCACTGGCCGGCAAGGCCGTGGTGGAAGCGCAGTTGATCAGCGCGCAAGCGTATGCCCAGGCCGCCGTCGACAGCGGCGCCAGCGTGCTGGACTTGCAGCTCGATGCGGCCCGCGCAGCGCTGGCCGCCGCTACGGTGGCGGGCAATCAGCTGCTGTCCGTGAAGGACCCGCAAGCGCTGCTGCAACTGTCGCGCACGCAGTCGCAACTGGCCATCGAACGCATCGGTGCATATGGCCGCCAGGCAAAGGATGTTGCCCAAGAAACCCAGGAGAAATTCGAGACTGTGACAAAGGGTGAGTTTGCTGCATCGCGTCAAAAATTTGGCGAGCTGTTGCAGGTGGTAAAGCAAACCCCCGTACCCCTGATTATTCCCTTCAATAATTTTCTAAAAACCACTTTCGGCAGCGCAGATGAAGGGTATGATAAAAATAAAAACACGCGTCCTGCGCGCCAGGCGTAAGCGTTTTGCGGCCCGGCAGCGGCTATCCGCCGCGCCTGGCCGCCCGCCGCCACCGCAAGCAGGCTGTCATCGCCGCCGCCTGCGGTGCGGCGCTGGAACTGCGGCGCATGCCGCGCTAGAATGAAACGCAGCTTGCTGTGTCTTCCCGGATTCTCATTGGATTCTATTAACACCTTGACCTTGGCCCTCGTGGCCTGCATATCGGAGAAATAAATGGATGATGTCGTAATCGTGGCCGCTGGCCGTACCGCAGTCGGCAAATTCGGTGGCAGCCTGGCCAAGATTCCTGCGTCCGAACTGGGCGCGCATGTAATCAAGGGCTTGATGGCTCAAACCGGCATCGACCCGAACCTGATCGGCGAAGCGATCCTGGGCCAGGTGCTGACGGCCGCCGTCGGCCAGAACGCCGCGCGCCAGGCCGTCATCAAGGCTGGCCTGCCCAGCGCCATCCCGGCATTTACCATCAACAAGGTCTGCGGCAGCGGCCTGAAGGCCACGCACCTGGCGGCGCAAGCGATCAAGTGCGGCGACGCCAACATCATCATCGCCGGCGGCCAGGAAAACATGAGCGCGTCGCCGCACGCGATGAACGGCTCGCGCGACGGTTTCCGCATGGGCGACTTCAAGATGATCGACACCATGATCGTCGACGGCCTGTGGGACGTGTACAACCAGTACCACATGGGCATCACGGCGGAAAACGTCGCCAAGAAATACGAAGTGACGCGCGCCGAGCAGGATGAATTCGCGCTGCAGTCGCAACTGAAGGCCGAAGCGGCGCAAAAAGCGGGCAAGTTCAAGGATGAAATCCTGCCGCTGGAAATCGCCAACAAAAAAGGCACCGTCGTCTTCGACAGCGATGAATACATCAAGCCGGGCTCGACCCTGGAGTCGCTGTCCGGCCTGCGCCCCGCGTTCGCCAAGGACGGCACTGTCACGGCTGGCAATGCCTCGGGCCTGAATGACGGCGCCGCCGCCGTCATCATGATGTCCGCTTCGCAAGCGAAAGAACTGGGCTTGAAGCCCCTGGCGCGCATCAAGGCTTACGCGTCGTCGGGCCTGGACCCTGCCGTCATGGGTATGGGCCCCGTCTCCGCATCGCGTCTGTGCCTGAAAAAAGCCGGCTGGACGCATGAAGAGCTGGACCTGATGGAAATCAACGAAGCGTTTGCCGCGCAAGCGATTGCCGTCAACAAGGAAATGGGCTGGGATACCAGCAAGATCAACGTGAACGGCGGCGCGATCGCCATCGGCCACCCGATCGGCGCGTCCGGCGCGCGCATCCTGGTCACCCTGATCCACGAAATGATACGCCGCGACGCCAAGAAAGGCCTGGCAGCCTTGTGCATCGGCGGCGGCATGGGTGTTGCTCTCGCGATCGAACGGGACTAATGGTGGACATCGAACCTAAGCTACTGCGCGTCGCGCTTTGCGGCCTGCGATGCTCACCGTGCTAAAGCACGGTTGCACTTCTTAGCCACAAATCATCGCCGCTCGCTACGCTTGGATACGGTGCGGTACGGCGCTGTGGTTCAACGGTTGTGGACTACTTTCACTAAATAATTAACTTTCTAGCAATAGAACGACACTGAGGGGATGAAAATGGCAAGAGTTGCATTGGTAACTGGTGGCATGGGCGGTCTGGGCGAAGCGGTGTGTTTCAAGCTGGCGGCGCTCGGCTATCGCGTGGTGACCACATATTCCCCAGGCAATCCGAAGGTCGCGGAATGGCTGGCGACGACGAAGGACATGGGCTATGACTTCAAGGCGTATCCGTGCGACGTGGCCGACTACGATTCGGCGGCTGCCTGCGTGGCGGCCGTGGAAGCGGAAATCGGTCCTGTCGACGTGCTGGTGAATAACGCCGGCATCACGCGCGACATGACGTTCAAGAAGATGGACAAGCCGAACTGGGACGCCGTGATGAGCACCAACCTCGATTCCGTCTTCAACATGACCAAGCCCGTCTGCGACGGCATGGTGGAACGCGGCTGGGGTCGTATCATCAATATCTCGTCCGTCAACGGCCAGAAGGGCGCCTTCGGCCAGACCAACTATTCGGCCGCGAAAGCCGGCATGCATGGTTTCACCAAGTCGCTGGCGCTGGAAGTGGCGCGCAAGAACGTCACCGTCAACACCATCTCGCCAGGGTACATCGGCACCAAGATGGTCATGGCGATTCCACAGGAAGTGCTCGACAGCAAAATCATCCCGCAAATTCCGATGGCGCGCCTGGGCAAGCCGGAAGAAGTGGCCGGCCTGGTCGCTTACCTGGCTTCTGATGAAGCGGCGTTCGTCACGGGCGCCAACATTTCCATCAACGGCGGCCAGCACATGTCGTAATCGTTGTTGAGGTAAAACAGAAAGACAGCTTCGGCTGTCTTTTTTTATGCTTGCCAGCAAAACAAGGGGATGGCTGGATTTGCCTTAAAATCAGCATTTCTCCACTGCATCATTTCCATGACCCTTGTTTCCGCCTTGCGCCGCGCCAGCGTGGCCGCCATCCTTTTCCTGGGCGCCAGCGCGGCCCAGGCCAGCGTCGCGTTCCACGTCACGGTGACTACCGAGCGCGTCAACAAGCCCGGCGTGAAAACCAGCCTGCCCGCGCGCACTACGCAGGAAAGCGATGTCGTGCTGGGCGAACAGTACCTGAGCGTGCGCGATGGCAAGGCCTTGTCCGTGTTGGACTTTGCCACGCGCCGGCGCCACGTCATCGATATGGCGACGTCCACCTACGACACGTATTCGCTGTTCGACGTGGCGGGTTTTCGCGTCTTCGAGCTGCGCCACCGGCAGGGGATCGCCGGCATGTTGAAGGCGGGCGGCCTTGAGCAGCACGCAACGCTGCCCGTGTATGAGGAGCAAGCTTTGTCGGTGCTGGACAACAAGCGGCGCGGCGCGCTGCAGCCCCAGCTGCTCGACGGCGCCGTGCTGTGGTCGCTTGACGAACAGCCCCTGCTGCGCCTGGGCATTGCCGGCAGCCCTGTCAGCGGCGACGACGCGACGGCGTTTGCCCAGTACTTGCGCTACAGCTGGGGCGGCCATCCGCTGGTATTGAAGCTGCTGGCCGATGGCCAGCGCATTCCCGCCGCATTCACCTTGCACTACGAGGAGGTGGGCGGCAAGGTCGCGCGCCATTTCCGCATCAGCGCCATGACGGCGGGGGCGCCCGCCACCTATTCGCTGGCTGCCTACCGGCCCCGTCCGCTGGCGGCCGACGCGCCGCCGCTCGAACGGGTGCTGGCGCAGGCGGCGCTGTTGCCGCCGTTGAGCCCCCAGGCGCATCCCGCGCTGCGCGCCGAAGCGGAAAAGCTCTTTGCCGCGGAAAAGCCCTTCGAGGCTTTCTTGACCATGTTGGAAGACCATTTTTCCACGGGCGCGCTGGTCGAAAAACTGTCGCTTCAGCAACAACGGGCCATGCAGGAGTGCCTGCCCATCCACGATTTGACGCGGGGATTGCAGGCCAAGGACAAGGAGGGCATCGCGGACGCGCTGGCCACCGTGCAGGAATTGAGGAAGCAAACGGGGCTGGAGCAGCCCGTCCTGGCCTTGTTCGAGGGGAATTTGCGCGCCAAGCTGGGACAATGGCCGGAAGCGACGGCCTTGTATCTGCAAGTGCTGCAGGCAAAGCCGCAGATGGCGGCCGTGTATCAGGATCTGGGCGACGCCCTGCTGGCGCAGTTCGATGCGCCGAATGCCTGGCGCAGCTGGGATGCGGGCCGGGCCATGGCGCCGTCGCTGCGGCAATTTCGCAAGGTCAACGACCTCGAGCGCAGCCTGCTGAACGATTATCCTGCCTTCTTTGCCGACGCTAAAGCAGTTCAGCCCAGCACCAGCCGTCCGGCCAGCAGCACGAAGACGGACGGCAGCACGAACTTGCCATAGGGCGAAGGCTTGCCGCGCAGGCGGCGCGCCAGGCGTGCGGCCAGCACGGCGTAGATGGCGTCGAACAACAGGCCCATCAGCACCAGGACGGCGCCCAGGCGCAGGTATTGCATGCCGACCTGCTCGCTGCCGGCGACGAATTGCGGCAGGAACATGCTGCAAAACAGCAGTGCCTTCGGATTGAGCAGATTCGTCAGGAAGCCGCGCATCAGGCTGGCGCGGGCGCTGTGCGCCGTGGCGGGTGCCGCTTCTTCCTGCGCCGTTTTGCTCGACAGGGCCGACTGCAGCAAGCGCAGCGCCAGGTACAGCAGGTAGGCGGCGCCCGCCCATTTGACCCACTGCAAGGCTTGCGGATGCGTCACCATCAATGCCGCCAGGCCCGCGCCCGACAGCGCCACGTGGACGGCGCGCGCGCCGGCGATGCCCACGGCCGTCACCAGTGCCGTGGCCACGCCGCGCGCGGCGCCCGTCGCCAGCACCAGCGCCATGTCGGGGCCCGGTAATAAAAAGGCGCCAGCCAGTGCCAGCAAGTACATCAGGAAGGTAGAATCGGACATGGGCCAGTCGAAAAGAAAAGCGGGAGCATGCGCACGGTGCAGCCTGCTCGCCGGGCCCCATTATGTTCTTGCGGCGATGAAATGTGCTTGCTTTTCCTGCCCTGCATGCCCTAGTATTCGGGTAGATTCCACTCGTATAAAAACAAAAATTAGATGAAAATTTCAGAAGTTAGCCTCGACGCCACCGATTTGCAGATACTCAGGCTGTTGCAGGATGAAGGAAGGCTGTCGAATGCGCGCCTGGCCGAGCGCTTGAAACTGAGCGAAACCCCCGTCTGGCGCCGTCTGCGCCGCCTGGAAGAGGAAGGTTTTATTACCGGCTACCAGGCTTTGCTCAACCGCAAGAAGCTGGGCATCGGCCTGGTCGCGTTCGTACGGGTCGTGTTCGCCAACCATGGCGGCGAGCAGCCGTCGCAGTTCGAACAAGCCATCGCGACGATTCCCGAAATTCTGTCCTGCCACAACGTGGCGGGCGAAGCCGATTATTTCCTGCAAGTGGTGGCGCGCGACCTGGAAGCGTATGGCGAATTCGTCTCGACCGTGCTGCGCCGCTTGCCTGGCGTGGCGGAAATCCAGTCCAGCCTGTCGATGCGCGAAATCAAGTCGTCGAACCGCCTGCCTTTGCTGCTGGCCTGAGGCGCCGGGCGCGCACTATAATTGGAACAGTTGCCAGGACTCGTGCCTGGCGCCCTGACCGCCACTCCAAGGACCGCCATGCCCGATTCCCTGTCTCCTTTGTTTCCCGCCCTGTCGCCGAACCGGCACGGCATGCTGGCGGTCGATGACATCCACACCATTTATTGGGAAGAGTGCGGCAATCCCGACGGCATTCCCGTGCTGTTCCTGCATGGCGGCCCCGGCGCGGGCCTGTCGCCGCAGCACCGCCGCTTCTTCGATCCGCAGCGCTACCGCGTGATCCTGTTCGACCAGCGCGGCGCGGGCAAGTCCACGCCGCTGGGCGAATGGCGCAACAACACGACGCAGTTGCTGATCGAGGACATCGAACGCCTGCGCGCCCAGTTCGGCATCGACCAATGGCTGGTGTTTGGCGGCTCGTGGGGCTCGACCCTGGCGCTGGCGTATGGCCAGGCGCATCCCGCAGCCTGCCTCGGTTTCGTACTGCGCGGCATTTTCCTGTGCACGCAGGCGGAAATCGACTGGTTCATCGAGGGCGTGCGCTGGTTCTATCCGGAACTGTACGCGGAATTTGCCGCGCCGATACCGCCGGAAGAGCGGGGCGACCTGCTGGCGGCCTATGTGCAACGCATCCTCAGCAGCGATCCAAACGTGTACTGGCCGGCCGCGCGCGCCTGGAGCCGCTTCGAAGGGCGCCGCGTCTACCTGATGCCACAACCGGAAGATGCGCCGAACGATGCGCTGGACCTGGGCGTGGGCCGGCTTGAATCGCATTACATGGCCAATCTCGGTTTCTTCGAGGAAGACCAGCTGATCCGCAACATGGGGCGCATCGCGCATTTGCCGGCCGTCATCGTGCAAGGACGCTACGACGCCATCTGTCCGCCGCTGTCGGCCTACCGCCTGCAGCAGGCATGGCCGGGCGCGCAGCTGGAAATGATACCGGACGCGGGCCATGGCGCGCTCGAGCACGGCATCGCTTCGGCGCTGGTACGCGCCACCGAGCGCTTCGTACCTGGACGCGGCTTCGCATGAACTGTGAACATGCCGGTTGGCAAAGCGGCCAGCCGGCGTGCGCCACCTGCTACACTATGGCCTGTGCTGGCGCCACGGTCGGGCGCCGGTGTGAACCCACGACTTTTTATCCATGAACATACAGATCGGCGACATCGGCCATATCATCCAGCTGGCGATTGCGCCGGTTTTCCTGTTGACCGGTATCGGCACCATGCTGGTGGTGCTGACCAACCGCCTGGGCCGCATCATCGACCGCACGCGCGTGCTGGAAGACCGGCTCGACATCGGCTACAACGATTTCTATATGGATGAGCTAGATACCCTGTATCGGCGTACCCATCTGATCAATTACTCGATTTCGCTGAGCACGGCGTGCGGTTTCTTCGTCTGCGTCATCATCGCCATGCTGTTTTTGGGCGATATTCTGAACCTGACCCTGGACAGATACATCGCGGCCTTCTTTGTGCTGGCCGTGATTTGCCTGATCGGCTGTTTTATTTATTTACTGCGCGAGATTTACCTGGCCGCGACGGCCCAGCGCATCCGGCGCCATATCCGCCCGCCACGGTAAGCGGCGCGCCGGTTTTACCCTACTATTGAAGAACGAGTCCAGCATGCACGATTACAAACGTCCCCCCACCCTGCACCGCTACGGCCAGCGCAGCGAACTCGAGCTGGCGCTGAGCCTGGGCCAGTTCCGCCTGGCGCCTGCGGGCAATTGTTTGACCCTGAGCTTTTCGCAAGTGTGGGACAAGCAACTGTTCGACCTGTTCGCTCCGGCCGACGCTTGTTTGATCATCCACAATACGGAAGAATTCGGCGAACGCCTGCACCGCGCCGTGCAGCGCACCTTGCCCAGCTGGGCCGGCATCGATGGCCTGGTCGAATACGGCCAGCGCGCCGCCCTGGGCGCCGCCTTTACCAAGACGCGCGCCGAAGCGCCCGAGCAGGAATGGCTGTTCGCCTGGCGCTCGATGCAGCCGCAGGCGAGCCTGAATCCCGTCACGGTGAAGCTGGGCAGCCTGGAAAATTTCGCGGAAATCCGCGACCGCGATACCTACTTGGCGTAATTCAGCTGGATTTGTCAGCGTACTGGCTGTCGATGCGGGCCAGCACGGCGGCCATCATGCGCTCGATATCGCCGCGTATCATGGTCGTGCCCAGCATGCCGGGCACATAGAAGCCCGGCATCAGCCGGCTGGAAAAGACGATGCGCGTGCCGCCCGTCTCGGGCACGGGATACAAATTCCAGCGCGATTCGTAATGCCGCATGTCGCCGGAGATCAGGGCGATGTCGATGGACGTCAACGGCGTTTCCGTGGCCCGCACCACCAGGTGGATGGGGTGGTTCATGAACAGGAAGCGCGCCATGCCTTGCTGCTCGATGATGACTTCATTGCCGTTGCGCGACAGCACGCGGCAGGAGCTGAGGTCGGGCACGAATTCACTCATGCGCTCGTAGGTGGTCAGGGTCTTCCACACGGACGCCGGCGGCGCCTGCACGCTGGCGCTGGCATCGACTTCATACATGCGCTGCCCGTCGACCTCGATGCGCTTGACCTCGACCTTGAGCTTGTCCAGGCGTATCGCCTGTGCCAGCGCGGTAGCGGGGACGGCGCACAGCATCAGCAGGCAGAGGAAGAGTCGCTTCATGCCAGCTAGCCTACGGGAAAGTACCGCCCGGCACAAGCTGTACCCATCGCCGGCCGCTGCGCCGGGCGATTTAGAACTCCCGGTCTAGAGAAAGTCGCTGCGGCGATCGGCAATGCTTGCTACCGTACGGCCTGCAACCACTTCTACCGGACCGATCACCATGACTGCCTATCCCCATCTGCTGGCCCCGCTCGACCTGGGTTTTACCACCTTGCGCAACCGAGTCATCATGGGGTCCATGCACACGGGCCTGGAAGACCGATTTTATCATTATGGCAAGCTGGCCGCCTTTTACCGCGAACGGGCGCGCGGCGGCGTGGGGCTGATCGTCACGGGCGGCATCTCGCCGAACCGCCAAGGCTGGCTGCTGCCGTTTGGCGGCACCCTCAATTTCCTCGGCGACGTGCCCAACCACCGCAAGGTGACGCGCGCCGTGCACGAGGAGGGCGGGAAGATCGTCATGCAGATCCTGCATGCGGGCCGCTATGGCTATCAGCCGTTCGTCGTCTCGGCGTCGGCCAAGAAATCGCCGATCTCGCCATTCCGTCCCCGTCCCTTGAGCGAGCGTGGCATCGAACGCACGATCTGCGACTATGTGCGCTGCGCGCGCCTGGCGCAAAAGGCGGGCTATGACGGCATCGAAGTGATGGGCAGCGAAGGATATTTATTGAACCAGTTCCTGTGCGCGCGCACGAATCTGCGCCAGGACCGCTGGGGCGGCAGCATCGAGAACCGCATGCGCCTGCCCGTCGAGATCGTGCGCCGCATCCGCGCCGCCGTCGGCCCCAGCTTCATCATCATGTACCGCCACTCGCTGCTCGACCTGGTCGAGGGCGGCAATACCTGGGAGGACGTGGTGGCGGTGGCCAAGGCGCTCGAGCACGCGGGCGTGACGATTTTGAATACCGGCTTCGGCTGGCATGAGGCGAGGGTGCCCACCATCGTCACCTCGGTGCCGCGCGCCGCGTTTGCTTCCGTGGCGGGCCGGCTGCGCCGCGAAGTGACGATTCCCGTGGTGGCCTCGAACCGCATCAACATGCCGCACGAAGCCAACGCCATCCTCGAGCGGGGCGACTGCGACCTCGTGTCGATGGCGCGCCCCTTCCTGGCCGACCCCTTCTTTGTCGCCAAGGCCGCGTCGGGACGCGCCGACGAAATCAATACCTGCATCGGCTGCAACCAGGCGTGCCTCGACCACACGTTCGCCAACAAGCGCGCCAGCTGCCTCGTCAACCCGCGCGCCTGCCATGAAACGGAACTCGTGTACGCGAAAAAGGCCGTGCCGCGCAAGGTGGCCGTCGTCGGCGCGGGCCCGGCCGGCTTGTCCGCCGCCTGCGTGGCGGCCGAATGCGGGCACGCGGTGACCCTGTTCGACAGCAGCGATAGCGTGGGCGGCCAGTTCAAGGTGGCCATGCAGATTCCCGGCAAGGAAGAATTCACGGAAACCATCCGCTATTTTGCGCGCCGTCTGGCGCTGCTGGACGTCAAGCTGCGCCTGGGCCAGCGCGTGACGCGCGAGCAATTGCTGGCCGGCGGCTACGACGACGTCATCGTCGCCACGGGCATCAAGGTGCGCCTGCCGGCCATTCCCGGCATCGACCATCCGAAGGTGCTGTCGTACCTGGACGTGCTGCAAGCCAAGAAACCGGTAGGCGCGCGCGTGGCCATCATCGGCGCGGGCGGCATCGGTTTCGACGTGGGAGAGTATCTGCTGCACGACCCGGCGCATCCATTGCCGCAAGCCGTGGCGACGTGGGCGGGCGAGTGGGGCGTGGACTTGAACGCGGCGACCGGTGGCGGCCTGGTGCCGCCCGTGGCGCCCCATCCTGTGCGGCAAATCTTCCTGTTGCAGCGCAAGACGTCAAAAGTGGGCGCGGGGCTGGGCAAGACGTCGGGCTGGGTGCACCGCGCGGCGCTGGCGAGAAACGGCGTGGCCATGCTGGCTGGCGTGAGCTACGACAAGATCGACGAGCAGGGTTTGCATATCACCGTGGGCGGCGAGCAGCGTCTGCTGGCGGTGGACAACGTGGTCATCTGCGCGGGGCAGGATAGTCTCACGGAACTCATGCCGCCAGTCGACAAGGATGGCAAGCCGCTGGCGTCGGGAGGTCCGCGCTTCCATAAAATCGGCGGCGCCGCGCTGGCGGCGGAACTCGATGCCAAGCGGGCGATACGGGAAGGGGCTGAGCTGGCCGCCAGCCTGTAAGAAGAAAGCCTGCCGGCTGGGTAGCGGGCAGGCTTGCTGGACGGAAAGGGCGCTGGCTTAATGCCCGCCATGCCCCTTCTTCGCCGTCTCAAAACTTTGCAGCACGTGCTCGGCCATGCCATTGGCCAGCTCGTGCTCGCCAATGAAGACTTTGCCCGCGTTTTCTGCGCGCAGCAATTCCGCCTCTTCTTCGCTGTGCGTGCGCACCACCGTCAGGATGGCGGGGTTCAGCGCGCGCGCCGTCTCGATCATGGCACGCACGTGGAAGGTGTCCGGCGTGGCGATGACGAGCATGGTGGCGTGCGTGATGTGCGCCTGGATCAGCACGGCCGGTTCGCCCGCATTGCCGGCCACGGCCGGAATGCCCTGCTTGCGCAGCTGGTCGACGATTTCGCGGTTTTCCTCGGCCACGACAAAGTGGATGCCCCGCTCCATCAGGGCGGCGGCGATGCGCCGGCCTACGCGGCCATAGCCGACGAGGACGATCTGGCCCGACAGTTTTTCTTGCGGCACCGTCATCGGCAGCTCGGCCAGCGGGTCGGTCGTGCGTTCGAACTTGCGCGCGAAATCGCTGTTGTTCATCACGCGCAGCAGCGGCTTGGCCATGCTGAAGACGAGCGGGTTGAGGGCGATCGACAGGATGGCGCCGGCCAGGATCAGGCTTTGGCCTTCCTGCGGCATCAGGCCCAGGGACAGGCCCAGCGCGGCCAGGATGAACGAGAACTCGCCGATCTGCGCCAGGCTGGCCGAGACGATGATGGCCGTCTTCGGCGGATAGCGCAGCGCCATCACAAGCAAAAAGGCGGCGATCGACTTGCCGAAGATAATGATGGCGCACACGGCCAGCACTTGCAGGGGCTTGTCGATGAGGATGTTCGGCTCGAACAGCATGCCGACGGAAACGAAGAACAGCACGGCAAACGCGTCGCGCAGGGGCAAGGATTCTTCCGCGGCGCGGTGACTGAGTTCGGATTCGCGCAGCACCATGCCGGCGAAGAAGGCGCCCAGCGCGAACGACACGCCGAACAGCTTGGTCGAAGCGTAGGCGATGCCGACGGCGGCGGCGATCACGCACAGGGTAAACAGCTCACGCGAGCCGGTGCGCGCCACTTGCCACAAAATCCACGGGAACAGCTTGCGGCCGACGACCAGCATGAAGATGATGAAACCGGCCACTTGGCCCAGGGTCACGGCCAGGGTTTGCCACAGGCTGACGGATTCGGCGCCAGGGGCGACCTTGCCGCCCAGCGCGCCGGCAAACGCCGGCAGCAGCACCAGCACCAGCACGGTGACGAGGTCTTCCACCACCAGCCAGCCGACGGCGATGCGGCCATTGAGCGAGTCGAGGATGCCCCGCTCTTCCAGCGCGCGCAGCAGCACCACGGTACTGGCCACGGACAGGGCCAGGCCGAAGATCAGCCCGCCACCGAGGGTCCAGCCCCACCAGTGGGCCAGGCCCATGCCCATCGCCGTGGCGACGCCGATCTGCAGGATGGCGCCGGGCAGCGCGATCTTGCGCACGTCCCATAAATCTTCGATGGAAAAGTGCAGGCCGACACCGAACATCATCAGCATCACCCCGATTTCCGCCAATTGTCCCGCGATTTCCGCATCCGCCACAAAACCGGGCGTGGCCGGTCCGATGATGATGCCGGCGGCCAGATAGCCGACCAGTGCCGGCAGTTTCAGGCGCGCGGCGATGAAGCCGAAGATAAGGCCGAACCCGAGGGCGGCGGCGATGGTGGTGATCAGGCTGATGTCATGGGGCATGCGTGTGGGGTTCCTTATGGGGACGTGCGGGTAGAAAAAGATGTTGCTCAGCGACCAAGTATAAACGCATCAAAGCCCCTGCCGGAAAATTTCCTGCGGCTTTATTGCAAAAAACCTGTGCTATATCTTCGTCCAGGTGGCCACGAACGCATGCCTATCCACCTTGAACATCGCCTAATTCAGGAGTCAGGCGATGTTACACCCATGCGCTCAGAGCTTGCGCACGACCACGCAGCCGATGGAATAGCCGGCGCCGAACGAGCAGATGACGCCGGTGCTGCCTGCCGCCATGTCATCCTGATATTTATGGAAGGCGATGATGGAACCGGCCGACGAGGTGTTGGCGTAGGTGTCGAGGATCACGGGCGCCTCATTGGCTTGCGCGTCGCGGCCCAGGATCAGACGCGCGATCAGCAGGTTCATGTTCAAGTTGGCCTGGTGCAGCCAGTAGCGGGAGACTTGCGCCACTTCCACGCCGGCCTTGGCCAGGGTCGCCTTGATCATCTCGGCCGCCATCGGGCATACTTCCTTGAAGACCTTGCGGCCTTGCTGGCGGAACAGTTTATCGGCCTGGCCCACGCCGGACTCGTCAAAACGGTTGAGGAAGCCGAAATTGTTGCGGATGGCGTTCGAGAAACGCGTTTTGAGTTCCGTACCGATGATCTCGAACTGGTGCTGGGACACGGCCTTGTCTTTCGCTTCGACGATGATGGCGGTGCAGGCGTCGCCGAAAATGAAATGGCTGTCGCGGTCGCGCCAGTTCAGGTGGCCGCTGGTGATTTCGGGATTCAGGACCAGCACGGCGCGCGCCTGGCCGCTTTGCACGGCGGCTACGGCTTGCTGGATGCCGAAGGTGGCGGATGAACACGCCACGTTCATGTCAAAACCATAACCATCGATGCCCAGTGCATCCTGCACTTCCACGGCCATGGCCGGGTAGGCGCGCTGCATGTTGCTGCAAGCGACCAGTACCATGTCGATATCGGCTGGCGTGCGGCCGGCGCGGGCCAGCGCATCGCGCGCGGCGGCGACCGCCATTTCCGCCTGCAGCGACAGTTCGTCATCGCCCCGTTCCGCAATGCGCGAGACCATGCGCGCCGGGTCGAGGATGCCTTCCTTTTCCATCACGAAGCGCGACTTGATGCCGGACGCCTTTTCGATGAAGGCCACGCTCGACAGGTCCAGCGCCGTCACCGTGCCTGCGGCGATCGCGTCGGCGTTGTCGGCATTGAACTTTTCCGCGTAGGCATTGAAGCAGGTGACCAGCTCTTCGTTGGAGATCGAAAATGGCGGCGTGTACAGTCCGGTACCGCTGATGACGACTTGTTTCATGGTTAAACTTTCAAATTTGGCAATCGACGTGGCGCCGATAAGTGAAGCAAATTTTACACAAACAGGCTCGACTGTAGAGAGTTTCGTGTTGCGGGGCAGGGCGATGTGTGGCGGAAGATTGATTTTTGTCGCGTGGAGCGGTGCTGGGGGTATTGCGTGTGATGGGGTCAGACCCGCCGGGTCTGACCCCAAACTGCTTACTTCTTCTGCTCTTTCTTGACGTCGGCCTGCACCACCACCGGTTCGGCCTTGGCCAGTTGCACCGGCAAGCCCTTCAGGTGATTGAGTGCCTGGTGCAACTGGAAATCGTCCTTGCTGCCAAATTCCAGCGGCTTGCGGGTCTTTTCCAGCGCGATGATGCGCAATTGCTCTTCCATCTCGTCGTTGACGGGGGCGGCCTTGGTGCTTTCCTTGTCGCGGTCGTTGCTCAGGTGCTTGGTCAGGTCCGCTTCGCGGATGCGCAAGCCGTTCAAGCCGTCGCCATCCGCATTTTCATCGACCAGCAGGTCGGGCACGATGCCCTTGGCCTGGATCGAGCGGCCGTTCGGCGTGTAGTAGCGGGCCGTCGTCAGCTTGACGGCCGTGTCGGCTGTCAGCTGGCGGATGGTTTGCACGGAACCCTTGCCGAAGGTTTGCGTGCCGATGATGGTGGCGCGCTTGTAATCCTGCAGGGCGCCGGCGACGATTTCCGAGGCCGAGGCCGACCCCGTGTTGACGAGCACCACCAGCGGCACTTTCTTGATGGCAGCCGGCAATTTCGCCAGCGCATCGCCTTCCGAGCGGAAGGTATAGTATTCGGCGCGGCCGTAGAACACCTGTTTCGAGTCCGGCAACTGGCCGTTGGTCGAGACGATGGCCGCATCCTTCGGCAGGAAGGCGGCCGAAACGCCGATGGCGCCCTGCAGCACGCCGCCCGGATCGTTGCGCAGGTCGAGCACCATGCCCTTGATGTTCGGATCTTGTTGATATAGCGCCGTGATCTGCGCGGCCATGTCGTCGACGGTCGGTTCCTGGAATTGCGACACGCGCAGCCAGGCGTAGCCCGGTTCGACCATCTTCGCCTTCACGCTTTTTTGATGGATTTCCTCGCGCGTGATGGTAAAGGCCAGCGGCTGCGCTTCATCCTTGCGGGCAATGGTCAGCGACACCTTGGTGCCCGGCTCGCCGCGCATGCGCTTGACGTTGTCGTCGAGGCTGACGCCTTTCACGGGCTGGCCATCGAGGCGGGTGATCAGGTCGCCGGCCTTGATGCCGGCGCGGTAGGCGGGCGAATCCTCGATGGGCGAGACGATCTTGATGTAGCCGTCTTCGCTGAGGCCAATTTCAATGCCCAGGCCGACGAACTTGCCTTCGGAGCCTTCGCGCAGCTCGGCGTAGGCTTTCTTGTCCAGGTAGGCGGAATGGGGGTCGAGCGAGGCAACCATGCCGGAAATGGCGTCTTCCAGCAGTTTCTTGTCTTCCACCGGCTCGACGTAATCGGACTTGATCAGGCCAAACACGTCGGCCAGCTGTCGCAGCTCTTCCAGCGGCAGGGGCGGCTCGACGGTCTTTTGCGCCATGGCGGAAAATTGCAGCGACACGGCGACGCCGGCCACCACGCCCAGGCCGATCAAGCCGGTATTTTTGAGTTTGCCCATCATTGCACCTTTGCAGCTAGCGTGTCTTGCACAAGCGCCAGTCCCCGTGGAGCGGCGCTTTGTTGAAAGTATAGACCTGAATCTCTGCCGGCGTGGGCCGGCCGTGGAAAAAGCGTGCCTGGACCCAGTCTACGCGCGAAAACGGGGCTGCCAGCTTGCCATATGTTGCGGTTTTGTATGCGATGTATAGGGAGTCTTGAGGGGAGTAAGCATTTGTAAGAGTCGAAAAAAAGCGTGTGCGGCGGCCCTATAGTGGACTCGCATTCTCGACCCGAAGTGGTTTTGCCTGCGTCCGCGGACGCAGGCTTTTTTTTATCCGCGGGCTCCGGCTCATTTAGACTGGAGCTTCTTTCTTCCCGGCAGATAAAAAATGTTAACTGATTTGCAGGCACGAGTCTCGCTCGAAGCGCTGATTGAAAAGTATCTGAGGGGGCGGGATCCTGATGTTGGCCTGCTGATCGACATCGTTCAGGATCCGTCACGGCAAGTGCCGATTAGAGGTGTGCTCGAAGCTATCGGGCAGTTCAACCACACGCAGTTCACGCAACAGGAACTGGCGCTGATCGACGACCTGCTTTATCTGTATGGATAAACGCTGCATGCGCTGTTCCAGCCCACGCCATGCTCGCCGGACTGGACAATGAAAGCCCCTTGAGCCTGGCCGAACTGAGCGGTGCGTGCTACATTCCTGCAGCGCCTGGCGCGGCGGGCTATCCGCCCGCAGCTATCTGCCCGGTCTTTTTGACATGCCCCATAAGGACAATTCGTGAATCGCTATCTCTTGAGCAGTCTGACCCTGACCCTGTTGGCTGCGTTTGCCCATGCCGCCGAACCCGTATCCGCCGCTGCCGCCCCGACCGTGGCCCCAAGCGCCGCGCCTGCCGCCGCTGGCGTCGTTTCCGGCATCGATGTGCAGTACATCGACCCCGCCGTGCGCGTGCAGGACGATTTCTTTACCCATTTGAACGGCAAGTGGCTGGCGACGGCTGAGATCCCTGCCGACAAGTCGAGCTGGGGTTCGTTCGCCAAGCTGCGCGATGACACGACGCCGCAATTGCGCGGCATCATCGAATCGACGCAACAGGACAAAAACAAGAAGGCCGGTTCCGAAGCGCAGAAAATCAGCGACCTGTACGCCAGCTACATGGATGAAGCCAAGCTCGATGCGCTGGGCACGAAGCCGCTGGCCGGCGAACTGAACCGCATCCGCTCGCTGCGCGACAAGAAAGGCGTGCCGGCCCTGATCGCCCACCTGAGCCAGACGGGCGTGTCGACTCCCTATGCCGTCTACGTGGGCCAGGATGCGCGTGCCTCGACGAAATATGCGGCATATGTCAGCCAAAGCGGCCTGGGTATGCCAGACCGCGATTACTACCTGGAAGCCAAGCAGGCTGGCGTCAAGGAAAAATACCAGGCGCACGTGGAAAAAATGCTGGCCATGGCCGGCGACAAGAACGCCGCGGCGCGCGCCAAGGCGGTTGTTGCGCTGGAAACGGCCCTGGCCGAAGTGCAATGGACCAAGGTCGAGAACCGCGACCCCGTCAAACGCTACAACAAGACCGACATCAATAAGCTGAACGACCTGACCCCGGGCTACGACCTGAAGTCGGGCCTGGCCGCGCTCGGTATCGCCAACAAGGTCGATTACGTCATCGTCAACCAGCCAAGCTACCTGGCCGGCTACAACAAGGTGCTTGCGTCCGCCGACCTGGACACCGTGAAAGCGTATTTCGAATGGCAGTTGCTGCGCAGCTATGCCAGCTACCTGTCGAAAAACTTCGTCGATGAAAGCTTTGCCTTTTACGGCACGGTACTCAGCGGCGTGACGGAAAACCAGCCGCGCTGGAAGCGTGGCGTGGGCGCCGTCGAAGGCGTGCTGGGCGAAGCCGTCGGCAAACTGTATGTCGCGCAATATTTCCCGGCAGAGCGCAAGGCGCACATGCAGGAACTGGTGAAAAACGTGCTGGCCGCCTACAAGGACAGCATCGATACCCTGGACTGGATGAGCCCGGAGACCAAGAAGGAAGCGCAAGCCAAGCTGGCCAAGTTCACGCCGAAGATCGCGTATCCGAACAAATGGCGCGATTATTCGAAGCTGCAAATCGTCCAGGGCGACCTGGTGGGCAACATGATGCGCGCCGCCAACTTCGGCTCCGCGCGCCAGGTGGCCAAGCTGGGCAAGCCGATCGACCGCGAAGAGTGGGGCATGACGCCGCAAACGGTGAACGCCTATTACAGCTCGACGATGAATGAAATCGTCTTCCCCGCCTCGATCCTGCAGCCACCGTTCTTTGACGCCAACGCGGACGACGCCGTCAACTATGGCGCCATCGGCGCCGTCATCGGCCATGAAATCAGCCATGGCTTCGACGACAAGGGCAGCCAGTCCGATGGCGACGGCAACCTGCGCGACTGGTGGACCCCGGCCGACCGCAAGAATTTTGCGGCCAAGGCCGACGCGCTGACCAAGCAGTATGACGGCTACAGCCCATTGCCTGGCTACCACGTCAACGGTGCGCTGACACTGGGCGAAAACATTGCCGACAACTCGGGCGTGGCGATCGCCTATAAAGCCTATAAAATCTCGCTGGGTGGCAAGCCGGCGCCCGTGCTGGACGGTTTGACGGGCGACCAGCGTTTCTACATGGGCTTTGGCCAGGTGTGGCGCAGCAAGATGCGCGAAGCGCAGCAGATCGTGCAGATCAAGACCGATCCCCATTCGCCGGGCCAGTACCGCGCCAATGGCACCATGGTCAACCAGCCAGGTTTTTATGAAGCGTTTGGCGTGAAACCGGGCGACAAGATGTATGTCGCGCCGGAAAACCGCGTGATCATCTGGTAAACATCATCCGACACACCGATGGCGCTCACAATGTTGTCGGCTTACGCCCTCTGGGCTAACCCGATCTACGCCATGTAAACGTTATCTTGTCACAACAAAAAAGACCACTTGCGTGGTCTTTTTTGCATTCTGGCCAAAGTTCTTTCTGTCATTTCGGCCGGTATGCTACAGTCAAAAACCGGGCCAGAAGCCTTGGGCCTTCTGACCCTTATATTCCACACAATACAATATAGAGGACAACCGTGAATCGTTATTTGTTAAGTGCATTGACCCTGAGTTTGCTGGCCGGCGTGTCCGGCATGGCTGGCGCCGCTGATAGTGCCAAGAAAGCCGCTGCCGCTCCCGCCACGGCCGTCGCCGCTGCGGCGCTGACGTCCGGCATCGCCGTCGAATACGTCGACCCTGCCGTGCGCGCGCAGGACGACCTGTTCCAGCACCTGAATGGCAAATGGCTGGCGGAAACTGTCATACCTGCCGACAAGTCGAGCTGGGGCAGCTTTGCCAAGCTGGCCGACGATACGCAAACGCAGCTGCGCGGCATCGTCGAAGGCGCTGCCGCCGACAAGGCACGCGCGGCCGGTTCGAATGCACAGAAAATCGGTGATTTCTATAACAGCTTCATGGATGAAGCCAAGCTGGAAAGCCTGGGCCTGACGCCCTTGAACGCGGAGCTGGCGAAGATCGCGGCGTTGCAGGACAAGGCGGAATTGCCGGCCGTGATCGCCCACTTCAGCAAGCTGGGCGTGACCTCGCCTTACGACTTCGGCATCCACCAGGACGCCAAGGATTCCACCAAATACGTGGCCGACATCGTGCAAAGCGGCCTGGGCTTGCCTGACCGCGATTACTACCTGGAAGAAGGCAAGGCCGATACGCGCGCCAAATACCTGGCCCACGTGGAGAAAATGCTCAGCTTGGCTGGCGACGCGAACGCGGCCGCCAATGCCAAGGCTATCCTGGCGCTGGAAACGGAACTGGCCAAGGCGCAATGGAGCAATGTGCAGAACCGCGACCCCGTCAAAACCTACAACAAGGTGGAACTGGCGAAACTGGCCAGCGTGGCGCCAGGCTACGACTGGGCCCGCTACCTGAAGGACACGGGTATCGCCGGCAAGGTCAATTATGTGATCGTCAGCCAGCCCAGCTACCTGAAAGGCTTTGCCGAGATCGCCAACAAGACGCCGCTGGAAACGTGGAAAGCATACTTCCAGTGGCATTTGCTGCACGCGAACGCTGGCTACCTGCCGAAAGCGTATGTCGACGAAAACTTCGCGTTTTATGGCACTACCCTGACGGGCGTGACGGAAATGCGTCCGCGCTGGAAACGCGGCGTGGGCGCCGTCGAAGGCGCGCTGGGTGAAGCCGTGGGCCAGCTGTACGTGGAGCAGTATTTCCCGGCCGAGCGCAAGGTGCGCATGGAAGCGCTGGTGAAAAACCTGATGACGGCCTACAAGCAAAGCATCGACAAGCTCGACTGGATGAGCCCCGTCACCAAGAAACAGGCGCAAATCAAGCTGGCCAAGTTCACCACCAAGATCGGCTATCCGAACAAATGGCGCGATTACTCGGGCCTGACGGTGGCGCCCGACGACTTGATCGGCAACATCCAGCGTTCGCACCTGCTCAACTACAACCGCGAGCTGAATAAGCTGGGCCAGCCGATCGACCGCGACGAGTGGGGCATGACGCCGCAGACCGTGAACGCTTATTACAATCCTGAGCTGAACGAAATCGTCTTCCCGGCCGCCATCCTGCAAGCACCGTTCTTCGATGCCAACGCGGACGATGCCGTCAATTATGGCGCCATCGGCGGCGTGATCGGCCATGAAATCAGCCACGGCTTCGACGACCAGGGCGCCCAGTACGACGGCGACGGCAATTTGCGCGACTGGTGGACCAAGGCCGACCATAAAAACTTTGCCAAGAAAACCAAGCAGCTGGTGGCGCAGTACAACGGCTTCAGCCCGGTGAAAGGCCACTTCGTCAACGGCGAACTGACCCTGGGCGAGAACATCGCCGACAATTCCGGCGTGGCAATCGCGTACAAAGCATACAAATTGTCGCTGAACGGCAAGAAAGCCCCCGTCATCGACGGTTTCACGGGCGAGCAGCGCTTCTACGCGGGCTTTGCCCAGGTATGGCGCATGAAAATGCGTGAAGCGCAGCAACTGGTCTTGCTGAAAACGGATCCGCACTCGCCAGGCCAATTCCGTGCCAACGGCACCATGCGCAACCAGCCCGGCTTCTATCAAGCCTTCGACGTGAAACCGGGCGACAAGATGTATCTGCCGCCGAAAGACCGCGTCATCATGTGGTAACAGCAGTGCTGACGCACTAGCACCGAGCCGCCCCGCTATCAAGCCGGGCGGCTTTTTTACGTCCGTCGCGAACGTCGCGTAGGTCGGATTAGCGAAACGCGTAATCCGACAAATCGCTTGCTTATGCGCAGGCGAAAAAAAACCGCCCATCCGGGCGGTTCCTGGTTCAGCGCGCTGGCTGAATTATTTGACAGGCTCGGCTGCCGGAGCAGCGCCATCAGCGGCCGCGGCTGGTGCCGGCACTTCCGGTTCCTTGAACTTGCCGCCCGACGCGTTGGCGATGTAGACGACGGCGCGCGCCACTTCCACATCGTCGAGGTCCGGATTGCCACCCTTGGCCGGCATCGCGCGCAAGCCTTCGATGGCGTGCTTCAGGACCGTATCGTAGCCCTGGGCCAGACGGGCAGACCAGCCGCCCACGTCGCCAAATTTCGGTGCACCGGCCACGCCGGCGCCGTGGCAAGCCACGCAGGTCGCCGTGTAGACGGCTTCGCCGCTTTGCAGCACTTTCGGACCGCTGGCATCCTTGAAGGTAAAGCCGGCGTTGGCAACTGGACTCAAGCGCTCGGCAATGGCTTCCGGCGACTGGCTGTCCGTACCGGCGCCCGTCAGTTTTTGCGCCGTGACGAACTGCACCAGCAGGATGATGCCGATGACGGTGATGAGGAAGAAGCCAGCTACGGCGGCAAGCAATTGTTTAGGCGTTTTGATCGCTGATTGTTGTTCGTTATGTGCGTCGCTCATGATGTCCTTAGTCCAGATTTGAAACTGATGGCCGTGTAAGGTAGCATTTTTACATGCTTGGATGTAAACCTTTATGAAACCCACAATTATAGGCACAAAAATTGAGCAGTGACATGCAATTGCCAGCGATACGACAGTTTCCGTAGACGTAGGTAAAGAAAAACGGTATCCTTCGCATCACTTCAGAAATTCCCCCTACGCGGCTGTAGCTCAGTGGATAGAGTATTGGCCTCCGAAGCCAAGGGTCGTGGGTTCGATCCCCGCCAGCCGCACCAGACAAATCAAAACTCCCGTTTTAATCCAGCCAGCATTGCCATGCGGCTGCATGCTGTGAGTTACTTGCCTGCGCTGTTCTTTGGCATGCGCGGCGCGCCAATGCAATACCTCAACACCTTTGATCGAGAAAGATGCTTACAGCGGCACATGTCCGTTTCTGCTCGCCATGGGCACCGTGCGCCAGCTCATGTCGGTGCTGCCAATTTTTTGTGCATTCTCTTCTCATAAATACCCCTGACGCCCCTGCCGTTGTCCGTTTGCAACCTCCAAAGTCCCTCAGCCGCTGATATCAATATTGATATCGAAACAGTGGAAAAATTGATTGGAGAGATTATCGCCCAGCCCCTAAGATAAACGCCGAGCATGCGAACGACATGCAAGCGATACAAAAAATATCAATACAATATCTGGAGATTCATGATGCGCAACGCCACCGGTCCGCTCGCGGCCACTTCCCCTCGTCCATTCACCTTGAAGGCAGCCGTTGCGGCATTGGCCGGTATTGGCTTGCTGAGCACGGCTTCGGTCTGGGCGCAGGAGGCGGTGGCGGCCAATGCCAGTGCCGAGCCGGCGGCGGAAGTGTCGGTCGTGACCGTTAGCGGCGTGCGCCGCTCGGCGCAAAATTCGCAGCAGATCAAGATGCGTTCGGACCAGGTGATCGATTCCATCGTGGCCGACGACATCGGCAAATTCCCCGATAACAACGTGGCCGAGACCCTGGCGCGCATTTCCGGCATCCAGATCCGCCGCGATTCTGGCGAGGCGAGCGCCGTCATGATCCGCGGCTTGCGCGATGTCACGACCCTGCTCAACGGCCGCGAACTGTTTACCACCACGGGCCGCTACGTCAACCTGGCCGACATTCCCGCCACCATGCTGCAGCGCGTCGACGTGTACAAATCGCAGGGCGCGGACCAGGTCGAAGGCGGCGTGGCCGGCATCATCGACGTGCGCACCAACCGTCCGTTCGATTTCAAGGATTTCACGGCCAGCGTGAATACGCGCGCCGTCTACAGCGACAAATCCAAGGCCACGGACCCGAACATCAGCGGCATGGTGGCTAACCGCTGGAAGACGAGTATTGGCGAAGTGGGCGCGCTGCTGGGCTTGTCGCAGCAGCAGCACCGCTACCATGAGGAACGCGCGTTCAATACGGCGCCCGTGGATAAAAGTTTCCTGTCGCCGGGTTTGACGGGGCCGGACCAGGTGGGCTTGCTGCCGATCAAGGGCGACCGTCGTCGCACGACCGCCAATGCCGTGCTGCAATGGCGTCCGAACGCCGACGTCGAGCTGTACGCCGAAGGCATGGCCACGCGCTTCCTGCTCGATGCCGAGTCCGATTACTTTGTCGGCTTGCCATGGTGGGGCACGCCCGTGTCGACTACAAAAATTCCCGGCACCAACCAGCTGCAAACGCTCACGTCCACCAACGTCAACACCATCATGTCGACGCAGGCGAACAAGAACGAGACAAAGACGCATCAATTTGCCGTGGGCGGCTTGTGGGATATCAATCCTGAATGGCGTTTCACGTCGGAAGTGGCCAGTACCAAAAGCACCTATGCCTGGCGCAATCCGATTCTCGACGCGATTACTGTCGTGCCGAATGCCCGCATCAATACCAACCAGAACGGCACCTTGCACGTCGACTACACGGGCAGCGATTTGCAAGACCCGTCGAACTACTATCTGAAGGGTTTCTTCGACCGCTACGGCAAGGACCAGGGCAGCTCGAACGACGTGCGCGTCGACCTGGCGTACACGCCCAGCGCGGGCGGCATCTTCAAGGAAATCAGCGTCGGTCTGCGTGGCGTGAAGCGCGAAGCCGAATCGATCAAGAGTTTCGAGGGCAATGCGGAAGCACCGGACGTGTCCGGCGCCGCGTTTCCGTTCGGCCGCCAGAGCGTGACGTCGATTCCTGGCCTCAATTGTCTGTCGGAACCGATGTCCAGCGGCGGCCCCGACTATGGCTTGAAGCAGTGGTACACGCCGTGCGCCAGCTTCCTGCTCAATAACACGGGCACCATCCGCCAAGCCGTCACGGGCAGCAGCGCGGCGCGCGCAATGGACCCGGGCTCGTTCTTCAAAGATACGGAAAAAACGTACTCGATCTATACCAAGGCCAAGGTCGCCTTCAAGCTGGGCGCCTACCCCGTCGACGGCACTGTGGGCGTGCGCGTCGTGCGCACCGAGCAAAGCCTGCAAGGCAACAGTTCGCAAGATGGCGTCTACACGCCCGTCATCAGCGACACGTCCAGCACCGACGTGCTGCCGAGCGTGGCCCTGAAAATCAAGCTGCGCTCGGACCTGGTCGGCCGCTTCGCTGCGGGCCGCACCATCAGCCGTCCCGGCTTTTCCCAGCTGAACCCGGGCGTGGCCCTGGTCAACTCGACGGAAACGGTGAAGGCGACGGGCGCGGGCGGCAATCCGAACTTGAAACCAGTCACAGGCGACAATGTTGACGCGGCACTGGAATGGTATTTCGCGCCCGCCGGTTCCGTCACGGCTACCGTGTTCCACCACAAGTTCGACGGTTATATCCAGCAACGCATTTCCAGCGAAACCATCGCCGGCAAGACCTATGACGTGGACCGCCCGTACAACACGGCCGCCGGCAAGCTGCAGGGCCTGGAAATTGGCTACCAGCAGTTTTATGACGGCTTGCCTGGCCTGTTGAGCGGCCTGGGCTTGCAAGCGAACGGTACCTACATGAGCGGCACTACTGATGACGAGACGGGCAGCCATGCCATCACGGGCGTGTCGCGCTATGCCTACAACCTGGTCGTGCTGTACGAAAAAGACGCTTGGTCGGGCCGCCTCGCCTACAACTGGCGCTCGAAATTCATCGACAGCTACAACCAGGGCGGCCCCGGACTGGACTTGAAAGTGGCGCCGACGGCCCAGCTTGACGGTTCGCTGTCGTACAAGATCAACGACCAGTTCACCGTGACCCTCGATGGGAATAACTTGCTCGACACCAAGTTCAAGGATTACTGGAACACTGCGGGCGTGTATCCGCGCGACACGCGCCGCTATGACCGCACAGTGGGTCTTTCTTTACGCTGGAAAATGTAACTTGGTCGCACAGTAAAAAATCAAGGGCGTTGCCATGGTTTCGGCCGGCAACGCCCCTGTCAGTTGGGCAGTCACGCACGATTCATCATAAAAAGAATGGACGGAAAGCATGGAGACGCAAAAATTATCTACCGTTGAAAAGGTCGGCTTCGGCGCCGGCGACATGGCGCTCAATGTCGTCATCTCGTCGATGATGTTGATCATCACCTTTTTCTATACCGATATCTATGGCTTGAAAACCACCGACCTGGCCCTGCTGTTCGTGGCCGTGAAAGTCATCGGCGCCATTGCCGATCTGGTCATGGGCCAGATCACCGACCGCTACAGCTTTGCCTCGGGCCGCTACCGCCCGTATCTGCTGTGGCTGGCCGTGCCGTATGGCGTCAGCGTCTTCTTTGTGTTCAGCACGCCCGAGTGGCACTATGACGCCAAGCTGATCTGGGCATACTCGACGTATATCCTGATGACCATCATGACGGCCGGCGTGGGCATTCCGTATATCTCCCTGATCAGCGGACTGACGAGCGATCCGCAGGACCGCCTGTCGGCCAACGGCTACCGCCTGTTCTTCGCCAAGATCGGCGCCTTCATGGTGACCATCGTCGTGCCAATCCTGTCGCAGCGCTGGGGCGGCGGCAACCCGGCCGTCGGCTACCAGGCGGCCATGGCCGTGATGGCCGTCATGGGCGTGGCCCTGTTCCTGTTCTGCTATTTCTCCACCACCGAGCGCGTCGTGCACGTGGTGGAAAAGCAATCGCTGCTCGACCAATTGAAAGTGCTGCTGCAGAACGACCAGTGGCTGGTGCTGTGCGGCGTGTGCGTCACGGGCACCATCGGCTACGTGGTGCGCGGTTCCGTCGCCATTTATTACGCGAAATACTATCTGGGTGGCAGCACGGAAACGGTGGCCGCCTTCCTCACGACGGGCGTAGTGGCCGCCATCCTGGCCATGATCGCCTCGACCTGGATCACCAAGTTTTATTGCAAGGTAAAACTGTTCCGCTACACGCAGATCGGCGTCGCCCTGATCAGCCTGGCGATCTATTTCTTTGTGAAACCGAGCGACATCGTGCTGGCCTTCGCCCTGTATTTCCTGCTGTCCTTTGTCGTGGATTTGCATGCGCCCGTATTCTGGTCGGCCATTGCGGAAACCATCGATTATGGTCAAGTCAAGACGGGCAAGCGCGTCTCGGGCTTCGCCTTTGGCGGCATCTCCGTCTGCCAGAAGGCGGGCATGGCGGTGGCGGGCGGCCTGGTAGGCGTATTGCTCGCGTATTTCGACTACCAGCCCAACCATGAGCAAACGCAATTCGCCCTGAACGGTATCGCCCTGATGCTGTCGATCATCCCCGGTTTCTTCCACTTGCTGATGGGCTTGCTGATGTTCAAGTACCGCATTAGCGACGAGTACTACAGCGGTGTCAAATCGGAAATGCACAAGCGCGGTTTTGTGGCCGCCTAAGCAATAACTGAACGGAGTAAATAACATGACAGAAATATTGACCCCGCTGATCGAACAGCGTGCCGACCCGCATATCTACCGTCACAGCGACGGCTATTATTACTTTACGGCGTCCGTGCCGCAGTACGACCGCATCGAACTGCGCCGTGCCGACAGCATCGCCGGCCTGGCCGACGCGCAAACGGTCGACGTGTGGCACAAGCCGGAAACGGGGCCGTACAGCGAGCTGGTGTGGGCGCCCGAGCTGCACTTCAACCAGGGCGCATGGTATGTGTATTTCGCCGCCGCGCCAAGCCGCGAGATCAAACATAAACTGTTCCAGCACCGCATGTATGCGATTCGCAACACGAACGCCAATCCTTTGATTGGCGAATGGGAATTCATGGGCCAGATCGACACGGGCATCGACACCTTCTGCCTGGACGCCACCACGTTCGAGCACGATGGCGTGCTGTATTACCTGTGGGCGCAGAAAGATGTCGCCATCGAGGGCAATTCGAACCTGTACATCGCGCCGATGGCCACGCCGTGGCAGCTGGCCGGTCCACCCGTGATGCTGAGCAAACCGGAATTCGACTGGGAAATCCGCGGCTTCTGGGTCAACGAAGGGCCGTCCGTGCTGAAGCGCAACGGCAAGATCTTCATCAGCTATTCGGCCAGCGCCACCGATGAAAACTATGCGATGGGCTTGCTGTGGGCCGACGAGTCCGCCGACTTGCTCGATCCTGCGGCGTGGAGCAAGTCGCCCGAGCCCGTGTTTGCCACCTGCTACGAGCACGGCATTTACGGCCCCGGCCACAACAGCTTCACGACGGCCGGCGATGGCGACGGTGTATTGCTGGTGTACCATGCCCGCACCTACACGGAAATCGTTGGCGACCCTTTGTGGAACCCGGACCGCCACACGTTTGTCAAACCGTTGCGCTGGGATGCGCAAGGCATGCCCGTGTTTGGCCGCTCATCGACCCTGTAAAACCTGGACCCGACGCCATGACCCCAGTTGATTCTGTTTCAGTGACGCAGTTGCCGTTCGGCATCCTGCCCGATGGCCAGCACGTCAGCGTATTTACCCTGACGAACCGCCAGGGCATGCAAGTCAAGGTGCTCGACTTTGGCGCCATCATCAGCGAACTCCACGTGCCGGACCGCGACGGCAGCTTTGCCGACGTGGTACTCGGTTTCGACCGCATCGAGCCGTATCTGCACAACAGCGCTTTCCTGGGCGCTGTCATCGGCCGCTTCGGCAACCGCATCGCCGAGGGACGGTTCAGTCTGGACGGCAAGGATTACCAGTTGGCCGTCAACAACCCGCCGAACCACTTGCATGGCGGAAACCAGGGTTTTCACCAGGTCATGTGGCAAGCCGCGCCGTTCACCAGGGATGACGCCGCCGGTATCACGTTCACGCGCAGCAGCCCGCACGGCGAAGACGGCTACCCGGGCAAGCTGGATGTCACCGTCGTGTACGAACTGGACAACGATAACGCGCTGAGCCTGCGCTATCACGCCGTGACGGACCAAGCCACGCCGGTCAACTTGACCAACCACAGCTATTTCAATTTGGCGGGGCACGGCGATATCCTCGGCCACGAGTTGTCCATCAACGCGGACCGCTACCTGCCCGTGGACGCGGGGTCGATCCCCTCGGGCGAATTGGCAGATGTGTCCGGCACGCCGTTCGACTTGCGCCAGAGCACCGTCATCGGCAGCAGCATAGCTCTGCCGCATGAGCAGCTGCGCATCGGCCGCGGCTACGACCATAACTTTGTGCTGAATCAAAAGCCGGGGGACAGACTGAACCTGGCCGCCACCGTGCGCGAGCCGCAATCGGGCAGGGCGATGCAGGTATACACGCAGGAGCCGGGCATCCAGTTTTATTCGGGCAATTTCCTCGACGGCAGCCAGCAGGGCAAGCAGGGCGCCATCCGCTACCGCGGCGCGCTATGCCTGGAAACCCAGCATTTCCCGGATTCGCCGAACCAGCCGCACTTCCCGAATACCATTTTGCGCCCGGGCGAGGTGTATCAGACGGAAACGGTCTATCGGTTTTCCGCAGAATAATCGTTGCAGACCCCAAAAACCTTTCACGCCCTGCCGCCACGCGCGCGCAGGGCGTTTTCATTAGTGCTGATGGATATCGTTTTCGATATCGGAACGCATTAAAAATTGATTGGAAAGGCATGGCAGGATTCTTTAGTATTCCAACATCGCTGCCCGGGCCGACGACATTAGATCCGGCATGGCACAACCAGGAGAATGGCATGTCTGAGACAAAAAAGAAGGTTGCCCTGCGCTCTGCCGAGTGGTTCGGCTCGCAGGACAAGAACGGCTTCATGTACCGCAGCTGGATGAAAAACCAGGGCATACCTGACCACGAGTTTCACGGCAAGCCCATCATCGGCATCTGCAATACCTGGTCCGAACTGACCCCTTGCAACGCGCATTTCCGCCAATTGGCCGAGCACGTCAAGCGCGGCATCCTGGAAGCGGGCGGTTTCCCAGTGGAATTCCCTGTCTTCTCGAATGGCGAATCGAATTTGCGCCCGACGGCCATGCTGACGCGCAACCTGGCGTCGATGGACGTGGAAGAATCGATCCGCGGCAATCCGATGGACGCCGTCGTGCTGCTGGTCGGCTGCGACAAGACGACGCCGGCGCTGCTGATGGGCGCTGCCAGCGTCGACATCCCGACCATCGTCGTCAGCGGCGGCCCCATGCTGAACGGCAAGCTCAATGGCAAGGACATCGGTTCCGGCACGGCCGTATGGCAGTTGCACGAGCAGATGAAGGCGGGATCGATCACCTTGCACCAGTTCATGTCGGCCGAATCGGGCATGTCGCGCTCGGCCGGTACCTGTAACACCATGGGCACGGCTTCGACGATGGCCAGCATGGCTGAAGCGCTGGGCACGTCCCTGCCGCACAACGCGGCCATCCCCGCCGTCGATTCGCGCCGCTACGTGCTGGCCCACATGTCGGGCATCCGCATCGTCGAAATGGTGCACGAAGACCTGCGCCTGTCGAAAGTGCTGACGCGCGAAGCGTTTGAAAACGCCATCAAGGTCAACGCCGCCATCGGTGGCTCGACCAATGCCGTGATCCACCTGAAAGCGATTGCCGGCCGCATCGGCGTGCCTTTGGAGCTGGAAGACTGGACCAAGGTAGGCCGCGGCACGCCGACCATCGTCGACTTGCTGCCGTCGGGCCGTTTCCTGATGGAAGAGTTTTATTATGCGGGCGGCTTGCCGGCCGTCATCCGCCGCCTGGGCGAGGGCGATCTGCTGCCGCACAAGAATGCGCTGACCGTCAACGGCAAGTCGCTGTGGGACAACTGCGTCGAAGCGCCGATCTACAACGACGAGGTGGTGCGCACCTTGGATAACCCCTTGCTGGCCGATGGCGGCATTTGCGTGTTGCGCGGCAATCTGGCGCCACGCGGCGCCGTGTTGAAACCGTCGGCCGCCTCGCCACACCTGATGCAGCATCGCGGCAAGGCCGTCGTGTTTGAGGACTTTGAACATTACAAGGCCCGCATCGTTGATCCGGATCTCGATGTCGACGCGAACTCCGTGCTGGTCATGAAGAACTGCGGCCCGAAAGGCTATCCTGGCATGGCGGAAGTAGGCAACATGGGCTTGCCGCCGAAACTGCTGGCGCAAGGCATCACCGACATGGTGCGTATTTCGGATGCGCGCATGAGCGGCACGGCCTACGGCACCGTCGTGCTGCACGTGGCGCCGGAAGCGATGGCCGGCGGTCCGCTGGGCATCGTGCGCGACGGCGACATGATCGCCCTCGATTGCCACAATGGCAGCCTGAACATCGACATCAGCGACGCGGAAATCGCCGAGCGCCTGGCGGCCCGCGAACTGGGCAGCGCGCCCGGGCCGAAGAGCGGCTACCAGCAGCTGTACATCGAACACGTGTTGCAGGCCGATGAAGGCTGCGATTTCGACTTCCTGGTCGGCAATCGCGGTTCCGCCGTGCCGCGCCACTCACATTAAGCGGAGAATCCCATGCTGTTGCTGCAATTTACGAATGAACACGGCGGCCGTCTCGTCGGCCTGCTGCAAGACGACGTCATCCGCGTCATCGAAGGCTACAACACGACGTATGCGCTGGCGCAGGACGCCATCCGAAAGAAAGTCAGCCTGGCGGACCTGGTCAACGCCACGGTCGGCAACACCACGCATTCCTATGCGGACGTGGCCGCTGCCGGACGTGTGCTGCCGCCGCTCGATCATGCCGATGAAGCGCACTGCTACGTGACGGGCACGGGCCTGACCCACCTGGGCAGCGCCGGCGCCCGCGACGCCATGCACAAGAAGATCGGCGGCGACGCGGAATCCTTGAGCGACTCCATGAAAATGTTCCGCCTGGGCGTGGAAGGCGGCAAGCCGGCTGACGGCACGGCCGGCGCCCAGCCCGAATGGTTCTATAAAGGCGACGGCTCCATCGTGCGGGCCGGCGGCCAGCCGCTGCGCATGCCGGACTTTGCCCTCGATGGCGGCGAAGAGCCGGAAATCGCCGGTCTGTATGTAATCGGCGACGACGGCCAGCCCTACCGGGCCGGCTACGCCATCGGCAATGAATTCTCGGACCACATCACGGAGCGCCAGAACTATCTGTACCTGGCCCACTCGAAACTGCGCGCCTGCAGCGTGGGCCCGGCCCTGCTGGTGGGCGAATTGCCCGCGCATATCGCCGGCGCCTCGCGTGTGCTCGATGCGGCTGGCAATGTACGCTGGGAAAAAGCGTTCGTCAGCGGCGAAGAGAATATGTCGCACACGATTGCCAACCTGGAACATCATCACTTCAAGTATCCGCTGTTCAAGCGCCCTGGCGACGTGCACGTACACTTCTTTGGCACGGCAACCTTAAGCTTTGCCGATGGCGTGAGCGTGGCGCCTGGCGAAACCTTTGAAATCGAAGCGCCGGCCTTTGGCCCTGCCTTGCGCAACCGCCTCGATGTCTTCCCAACCGAATTTGCGAAAGTGAGCACATTATGAGTTTCAATATCACCGGTGATGCATTGATCGGCGGCGTCGCCGTCAAGGGCAATGGCGGCTCTTTCGAAGCGTGGGACCCGGCCGCGCGCGCCCACATCGCGCCCGCTTTCCACATGGTCGATGCCGCGCAAATCGACGCGGCGTGCCGCCTGGCCCAAGCCGCATTCGACCCGTTCCGCGCCACCAGCGACGCGGAACGCGCCGATTTCCTCGACACCATCGCCGCGCAAATCCTTGAGCTGGGCGACGACCTGATCGTGCGCGCCATGACGGAAAGCGGCTTGCCGCGCGCGCGCCTGGAAGGCGAACGTGGCCGCACGGTGGGTCAATTGAAATTGTTCGCCGGCTTGCTGCGCGAGGGTTCATGGACCGATGCACGCATCGACAGCCCGCTGCCTGACCGCGTGCCGCCGCGTCCTGACTTGCGTTTGCGCATGATCGGCCTGGGCCCCGTCGCCGTGTTTGCGGCCAGTAACTTCCCGCTGGCCTTCTCGGTGGCCGGCGGCGATACGGCCTCGGCCCTGGCTGCCGGCTGCCCCGTCGTCCTGAAAGCCCACTCGGCCCATCCGGGCACGTCGGAACTGGTGGCGCGCGCCATCGTGAAAGCGATTGCCATCTGCAAGCTGCCGGCCGGCGTGTTCGCCTTGTTGACAGGCACGGGCAATGGCATCGGCCAGACCCTGGTGGCGCATCCCGCCATCCAGGCTGTCGGCTTTACGGGTTCGCGTTCGGGCGGCATCGCCCTGATGAAGGTGGCGGCGGAACGTGCGCAACCGATCCCCGTGTATGCGGAAATGAGCAGCATCAATCCCGTCTTCGTGTTGCCGCAAGCGCTGGCTGCCCGTGGCGCGGCGATCGCCAGCGGTTTTGCCGCTTCGCTGACCATGGGCGTGGGCCAGTTCTGCACCAATCCCGGCCTCGTGCTGGGTCTGGAAGGTCCTGACTTTACGGCGTTTGCCGCCGCTGCCGCCGAAGCGCTGGCGCCGGCGCCTGCCGCCACCATGTTGACGGCTGGTATTGCCAGCAGCTATGCCAAGGGCGTCGCCGCACTGGCGCAGCATGCCGACGTGACGCCGCTGGTGCAAAACACGGGCGACGAAGGCAAGGGCGCCGCCGCCCTGTTCGTTACTTCGGGCGAAGCGTTTTTGGCCAAGCACGATCTGCGCGACGAAGTCTTCGGTCCCGCTTCCCTGCTGGTCGCCTGCCGCGATATCGAGCAATTGCTGGCGATCACGGAAAGCCTGGAAGGCCAGCTGACGGCCACCCTGCAAATCGATGCCGGCGACGTGGCAGATGCGCGCCGTTTGCTGCCCGTGCTGGAACGCCGCGTGGGCCGCATCCTGGCCAACGGTTTCCCGACGGGCGTGGAAGTGTCGACGGCCATGGTGCACGGCGGCCCGTTCCCGGCCACGTCGGATGGCCGCAGCACCTCGGTCGGTACGGCAGCCATCAACCGCTTCCTGCGTCCCGTGTCCTACCAGAACCTGCCGCAAGACTTGCTGCCGGAGTCGCTGCGCGACGATAATCCGCTGGGGATCTGGCGTCGTCACGATGGCGTGCTGGGCAAACTTTAATCACAAAAAATAAAAATACACAGGCGGAGACAAGATGAAGCAATTGGCGAAATATGGCAGCTTGCAGGGCAAGCGCGTGTTCATCACGGGTGGCGGCAGCGGCATCGGCGAATCTTTGGTGGCGGAATTTGCCGCCCAGGGCGCGCTGGTGGCGTTTGTCGATATCGCCGTGGAAGCGAGCGAGGCCCTGTGCCGCCGCCTGGCCGAAGCTGGCCTGACGGCGCCCATTTTCCGCCATTGCGACATCACGGATATCCCATCATTGCAAGCCGTCATGGCCGAACTGGCCGACAAGCTGGGCGACTTCGATATCCTCGTCAACAATGCCGCCAACGACCAGCGCCACCAGGCGCAGGACGTCACCCTGGAATACTGGAACGAGCGCATTGCGATCAATCAGCGTCCCATGTTCTTCACGTGCCAGGCCGTCTTCGAGGGCATGAAGCGCAAGGGCGGCGGTTCCATCATCAACGTCAGCTCGATTTCCTGGCACATGAAGTCGGGCGGCTACCCTGTGTATGCCACCACCAAGGCGGCCGTCGTGGGCCTCACGCGGGGCCTGGCGCGCGACTTTGGCGCCCACAATATCCGCGTCAACACCGTCACACCGGGCTGGGTCATGACGCAGCGCCAGATCGACCTGTGGGTCGACGACGCGGCCGAAGTGGAAATCAAGAAAAGCCAATGCTTGCCCAGCAAGTTGATGCCACAGGACATCGCCGCCATGGTGCTGTTCCTTGCTTCCGATGACGGCGCGATGTGCTCCAGTCAGGAATTCATTGTGGATGCCGGCTGGGTCTAAGCCTTAGCGCATCGTTTAATCCGCGCCGGTACTGACCGGCCCTCCAATCTTGAAACACCGCTCTTGCCGCCTCAACCCCGCGGCAGGAGAGGCATCGCCATATCCATATTGCCGGGTTGATCCCGGCCCTTGCTTTTCACTAAAAAACAGGAGACAGCATGAAACTCATCCATACCAGCATCGTGGCCTTCAGCCTGGCCATAGCCGCCGGCAGCACCTTTGCCGCGCCCGTCAAGGTCACCATCGACGTGGCCAAGCCCGGTGCCGTGATCAACAAGAACGTGTACGGCCAGTTCGCCGAACACCTGGGCACCGGTATCTATGAAGGCATGTGGGTGGGGCCGGAGTCTTCCATTCCGAATACCAAGGGCTGGCGCAACGACGTGCTGGGCGCGCTGAAACAGTTGCACGTGCCGCTGGTCCGCTGGCCAGGCGGTTGTTTTGCCGATGAATACCACTGGAAGGACGGCATCGGCGCACGCGACAAGCGCCCGACCAAGGTCAACACCAACTGGGGCGGCGTGGAAGAATCGAACGCCGTCGGCACGCACGAATTCTTCGACCTGGCCGAGCTCCTGGGCGCGCAGACCTACATCAACGGAAACCTCGGTTCCGGCACGCCGCAGGAAATGTCCGAATGGCTCGAATACATGACGTCGGACAGCAAGTCGACCCTGGCCGAGCTGCGCCGCAAGAATGGCCGTGCCCAGCCGTACAAGGTCGATTACTTTGGCATCGGCAATGAAGCCTGGGGTTGCGGCGGCAATATGCGCCCGCAGTACTATGCCGACCTGTACAAGCACTATCACACCTTCATGAAGACGCCGGAAAGCGCGCGCCCGAAATTCATCGCCAGCGGCGGCAATGACGACGACATCAGCTGGTCCAGCACCCTGAGCCGCGAAATCAAGCCGAACATGATGGACGCCATCAGTTTCCATTACTACACGGTACCGACGGGCGTCTGGGAAAAGAAGGGCGCCGCCACGGGCTTTGGCGAAAATGAGTGGATTTCCACCCTGAGCCGCACCCTGCGCATTGATAGCTTGATCAAGAACAATATCGCCGCCATCGACAAGAACGATCCCTCGAAAAAGACGGGCTTGTACGTCGATGAATGGGGCACCTGGTACGACGTGGAGCCGGGCACCAACACCGGTTTCCTGTTCCAGCAAAACAGCTTGCGCGACGCGCTCGTTGCTGCCCTGAACTTCAATATTTTCCACGCCCACGCGGACCGCGTGCGCATGACGAATATCGCGCAAATGGTCAACGTGCTGCAGGCGATGATCATCACGGACAAGGACAAATATTTCCTCACGCCTACGTATCACGCGTTTGAAATGTACGTGCCGTTCCAGGATGCCACGTCCCTGCCGGTCGCCATCCAGGGTAATGGCAAGTACAGCCTGGGCAAGGTCAGCATTCCGGAAGTGAGCGCCTCGGCCGCGCGCGGCAAGGATGGCAAGGTGTATCTGTCGCTGGTCAACACGAACCCGCACAAGGCGGTCGACGTGAGCGTGGCATTGGCCGGCAAGCAAGTGGCCAGCGTGACGGGCCGCATGCTGACCGCGGGCAAGATGGATGCCGTCAACAGCTTTGCGCAACCGCAAGCCGTGCAGCCGGTGGCGTTTAATGCCCAGGCGCAAGGCGGCAAGCTAACCGTGTCGGTGCCTGCCAAGGCCGTGGTGGTGGTGGCCGTCGACTAAGCTGTCGCTCACCTGTCACTCATCAGGCCGGCCCGCATGACGGGCCGGCTGACCATTTTGGAGAAGACGATGCACACATTGACACGCGGCATGGCCGCCATCCTGAGCACCCTGGCGATCATGGCTGCCGCGCACGCGGCCCAGGTCAGCGTGCACGACCCCGTGATGGCCAAGGAAGGCGACACGTATTATTTGTACAGCACGGGGCCCGGCATCACCTTCTACAGTTCGAAAAACATGGTTGACTGGCAACCGGAAGGGCGCGTCTTCGCCGGTCAGCCTACGTGGGCAAAAACAGCTGCTCCCAGCTTTGACGACCATATCTGGGCGCCCGACGTGCAGTTCCACGACGGGAAATATTATCTGTACTACTCGGTGTCCGGCTTCGGCAAGAACACGTCCGGCATCGGCGTGACCGTCAACACGACCTTGGATCCCCGCTCGCCCGACTATCGCTGGGTCGACCAGGGCATGCTGCTGCAATCGGTGCCCGAGCGCGACGAGTGGAATGCCATCGATTCGAACATCATCACCGATGCCAAGGGCACGCCGTGGATGTCGTTCGGCTCCTTCTGGAATGGCATCAAGCTGGTGAAACTGACGCCGGACTGGACCCACATTGCGGAACCGCAAGAGTGGCACTCGCTGGCCCGACGCGTACCGCTGCCGCCACGCGCGGGTGAATTCAAGCCGGCGCCCGAGGAAATCGAGGCGCCGTTCATCTTCCAGCGCGGCAACGACTACTTCCTCTTCGTTTCCTGGGGCCTGTGCTGCCAGAAGGAAAAAAGCACGTATCACCTGGCCGTGGGACGCTCAAAAAGCGTGACGGGGCCGTATCTGGACAAGGATGGCCGCGACATGGCGCAGGGCGGCGGCACGGTGCTGCTGAAAGGCGACAAGGACTGGCAAGGCCTCGGCCACAACAGTGCCTACACCTTCGATGGCAAGGATTACCTGGTGCTGCACGCCTATGAAACGGCGGACAATTATTTGCAGAAGTTTAAGATCCTGCCCATGACGTGGGACAAGGATGGCTGGCCGCAAGTCGACGCGCGCGACTTGAACCGCTATCAAAGCCGGCAATTGCCGGCCGCCAAACGGTAAGCAGGCCAGGGGATGAGCGGCAGGTGATACGCAAATCGGTATCACAAGCGAAAAAGAATTGATTGGATGGCTATGTTGCTTTCTCCTACCATGGGTTCATAAAAAACCGCCCATCCGGCATCCGGCTGTGATGGTATTCCAAAAAAAACTGGAGACAAGAATGAAATTGACACGCCGCACACTCCTCGCCAGCGCCATGTTGTTGGCACTGTCCGCTACTTCTTCCGCCTTTGCCGCCAAGCCCCTCGTCATGGGCTTTTCGCAGGTGGGCGCCGAAAGCGAATGGCGCACCGCCAATACCGTCTCCATCAAGGATGCGGCCAAGAAAGATGGCGTCACCCTGAAATTTGCCGATGCCCAGCAAAAACAGGAAAACCAGGTCAAGGCCCTGCGCTCGTTCATCGCGCAAAAAGTCGACGTGATCGCCTTCTCGCCAGTCGTTGAATCGGGCTGGGATACGGTTCTGCGCGAAGCCAAGGCTGCCAAGATTCCCGTCATCCTGACGGACCGCGCCGTCAACGTCACCGACAAATCGCTGTACGTGACCTTCATCGGTTCCGATTTCGTGGAAGAGGGCCGCCGCGCCGGCCAATGGCTGCTCGAGCACGCCAAGAAAACCCCGGACGCGCAACTGAACATCGTCGAGCTGCAAGGCACGGTCGGCTCCGCGCCGGCCATCGACCGCAAGGAAGGCTTCCAGGAAGTCATCGGCAAGAATCCGAAATTGAAGATCATCCGTTCGCAAACGGGCGACTTTACGCGCGCCAAGGGCAAGGAAGTGATGGAAGCGTTCCTGAAGGCCGAAGGCAAGAAGATCAACGTGCTGTACGCGCACAATGACGACATGGCCATCGGCGCCATCCAGGCCATCGAAGAAGCGGGCATGAAACCGGGCAAGGACATCATCATCATCTCGATCGATGGCGTCAAAGGCGCGTTCGAAGCCATGATCGCCGGCAAACTGAACGTCACCGTCGAATGCAGCCCGCTGCTGGGCCCGCAATTGATGTCGATCGCCCGCGACGTGGTGGCCGGCAAGCCCGTGCCAGCGCGCATCACGACGGTGGAAGGCGTGTTCCCTGCCGAGGTGGCCGCCAAGGAATTCCCGAACCGTAAGTACTAAGCTTGCCGCATGATGAATACGCAAGCGCAACACAACGCCGCGCCAGCTCCCTTGCTGGAGTTGCGCGGCATCAGCAAGTCCTTTCCTGGCGTCAAAGCCCTCAGCGACGTTGCCCTGCGCCTGTATCCGGGCGAAGTGCACACCTTGATGGGGCAGAACGGCGCCGGGAAATCGACGCTGATCAAGGTGCTGACGGGCGTCTACACGCCCGACAGCGGCCAGATTCTGTTTGAAGGCAAGCCCATCGCCCCCGCATCCACGTCGGATGCGCAGTTGCTCGGCATCAGCACCGTGTACCAGGAAGTCAATCTGTGCCCGAACCTGTCGGTGGCGGAAAACATCTTTATTGGCCGCTACCCGCGCCGCTTCGGGGCCATCGACTGGCGTTCCATGCAGCAGCAGGCGCGTGCCTTGCTGCAGCAATTACAGATCGATATCGATGTCACGGCGCAATTGTCCAGCTTTCCGCTGGCCATCCAGCAAATGGTGGCCATTTCGCGCGCACTGAACATTTCGGCCCGCGTGCTGATCCTCGATGAACCCACGTCCAGCCTGGACGAGGCGGAAGTCAATCTGCTGTTTTCCGTGCTGCGCCGCCTGCGCGAGCAAGGCATGGCGATTCTGTTTGTGACCCACTTCCTCGACCAGACCTACGCCATTTCCGACCGCATCACCGTCATGCGCAATGGCGAGCGCGAGGGCGAATATGCATGCAGCGAACTGTCGCGCCTGGCGCTGGTCAATAAAATGATCGGCGTGGCGGCCGACACGCAGGAGCAAACGCTGGATATGGCGCAGGCAGCGGGCGCCGTCAGCTTCGGTCCGACTGTGCTCGAAGCGCAGGGACTGGGCCGCAAGGGCGCCCTGCTGCCCATGGATTTCCACATCCGCCAGGGCGAATTGCTGGGTCTGGCCGGCTTGCTCGGTTCGGGCCGCACGGAACTGGCGCGTTTGCTGTTCGGCGCCGACAAGGCCGATTCCGGCAGCATCGTCATGCAGGGAAAGATACGCCAGTTCAACGTGCCGCGCGACGCGATCGCCCAGGACATCGGCTTTTGCTCGGAAGACCGCAAGCACGAGGGGGCGATTTTGTCGCTGTCCGTGCGTGAAAACATCATATTGGCCTTGCAGGCCCGCACGGGCTTGCTGCGCGCCATCCCGTTCAAACGCCAGCAGGCGCTGGCCGATGAGTATGTGAAGGCGCTCGGCATCAAGACGGCCAGCATCGAAACGCCGATTGGCAGCCTGTCGGGCGGCAATCAGCAGAAAGCCTTGCTGGCGCGCTGGCTGGTGACGTCGCCGGCCATGCTGATTCTCGATGAACCGACGCGCGGCATCGACGTGCGCGCCAAGCAGGAAATCATGAGTTATGTGAGCAAGCTGTGCCGCAAGGGCATGGCCATCCTGTTCATCTCGTCGGAGCTGCCGGAAGTGCTGCGCTGCAGCGACCGTATTCTCGTCATGCGCGACCGCAAAGCTTGCGGCGACTATGCGCGCGGCGAGCTCGACGACAGCTCCGTGCTGCAAGTGATCGCCGGAGACGCCACATGAGTTTATCCACGCCATCGAACGCGCCCCTGGCGCGTCCGGCTTCCACTACGGGTACGTCCGCCTTGCATACCGTTCTGCACCACCCCTTGAGCCGGCCCCTGGCCGCGCTGTTGCTGCTGTTGCTGGTGGCCTTCTTTGCCATCCCCGGCTTTTTCCATCTGGAAATTCGTGACGGCCACCTGTATGGCAGCGTAATCGACATCGTCAACCGTGCCGCCCCGCTGATGCTGGCGGCCCTGGGCATGACCCTGGTCATTGCCACGCGCGGCATCGACATTTCCGTAGGCGCCGTCGTGGCCCTGTCCGGCACGGTGGCCGCCATGCTGATCGGTGGCACCATGGTGATGGATAACGGCGTGCCGACCTACGTGAGCAACATCCCGATGGGCTGGGCCCTGGCCGCCGCCCTGGGCGCGGCCCTGCTGTGCGGCGCCTGGAATGGCGTGCTGGTGGCGGGCCTGGGTTTGCAGCCCATCGTCGCGACATTGATACTGATGGTGGCGGGGCGTGGCCTGGCGCAATTGCTGACGGATGGGCAGATCGTCACCGTCTATTATCAACCGTTCTTTTTCATCGGCAGCGGTTACCTGTTCGGCTTGCCGTTTTCGCTGTTCCTCGTCGCTGCCGTGTTCATCATCACGGCCGTGCTGATGCGCAAGACGGCCCTGGGCCTGTTTATCCAGGCCGTCGGCATCAACCCCGTCGCCGCGCGCCTGGCCGGCATCAAGACGGCGACGCTGATCTTTTTCGTCTACGTGTTTTGCGCCGCCTGCGCGGGCCTGTCGGGCCTGATGATCAGCTCGAACATCAAGAGCGCCGACGCCAATAACGCGGGCCTGATGCTGGAACTCGACGCCATCCTGGCAGTCACCCTGGGCGGTACCTCCTTGGCTGGCGGCAAGTTCAGTCTCGTTGGCAGCATGATCGGCGCCCTCATCATCCAGACCCTGACCTACACGATCTATTCGCTGGGCGTGCCGCCGGAAGTGAACATGGTCGTCAAGTCGGTCGTCGTCTTCCTCGTCTGCCTGTCGCAATCGTCGGAATTCAAGCAATTGCTGCATCGGAGAAAAGCATGAAGGGCTTGCTGCATACCCCGTATTTCACCTCGCTCGTCACGGTCCTGCTGCTGGTGGTGATGCTGGGCCTCGGCGGCGCCGCCTATCCGGGCCTGCTGTCGACGCAAGTGATCTTTAACCTGTTGATCGATAATGCCTTTTTGCTGGTGATCGCCGTCGGCATGACCTTCGTCATCGTTTCCGGCGGCATCGATCTGTCCGTCGGTTCCGTGCTGGCCCTGTCGACCATGATCGCCGCCTGGCTGCTCAACGTGGCGCACTGGCCGCCGCTCTTGGTGATCGTCACGGTGCTGGCACTGGGCACCGTGTTTGGCGCCAGCATGGGCGCGCTGATCCATTACTTCAAATTGCAGCCCTTCATCGTCACCCTGGCCGGCATGTTTCTGGCACGCGGGTTGTGCTATTTGATCAGCATCAACTCGATCACCATCGATGATCCGCTGTTCGTGGCCATGTCGCAGACGCAATTGCAGTTTCTCGGCGGTTTCGTTTCGCCCGGTGTCGTGATTGCCGTGATCACGTTGCTCTTGGCCATCTGGCTGGCGCACGCCACGCCGTTCGGCCGCGCCGTGTATGCGATCGGCGGCAATGAACAGTCGGCCCTGATGATGGGGCTGCCCGTGGGCCGCACCAAGGTCTTTATCTATGCCTTCAGCGGCTTTTGCGCCGCGCTCGGCGGCGTGCTGTTTTCGTTCTACATGCTGTCCGGCTATGGCTTGCATGCGCAAGGCACGGAACTGGACGCGATTGCCGCCGTCGTCATCGGCGGCACCCTGCTCAGCGGCGGCTATGGCTACGTGGCGGGGGCGCTGTCCGGCGTGCTCGTGCTCGGCACCATCCAGACCCTGATCGCCTTCGACGGCACGCTCAGCTCGTGGTGGACCAAGATCGTCATCGGTGGCTTGCTATTCGTCTTTTGCGTCGTGCAAAGACTGATGGCCATGGGCCAGAAGAATACCAATCGGAGTTAATACCATGTTTCACAAGAAAAAACTTGCCGCAGCCATCGGCATGGCGGCGGCGCTCGCCTGCGCCCCATTCGTCGCACAGGCGGCCAACCCCATCGTCAAGGATATCTACACGGGCGACCCGGCCGCGCTGGTGGACAATGGCAGGGTCTACCTGTACGTGGGCCACGATGAAGCGAGCGCCACGGATACGGATTACCGCATGCACGAGTGGCGCGTATATTCCTCGTGCGACATGGCGAACTGGACGGATCACGGCTCGCCCGTGCGCTTTTCCACCTTCGCCTGGGCTGGCAAGGATGCGTGGGCAGGTGACATCGTCAAGCGCGGCAATAAATACTATTTCTATTCGACCGTCGACCATAAAACCATTCCCGGCAAAGCCATCGGCGTGGCCGTCTCCGACAGCCCGACCGGGCCGTTCGTCGATGCGCGCGGCAGCGCCCTGGTCACGAACGACATGACGAAGCAGACGGCCATTCCCTGGGACGATATCGACCCGGCCGTCTTTATCGACACGGATGGCCAGGCCTACATTTACTGGGGCAACACGGTCTTGAAATACGCCAAGCTGAAAGCCAATATGACGGAGCTGGACGGCCCGATTCTGACCTTCGGCATGGATGCGTTCACGGAAGCGGCCTATATGCACAAGCATGCGGGTACGTATTATTTGTCGTACTCGCGCAATTTCCCCGAGGAGACGGCGTATTCGACGGGGCCGACACCGACGGGGCCCTGGCATTTCCGCGGCACCATCATGGACAAGAATGCCGTCGTGAAAACCATTCACCAGGCCATCATCGAGTTCAATGGCAAGTCCTACATCTTCTATCACAACGACAAGTTGCCCGGCGGCGGAGAATACCGGCGTTCCGTGGCCGTGGAAGAGCTGAACTACAAGCCGGACGGCACCATCGAATTCATCCAGCAAACGGCTGGCCCGGCCGCCAACCCGAGCGCCGCCTGCAAGGCATTGTGAACGCTTGTTGACCAAGTATAAAAAGGAGACATACCGATATCTATAATATCGATATTGAATTAAAACTGATATCGATCATGATATGATTTATTCATGGATACCCTCAACCCCAACTGGTTCTTGCGAGCCCGCCTGAAGACGCGGCAATTGCTGCTGTTGATCGCCCTTGACGAGCAGCGCAACATCCACCGCGCGGCGGAAGAATTGCACATGACGCAGCCGGCCGCGTCCAAGCAAATCAAGGATCTGGAAGAGATGCTGGACGTGCGCCTGTTCGACAGGTTACCGCGCGGCATGGAGCCGACGATCTACGGCGAGACGATGATACGCCACGCGCGCATGGCCCTGACGAGCCTGTCGCTGGCGCATGACGACATCGTTGCCCTGAAGTCGGGCCTGACGGGCCAGGTGGAAGTGGGCGTCATCATGACGCCGGCCATGGCCTTGCTGCCGCGCGCGATTGCCCGCATCAAGCAGCAGGCGCCGTTGATGCGCATCGGCGTGCATCTGGAGCACAGCAATACGCTGATGGACATGCTGCAGCACGGCACCCTCGATTTCATGATCGGGCGCATCCTGGAAAAGGAAAGCAGCGCGGGACTCATCTACGAGGAATTGACGGAAGAGCCGGCCAGCGCCGTGGCGCGCAATGGCCATCCGCTGCTGTCGCGCAAAAATCTGCAATTGAAGGATTTGGCGGGGCAGCCGTGGATTCTACCGCCGCAAGGCAGCATTCTGCGCCACCGCTTCGACATGATGTTCCGCCGCGCGGGCCAGGAACCGCCCGTCGACGTGGTCGACACGACCGCCTTGCTCCTGATCACGTCCTTGCTGCAGCAGACGGATTCGCTGCATGTGATGCCGACGGAAGTGGCGCACTACTACGAATCGTTGAACGTGCTGAGCATCTTGCCCATCGAACTGCCGTGCAAGATGGATGCGTTCGGGATTATCCGGCAGCAGGACCACTTGCTGTCGCCGGGGGCGGATATGCTGCTCAAGGCCGTGCGGGCCACGGCGGCGGATATGTATTGAGTGCTGTGATGGTGTTGTCGGATTACGCGCTTGCGCGCTAATCCGACCTACGCCACATGGTAGGTCGGATTAGCCCGCAGGGCGTAATCCGACAATTGCCCTTACACTCAATCCGGTACTTCAAAGAAAAACAACTGCACCAGCCGCCCATTCTCCGGCGTGTCGCCAAACACATTACTGATCGAGTGGAAATAGTGTCCCTTGTACACGATCAGGCGGTTGTGGCGCATCGGCACTTCCAGCAGCGCTTGCCAACTGTCGCGCTGTTCCTGCAAGTCATTGAATTTCTGCACTTTACTGTTCGGCAGCCAGCGTTTCTGGAAATCCTTGAAGCTGGCGTAGCCGCCCGCTTTCACGTCCGCCTCGGGTAATCGCCGGTACCAGCCGCTGGGCTGGTGGCGCCAGAAGGTGGTGCCGCCCTGGCACTGCTCGGGCGGGTTCAGGTACAGCACGCCCGCATAGAAATTGAAATTATTGCCCGTCTCGTTGTCCACGTGGATATCGGTGCGCGCCATGGCGTCCGCATAGCTGAGGCGGTAGGAACCGTTGTCGGGTGAAATGAAACGGATGGGGCGGCCCAGCGCCGTGGCGATGCGCTCCATGATGGCCTGGCTGGGCTGGCCCGCCGTCTGGCTGCCTGGATAGTTTTGCCCCGCATAGCGCTGCTGCTCGAACGGCAACGCCAGTGCTTGCACGCGCCAGGCGGCGGGATCGGGCAGGAAATCGTCGAGGATGTGCAGGTCCGTTTCGCGCAGGAAATCGTGCAAGCTTGCCGGCACGTCGGGCGCCGTCAGCCGTTCCGTGTTTTCCGTGCCAGGGCTGGCAAAGCCGATGCGGCACGTTTGCGCCAGTGGCGCATGCAGCGCCAGGCCTTGCGCGTAGCGTTCCAACGCCAGTTCCTGCTGTCCCGTGCGGTAGTACAGTTCGGCCAGTCCCTGCAGTGTTTGCCAGCGCTGCGGACGCAGGGCGTGAGCCCGTTCCAGTTCGGCGATGGTCTCCATCAGCCGCTGTTTTCCCATCAGCAATTCCGCATGGCTGATGGCGAAATCATGTTCGTGCGGCGCCAGCCGCGCCGCCGTGGCGTAGCTAGCCAGCGCCGCCTCGCTGTCCGTGCCGCGCAGCACGTTGCCGAGGTTGTAATGGAACAGGGCATTGTCCGGCTGCTGCTTGAGCGACAGTTTCAGCAAACCCAGGCCGATGGCGCCCTGGCCCAGCTCCAGCATCGCCAGGCCCTGGAAATGCTGTGCTTCGGCCAGGGCCGGGTTCAGTTTATACGCGGCCTGGTAGGCGTTGATCGCTTCGATCAGCTTGCCTTGCTGCTGCAGCCCTTGCCCGTTTGCCAGATGTTGTTCCGCCAGTGTCTGTTCGCCCATATGTCCCGATCCCGATCCCGATGCAATGTGGCGAACAGTGTAACCGAGCCCGTTCTACCGTGCCTGGCTGACGGGAATTTCTTCCCCATTCAGCTTGATCGCCACCTTGACGATCTGCGCCTTGACCTGGTTGCTGGCCATGTCCGCTTCCTGGGCGTAGGCATACACGACGATGGCGAAATCCTTGTAGCCGCTGCGCGCAGCTTCGATCTTGCGCGCCGCATCCTGGTCCACTTTCAGCAGCGAATAACCGTCGCCATTCGTGAACGCCAGCTTGTAGTCGCCGTTGTCGTACATGTAGTAATAGGTGCCCGCGTCGGCGAACTTGGCGGGGAAGGCGGCCTTGTCCATGGCGTACGGCGACAGCGCGCCTTGGCCATTGATCTGGTAGCGCAGGTAGCGCTTCGCCTTGGCCTCATTGACCTTGGCGTCGATCTGCGGTTTCAGGGCGTCGAGCACTTCCTGCTTGCGGAAGGCGTCGTTGCTGCCCGCATATTCGCGCGAAATGCGCTGTGCCACGGCCGCATAGTCGGGCGGCACGCCGGACAGGGCGAGGTAGCTGTACATCAGCTGGTGGCCGCTCGTGATGTCGACATAGCTGGACGTTGGCGTGGCAGCGTCCGCTTGCGGCAGGCTGGCGGCGGCTGCCTTCACTTGCGCCTTGGCGGCCATGTCGGCGACATTCGCGGCGACGGGAGCGGAGGCGGCCGGTGTGACGGTCTCTGTTTTACCGCAGGCGGACAGCAGGACGGCGATGGCGAGCAGGGCTGGGAGGGTACGTTGCATGATATTTCCTTCAATGAATGTGTAAGAGGTGGCTTAGCCGATGGTTTTACGTTTGTATTCGCCGACGCCGTAAGCGGCCAGGACGATGGAAGAGGCCAGCACCAGGTAAAAACCGATGCCGAACGAGAGTCCTTGCCACACTTGCCCCAGCATTTCGCTGGCCATCTGCTCGGCCATGCGGGCCGCGCGGGTGCCCATGATGCCGCCCATGGCGCTGCCCGCGTCGCTGACGGCGCCCTTGATCTTGATGAACAGCAAGCTGCTGTGGATGACGATGAACAGCAGCGGGGCGCACTTGCCCAGCGCCGCTTTCGGATGGCGGCTAACCATGGTGGCGCAGCATCCGGCAATGGCCAGCAGGAAGAAAAATTGTGCCGACGTAAAACCGCCGCCGCCATCGCGGGCAAAGCTTTCCAGGCTGTCGGCGGACAAACCCAGCAACTGCCAGTAGGTGCGCGAGACGGAAGCGAACAAACGGATGCCGATGGTGTTGAAGATAAAGGCGCCGGCGATCAGGACACCGAGGCTGGCCAGCACCTTGATGCCCAGGGCGGACACGGCCTGGCCCCACAGCTGCTGGCCCTTGTCGCGCGCCAGTTTCGCCGCGCCGGCCATTTCTTCCTGCGCCAGTTGCTGTGTCGCTACGGCGCTGACGGTGGCGAGGCTGCCGGCCTCATCGAAGCGCACGTCGACGACGGCGTTGATGGCGGGCGCCACGTCCGAGCGCCAGTGCGTGGCCACGTCGAACGCATGTTGAATGCCGGCCACGCTGACGGAACCTTGTCCGCTCGGTTGGTAGGCGAGGATGCGGCCGCGCTGGCCGGTGGTGGTGAATGGTTGCATGAGATTTCCCTGGTCACTGTCATGCTCTATTGCATGTACCCACGGATAACGGGGGCAGTTCAGGGAAATCTAAAATTATTTTGAATTATTTTTTGGCGGCTGCATCATGTCCTTGGCGGCGCCTTGGTAATCCTTCATCAAACCCATGAAAGCATCCTGCAAATGCCGGGCCGCATCCTGCGGCGGCGCGCCCGTGCGGCGGGCCAGGTCGAATTTATACGCATGGGCGGGGCTGTAGCCAGCTTGCGAGGCGGCGTCCAGCAGCACGCCGGCCCGCTTCAGCGAAGCGGGGTCGCCCTTGACCATCAGCAATTCCGCCAGATAGGTCTGGGCGATGGGAAAGTCTTTCGCGGCCGCTTTTTCCAGCCACTGCATGCCCGCCTTCGGCTGTTTTATTCCAGCGTCGCCGCCGCCGATGCCATAGCCGAGGGCAGTCAGCGCCACCAGGTCGCCGCCCCGTGCGCGCTTTTCCAGTTGCTGGCGGGGAAATGGACGGGCCGCGATCTGCATGCGGATTTCATAGTTGATGTCTTGCAGTACATTGCCTGGCCACACCTTGGCGCCCGGAGCGGCCGGCTTTTCCACCGTTGGGGCAGGTGCGCGCACGCCGCCCTGGCCTTGCGTACTGGCCAGCACGCCCGGCGCGGCCTGGCTGACGCCCTTGCCGCTACCCATGTTCAGCACCAGGCGCGCCGACGTTTCGCCGAACGATACGCGGGGTTTTTGCACGTCGTGCGTCATGGCGGCAACCCTGGCCGCCACTTGCGAAAACACGTCGCTCATCGGCAAACCGGGTGCGTTGAGCGCGTCGAGCAGGGCGCTCGTGTACGGGCTGTTGCGCGAATCGGGCGACCAGAAATCGCGCGCCAGGGCGCCCGGGCCCGCCGAATAGGCGATCACCACGCCGCGTGGCGCGGCCGTATCGGCAAAGCCGTGGCTGGCCGCATTGCCGACGCCGGGAATCGCCACGGCGCCGCCGCGCGTATATTCCTGGCGGCAAGCGTCGAGGATCAGCACGGCGCCGCGCGCGCCCGTGCGCTGCAAATCACCGGCCAGGCTGGAAACGGACACGCCCTGCGCGGCGATGGCGGCCGCGCTCAATGCATTCATGTTGGCGCCCAGCGGCAACACATAATTGGCTTCGCCCGCCTGCGCGCCGTGGCCCGCGTAAAACACGAGGGCGATATCGGCGCCGCGCGCCTGCGTGGAAAACTCGGCCGAGGCCTTTTGCAGCTGTTGCGCATTGATGTCCGTGCGCAACAGCACGTCAAAGCCCAGGCGGCGCAGGCGCTCGGCCATGGCGCGCGCATCGTTCACGGGATTCAATAGAGGCTGTGGATAGGCCGCATTGCCGATCACCAGGGCGATGCGCTTGCCGGGGCCGCTGGCGGCATTGCCCACGGCCGCCTGCACGACGTTACCGCAGAGTAAAAAGATGAGGCTCAAAAACAGGGGAATCAGGCGATGCATCGGCGTCTCGGGAATTGTCGTGAAAGTAACAAAAGTTAGCGATTTTTACTGTGATATGAGAAAATTGCTTAAATGCATTTTACCTTACTGACAAGTTTCTCTTGTCTGGCCAGCGCACGGTGCGCATCGTCGCCGGCCAGTGGCGCGTGCCGCCCAACACACGATCGGACCGGCTTTGCAATCGGAACAATTTGAACGGATTCATGCTTTCTGGACCCGCCGCCAGCAGCTGACACAAGGCGAACTCGGCGAGTTTTACCAGCGCGTCATCGCCGCGCTGACGCCGTGCCGTCCGCGCGAGGCGGCGTCGCTGGGCGACTCGCTGGCCGATCTGCGCCACCAGTTCTTCATTGAAAAAGTCCTGCACGGCGACAGCGACGCGGTCCCCCACCACATTGGCGCCCTGTTTTTGTACTTCAAGCGCTTCATCATCGACCAGTTGCGCAAGCAGCGCGATGACGAAGATGCCGATGCGCAAGAAGGCTGCGAGCTGCGCGCGCCCGATGCGTATGCCGAACCGCTGCGCGATTACCAGCTCACGCCGCAGCAAGTGCGCGACGCGGCCGACGTGTTCATCACCACCTTGCCCGACGATTTGATCTTGCTGCTGCGCCATTGCGGCTGCGGTGGCATGCCCGTCAAGGAACTGGCCGAACAGATCGCTTCCGCGCACTACCACGGCGGAAAATTAGGCCTGGTGCACAGGCAGAAGGGCGAGGCCAATAGCGCGGGGCGCCAGATCGTCGAGCCGGCCCACCGCGCCACCTTGCTGGGCAGCTGGGTCTTGAACCTGCTCAAGCTGCGCGTGGGGGACGCCCTGGCCGCGCGCGATATGCAGGCGGCGCAAATAGTTTTGGATATTTTGTGCGTGGCCGCGTTATCCCTGCACATGGACCCCGCGTCCACCCACCCGAACCCTGATGAAAGGCCATCGGCATGACTGCATTGACGCCCTCGCTGGCCATCGTTGCCGCGCGCCTGCCGTCGCCTCCATCTTCCGCCGAATTGCTGGACGCGGACGTGGCGGGCACTACCCCCGATTGGCGCGGCATTGCCGTGCCGGAACACCTGCTGCAACGTTTTGCGCGCCGCAGCGACGCGGCGCCGCTGGCCGCGCGGCCCATCGCCGGCGGGCAGATTCATCTGCTGGCGCGCCTTCCCGGCTTTGGCGCCGTGCTGCTCGACGCCTGGGACAGCACGCGGCAGCGCTGGCGCGGCTGGCTCGTCACGCCGGACACGGCGTATGCCGATGCCTGCGGCCTCGTGGTCGAGGAGCGCGACGCGCCCGCCGACCCGCGCGCAGGCCTGGTGCTGTGCGACATGCCTGTGACGTTGGCCGTGACGGACCTGGGCGCCTGCCTGGGCGTGTTCAGCCAGGAGCGCTTGCAGGCGGCGCGCTGGCTGGAGCTGCATGGCCGCGCGAATGGCGTCACCGCGGCGCCCGGCGTGATCGCCCGCGTGGCCTTGCCCGGCGATGATTACGCCTTGACCGGCACACCGCTGTCGAGCGAGCTGGGCAAGGATGGCCGCGTGGCCTACCGGCAACTGCTGCGCCAGGGCTTGCAGCAATTGCAGATCGCTTTGGCCGATGCCGCCGCGCCACAGATGAAGACGCCGGTGCGGGCGGCCAATGCCAACCGCTGGCTGAAGATCGTCACGGCCGTGGCCGCCAGCGTAATGGTGGTGCAATCGGCGTGGCTGTTCCTGCCGAAAGAGGGCGCCGTCGTCGGCAATGCGGAATTCCGCAGCGGCGGCAGCGGCGTCGAGACGGGCGTGCGCACGCGCGTGCTGTTCCGCGCCGAGGCAACAGAGGCGGAAATCCGCACCTGGCTGCAGCGCGAGCAGCTGGAAATCGTCGCGGGACCGGACACCCTGGGCGCCTTCACCGTGCTGTCGCGCAACCGTCAGAAAGTCTTGCCGCCGCCAGGCCCGGGCAATCCGCTGGCCGTCATCAATCCCTGATTCAGAAATAAGAGAAAGTTATCAAGCATGACAACGTATAAGAACTTTGCATCCGCGCACTGGCGCAAATTGATCGCCGGCGTGGCTGCCGGCGTCCTGTTGACGGGCTGCGCCATGACGCCGAACGGCCGTGGCGGCGTGTTGATGGGCCTCGATACGGCTGAGCTGTTCGGCACGCCGATTTCCACCTTCCGCCTGCGCGACGGCACGGAAGGGACCTTGCGCAAGGACCCGCAGGGCAAGTATTCGATCAAGCTGTCGCAGGCGTTTCGTGTCGTGCCGCTGGCCAACGCCATCACGGCCCGCGTGGCGCGCGTGGAAAACGTGGGCGAGCGCACTGTGGTGATCGTGGAAACGCAGGAACGCGGCTGTGCCTACCGCTATGAAGTGCTGGCTTTCCAGGGCACGGACGTGCTGCAGTGGACGGTCGGCAATTGCAAGGACCGCCCCCGCGTGGACGTGGCGGCCGATGGCAAATCGCTCAATATCGACTTCCCCAACTACAACCGCCTGTCGCGCATGATCTACACGGACAACCGCCTGCTCAACGCCAGCGTGGCCGTGCCGCCCGGCGTCGATACGCGCGCCCAGCCGTTTGCCGACGACGCTTTGCGCGGCACGGGTCCTGCCATCGCCACCACGCCCGGCAGCGACAGCGGGCGCGTGATCCCGGCGCCGCCGGCGGCCGCTCCGGCTCCCGTTGCCACGCCGAAAACGGGCAGCCGCGCCAGCGCCAAGCCGCGCCGCCAGGAGCCAGCAGCCAGGGCGGCAACGTCCGCCGTCCTCAGCCAGCCTGCACCGCGTGCCGCGGCGGCTGCCCCGGCGGCGCCGATGATCTTCCAGGCCGAAGAGATCAAGCCCGTCGTCATCGATTTGAGGAAATAAGATGGCCGCGAGTTTGCGCAGTCTGCAGATCCGGCAGACCTTGATCCTGATCGTCCTGACGATCATGTATTTGTGCTTCGAGCTGGGCTTCAATGCCCGTTTGCTCGACGTGGTGGGCGGCGACGTCAAGCCGCAGGACGTGGAAGGCGTGGAATTCTATGGCCGCAGCCTGTCGGGCATCGCCGCCGCGCTGGTGGTGCTGCAGCTGATGTGGCGCCGCCGCCTGAAGAACAATGGCAGCGGCCCCAGCTGGAAAAAGATCGTCTTTTGCTGTGTTGCCACGGCGGCGGTCGTGTTCGGCATTTTGAAAACCACGGTCACCGTGCTGGTCGAAACGCGCGATGCGCAATTTCGCCGCCTGGCCTTCAACACCACCCTGATGCAGCGCTCGCTGGTCGGCGGCAGCCTGCAATTACAGGGCCTGGTCGATGACGCCACCCTGTTTGCCAAGCCCGAAGGCAAGGCCTTCCTCGCGCTGTTCCCCTTCCTGGCCGTCTCGGTGGGCCACCTCGATGAGCGCATGGAGCCGGCCAAGGAACAGTTGATCAATTTTAATGTCCGCAAGATCGCCGGCGGCGCGGCCGGTTACTATGACAAGTATCAGAAGGCGATTGGCGAAGTGCACGACAAGTGGAAACTGTATTCGGGCATCATTCCCGATGATGATGCGGGCTTGCGCCAGCAGCAGGAAACGGCGTGGAACGATTACCGGCAAAGCCTGTCGCGCCACGGCTGGCAGCCGCATTCCGTGCCGGCGCGGCGCAAGGCGGCCGTTGTCAACAATGTGCGCAAAAAGGTGCCCGTGTCGGCCAACTGGCACCCTGCCGACCAATTGAGCTTCCGCGCCGCCGTCAAGCGCCGCTATGCGTCGGAAGCGGCCAGCAAGGGCTTGCATATCAAGGGCGACCGCATTCCGCCGGGCTTGTCCTTCGCCGCCTTCGTCGCGCGCCCCGGCATCCAGGCCGTGCTGCGCGACGGGCCGGACGGCGGCGATGGCAGCGAAGCGAGCAAGGGCTTGCGTTTGCCCAAGGGCGCCGTGGTGCAGGACGCGTATGCGAGCCCGGCCGAGTTCAGCCGTCTGTTCGACCAGTTCGCCGCGCGCCAGACGGCGGAAAAGCTCGTGGAATACCGCGCCAGCCGCAACGATTTCGAAGTGGGCGGCAAGTACTTTGAAGAGGGCAAGGAAGCGGCGCGCGCGGCCATCGTGCCGCCCGTCGCCCTGTTCTTCTCCTTGCTGGGCGCCATCGGCCACTTCTCGAAATTGCTGTACCTGGTCGCCACGGTGGGCTTGCTGGTGCTGGCGGCGCGCCGCGGCGAGCAGGCGGGCGCCGATGGCCAGCTGAGCCGCCGTTCCGCCTGGATCGCCACGGGCGTGCTGGCTGGCGCCTTCCTCGGAACCTGGGGTATCTTTACCCTCTCGGACAATAATGTCACGAAGAGCGAGCTGTTCCGCCAGATGCTGGACTGGAACCGCCAAGCCGCCGACGACAGCACGCGCTGGCAAATCGCCGGCAAGGGCTTGCTGGCCAATATCACGCACGTCGTGGCGGTGGGGCAGGGCTACAGCTACCCCGTCAACGAAGCGATCCGCATCCACGTTTTGCAGGGAATTCACTATGGCTATCATCCGGGACAAAAATAAGGCGGCCGCGCTGGCCTTGCTGCTTTCCATGGCCAGCACGGCTGTCCAGGCCGACTGCCTGGGCATGAAGGTGCACGCCCACCGTGGCGCCGGCAATGCGCCGGAAAACTCGCTGAGCGCGCTGCGCAACACGTATTTCGGCACCTGGGACGGCGTCGAGACGGATTTGCAGCTGCTCGGCGATGGCAACTGGGTGGTGCACCACGACCTGTTGACGGGCAGAGTCGTCGACACGGGTTCGCCCCGCACCGTGAAACAATTGACGGCCGACGACTGGCGCGCCGCCAGCATGAAGAACCGTGGCGTGGCCACGCCGGAAACGCCGCCGTTCGTCAGCGATGTCGCCGACCTGGCCACGGCGTTCCCAAGTAAAACCCTGAACGCGGAAATCAAGGATGTCGTGTCGTCGTGCGCACCGATCGCCACCCTGGTGGGGCAGTTGCGTGCGAACATCAAGCACGGCAACTGGTTCTTGACGTCGGGCGTGCCGAACAACCTCGCGTGCGCGCGCCGCGCCGATCCGCAGGGCTACCTGGGCTTGCTCGTGTTTGACGCGCGCAATGCGCAGGCGGCCGGTACCAACCGGGTCAGCCGCTATATCGCGAAAAATGCCCGCCCGCCCAAGCTCGACAAGCCGTGGCTGCAGCGCGTGCAGCAGCAGATCGGCATGCCCACGGGTGTGCACGTGGATGCGCGCAGCCTGGACGCCAATCCGAATTTGCTCAGCGATGCCGCCAGCCTGAGCATGCCCGTCTTCGTCTACGCCGTCGATGGCGACTCGGCCCTGGCCGCCTCGCTGTTGCGCGCGCAGCAGCGCAGCCACCGCTGGCCCAGCGGCGTCATCCTTGACGGCAATCCCGAGACGTTTTGCGCGATGATGCAGTAATTTCTTCCCGATCTGCGATACGGCGGTTTTGCCGTGCAGCAGAATGCCTTGCAGCCCCAGAAATAGCTTTTCCAACGGCCCGTACAGGGCCGCTTTTTGCTCATTTTTTGCGCACCGCAGCATCGATAATGTTTGCATCGCGCGCGCGACTGGCTTATAAATGTAATCGATTACATTTTGTTGAAAAGCGCCATGCCTGCAGCCCTTCCATCACCTTTGCCGACAGAAACCGTCTCCATCAGCGCCGTCGCCGCGCATGCGGGCGTGTCGGTGGCCACCGTCTCGCGCGTGATGAACGAGCAGGCGGGAGTGCGGGCGCCCACGCGCGACAAGGTGCTCGCTTCCGTGGCCGCGCTCGGTTACCGCATGAATCACCTGGCACGCAGCCTGCGCACGGCCGAGAGCCGCATGCTGCTCACCATGGTGCCCGACGTGGGTAATCCGTTCTATGCGCAGATCGTGCGCGGCATCGATACGGTGGCGCGCGAACACGGCTACTTCGTGCTGCTGTGCGACACGGGCGCCGACGCGGGCCGCGAGCGCTCCTACTTCGACTTGCTGCGCATGCACCGCGCCGATGGCGCCATCTGCCTCGATCCGGACACGGTGCAGCATGCCCTGTCGCATGAATCCGTCAGCCTGCCCTGGGTGGCGTGCTGCGAGTTCGACCCCGCCGTGGCCGTGCCCTATGTCGGCATCGACAACCACCGCGCCGCGTCCGACGCCGTCGCGCATCTGCTGTCACGCGGCCATACGCGCATCGGCCTGATCAATTCGGATGAGCGCTATCTGTACGCGCGGCAACGCCAGCAAGGCTATCTGGACGCTCTGGCGGCGGCCTGCTTGCCCGTGCAGCCGCAGTGGGTGCACACGGTGCAAAGCCTCGATTACGAAGCGGGCACGGCTGCCACTTTGCGGATGATGGCGCAGCCCGATGCACCGACGGCCATCTTTGCCGTGTCCGACACCCTGGCCATTGGCGTGCTGAGCGCACTGCGGCAGCTGGGCAAGCGCGTGCCGCAAGACGTGGCCGTCATCGGCTTCGACGATATCGCCATCGCCGCGCAGATCGCCCCGGGCTTGACCACGATTGCCCAGCCGATGCGCGAACTGGGCGAGACGGCGGCGCGATTATTGCTGCAGCGTTTGGCGGACCCGGCGGCCAGTGTGCCTGGTGTGCTGCTGCAACACCAATTAATTCTGCGAGGGAGTGCATAGTGAGCGTTGCCGTCGGTTTCGAGGGGGTCTGCAAAGATTTCGGCCCCGTGCGTGTCTTGCATGGCGTCAGTTTCAGCCTGTCGCCGGGGCGCGTGTATGGCTTGCTCGGCGAAAATGGCGCCGGCAAGTCGACCCTGATGAAAATCCTCGCCGGCTACGAGGCTGTCAGCGAAGGCCAGCTGCTGATCGATGGCCAGCCCCAGCGCTTTGCCAGTTCGCGCGCGGCGGAGAGCGCCGGCATCGTACTGATCCACCAGGAATTCAACCTGGCCGAACACCTGACGGTGGCGCAAAACATGTTCCTCGGCCACGAAAAGACGCGCGGCTGGCTGCTCGACGAGAGCGCCATGAAGGAAGAAGCGTCGCGCTACCTGAAACAGGTGGGCCTGGACGTGTCGCCCGACACGAAAATCCGCGACCTCATCGTCGCCGAGAAGCAGCTGGTGGAAATCGCCAAGGCCCTGTCGCGCCGCGCCCGCTTCCTGATCATGGATGAACCGACGGCCACCCTGACGTCGTCGGAAACGCAGCGTTTGTTTACCGTGATGGCTCAGCTGAAAGCGGATGGCGTGACCATCCTCTACATTTCCCACAAGCTTGATGAAGTCGAGCGCAACACGGACGAGGTCATCGTCATGCGCGACGGGCGTTTCGTCACGCGCGAACCGACGGCCAGCCTCACGCGCCAGCAGATGGCGAACCTGATGGTGGGGCGCGAATTGTCGGACATGTTCCCGGTCAAGGTGGCGCTGGCGCCGGACGCGCCCGTGCTCCTGAAAGTGGAGGGCTTTTGCGTGCCCGGCTGGTCGAAGGATCTGTCGTTCGAGGTGCGCGCCGGTGAAGTACTGGGCTTTGCGGGCCTGGTGGGCGCGGGGCGCACGGAATCGTTCGAGGCCTTGTTGGGCTTGCGTCCGCGCAGCGCGGGCACGATCGAACTCAATGGCCGGCCCGTGGACATCCGCACCCCCAAGCAAGCCATGCAGAACGGCATGACCTACCTGAGCGAAGACCGCAAGGGAAAAGGTCTGCATGTGAACCTGGGCTTGCGCGAAAACCTCACGATGATGACGATGGAGCGCTATGCACGGCCGTGGCTCGATGTGGCCGGTGAAAAAGCGGCGCTGGCCAAGGCCGTCGGGGATTTCAATATCCGCACGGGCGACCTCGACAGCCGCGCGCGCATGCTGTCCGGCGGTAACCAGCAAAAGCTGGCGCTGGCGAAATACCTGCATTCGGACCCGCGTGTCGTCGTGCTCGATGAACCGAGCCGCGGCGTGGACGTGGGCGCCAAGCGCGACATTTACTTTTTGATCCACCGCCTGGCCGCCGAAGGGCGCGCCGTGATCGTGATTTCATCCGAACTGATCGAATTGATTGGCCTGTGCCACCGGGTCGCCGTGATGCGCTCCGGCACCTTGCAAGCCACCCTGTCCGCTGACCACCTGACTGAAGAGGAGTTGATTGCCCATGCAACCGGCACGCACTGATACGAGCGTATCCCCCCTGGCCCAATTTGGCGCGCGCATCAAGGGCTTTGGCCCCGTGTTGGGCCTGTTATCTCTGTGCATCGCGGGCACCTTGCTCAATGGCGACTTCGCCACCCTCGACAACCTGATGAACGTGCTCACGCGCACGGCCTTCATCGGCATCATCGCCGTCGGCATGACCTTCGTGATTATCTCGGGCGGCATCGACTTATCGGTCGGCTCCATGGCGGCCCTGATCGCCGGCTGCATGATCTATTTCATGAATGCGCTGGCGCAAGGCGCGGGCGGCGACCTGGCGCCGATCACCATGCTGGTGCTGGGCATCGCCATGGCCCTGGTCCTGGGCGCCGGATTTGGCCTGATGCATGGCTTGTTGATCAGCAAGGGCAATATCGAACCGTTCATCGTCACTCTGGGGACGCTTGGCATCTTCCGCGCCGTGCTGACGTACTTGGCCGATGGCGGCGCGCTGACCCTGGACGCGACCCTGTCCGAGCTGTACAGCCCCGTCTACTACACGAGCGTGCTGGGCGCGCCGATACCGATCTGGATCTTTTTATTCGTTGCCGCGGCCGGCGCCATCATCCTCAACCGCACGACCTTTGGCCGCCACGTGCAGGCGATTGGTTCCAATGAGCAAGTGGCGCGCTATGCGGCCATCAATGTCGATAGAGTCAAGATCGCCACTTACATGCTGCTGGGCGTCTGCGTGGGCATCGCCACGGTACTGTACGTGCCGCGCCTGGGTTCGGCCACGCCGACGACGGGCTTGCTGTGGGAACTCGAAGCGATCGCCGCCGTCGTCGTCGGCGGCACCGCGCTGAAGGGGGGAGAGGGACGCATCGTCGGCACCGTGATCGGCGCCATCCTCTTGTCCGTGATCAGCAACATCCTGAATTTGACCAGCATCATCAGTGTCTACCTGAATGCCGCAGTGCAAGGCGTGGTGATCATCGCCGTCGCCTTCCTGCAGCGAGGCCGCAAATAAAAACACAGCGGCGTTCTGAAAGGGCAGCCAACGGGCGCCCACAACCTTGGAGGAGAGCAGCATGAAGAGCTTTAGACGGGTAGCAGGGGTAGCAGGGATGGCAGTGCTGGTGATGCAGGCGTGGGCGCTGCCGAGTGCGCAGGCGGCGGAAAAGCTGGTGGTCGGCGTGGCCATCCCCACGGCCACGCACAGCTTTACGTCGGGCATCGTCTGGTGGGCGAACCAGGCCAAGGTGGAACTGGAAAAAGCCCATCCGGGGCTGAAAATCATCGTCAAGACGGCCGCCACGGCGCCCGAGCAGGCGAATCAGTTGCAGGACATGTTGACGGTGAACAAGATCAACACCCTGGTGATCTTCCCCATCGAATCGGCCTCGCTGACGCAGCCCGTCGCCCAAGTGAAAAACAAGGGCGTCTACGTCACCGTGGTCGACCGTGGCTTGACGAACACGCAGTCGCAGGATGCCTACATCGCGGGCGACAACACGGCGTTCGGCAAGCTGCCGGCCGAGTACCTGGCGAAAAGCCTGAATGGCAAGGGCAATATCGTCGTGCTGCGCGGCATGCCGACCACTCTCGACAACGAGCGCTATGATGCCTTCAGCGCCGTGATGAAAGGCCATCCCGACATCAAGGTGCTGGATGCCAAGTATGGCAACTGGAACCGCGACGATGCCTTCAAGGTCATGCAGGATTACTTGACGCGCTTCAAGCAGATCGACGCCGTCTGGGCCGCCGACGACGACATGGCCATCGGCGTGCAGAAAGCCATCGCGCAAGCGAAGCGCACGGACATCAAGCAAGTGTTCGGCGGCGCGGGCGCGAAGGGCGCCGTGAAAAAGATCATGGACGGTTCCGACCCGCTGATCGTGGCCGACGTGTCCTACTCGCCCAAGTTCATGTACGACGCCATCAAGCTGACGACGGAAGCGCGCCTGAAAGGTGATAAATTGCCGGCCAACACGATCATCCCATCGGTGCTGATCACGCGCGAGAACGCCAAGCAATTCTACTTTCCGAACTCGCCTTTTTAAATTCTGGGGTCAGACCCCCTCGCCCGCTAGCAATGACCTGTGCGTTAGCGGCATTGAGGGTCTGACCCCGGCTTTATCCAACAGGACATTGACATGAAAACCATCCAGGGCCCGGCCATTTTCCTGGCCCAGTTTCTCGGCGATGAAGCGCCGTTCGACTCGCTCGAGCACCTGGCGCAATGGGCGGCCGGCCTCGGTTACAAGGGCTTGCAGCTGCCGACGGCGCCGCGTCTGTTCGACCTGGAGCAGGCGGCGGCCAGCCAGCAGTACTGCGACGACGTGGTCGCCCTGCTGGCGCGCCACGGCTTGCAGGTGACGGAATTGTCGACGCATCTGCAGGGCCAGCTGATCGCCGTGCATCCCGCCTACGATGCGCTGTTCGACGGCTTTGCGCCCGAGCATGTGCGTGGCGACTCGGCTGCGCGCACGGCCTGGGCCACGCAGCAACTGCTGTGGGCGGCCACCGCTTCGCAGCGCCTTGGCCTCAAGGCGCACGTGACGTTTTCCGGCGCGCTGGCCTGGCCGTATCTGTACCCGTGGCCGCAGCGGCCCGCCGGCCTGGTGGAGACGGCTTTCGCGGAACTGGCGAAACGCTGGCTGCCCATCCTGGACGCCTTCGACGCCGCCGGCGTCGACCTTTGCTATGAGCTGCATCCGGGCGAGGACTTGCATGACGGCGTGACCTTCGAGCGCTTTCTGGCCGCCGTCAACGACCACCCGCGCGCGTCGATTCTGTATGACCCCAGCCACTTCGTGCTGCAGCAGCTCGATTACCTGGCATTCATCGACATCTATCACGCGCGCATCAAGGCCTTCCATGTAAAAGATGCGGAATTCAGGCCGAACGGGCGCCAGGGCGTGTATGGCGGCTATGCCGACTGGCAAGACCGCGCCGGGCGCTTCCGCTCGCTGGGCGACGGGCAGATCGACTTCAAGGCGATCTTTTCCAAGATGGCGCAATACGATTTCCCGGGCTGGGCCGTGCTGGAGTGGGAATGCTGCCTGAAGCATCCCGAGGACGGGGCGGCCGAAGGGGCGCGTTTCATCCGCGAACACATCATCCACGTGGCCGAGCACGCGTTCGACGATTTCGCGGGCAGCGCTGTTGACCAGGATCAAATTCATCACTTGCTTGGCTTGAAATAAGGAAACGACATGCAGCGACGCTTACGGCTGGGCATGGTAGGGGGCGGGCAGGGCGCTTTCATCGGCGCCGTGCACCGTATCGCGGCGCGCATCGACGACCAGTATGAACTGGTGGCGGGCGCCCTGTCGTCCGACCCGGACCGCGCGCGCGACAGCGGCGCCGCGCTGCATTTGGCGCCCGAACGCTGCTACAGCGATTACCGCGCCATGGCGCAGGCGGAGGCCGCCAGGGCGGACGGCATCGAAGCCGTGGCCATTGTCACGCCCAACCATTTGCATGCACCGGTCGCCATGGCGTTCATGGAAGCGGGCATCCATGTGATCTGCGACAAGCCGCTGGGCATTTCTCTGGCGGAAGGGCAAAAGCTGGCGGCGCTGGCCGAGCAGAAAAATCTGCTGTTTGCGCTTACGCATACCTACAGCGGCTACCCGCTGCTGCGTCATGCGAAAGCCATGGTCGAGGCGGGCGATATCGGCGAACTGCGCCTCGTGCAAGTCGAGTATTCGCAGGATTGGCTGGCCGATGCGATTGCGGCGGGCGGCATGAACGAGGGCAACTGGCATAACGACCCGCAGAAAGCCGGGCCTGGCGGCACCCTGCTCGACGTGGGGCTGCACGCCTACCACCTGGCGCAGTTCGTCAGCGGATTGACGCCGCAGGTCGTGCTGGCGGAACTGTCGACGTTTGTACCGAATCGTACCCTGGACGACCACGTGCAGGTGATGTTGCGCTATGCGAATGGGGCCAAGGGTACGTTGTGGGCCAGCCAGGTAGCGACCGGTTGCGAAAACACGGTGCGTCTGCGCCTGTTCGGCAGCAAGGCGCAGCTCGATTTCGACCAGGAACAACCGAACGAATTGTGGTGTACGCCGCAGGGCGGCAACCGCCAGCTGCTGCGTCCGGGGCGGGTCGACAGCGCCGCCGCGCGCCACGCCACGCGCGTGCCGGCCGGCCATCCGGAAGGGTATCTGGAAGCGTTTGCCCAGCTGTACCTGGATGCTGCCCTGGCCATCCGCGCCCTGCAGGCGGGCGCGCCCGTGCCCAGGGAAGCGAGCTGGCTGCCGACGGTGGCCGATGGCGTGGCGGGCCTGGCCTTTGCCGAAGCCGTGCTGCGCAGCCATGCGGCGGGCGCCAGCTGGACCGCGCTGGCGGACTGGTAAACTGGGCGCATGAGCGCGCCTCCCTTTACCATCACCATCGTCCCGCAAGGCTGGCAATTCCCGGCCGAAGCGGGCACGACCATCCTGGCCGCCGCCGAGCTGGCCGGCATCCGCCTGCTCAGTTCCTGCCGCAATGGCACGTGCCGCACCTGCCTCTGCCACATGCCGGCGGGCCAGGTGCGCTATACGGTGGACTGGCCCGGCATCAGCCCCGATGAACGGCTCGACGGCTACATCCTGCCCTGCGTGGCCGTGGCGGAAAGCGATCTCACGGTGCAGGCGCGGGCTGTGCGCAAGTAAGGCGTCGCCGTGAGTATCTGTTAGATTTTAACAATGTTTCTCATGCTATAACATTCAGTCCAGGTTTCCAGCACACCTCCATTGGGGAGGAAATGAAACCTCAACATGGACATTGCATGCGTACATTACTCCCTTCGTTGTGGCAGGCCGCCGCATTGCCGCTGGCTATCATGACTACCTTGTCCGCCTGTGGCGGCGGTTCCGGCAGTGCCGTTGGCGTGCCGCCCGGCTTGCAGGAAAAACCAGGCATGACCCTGTCGGCAGTGAGCGGCAGTTGTACGGCCCAGCCTGGCGCCACCTGCGATGACATCCGCGTGACCGTGCGCCTGGCCGATGGCGTGACCGATGCGCGTCCCCAGCCGCATGAACAACCGGCCAGCGGCACGGCCAGTGTGCTGCAGATGGCCGACCGCCAGAAGCAGGCCGATGGCAGCTGGCTGCTGACGTTCAAGGCGCTGCCGAGCCTGGCACCGGGTGTGTACACGGGCAAGATCGAGCTGTCCCTGCCTGCCACAGTGGGCCTCTACAAGACGGAAAGCATCGATTACAAGGTCACTGTCGCGCCGCTCGCTGGCAGCATGGGCGCACTGCAGGCCTTGTCCGGCGCGGGCGACTGGGAAGGCGTGAATGGCAATGCCGCGCATACGGGCCTGGTGCCGGTCACCCTCGACAGCGGCCGCTTCACGCGGCGCTGGACCTGGCTGGGCCCCAGTTCCCCGCGCGGTTTCGTCGGCAGTCCCGTGGTGGCTGCCAACGGCCTCGTGTATGTCAGCCAGCAGTCCGCCGCGCCGGTGGAAGGCAGCAGCACCAAATATGTGACCACCTCGACCGTGACGGCGCTCAGCGAGAGCGACAGCCAGGCGCGCTGGACCCAGTCGCTCACGTCGGATGGTTATCTGGGCGCGCCGGCCGTTGCGGGCGGCAAGCTGGCCATGGCCGGCAGCGATACCGTGTATGTCTTCGATGCGCTCGCTGGCGGTGCGCCGCTCGGCGTGCGTCCGCCGAATACGAACGGCGCATTGCTGGGCGTTTCCCTGGCGACGGCGCCCACCTTTTCTGGCGGCAATGTCTACGTGGGCGGCAATAACGATATCAGTGGCATCGATGCGGCGGCGGGCCAGACCCGCTGGTCTGCCAGCCTCGACTTGCCCAAGCTGGGCAACGTCAATGACTGGACCCCTGCCGTCAGTGGGGGCACGGTGTACAGCCATGCGGCAGGGACATTGACGGCGTTCAATATCACCGATGGCACGGCCCGCTTCAGCGTGGCGGTGCCGGGTCAGGTGCTGGGCGGCTTGAACAAGAGCAGCTTGCGCCAGGCGCCCGTGCTGGCCGATGCGGGCAGTGTGCTGGTGCTCAATCAGCGGCCGCCGGCCGGCGAGGTGGCGGATAATAGCCTGAGCCTGGTTGACGTGGATAGCCGCGCCGTGCGCTGGACGGTGCAGGGACAGTTCAGCACGCAGCCGGTGGTGGCGCAGGGCGTCGTGTACGTGGGCAACCAGGCCAGCCGGTCGCTCGAGGCGCGCCAGCTCGGCGATGGTGCGCTCCTGTGGCGCTGGCCCCTCGATACGGCCCTCGATGAGTACTTTGGCGGCGATCTGATCGTCACCGGCAATCTGCTGTTTGTTGGCGGGCGCAACAATACCTATGCGATCGACCTGGCCAGCCGCAAGGCCGTCTGGACCTACCGCATGGGCGGCAGCCTGGCACTGTCGCGCCATGGCGTGCTGTACATCCGCCAGGGCACGGATTTGCCCGGCAGCAGCATGGTCTTGACCGCCATCAACCTGCAGTAGCGGCTTGCCGCGCGGCGACTAGGGCTTGCCCGGGTTTTTCAGCCGCTGCAGCAGCGCATCCACGCTGTCGCTCACGGGCAAGCCGTGGCGGCGCAGCAGCTGCACGTGCAAGACGAGGTTTTCCAGCACCAGCTTGGCCGCCACGGCCAGCAAGGCCAGGTTGCGGTCTTCGGGGCTGAAACTTTCCATGGCGTCGGCCATCTCGCACAGGTGGTTGGCGATCAGTCCGCGCAATTCCTGCTCGTTGAAGGGCAGGTCGGCAAAATCGATGGGATCGGCCACCTCCACTTCCTGCATCAGCACCGCTAGTTCTTCCGGGGTAATCGTCATGCCTGGCCTCCTTGTGTGCTTGCCGCTATTTTAATTGTATTGGCCGCAAAGCGGACTAGAATGAGTCGAGGCCGACGACGTCGAAGGGCAGCATGGCGCATCTGCATTTTACGCAACAACTGGCACGCTACCTCGACGTCCCCACGGTGGACGTCGATGCACCACGTCTGCGCGCCGCCCTCGATGCCGCGTTTGTGCAGCAGCCGCGCCTGCGCGGTTATGTGCTCGACGAGCAGGGCGCCTTGCGCCCGAACGTGGTGATCTTCATCGACGGCGTGCGCTGCCGCGAGCGGCGCGTGCTCGACGACGTCTTGCTGCCCGACAGCCAGGTCTATATCTTGCAAGCACTTTCCGGAGGTTAAGTATGGGACAAGGCATGGTTCAACGCGCGTATCTCGGCACCCGCAAGGGGCTGTTCCAGTTCGATGTCGATGCGGCCGGCGCCTGGCAGCTGGCGCTGGTGCAGTTTGCCGGCGATCCCGTCTCCATGCTGCTGCACGATGGCCGCGATGGCGCCGTGTACGCCGCCCTGAACCTGGGCCACTTCGGCGCCAAGCTGCACCGCCTCGACGCGGGTGCCAGCGCGTGGCAGGAAGTCGCCGTGCCCGCCTATCCCGCCAAGCCAGAGGACAGCACGGATACCGTGGACTGGACTTTGCGGCAGATCTGGTCGCTGGCGGCCGGCGGCCCGGACCAGCCCGGCGTGCTGTGGGCGGGCACCCTGCCTGGCGGCCTGTTCCGCTCAAGCGATCGCGGCGAGAGCTGGCAGCTGGTGGAATCGCTGTGGAACGTGCCGCAGCGGGCGCAGTGGTTTGGCGGCGGCTATGACGTGCCCGGCATCCACAGCATCTGCGTCGACCCGCGCGACAGCAACAAAGTACTGGTTGGCGTGTCCTGCGGCGGCGTGTGGCAAACGCTCGATGGCGGCGCCAGCTGGGCCTTGAGCGCGACGGGCATGCGCGCCGACTACATGCCGCCCGAGCTCGATGAAAACGAAGCCGTGCAAGACCCGCACCGCATCGTGCGCAGCGCCGGCACGCCGGACGCGCTGTGGTGCCAGCACCATAACGGCATCTGGCGCTCGGACGATGCCGGCTGGCACTGGCAGGAAGTGACGACGGCGCCGCTGTCGCATTTCGGCTTTGCCGTGGCCGTGCATCCGCGCGATGGCGGCACGGCCTGGTTCGTGCCGGCGCAGGCGGACGTGCTGCGCATTCCCATCGACGGCGCGCTGGCCGTCACGCGCACGCGCGATGGCGGAAAAACCTTCGAAGTGTTGCGCGATGGACTGCCGCAGCAGCATTGCTACGACCTCATCTACCGCCACGGGCTGGCGCTGGCCGACGACGGGCGCAGTTTATTGATGGCGTCGACGACGGGCGGCGCCTGGTATTCCGGCGATGAGGGCGAACACTGGCAGACGCTGTCTGCCCACTTGCCGCCCGTTTATGCCGTCTGTTTCGCCAAGCCGTAATAGCACAGGAAGATATCGACGGCCAGTTCCGTTATTTCGCGCCGGCGTGCCGGGCCCAGCAGGGGCTCACCCATGGTGATCTGCGGCCAGAAGGCAAAGGTTTTTAAAGGCGACATCAGCAGATGCGCCACTTCCAGGGTTTCGCCCGCCTTGATGCGCCCGTCTTGCTGCGCCGCGCGGATCCAGATATTCAGGCCCGTTTCCTTCTCATTCAGGCGCGTCACCATGGCTTGCGCGCGCTCGGGCGAGTGGACGGTTTCGCCAAAGATCACGCGCGCCAGGTCGATGAAGGCCGGATCGCACAGCAATTCCATTTTCTGCTCGACCAGGGCCAGCACTTGCGGGCGCAGCGGCTGGTCGGCCACATAGGGCACGGCTGGCTGGGACACGCTGCTTTCCCACATGCGCTGCAGGATTTCCGCGAACAACTCGTCCTTGCTGGGGAAATGGTTGTACACGGTGCGCTTGGAAACGGCGGCCGTGGCGGCGATCCTGTCCATGCTGGTCGCATCAAAACCGTGGTCGCGGAACTCGGCGATGGCGGCATCGACGATGGCGACGCGCTTGCGGTCGGTGAGGCGTTGCGGTGCGGCCATGGCTGAAAATCTCCTTTGAAAACAATATTTTACACCTCTTGGTTTACTTTGCCAGAAATAGGAACTACACTGTGTAGTGTAATTTAATCCTTGTTAATTCCTTGCCGGGCCATATATGCACTTGCACCGAGCCGCACGTCGTCTCTTCTTTCTGGGAGTCCTGATCATCATGAGTTCTTGCACCTTGCGCGCCGCGCCTGCCGCGCCCGCTGAATCCCCACAACGCCACGAAGGCAAGTTCCGCAATCCCGTGGAAATGTACAAGCTGGGCACGACAGCGACGCTCAAGCTGCTGTGGACATTTGTCTTTGATAAACCGGACAGCACGGTGCCGGCCGCGGCCGTTCCCGTGCAAGCCTTGACCCGGGCGCAGCTGCTGGCCGCGCCCGACAACAGCCTGTTTCGCCTCGGCCATTCGACCCTGCTGCTGAAACTTAACGGCGAATTCTTTCTCACCGACCCCGTGTTTTCCGAGCGCGCCTCGCCGGTGCAGTGGGCGGGACCGAAACGTTTCCACCAGCCGCCCATCAGCATCGCCGACTTGCCGCCGATCAAGGCCATCATCCTGTCGCACAACCATTACGACCACCTCGACTATGCCGCCGTGCTGCAACTGGCCGCCAAGACCGAACATTTCGTTGCGCCGCTGGGCGTGGGCGATACCCTCGTCGAATGGGGCGTACCGAAGGAAAAGGTGCAGCAGTTCGACTGGTGGCAAGGCACGACGATTGCCGGCGTGAAACTCGTCGCCACGCCGTCGCAGCATTTCTCGGGGCGCGGCCTGTTTGACAGCAATCAAACCCTGTGGGCGTCGTGGGTCATCGACGCTCCGGACGTGCGCGTGTTTTTCAGCGGCGACTCCGGCTATTTCGACGGTTTCAAGCAGATCGGCGACAAGTACGGTCCCTTCGACATGACCATGATCGAGACGGGCGCCTACGACAAGCTGTGGCCGGACGTGCACATGCAGCCGGAACAGACCTTGCAAGCGCACCAGGACTTGCGGGGCAAGTGGCTCATGCCCGTGCACAACGGCACGTTTGACCTGGGGCTGCATGCCTGGCACGAACCGTTCGACCGCATCACGGGGCTGGCGGCCAAGCAGGGCGTGAACCTGGCCACGCCGCAGATGGGCGAAGCGGTCGACCTGGCGCAGCCGAAAAAAGGCGAAAAATGGTGGCTGGCAATGCTGGAAGAAGAGATGGCGCGGTAACGCTGGCTCAGGCCGTCACGTCGATCAGGCGGCCGAGGGTCTGGCCATAGCCGTTCAGCTGGGGCGTGCTTTTCGGTGCGGCCGGGGCCGCTTGTTGCGGCACGGCCACCTTGATCGCCTGGTCCAGCTGCGGTGCCTTGACGGCGGCCGGAGCATCGGCCTGCGCTTGCTGGCTGCTGCGTTGCGTCTGGCTCAGCGATTCCTGTTCCCGCGCCAGCAACTGGCGGCTTTGCGCCAGCTGTTCGCTGTCGCGCCGCACCTGGTTCTGGCCTTGTTCAACCCGGCGCTGCGCCGTGGCCAGCGAGGCTTGCAAGTTGTTGACGGACGTTAGCGATACCACATTGTTCACCTTTGAAAGTATGTCCAGGCGTACAGGGAAGGAAGGGGGCCCGGGCCATGTGTTGCATCAGACGCAACATGCCTGACAGTAACCTTTACCTGAATCAAGAGTAGGACAAATTCTCGCACAGTTCCAGTCAATATGTTTTCTTGATAATGCTATCGCGCGCGCCCTGTGTTGCCGAAACGGCATGCCAAAGGTGAGGCAATGATTGTCGAAGTGAGTACATGCTGTCGCTTGCGAGCATTGTTTCTCTGCCATCGGTGACGCCGTGCCGTAGAGGGGCACAAGTGCTCACATTTAAAACGTTGCTTTTTAGATAGTCAATATATTGTTGTTTTTATACCATGTCTGCGCCCGCTAATGCGCGGCCTGTTTGGCGCTCTGGGCTATAATGGACGGTCAGAGTTGGTTTCTTTTGCCATACAGACAGGTAGTTAACATGAATCTCAAGAGCCTCGCAATTGCCCTCGGCATGTCGAAAACGACAGTCAGCAGGGCGTTGAACGGCTATCCGGAAGTCAATTCCCGCACCCGTGAAATCGTCCTGGCCGCCGCCAAGAAAGTCGGCTACCGGCCCAATCCGCTTGCGCGCAGCCTTGCCGTCGGCCGCACGAATGTGCTCGGCATGATCTATCCCTTGCTGCCCAGCGACCTGGGCGACAGCGTCTTTCTTTCCGTGGTCAATGGCATGTCCGACGCCGTCGAAGCGTCGAAGATGAGTTTGATCATCGCGCCCGTGTCGCCGCAGAACGAACAGCCCTCGTATGAAAACATGGTGCGCGGGCGCCAAGTCGATGGCCTGGTGGTGGGCCGCACCAAGGTGGTCGACGAACGCATCGCCTACCTGACGAAAGTGGGCTTTCCCTTTGTCGCGAATGGCCGCACGCGCATCGACGCGCCGTACGCCTATTTTGACTACGACAACGACACGGGCATCGACCTGGCCGTGTCTTTCCTGGCGGCGCATGGCCACCAGCGCATCGCCCTGCTGAGCGCGCCGCTGGATCTGCATTTTGCGTATGAGCGCAAGGAAAGCTTTATCCGCTGCATGGCGCAAGCGGGCTTGCCGGTCGATCCCGCCTGTCTGCTCGACAATACTTTTGACCGCCGCAGCGGCTACCAGGCCATGCAGCAATTGCTGGCCTGCTCGCCCCGACCCACGGCCGTCATCGTCGACAACCACTTGTCCGGCGTGGGTGTGGTGCGCGCGCTGATGGATGCGGGCATTGAGATCGGCAAGGAAATCTCCGTCATCGTCTGGGGCAATGTGGAAGACACCTTGATCGGCATCAACGTCACCACCATCGACCAGCCCGACCTGCACCGCGCCGGCGCGAAGATGGTCGAAATGCTGGAATCGCTGCTGGCCGGCACGCCGCCGGAACGGCTGCAGGAAATCTGGCAGCCGGTGCTGTTGCCGGGAGCGACGGTGGGGCGCTGCCCCGAATAAAAAAACGCAGAGCCGAGGCTCTGCGTTGTCTTTTATGCCGCGTGCTTGCTTCCATCCGCCAGCACGGCCAATAGTCTCGCCTTATCCTTGCGGTAAGTATCGACTGCCGCTTCCTTGACGTGGCCGAAGCCGCGGATTTTCTCGGGCAGGGAGGCCAGTTCCACGCAGGTAGACAGGTTCTCCGCCGTCAGGTTGACCAGCAGGCCGGCCAGCAGTTCGCGGTATTCGACGATCAGCGCGCGTTCCATCTTGCGCTCGGCCGTATAACCGAAGAGGTCGAAAGTGCCGCCGCGCAAGCCCTTGGCTTTGGCCAGCAGCTTGAAGGCGCGCCACATCCAGGAACCGAACTCCGCTTTCACCAGATGCCCTTTCGCATCTTTTTTCGCGAACAGCGGCGGCGCCAGGTTGAATTTGACGGAGAAATTCCCTTCGAACTGCTGCTGCAATTGCTCCACGAAACGGCCATCCGTGTACAGGCGCGCCACTTCGTATTCATCCTTGTAGGCCAGCAATTTGAAATAGCTTTTCGCCACGGCGGTCGACAGTTTCTGTCCCAGCCCCAGGGTGTTTTCGCGGTCGCGCACCTGTTTCACCAAGGCCGCATAACCATCCGCATACGCGGCGTTCTGGTAGGCCGTGAGGAATTCCAGGCGCTTCTTGATGACGCTGTCGAGGCTTTGCGGCATTTGCACGATGATCGCTTGCGCTGGCGTGGCGATTTGCGTCACCTTGCGCACGTCGACGGCGGCGCGGCGGCCCCACAGGAAACTCTTCTTGTTCGATTCGATGCCCACGCCATTGAGTTCAATGGCGCGCAGCAAGGCCGCTTCCGTCAACGGGATACGGCCCTTTTGCCAGGCGTAGCCGAGCATGAACAAGTTGGCGGCAATCGAGTCGCCCATCAGCGCGGTGGCCAGTTTGGTGGCGTCGATGAAGTCGGCCGCATCGGCACCGCCGACGGATTCCTCGATCAGCTGGCGCACTTCCGCCGTCGGATATTGCCAGTCCGCATTCTGCGCAAACGTGCCCGGCGGCTGCTCGTGCAGATTGACGACGGCCAGGCTGCGGCCCGGACGCATTTTCGACACGGCATCCTGCGCCCCGGCCGTCAGCATGTCGCAGCCCAGGATCAGATCCGCTTCGCCCGTGGCGATGCGCTGGGCGCGGATGTGCGCGGGGGATTTGGCGATTTTCACGTGCGAGGTGACGGAACCGTTCTTTTGCGACATACCCGTCATGTCCAGCACGGACGCTCCCTTGCCTTCCAGGTGCGCCGCCATGCCCATCAGGGCGCCGACGGTGATGACACCGGTGCCGCCGATGCCGTTGATGAGGATGTTGTACGGTGCGTCGCAAGCGGGCAGGACGGGTTCCGGCAGCGGGCCGAAGTTGTCCGTCTCGCCCGCTTTGCTCGCGCCCGTCTTGGTCTTCTTCAGGCTGCCGCCTTCGACAGTGACGAAGCTGGGGCAGAAACCCTTGGCGCACGAGTAATCCTTGTTGCACGAGGATTGGTCGATGGTGCGCTTGCGGCCAAATTCCGTCTCTTTCGGCAAGATCGACACGCAGTTCGACTGCACGCCGCAGTCGCCGCAGCCTTCGCAGACGGCGTCGTTGATGACCATGCGCTTGGCTATGTCTGGATACTCGCCTTTTTTGCGGCGCCGGCGTTTCTCTGCCGCGCACGTCTGGTCGTAGATCAGTACGGATACGCCTTGCACTTCGCGCAATTCGCGCTGCACGGCATCCATGTCCTTGCGGTCGTGCAAGGTCAGGTGGGCGGGCAGGTTGCTGCGGTCGCTGTAGCGGCTCAGGTCTTCCGTCACCAGCGCAATGCGGGCGATGCCTTCGGCCGCCACCTGCTGCGCCATCATCGGCACGGTGATGAGGCCGTCCACGGGCTGGCCGCCCGTCATGGCGACGGCGTCGTTGTACAGAATCTTGTAAGTGATGTTGACCTTGGCCGCCTGCGCGGCGCGGATGGCCAGATAGCCGGAATGAAAATACGTGCCGTCGCCCAAGTTCTGGAACACGTGCGGCAATTCCGAGAACGCGGCTTGCCCTATCCACGGCGCGCCTTCGCCGCCCATGTGCGTGGTCAGCTTGTTCATTTCCGGGTAGATCGACGTGGCCATCACGTGGCAGCCGATGCCGGCCAGCGCCAGACTGCCGTCGGGGACCTTGGTCGAGGTGTTGTGCGGGCAGCCGGAGCAGTAGAACGCGGGGCGGAACGGCGTGTTCACGGCCTTTTTCAGGACCGCATCCTTGGCGTCGAGGAAACTTAATCTCGCCTTGATCAGGTCGCACGTGACGGGGTCGGAAATCAGGCGCGCGATGCGGCTGGCGATGACACGCGCCACTTGCGAGACGGAAAAATCCGCCTTCGAGGTCAGCAGCCATTCGCCGCGTGGCGCCACCCATTCGCCTTTTTCGTCGAACTTGCCGATCACGCGTGGGCGCACGTCGTCGCGCCAGTTGTACAACTGCTCTTTTAATTGGTATTCGACGATTTGCCGTTTTTCTTCGACAACGAGGATTTCATCGAGGCCTTGTGCGAATTCGCGCACGCTGTCCGGTTCCAGCGGCCACGGCATGGCCACCTTGAACAGCCGCATGCCGACGTCGGCCGCCATTTGCTCGTCGATGCCCAGCTCTTCCAGCGCTTCCAGCACGTCCAGGTAGGATTTGCCGGAAGCGATGATGCCCAGCTTGGCGTTCGGGCTGTCGATGGTGGTGTGGTTGAGCTTGTTTTCGCGCGCGTAAGCGAGAGCCGCATAGATCTTGTAATCCTGCATCAGCGCTTCCTGATTGCGCGCCTGCTGGCCCAGCGGGATGCTCGACAGGCGGGCGTTCAGGCCGCCTTCGGGCATCTGGAAATCTTGCGGAATTTTCACTTCCACGCGGAACGGGTCGGCATCGATGGAGGCCGACGATTCGACCGTGTCGGCCAGTGCCTTGAAGGCCACCGTGCAGCCGGAAAAGCGCGACATGGCCCAGCCGTGGATACCGAGGTCCAGGTATTCCTGCACATTGCATGGATACAGGACGGGGATCATCGAGGCGGAAAACAGGTGGTCGGACTGGTGCGGCAGAGTCGACGAATAGGCGCCATGGTCGTCGCCAGCCACCAACAGCACGCCGCCTAGCTTGGCTGTGCCCGCATGGTTCATGTGCTTGAAGACATCGCCGCAGCGGTCCACACCAGGGCCCTTGCCGTACCACATGGCGAACACGCCGTCGTACTTGGCCGGGCCGATCAGGTCGACCTGCTGCGAACCCCAGACGGCGGTCGCGGCCAGGTCTTCATTGACGCCGGGCACGAACTGCACGTGGTGCGCTTCCAGCTGTTTCTTGGCTTTCCACAGGTTCTCGTCGAGGCCGCCCAAGGGCGAACCGCGGTAGCCGGAGATGAAACCGGCCGTGTTGAGGCCAGCAGCCTGGTCGCGCAGGCGCTGCATCATGGGCAGACGTACGAGGGCCTGGATGCCGGACAGGAAGATGGCGCCGGAAGTGGCCGTATATTTGTCGTCGAGGCTGACGGTGGTCAAACGGGAAGTGTCGGGGGGTGTAGATGGCGCGGCACCGGCGTTTCTAGCGAACGCTGCGGAGCCGTTTTCCGTGGTCACGGACATGGCTGTCTCCAAAAGGGTGTTTCAGCTGACGGCTGTACAAGGGACGCGCCCGGTAAGGCGCGCGCTGTGCAGACGGGATGGCCGCGTGTGGGCGGCACATAACTATTTTAAATTTAAAATAGTTAATGTGGTCAGTGTAGAACGACCATGGGGAAGGGGCAAATATGGTTTGCCGATGGGGGTATAAGAAATACTTATGCCATGGGCGAGAGCACATGCGCCCCCACCCAGCGCCCGCTGCCGCACAGCTCGGCGGCCACTTGCAGCACGAGGTTCTTCACGGCATTGCCGGCATTCGTCAGGGGAATGTTTTTCGAGGCGCACAGGGCCACCGTGCGCGACAGGACGGGGCTGTGGATGGCGTAGCTGCGCATGGCGCCGCTGTCGAGTTCGGCCAGCAGGGGCGCGGCGGGCAGGATGGTGGCGCCCATACCGGCCAGGATGGCCGATTTCAGGATGGCGATCGAGTTGATCTCGATCACGTTCGCCGTCTCGAGGCCCAGTTCGCGGGCGCGGCTGTCGATGCGCGGGCGCACGCCATGCTGCAGACCCGGCAGGATCAGGGTGGCGCTCAATGCCTGCGGGAACGACAGCGCCGAGCCTGCGGGCGCGAACGGCGAATCGCTGCGGCAGATGAAACGCATCTCTTCTTCCACCAGGGGACTGCAGGCAAACGGGGTCAGCTGGCCATCGTCGAACAGCACGGCCAGGTTGATGCGTCCCGATTTGAGCTGTTCATTGAGGTTGCCCGTGATTTCTTCCGTCAGTTGCAGGGTGATTTCAGGGTAGCGCTCGCGCGCGGCCAGCAGCAGAGGCAGGGCCAGCGCGCCCGATATGCTGTGCGGCAAACCCAGGGTGACGTTGCCGGACGGCCGCGTGGCGCTTTGCGTGACGGCCGAGCGGGCGTCGGCCACCTGTTTCAGGATCGCTTGCGCATGTTCGTAAAACACCTTGCCCGCGTCCGTGCTGAGCACGCCCTGGGCCGAGCGGTGCAGCAGCTGTACGCCCAATTCCTCTTCCAGCTGGCGCAGCTGCTGCGTCAGGGCCGGCTGCGCCACGTGCAGGATCAGGGCCGCGCGCGACAGCGAGCCGTGGTCGACGATGGCAACAAAGTAGCGTAATTGGCGCAGTTCCATGGGTCCCAAAAGCGGTGCGTTGAGCGGAAAAGCAGCATATTGCGCCGCAGCGCCGAACGCGGCCAGCAGAATAACAATTTTGTTATACTCATTCTAACGCCTTCGGTGTTCCAGCCGCGTATTTGTGGGATGACAGCATGCTCAAGAAAGTTGATTCGTCTCAATTAAAAGTGGGCATGTACATTCATGACCTCAGCTGCGACTGGATGACGCATCCATTCGTGCGCAACCGTTTCCTGTTGCGCAGCGACGATGAAATCCGCAAGATCGTGCAGGCCGGCATCCACGACGTGGTGATCGACAGCGGCAAGGGCCTCGACGTGCAGGACGCGCCCACGGTGGCGCAGGCGCAGGCTGACACGGAACGCGAACTGGTGCAGATCGCCACGCCGCCGCAAGTGGTCACGCGCGTATCGCTGGGCATGGAACTGGCGCGCGCCACGCAGGTGCGGCGGCAGGCGGCCAGCCTGGTGCGCACGGTGATGGCTGATGTGCGCCTGGGCAAGGCGGTCGAGCTCGACCGCGTGCAGCACACGGTGCAGGATATTACCGAATCGATCCTGCGCAATCCCGGCGCCCTCGTCGGCTTGTTGCGTATCAAGAGCAAGGATGACTACACCTTCCTGCATTCCGTCAGCGTGTGCGCGCTGCTGGTGGCGTTTTGCCGCTCGCGCGGCATCGATGCGGCCACCACGCACCAGGCCGGTCTCGGCGGCTTGCTGCACGACACGGGCAAGGCGCTGGTGCCCGATAGCGTGCTGAACAAGCCGGGCCCCCTGAGCTCGGAAGAGTTTATCCAGATCAAGCGCCATCCGCGCGACGGCTACGACATCCTGCGCCAGTCGCCCGAGGTGGGCGCCATTCCCCTCGACATTACCTTGCACCATCACGAACGGCGCGACGGCAGCGGCTACCCGGACCAGCTGGCCGGCGACGCCATCAGCGAACTGGCGCAGATGGCCGCCATCGTCGACGTATATGACGCGCTGACGTCGGACCGCAGCTATCACAAGGGTATTCCCGCCGCCGAAGCCTTGCGCAAGATCTATGAGTGGAGCAAATTCCACTTCAATCCCGTGTTCGCGCAGGATTTCATGCGCTGCGTGGGAATTTATCCGGTGGGCACCATGGTGATGCTGGAATCGGGCCGTCTGGCCGTCGTCATCGAGGCGCACGAAAGCAATCTGCTGGCGCCGAAGGTCAATGTGTTTTTCAGTACGAAGAGCAAGACCTACATCAAGCCGGAAACGGTCGACCTGTCGCGCGGCTTCGGCTTCGGCGGCGCCGACAAGATCGTCGGCCATGAGTCGGCCGCCAAGTGGCAAGTCGATCCCATGCGTTTTCTTTCCCTTGCAGACGCTTAGAAAAACTCTGCCGTATCGTTCGAGGTAATGGTTGTCAGCAAGCCTTTTGCCACCAGTTCGTCGTAGTGGCACGCCAGATTGCGGCCATGGCTCTTGGCGTAATACAAGGCCTGGTCGGCGCGGCCGAGGATGATGACGGGCGCTTCGTAGGCGTTGATGCTGACGAAGCCCACGCTGACGGTCACTCTGCCCACTTGCGGGAAGTCGTGCGCTTCGACATTGGTGCGGAAGCGGTCGATGATTTTCTGCGCATTTTCCAGGGTGATCGAGCGCAGCAGCACGACGAATTCCTCGCCGCCGAAGCGGAAGATGCGGTCTTGCGAGCGGAACGACGATTGCAGCTGGTTGGCGATCAGGATCAGCACTTCATCGCCATACAGGTGGCCAAATTTATCGTTGACCAGCTTGAAATGATCGACGTCGATCACGGCCAGCCATTGCCGTTCCGTGTCCGTATGGTGGCGCCGCTCTTCATCGACGGGACGCGGCTTTTCCGCTTCCGGTTCGCCGCGGCTGTGCAGGATTTTCGCCAGCTGGTCGTCGAAGGTCTTGCGGTTCAACAAGCCGGTGAGCGAATCGCGTTCGCTGTAGTCGAGCAGGTTCTGGAAATTGCGGTACACGCTGACGATGCCGCCGATCACCTGGATGGTGGCGCCCGTATACGGCGTGGGATTGGTGATTTCCAGGCAGGTGGTGACCTGGTCGCCGATCCAGATGGGCAGCCACAGCAGGTGGCGGCCGTCCGCGCACAGAGTGTCGGCGCTCGCTTCATGGCGCTTGATGCAGGCGGCCAGAGCCGGGTAGTCGGACAGCGGTTCGCCTGGCAGGGTCGGGTCGTTATGCTCTTCCATGCGGGCTACGCTGCCCGCCACGATGATGGCCCGCGACCGCACGAACACCTGGCCACGCACGGTGGTCAGCGCCAACACACGGGTCTGCGACGCGGCAGCGAGTTCCTGGACCGCCGAGATCACGGAGATGTCGAGCATCGTGTGGTCGCGGTGCCCGGTCATGTCCACCATGTGTTTCAGTAGGGAATCCATTGTCGATCTCTGGAAAGTGGTCACACAAGTGTCGTCATACCAGCATTGCATCAAGCAAGAGCATGTTCGCGTCCGTCTACAAGAAGCCAAGATTTATTTGGTGGCATGACGCTCTGTACCGCCGGGCGAGAGGCCTTTCCAAAGAAGAGCTAAGCAGGATAATGTCTTTTTGCCTAATAGGCAATTAACGTATGCAATATTTCATGTAAATACATGAGATTCATGCACTGCATTGCAAAAAACTTGCCCTGACGCAGGCTTTCAATCCGGATCGCAACATTTGTTTGCGCCAGCCGCCATTTCACCAGAGTTTGATAATTTCCATGTGGAAACTTGTGGCGCGTCAATTTGCCAAAACGTGGACGCTTTATAGTCAATGTAATGGCGCAGAAATTTACGGCAGGAAACATATTAGCAGGAAAGGGCAATGTTTCCCACCCGATTGCGCCAGGGACTTGTGATTCACTTTTGGGAGCTTGTCATGCATACCTTCCTGTCGGCAGTACAGCAGTTTGTCAAGGATGAGGATGGCATTACGGCAATCGAATACGGCCTGATCGCGGCGTTGATGGCTACCGCCATCACGGCCGGTTTCTTGCTGATCAAGACCAACTTGCTGGCCGTCCTCACCGATATTTCGTCGAACCTGGTGTTGACGCCCTAAGCGGGTGCCCGCCGCTGGCCGGCCAGTGGCGGGTTTTTTTCGGGAGGTGTGCCATGCCTGCAACTGCCTTGTGCGACCTGCTGCTGCTGTGCTTTGTGACGGGGGCCGCCGTCAGTGATTTGATCCAACGCAAGATTCCGAATTGGCTGGTGCTGGCGGGCATGCTCGCCGCGCTGGCGCTGCATTTGTGGCTGTGTCCACACCGCGTGCCGCAACTGGTGCTGGGCGGCATGGCAACGGGTTTTTTCCTCTTTTTACCCTTGTACGTGCTGCGCGGCATGGCCGCCGGCGACGTCAAGCTGATCGCCATGGTGGGCGCCTTTGTCGGTCCCTGGCCCGTGCTGCAGATCTGTTTTGCCACATTTGTCCTGGGCGGCGTGATGGCCGTGCTGATGATCACCTGGCAGGGCAAGTGGCGCGTTTGCCTCGGCAATCTGCGCCAGCTGATGTGGCCGATGATCGCGCGCATGGCCGGCATTCCGCTGGCGCCAAGCGCGCTGGGCAGCGGCGCCAGCGTGGGCAACATGCCGTACGGACTGGCCGTCGCCCTGGGCTGCCTAGTGGTGCAAGGGCGGAATTATTTCTGATTGGCATTCATTGCTCTGAATCAATGGACGCCAGTCCTCGCTCGCTAGAATGAATTCTGTTCAATGCAGTCCTAACCGGCTTGGAGACGCAGCATGACCGAGGTCGACTATTCCATGAGCACCGACAGCGTGCCGCGCCCTGCCGACACGAACCTGATGCCGCCCTTGCCGCCGCAGCCGAAGAGCTTGCGTGAAACGGGACTCGAGCGGCCGCTGGTCGTCGAACTGATCGCCAAGCTGATGTTTGTGGGCGGCAAGACGCACCTGTCCGCGCTGACGACGCGCTTGCGCCTGTCGATCAATGTCTTGCGCGAAGTGCTCGATTTCATGGTGACGGAGCAGATGGCCGAAGTGGCCTGGCGCGGCGAATCCGATATCGATGTGCAGTACCAGCTGACGAGCGCCGGCAAGCAGCGCGCCAGCACCTTCCTCGAACGCTGCGCGTATATCGGCGCCGCGCCCGTCACCCTGGAAGCGTACCGCGCCATGGTGGCGCGCCAGTCGTGGCTGGCACAGGAACAGCGCGTCGGCAGCGATGACCTGGCCGCCGTGCTCGGTGGCGCCCATGCGGGGCCGGGCATGCTTGACGTGGTCGGCGCGGCCCTGCATTCGGGGCGCTCGCTGTTGCTGTACGGTCCGCCCGGCAGCGGCAAGTCCACCCTGGCATTGCAGCTGGGACAATTGCTGCACGGCCTCGTCGCCGTGCCCTACGCCATCGTCGTCGGCCACGACATCATCCAGTTGTACGATCCGGCCCAGCACCTGCCGCCCGCGCCGCAGCACGTCAGCCATGCGCGCCAGGCGCTGGAACGCCGCAGCACGGATATTCGCTGGGTGCTGTGCCAGCGTCCCGTGATCCACGTGGGCGCCGAGCTCGACGCCGGCATGCTGGAACTGCGCCATGACGCCAGCGGCGGCTGCTACCAGGCGCCGCCCCATGTGCGGGCGAATAACGGCATGCTGATCATCGACGACCTGGGCCGCCAGCGCCTGGGCGCGCAAGAATTGCTGACGCGGCTGATGCAGCCGCTGGCGCGCGGCAGCGATCAGCTGGGCCTGCCCGGCGGCGTGCAGATCAGCGTGCCGTTCGACAATGCCCTTGTGCTGGCCACGAACGTGCCGCCGGGCGAGCTGTTTGACGCCGCCTTGCTGCGCCGCATCGGCTACAAGGTGCAGGTGGGGCCGCTGGCCGAGAACGCCTATCGCGCCCTGTTCCGCCAGCAATGCCGGCTGGCCGGTATGGCCATCGACGAAATGGCTATCAACCATTTGCTGCAGCTGCATGGCGCGCAGGGACGGCCCTTGCTGGCCAGCTATCCGCAGGAATTGCTGGCGCGCATGGGCGACTTCGCCGGCTTCGCCGGCTGTGAAGCGCGCCTGACGGTGGCCGCCCTGGAGCAGGCCTGGAGCAGCCTGTTTGCCAGCTGCGACATGCCGGCCGCCAGCCTGTGCGAGCGTATCGCATGAAAAACCGGCGCGCCCTCCTGATGATGGTCCTGGCCGTGGTGCTGGGTCTGCTGGCCGTGCTGCTGGCCTCGCACTGGCTGCTGCGCCAGACGCCGGCCGGCAAGGGCAAGATCGTCGTCGCCTCCACCGATGTCAATCTGGGCCAGCGCCTGACACCCGAGATGCTGCGCCTGGCCGAGTGGCCGGCGGAAAGCTTGCCGCAAGGCGCGCTGCAAGACCCGGCAAAACTGGCGGGACGCGTGCTGAAAACCAGCGTGTTGCGCGGCGAGCCGCTGAGCGAGGCCAAGCTGGCCCCCGTCGGCACCCTGGGTGGCCTGTCGGCCCTGATCACGGAAGGGCGGCGCGCCATCACCGTGCGCGTCAACGACGTGATCGGCGTGGCCGGCTTCGCCTTGCCGGGCAACTATGTCGACATCATCGTCAGTACCCAGCAAGATGCCGGCGACCGCGCGTTTCCGCAAAGCCGCAACATTTCCAAGATCGTGCTCGAACGCATCCTCGTGCTGGCCGTGGCGCAGGAAGTGGGGCGCGACGAGACCAAGCCGCGCGTGGTCAACGCGGTGACCCTGGAAGTGACGCCGGAACAGGCGGAAAACCTGGACCTGGCGCGCAGCGTGGGCAGCCTGTCGCTGGTGCTGCGCAACCAGGTCGATCCGCAGCCGGGCGTGACGGCGGGCGCGACCAAGCTGACCTTGCTGGGCGGACCGCACGACGCCGAGCCTGCTCCCGTGCCTGCCGCCGCCCCCGTGCTGGCCGTGGCGCCGCGTCCGGTGCGCGTGGCGAAGGCGCCGCCGGAACCACAGCGCCAGTGCAGCACCGTCATCGATGGGACGCGCCAGTCGCGCGAATGTTTTTAGCCAACCATGGACACGCTCATGAACCGCGCCCTGCTGACACTGTGCTGCCTGCTGTTGCCGCTTGCCGGCGCGGCAGCCGATCCTGGTCCCCGCTGCGGCGGCGAAGCGGCGACGCCCGGCAACTTGCAGCTGCAGGTGGGCAAGTCGAGCATGTTGCGCCTGCCCGAGGCGGTGCTGGCCCGCAGTGTCGGCAATCCGGCCATGCTGCAAGCCATGCTGGTCGCGCCCGACACTTTATATGTGGTCGGTGTCGACGTGGGCAGCACGAATATGATCATCCAGGGACGCAGCGGCGTGTGCAGCGTGGTGAACGTCAGCGTCAGCATGGATCCGTCCGGCTTGCAAACGACCCTGGCGGCCCTGATGCCGGAAGAAAAAGCCATTCGCGTCACGGCCGTGGCCGACACCCTGGTGCTGTCGGGCACGGTGCAGGACGCTGGTGCCGTGCTGCGCGCCACCGAGCTGGCGCACGCGTATGTGCGCCGCGCTACCGCACCGCTGGCGCTGCCCAAGCCCGCCGACGGCGCCGCCATGCCGGCTGCCGCCACGGTGCCCGCTGGCGGCGCGGGTGGTGCAAACAGCCGCATCATCAATATGCTTGACGTCAGCGCGCCGCAGCAGGTGATGCTGGCCGTGCAGATCGCCGAAGTGTCGAAGTCGCTGCTGGAGCGGCTGGAAGTGGGCGCCACCTTGCGCTTCGCGTCCGGCAGCTGGGCCACCACCTTGCTGTCGAATTTCCTGAGCGGCACGGCCAATGGCTTGCTCGACGTGCGCAAGTCGAATGGCCAGCAGCTGACCATCGAGGCGCAGAAACAGGATGGCCTGGTGCGCATCCTGGCCGAGCCGACCGTGATGGCGATCAGCGGGCAGGAGGGCAGTTTTCTGGCCGGCGGCAAGATCTTCATTCCCGTCGGCCAGGACAACAACAAGATCACCTTGGAAGAGCGCGAGTATGGCGTCGGCCTGCGTTTTACGCCCACCGTGCTGTCGGGCGGGCGCATCAATTTGAAGGTGGCGCCGGAAGTGTCGGAACTGTCGCGCGAGGGGGTGGGCATTTCCGCCGCCGGCGTCAGCGGGCGCTCCATTTTGCCCGTGATTACCACGCGGCGCGCCTCGACCACGGTGCAGCTGTACGACGGCCAGAGCTACGCCATCGGCGGCTTGATCAAGAACAACCAGGTGAGCAACATCACGGGCGTGCCGTGGCTCAGCGAGCTGCCCATCCTCGGCGCGCTGTTTCGCAGCACGGACTTCCAGCATGACCGCACGGAATTGTTGTTCGTCATTACCGCGCACCTGGTGAAACCGTTGCCGGCGGACGCCGTGCTGCCGACGGCGCAGCTGGCGCCACCCTCGCGCACGGACTTGATGTTGCGCGGCAAGATGGAAGGCACCTTGCCGCTGGCGCCGCCGTCCGTGCCGCCACCGCGCGCGGCCAACGGCTTCGAGTTGAAATGAGACGGGGAGACACGCCATGCCGAACTCGCTCCTGATATTGCTGCGGCGCCTGGCCGCCCTCGCCCTGGCCATGCTGCTGGCCGCCTGCGCGCACAGCAGCACGCCACAGCTGGACCCGCGCTTCGGCGACGCCGTGCGCCTGGCCATGACGCAGCAGGTGCGCGATCCGGCCAGCGCGGGCAATCGCCAGCCTGCCGACGGCCTGGACGGGCCCAGCGCGCACGCCGTCATGCAGCGCTACCGCGCCTCGTTCGTCGAACCGAACGGCCAGGCGCCGCAGCCGGTGCAGTTCATGCTGGGAGGCGGCAATGGCAAATAGACGCCAAGGCCAGCGCGGGGCGATGCTGATCGCCTTTTCCATCCTGCTCATCCTGGTGCTGGGTTTTATCGGCCTGGCGCTCGACGTGGGCCAGGTCATCGGCCGCAAGACGGAATTGCAGAACCTGGCCGACAACGCGGCGCTGGCGGCGGCTGCGGAACTGGTGGGCACGCCCGAAGGCTTGCTTGCTGCCGTGACGAAGGCCAAGAGCAGCGCGGCCGACAAGAGCGCGTGGCGGCGCCGCATGCAGGGCGCGATCCTGTCGGACGCCAGCATCCGCTTCGCCAGCGTGCCCGACGCGCCCGCCAGCGAATGGCATGCGGCGGGCGCCGTGCCCGATGCGGCCACGGCGCTGTTCGTGCGCATCGATACGCAGGCCAATGAGCCGTCGCTGGGGCGGGTGGCGACGGCGTTCCTGGGCGCCTGGTCGCCGGCGCTGCGCACCCTGGACACGGGCGCGCGCGCCGTGGCGGGACGTACCAGTCTGAACCTGACGCCGCTGGCCGTTTGCGCACTGTCGGCCAGCGCGGCCAGTGCGCGCACGAATGCGGCGCTGCTGCCGGCCGTCGAGCTGCTGGAATATGGCTTTCGCCGCGGCGTGGCGTATAACCTGTTGAAACTCAATCCGAACGGCCCGGCGGCCGAACATTTCGTGCTCAATCCCCTGGGCCAGCCGGGTGTGGTGGGACCGTCGCTGCAGGTCGGCGAGACCAGCGTGTTGCCGTTTGTGTGCAGCGGCACGGTGCTGTACCCGCGCATCGGCAGCGCGCAAGTGCACGTGCACCGGCCGTTTCCCGCCACCTTGTGGCCGGCCTTCAACGCACGCTTCAACCTGCACGCGGGCAGCGGCTGCCATCCCGTCACGTCGCCGCCCGACACGAATATCCGCGCCTATCCGAATGCGGCCGCGAACTGGTGGATGACGAACACGCCTGACGCGCCGAGCGCCCTGAGCACCGGCAATCCGCTGCTGTCCGTGGCCGATCCGGAATCGAACGCGACGCCGCCCGCCGTCGGCAGTTATGGGCCGCTGTGGTCGTTTGGCAGGGCGGTCAAGTACAGCAGCGTGAAGCCGGCCGGCGGCTATCTGCCGTTTGCCACCAGCGACTGGAGCAAGCTGTATCCGGCCCTGCCCGCCGCGCCGGCCGCCAAGTCCGGCTATCCTGCCACGCCGCCATACCAGACGCTGGGATTCCAGACGGCACCGACCGGCAACACGGGCGTGGCACAACGGCGCCTGCTGCATATTCCCTTGCTGGCCTGCCCGCTGCCGGCCGGCAGCGACGTGCTGGCGCAAGTGCGCGGCATCGGCCGCTTCTTCATGACGGCGCCGGCCACCAATGGCGTGCTGAGCGCCGAATTTGACGGCCTGGCGGCCGAGGGCGCGCTGATGGGCCCCGCGGAGTTGCTGCAATGAGGCCGCCCTGCCGCGCGCCACGCCGCCAGCATGGTGTCGCCGCCATCGAGCTGGCGCTGATCATGCTGTTTTTCATGGGCCTGTTGCCCTTCGTGCTGCTGTTCGGCCGCGCGCTGCTGGTGTACACGGCCCTGCAGAAAAGTACGCACGATGCGGCGCGCTACCTGGCGACCATGCCGCTGTCGCAGATGGCCAGTATCGGCACGGCGACCCAGGGCGTCGCATTTTCGCGGCAGATGGTGGTCGAGGCGATGGCGGAAAGCTGGCCCACCATGGAGTCCGTCCGGGTCAGCGTGGACTGTACCTATGCCGACGATTCCTACAACTGCGGCAATTACGGGACGCCGCCGCAGCAGGTGCATATCAAGGTGTCGGTGGACATGCCCATCGTCTTCCTGCCAGACCTGACGCGCGCGTGGCTGCCGCAGCTGGCGCCGATCCCCTTGCGTTCCAACGCGACATTGCGCTATGTCAATTAACCTGCGCCTGCGCCGCCAGCGCCAGGGCGGTGTTTTTGCCGTCGAGTTCGCCATGCTGGCGCTGTTGTTCTTTCTCTTCCTGTTCGCCATGCTGGAATTGGCGCGCGCCGTGTACCTATGGAATATGGTGTACGAGATTACCCGGCGTGCCGCGCGCGGCGCGGCCGTCACCGATTTCAGCAATGCAAGCGCGCTGCAGGCCGTGCGCACGCATGCCGTGCTGCGCGCCGCGCCGGGCGTGCTGCCGCTGGGCGACGGTATCAGCGACGCGTATGTGCGCATTGATTATCTGTCGCAGTCGAGCAGCGGCGCCGCGCTGGCGGCCGTGCCGGTAACGGTGATGCCGGGCTGCCCGCAGCGTAACCGCATCAATTGCCTGGACGACCCGCATGGCGCCAGCTGCATCCGTTTCGTGCGCGCACGCCTGTGCGTGCCTGGCGACGGCGGGCGTTGCGAGAGCGTGCCATACCGGCCCATCCTGCCGCTGCTGAACGTGATGTTTCCCTCCGGAGCAGGCGCCGTGCGCCTGCCCAACGGCGCCACCATGGCGGTGGCCGAGTCGCTGGGCTATCCGGACAATCCCGGTTTTTGTCCCTGAGCGCCACTTGACGGCGCAGCCGAATGTGTAGACCTGAAAGAAGCGAGGAAGTGCGATGAAAGCCTTGATGATTAGCCGCGACGCCAGCTTGCACGACGAAATTGCCGCGCAGGGGGCGGCCCGCATGCCCGTGCTGCGGCTGCTGGAACGGCGCAGCGGCCTGCGCGACGCCGTCGAGCGCATGCTGCCGGAAGCGCCGGAACTGGTGATCGTCGACGCCAGCGGCATCGATGCCGATGAAGCCGACCTGCTCGAGCGCCTGGCGCGCCAGTATCCGCTGGCCGTGCTGATGCTGCTCACGCGCGGCCAGCAGCAGGATGTGCTGATACGCGCCATGCGCGCCGGCATGCGCGAAGTGCTGCAGCTGCCGCTGGTGCACAAGGCCTTTCACGAGGCGATGGACAGGGTCGATATCCAGGCCGGCGTGACGCAGATGCGCGACGGTAAAGTCCTCGCCTTCATCTCGTGCAAGGGCGGCAGCGGCGCCACCTTCCTGTCGACGAATTTTTCCTATGCGCTGGCCAGCCTGGCCGGCTGCAAGGTGCTGCTGATCGACCTGCACGGCCAGTTCGGCGACGCCACCTTGTACGTGTCGGACCAGAAGCCGGCCATGACCCTGTCCGACATCTGCGCGCAGATCGCGCGCATGGACGGCGCCTTCCTTGCCTCGTGCCTGGTGCACGTGACGCCGAACTTCGGCGTGCTGGCGGCGGCCGATGACCCGTCGCACAAGGTCGACATGCAGCCCGAGCACATGGACCGCATCCTGGCCGTGGCGCGCCAGCACTACGACTACATCGTGCTCGACGTGGGGCGCCAGATTGATGCGCTGTCGCTGCGCGCGCTCGACAACGCCGACGCCATCTATCCGGTGCTGCAGCTGGCCTTGCCCGATATCCGCGACGGGCGCCGCCTGCTCGACATTTTCCGTTCGCTCGGCTATCCGGGCGAGCGCCTGCGCCTGATCGTCAACCGCTATGAGAAGGGCGGTCGGCTGCGCTTGGCGGACCTGGAACAGGCGCTGGGCGCGGAAGTGGTGCACACGGTGCCCAACGATTACATCGCCGCCACAGACTCCGTCAACCAGGGCATTCCGCTGCTGCAGCTGTCGCGCACCAGCGCCGTGGCGCGCAGCCTGGCCGAACTGGTGGAACTGGTGACGGCGCGCCGCGTGACGGAAAGCCGCGGCCTGTTCGACCGCTTGTTCAGCCGTAGCGAGGCTTGACGCGGTCGCCGATGAACGATGTCAAGGCTCCCGCCGGGAGCCATCATGGGAGCCGAGATGACTTTACGCGAACGCCTGGCGGCGAATGAAACGGTGCGCCCCGCCACGAATGGACAAGGCGCGCTGGCGCTGCACGCCTACCAGGAACTGAAAAAAACCATGCACCAGACGATACTCGACCGTATCGACCTGGAACGGTTAAAACGCCTGACGGCGGAGCAGTTCAAGCACGAACTGGCGCTGCTGGTGCAGCGCGTGATCGAGGAAGAGCGCATCGTGCTGAACCAGCATGAGCGGCATAGCCTGGTGCTCGACATCCAGCACGAGATGCTGGGCTTTGGCCCGCTGGAACCCCTGCTGGCCGATGCCAGCGTGTCCGACATCCTCGTCAATACCTGCGACAAGGTGTATGTGGAACGGGGCGGGCGGCTGCAGTTGACGGACGTGACCTTCCACGACAATGCGCACCTGATGAAGATCATCGAAAAGATCGTCTCGCGCGTGGGACGGCGGGTCGACGAATCGAGCCCGATGGTCGACGCGCGCCTGCCTGACGGTTCGCGCGTGAACGCCATCATTCCGCCGCTGGCCGTCGATGGACCGATCCTGTCGATCCGGCGCTTTGCCGTGCAGCCGCTCACCATCGCCAACCTGCTCGATTACAAAAGCCTGACGCCGCCCATGGTGCAGGTGCTGCAGGCGCTGGGCCAAGCCAAGGTCAACATCCTGATCTCGGGCGGCACGGGCAGCGGCAAGACGACCTTGCTCAACGTGCTGTCCGGCTTCATTCCCGGCAGCGAGCGCATCGTCACCATCGAGGATGCGGCCGAACTGGCGCTGCGCCAGCCGCACGTGGTGCGCCTGGAAACGCGTCCGCCGAATATCGAGGGCAAGGGCGAAGTGAGCCAGCGCGCGCTGGTGCGCAATGCGCTGCGCATGCGGCCCGACCGCATCATCCTGGGCGAGGTGCGAGGCGCCGAGGCGCTCGACATGCTGCAGGCGATGAACACGGGCCATGAAGGCTCGCTGGCGACCATCCACTCGAACACGGCGCGCGACGCGCTGGCGCGGCTGGAAAACATGGTCGGCATGGCCAACGTGAACCTGACGCCGCGCGCCACGCGCCAGCAGATCTGTTCGGCCGTGACGGTGGTGATGCAAGTGTCGCGCCTGACGGACGGCGCGCGCAAGCTGGTCAGCCTGCAGGAAGTGACGGGCATGGAAGGCGACATCATCGCCATGCATGAAATCTTCCGCTTCGAGCAGACGGGCGTCGATGCCGACGGCAAGGTGCAGGGCCACTTCTGCGCCACGGGCGTGCGGCCGCGCTTTACGGAACGGCTGCGCATGTTCGGCGCGCCCGTGCCAGATAGCGTGTTCGACCCCGACCGCATCTACGAGTAAGGAGGGAACCATGGACCTGGTCTTCTACGGCTTTGCCGTGCTGCTGTTCGCCGCCTGCATCCTGATGGTGGAGGGAGTCTGGCTGTGGTGGTCGGGCACGCACGGCAGCGCGGCGCGGCGCATCAACCGGCGCTTGCGGCTGATGGCGGCGCGCGGCGAGGGCGGCGGCGAGCGGGTCTCCATCCTCAAGCAGCGCCGCTATGCGCGTTCGCCCGGTCTCGAGCGCTGGCTGCGGCGCCTGCCGCAGGCGGCGCAGCTTGACCGCTTGCTGCTGCAATCGGGCTTGTCCTGGTCGGTGGCGCAGTTCCTCGGTGGCACCGGCGCCTTGCTGCTGGCGGCCTTGCTGCTGCTGGCGGCATGGTCCATGCCCGTGCCCGGCGCCGTGCTGCTGTTGTCCTGCGCCGCGAGCGCACCGTGCTTGTGCGTGCTGCGCGCGCGCGCGGCGCGGCTGAAAAAGATCGAAGCGCAACTGCCGGAAGCGGCCGATTTCCTGGCCCGTGCGCTGCGCGCCGGGCACTCGTTTTCGAACGTGCTGCAGATGGTCGGCGATGAACTCAATGAGCCGATCAGCGGCGAATTCAAGATGGCGCACGAAGAGATCAATTACGGCGTGCCGATGAACGAGGCGCTGCAAAACCTGGCCGCGCGCATTCCGCTGACGGACTTGCGCTACCTCGTCATCGCCGTGCTGGTGCAGCGCGAATCGGGGGGGAATTTGGCCGAGGTGCTGGTCAGCATCGCGCGCATCATCCGCGCCCGGCTAAAGCTGCTGGGGCAGGTGCGCGTGCTGTCGGCCGAGGGACGCATGTCGGCCTGGGTGCTGGGCCTGATGCCGGTGGTGATGATCGGCGTCATGGCGCTGGTCAACCCGCAATACATCCGCCTGCTGTGGACCGATCCCAGCGGCATCAAACTGCTGTGGTACGCGGCCGGCATGGTGGCGCTGGGCGTGGTCTGGATGCGCAATGTGATCCGCATCCGCATCTAAAACAGGAGGTGCTATGAGCGGTGCACAACTGCTGTTTCTCGTGATCGTCTTTGCCGTGGTGGTGGCGCTGGCCCTGCTGGCGTGGGTGATCTTCTTTCCTGGCACTTTGCGCCAGCGCCTGTTTGGCGCCACGGCGCCTGCCGCCAGCGAGGCGGTGGTGGAAAATGGCTGGGTGGAGAGGGTGGCGCGCGTGGCGCAGCCGTTCAGCAAGCTGTCGCTGCCGGAAGAGGGCTGGGAACGTTCGCCGCTGCGTACGCGCTTCATGAACGCGGGCTGGCGGCAAGCCAGCGCACCGGCCCTGTATTTTGCGGCGAAGACCGTGCTGGCCCTGCTGTTTCCCACCGTGCTGGGGCTGTATGCGGCCAGCGCCATGGCGGCGCAGCTGCGCAGCGTGCTGCTGTTGCTGCTGTGCGTCAGCGCCACCATCGGCTATTACCTGCCCAACCTGGTGCTGGCTAGCACGGCCAAGCGGCGCCAGCGCGACATCTTTGAAAACATCCCCGACGCGCTCGACTTGCTGACCGTGTGCGTGGAAGCGGGCCTGAGCCTGGAGCGCGCGCTGGTGAAGGTATCGGGCGAAATCCACATCAAGAGCGTGGTGCTGGCGCAGGAATTGCAACTGGTGCTGATGGAAATGCGCGCCGGTTTTTCCAAGGAAAAGGCGCTGCGTAACCTGGCCCTGCGCAGCGGCGTGGAAGACGTCGACACCCTGGTCGCCATGCTGATCCAATCGGAACGTTTCGGCACGAGCATGGGCGATTCGCTGCGCGTGCATTCGGAAAACCTGCGCGGCAAGCGCAGCTTGCTTGCAGAAGAGGCGGCAGCGAAGATCGCCCTGAAACTGCTGTTCCCGCTGATCTTTTGCGTCTTTCCCACCCTGATGCTGGTGCTCATGGGGCCGGCCGTGATCGAAGTCTATCGCGTGCTCGTGCCGGCCATGGCCAGCCGCTGAAAGGAACTACCATGCGCTTGACGATTTCCCGCCTGGCCGCTGCCTGCGCCTGCCTGGGCCTGGCCGCCTGTACCACGCAGCTGGCCCACCTGCCGGTGGCGGCGTGGTCCGACGCCGATGCCGCCTATGCGGCGGGACGCCAGCATTTCGAGCGGGGCGACTTTCCTGCGGCGCAAGCGGCCTATGAGCAAGCCCTGCGCCATGCGCCGCGCCACGTGAACGCGCGCAATGGCTTGGCCGTGCTGCATGCGCAGCGCGGTGAACACGACGCGGCGATCGCCCATTGGCTGGCCTTAACGCAGGAGGCGGGCATGCCGCAGCCGCGGCAGGCCTATCTGTTCAGCAATCTCGGCCATGCCTATTATTTGAGCGGGCGCGATGCGCAAGCGTTGACTGCGCTGGAACAGGCCTGTCTGCTCGACCCGCTCAATGCGCTGGCCTGGCGGCATCTGGCGCAGGTGCTCGAACGGCTGGGGCAGCACGAGCGCGCGGCCGTCATGCGGCGCCAGGCGAGCAGCTTGCAGGAACACGATGTGCGGCGCGACATGGTCTTGTTGCGTGGCGAGGCGCCGCCGAAGCTTGTGCCCGAGCCTGTGCCGGATGCGCCCGCCATGGCGCGCGTGGAGATCACGCAGAGCGACGGCATGGCCCGCTTGCAGCGCGTGCCGGCGGCGGTGCGCAGCCTGCCCGTTAGCGCGTCGTTGCCGGCGGCGTCCGTGCCTGTGGCCGGCGCGTCGCATCCGCGCCTGGAAATTGTCAACGGCAACGGCGTGCCTGGCCTGGCAGCCGCGCTGGCGCGCAGCCTGGCTGGTGCGCCCGTGCAAGTGGTGCGCCTGGCCAATGAAACCAGCTTCCAGGTGGCGCGCACACGCGTCGAATACCGGCCCGCGCAGGAGCAGGCGGCGCGCCAACTGGCCCGCCAACTCGGTGCACAGGTGCGTACCCAGGTGCAGATCCAGGCCGCCGACTGCCCCGCCAGCGAACTGCGCCTGGTGCTGGGGCGTGACCTCAGCGATCCCGCCATGCTGCACCGCTATTATCTGCAGCAATTGCAGCTGGCGCGCCGGGCGCTGGCGCGGCTCGGTTAACACATCTCTGCCGCATAAAAAAGCGGCGCCTTTGCGGGCGCCGCGTGCTTTTCATGCTGCGGATTATTTCGGCTGCCGGCGGCGCGTAAAAGCCAGGGCTGCCAGTCCCGTGCCCAGCAGGAACAAAGTGCCTGGCTCCGGTACTTGCAAGGGTTCGATGACGACGATGTCCGTGCGCGTGGATTTGGAAAAGTTCAAGGTGTAGCTGCCGGCAGGCAGGGCGAAATTCGACGTCAGCGAAAACATCGCAAAGCCATTCGTGAAGGCGCGCCCGGTGGCCGGGTCGTTGGTGCCGGCCGTCATGTTCAGGCTGAAGGGATCGAGGCTGCCGACCGTATGGTTGCCATTGACGTCGCTGCCATTGTTGGCGTCGCCATCGGGCGCGAACTGGAAGATCACGCCATCGGCATTCGCGTTCGACAGGCAGCCCACGGGACTGGAAGTATTGCACGAGATATTGAAGATATCCATGATCGACACGCTCGACTTGTCACCCATCGTCGTCACGCTGGTGCGCAGGTCGCGCCGTCCCATGAAGTTGAAGGTGATGAAGCCGGCGCTCGACAGGGTCAGGTTGACGGAGCCGGTGAGCGTATCGCCTGCCGTGGCCGTGGCGGCGCCGACCGTGTCGCGCTGTGCTTCCGCAACGGCGCGCACGGTGGAGCCGGCGGCCGTGAGCATATTGCCAAAGGCATGCGCGTCGCCACGTGCGAACTCCAGGGTGGAACTGGGGCTGGGTGCGTAGTTATTTTGCGGCAAGCCGCTGCAGCCGCCGCCCGAACATACTTGCAGCACGTCCGCGTTGGCGGCCGGGCCCGTATTGACGGCGCGCGGATTGACGGCCACGCCGCCCTCGAAGAAGGCGCTGTCGCTGGCATTGCGGTTGGCGCCGGCCAGCGACAGCGCGCCGGCACTGGTGGTGATGCGGAAAGAGTTCAATTCGTTGACGGCCAGGCCGTACGCGCCGGCCTGCGCCTGGCCGCTGGCCAGCAGACTTGCCGCCGCCAGTGCGCCCAGCCAACTTAGGGTCTTGCTTCGTGTGTGATCGACGTTCATCGCAGCCTCTTATCGTAGTCAGTCTCGGAAAATCCGGGGGAGAAAGAATCCAGAATGACCTGCCTGGATTCATCTCGTAGACAGTGATAAGCAGCTTGCGTGCCACACAAAAAAAGCATATTGAATCAAGGGCTTGCGCAAAGCGGACTGAGCCGGTGGAAGCAAAGTGTAAGAAAGGCCGACGCCGCTTTCAGGTGCCCCGGTGATAGCCGAGGTGGCCGCCGGAATTGCGCGCGCAGCCGCAACCGATGCGCGCCACTTCCTCGCCTTCCGTCAGTTTCCAGTTGGTAATCGTCGTGTGCTGCCAGTCGATGTCGCTTTTCTTGACAGGCTTTACCGTCAAGGTGCGGTTTTCCGCATCCGTGTACTCCATCAGCTCCTCGTCGTCGGCGATGTCGAAATGGCGGTGGATCAGGGAAATGCCAAAGCGGTCGAGCGCGCCATAACGTTGCAGCACGTCGCGCAGTTCGCGAAAGCAGGCGAGGTCATCGGGCAGCAGCGGATTGACGGCGGAAATATCGGCGACGGGCTGCCATTGCATGGCGTGGATGTTCAGGCTGTGCATGATAGGCTCCTGTGCCCCGTGATGGTAGGACCAGGCTGCCAGAGGGGCACTGGCAACCTGTCGAAACGTCTATCGTGGCCGCAAAGCCGATGCGGCGTTTGCGCCAGATCAAAGGTGCGGCACATCGCCTCGCGCCGATAATTGCCCGGTAAAATAGGCCATGGCAAACAAAACCCCCACTTTCCCCGGCGCACGCACGGGCCGCGGCCAGGTCCTGGCCGTGCTGCTGTCGAACCGCGATCAGTCTGGCGCCGAACCGCTGCAAGGCCGCGTCTCGCTGGCCGCCATCGTGAAAGCGCTTAAACGCAAATACCACTGGCCGATCGAGACGCACAGCTTTCCCGCCAACACGCAGGACGGCCGCGCCAGCTGGGCGACCGTCTACAGCTTGCCGGAAAAGGTCATCGAGACCGCGCTCGACAGCGGCGGCCGGGAATGGCTGGAGAGCCGGGGAGCGGTCGGGCGGCGGTGAGTTGCCGACCTACCCTATTCGAGCCGGAAGCCGACCTTCAGCGTGACCTGGAAGTGCGCCACCTTGCCATCGACGATATGCCCGCGCGATTCCGTCACTTCATACCAGTCCATATGCTTGACCGTCAGCGCCGCCTTGGCAATGGCATCGCGTATCGCCTGATCGCTGCTCTCGGTCGAAGTTCCCACCAGTTCGATCAGCTTGTAAGTGTGTGCGGACATGATATTTCCCCAGGTAGGCAAGCCAGACATCGTGAGCCTGCATTGCGCAAGCACGTGCTCATCTTGCGCCTAAATGTGCTGGACGTCATTGCGCGGTGCAGCAATGCGAGCGTGAAGTGGGGAAAGGCCAAAGTCATGCTGACAGTATTGCTGTCAATGCAAGTGGTGGCTTGAGTTACTTGACGCAATGATGATCTCTCTGGCAGAAGTCGGTTTACAATCGAACGCAATGGTACTGGGAGAATGTTCAATGAAAATCAAGAGACTGCTTCAGTACATTTTATTTTTGGCAGGTTCACTAAGTTTGGCATGTGCTGACGCTCAAGTGGTGGTGCAAGCAAGTGCAGTTAAATTGCAGCCGTACATTGATAGGGATCAGTCCGGCTTTTTCTCATGCGGCGTACGCGCCATCATCACTGACTCCAGACCGGGATTTGTCGATGCTCATGACTTTACCTTGGCAATCCGTGCCGATATGGCAGGAGGACTAATTAAAGCCGGCAAGTCTAGTACTTCAAATAGTAGTCTCGTTAAGGGAAAACCTAATACGAATGCTGTCCTGCCTGCACCAATCAAGTTCTGGATTGCCAAAGAGGCCGAAGGAAAGGCAATATCTCCACTGCACATCATTGCTGCTGAGACACCTGGATACATTCTTGAGGCTACCGACCTTAGCCTAACAGTCAGCGCAATTTTGGCAATTACAAGTGGCGAACGTATGCAGTTTGCGAATCGCTACAAGAATGAAACTGTCGATACAGTTATCGCATTCGCCGCAACGATGCCAGAGAATGAGCGGCAATCGCTACTGATTTGTCTTTCTGATGTTGCTGATCGATTAGGAGAGCTCAGCAATTGACACTGCCTTATTTGTCGAAAGGACGATCCGTACATAAACCGCTGCACACGGATTAGACAAAGCAAGCTATTCAAGGGTTAGATGGAAACGACACCTAAGCCGGAAACAAAAAGGGCTACCAGCCGAAGCGGGTAACCCTTTGATTTCCTACTGAATTCTGGTGCCGACTGCCGGTTTCGAACTGGCCACCTGATGATTACAAATCAACTGCTCTACCAAATGAGCTAAGTCGGCAAAAACTGCGCGTTGCGAATTATACGCTATTTAATGCGTGTCAGGGTCGGGCGGCCGCCTTTTTTTGGTGGCTCGTCGTCGCCTGGTGTGGCGTTGTCGCGTTGTTCGGGAGAGCTGGTTGGCACGGACGACAGGGTCGGGGCGCTGGCGGTGGGGGCGAGCACTGGCGGCGGGACGTCGGCGGAGGCCGGGCTGTCCGTCGGTTGCGCGTCGGGGTCGTCGTTGCCGAGCACGGGCTCGAAGGCCATGCCCTGGCCGTTTTCGTTGGCGTAGATGGCCATCACGTTGTCGACCGGCACGTAGATTTCGCGCGAGACGCCGCCAAAGCGGGCGTGGAAGCGGATGGCGTCGTTGTCCATCTTCAGGCCGCTGGTGGCGCCGAAGCTGATGTTGAGCACGATTTCGCCCTTTTTCACATATTCCATCGGTACCGTGGTGCGCGAATCGACTTTGACCGCGAGATAAGGCGTGTAGCCGCTGTCGGTGCACCACTCGTAGATGGCGCGCAGCATATAAGGTTTGGTTGAGATTTCAGACATGGTAGGCACTGTGAGGCGGGAGCGCCCCTGTCAATGACAGGGTGGCGCACCGGTAATTCAAAAGACTGGCTGCTGACGCAAGAGATCCCGGCAAGCGCGGCTTGCCGGGAATATCTTTTAACGGCGCATCACTTTCTCAGACGGAGTGAGTGCTTCGATATACGCTGGACGCGAGAAGATGCGTTCGGCGTATTTCATCAGCGGTGCGGCCGTCTTCGACAGTTCGATGCCGTAGTGGTCCAGGCGCCACAGCAGCGGCGCGACAGCCACATCGAGCATCGAGAATTCGTCGCCCAGCATGTACTTGTTTTTCAGGAACAGCGGCGCCAGCGTCGTCAGGCGGTCGCGGATTTCCGCGCGTGCCTTGTCGTGGGCCTTGTCGTTGCTCTTGGCGCGTTCGCTTTCCAGCACGTGCACGTGCACAAACAGTTCTTTTTCGAAATTGAACAGCATCAGGCGCGCGCGGGCACGCATCAGCGGATCGGCCGGCATCAGTTGCGGATGCGGGAAGCGCTCATCGATGTACTCGTTGATGATGTTCGATTCATACAGGATCAGTTCGCGCTCGACCAGGATAGGCACTTGGCCATACGGGTTCATGGTCGAAATGTCTTCCGGTTTGTTGAACAGGTCGACGTCGCGCACTTCGAAGTCCATGCCTTTTTCAAACAGAACCAGGCGGCAGCGTTGCGAAAATGGGCAGGTTGTACCCGAATAGAGAACCATCATTTTTTATAGTTCCTTAGAAACAAAGGGGGTGAAGCCGCGAACGGCTCACCCCAGGTCGCTTGTCCACTCATGCGGACAACGCAGAAACAGGCATAAACCGGCCTATGGCCGGCGCCTCACTTATTTGACTTCCTTCCAGAACGACGCGTTAAGGCGCCATGCCAGCAGAGCAAAGACCGACAGGAACAGCAGCACCCACACGCCCAGGCGCTTGCGTGTTTGCTGTGCCGGTTCGGCCATCCACTCCATGTAGCCGACCAGGTCGGCTACCGCATTGTCATACTCGATCTTGTTCAACGTACCTGGCTTGACCTGCTCGAAGCCGGTAAATTTGTGGATCTTCTTGCCAGCTTCGTGCGGATCATTCTCTTCCACGAACTTGGCAGTCTGGACACCTTGCAATTCCCATAATACATGCGGCATGGCAACATTCGGCACGACCATGTTGTTCCAGCCGGTCGGACGAGTGTCGTCTTTATAGAACGTACGCAGGTAAGTATACAGGTAGTCGCCGCCTGTGCCAGCGGAAGATGATTTCGCGCGCGAAATTACCGACAAATCGGGTGGTACGACGCCAAAGAAGGCCTTGGCGTCCTGCGCTGCCAGGCTTGTCGTCATCAGGTCGCCCACTTTATCACTGGTAAACAACAAGTTCTGCTTGATCTGGTCTTCCGTCAAGCCCAGGTCGCGCAGGCGGTTGTAGCGCATCGACACGGCAGAGTGGCAATTCAAGCAATAGTTGACGAACAATTTGGCGCCATGCTGCAGCGCTGCCATGTTGGTCTGGCGGTCAGGTGCCTTGTCCAGCGGAAAGCCGCCTTCGCTGGCGAGAGCCATGGCGGGCACGAGTGCCAGGATGGCGAGCAGTTTTTTTGCAATCTTCATATGATGTATGTCCTTTGAGCGTGGCGTGAGAGCGGCTTAGTGCGGGTGGAACGTCACACGCGACGGCACGGTCTTGAACTTGCCCATGGCACTCCACCATGGCATCAGCAGGAAGAAGCTGAAGTAAATCAGGGTGCACACTTGCGACACGATGGTTTTCGCATCCGTTGGCGCCTGGGTCCCGAGGTAGCCGAGGATCAGGAACGACAGGCCGAAGATGGCATAGATGTATTTGTGCCAGGTCGGACGGTAGCGGATCGATTTCACCGGCGAATGATCTAACCATGGCAGGAAGGCCAGGATCACGACGGAGCCGCCGAAGAACACCACGCCCCAGAATTTCGCGTCCAGCACCTGCGGCAGCATGCCGATGATGGCGACGATGGCGATGCCGGCGATGACCGACTTGACGATCGTCGACAGGCGCGACTTGAGCCAGATGAACACCACGTAGGCAGCCACGACACCCATCAGCACGTACATGAAGTCGGCCGTGGTGGCACGCAGCACCGAGTAGAACGGCGTGAAATACCAGGTTGGCGCGATGTGCAGCGGGGTCTTCAGCGAGTCGCCTGGCAGGAAGTTGTTGTATTCCAGGAAGTAACCGCCCATTTCCGGCGCGAAAAAGACGACGGCGCTGAAAATGACGAGGAAGATCGATACGCCGAACAGATCATGCACGGTGTAGTAAGGATGCGAAGGAATCGAATCGACCGGGTGGCCATCGGCGCCCAGGTTTTCTTTCACTTCGATGCCGTCCGGATTGCTTGAGCCCACTTCATGCAGGGCGATCAAGTGCGCTGCAACCAGGCCCAGCAGTACCAGCGGGATGGCGATCACGTGGAAGGCGAAGAAGCGGTTCAGGGTCGCGTCGGAAACAACATAGTCGCCGCGGATCCACAACGACAGGTCAGGGCCGATCAGCGGGATGGCGCCAAACAGGTTGACGATCACTTGGGCGCCCCAGTACGACATCTGGCCCCATGGCAACAGGTAGCCGAAGAACGCTTCGGCCATCAGGCACAGGAAGATGGCGAAACCGAACAGCCAGATCAGTTCACGTGGCTTGCGGTACGAGCCGTACAGCAGGCCGCGCGTCATGTGCAGGTAGACGATGATGAAGAAGGCCGAGGCGCCCGTCGAGTGCATGTAGCGCACCAGCCAGCCCCATGGTACTTCGCGCATGATGTACTCGACGGAATTGAAGGCCAGGGCCGCATCCGGTTTGTAGTGCATGGTCAGGAAGATGCCGGTGACGATCTGCAAGACCAGCACCAGCATGGCCAGCGAGCCGAAGATGTACCAGAAATTGAAGTTTTTCGGGGCGTAGTACTTGCCCCATTGGTCGTTCCACAGCTTGGTCAGGGGAAAGCGGTCATCGACCCAGCCCAGCGCTTTTTCGGCGACGGGAGCGTCTGCCGGGAATTTCGTCTCTTTGAAAGCAGCCATGATCAAGCCTCGCCTTTCTCGTCTTTACCTATCAGCAATTTGGTGTCGCTCAGATACATATGACGCGGCACTTGCAGGTTGTCCGGCGCCGGCTTGTTCTTGAACACGCGGCCAGCCATGTCGAAGGTGGAGCCGTGGCAAGGGCACAGGAAGCCGCCTTCCCAGTCATCGGGCAGCGACGGTTGCGGGCCGGGGGCAAATTTCGAGGAAGGGGAGCAGCCCAGGTGGGTGCAGATGCCGACGGCGACGAGAATTTCAGGCTTGATCGAGCGTGCCTCGTTCATGCAGTATTCAGGCGTGAATTCGGCGGGATTGCGTTGGGAATTGGCATCAGCGACTTTGCCGTCGGTCTTTTTCAGGGACGCGATCATTTCCGGTGTGCGCTTCAGGATCCAGACCGGCTTGCCGCGCCATTCGACGGTGCGCATTTCGCCGGGTTGCAAGGTGGTGATGTCTACTTCGACCGGCGCGCCAGCCGCTTTCGCGCGCTCCGACGGCTGGAAGGTGCTTACCAAGGCTCCCGCGGTTGCCAATCCAACTACACTGCCCGCCGCGCACGTGGCGACGAGCAAGCCGCGACGGCCTGAATCGACCTGCTTTTCGTTACTCATGCAAACCCCAATCAGTCAAAATGCGAATCTTTATTATGAGTGGCAGCCGCGAAAAACCCGTCGCCGAAGCTCTATCCCACTGATTGCCGCGATCCGCATCTTTGTACGGTAACGTGGCAACATCCCTGCGGAACTTCGGCCAATGGCGCAGCCCGTGCCAGTTTCTTGTTGATTATCCGGAAGTGAAAAACCCACTTCTGGCAACCGCAAATTATAAGTGAAGCAAACAACGAATAAAACAAAAACGTTGCTTGTACCATAATTTATATACTTTTGCAGGAGGTGGCTAGTTCTTTCGAACTAGATGCGCATGGCTGTGCCGGAATTGGTCCTGCCGGCAACCACAAGTTGGTGTCCCCAGGAATCAATAGTATGATCGGCATGTTTTTATATCTATCCGAAGGAGAAATTCATGGCAATGATGCAAGAATTTAAAGAATTTGCAATGAAGGGTAACGTCGTCGATCTGGCGGTCGGTGTCATTATCGGTGGTGCCTTCGGCAAGATTGTCGATTCGCTGGTGCAAGACGTGATCATGCCACCTATCGGCCGCATTTTCGGCGGCCTCGATTTCGCCAATTACTACCTGCCCCTGAATGGCCAAGCCACCACCCTGACCCTGGTGGAAGCGAAAAAGGCGGGCGCTGTGCTGGCCTACGGTAACTTCCTGACCATTCTGCTCAATTTCGTCATTCTCGCCTTCATCATCTTCCAGATGGTACGCCTGATGAACAAGGCACGCCGCAGCGAACCGGTCGCGCCGGCAGCGGCACCGGCCACGCCGGAAGACATCGTGCTGCTGCGTGAAATCCGCGACTCGCTGCAGAAGAACGGACAGAATAGCAACGATCTGGCAAAATAAGTCGTTCCGGCACGGGCCGGCTGACCTGGGCAGAGAACTGTATGCGACGATTCTGGTTATTGTTTGCGCAAACCGTGACGATCGCGTTGGCGCTGTACTTTGTGTACGGCGCGCTGCGCCCGGCCAGCCGGGTACAGCAGTTGGGCTCTCCCGCCAAACCGGTGCCCGTGGTGGAAACGGCGTCGAGCAGCCTGGCGCCCGGCTCCTACCGCGACGCGGCGGCGCGCGCCATGCCCGCCGTCGTCAACATCCTCACCCTGCAAGTGCCCAAGCGCGGCGCCCATCCGCTGGCGCGCGATCCCTTCTTCAAACGTTTCTTCGGCGACCGCGACCCGGACGACGGGGATGACGACGACTTGAAAAACAGCCTCGGCTCCGGCGTCATCGTCAGCCATGAAGGCTATGTGCTGACCAACAACCACGTGGTCGAAGGCGCCGACGAAATCGAAGTGGTGCTCACCGATGGCCGCAAGGCGCCGGCCAAGGTGGTGGGCCTCGATCCGGAAACGGACCTGGCCGTCATCAAGATCGACCTCGACAAGCTGCCCGTCATCGTGCTGGGCCAGTCGGAACTGGCGCGCGTGGGCGACGTGGTGCTGGCCATCGGCAATCCGTTCGGCGTGGGCCAGACGGTGACCATGGGCATCATCTCCGCCCTGGGCCGCAACAACCTGCACATCAACAGCTTTGAAAACTTCATCCAGACGGATGCGGCGATCAACTTCGGCAACTCGGGCGGCGCCCTGGTCGATACGCGCGGCAATCTGATCGGCATCAATACGGCCATTTACTCGCAAAGCGGCGGCTCCGTCGGCATCGGCTTCGCCATTCCCGTCTCGACGGCCAAGACGGTGATGGAAGCCATCATCAAGGATGGCCACGTGGTGCGCGGCTGGATCGGCGTGGAAACGCAGGACATCACGCCCGAACTGGCGCAAAGCTTCAACTTGCAGCGCACCAGCGGCGCCATCATCGCCGGCGTGGTGCGCAACGGCCCTGCCGACAAGGCGGGCATCGTGCCCGGCGACATCCTGCTGACGGTACAAGGCAAGCCCGTCGGCGACACGACGGAAATGCTGAATCTGATCGCCCAACTGCCGCCCGGCGAAAAAGCTAAAATGACGGTGCTGCGCAAGAATCGCGAAGCGGCACTCGACGTGATGGTGGGCAAGCGCCCCATCCCGAAAGAGCTTTCCAAATAGTTGCTGATCGGAATTTGACACATGCATGTGCGTGATTTGACCCAATTTTTACGTGAACTGAGCGACAACAACAACCGTCCCTGGTTTGTGATGAACAAGCCCCGCTACGACATCCTGCGCGAGGAATTCCTGGCGCTGGTCACCAGCCTGATCGGCGAGCTGGGCAAGTTCGATCCGGCCGTGAAATACTGCAATCCGAAGAAGGCCATGTTCCGCATCAACCGCGACGTACGCTTTGCCCATGATAAAAGCCCGTATAAAACGCGTTTTTCGGCCGCCATCGCGCCGAACGACATGCGTCGCCCCAGCAAGGCGGGCGGTCCCACGTATTATCTGCAGATCGATGGCCAGGGGAACCTGCTGTTCGGCGCCGGCGAATACATGCCGCCACCAGGCCGCCTGAAGGCACTGCGCGAGCACATGGTCAACGATGCGCCAGGCTTTTCCAAAGTGCTGAAAAATAAGCGTTTGAAGGCCCGCTTCGGCACCATCCAGAACGAGGGCAAGCTGCAGCGCCCGCCCAAGGGGTTTGACGCGGACGCCGAACATATCGAATTCATCAAGCTGAAGAGCTTTTTTGTCTGGACCGAAGTGCCGCTGCCCGTCAACGCCCCCGAGCAACTGCTGCCGACCCTGGCGGAAGGCTTGAAGGATGCGTGGCCGCTGGTCGAGTGGATGCGTGGCGCGAAAGAGCCGGAGGAAGTCGCCGAATAATTGCTGAAGGAGCACATGATGGCATTGGAGCACGCAAGTTCAGGGCAGGTGATCGACGTGCTGCGCAGGGACGGCGACGACCTGTCGCAGTTTTCCGCCATTGCGCTGGCCAAGACGGATGAGCTGGAATTGATCCGCATGTGCATGCCCAAGGGCAAGACCATGCCCGAGCATCATGTGCTTGGTGAAATCACCCTGCTGTGCCTGCAAGGGCAGGTGGCGGTGGAAGCGCATGGCGGCGTGCAAGTGCTGGGACCGGGGCAGATGCTGTACCTGCTCGGCGGCCAGGCGCACGCCCTGGAAGCGCGCGAAGACAGCTTACTACTGCTGACGATCTTGATGGCCAAGGCGGGGCGCTAGGTTTTCCTGGCGCGTCAGGACACCTTAGGCCGCCTCGGCGCGCGGGTCGCGCGACAGCAGTTGCTGCACCATCACGTGCGGCAAATCCCCATCGAACAGTACGCCGGCCACCGCATTGGTGATCGGCATGTCGACACCCATGCGGCGCGCCAGTTCGCGCACGGCCTTGGCGCAGGGCACGCCTTCGGCCACATGGCCGAGTTCAGCCACGATGGTCTCCAGCGCCTTGCCTTGCGCCAGGCCCAGGCCGACCCGGCGGTTGCGCGACAGGTCGCCCGTGCAAGTGAGTATCAAATCGCCCATGCCCGTCAAGCCCATGAACGTTTCCGTCTGGCCACCGAGGGCCGTGCCCAGGCGCGTGATTTCCGCCAGGCCACGCGTGATCAGCGCAGCGCGCGCATTCAAGCCCAGGCCCAGGCCGTCGGCCACGCCGGTGGCGATCGCCAGCACGTTCTTGACGGCGCCGCCCACTTCCACGCCCACCAAGTCGTCGCTTGCATACACGCGGATGGTGCCGCCATGCAGGGCCGAGACGACGGCGCCACGCAAGGCCGCGCTGTGCGAAGCGATGGTCAGCGCGCACGGCAAGCCGCGCGCCACTTCCTGCGCGAACGAAGGGCCGGACAGGGCGCCGCCGGGGATGGTGTCACCCAGCACTTCCTGCACGATCTGGTGCGGCAGCATGCCCGTGCCGCCTTCAAACCCTTTGCACAGCCACACGAGGTTGCCGATGGCCTTGTCTTTCAGCTGATGCAGCATCGGCCGCAAGCCCGCCACGGGGCAGGCGGCGATCAAGAGGCCCTGTTCACCGCTGGCATGCGCGACGGCGGCGTCGAAATCGGCGCTGATGCGCAGTTGCGGCGGCAAAGGGAAGCCGGGCAAATAACTGTTTTCGCCGCTGGCGGCCATGGCGGCCATGGCGTCGCCATTGCGGCCCCACAGCAGCACGTCGTGGCGGCCGGCCAGCGCCATGGCCACGGCCGTGCCCCAGGCGCCGGCGCCCAGGAGGGTGATCTTGCGGGCGGCGGGAATACTATCGGGAATGACTTCAGGAGAAACTTGCATGCAACCTCAACGGGGCAGGGGGAACGGACGCGGTGCTTACAGGCCCCACACTTCGCTGGTCTTGACGTAGCCGCTCTGGCCATCCTTGTGGCGCACCTTGACCCAGCCGGAGCTCGCTTGCTCGCTCATTTCCAGCAGCACGCCCTTGTCGACGAGGAGGATGGCGGAGGCGGTATCGTCGGGGCTGGCGCGAACCTTGAGGTTTGCGGCGCGCGCCACGACGTTGCGCTTGGCCGACAGGCCCTTGGCTTCCGTCCAGGCCATTTCGCCGCTGGCGTCGCGTACCTTGACCCATTCGCCGTAGCTGAGCACGACTTCCAGCGGCATGCCGCGTGGCGCCACGTACAGCTTGCCGCCCTTGGAGGATGGCGCGTCGTACAGGATCACGGGGGCTGCGCCCACCGTTTTGAAATCGACGGCGTGACTGGCGGCGGTCGCCAGCAGCAGCACGGCGCCGGCCATCCAGCGGAACTTGCTCAAGAGCGCACTTTTCAACATGATATTTTGAACCTTAACGAAACACGGCGGCCAGGCCGCCGTGTCAGGCCAGCCTTGACGGCTGGCGGGGTCTTGCCTGAAGCTTAGTGCGTCGTCGCGTCGGCTGCCGGGGCAGCTGCAGCGGCGTCAGCAATAGCTTGCAGACGTTGTTGGTAGAACACTTCGAAATTGATCTCAGCCAGGTGCACTGGCGGGAAGCCGGCACGGGTGATCACGTCGGCGATGTTGGCGCGCAGGTAAGGGTAGATGATGTTCGGGCAGCCGATTCCCAGCAGCGGATCGAGTTGATCGGCAGGAATGTTGCGTGCTTCGAAGATGCCGGCTTGCTTGCCTTCAACCAGGAAAGCGACTTTATCGCCGACTTTGGCGGTGACGGTGATGGTCACGGTGGCTTCGAAGATGCCGTCGGCCAGAGGCGCAGCGCCCACGTCCAGAGCGACTTCGATCGCTGGTGCTTCTTGTTCCAGGAAGATAGCTGGGGAATTTGGTTGTTCCAGCGACATGTCTTTCAGGTAGACGCGTTGGATTTGGAAGACTGGTTGCAGGTTTTCGTCAGACATGGAACGCTTTCGTTGTAAAGGACAAGAACGGCACACCGTTCAAATATGGTGCTTGCGGTATGTAAACCGCGCCGGATAGGCGCGGCCAGATCAGGTGCGAGGGCAATTGTATCAAAACAATACGACAAAAAACCAAGCAATTTCTCGAACCAGCTTTATATCAGGCTGCCGTGCCATTTAACAAGGGGTCCAGCTTGCCAGCTTGATCGAGCGCATACAAATCGTCGAATCCGCCCACGTGGGTGTCGCCCACATAGATTTGCGGCACCGTGCGGCGGCCCGTGCGTTCCATCATCTTGATGCGCTCTTCCGGGTCGAGGTCGACGCGGATCTTTTGCACCGCGACGCCCTTCGATTCCAGCAGGCGCTCGGCGCGCACGCAATACGGGCACACGGCGGTGCTATACACAATTACGGGGACAGTCATGATGATTCCTTCCAGTTAAGTGCCGGCTTACTTCGCCAGCGACAAGGTTTTCAATGGCAAACCTTGCTTTTTCCATTCGTCGAGGCCGCCTTCCAGACTCGTTGCCTCAGCGAAACCAGCTTTGCCCAGCAGGCCGACGGCGGTTGCCGAACGCGAACCTTTCTGGCAAACCACTACAATGGGGCGCGTTTTGAATTTTTCCAGCTCGCCCAGGCGTTTTGACAGTTCCGGCAGCGGAATATTTTTTGCTTCAGGCAAGTGGCCCGTGGCGAATTCTTCCGCACTGCGCACGTCGACGATGACGCTCTTGCCACGGTTGATCAGTTGCGTGACTTCCAGCACGGTCGCGCGCTTGCCGCGCATCGACAGCAGTGGCCAGAGGAGGGCGCCGCCGGAAATAATGACGATGGCAAACAGAAAAATGTGGTCGATAATGAATTTCACGTAGGGTCCAATGGTTTAAGTCAATCCGCGCATTATAAAATAGAAGCTGGACGAGGTCTTTTTACGTTTTGCTTTTTTGATTTGAACCCCTTGAGAAGATAGAACTATGTACAAAATCGTTTTCATGCGTCACGGCGAGTCCACCTGGAACCTCGATAACCGCTTCACCGGCTGGACCGACGTCGATCTGACGGAAAAGGGCGTCAACGAAGCCAAGGCCGCCGGCCAGATCCTCAAGCAGGAAGGTTTTACGTTCGACGTGGCCTACACTTCCGTCCTGAAGCGCGCCATCCGCACCCTGTGGCTGGCGCTCGACGAGATGGACATGATGTATTTGCCGATCAAGAACGACTGGCGTCTGAACGAGCGCCACTATGGCGCCCTGCAAGGCCTGGACAAGGGCGAGACGGCCGCCAAGTATGGCGACGAGCAAGTCCTCGTGTGGCGCCGCAGCTACGACACGCCGCCGCCGCCGCTGGCGGAAGACGACGACCGCGCTTCGTTCAACGATCCGCGCTACGCCGGCTTGCCGAAAGCGTCGATTCCGCTGACCGAATGCCTGAAAGACACCGTGGCGCGCGTGATGCCGGCCTGGGATGAGGAAATCGCCCCGGCCATCCGCGCTGGCAAAAAGATCATCATTTCGGCCCATGGCAACAGCCTGCGCGCGCTGATCAAGATGTTAGATGGCATCAGCGACAGCGATATCGTCGGCCTGAACATCCCGAACGGCCAGCCGCTCGTGTATGAACTGGACGCCGACCTGAAACCGATCCGTCACTACTACCTGGGCGACCCGGCAGCGATCGCGGCAGCGCAAGCAGCCGTGGCGAATCAAGGGAAGGCCAAGTAACTTGTCGTCTTTCTTCCGCGGCACAGCCATCGCCCCCTCTGCTGAACGACCCCTGCCGGCGTGGCGCGCCGGTGCCATGCTGTGCCTGGCGCTGCTGCTTTCCAGCGGCGCCGCGCAGGGCGCCAAGCCCACCGAACGCAGCAAGCAGAAGGCGGCCGCGGAAGCACAACGTGCTGGATTGCAACAAAAGCTGACGGCGCTCAAGCGCGACATCAGCCGCACGGAAAGCGCCAAGGATGACGCGGCCGATACCCTGGCCGAGTCGGAAGAAGCCATTTCCAACGCCAACCGCGCCTTGCGCGACCTGGCGCAGGAACAAAGCGAGACGGGCGTGAAACTCAATGCGCTGGGGCACGAGCACGAGCAATTGACGGCCACCGTCGAGAAACAAAAGACGCAGTTGTCAAAGTTGCTGCGTGAACAATATGTCGCCGGCAACGAAGACCGCATCAAGTTGCTCTTGTCGGGCGACAACCCCAACCGCATCAACCGCGACTTGCAATTGATGGCGTATGTCTCGCAGGCGCAGGCGCGCCTGCTGGAAGCCTTGCGCGCCAACTTGCTGGCCGTGGAGAAAAACCAGGCGGACGTGCAGAACGCCAAGGATGAACTGGAAGAAATCGCGCAGGAAGAGCGCGACCAGAAGGCCCTGCTGGTGCAGGAGAAGGCGCGCCGCGCCGCCTTGCTGACGACCCTGTCGCAGCGCCTGGTGGCGCAGCGCAAGGAAGTGGGCAATGTCGAGCGCGACGAACAGCGCATGGGCAACCTGGTCGACAAGCTGGCCAAACTGATCGAAGAGCAGGCCGCGGCCGCCGCGGCTGAAAAGAAACGCCAGCAATTGCTGGCCGAGCAACGCGCCGCCGCCAAAGCGGCCGCCGACGCGAAGATCGCGGCGGAAAAACGCGAACGCCTGCTGGCCGCGCGCGCCAAGGCGGCCCAGGCGCAGGCCGAACGCGAACGCATTGCCAAAGAGCAACAAAACAAATCGGGCAAGATCAAGCCGCAGACGCCGCCTCCGCCACCCGTGAAACTGGAACCGATCGACGACGACGAGCCGCCGCAAGTGGCCAAGGTGACACCGAAACCGGAACCGAAGCCGGAACCGGAGCCGGAACGCCCGAGCCTGGGCCCGGCTGCGCCGGCCGGTGCCTTTGCCAGCCTGAAAGGGCAGCTGCGCGCGCCTGTGGCGGGCAAGATCGCGGCCCGCTTCGGCAGCAAGCGTGGTGACGGTCCCAGCTGGAAGGGCGTGTTCATCCGTACGGGCGAAGGCAGCGAAGTCCACGCCATCGCCGGTGGCCGGGTCGTGTTTTCCGACTGGCTGCGCGGTTTCGGCAATTTGATCATCGTCGACCATGGCGGCCAGTACATGAGTATTTATGGCAATAACCAATCCTTGCTGAAACGGGTGGGCGACGCCGTCAAGGGTGGCGATGCCATTGCCAGCGCGGGCAACAGCGGCGGCAACGAGGAATCAGGGCTATACTTTGAATTGCGTCATCAGGGCCGCGCCTTCGATCCCGCCACCTGGGTGAAGTTTTAAGTTCCCACCATTGCTGCGGCAGCGAATTTGTAGATTGCGAAGAATACATGGGTATCAAAGTCAAAAGTATCGGCCTGATCGGTCTGGGCGTACTGGCCGGCATCGGCATGTCGCTGCAGTTCCCGGCCGTGGCGCAGAAGATCACGAATGCCCCGCTGCCGCTCGACGAGCTGCGCCAGTTGTCCGACGTCTTCGGCCTGATCAAGTCCGATTACGTCGAGAAGGTGGAAGACAAGAAACTCTTGACGGAAGCCATTTCCGGCATGGTCTCGTCGCTGGACCCGCACTCCGTCTATCTCGATAAAAATGCCTTCAAGGAAATGCGCGAAAGCGTGCAGGGCAAGTTTGTCGGCATCGGCATCGAAGTGAGCATGGAAGACGGCTACGTGAAAGTCGTCTCGCCCATCGAGGACAGCCCGGCCGCCAAGGCCGGCATCCAGGCGGGCGACCTGATCACCCGTCTCGACAACATTCCGCTGAAGGGCTTGCAGCTGGAAGAGGTCATCAAGAAGATGCGCGGCCAGCCCGGCAGCAAGCTGGTGCTGACGATGTCGCGCAAGGGCGAAAGCAAGCCGCTGGTCTTCCCCATCGTGCGCGAGGAAATCCGCGTGCAAAGCGTGAAGGCCAAGATGGTCGCGCCCGGCTATGCCTGGCTGCGCATCGCCCAGTTCCAGGAACCGACCGTCGACGACATGGTCAAAAAGATCAACGCGCTGTATGCGCAAGACCCCAAGCTCAAGGGCCTGGTGCTGGACTTGCGCAACGATCCGGGCGGTGTCGTGCCGGGCGCCATCGGCGTAGCCACGGCATTTTTGCCGGGCAATTCCGTGATCGTTTCGACCAAGGGCCAGTTGCCCGAGTCGAAACAGGTGTTTTACGGCCGCCGCGAATTCTATGCGCCGCCCGGCGCCAAGGCCGATCCGCTGGCCAAGCTGCCGGCCGCGCTGAAAACCGTGCCGCTGGTGGTGCTGGTCAATGCCGGCTCCGCGTCCGCCTCGGAAATCGTCGCCGGCGCCTTGCAGGATTACCAGCGCGCCACCGTCATCGGCACGCAGACGTTCGGCAAGGGCTCCGTGCAAACCTTGCGCCAGATCACGGCCGACACGGCCGTCAAGCTGACGACGGCCCGCTACTACACGCCGAAAGGCCGTGCCATCCAGGCGCGCGGCATCGTGCCCGACTTGCTGGTCGATGAAACGGCCGAGGGCGACGGCTGGAACAGCCTGCGCGTGCGCGAGGCGGACCTGGAAAAACACTTGAGCAGCAACGATGGCAAGCCGGAAGCGGCCAAGCCGACGATGGAAGGCATGCAGGATCAATTGGAAGAAGAGCAGCGCCTGATCGCCACGGCGAAAAAGCGCAAGCCGCTCGAATACGGCGCCAAGGACGATTTCCAGCTGCAACAAGCCTTGAACCACTTCCAGGGCTTGCCGGTGCAGCTGGCCAAGGTGGACGCCAAGGTTGAAAAGATCGGCGCCAAGCCGGAAATCGCTTCCGACATCAAGGCCGATGACAAGAAGATTCCGGTGCGGAAGCCGTGATGCTTAACCCAATGCAAAAGCTGGGGGGCAGACGGGGACGCCGAGTCCCGGCGGGTCTGACCCCGTGAACGACAATCAACTGCTGCGCTACTCGCGCCACATCCTGCTTGATCAGATCGGCATCGAAGGCCAGCAAGCCTTGCTCGATGCGCATGTGCTGGTGATCGGCGCGGGCGGGCTCGGCTCGCCGGCGGCCATGTACCTGGCCGCCAGCGGTGTCGGCAAGCTGACCCTCGTCGATGACGACACGGTCGACCTGACCAATCTGCAGCGCCAGATCGCCCACACGACGGCCCGCGTGGGCCAGCCGAAAGTGCTGTCGGCGCGTGAAACTCTGACCGGCATCAATCCCGAGATTGAAATAGTGGCCTTGCAGGAGCGCCTTGACGGCGCGCGCCTGGCCGAACTGGTCTTGTCCTCCACGGTGGTGCTCGACTGCACCGACAACTTCGCCACGCGCCACGCCGTCAACCGCGCCTGCGTGACGGCCAGGGTGCCGCTGGTGTCGGGCGCCGTGATCCGTTTCGACGGGCAAGTGAGCGTGTTCGACCCGCGCACGGGCACCCAGCCCTGCTATTCCTGCCTGTTTCCGCAGGAGCAGCAGTTCACGGACGAGGCGTGCTCGACCATGGGCGTGTTCGCGCCGCTGGTCGGCGTGGTGGGTGCCATGCAGGCGGCTGAAGCGCTGAAACTGATCATGGGTGCGGGCGAATCGCTGGCCGGACGGCTGCTGCTGCTCGACGGTTTGCACATGGAATGGAGCAGCATGCGCGTCGCGCGCGACCCCGGCTGCGCCGTTTGCGGCAAAGTGGTCTTGCCGGCCTGACAGCCCCCGCAGAAATTTTTCCCTATATGACAGGCTTTGTCATATTTCCGCTTTATACTCTGCTCTCATTACTCACCTTCTTCTCTCTTTCTTATGCAAAACGCAGCAAACCATCCGATACGCCAGCGCCGCGCGCGCGGCTTCACTTTGATCGAAATCATGGTCGTGGTGGTGATCATGGGCATCCTCGCGTCGCTGGTGGTGCCCAAGCTGATTGCCCGCACGGGCGAGTCGAAAGTGGCGGCGGCGAAAGTCGACATCGCCACCGTGATGCAAGCGTTGAAACTGTATCGCCTGGATAACCAGCGCTACCCAACCACCGAGCAGGGCTTGCAGGCGCTGATCGAAAAACCGACCACGGGACCGGCCGCGAATGGCTGGAAAGCTGGCGGCTACCTGGAAAAGATGCCGAAGGATCCATGGGGCAACCCGTACCAGTTCCTGTCGCCGGGCGTGAAAGGCGAAGTCGACCTGATCTCGCTGGGCGCCGACGGCCAGCCCGGCGGTAGCGGCGACGACGCCGATATCGGTTCCTGGGAACTGTAAGTTTTCCATTGCATGCCTGCCATGACCACCGGCCGCGCACTGCCCCGGCCACGCGCCAGCGGCTTCACGCTGATCGAGCTGCTGGTGGTGATGGTCATCATCGGCGTCACCCTGGGCCTGGTCTCGCTGAACGCCATGCCGAATGGCCAGCAGGCGCTGCAAAAGGAAGCCGAGCGCATCGCCCTGCTGCTGCAGCTGGCGCGCGATGAAGCCATCGTGCGCAGCCGGCAGGTGGCATTCGAGGCGGACGAAAACCAATACCGTTTCCTGGTCCTCAATGAAAAGCTGTGGCAACCCGTGACGCAGGACGACTTGCTGCGCGAGCGGGCGTTTGCCAACACGCCCATGCTGCTCAGCGTGCAGCCATCGAACAGCGTGGCCCAGCCGCTGCGCATCATCTTCGGCCGCGAACCGGTCGACAAGCCTTTCGTGCTGACCCTGGCCAGCGGCGAGCGCAGCGTGGCCATCCGCGCCGACGGCATCGGCCACTTCACGGTCGAGCAATGATGCGGTTCCCATTCCGCCGCCGCCAGCGCGGTTTCACTTTGCTGGAAGTCCTGGTCGCCCTCGTCATCGTCGGCACGGCCCTGGGCGCCTCCTTGCGCGCCGTCGGCAGCCTGACGCAGAACAGCGATGGCTTGCGCAGCGCCATGATGGCCACCTGGTCGGCGGAAAACCATTTGGTGCGCCTGCGCCTTGCAAAAACCTTCCCGCAGACGGGCAAGCGCACGGTCGACTGTCCACAGGGCGATCTGAAACTGATCTGTGAAGAGGAAGTGGTGGCCACGCCGAATCCCCGCATCCGGCAAGTGCGCGTCAACGTGTACGACGTGCAATATCCGGCCCGGCGCATCGTGCGCCTGGTGTTGTTGGCGTTCAACGACTGATGGCGCGCCGCACTGTCCCTGCCGGCGGTTTTACCCTGATCGAGCTGCTCGTGGCGATCGGCATCCTGGCCATGGTCGCCGTGCTGGGCTGGCGCGGGCTGGACAGCATCATGCGTTCGCGCGAAGTGCTGACCAGCCAACTCGAGCAGGCACGCGGCATGCAGCTGGCGTTTGCCCAGATGCAGAGCGATTGCGACCACCTGGCCGGCGCCGGCCAGAATGCCAGCCTGCTCAATGGCCGTACCAATCTGACAGCCGAGACCGACCGCCTGACCCTGGTGCGCCTGGCCGCGTCGGAACAGGAGCCGCAGCAGTTGCAAGTGGTCACTTACCGCCTGCGCGGCGGCGTGCTGACGCGGCGCGAGTCGAACGGCACGCGCGATCTGGCCGTGCTCGACACCCTGTGGCAGGCGGCGCGCGACGATACCGATACCTCGAGCGCCGACGTGGCCCTGATGCGCGGCGTCGATAGCATGGTCATGCGCGGCTGGAGCAATGGCGCCTGGAACGTGCTGACGGCGGGCGCCGCCATTTCCACGCAAGTGCCGGGCCTGGAAGTGACCTTGCAGATGCCGGGCCAGGAGGCGGGCCTGTCCAAAGTCTTTTTATTGGGGCCGGGATGAGGACTTTTACACGTCCCTCGCGCCAGCGCGGCGTGGCCGTCATCACGGCCTTGCTGCTGACGGCGCTGGCGATTACCGTCGTTGCCAGCCTGTTCTGGCAGCAGCAGGTGCAGGTGCGTTCGATGGAAAACCAGCGTTTGCGCCTGCAGACGCAGTGGGCCATGCGCGGCATGGTCGACTTTGCCCGTTTCTGGCTGCGCCAGGATAATGTCACGCTGACGGCGCTTGACGGCGTCTGGGCCACGCCCATCGAGGAAGCGCGGCTTGACGATTATGTGGACCGCGAAAAGGTCGATACGGAAAAATTCGACGCCACCGTCTCGGGCCGCGCGCTCGATGCGCAGGCGCGTTTCAATATCACCAACCTGGCCGCCGCCACGGGGATTGTCAGCCAGCCCAACGTGCAGGCCTACCAGCGGCTGCTGTCCAACTTGCAGCTCGATAGTTCCCTGGCGCAGGCGACGGCCGATGCCGTGCTGCGCGCACGGCCGAAACCGCGCACTGCCGACAGCGGCGCCGACGGCAAGACGCCCTCCGCCACGCCCGCATCGGGCGGCAGCAGCGAACCGGTGGCGTTCACGCAGGTCGAGGATTTGCTGGCCGTGCCCGGCTATACGCCGCAGATGATCGAGAAACTGCGCGACTTCATCATCGTGCTGCCGAAACCGACCGCGGTGAACGTGAATACGGCCCTGGCCGAGGTGCTGTCGGCCGTCACCGACATGTCCGTGTCCGAGGCCAGCGCCCTGACCTTGAGCAACCCGCGTAAAAAGTTTGTCGATAGATCAAATTTCCAGAATAATATCAACGGCAAGAAACCGATCGACGGCGTGGAGATCGATGTGAAAAGTCAGTACTTCCTCACCGTGATCCGCGTGCGCCTGGACCGCGCCGCCCTTGATGCGCAGGCACTGGTGTGGCGCGAGCCGAATCCGCAGCGCACCACCAGCCTGGTCTGGTTGCGGGAAAATTAACAGCTGAAAGCGAGTCACTTTGACAATATTGTATATCCGTCACCCGGCCAAGGCGTCCACCGACAGCGCGCCTGCCTGCTCCTTCGTGCTGGCCGGCGACGGCGGCGCCCTGCTGCAGCAGGGCAGCGCGCCGCTGGGCAGCCTGGGCCAGCTGATCGCCGGTGCGCAGCGGGTGCTGCTGCTGCTGGCGGCGGCCGACGTGACCTTGCTGCGCCTGAAAACCCCGCCGCTGGCCGGCGCCCGCCTGCGCGCGGCCCTGCCGGGCCTGGTGGAAGAACACATCCTTGGCGACGCCCAGGATTGCCTGCTGGCTGCCGGCGCACCTGATGCGTCCGGCATGCGCACGGTGGCCGTGGCGCAGCGCGCCTGGGCCGAGGTCCTCGTGAAAGCCTTGCTGGCGCAGGGCGCGCGCAAGGTGGCGCTGCTGCCATCGCAGCTGTGCCTGCCCTTGCAGCCGGGCAGCGTGACGGCCGCCCTGCAGGCCAGCGGCGATGGCCTGGAACTGGCCTTGCGCCAGGCGCCGCAAGAGGGCCTGGGCCTCGTATTGCCGGCCCAGCCGCAGCAGGCACTGCTGACGACGCGCGCGTTTGCCGGCGACGTGCCGCTGACGGTCTATGTGGCGCAGGCCGAGCTGGCGCAGTATCAACAGCTGGCCGCCGGCATGGATGGCGTGACGGTGGAGCTGGATCACTGGGCGCACTGGATCGCCGGCGCCAAAAATGCGGGGCTGGACCTGGCGAGTTCCCTGGGCACGGCGACGGGATCGGCCACCGAATGGCGCCGCTGGCGCTGGCCGCTGCGCCTGGCGCTGCTGGCCGTGGTCGTCAACCTGGCCGGCATGAATATCGAATGGATGCGCTTGAAGCGCGAAGCCGCCACCGTGCGCACCTCGATGCAGCAAACCTTCAAGGCCGCGTATCCGAACGAAGTGCCCGTGTATGGGCTGGAAGCGGAACAGATGCGGCGCAATATCGCCGCCGCCCGCCTGCAAAGCGGGCAAGCCAGCATGGATGATTTCACGAGCATGAGCGCGGCCCTGGGCGAGGCGTTGGGTGGCCTGGCCGGGCGCGGCGTGGTGGCGTCGCTGGAATACCGCGAGCGCAGCCTGATCGTCAAGCTGAAACCGGACATGGTCGACGCCAGCGCCCAGGCGCAGGTGCGCGATGGCCTGGCCGCGCGCAAGCTGGCCTTGAATGAAACGGCGCCGGGCGTGTGGAAGATCACGCCGGCCACGGGAGCAAAAGCATGAGTGCAGCATTGAACAAGGTCCGCGCCGCGCTGACTGGCCAGGAACAGAACCTGCAGGCGTTCTGGACGGAGCGTACGCAGCAGGAGCGCAAGCTGCTGGCCATCGGCGGCGTGGTGGCGGGGCTGGCCCTCGTCTACGCCGTATTCTTCGAGCCTGCCTGGACGGGCCGCATCGCCTTGCAAAAGAGTTTGCCCGAGCTGCGCCAGAACGCGGCCCAATTGCAGGCGCTGGCCCGTGAAGCGGGCGAACTGGCGCGCCAGGCGCCCGTGCAGGTCGCGCCCATGGCCCGTGAAAGCCTCGATGCGTCGCTGAAAGCGCGCGGCCTGGCGCCGCAATCGCTGTCGCTGACGGGAGAGTACGCGCGCGTGCAATTGACCGGTGTGCCGTTCGCCAGCGTCATGCTGTGGCTCGATGGCTTGCGCCGCGAAGGCCGCGTGGCCGTGCAGGAAGCGAAGATCACGGCGCAGACCAAGGCGGGGCTGGTCGACGCCAGCCTGACCCTGCACCAGAGCCCGGGCGCGGCACGATGATGCGCCTGCTTGGCTGGCTGCTGGCCATCATCGTCAGCGTCTGCGTCACCCTGCTGGTGTTTTTCCCGGCCAGCTGGGTCGCTGGCATCGTGGAAAAGCAGACGGGCGGACGTTTGACCTTGGGCGACGCGCAAGGTACCCTGTGGCGCGGCTCGGCCTTTATCGGCGGGGCGGCCAGCGCGAATGGCGCCGTGACGCCGCTGCTGCCGGGGCGCTTCAGCTGGCGCATTTCGCCCTCGGTGCTGTGGGGATCGGCGGACGTGGAACTGCAGAACCCGCAGGCGCTGTCGCAGCCGGTGAACCTGCGCGGCTCGTGGTCGCACTGGCAAGTGAGCCCGGCGGCCCTGCTGCTGCCCGCCGATGGCCTCGGCGGCCTGGGCGCACCATTGAATACCGTGGCGCCGACGGGCAGCATGCGCCTGTCGTGGAGTACCTTGCAGCTGGCCCTGGAGCAGCGGCAGTTTTCCGCCGTCGGCCGCACCACCTTGCAGATGACGGACATGGCGTCGCGGCTGTCGTCCTTGCGTCCGCTGGGCAGCTACGAGCTCGATTTCGATTGGCAGGGGCAGCAGGCGACGTTGACACTGCGCTCCATCAAGGGACCGCTGCTGCTTGACGGCAGCGGCAGCCTGCAACAGGGGCGCATGCAGTTTTCCGGCCAGGCCCAGGCCGCAGCAGGATATGAAGAGACCTTGGCGAGTTTGTTGAATTTGCTGGGACAGCGCCGTAGCAATAGCGAAAAAAACATCATCGCCTTAGAGTTCAGACAATGAAAAAACCATCCGTGAGCCCCATTACCTCCTCCTTCTCGCTGCGCCGCCTGTCGGCCGCCGCCTTGCTGTGCTGTTCCGTGGCCGGCATGCCGGCACCCGTCTGGGCCGCGCCCGGCGATGAAGCGGCGCTCAATTTCGTCGGCGCCGACATCGAATCGGTGATCAAGGCGGTGGGCCATTACACCAACATCAATTTCGTCATCGACCCGCGCGTCAAGGGCACGATCACCCTGGTGTCGGAAAAGTCGATCAGCAAGACGCAGGCGTTCGGGCTGCTGGCCTCCGCGCTGCGCCTGCAAGGCTATGCGGTGGTCTCCGGCGACGGCTATGCGAAAGTGGTGCCGGAAGCGGACGCCAAGCTGCAATCCGTGCCGACCCAGGTGGGCAATGGCGCCAGCCAGGTGAAGGGCGACCAGATCGCCACCCAGGTGTTTTACCTGAACTACGAATCGTCGGCCAACCTGCTGGCCGTGCTGCGCCCCTTGATCTCGCCGAACAACACGATCAACGCCAACCCGGGCAACAACTCGCTGGTGATCACCGATTACGCGGATAACCTCAAGCGCCTGGCGAAGATCATCGCCGCGCTCGACGTGCCCGCATCGACGGACCTGGACGTGATCCCCGTGCGCTATGCGATCGCGTCCGACCTGGCCTCGATGGTGAACAAGTTGATGGAAGGCGGCAATGCGGGCGGCGCCGCAGGGGCCGACGCGGGCAAGGTGTCCGTGCTGGCCGACCCGCGCACCAATTCGCTGGTGCTGCGCGCGCCATCGGCGGCGCGCGCCAACCTGGCCAAGTCGCTGATCTCGAAGCTGGACCAGCCCACCACGCAGCTGGGCAATGTGCACGTGGTGTACCTGAAAAACGCGGACGCCACCAAGCTGGCGCAGACCCTGCGCTCGGTGGTGACGTCGGACGGCACGGCCGCGTCGGCGCAGCAGGGCAATACCAGCAACGCCGCCACGAATAACCAGATCAACCAGAACAACAGCGGCATGAACAGCACTGGCCTGGGCGGCAATACGCAAAGCGGCACCACGGGCGGCGCTTCGCTGAACAACGGGCCGCAGCAGCTGTCGTCGGGCGGCGCGGCCGGCTTCATCCAGGCCGACGCATCGACGAACACCCTGATTCTGACCTGCAACGAAGCCGTCTACCGCAACCTGCGCGCCGTGATCGACCAGCTCGACGTGCGCCGCGCCCAGGTCTACATCGAGGCGCTGATCGTCGAAGTGACGTCGTCCAAGGCCTCGGAATTCGGCGTGCAGTGGCTGGGGCTTTCCGGCGACAGCGGCAGCAACTACCGCGTGGGCGCGTTGCAATCGTTCGCTTCGGGCACCAGCAACAACATCGCCGCCATCGCCACGGGCGGCGGCAAGGTCTTGCCGACGGGCGGCCTGACGGTCGGCATCTTCAAGCAGATCAACGGCGCGCTGGGCCTGGGCGCCGTGGCGCATGCGCTGGAATCGGACGGCAACGCGAATATCCTGTCGACGCCGAACCTGATCACCCTGGACAATGAACTGGCGACCATCAAGGTGGGCCAGAACGTGCCTATCCTGACGGGCCAGTACACGAGCACGGCCGGCACCAACACGAATCCGTTTCAGACCATCGACCGCAAGGAAGTGGGCCTGACCCTGAAGGTGCGTCCGCAGATTTCCGAGGGCGGCACGATCAAGCTGGGCATCTATCACGAGACGTCGAGCGTGGACAAATCCACGGCGGCCGCCGTCAGCGGCATCACCATCAACAACCGCGTGATCGAAAACAATGTGCTGGCCGACGATGGCCAGATCATCGTGCTCGGTGGCCTGATCGAGGACAGCACGGGCGACAATGCGGAAAAAGTACGCGGCCTGGGCGACATCCCCCTGATCGGCAACCTGTTCAAATACCAGACGCGCGAGCGCAAGAAAACCAATCTGATGATCTTCCTGCGCCCCGTCATCGTGCGTAACAAGGAGCAGAGCGGCAGTCTGGCGGCCGACCGCTACGACTACATGCGTTCGGCCGAGACGGCCGCCGTGCCGGCCACGGGCAACCTGATGCTGAAAGACCTGGGCACGCCGGTACTGCCTGCCTTGCAGGATGGCCAGCCCGTGGGCGGCAGCATGGTGACGCGTCCCGTGCCGCCGGCACCGACGCCGCCGCCAGGCGCGCCGGCCAACGCGGCCACGCCGCCGCAGCCGCTGCTGCAGCAATACCAGCAGCAGCAATTGCCGCAACAGCAGAAGTGATGGGGCAGTCATGAGCAATCTGCTTCCCTACGCCTACGCGCGCGATTTCGGCTTGCTGGCGCGGCCCGGCGCCATCGACGGCGCCCCCGTCGAAGTGCTGGTGGCCGCATCGACGGCGCCGGCGGCCATTGCCGAAGTGTCGCGCCGTTTCGGCCAGATCCAGCTGACGGTCTTGCCGCGCGGCGAACTCGATGCGGCCATTGCCGGCGCCTACGCGGGCGGCGGCGGCGACGCGTCGCAGATGGCCGATGAATTCGACGCCGACCTCGATCTGACCAAGCTGCTGCAGGACGTGCCGGCCATCGAGGACTTGCTTGAATCGTCCGACGACGCGCCCGTCATCCGCATGATCAACGCGCTGCTCACGCAGGCGCTGCGCGAAGGCGCGTCCGACATCCATATCGAGCCGTTCGAGCAGACGTCCGTCGTGCGTTTCCGCATCGATGGCAGCCTGCGCGACGTCGTGCGCCCCCGTAAAGCCATCCACGGCTCGCTGATTTCGCGCATCAAGATCATGGCGCAGCTCGACATCGCCGAAAAACGCTTGCCGCAGGATGGCCGCATCACCTTGCGCGTGGGCGGCAAACCCGTCGACGTGCGCGTCTCGACCCTGCCCACGGGGCATGGCGAACGGGCCGTATTGCGTTTGCTGGACAAGGAGGCGGGCCGCCTCGATTTGCAGCACCTGGGCATGAGCGCGCCCATGCTGGCGCAGTTCGATGGCCTGATCACGCAGCCGCACGGCATCGTGCTCGTCACGGGCCCCACCGGCTCGGGCAAGACGACGACCTTATATGCAGCGCTGTCGATGCTCAACGCCACCACCACGAATATCCTGACGGTGGAAGACCCGATCGAGTACGACCTCGCCGGCGTGGGCCAGACGCAGGTCAACCCGCGCATCGACATGACCTTTGCCAAGGCGCTGCGGGCGATTCTGCGGCAAGATCCGGACGTGATCATGATCGGCGAGATCCGCGACCTGGAAACGGCGCAGATCGCCGTGCAGGCATCGTTGACGGGCCACTTGGTGCTGGCGACCCTGCACACGAACGACGCTTCGGCGGCCGTCACGCGCTTGCTCGACATGGGCATCGAGCCGTTCCTGCTGTCGTCGTCGCTCCTGGGCGTGCTGGCGCAGCGCCTGGTGCGCAAATTGTGCGGCTCGTGCAAGACCTTCGACGGCCAGTATTGGCAGGCGGTCGGCTGCGAGCATTGCGGCCAGACGGGCTACCAGGGCCGCGTGGGCGTGTACGAACTGCTGCGCACGACGGAGCAGATCCGCGCGCAGATCCACAACCGCGCGTCGGAGGCGGAAGTGCGCACGGTTGCCCTGCAGGACGGCATGCTGAGCATGCGCGACGATGGCGAACGCTGGCTGCGCGACGGCACCACCACGCAGGCTGAATTGCTGCGCGTGACCAAAGACTAGGCCCGCCACCATGCCCGCATTCCGCTATGAAGCCGTCGACGCGCAGGGCGCCACCCGCAAGGGCGTGCTCAATGCCGACAGTCCCCGTTCCGCGCGCGCCGAGCTGCGCGTGCAAGGCCTGGTGCCGCTGGCCGTCGAGCCGATCGCCGCGCAGGTCGACGCCGCCGGCGTGACCAAGCGGCGCGGCTTCGGCGAGCGCCTGTCCAGCACCGAGCTGGCCCTGTTTACACGCCAGCTGGCCAGTTTGCTCGAAGCGGGCCTGCCGCTGGAGCAGGCGTTTTCCGCGCTGCTGGAACAGGCCGAGCGGCCGTATCTGCGCGACCTGATCGCCTCGATCCGTTCGGAAGTGATCGGCGGCGCCGCGTTTTCCGACGTGCTGGCGCGCCATCCGCGCGATTTCGCCGAGATATATCGGGCGCTGGTGGCGTCGGGCGAGCAGATCGGCCATTTGTCACGCGTGCTCTCGCGCCTGGCCGACTATATCGAGCGGCGCAATGCGCTGGTGCAGAAGGTCAAGCTGGCCTTTACGTATCCGGCCATCGTCACCGTGGTGGCGTTTTCCATCGTGATCTTCCTGCTCACCTACGTGGTGCCGCAGATCGTTTCCGTGTTCGCCAATACCAAGCAGAAGCTGCCCATGCTCACCGTGATCATGCTGGCGCTGTCTGACTTCGTGCGCAACTATGGCATCGTCGTGGCCATTGCCCTGATCGGCGCCTGGTTTGCCTGGCGCCGCGCGTTGCAGCAGCCAGCCCTGAAACGGCGCTGGCATACCTGGCTGCTGACGGCGCCCTTGTACGGCAAGTTCGAGCGCAGCCTGAACACGGCGCGCTTTGCCAGCACCCTGGCCATCACCACGGGGTCCGGCGTGCCGATCCTGCGCGCGCTCGACACGAGCCGCGACACGCTCACCAACGTGGCGATGCAGGAACTGGTGCAGGAAGCCAGCGGCGCCGTGCGCGAGGGCGTCAGCCTGGCGCGCGCGCTGTCGGCGCAAAAGCATTTTCCACCGATGCTGATCCACATGATACGCGCGGGTGAAATCACGGGCGAGCTGCCGGCCATGCTGGAACGCGCCGCCAGCGCGCAGGAGCAGGACCTGGAACGCCGCACGCTCACCATCGCCGGCCTGCTGGAGCCGGCCTTGATCCTGGCCATGGGCGTGGTGGTGCTGCTGATCGTGCTGGCCGTGCTGATGCCGATTATCGAAATCAATCAGCTCGTCAGATAAGAAACCCAAGGAAGCCATGAAGCGTTTGCCTCAATTTACAAGTTTGCTCGCCGTCGTGGCGCTGTCCGTCTCGCTGGCCTATTGGGCCATGCAGCTGTTCAAGGCGCCGCAGCGCCCCATCAATCCGCCGGCCGTGCCGGTGGTGCAGGATGCCAGTGTGGAGGCGGGCGCCTCGCTGTTCGGCGGCCAGGTCAGCGTGGCCACGGCCAGCAATTACCAGCTCAAGGGCGTGGTGGCCGCCGGCAATGGCCGCGGTAGCGTGGCCATCATCTCGACCGATGGCAAGCCGTCCGTGGCCTTGCCGGAAGGCGCCGAGGTGGTGCCCGGCGTGACGGTGCTGGAAGTGCATGCGCGCCACGTGCTGCTGCGCGATGGCGGCGTGAGCAAGCGCATCGACCTGGTGGCCGACGACAAGGCGCTGGCCTTGCCGGGGCCCGTGTCCGCCACCCCAACACCTGCACCGGCCCCGGCGCCGGCATCGAATCTGGTGCCGCCGCCGCTGCCGATGGAGCAGCAGCGTCCGGCCACCGTCATGCCGGCCGCGCCGCAGGTGACCACCACCAGCACGCCGCCGTCGAATTAACGCCGTTCTTATCGTATTTTGCCGATGGCGCCGTGCCGCCATTGCGACTGGAGTCTTCATGTTCTCGATCCGTGCCGTCCTGGCGGGCTGCGTGGCGGCGCTGTGCGCCTTGCCGCAAGCCGGCGCCGCAGCCGACGCTCCCGCTGTCACGCCTTCCCCCGTTTCCACTGTGGCCATTCCTGCCTCCGCGCCGGCCCGCCCGCGCATCGCCCTCGTGCTGTCGGGCGGCGGCGCGCGCGGCCTCGCGCATATCGGCGTCTTGAAAGTGCTGCAGGAGTTGCACGTGCCGATCGACATGGTGGTGGGCACCAGCATGGGCGGCGTGGTCGGCGGCGCGTATGCGGCCGGCGCTTCCGTGGCGGACCTGGAAAAGATGGCGCGCGACACGAACTGGGCGCGCGTGGTGGCCGACCGGCCGCCGCGCGACGAACTGGCGTTCCGCCGCCGCGAGGAAGATTTGCTACTGCCGTCGCGCATCGAGTTTGGCACCAGCCGCAACGGCATTTCCACGCCGCCTGCGGCGGCCAGCAATGCGGCGCTGGAAATGGCCCTGAACCGCCTGCTGCCGGCCGGCATGCGCGACCGTCCCGCCAGCCAGCTGCCCTTGCCCTTCCGCTCGGTGGCGTCGGACCTGGTCAATGGCGAACTGGTGGAGCTGGTCGACACGCCGTTGTTCCTGTCGATGCGCGCCTCGCTGGCCGTGCCGGGCGTGTTTGCGCCCGTGCGCGTGAATAACCGGCTGGTGGTCGATGGGGGCCTGGTGCGCAACCTGCCCGTCGACATGGCGCGCGCCATGGGCGCCGACGTTATCATCGCCGTCAACGTGGGCACGCCGCTGGCGCCGGAAAAAGAGCTGGGCAGCGCCATCGGCGTGGCGCAGCAGATGCTGCAGATACTCACGGAGCAGAACGTGCAGCGCTCGCTCAAGGAGCTGCAATCGCAGGATATCCTCGTGGCGCCCGACCTGACGGGCGTCAGTTTCCTCGACTTTGAAAACTATGCGCGCGCCATGCGCGCCGGCGAGCAGGCGGCGCAGGCCTTGGCCGCCCGCCTGGCGCCGCTGGCCCTGCCGCCGGAACAGTATGCGGCGCGCGAGCAGCTGCGTCTGGCGGCGCCGGCCCTGCTGGACGTGGCCCTGCCGCTCACGCGCCTGGCCGTGGAGAGCGAAGGCGATATCAATCCGCGCATCCTGCAGGCCCAATCGGGCCTGGTGGAAGGGCAGCCGGTCAGCCAGGAAGATGTGCTCAAGGCGGCCGCCAGGCTGTATGGCCGTGGCGACGTGGCGCGCGTGGAGACGGAAGTGGTCGACGCGGGCGACCAGCGCACGGTCAACATCAAGGCGGTCGAAGCGCCGTGGGCCAGCAACCGGCTGCGCGTGGGCCTGGAAATGGCCAGCGATTTCAGGGACAGCAATACCTTTGCCCTGAAGCTGCTGCACGTGCGCTCGAACCTGAACAGCTGGGGCGGCGAATTGCGCAGCATGGCGCAGATCGGCAATGAGCGCGGTTATGGCGTGCAGTTCTGGCAGCCGCTGGGGGCCGGCAACCCGTGGTATATCGCGCCGGAACTGCAGTACAGCTCGTCGGCGATGGATTTGTTCGACAAGGGCCGGCGCAGCTCCCGCGTGACATATAACGGCCAGACGGCGGCGCTGGTACTGGGACGCCAGTTTGGTACCTGGGGCGATCTGCGGTTTGGCGTCACGCGCACGGAGGTCAAGGGCCGGCTGGCGATTCCGGCCGACCCTACGCTGCCGGAATCGCGCGCACTGGGCACCACGCAGTTTGTGCAGCTCCGCGTCGATACGCTCGATTCACCGGGTTTCCCCACGCGCGGCATGCTGGTGGACGCCACGTGGACGCGCGATTCGAGCACGGGGTCGGGCGAAGCGGCCCTGGGCCGCTCTTCCATCACCGGCATGCAGGCTTTTAGCCGCGGCAACTGGGCCGGCCACGTGTATGGCGAATGGGCGCGCGCGCAGCGCGGAGAGGCGCCGCTCAGCCTGGGCGGCTTCCTGCGCCTGTCCGGCACGCAGTTCGAGTCGGTGACGGGACGCAGCGTGGCCCTGGCGCGCTTCGTGATGGCGCGCCGCATCGGTTCCCTGCCCAGTACCCTGGGCGGCGCCGTGCGGGCCGGCTTTTCGCTGGAGATGGGCGGCGGCTTCGATCAGAGCGAGCGCTGGAAATCGACCAAGTTCACGCAAGCGAGCAGCGCCTTCATTTCCGTCGATACGCGCTTCGGTCCCGTGTACGTGGCCTCGGGCGCATCGAAGGGCGGCGAGAGCACGTTTTATCTGTTCCTGGGACCGGTCTGGTAGGGAGCCGCCGGAGCGGCCGACGCCGAGCTGCGGCGCAGGGCCGTGAAGGCGGCAAATTCCCATGAGCGGAAACCCAGCAGCAGGGTAAAGCCATCGCGCTCGGCGGGCGCCAGGCGCCGGTCGTTCTGGTGCAGGCGCGCCAGTTCTTCGGCCAGCTGGCGGATCTTTTGCACCAGTTCCTGTGCGCTCGACAGCGACAGGCGCGCCGGAATGCACATCAGGGTCTCGCCGGCACCGTCGAAATGCCCGCTGAAATAATCGGCCACCACGTGTTCGCGGAAGTACTGCTGCACCGGACCGTCGGCCAGCCAGTGGAAGGCGTTCGAGACGCGCAGGCTGTAGCGGTTCAGCGGCTTGAGTTCGATCAAGCCCAGTCGGTCCAGTTCGGCCAGGCAGCCGATGCATTCGGCCTGCGTCAGCGCATACGTTTCCACCACCTGCTCCAGGCTCCAGTGACCGAGGCAGCAGATCGCCACCAGCAGCAGGCGCGGATGCGCCACCAGCGATTTTTCCTGCACCAGGGTGAGCGTGTCGGCATGCGGCGTGATGTCGGCCGCGCCGCGCAGCACGTCTTCCATGGCGATGCCCGAGGCCTTGCAGATCAGGGCCAGGCGTGACAGCGACATGTCGTGCTGGCCAAACATGCGCTTGACGCTCGACTCGCTCATGCCGATGCGTTCGGCCAGTACCTTGTAGGTGATGCCGGCGGCGCGCAGTTGGGTGCGCAGCACGCGCAAAACCAGTTCAGGTGAACTCACGGGATATCCTTTTTTACAAGTTTGGTAGCGGGTGACGGTACCGAATGTAGCCGTTAATGGCACTTTGCACAAGGTGATAGTACTTTTCGGCAAAAGCGATGACACTCCCGCTTGTGGCTCGCGCAGCGCGCTACAACCAGGCAATCCATCCACTTGTAGAGGTTATCCATGTTCCCATCTTTCCGTTTTCCCGCAGCGCTGCTGGCGCTGGCCACCATCGCTCCCCTGCATGCCACCGCAGCCGAGCCTGCACCAGGACCCTTCTATGCGGGCGCCAGCTATGGCTTTCGCGCCAGTAGCGGCCTCGATTGCATCGCCGGACAAAGCGATTGCGACAAAAGCAGCAAGCGCAATGGAAAGGCCTACCTGGGTTACAGTTTCGACGCGCTGCCGTTTCAGGGCGGCGTGGCCGTGCCTTCGATTGAACTGGTGGGGTACATGGGTGGCGAGGTCAAGTCCGGCTTCGACACGGACGCGGGCAAGCGCGCTGGCCGCGGCAAGTTCACGGGCCTCGGCATGCAGGGCGTGCTCGGTTACCAGTTTGACGCGTTTACACTGAGCGGCCGCGCCGGTGCGGCCTACACGCAGGGCAAGGTCGATTATCTGGGCGGCGGTTCGGAAAAGAAGAGCAAGATCGGCCTGACCTACGGCCTTGGCGCGGCGTATGCGCTGAACAAGAATTGGTCGCTGCACCTCGACTGGGACCGCGTGCCTGTCAAGTACAACAGCAAGCAAACGACCAAGGTCGACATGTTTTCGCTGGGCGCGTCCTACCGTTTCTAAGGGGATGATGCCGCGGCAGAGAGTGGCCTGATGGCGGACGCCCTGTAAAAAGGGGTGTCCGCGGGCGGCCTATTTGTCCGTTTCTACTTTCAACAGCAGTTTCGCCAGCAGGCGTTTTTCCTGCTGGCGCTGGCCTGATACGGTTTTCACGTGCGCCCCGGCGGCGCGCTGCAGGGCTGCAGTGGCGACCGGGTTGCGCGGTTTTTGCGAGGGTTCGACGCGGAACTGCATTTTCTGCCGCGTCGCCAATGCCTTGTTTGCCATCGGTTTCCCCCCTCTTTCTTACAGCACGTAGCGCGACAGGTCCTCGTTGACCGACAGCGCTTCCAGGCGTTCATTGACGTACGCGGCATCGATCACAAGCAGGTTTTCCGAACTGCTGCTGCCTTCGCTGGCCGTAAACGACACTTCTTCCAGCAGCTTTTCCATCACCGTGTGCAGGCGGCGCGCGCCGATGTTTTCCGTGCGCTCGTTAACCGAATAGGCGATTTCCGCCAGGCGCGTGATGCCTTCCGGCGCGAACTGCAGTTTCAGGTTTTCCGTCGCCAGCAAGGCTTCATACTGCATCGTCAGGCAGGCGTCGGTGCTCGTCAAGATGCGCTCGAAGTCCGAGATCGACAGCGATTCCAGCTCCACGCGGATGGGGAAGCGCCCCTGCAGTTCCGGGATCAGGTCCGACGGCTTCGACAGGTGGAATGCGCCCGAAGCGATGAACAGGATATGGTCCGTGCGTATCATGCCGTACTTGGTGTTGACGGTCGTGCCCTCGACCAGCGGCAGCAGGTCGCGCTGCACGCCCGCGCGCGAGACGTCGGCGCCGCCCGACTCCGAACGCGAGGCGATCTTGTCGATTTCGTCCAGGAAGACGATGCCGTTCTGCTCGACGTTCTGGATGGCCTTCTGTTTCAGCTCATCTTCGTTGAGCAGCTTGGCCGCTTCTTCCTCGACCAGCAGTTTCAAGGCTTCCTTGATCTTGACCTTGCGCGCCTTCTTGCGCTGCGCGCCCACGCCCGAGAACATGGACTTGATCTGTTCCGTCATTTCTTCCATGCCTGGCGGCGCCATGATTTCCATCTGCGGACCCGCCTCGGCCAGCTCGATCTCGATTTCCTTGTCATCGAGCTCGCCCTGGCGTAAGCGCTTGCGGAAGGTCTGGCGCGTGCTGTCGCCGCTGCCCGTGTCCACGGCCGCGGCCGTATTCGGCGTGAAGCCGAAGTCGCGCGCCGGCGGCACGAGGATGTCGATCACGCGGTCTTCGGCCGCATCTTCGGCGCGTGCGCGCACTTTCTTCATTTCCAGCGCGCGTGTCTGCTTGATGCCGATGTCGATCAGGTCGCGGATGATGGTGTCGACGTCGCGGCCCACATAACCGACTTCCGTGAATTTGGTCGCTTCGATCTTGATGAACGGCGCCTCGGCCAGCTTGGCCAGGCGGCGCGCGATTTCCGTCTTGCCGACGCCCGTGGGGCCGATCATGAGGATATTTTTTGGCGTGATTTCATGGCGCAGGGGCTCGGCCACCTGCTGGCGGCGCCAGCGGTTGCGCAGGGCGATGGCGACGGCGCGCTTGGCCTTGGCCTGGCCCACCACGTGCTTGTCGAGTTCAGTGACGATTTCCGACGGGGTCATGTTCATGATCATAGTTGGCTTTCCATTCTGTGCTCGGGGACGCTTAGTCGAGCGTCTCGATAATGTGGGACATGTTCGTGTAAATGCACAGCTCGGCGGCGATGGTCAGCGATTTCTTGACCACGTCGGCCGGCGACAAGTCCGTGTTTTCCTGCAGCGCCTTGGCGGCGGACTGGGCGTAGGTGCCGCCCGAGCCGATGGCGCCGATGCCGTCTTCCGGTTCCAGCACGTCGCCATTGCCCGTGATGACCAGGGTCGATTCGCTGTCGGCTACCAGCAGCATCGCTTCCAGGCGGCGCAGCACGCGGTCGGTGCGCCAGTCCTTGGCCAGTTCGACGGAGGCGCGCAGCAGATTGCCCTGGTGTTTTTCCAGCTTGCCTTCAAAACGGTCGAGCAAGGTAAAAGCGTCGGCGGTGCCGCCGGCAAAGCCGACCAGGACCTTGCCCTGATACAACTTACGCACTTTGCGGGCCGTGCCCTTCATGACGATGTTGCCGAGCGTTACCTGGCCGTCGCCACCCAGGGCGACTTGCTTGCCGCGCCGGACGCAGAGGATGGTGGTGCCGTGAAATTGTTCCATAGTGACCTCAAAAGATTCGTGCCGATGCGTGCAAGACCATGCGATTGCGCGCCCATGCTTCAAAAGTGGGGATGGAAAAGGCAATTGCAAGCGGCACTTGCCGCTGCCGTGCTTGCTTCAGTGTAGTCGGCGCGGGACGAAAAAAAAGCACGCAACCGGGGTTGTGTGCTTTTTTTATCGCCATCACGGGGCCGCCGGGGCGGCCGCGCAAGCGGAGGGGCGATCAGTCGCCGTAGAGTTTTTGCTTCAGTTCGCGCCGTTGCTGGGCTTCCAGCGACAGGGTGGCGGTCGGACGGGCGATCAGGCGCGGGATGCCGATAGGCTCGCCCGTTTCTTCGCACCAGCCATAGTCGCCAGCGTCGATGCTGGCGATCGATTGTTGTACTTTCTTCAGCAATTTGCGCTCGCGGTCGCGCGTGCGCAGTTCCAGCGCATGCTCTTCCTCGATCGTGGCGCGGTCGGCAGGGTCCGGTACGAGCACGGTTTCACGCAAGTGTTCCGTGGTTTCGCCGGCGTTTTTCAGCAGGTCTTTTTCGAGCTGCTGCAGGCGCGCCTTGAAGAATGCCAGTTGTGCCGGATTCATGTAGTCATCTTCGCTCATGGCGCGAATTTGATCTTCGCTGATAAGAGGGATGTCTTGGTTGGCGACCGGGGTCGATTTATTAGTTTTGGTCATAACTTCGCTTACCTTCGATACGACAGAGTTTTCAAATTGATCAGTTGATGCGGCGATACCGAGCAACTGTACAGGTTCCGCTTGGCATTGCTGTCCCGCTGTACTGCGTGCGACCTTGGCTTGCCGGCGTAAGCCAGGATTACCGGCCGGCTAAGGTGCCATGTTGATAACTTTTTACCGCTCTATGCCAGTCGCGCTATGCGCGCGTCAACAGGCGTGTTGGGTGGATCGGTTGCATGCCTGGCATGCGGCCAGCGGCAGTTTGCCAGCATTTCATGACAGGCTAACGACATGGGCCGTTTTCGTCGCTGATTTTGGCACGCTTTGCTTTATATTGCCATCCCGATTTGTTGACTAGCCGATCAGAGACGGCTACTTGTTGGTTTATACCAGCAAGATGGGTGTCGGACAGCGGGAAAGCGTGCTTAACTTTCCCTTTTGTTTCTGCTTTGCAACGGATACTTTGCAAAACCCGGCTAGTTTATACCAAACATTGTTCGAGTCCGCGAATAAAAATGTCTTTTGGTAGATTTTTGCCAATAAACACCATTTTGCTGCCACGCACTTCGTTTTCGCCCCATTTGGCGCCCAAGTCGCTGCCCATCAGCTGGTGCACGCCTTGGAAGACCACCTTGCGCTCGGCGCCCTGCATCAGCAGTACGCCCTTGTAGCGCAGCATGCGCGGGCCATACACTTGCACCAGGCCGCCGAGGAACTCGTCGAGCTTGGCGCTGTCGAACGGTTGCGTGCTCTTGAAAACAAAGGCGGCGATATCGTCGCTGTGCTGCGCGTGGTGGTGGTCGGCATGGCCGCAATCGGTGGCGCAGGCTTCGGTGTGCTCATGTGCGTGCTCATGCTTGTGCTCATGGCCATGTTCATGTGCGTGATCGTGGTCGTGCGCATGGTCATGATCGTGCACGTGCGCCGTTTCCGTGGCGAGGAAATCCGGGTCCAGTTCCAGCTTTTCATTCAGGTTGAAGCCGCGGATGTCGAGTACTTCGGCCAGTGGCGCACGGCCGAAATCGACCTTGGCGATCGGTGCGCGGGGATTGATGCGCTTCAGGCGGCGCGTCAGGGCGGCCACGTCGTCTTCACTGACGAGGTCGGTTTTCGACAGCAGCAGCTTGTCGGCAAAGCCCACTTGCCGCTGGGCTTCCTCGTATTCATCGAGTTGCTTCATTGCATGGCGGGCATCGACCACCGTGATGATGGCGTCGAGCATGTAGTGGCTGCCCACTTCCTCGTCGACAAAGAAGGTTTGCGCCACGGGACCGGGATTGGCCAGGCCCGTCGTTTCGATGACGACGCGGTCGAATGCCAGCAGGCCGGCGTCGCGCTTGCGCGCCAGTTCCGTCAGGCCCACGATCAGGTCGCCGCGCACGGTGCAGCAGATGCAGCCGTTGTTCATCTCGATGATGTGTTCGTTGCTATCCTGCACCAGGATTTCATTGTCGATGTTTTCCTGGCCAAACTCGTTTTCGATCACGGCGATGCGCATGCCATGGTCTTCCTGCAGTATGCGGTTGAGCAAGGTGGTTTTGCCTGCGCCCAGGAAGCCGGTGAGGATGGTGGTTGGAATCAGTGCCATGAAGATGCCTATGCTGTAATCGGTGGTGCCGCCGCGCAAGCGGAAGAATGCGGACGATTATGCCGGAATTTTGCAAAAGCTTGCAAATGCGCGCCGATCCGCTTGATATGGATCAGCCTGGCCAACGGGCGGGGCTGCCTACTTGACCTTGGCGCGCGGGTGCGCCTGGTCGTACACGTGCGCCAGGTGCTGGAAATCGAGGGCCGTGTAGACCTGGGTCGAGGTGATGCTGGAATGGCCCAGCATTTCCTGCACGGCGCGCAAGTCGCCCGACGATTGCAGCACGTGCGAAGCGAACGAGTGGCGCAGCACGTGCGGATGCACGTTCGCGGGAATGTCCGTGGCCAGCGCGTGCGCCTTCAGGCGCAGCTGCAGCACGCGCGGCGAGATGCGCGTGGCGCGCGTGCTTAAAAACAGGGCAGCGCTGCCATCGGCCGCCGGCGGACGCACGGCCAGCCAGGCGGTCAGGGCCACGAGCGCTGCCTTGCCGACCGGCACCTTGCGCATCTTGTTGCCCTTGCCCGTGACGATGACTTCGAAGCTGGCCATGTCGAGCCAGCCCAGCGAGGCGGGTTGGCCGTTCTCGGCCTTGCAGTAATGGGTGTCCAGGCTGGTCAATTCGGACACGCGCAAGCCGCTCGAATACAGCAGTTCGAACATGGCGCGGTTGCACAGCTGCTCCGGCTCGGCGGCGCCTTGCTGGTGTTGCGCGGGTGCCACGAGGCGCACGGCGTCGTCCACCGACAAGGCTTTGGGTAAGGTTTTGGCCCGCTTGGGGGCGCGGATGCCGTCGACGGGATTGGCGTCGAGGGTGGTCTCGCCGCTGAGCCAGTTGAAAAAGCCCCGCCACGACGACAGCTTGCGCGCGATTGAGCGCGGATCGAGGCCGCCAGCGTGCAGCTTGGCCGTGTAGCGGCGTACTTCGTTATGCGCGAGCGCCGTCCACGGCGTATCGCCGCTCAGTTCCAGCAAGGCGCGCAAGTCGCGCCCGTAGGCGTCCAGCGTATGCGGCGACAGCTTGCGCTGCGTGGCAAGCTGCGCCAGGTAGGCGTCGAGCCACTCGGCCTTGCCGCGCGCGGCATTCATGGCGTATTCAGGCAGGCGAGCCGGCGCGCAGCGCGGCCAGGGCGGCGCTGGCCGTGGCGCCGATATGCACGAGGAAGTCCGTGCCCATGCTTGACGTAAAGCGTTCGCTGTCGGGCGAACCGAGCACCAGCAAGCCGAAGGTGCCCGTGGTGTTCGGGGCGCGCAGGGCGATCATGACGGTCGATTCGATCTTGTCAGCTTGCAACCAGTGCACGGCTTCGAAATCGCGGTTGCTGCCGCAGTACGGCGTTTGCAGGCTATTGGCGAACATGCGCACGTCGGCCGTCACGTCTTCCGTGAACCAGCCGTCGGCGTGTTCCGGCAGCACTTGCCACAGGCGCAGGCTGACGTAGGGCACGTCGAAATTGCTTTGCAAGGCATCGACCAGCACGCGCGGCATGTCCGCATCGTTGCGCACTTGCAGCATGGCCTGGTTCCAGCCGTGGAACTTGCTGGCGATATCGCCATTTTCCTCGGCCACGCGGCTCAGCTTGGACATGCGCAGCTCAAGCGCCTTGTACTTGTCGCGCATCACTTCCATCTGCCGCTCCTGCAGCGAGATGGTGCGTCCCGTCAGCGGGCTGCTCAGCTTGACCTCGCCGAGCAGGGCGGTATGCTCTTCGAAGAAATTCGGATGCTCGCTCAGGTACTGGGCGACGGTGCTGGAATCGAGTGTGGCGGTCATTGAGAATATCTGTCAGTGAAAGTTGAACGCTTCATTCTAACCGAGAGTGCGGCGGCATAGGCGCAAAGGGCGCGGCACGCATGCATTTTCCGCACGCCCATGAAAAAAGCGGCATGGTTGCCCATGCCGCCTTGTCTTCCTGGTCAGCTGTCACCCGCGGAGGGTGACAGGCGGGCCATTAGAAGTTGTGGTGTACGCCGACGCCGATGTAGTTGGTCGTGCTCGAAACGTTGTAGTTGGTCGTGCTGGCAGCTTTCTTGTTCGAAATATCTGCGTACACATAGGTACGTTTCGACAGATTGTAGTCATAGCCCAGCGATGCTTGCTTGGTTTTGACTACGCCATCCGGCGTTTTTTGACCGTAGCCAGCGCGGATCTTGCCTGGGCCGACGTCGTAGTTGGCGCCCAGCACCCACGATTTGGTGCCGGTATTGACGATCTTGAATTCTTCATCGTTCTGGTGCTGGATCGACAGCATGACTTTCAGCTCAGGAATCGGATTGACCGACGCACCGACCGACCACAGCTTGGCTTGCAGGCCATTGCGCTCGTAGGCGGCCATGGCGGCAAAGCCTGGCGAGGAGTACGTCACGGATACCGAGTATGGATTCGATGCCGGCGCCACATTGCCTGGCACGAAGTAGTTACCGGAGGCATTCGTCGTTGGGTTGCGCACGGACGCTGCAACGGCGGCGTTGTTGTTCGCTTCCTTGGCTGCCACGGTGGCGTTGAACTGGAAGCCGCTGATGACTGGCGAGTTGTAGAACACGGCATTCGAGAAGCGGTTACGCGAGTTGCCAGCTGGGCTCAGCGGATCGCTGGTGTAGCCGGCGACGGTCAGGTCGGTCTGGAAACCGGCTGGCGTAGGCATGCCCGACCATGGTTCGAAACCGGTGCTCGTTTCCTGGAACGCGGTCAGGCCACGGCCCAGACGTACGGTACCGAAGTCGCCTTGCAGGCCGACGCGGCTTTGACCCTGGAACAGCGGACGGGCGCCATTGCTTTCCAGCGTGCCCGTGTCGGATTCATAGCGAATTTCGAGTTGGAAAATAGCTTTCAAGCCATTGCCCAGATCTTCCGTGCCCTTGAAACCCAGTTTGTTGTTGTCGCGCTTGGTGACGGCGGTGGTCGAACCAGTCGCTTTGCCCAGGCCTGCATCGATCGTGCCGTAGATTTGGACGGACGACTGCGCTTGTGCGGTTGCGGCAAAGGCGCCGAAGAGTGCGAGGGCAACGAGTGATTTTTTCATGTCTTATTCCCTATTAAAAGTGAGTTCCGTCCGAGATCCGAGCAGATTGAAATGCGCTAACTGTCGCGTTTCGATGAATGAACCTTAATTCGTCGGCGCGCAAGACGTGCGGGATTGGTCAAATATGCGTGAAAAGATTGGTGAAAAGCGGCATAACTGCATACCCCTGTTGTATTTTTGTAACGCGCGGTTTCTGCCAGTCCTGCGCCGATGGCCGGCGTTTTCCCATCGCCACCGTCGCGGCGCCGTGTCATCTTGGCATGTTGGGAACAGGACATTGTTGCGTTGAATCAAGTTCTTGAGGCCGCTTTGGCGGATTTACGACACAAGGACGTTACACTAAGGGATGGCCTGCAAGGATGGGTCTGGAGATGGCTCACTATTATTAGAATCATTGACTCAATATCGAGAATCGATGGCAAATCGCGAAACATTAGGATTGATCAAGGGCGCACGTGCTGGCGATGTGGCTTGCCAGCTGGCGTTGGGACGGGTGTACCTGTTTGGGCAGGGAGTGCCGCAAAGCTTGCCGACCGCCTTGCACTGGCTGGCGCGGGCGGCCCAGGAAGATAGCCAGGAAGCGTGCTTGCTGATCGGTACGCACGTGCCTTTCGAAGTGGCGCAACCGGCAGCCAAGGCGCTGATCCCGTATTACGCGCAAGCGTTCGATGCGGGTCTGGTACAGGCGGGCCTGGTGCTGGCGCAACTGGTGCTGGGCAACGCCGCCAGCAGCAGTGAAGCCTTGCGCGCCAAGGCCCGCGTGGCGCTGGACGCCGCCGTACGCGCCGGCTTGCCCGATGCACAATGGCTGCTATCCCTGCAAGAAAGATCATCGGCGGCGCCCGGACAGGACACCAGCGCCGCTGGCGAGCAAGCCATCGATGGCGACGCGCCGCTGCACGCCTGGCTGGAGCAGGCGTGGAGCCAGGGCAACCATGCGGGCTTCCTGTCGCAAGGCTTGCCGCTGGCGCGCGAGCTGCTGCAGCGTCAGGCGGCGGCCGGTACGCGCACGATCGCCCTCGACGCGCAACAGGTGTTGTTGCTGTCGCGTTGCGCCCAGGCATTGGCGCCTGGCGGCGATGCCGAGGGCTGGCAGTGCTGCGAGCTGGCCGCGCATGGCGGCGACCGCACGGCGCAGCTGGAGCTGGGGCTCGGCTATGCGCGCATGGATGCGCATGGCCGGCGCCTGGGCACGCGCAATGGCGCGGCCAATTTCAAGCGTGCCGTGCGCTGGCTGACGCAGGCGGGCGAGCAGGGACTGGCCGAAGCCTGGTTCGTGCTGTCGCGCATCTACACGAAACCGGAATTTTCCCAGCGCAATGTGGTCGAAGCCCATTTCTGCCTGGAGCGTGCTGCCGACCTGGGGCATGGCCCGGCGCAGCTCGAGTGCGGCATGCATGCGTGGCGTAACCGCCGCGACAGCGTCAACAACGATGTGCGTGCCGCGTATTGGCTGCTGCAGGCGCAGGCGCAAGGCAGCAGTGAAGCGGAGGCGGCGCTGGCGAAAATCGCGCCGCAAGGCGAGCCCGGGGACTGGGGCCAGTGCGCCGCCATGCACGCCGATGAACATTTGCGCCAGCTGGGCCAGAGCCACCCCCTGCTGGCGGCGCGCCTGGCGCTGGCACGCTGCTTTCATCTGTCGCGTGCCGAGGCGCTGCTGCTCGATATCCATGCGGCCGACCAAGGGCATTGCCTGTTGATCGATATCAGTGCCACGCATGGGCGCGGCAAGCGGCGCCTCGTGCTGATCCGCACGGCGCAGGAACGCCAGCTGCTCGACCAGGTGGTGCGGCTGTTCGAGCGCGTCGATTGCAGCGTGGCGGGGCCGGAAGGCAATTACCGGCAGCGTCTGTACCGCCTGAAGTGCTACCTGGCCGAGCTCGATGCCACGCAGGAACAGCAGTTCCTGGCGGCATGATGCAGCGTTGATTACAGCTCGATCGTGCCTTCGAACACGGTTACGGCCGGGCCCGTCATCAGGACGGGATGGCCGGGGCCTTGCCAAGCGATCGACAGTTCGCCGCCGCGCGCGCTGATGCGCACGGGGGAATCGAGCAAGCCGCGGCGGATGCCGGCCACGGCGGCCGCGCAGGCGCCCGTGCCGCACGCCAGTGTTTCACCGGCGCCCCGCTCGAACACGCGCAGTTTCACGTGCTGGCGGTTGACGACCTGCATGTAGCCGGCGTTGACCCTGCGGGGAAAGCGCGGATGATGCTCGATGCGCGGCCCTGTCACTTCCAGGTCTTGGGCGTCGACATCGTCGACCACTTGCACGGCATGCGGGTTGCCCATCGAGACGACGGACACCAGCACAGGAGAGGTTTGGCCCGGCAAAGCCAGGTCTAGCGGCCACAGCAGATCGGTGCCTTCGGCCACGCCCGTCAAGCCAGCCGCATCGAACGGCACCAGCGCGGGCTCGAGTACGGGCGCGCCCATGTCGACCGTGATGCTGCCGTCGAGTTCCAGGCGCGGCGCGATGACGCCGGCCATGGTTTCCACGCGGATGCTGGCCTTGTTCGATAACCCTTTTTCGCTGACGAACTTGACGAAGGCGCGCGCGCCGTTGCCGCATTGCTCGACTTCGCCGCCATCGTTGTTATAGATGCGATAGCGGAAGTCGCAGCCGGGCAGGCGCGGCTTTTCCACGACGAGAATCTGGTCGGCGCCGATGCCGAAACGGCGGTCGGCCAAACGCTGCCACTGGGCCGGCGTGAAGGCTATGTCCTGGTTGATGGCGTCGATGACGATGAAGTCATTGCCGGCGCCATGCATCTTGGTAAAGTGGAGTTTCATGGTCTGCCGTATCACTTGTGCTGGTTATAGAACGACGCTTCGCCTTCCGGGCGCGTCTTGAAGCGTTTATGCGTCCAGAAATACTCGGCCGGCGCTTCGCGCACGCGCTCCTCGATGAATTCGTTCATGCGGCGCGTGGCGGCCGTGATGTCATCGCCCGGATAGTCGTCCCAGGCCGGATAGTAGGTCACTTGCCAGCCCTGGTAGTTGGGCAGGAAGGTGGCGATGACGGGAATGACCTGCGCCTTGGCGGCCAGCGCCAGGCGCGCCGTGGCCGTCAGGGTGGCGGCGGGCACGCCGAAGAAGGGCACGAATTCCGCATCCTTTTCGCCGAAATCCATGTCCGGCAGCATGAAATACGGCAAGCCGTCGCGCAGCGCGCGCAAAATCGTCTTGATGCCGTCCTGGCGCGTAAACAGCTTGGGCGGCTTGAAGCGCGAGCGGCCGTTGCGCAAGGCCTGGTCGAAGGCGGCGTTCTTTTGCTGCACATACATCGACGAGGCGGAAATTTCCATGGCCGTGGCGGCGCCGGCCACGTCGAGGCAGACGAAGTGCGGACACAGCAGGATGGTGGGCTTGGCCGCGATCTGCTGGCCCGGGAAGGCGGGCACCTTCTTGATCAGACGGTTCAGGCGCGCTTCCGACGACCACCACAGGATGCTGCGTTCCCACACGCTGCGCGAATAGGCCTGGAAATGCTGGCGCGCCAGCGCCACGCGCTGTTGTTCCGTCAATTCCGGCATGCACAGGCGCAGATTCGTCAGGGCGATCTTGCGCCGCGTGGGCATGGCGATGAACAGCACGCTGCCGACGGCCACGCCGAAGCGGCCGAGGATGGGTAAAGGCAGCCAGTGCAGCAGCCACATGAAGGCGATCAGCAATCTCATGCCTGCTCCCCGGCGGCATCGGACGTGGCCGGCGTGGGCGGCGGTGCGCCGCGCGGCACTTTATAGCGGTTGTAGCTCCACAGGTATTGCGCCGGGCTGCGCGCGATCAATTGCTCCATGGCCGCATTGATGGTGCGGGCCTGCTCGGCCGAGGTGCTGGCTAGCGATTCGGTAAACGGCACGAAATGCACGACATAGCCGCGCCCGCCCGGCAGGCGTTCCGCGTAGGTGATGATGACTTCGGCGCCGCCCATCTGCGCCAGCTTGGCCGGCAGGGTCATGGTGTAGGCAGGGCGGCCGAAGAAATCGGCCCACACGCCTTCTCCCTCCTGCGGCACCTGGTCGGGCAGCAGGCCGATCGGTTGCCCCTTCTTCAGGCATTTGGCAAAGATGCGCACGCCCGACATATTGGCTGGCGCCAGCATGAGGTTTTCGCGCGCGCGGGCCCCTTCGATCAGCGGTTTCAATGCGGCGCGCTTGGGCGGGCGGTACATCACGGTGAGCGGCGTGCGCAGCGCGATTTGCTGGGCGACGATTTCAAAGCAGCCCAGGTGCGGTGTCAGGAAGACGATGCCGCGCCCGTGCTGCAGCGCTTTTTCCACCAGTTCCCAGTTTTCCACTGTTGCATGGCGCGCCACGCGCTCGGCCGGTGCGCACCAGATGAACGGTAATTCCAGCACGCTCTTGCCCGCTTCGGCCACGGCCGTGTGCAAGTGTTGCGAAAACCCCGCACCCTGCATGTTCTCGCGCATGCGGCGGCGGTAGGACGGCGAAATGGCGTAAATCACCCAGCCGAGCGCAGCGCCCAGGCCATGCAGGACGGGCAGGGGAAAGACGGACAAGAAGCGAAAAATTGGGACTAACATGTATAAGCGGTTTCCAGGAATGGCGTGTTGCTGTGCCAAAATTTTTTAAGAAGCGTAAAATACCACGTATGCAGTAACCGCTGAGTTAATAGACAACTTGCGAAGCGGAATATAAATATCGCTAAAGCGTCGCAGGCAAAATCCTCTTTACTGCGACAGAACATTCACATAGTAAACAGGAGCTTGCAATGTCAAACGACTATCTCTTCACTTCCGAATCCGTTTCGGAAGGCCATCCCGACAAGGTTGCCGATCAAATTTCCGACGCCATCCTTGACGCCATCCTGACCCAGGATCCAGCCGCCCGCGTGGCTGCCGAAACCCTGTGCAACACGGGCCTGGTGGTGCTGGCTGGCGAGATTACCACGCACGCCAATGTGGATTATATTCAAGTTGCGCGCGAAACCATCAAACGCATCGGCTACGACAACACGGAATACGGCATCGACTACAAGGGCTGCGCCGTGCTGGTGGCCTATGACAAGCAGTCGCCCGACATCGCGCAAGGCGTCGATGAAGGTGCGGGCATTGACCTGGATCAAGGCGCTGGCGATCAGGGCCTGATGTTCGGCTACGCTTGCGATGAAACGGCCGAGCTGATGCCTGCCGCCATCCACTACGCGCACCGCCTGGTCGAGCGCCAGTCGCAGCTGCGCAAGGATGGCCGTTTGCCATGGCTGCGTCCGGATGCGAAATCGCAAGTGACCCTGCGCTACGTCGATGGCCGCCCCGTCGGCGTGCACACGGTCGTGCTGTCGACCCAGCATGCGCCGGAAATCTCGCACAAGCAGATCGAAGAAGCCGTCATCGAAGAAATCATCAAGCCGATCCTGCCGCGTGAATGGCTGACGGAGACCAAATTCCTCGTCAACCCGACGGGCCGTTTCGTCATCGGCGGTCCGCAAGGCGATTGCGGCTTGACCGGCCGCAAGATCATCGTCGACACCTACGGTGGCGCAGCCCCGCACGGCGGCGGCGCGTTCTCGGGCAAGGATCCATCCAAAGTCGACCGTTCGGCAGCCTATGCGGCCCGTTACGTGGCGAAAAACATCGTCGCAGCCGGCCTGGCGCGCCAATGCCAGGTGCAGGTCAGCTACGCCATCGGCGTGGCCAAGCCGATCAACATCACCGTCTACACGGAAGGCACGGGCGTGATTCCAGACGCGGAAATCGCCAAGCTGGTGCTGGCGCACTTTGATTTGCGTCCAAAAGGCATCGTGCAAATGCTCGACCTGCTGCGCCCGATCTACCAGAAGAGCGCCGCCTACGGCCATTTCGGCCGCGAAGAGCCGGAATTCACGTGGGAGCGCACGGACAAGGTCGCCCTGCTGCGCGACGCCGCCGGCCTGAAGTAATCTAGTTCGACTTGCAAGAAAAGCGCCCCGGCCATCTGGCCGTGGGCGCTTTTTTTATGTGTTGTTACATGGCAATGTATGGCGAACAAGCTGGCGTACCGGCCTTGACAATGTTAAAATCCCCCGTCCGAGGAGCGTTGCGACGAAGAAATTCGCCAGGCTCGGAATATCCTGCAACTGCGCTCACGTACCTTTTTCAACTGAAAGGAGGGCGTGATGAACGCCGTACTCAAATCGCAACACGACTACACCATCGCCGATATCACCTTGGCCGCATGGGGCGACAAAGAAATCAAGATTGCTGAAACGGAAATGCCTGGCCTGATGGCCATCCGCGAAGAATTCGCGGCAGCGCAGCCTTTGAAAGGCGCGCGCATCACCGGTTCCATCCACATGACCATCCAGACCGCCGTGCTGATCCAGACCCTGGAAGCACTGGGCGCGCAAGTGCGTTGGGCATCGTGCAACATTTACTCGACACAAGACCACGCCGCTGCCGCCATCGCTGCCGCCGGCACGCCTGTGTTCGCCGTCAAGGGCGAGTCGCTCGACGACTACTGGGAATACACGCACCGCATCTTCGAATGGCCGAACGTGGACGGCAAGGCGGTCTACTCGAACATGATCCTCGACGATGGCGGCGATGCCACCCTGCTGCTGCACCTGGGCGTGCGCGCGGAAACCGACCTGTCGGTGCTGGCCAACCCCGGTTCGGACGAAGAAATCTGCCTGTTCAACTCGATCAAGAAGCACTTGCTGGCCGACCCGACCTGGTATTCGAAGCGTCTGCCGGAAATCCTCGGCGTGACGGAAGAAACGACGACCGGCGTGCACCGTCTGTATCAGATGCACAAGGAAGGCAAGCTGGCTTTCCCTGCGATCAACGTGAACGATTCTGTCACGAAATCGAAATTCGACAACCTGTATGGCTGCCGCGAGTCCCTGGTCGACGGCATCAAGCGCGCCACCGACGTGATGATCGCCGGCAAAGTGGCCGTTATCGCCGGTTACGGTGATGTCGGCAAGGGTTCGGCCCAAGCCATGCGCGCCCTGTCGGCGCAAGTATGGGTGACGGAAGTCGATCCGATCTGCGCACTGCAGGCGGCGATGGAAGGCTACCGCGTCGTGACCATGGATTACGCCTGCGAACACGGCGACATCTTTGTCACTTGCACGGGCAACTATCACATCCTCACGCACGATCACCTGACGCGCATGAAAGACCAGGCCATCGTCTGCAACATTGGTCACTTCGACAATGAAATCGACGTCGCTTCGCTGAAGCAATACGAGTGGGAAAACATCAAGCCGCAAGTCGACCACATCATCTTCCCGTCGGGCCGCCGCATCATCCTGCTGGCCGAAGGCCGCCTGGTCAACCTCGGTTGCGGCACGGGCCACCCGTCGTACGTGATGAGCTCGTCGTTCGCCAACCAGACGATCGCCCAGATCGAACTGTACGCAAACACGGCCAACTACCCGGTCGGCGTGTACACCCTGCCAAAACACCTGGACGAAAAAGTCGCCCGCCTGCAACTCAAAAAGTTGAATGCGCAGCTGACGGAACTGACGCAAGAGCAAGCCGACTACATTGGCGTGCGCACGGAAGGCCCCTACAAGCCAGAGCACTACCGCTATTAAGATGGTTGCCTCGGGAACCTACGGCGCGGCGCGGGGCGCGGCCGGCGATGCTCACTGTGCTAAAGCACAGTTGCGCTTCTCGGCCACGCCGCGCATCCGCTCGCTACGGTTCCTGAGGCAACAAGACTGATCGGTATATCTTTTGTGCCGGCTATTGCCGGCCTGACTTTCTTTGACAGGCTAGAGAAATGCGCTTGCTACTGATTTGGTTTATCAATGCGGCAGCCCTGTTTGCCGTCCCTTATTTGATGCACTCGGTGACGATGAGCAGCGGCTGGACTGCGCTGCTGGCCGCTGCCGTGCTGGGGCTGGTCAATGCGCTGATCCGTCCTTTGCTGATCCTGCTGACCCTGCCCGTGACGTTCTTGTCGCTGGGCCTGTTCATTTTCATCATCAACGGCTTCATGTTCTGGCTGGTGGCGCAGGTGATCGATGGTTTCCATGTCGCCAGTTTCTGGTCGGCCGTGGGTGGTGCATTGCTGTACAGCGTCATTTCCTGGGCCCTGTCGACCTTACTTTTGAGTAATGACGATGGAAAAGCATAATTTCAGTATCGAGTTTTTCCCGCCGAAAACCCCGGAAGGGGCGGAAAAGCTGCGCGCCACGCGGGTCAAGTTGTCTGAATTGCATCCGAAGTATTTCTCGGTGACGTTTGGCGCCGGCGGTACAACGCAGCAGGGTACTCTGGACACCGTGCGCGAGATCCTGGCGGCCGGCGAACAGGCCGCACCGCACCTGTCTTGCGTCGGTGGTTCGCGCGAATCGATCCGCGCCGTACTGGCCGACTTCAAGGCGGCTGGCGTGAAGCGTATCGTGGCTTTGCGCGGCGATTTGCCCAGCGGCTATGGCGCTTCGGGCGAGTTCCGCTACGCCAACGAGCTGGTGGAATTCATCCGCGCCGAGACGGGCGACCATTTCCATATCGAAGTGGCCGCCTATCCGGAAGTGCACCCGCAAGCCCGTTCGCCGCAGGACGACTTGAACGCGTTCGCGCGCAAGGTACAGGCCGGCGCGAATGCGGCCATCACCCAGTACTTCTACAATGCCGACGCGTATTTCCAGTTTGTCGAGCAGACACAGAAGATGGGCATCAACGTGCCCATCGTGGCCGGCATCATGCCGATCACGAACTACACGCAGCTGATGCGCTTTTCGGACATGTGCGGTGCGGAAATTCCACGCTGGGTGCGTCTGAAACTGGCCAGCTTCGGCGACGACAGCGCATCCATCAAGGCCTTCGGCCTGGACGTGGTGACGGGCTTGTGCGAACGTTTGCTGGAAGGCGGCGCACCAGGCTTGCATTTCTATAGCATGAACCAGGCGGCGCCCACGACCGCACTGTGGCAGCGCCTGGTGAAATAAACCGTCCTGACTCGTCAGTACAGATCGCCCTCGGTCACGATGTGATCGAGGGCGATGTCGTATTCGCCGTTGGGAAAGCTGGCCGCCAGGCAGGCATAGGCGATACCGAGCGTGCGCGGACGCGGCGTGGCCGCCAGGGTGCGGTCGTAGTAGCCGCCGCCATAGCCGAGCCGGTACCGTTGCTCATTAAAACCCAGGCAGGGCACAAGCAGGGTGGCGGGCGCCGGGCGCAGGCGCAGCCGGGCCGGCACGGCCACGCCCATGCCATCCTTGACCATGGGCTCGCCCGGCGTCCAGGCGGAAAAGGCCAGCGGCGCATGTTTTTCCAGCACTACCGGCAAGCTTAATTGCACGCCGCGCGCGGCCAGCTGCGCGTACGCGCCGTGCAAGTCCGGCTCGCCATGCAGGGGCCAGTACACGCCCAGTTCCTTGACGTTTTCCTGTGCGCACCAGTTGAGCAGGCGCAGCGCGATGGCCGCATCCCACCCCGCGCGCGTGGCGTCGGGCAGGGCGCGCCGGGCCGCCAGCAAGGCTTTGCGCAAGCCGGCTTTTTCCTGTGGCGCAATGGGTGGCCGTGTAGCCGGATCGCATGTTATTCTAGGGTCGCTATTCATATCACCATCAAGTTAAGATTGAGAGTCGTACATTGATTTCCCCACTGAAATGGATTGCCGGCACGATGCTGTGTGTTGCATCGGCCTTGTCTCCCCTGGCCGCCCTGGCCCAGGTTTCCACCACCGTATCCCCAGCCGCCCCCGACACGCGCAGCGAGGACGATGCCTTCCTCTTGCTGCGCGACGCCGCGCGCAAGGATGACGTCGAAAAAGCCGACTTTTATGCGGGGCGCCTGACGAATTACCAGATTCCATCGTATGTTGACTATTATCGGCTGAAACCGCGCATCAAACTGCTGACCGAGGCGCAATTTCGCGATTACCTGAACCGCTACAAGGGCAGCGCCATCGCCGACCGTTTCCGCAACGACTGGCTGCTGGAGCTGGGCCGCAAGCGCGACTGGGTCGTGTTCGATGAACAATACCCGCAATTCGCCCTCGACGACGACACCCAGCTCAAGTGCTACGCGCTGATGTCGCGCGCGGCCAAGGGCCAGAACGTGGCGGCCGAGGCGCGCAACCTGCTCGTCTCGCCGCCCGGCTATGGCGAAGCGTGCGGCAGCCTGATCGCGGCATTGGCGCAAAACGGCCAGTTCGACACGAACGACCTGTGGGCGCAGATCCGCCTGGCGGGCCAGACCAACGCCACGGGCCCGGCGCGCCGCATCGCGCTGCTGCTGGGCGCGTCCGACGCGAAGATGGCGCAAGCGATCGACTTGCCGGCGCTGGTGCTGGCCAAGGGCGCGGGTCTAAGTCGCGCCGACCACGAGATGTATCTGGTGGCTGTCGGCCGCATGGCGAAAAGCACCTTGAAGCTGGGCGTCGTCGCCCTGCAAAAGGCGAGTGCGCAGCTGACGGCGCAGGAACAGGCCATCGGCTGGGCCAGCCTGGCCCTGCAAGCGTCGTATTCGCTGGCGCCGGAAGCATTTGAATATTGGCAAAAAACCAATGGCGCGCCATTGACCCTGGAACAGATGCAGTGGAAGGCGCGTATCGCCTTGCGTGAAGGCAATTGGCCTGTGGTGAAGTCGTCCATCCAGGCCATGCCGGCGTCCCTGCGCGCCGATCCGACCTGGGTCTACTGGCTGGCGCGCGCGCAGCAGGCGGAAACGCCGGGCCGCCCGAACGCGCAAGCGGATGCCCTGTACCGCACGATCAGTGAACAATCGAATTTCTATGGCTTGCTGGCCAATGAGGAACTGGGCAACCATCTGGTGCTGCCGCCGCCGGGCCAGCCCATTACGCCGGCGGAAATCGCCGCCATGGCCGCCAATCCGGGTTTGCAGCGCGCCTTGAAATTTTTCAACATGCGCTTGCGCTTCGAAGGCACGCGCGAGTGGAACTGGGAATTGCGTTCGATGACGGACCGCCAGCATCTGGCGGCTGCGGAATTTGCGCGCCAGAACAATGTGCTCGACCGCATGGTCAACACCTCGGACCGCACGCGCCTGGAAGTGGACTATACGCAGCGCTATCCGACGCCGCACGACGACGTCATGCACCCGGCCACGCAAACCCTGGGTCTCGACAAAGCGTGGGTGTATGGCCTGATCCGCCAGGAATCGCGCTTCATCATGGATGCGCAGTCGCACGTGGGCGCATCCGGCCTGATGCAGGTGATGCCGTCGACGGCCCGCTATGTGGCCAAGAAAATCGGTTTGACGGATTTCGTCACGGAAACCTTGAGCGACGTGCGCACCAACGTCTTGCTGGGCACGAATTACCTGAACATGGTGCTTGGCGGCTTGGACGGTTCGCAAGTGCTGGCCAGCGCCGCCTACAATGCGGGACCGGGGCGCTTGCGCATCTGGCGCGCCACCATGACGCGTCCGCTGGAAGGCGCCGTCTTCGCCGAGATCATTCCGTACACGGAAACGCGCGGCTACGTGAAAAACGTGATGGCCAACGCCACGTATTACGCGGCCCTGTTCGAGAAGAGCCCGCAATCGCTGAAGGCGCGCCTGGGCACCGTCGGCCCAAAAAACAGCGCCATCGCGGCCGACTTGCCCTCATCCAACTAAAGATACCCGACCATGCAGACGACCATCCTTGATCCCAGCCTGACGCAAACCCTGGCCGCCGCGCGCGAGCCGGGCCTGACCCTCATCATCGGCAACAAGAATTACTCATCGTGGTCGATGCGCCCGTGGGTGGCCATGACGGCGTTCGGCATCCCATTCCAGGAAGTGCGCGTGCTGCTCGACCAGAATGACACGGCCACCAAAATCGCCGAGTATTCGGCCTGCGGCCGGGTTCCCGTGCTGCTGGCGGGCGAGATCACGATCTGGGACAGCTTGGCTATCTGCGAATACCTGGCCGAGCAGTTTCCAGATAAACACATGTGGCCGCAAGACGTGGCCGCGCGCGCCATGGCGCGCTGTGTCTGCGCGGAAATGCACTCGGGCTTCACCGGCTTGCGTACGGACATGTCGATGAATATCAAGGCCAAGTTGCCGGGACGGGGCCGCACGGCCGCCGCGCAGGCCGACATCGGCCGCATCAGCGAAATATGGGAAGAGTGTTTATCGCGTTTTGGCCACCACCAGTTCCTGTTCGGCGACTTTTCCATCGCCGATGCGTACTTTGCTCCCGTCGTCATGCGTTTCCGCACGTATGGCGTCAGCCTGGCGCCGGCGCTGAACGCGTATTGCGAGCGCGTGCAGGCGCACCCGGCCGTGGCCCGCTGGATTACGGAAGCGCTGGCGGAGACGGAAACGGCGCCCAAGCACGACGCGGAACTGCCTGATTAAGAGACGTTTATCATGAAGATTTACACGGTCGGTGGCGCGGTGCGCGACCAACTGCTGGGCTTGCCCGTGAAAGACCACGACCACGTCGTCGTCGGCGCCACGCCGGACGACATGCTGCGCCGGGGCTTCCGGCCCGTGGGCAAGGATTTCCCCGTCTTCCTGCATCCGAAGACGCAGGAAGAGTACGCGCTGGCCCGCACGGAACGCAAGACTGCCCCCGGTTACCGGGGTTTTGTCTTCCACACCGCGCCCGACGTCACCCTGGAAGACGACCTGGTGCGCCGTGATCTGACCATCAACGCCATCGCGCAGGCCGAGGACGGCAGCCTGACCGACCCGTTCGGCGGCATTGACGATATTCAAAACAAAGTGTTCCGCCACGTCTCCGACGCGTTCGGCGAAGACCCCGTGCGCATCTTGCGCCTGGCCCGCTTTGCCGCCCGTTTCGATACTTTTACGGTGGCGCCCGCCACCATGGCCCTCATGCGCCAGATGGTGCTGGACGGCGAAGTCGACGCCCTGGTGGCCGAGCGCGTGTGGCAGGAAGTGGCGAAAGGGTTGATGGAAGCGCGGCCGTCGCGCATGCTGACGGTGTTGCACGAGTGCGGCGCCCTGGCGCGCATCCTGCCGGAATTGGCAATCAACGACCATCTGCTGCGCGTGATCGACAGGGCGGCGGGCGCGGGCCACGCACTGTGCGTGCGCTTTGCCGTGCTGATGCTGGCCGTGCCGCTTGAGCAGATCAATGTGCTCAGCGAGCGCCTGCGCGTGCCCAACGATTGCCGCGAGCTGGCCGTGATGGCGGCGCGCGAGCAGGCTGTCGTTGCCGGTGCGCTGGATTTGAGCGCCGAAGCCATCGTCAGCCTGTGCGAACGCTGCGACGGCTTGCGCAAGCCGCAGCGCTTCGTGCAGATGCTGGACGCCATCGGCTGCGACGTGCAGGCCCAGGGTCATGCGTTCCCACAGTCGGCTTGGCTGCAAGCCATGCTGGCGGCCGTGCGCGGCGTCGATGCGGGTGCGCTGGCACAAGCTTGCGCACAGGAACCGAAGCGCATTCCCGAAGTCATCCATGCGGCGCGGGTCGAGGCCGTCACGAACGCGATCAGCGGCACGGAGCTGCCATGAGCCTGCCCAAATTGTTCCAGAACCCGTTTCGCCGCTGGCTCAGCCGCAGCGGCGGCGGGCGTCCGACCGTGCTCGTCAAGCAATTGCATGAGCGCGACCGGCGCCGCATGATGAAGCATTTCCTGAATCTGGAGAAAAGCGACCGCCTGCTGCGCTTCGGCAGCGCCTTGCCCGATGAGCTCGTCGCCCAGTACGTGCAAAAGATGGATTTCTCGCGCGACATGGTCTACGGCGTCTACAACAGCCTGTTCAAGCTGGTGGGCGTGGGGCATCTGGCGTTCGCGCCGAAGGACACGTCGCCGGCGAAAAGCGTCGTGACGGACAAGGAGCAGGTGGCCGAGTTTGGCGTGTCCGTATCGAAATCCATGCGCGGCATGGGCGTGGGGTCGAAACTGTTCGAGCGGGCGGCAATTCACTGCCGCAACAACGATGTCGATACCCTGTACATGCATTGTTTGTCGTCAAACAAGACGATGATGCATATCGCCAAGAAGGCGGGCATGGAAATCCAGCGCGACTATGGCGAAGCCGATGCCTATCTGAAACTGTTGCCGCCGAATCCGAGCAGCATGCTGCAGGAAGCCGTGCAGGAGCAATTCGCCATGTTCGACTACACGTTCAAGGCCAACGCGCGCGCCGCGTTCAAGTTGTGGGACCGCTTGCCAGGGCGCAAGAAGAAGCCCGGGCCGCCGTCACCGCCGTCACAATAAGGGCAGGGCCGTCGTATCCTTGATGCGCTGCAAGGCAAAGCTCGACTTCACGTCCAGCACGGCCGGGTGGCGCAGCAGGGTCGCCATCATGAAGCGCGAAAAGTGCTCCATGTCTTCCACGTGCACGCGCAGCAGGTAATCCATTTCGCCCGTCATCGCATAGCAGGCCACCACTTCCGGCCATTGCGCCACCGCCACGGCAAAGTCGGCGCGCGGCGACGTGTTCGTCACCAGATTCGGCGCCAGCACTCTTGCCGTGCTGTGGGCCGTGGCGTCGCTGTGCTTTTCCAGCCGCACGTTGACATAAGCCAATAGCCCCAGGCCGATCTTTTCCGGGTCCAGCAAAGCCACGTACTGGCGGATCACGCCCGCTTCTTCCAGCCGTTTGACGCGGCGCAAGCATGGCGACGGCGACAGGCTGACTTGCTCGGCCACGTCCTGATTCGACAGGCGGCCATCGGCCTGCAGGACGGCGAGGATCTTGCGGTCCGTTTTATCCAGCGTAATTTTGCTCATGCTTCCTCCGGTGGTTCGTGTTTCACGCAATATTATTGCGCAAATCATGATTGTTCGGGAGATCTTTGGCATTTAATGCCCGTGACCCACGCCTATACTGTGCGCTACTTCTTGGAGGAGACATCATGCAATTTCAGCCTTGGGATAACCCGATGGGTACCGATGGTTTCGAGTTCGTCGAGTATGCAGCACCAGACCCAAAAGCATTGGGCAAGCTGTTCGAGAACATGGGATTCACGGCCATCGCGCGCCACCGCCACAAGGATGTGACCCTGTACCGTCAGGGCGACATCAATTTCATCATCAATGCCGAACAAGATTCGTTCGCGCAGCGTTTTGCCCGCCATCACGGCCCGTCCGTGTGCGCCATCGCCATCCGCGTCGACGACGCAGCCTTCGTGTACCGCCGCGCGCTGGAACTGGGCGCCTGGGGTTTCGACAATAAAACAGGTCCGATGGAACTGAATATCCCCGCCATCAAGGGCGTCGGCGATTCCCTGCTGTACTTCGTCGACCGCTGGCGCGGCAAGGGCGCCGACAAGCCGGACGCGGCCGCTCCGGGCGGCATTGGCGACATCAGCATCTATGACGTCGACTTCGTCGCCATTCCCGGCGCCGTCGCCAACCCGGTTGGCCATGGCCTGACCTATATCGACCACCTGACGCACAATGTGCATCGTGGCCGCATGAAGGAATGGGCGAATTTCTATGAAAGCCTGTTCAACTTCCGCGAAGTGCGCTACTTCGACATCGAAGGCAAGCATACTGGTCTGAAGTCGAAAGCCATGACTTCGCCGTGCGGCAAGATCCGCATCCCGATCAATGAATCGTCGGACGACAAGTCGCAGATCGCCGAATACCTGGATCAGTACCACGGCGAAGGCATCCAGCATATCGCGCTGGGTACCGATGATATCTATGGCTCCGTGCAAGGCATGCGCGATACGGGTATCGATTTCCAGGATACGATTGAAACGTACTATGAGCTGGTCAACCGCCGCCTGCCGAACCATGGCGAGCAGCTGGAAGAACTGCGCCGTTTGCGCATCCTGATCGATGGCCACAGCACGGAAACCGAACGCGAACTGCTGCTGCAAATCTTCACGCAGACGGTGATCGGCCCGATCTTCTTCGAGATCATCCAGCGCAAGGGCGACCAGGGCTTTGGCGAAGGCAACTTCCGCGCCCTGTTCGAATCGATCGAGCTGGACCAGATCAAGCGCGGCGTGCTGAAAGATACGAGCGCGGCGTAAGCTGGTGGTGTTTGTCGGCTTACGCCGTTCCGGCTAAGCCGACCTACGGCTGGGGCCAGTAATGTAGGTCGGGTTAGCCAGGTTGGCGTAACCCGACATGCCCGCAAAAAGAAGCACTAAAAAGCAGCAAAAGGTACGAACGCAGGAGTGCAGTGCAGCAAAAGAACTGTGCGCCTTCCTGTGGTAGTCTACGACAAACAAGTCATTTTTCCGCACCGGCATTGCTCACAAAGCGCGGCCGGTACGTGTGAGTTCAACCGACTTTGCACGCGTAGCACAGAGAATAATGGAGACAAGTAATGAATGCACCAATCAAGGGCTCGAGTCTTGAGCCGGGCGCGCACGCGTCCGAGATTTCCCTGAACGACAAATACACGCTCGAGCGTGGCCGCGCCTTCATGACGGGCACGCAAGCGCTGATCCGCCTGCCCATGCTGCAGCGCGAGCGCGACCTGAAGGCTGGCCTGAATACGGCCGGCTACATCACCGGTTACCGCGGTTCGCCTGTGACCTCCGTCGACATGACGGCGATCAAGGCCAAAAAATATCTCGATGAACACCACGTCAAATTCCACCCGGGCCTGAACGAAGATCTGGCCGCCACGGCCGTCTGGGGCACGCAGCAAACGAATCTGTTCGAAGACGCGAAATACGATGGCGTGTTTGGCATGTGGTACGGCAAGGGCCCCGGCGTCGACCGCTGCGGCGACGTTTTCAAGCACGCGAACAACGCCGGTTCCGCCAAGCACGGCGGCGTGCTGGTGCTGGCCGGCGACGACCATGCGGCCAAATCCTCGTCCACCGCGCACCAGTCCGACCATATCCTGAACGCCTGCGGCATTCCCGTGCTGTACCCGTCGTCGGTGCAGGAATACATCGACTACGGCTTGCACGCGTGGGCCATGAGCCGCTACACGGGTCTGTGGGTGTCGATGAAATGCGTGACCGACATCATCGAGTCGGGCGCCGCCGTCGATTTCGACCCGGACCGCGTGCAGATCACCTTGCCGACCGACTTCGAGATGCCGGCCGGTGGCCTGAACATCCGCTGGCCCGACACGGTGCTGGAACAAGAAGTGCGCATGAACAGCTACAAATGGTATGCGGCGCTGGCGTATGCGCGTGCCAACAAGCTCAATAAGATCATCTGGGACAGCCCGAAGGCGCGCATCGGCATCATCACGGCCGGCAAATCGTATCTGGATACGCGCCAGGCGCTGGCGGACCTCGGCATCGACGAGCAGACCGCGTCCGACATCGGCATCCGCCTGTACAAGATCGGTATGACCTGGCCGCTGGAAGCCGATGGCGTGCACGAATTCGCCAAGGGCCTCGATGAAATCCTCGTGGTGGAAGAAAAGCGGCAAATCCTCGAATACGCGCTGAAGGAAGAACTGTACAACCTGAAGGATGGCGAGCGTCCGCGCGTGGTCGGCAAGTTCGACGATACGGGCGAATGGAGCAACCAGAAGGGCACCGGTCACGGCGACTGGCTGCTGCCGGCCACGTATGAGCTGAACCCGGCCATGATCGCCCGCGCCATTGCCAGCCGCATTTCGCGCTACTACGCGGGCCACCCGGTCGAGCAGCGCGTGAAGGAACGCATCGCCTACCTGGAAGCCAAAGAGAATGTGCTCAAAGCGATCAGCGTGAAACCCGATCCGCAGAAGGACCGCACGCCGTTCTTCTGCTCCGGCTGCCCGCACAACAGTTCCACGAAAGTGCCGGAAGGCTCGCGCGCGCTGGCCGGCATCGGCTGCCATTACATGGTGCTATGGATGGACCGCGAAACGTCGACGTTTACCCACATGGGCGCCGAAGGCGTGACTTGGGTGGGGCAGGCGCCGTTCACGAACGAGAAGCACGTGTTTACCAACCTCGGCGACGGCACGTATTTCCACTCGGGCATCCTGGCGATCCGCGCGGCCGTCTCGGCCAAGGTGAACATCACGTATAAAATTCTGTTCAACGATGCGGTGGCCATGACGGGCGGCCAGGAATTCGACGGTCCGCTATCGCCAGCCATTATCTCTCGCCAGATCGCCGCCGAAGGCGTCGGTCCCATCATCGTCGTCACGGACGAACCGGAAAAATACCCGGACGATTACGCCTGGGCGGAAGGCGTCACCGTGCGCCACCGTTCGGAACTGATGGACGTGCAGCGCGAACTGCGCGACATGCCCGGTGTGTCGGCCATGATCTACGATCAGACCTGCGCCTCGGAAAAACGCCGCCGCCGGAAACGCAATGAATACCCGGACCCGGCCAAGCGCGCCGTCATCAACGAAGCCGTGTGCGAAGGCTGCGGCGACTGCTCCGTGCAATCGAACTGCCTGTCGGTGGAACCGCTGGAAACGGAACTGGGGCGCAAGCGCCAGATCAACCAGTCGTCCTGCAACAAGGATTTCTCGTGCACGACGGGTTTCTGCCCCAGTTTCGTGACGGTGGAAGGCGGCGGCTTGAAAAAGCCGAAGAAGGCAGCTGCCGCCGACAAGGATGCGCCAGCCGCGCCGGCCTTGCCGACACCGCAGATTCCTTCGACGGCCGAGCCGTTCGGCATCCTGGTCACCGGCATCGGCGGCACGGGCGTCGTCACCGTCGGCCAGATCCTGGCCATGGCGGCGCACGTGGAAGGCAAGGGCTGTTCCGTGCTGGACATGAGCGGCCTGGCGCAAAAGGGCGGCCCTGTCATGTCGCACGTGCGCCTGGCGGACCGCCAGGAAGATATCCACTCGACGCGCGTCGGCACGGGTGCGGCTGACCTGGTGATCGGCTGCGACCTGATCGTCACGGCCAGCCGCGACGCCCTGTCTCGCATGGGGGAAGGCCGCAGCTGGGCCATGATCAACTCGACCAGCTCGTCGACGGCCGCCTTCGTGAAGAACCCGGACTGGCAATTCCCGGGCGCTTCGGCGCGCATGGAAATCGAAAAGGCGTGCGGCAGCGACCACGTGGACTTCATCGACGCGGGCCAGATCGCCACGGCGCTGATGGGCGACTCGATCGCCACGAACATGTTCATGCTCGGCTACGCCTGGCAAAAGGGCAAAGTGCCGCTGTCGGAAGCTGCCATCATGAAGGCCATCGACTTGAACAACGTCTCGGTGGCGTTCAACAAGGCGGCCTTCAACTGGGGCCGCGCCGGTGCGCATGACGCGGCCAGCCTGGTACGCATGACAACACCGGCCAAGGTGGTGGAATTCAAGCGCATCGACACGCTCGACGACATCATCGAAAAGCGCGTGGCCCTGCTGACGGCCTACCAGGACCGCGCCTATGCGCAGCAGTACATCGATTTCGTCGGCCAGGTACGCGCCGCCGAAAGCGCCCTGAATGGCCCGCACCTGCGCCTGACGGAAGCCGTGGCCCGCTACTTCTACAAGCTGATGGCGTACAAGGACGAGTACGAAGTGGCGCGCCTGTACACGGACGGCGCCTTCCAGGCAAAGATCGCGTCCATGTTCGAAGGCGACATCAAGCTCAAGTTCCACCTGGCGCCGCCGATCATGGCGAAAACGGATGCCCAGGGTCATCTGGTGAAGAAGGAATTCGGCCCGTGGATGATGAAGGCGTTCGGTGTGCTGGCCAAGTTCAAGGGCTTGCGCGGCACGGCGTTTGACATCTTCGGCCACACGGCCGAGCGCAAGATGGAGCGCGCGCTGATTCTTGAGTACCGTGCGACGGTGGGCGGCTTGCTGCCGAAACTGACGACGGCCAAGCTGGCGCAAGCCGTGGCCATCGCCAGCATCCCGGAAGACATCCGCGGCTATGGCCACGTGAAGGAGCGTCATTTGAAGGCGGCGAAAGAGAAGGAAGCGAGTCTGCTGATCGCCTTCAACGCGCCGACGCCGCTGCCGCCCGTCGTGGCAGCACCCGTGGCGGCCACCGTGGCGTAACGGTTTGCGCATGATCTTGTAGCAATGGCGCCTGCGGGCGCCATTTTTTTGTGTTAAAGAAAACAACGCTTGCTGGCAAAACGCATTATAATTTTTCGACAATTTCTTCTTGGAAAGTTTCTCATGCATTCCCTGCGCCTGCGTTGCCTCGTTGTTTCCCTCGGATTCGTGTTGAGTGCCTGCGGCGGCGGTGGAGGAGGCGGCAGCAGCGACAGCGCGCCCGTCGTGCCGCCCGTGACGCCAACCGGGCCGACCGGGCCGACGGCGCTGGTCGCTTCCTCCACGGTGGCGAACCGTTGCGAGGCACCGCGCAGCGGCAGCAGCATCGACAAGCCGGGCACCTTGCACGATGAGCAGACATGGGTGCGCAGCTGGATCGATGAAACGTATCTGTGGTACCGCGAAGTGCCGACCACCTACCTGCCGCAAAGCTTTGCCACGGCGAAGGCGTATTTCGATGTGCTCAAAACGACGGCCACGACGGCGTCCGGCAAGCCGAAGGACCAGTTCCATTTCACGTATACGACGGCCGAATGGGAAGCCTCGCTCAATGGCGTCGAACTGGGCTACGGCATGCTGCTGGCGCTGACGCGCACCACGCCGCCGCGCAAGGCCGTGGTCACGATCGTCGAGCCAGGCTCGCCGGCGGCACTGGCGGGCTTGCGGCGCGGCGATGCGCTGCAAACCGTCGATGGCGTCGATTTCGTCAATGCCCCCGACACTGCCAGCGTGGGTATCATTAACGCGGGCCTGTTCCCTTCGGCGCAAGGCACGCACACGCTGGCGTTCAGCCGCAACGGCGCGCCCATCTCCGCGAGCCTGCAGGCGGTGGATGTCAGCACGAGTTCCGTGCAAAACGAGCGCATCATCGACACGCCCACGGGCAAGGTGGGCTACCTGACCTTCAACACCCACAACAACGTGTCCGAGCGCCAACTGGCCGAGACCATGGGCCGCTTCCAGGCGGCCGGCATCAGCGACCTGGTGCTCGACGTGCGCTACAACGGCGGCGGCTACCTCGATGTCGCCAGCGAGCTTGCCTACATGATTGCCGGCCCGCAAGTCACCACCGGCAAGACCTTCGAGCAGGTGCTGGCCAATGACAAGACGCGGCCGGCGGCGCCCGTGCCATTCCATGCGCAAAGCCTGGGCTTTGCCGGGCCGAACCCTCTGCCCAAGGGCACGCCGCTGCCCTCGCTGGGCCTCAAGCGCGTGACTTTGCTAACGACGGGCAATACCTGCTCGGCCAGCGAAGCCATCATCAACGGCTTGCGCGGCGTGGACGTGCAGGTCAACCTGATCGGCGGCACGACGTGCGGCAAGCCCTACGGTTTCTATCCCACGCCCAATTGCGGCACCACGTATTTCGCCGTGCAGTTCCAGGGCGTCAACGCCAAGGGCTTTGGCGACTTCGCCGATGGCATGGCGCCGACCTGCGACGTGGCCGACGATTACCAGAACCAGCTGGGCGACCCTGCCGAAGGCATGCTGGCGGCGGCGCTGCGCTACCGCAGCAGCGGCAGCTGTAGTCCGGCCACAGGCGCGCTCAGGCTGTTGAGTTCGATGGAGAACCCGGCCGACACGGCCACACGGCTGCTGCGTCCTGCCTACAAGGAAATTGCTGTATTGAAACGCTAAAGTCCCATTGTGCCCCCCTTCCTGGGTGAAGGAAGGGGGGCTTTCTGCTCAGAAATCTTTCTATATAACAATTTTGATATATGAAAAGATGAATCCATTCGTTCTGTAATTACTGGCATTTTGATATCTTTCGCCTTCTCCCTAACCTTGAGAAGCGCAAAGATGCCTATACAATTCAAGTTACCACCGCTCACCGTCGCCGTACTGGCCATCCTGGGCGGTTCCGCATGGCAGGCGCACGCGCAAACGCAAGCGCCCGCAGCGGATCAGCAGCCGGCGGCCACCCCGCCAGCCGTCGTGGTCACCGGTTCGCGCATTCCCCGCGCCAGCCTGGAAGGACCATCGTCCGTCACCATCCTGACCGGCGATGAAATCACCAAGCAAGGGTACAAGAACGTCTTCGATGCGCTGACCAACCAGGTACAGAACAGCGGCTTCACGCAAGGCGAGGACTTCGGCAATACGTTCACGCCGTCGGCCAATACCATCAGCCTGCGCGGCCTGGGCCCGAACCACACCTTGATCCTGCTTAATGGCCGCCGCCTGGCCGACTTCCCCGTCGCCTACGAAGGCACGGTCAACTTCACCAATCTGGCGAATATCCCGTCGAGCATAGTCGACCGCATCGAGATCCTCAACGGTGGCGCCTCGGCCATCTATGGTTCCGACGCGATCGCCGGCGTGGTCAACGTCATCCTGAAAAAGCAGACGGAAGGTTTCGATATCAACGTCAAGGCGGGCGGCACCTCGCGCGGCGGCGCCGGCAACCAGCGCGTGCAGCTGACGGGCGGCGGCAATTTCGACAAGCTGCATACCCTGTTCAGCGTGGAGCTGAGCCAGCGCGATCCGCTGTCGAGCCTGCAGCGCGATTTCATGGCCACGCGCTCGGGCACGCCGACGAATATCGCCTCGCGCCGCGTGGTACAGGCGGGCACCTCGGGCAGCTACGTGGACCTGGGCGACACCTGCAACCAGTTCGGCGACCTGTTCGGCGGCAGCGTCGTCAAGTACCAGGCGAAGAACGGCAGCTATTGCGCCAGCCCGAAAGTCGGCCCCACCTACTGGACCACGCAAACCAAGAACCGCAGTCAGAACGTGTTCGGCAGCGCCAACTATGAGCTGTCGCCGGAAACGACGCTGTTCGCCGACTTCCTGATCGGCAAGAACTCGACCGAGAACAATACGCGCGGCCCGACGTGGACGTCGTCGTCGACGGGCAGCAGCTATTTCCGCAACCAGAACACCAATCGCTACGAAGCCTGGACGCGCTATATCTCGCCCGAGGAAATGGGCGGCGTGGAGCGCTACAACCGCAAGTGGGACGACCTGGCCACCGCCATCTCGCTGGGCGCCAAGGGCCGCATTCCCGGCACGTCGTCGTGGCAGTATGAAGCGAACTACAACGCCTCGGTGTACAAGAGCGAAAGCCACACGCCGCGCGCGCTGGCCAATATCGACAGCTTCTTCCTGGGCCCGAAACTGGGTACCGACACCGCCGGCGTGCCGATCTACGCACCGGACCCGGCGCGCCTATCGCGCCGCGTGACGGCGGCCGAATTCGACAGCATCACGGGCAATTCCGACAGCGACGACAAGGCCTGGACGAATACCCTGAGCCTGGCCACGAATGGCGACCTGTTCCAGCTGCCCGCTGGCGTGGCGAAGATCGCCACCATCGCCGAATTGGGCAAGCAGGGCTTCAGCAATGTGCCCGATGCGCGCCTGAACGACGGTTACTTCAACGTCGCCACCAAATCCGATATCACGGCCGGCACGCGTACCCGCTATGCGCTGGGTGCCGAGATCAACCTGCCGCTGCACGAGAAGCTGACCGGTACCCTGGCTGGCCGCTATGACCGCTACAACTTTGCCGGCCGCAGCGATGGCAAGTTCACCTACAACGGCGGCCTGGAACTGCGTCCCGCGCCGGAGCTGCTGTTCCGCGCCAATTACGCCACCAGCTTCCGCGCACCGGACATGAACTACATCTACAAGGCGCGCGGCACCGGTTACTATTCGAGCACCACCGATTACTACCGCTGCGGCGCTGCCGGACAGGCCATCGAGGACTGCGACTACGCGAATAAATCGCCGGGCGCCGACTATGTGCAGAACGGTAGCAAGGATCTGCAGTCGGAGAAGGGCAAGTCGTTCGGCGTGGGTGCCGTCTGGTCGCCAAGTTCGAATTTCGACGTCTCCGTCGATTACTGGAACATCAAGATCGACGACCTGGTGACGAATTTGAGCGCCGACAAGATACTGCGCGACGAAGCCGATTGCCGCCTGGGCAAGCTCGACATCAACTCGCCTACCTGCGCCGATACCCTGGGCCGCGTCGAGCGTTTCGCGGCCAATGCCCTAAACCGCGCCGGCGAGATCAAGACCATCACCGTCAATCCGATCAATGCGGCCAAGCAAAGCAGCAGCGGCATCGACGTCAGCGTCAAGTATTTGCTGCGCACGGCGGACTATGGCCGCTTTGCCTTCAAGGCCAATTACGCCAAGGTGCTGAGCAATAAATCGCAGCAATTTGTCGGTGACGAAGAAATCGACGAGCTCAAATCGCTGAACAATACGGATTGGCGCGACAAGCTGAACCTGAGCGTCAACTGGGCTGCGGGCGACTGGTCGAATACTTTGCTGGTCAGCCGCTACAGCAAGATACCGAACGCCGCCGGCACCGGCTACCTGACGCCGACGGCGCTGGCCAATATCAGCACCGTGTACCGCATCAACGACCGCGCCACCTTGTCGCTGATCGTCAACAACGTGTTCGACAAGATCAAGCGCGACGACAGCGGCGGCTGGCCGTACTATCCGGTGGGCAGCTACAGCCCGCAGGGACGCCAGGGCTGGGTAGAATTCAACTACCATTTTGGCTCGTAATTCACGCTTGCCAGAGCAAGGCCGGAGCAGCTGACGCTGTTCCGGCTTTTTTATTTTCCGCTGCAGTTTTACACGCGCCACCACCCCTATAATTGCCCGCTTGTTCTCTCTCGATGGAGTTTGACCCATGCTACGCCACGCCCTGCTGTCCGCCGCCTTGTTGTCCACATTTGCCTTGCCTGCGTATGCCGCCTCGCCGTTGACCACGGTGGCCGAACGCTCGGGCTTTTTGCATACGGGCCGCTATGCGGAAGTGGAAACCTTGTGCCGCCAGTTCCAATCGCGCTATCCGAAGCAGGTGCGCTGCGTGGAGTTCGGCCGTACGCCGGAAAACCGCCCCATGCTGGCGCTGGCCGTCTCGAATACGGGCGCCCTGACGCCGGCCGAAGCGGCACGCCGCAAGCTGCCCGTGCTGCTGATACAGGGCGGCATCCATGCGGGCGAAATCGATGGCAAGGATGCGGGTTTCTCGCGTTGCGCGAAGTATTGGAGGGCAAGGCGGCACCCGGCGCGCTCGACAAGCAGGTGCTGCTGTTCGTGCCCGTGTTTAACGTCGATGGCCACGAGCGCTTCGGCCAGTGGAATCGTCCGAACCAGCGCGGCCCCGTGGAAATGGGCTGGCGCAGCACGGCGCAAAACTATAATCTGAACCGCGAATACATGAAGGCCGATACGCCCGAGATGCAGCACATGCTGGCGCTGGTGAACGCCTGGGATCCGTTGGCGTATGTCGACCTGCACGTCACCGACGGCGCCCAGTTCGAACCCGATATCTCGATCCAGGTCGAACCCGTGCATGCGGGCGATGCGGCCCTGCGCGTGGCCGGCACGGCCTTGCGCGATCAGGTCCTGGCCGACCTGGCCAAGCAGGGCTCGGATCCGAAACCGTTCTATATTTCGTTTGCCGAGAACGACAATCCCCAATCGGGTTTTGTCGATTCGGCGCCGAATCCGCGCTTCTCGCATGGCTATTTCCAGCTGCGCAACCGTTTCGGCATGCTGGTGGAAACCCATTCGTGGAAGGACTATCCGACCCGCGTGCGCATCACGCGCAACACCATCGTCTCGCTGCTGTCGCAAGTGGCGCAGCATGGCGCGCAGTGGCGGCAAACGGCGCTCGAGGCGGACGCGCGCGCCGCGCAGCTGGCCGGCACGACCTTGCCGCTCACGTATAAAACGACGGACAAGAGCCGCATGATCGCGTTTCGCGGCTACGCCTACACGCGCACGCCATCCGAAGTGTCGGGTGCGCTGATGACGCGCTACGACGAAACCACGCCGCAGATCTGGAACGTGCCCCTGCGCGACGAGATCGTGCCCGACCTGCAGCAGGCAGCGCCCAAGGCCGGCTACCTGGTGCCCGCCGCGCAGGCAGCCATGGTGGCGGCCAAGCTGCGCCAGCATGGCGTGTCGTACCAGGTATTAGCTACCGCGCCGGGCAGGCTGCCGGTCGAGACCTTCCGCGCCACGGCTGTGAAATTCGGCGCGCAGTCGTTCGAGGGACGCCAGACTGCGGCCGTGCAGGGCGAGTGGCAGAAAGAGGAGCGCGTGGTTGGCGCCGGTGACCTGTACGTGCCCGTCGGCCAGGCCAAGGCGCGCCTGGTCGTCGCCCTGCTCGAGCCGCGCGCGCCCGATTCCCTGCTGGCCTGGGGCAGTTTCAATACGGCCTTCGAGCGCAAGGAATACATGGAAGAATACGTGGCCGAAGACGTGGCGCGCGCGCAACTGGCGGCCGACCCGGCGCTGGCGGCGCAGTTCCATCAGAAGCTGGCCAGCGATCCCGCGTTTGCCAAGAACCCGGCCGCGCGCCTGGAATTCTTCGCCCGCCGCCATGCTTCCTGGGATGAGCGCCTGAACCTGTATCCGGTGCTGCGCACGGATGCCGCGCCTGCCGGCCTGGCAGTGCCGCCGACGCGCACACCGAAGTTGTCAAATCGCGCAGATTAATCGAAAGAAAATGCTATTCTCCGCTCGATGATGGCGCCGCCACCACGAGCAGGGAACATGCATGGTCAACAAGACACTCTTTAACCAGCACCGCGAGGCGTTTTTTCGCCTCTGTGACGCCGTCGGCGAGAATCAGGTGGAACAGGTGCGCAGCCTGCTCGAGGCCACGCCGCTGCTGTTGACCTTGCGCCGCTATAACATGGATGACGGCGAGTCGCTGCTGCACCTGGCCGCGGCCGGCGGCAGCCGCGAGGTCTGCGCGCTGCTCGTGTCGCTGGGCATGGACGTCGACCTGCCGCTGCCCGGTTACCGCAACCTGACGCCGCTGGACGCGGCGGCAAGCCATGGCCACCTCGATACCTGCCGCTGGCTGCTCGAGCAGGGCGCTGCCGTCGATGGCTTGCCGGACAATATACTGTCGCCGCTGGACAGCGCCTGCGTTGGCGGCCATGAGGACGTGGTCGCATTGCTGCTGCAGCGGGGCGCCAATCCGAACCGTTTGCATACGCGCTGGAACCAGGCGCCGGTCGATATCGCCACCGGCTGGGGCTTTCCCGCGATCGCCCAATTGCTGGCCGCCGCCGGCGGCGTCAGCATACTCGACGTGCCGCAGCAGGCTGCCGTGTCACCGCAGGAAGCTATCCGCACCTTCATGCACAACAGCGCCGGCTGGGTGCTGCCGGCCGTGTTCAGCCCGGACAGCGGCGACGCGCGCTTTTTGCTGGGCATCAGCTGCATCGGCGGCAAGCGCGATTTCAAGCTGTTCGATTTCAAGCTGTTGTTTACCACCGGCCTGTTCCGGCAATCGCCGATGACCGAACTGGCCATCTGCCTGCCGGCCCGCTGGCCGCTGACAGTGCACGGCTTCGCCGAGCACAGCCCGTGGCGCTTTCCCGTGGCGCTGCTGGCGCGCCTGGGACGGCGCACGCTCGACCAGGCCAGCCTGGCGGCGGGCGAGCTGCTGCGGCGCGACGATCCGTACCTGGCGGACCTGGCGTGGCCGGACGGCGTCGATGCGCTGCTGGCCATCGACAAGCGCTGGAATCCCGAGCCGGAGGAAGACGACATTGCCGACGATGACAAGGTCACCATTTATCTGCTGGTGCCGGTGGTGTACACGAAGAAAGGCGCGCCCGGCGCCAGCGCCTTGCCGGCCTTGATCGAGCGCAAGCTCAAAGGCAGCTGGAAAGTGTCGGCCTTGCCCACCCCGTGATTGGCTAGCGCCGGCCTGCACGCGCGCATGGCCAGATCAAGCCGCACCGCTTGCAGCAATGTTATCCTGCCAATAAATTTTCCGCGTCCGCGCCAACCCGTTTCACGCATCGGTTTTCCATGACAAAAAAAATTCTTCTCCTGAGCGTCTCGGCCGGCGCCGGCCACATGCGCGCGGCGCAAGCCATCGAGGCGTATGCGGCGCGCGATGGCGGTGGCGGCCCCGCGGCGCTGGCCCTGCATCTGGACGTGATGGATTTCGTCACGCCCGCCTTCCGCAAGCTGTACACGGATTTCTATATCAAGCTGGTCAACAAGGCGCCCGCACTGTGGGGCTATCTGTACCATGCCACCCACGACGCGCCGCGCGACAGCTCGATGCAGCGCTTGCGCCGTGCCGTCGAGCGCCTCAACACGCGCGCGCTGATGACGCAGATCGCCGCCTTCCAGCCCGACGCCATCATCTGCACGCATTTCCTGCCGGCCGAACTGCTGTCGCGCGCCCTGCGCCAGCACCAGCTGTCCTGCCCCGTGTGGGTGCAGGTCACGGATTTCGACTTGCACCGCATGTGGGTGCATGAACACATGCAGGGCTATTTCGCCGCCACCGACGAAGTGGCGTTCCGCATGCGCCATGAAGGCATCCCCGCCGACCGCATCCACGTGACGGGCATCCCCATCATGCCCGCGTTCGCGCAGCTGCCCGAGCGCGTCCAGTGCGCACAGGCGTTTGGCCTCGACCCTAGGCGCACGACGATTTTGCTGATGGGCGGCGGGGCGGGACTGGGCAGCCTGGAAACGGTCGCCGCGCGCCTGCTGGCCTTGCCGGGCGACTTCCAGCTGATCGTATTGGCGGGGAAAAACGCCGCCGCGCTGGCGGCGCTGCAGGCGCTGGCCGGCCAATATCCGGGGCGCCTGCTGGCGCAAGGCTTTACCAGCGAAGTCGAGCGCCTGATGGCGTGCGCCGACCTGGTGATCACCAAGCCGGGCGGCCTGACCACGTCCGAATGCCTGGCGCTGGGCTTGCCCATGATCGTCAACTCGCCGATTCCCGGACAGGAAGAGCGCAATGCCGACTATCTGCTGGAGCAGGGCGTGGCCCTGAAGGCATTCGACGCCGTCACCCTGGAATACCGCGTGCGCCTGTTGCTCGACCATCCCGAACAGCTGCAAGCCATGCGCGCGAAAGCGCTGGCCCTGGGCCGTCCGCGCGCCGCCCTGGAGGTACTGGCGCAGGTGCTGGCTTGACGGGCGCCGTGGCAAAACCCTGGCAGATCGCTCTGACCCTGGCCTGGGTGGCCTTGCTGGGATTATTTTTCGCGCAGGTGGAAATCCAGATCGAAGGGGCTGCCGGCTGGGCCGCGAACCTGCCCACCTGGCGTATCGAAAGCCATTGGCTGCTCGATATCTTCTGGGGTGGGCGGCCGATGACCGGCTACCATGCCTGGGTCTTTCCCTTCATCGCCCTGTTTTTCCATTTTCCCATGATCTTCCTGGCGCAATGGTCGCTGCGCCTCGAATGCCGCGCCATCGGCTGCATCATGCTGTTCTGGATCATCGAGGATTATCTGTGGTTCGTGCTCAACCCCGCGTATGGCGTGGCGCACTTCAATCCGGCCCATATCGCCTGGCACAAGCACTGGCTGTGGTGGGCACCGACCGACTACTGGGTATCGCTGCTGCTGGCTGGCGTACTGCTGTGGTTTTCATACAAGAGGAAGTCATGACCTTGCCGTATCTCCTGCTGTTGTCCCTGGCCCTGGCGGCCGGTTCCGCCGGCGCGCAGGCGCCCTTGCCGCCCGAGCGCAATACCGAGTGGGCCACGCCGCTGCCGCAGGTGTCGAACCTGCACCAGGTCACGCCCGTCCTGTACCGCAGCGCCAAGCTCGATAGCAGCGACGTGGCCCAGCTGCAGGCGCTGGGCGTGAAGACGGTGATCAGCCTGCGCTCCTTCCACTCCGATACGCAGGTGCTCGAAGGCAGCGGCATCCGCGCCGTGCGCATCCCCATCAATACCTGGGCCATCCGCGACAAGCACGTGGTCGAGACCATGCGCAGTATCCGCGCCGCAGAGCAGCAGGGACCCGTGCTGCTGCATTGCCTGCACGGCGCCGACCGCACGGGCATGATGGCCGCCATGTACCGCATGCTGTACCAGGGCTGGCCGCGCGAGAAGGCGATCGACGAGCTGAAAAACGGCGGTTACGGCTACCACGCCGTGTGGAAAAATATCGAAAGCTACCTCAAACGCGTCGACGTGGCGGCACTGCGCGCGCAGATCGAGCAGGAAAAACCATGAAGACCTTGCTGTTCGCCCTGGCCGCCTGCTGCGCCTGTTATCCGCTGGCCACCCTGGCGGCCGCGCCGGCGCTCGAGGTGCGCGACGTCAGCAAGGCTGGCATGCCCGGCAAGACTTTTGCCGCCGCGACCAGCATGCCGGCCAGCGTGGCCACCGTCTGCGCGGCCATCCAGGATTTCGCCGCCTATCCGCAGTTCATGCCCAACGTGGACAAGATCAAGGTGTCGGCCGCCGGCGGCGGCGCCTCGCTGGTCGACGTCACGCTCAAGCTGCCGATGGGGAAAATCAAGCAGTACCGCCTGAAGATGACGCCCAAGGTGCTCGACGCCAGCTGCAGCCTGGCCTGGAAGCTGGTACCGATGGAGGGCCTGAAGGTGGAAGACACCATCGCCGACACCAGCGGCTACTGGCAGTTGTCGCCTGATCCGTTTGACGCGGGCGGCGCCGCCGTCAAGTACCAGGTGTACACGGACCCGGGCCCGGTACCGATGGGCCTGGGCTGGATCGTCGACAGCATGAGCCGTGACAGCATCCCGAAAATGTTCGACGCCCTGCGGGCGCGGGTGGCTGCGCGCAAATAGCCGGCGTGGCGTGGCAGCCACTTCACGCTGGCGCGCCACTTCAGGCATGATGTTGTCTCATCCACACATCTGCCCGGAATCCGCATGGAACACCACAGCTTTCTCATCAACATACTGTTTTACCTGGTCGCCGCCATCATCATGGTGCCGCTGGCCAAGCGCCTGGGCATGGGCGCCGTGCTGGGTTATCTGGTGGCCGGCGTCGTCATCGGACCGTGGGGACTGGGCCTGATCAAGAATGTCGAGGTGATCCTCAGCTTTTCCGAATTCGGCGTGGTGCTGCTGCTGTTCCTGATCGGCCTGGAGCTCGAGCCGAAGCGATTGTGGCTGCTGCGCCGGCCGATTTTCGGCTGGGGCGGGGCGCAGGTGGGCGTCGTCAGCGCGGGGCTGTGCGCCGTGGCCATGGCGTTTGGCGTGGATTGGCGCACGGCGCTGGTCGGCGCGCTGGGGCTGTCGCTGTCGTCGACGGCCATCGTGCTGGCCACCCTGGGTGAGCGTAAATTAATGAGCACGCCGGCCGGTTCCGCCGGCTTTTCGATTCTGCTGTTCCAGGATATCGCCGCCATTCCCATGATCGCGCTGGTGCCGCTGCTGGGCGGCCTCGTCACGCATAGCGGCGAACCGGGCTGGCTGCGCGTGGCCAAGCTGGCCGCCGTGCTGGCGGCGCTGGTGATCGGCGGGCGCTTCCTCGTGAACCCCATCCTGCGCTTCATCGCCCGGACGGATTTGCGCGAAATCTTCACGGCCTTCTCCCTGCTGCTGGTGATCGCCATCTGCGTGCTGATGGAATCGGTGGGCCTGTCGATGGCACTGGGCACCTTCATGGCGGGCGTGCTGCTGGCCGATTCCGAATACCGGCATGAGCTGATCAGCGACCTGGAACCGTTCAAGGGACTGCTGCTGGGCCTGTTCTTCATCGCCGTGGGCATGTCCGTCGATTTCGGCGTGCTGCGCGCCCAGCCCTTGCTGATCCTGGCCCTGGTGGCGGGGCTGCTGGTGGTGAAGATCGCCTTGCTGTACCTGCTGTCGAAGTTTGTCGATATTCCCCGCGGCCAGCAGCTGTTCTTTGCGCTGCTGCTGTCGCAGGGCGGCGAATTCGCCTTCGTCGTGTTTGCCGCCGCCGAGGCCGCGCACGTGTTTGCGCCGGAGACGGCCGCGCTGCTGGTCGTGGTGGTGACCCTGTCGATGGTGGCCACGCCCTTGTTGCTGCTGGCGCATGACAAATTCGTCGCGCCGCGCCTGCAGGGCGACAAGAAGCGCCGTCCCGACGACCATATCGAGGCGCAGGACAACCCCATCGTCATCGCCGGCTTCGGCCGCTTCGGCCAGATCATCGGCCGCCTGCTGGCGGCGAACAAGATCGGCGTGACGGTGCTCGATCACGACCCGGACCAGATCGAGCTGCTGCGCAAATTCGGCTTCAAGGTGTTTTATGGCGACGCAACGCGTGTGGATTTATTGGTGGCGGCCGGCATCGAGAAGGCCAGGGCGCTGGTGATCGCCATCGACAATGTGGACGACAGTCTGGCCCTGGTCGACGCCGTGCGCCTGCGCCTGCCCGAACTGACGATACTGGCGCGCGCGCGCAACGTCACGCATTACTATGAATTGATGAAGCGGGGCGTGACCCTGATCGAGCGCGAGACGTTTGCCGCGGCCCTGCTGCTGGGCGAGCAGACCTTGCGCCAGGTGGGCTTCAGCGAGGAGCGGGCGCAGCGCGCGGCCGGCATCTTTGGCCGGCATAACCTGAAGACCTTGCTGGAAGTGGCGCCGCACTTCCAGGACCAGCAAAAAGTCATGTCCCTCACGCGCCAGGCGCGCGAGGAGCTGGAAGACATGTTCGAGAGCGATGCGGCGGCGTTTGCGGCGGCGGAAGCTGAAATTCCGGGGTCAGACCCTCAACACCGCTAACGCAGAGGCTTGCGCTAACGCGCGTGGGGGTCTGACCCCAGCCTTTGCTTTTCGGGTTACTTCCCCCGCTTCGCTTCAATCGCCTCGATCTGATCCATGATGCCGTTCATGCGCGCCACCAGCGCCTGGTACGGTTTCGGCGAGGCCAGGTCGACGCCGGCTGCCTTCACCAGCTCGTACGGGTAGGCCGAGCCGCCCGCACTGAGCATCTTCAGGTAGGCGGCCAAGGCGCCCGGTTCCTTGTCGAGGATGCGCTGCGCGAAATCCTGCGCCGCCGCGATCGAGGTGGCGTACTGGAACACATAAAAGCCGTGATAAAAATGCGGCACGTAAGCCCATTCGAGCGCGTAGGCGGGATCGATGGTCATGACGCCCTGCGCTTCGCCGTGGTAGCGCTTGAGGATGCCGGCGTAGATGGCCGTGATCTCTTCGCCCGTCAGCGATTCGCCTTTGTCTACCTTGCCGTGGATGGCCGCTTCGAATTCGGCGAACATGGCCTGGCGGAAGAAGGTGCCGCGCAGGTTTTCCAGCGCCGCGCCCAGGTACAGCAGGCGCTCGTCATCATCCTTGGCCTGCTTCAGGCGCGCGTCGAGCAGCAGTGCCTCGTTCGTTGTCGAGGCGATTTCCGCGACAAAGATGCTGTACGGCGCATAGATCGATGGCTGCGCCTTGTTGGCCAGCACCGAGTGCATGGCGTGGCCCCATTCGTGTGTCAGGGTGCTGACGGCTTCGTAGTTGTCCGTGTAATTGAGCAGCACGAACGGATGCACGTCGTACGCGTCGCCATTCATGTAGGCGCCCGCCACCTTGCGCGGGCGCGGATACACATCCATCCAGCGCGCCTCCACCGCGGCGCTCAATGCCTTGACGTAGTCGGGGCCCAGCGGCGCGGCCGAGTCGAGCATCATCTGCTTGCCTTCGGCCAGCGGGAACGTGCGGTCGCTTTTCAGCAGCGGTGCATAGATGTCGTAGTAGGCCAGGTCCTTGACGCCCAGCATACGCGCGCGCAGCTTGAAGTAGCGGTGCAAGGTGGGCAGGTTGGCGTTGGTTTGCGCGATCAGGGTCTGGTAGACGGCCGGCGGCAAATTGTCGGCGTCGAGCGCCGCGCTTTGCGAGTCGGGATAGCGGCGCACTTTTGCATACGCGGCGTCCGTCTTCAGCTGGCCGTACAGGGTCTCGCCGAACGTGCGTTCATATTCCTTCCATTTGCCGAAGAAGGCGTCGAACACCAGCTTGCGGTCGGCGCGCTGGTCGTCGCCCCGGTATTTCGTGTAGGCCGCCTGGTCGAGGCGCACTTCCTTGCCGTCCGACAGTTTCACGGTGGGCCACGGGATTTCCGCATTGGCCAGGGTGCGGTAGACGCTGGCGGCCGAGCCAGTTGCCAGGCCGAACTGCGCCACCAGCTGTTCGCCGGCCGCGTCCAGCGTATGCGGCGCGCTGCGCAGCATGTTACTCAATTGAAAGCGGTACAGCTGCAAGCCCTTGTCCTTCGCCAGCATGGCGTCGATGCGCTTGCTGCCCAGGGCGAGGATCTCCGGCTGCAAAAAGGTCGTCGCCTGGCTGAAGTCGTTACCGAGCAGGGCGGCGCGCTGGTTCAGCTGGTTGCCTTTGCTGTCGCCCGTATCCTGGTCGTAATACTGCGCCGCATAGGTGGTGAGCGTGTTGACGCGCTTGCGCGCCTCGGCGTACAAGTCCAGGCAGCTTTTCAGGCCGGCCGGCGAGGTGCTCAACTGCCCCTTGCAGGCGCCCAGCTGCTGCAGCTGGGCCGACAGTTTTTTCGCGTCGGCGTCGAACGCGGCGTCGTTTTGATACAGCGCCGTCAAATCCCAGCGGTCGGCCTGGCGGTCGATGGGCGCAGGAGCGGCAAAGGCGGTGGAGAGGGCAAAGCCGAGGGCCAGCAGGGTCAGTACGGGGCGTTTGAGCGCGGTTGTCGGCATACAGTATCCATTCATGGTCTGGTTGCAAGGGATGCCGGCACGGGCGTGGCGGCAGACAACGAGCTTACTGCAGCAGGAGGATGAAGGAAAGCATTTCGGACAAGGTGAGGCAGGCGGGGAAGGCTGGCTTCCCCGCGTACTCAATGCTTACTGCTTCTTGCCCAGCAAATCGAGCAGGATCGACGTTTCCGCCGTGATCGCCGCCTTGATGGTCGGCTGGTACTCGGGCGCCCATTGCGGCGAGTGCGGGCCGGCCAGCGGTTTGCCGCTGGCCTTGGCCGCGGCCAGCTTGGACGGCTCCACTGCGCCGATATGCAGCAGTACGGCTTTTACGCCGGCCTGGCCGTAGTTGGCGAAGTCTTCCGACGTCATCTTGGCCGGCATTTCCGTCACGTTGGCCGCGCCCAGCGATTTTTGCAGGGTAGACACCATGCGCAGGGTCAGATCCGGATCGTTGTAGACGGCGTCCGTGCCGGGGCGAATCTCCACCAGCGGCTCTTTCGGCGCGCCGGTGGCAAACGCTTCACCCTTGACTTCACGCGCGATGCTGGCCAGCACGCGCTTGCGCACGGCGTCCTTGAAGGTGCGCACCGTCAGCTGCATGGTGACCTGGTCGGGCACGATGTTGGCTTGCGTGCCGCCATGGATGCTGCCCACCGTGATGACGACGGGATCCATCGGATTGTTTTCGCGCGAGACCAGGGTTTGCAATGCCAGCACGATGCGCGCGGCCATGACGACGGGGTCGCGCGTGTCGTGCGGCGCCGCGCCGTGGCCGCCCTGGCCGTACACGGTGATGCTGATGGTGTCGGCGGCGGCGCGGAAGTAGCCGGCGTGGTAGCCCACCGTGCCCGATGGCAGCGTCGCTTCATCGTGGAAGGACAGCGCGTAGTCCGGTTTCGGGAAGCGCGTAAACAAGCCGTCCTTGAGCATGGCGGCCGCGCCCAGCAGCGGCTCTTCGGCCGGCTGGCCCACCAGCATCAGGGTGCCGCTCCAGTGCTGGCGGTTGTCGGCCATCAGCTTGGCGCTGCCATACCAGGCCGACATGTGCACGTCGTGGCCGCAGGCATGCATCACCGGCACGGTTTCGCCGGCCGCGTTCTTGGCCACTGCGCTGCTGGCAAACGGCAAGCCGGTTTTTTCCAGCACGGGCAGGGCGTCGATCTCCGTGCGCAGCATGACGACGGGGCCGGGACCGTTGCGCAGGATGGCGACGACACCCGTGCCGCCGACGCCCGTGGTCACGTCAAAACCGAGCGCCTTGACCTTCTCGGCCAGCTTCTTTGCCGTCTCGACTTCCTGGAACGCCAGTTCCGGGTGGCGGTGCAAGTCCAGGTACAGGCTTTCGACGGCCGGGTAGTTGGCTGCCAGCTGGGCCGCGATGGCGGGCGGCAAGGCCGCGCCGTGAGCGCTGGCGGCACAGGCGAGGGCGGCGGCGAAGGTGATTTGTTTCAGGGGGAATGCGGAAAATTTCATAGGTTTCTTTGAGAGACAGACGGGCGGACACGCACTGCGCGCCTGTGATTGCTGAGGAGACTTTTAACTTAACAGAAACATTTCTCAAAATCAATAAATCAGCTACATATATTTCAACAATGTATAATCTGCAAGATAAAAAATTCCATATGGAATTAAATATATCTTCGATGCACTTATTGAGAGAAAAGACACCATGGGCTTTATCGCAAATATCAAGATCGGCAAGCGCCTGAGCATCGGCTTTGTCCTGATCCTGGCAATGACCGTTCTGATTGCTACCGTAGGCGTGTGGCGCCTCAATGAAGTGGCGACGTCCACGCGCGCCATGATGGCCGAACCGCTGACCAAGGAACGCCTGATTACCGACTGGTATGGCTTGAACTTTGCCTCGATCCGCCGCACGGCCGCCATCGTCAAGAGCAGCGACCCGGCGCTGGGACCGTATTTCAAGGAAGACTCGGCCGCGTCCGTGAAGAAGGCGGCCGAATTGCTCAAGCAGATCGAGCCGCTGGTCGCGGGCGAGAAAGAAAAAGCCTTGTTCGCCAAGATCCTCGAACAGCGCAAGGTGTACAGCGCCTCGCGCGATGGCGCCGTCAAGGCCAAGGCCGATGGCGACGTGGAAGGCGCGGCGCACATCCTCGACACCGCGTTCACCCCGGCCGCCAAGGTCTACCAGGATTTGCTGCAGGAACTGGTGACCATGCAGCGCGAAAGCATCGATGCGACGGCCAAGCAGATCGACGCTTCCGCCGTGCATGACACCACCGTCATCAGCCTGCTGACCCTGTTTGCCGTGGCGTTCGGCGTGTTGTGCTCGTGGCTGCTGACGACGGGCATCACGCGTCCCCTGCGCCAGGCGCTGGCGCTGGCCGAAACGGTGGCCGCCGGCGACCTGACGCAGACCGTCGCCACGACGGCGAAGGATGAAACGGGGGCGCTGCTGACGGCCCTGGGCAATATGAACAACAATCTGGTCGGCATCGTCAGCCAGGTGCGCAGCGGCACGGACAGCATCGCCACGGCGTCGTCGGAAATCGCCGCCGGCAACCTGGACCTGTCGTCGCGCACGGAACAGCAGGCCGGTTCGCTGGAAGAAACCGCCTCCTCGATGGAAGAACTGACCAGCACCGTCAGGCAGAACGCGGACAATGCGCGCCAGGCCAACCAGCTGGCCATCGCGGCGGCCGGTATCGCCAGCCGCGGCGGCGCGGTGGTGGCCGAAGTGGTAGAGACGATGGGTTCGATCAACGAATCGTCGCGCAAGATCGTCGACATCATCAGCGTGATCGACGGCATCGCCTTCCAGACGAATATCCTGGCGCTCAACGCGGCCGTGGAAGCGGCGCGGGCCGGCGAGCAGGGCCGCGGTTTCGCCGTCGTGGCCGGCGAGGTACGCAACCTGGCGCAGCGCTCGGCGGCGGCGGCCAAGGAAATCAAGGGATTGATCGACGATTCCGTCAGCAAGGTGGGCGTGGGCGCCAAACTGGTCGACCAGGCCGGCGCGACGATGGATGAAGTGGTGTCCAGCGTCAAGCGCGTGACCGACATCATCGGCGAGATTTCCAGCGCCAGCCAGGAGCAGACGCACGGCATCGGGCAAGTCAACCAGGCGATTACCCAGATGGACCAGGTGACGCAGCAAAATGCGGCGCTGGTGGAAGAGGCGGCGGCGGCGGCCGGTTCGCTGCAGGAGCAGGCGCATGGCCTGGCGCAAGTGGTCAGCGTGTTCAAGTTGCGCGAGCAGCCAGGCTTGCTGCGCCGCCCGGCGCCACAGCCGGCAGCCGCGCGTCCTGCGCCGGCGCCGCGTGTTGCCGCGCGCAGTATTGCCGTCAAGGCGAAGCCGCCGGCTCCCGCGAAAGCGCTGGCCGGCGACGACTGGGAAGAGTTTTAAGGCAGGTTAATACAGAAACGGCGCCATCGTCATGATGGCGCCGTGCGTCAGGGTCAGCCTTGCTGCAGCGGGATCGTGCCGAACGTCGTCGGCGTCGAGCACGGCTCTTCGTCAAACGCGATGTCGCCCATCGGGTTGGCCACGCCGTCCGCCTTCAAGTCCTTGAAGCCGAACAGTTTCGGGTCCATCAAATGCGATGGCGCCACGTTCGACAGGGCCGAGAAGATGCTTTCCACGCGGCCGGGGAACTTCTTGTCCCATTCGCGCATCAAGCCCTTGATCTGCTTGCGCTGCAGGTTTTCCTGCGAACCGCACAGGTCGCACGGAATGATGGGGAAACCCTTGACTTCCGCATAGCGCTGCGTGTCTTCTTCCTTCACATACGCCATCGGGCGGATGACGATGTGCTTGCCGTCGTCCGATTGCAGCTTGGCCGGCATGCCTTTCAGTTTGCCGCCGAAGAACATATTCAGGAAGAACGTTTCCAGGATGTCGTCGCGGTGGTGGCCCAGGGCGATCTTGTTGGCGCCCAGCTCGTCGGCCACACGGTACAGGATGCCGCGGCGCAGGCGCGAGCACAGCGAACACGTCGTCTTGCCTTCCGGGATCAAACGCTTGACGATGCTGTAGGTATCCTGGTTTTCGATATGGAAAGCCACGCCCAGTTCCGTCAGGTAGGCGGGCAGGATTTCCGGCGGGAAGTTCGGCTGCTTTTGATCCAGGTTGACGGCGACGATATCGAAGTGGATCGGCGCGCGTTCGCGCAAGGTCATCAAAATGTCCAGCAGCGCATAGCTATCCTTGCCGCCCGACAGGCAGACCATCACCTTGTCGCCGTCTTCGATCATGTTGAAGTCGCCGATGGCTTGCCCCACCAGGCGGCACAGGCGCTTGTGCAGCTTGTTGTTTTCCAGGGCGATCTTTTCCGCCTTCTTGCGCGCCAGTTTCTGCGCTTCCACGTTGGCCGGAATTTCCACGGCGGTTTCCATGACTGCGGTGTCGTTCATGTTGCTCATACTTCATCCTTGATTTTGAATACTTCCACGCCCACGCCTTCGCAGTCGGGATACACGTCCGGTTTCATGCTCGACACGCGCGCGGCGCGCACGCGCGGGTGCGCCAGCATGGCGGCGAGCACGTCGTCGACCAGGCTTTCCTGCAGCTGCACGTGGCCTTGCGCCATGCGCTTGGCGATGGTTTCGCGCATGAAGTCGTAATCGACCACCTCTTCCAGTTGGTCATCCTTGGGCGTCGACAGGGCCAGGGGAATGTACAGGTCGACGTTGATGAGGACGCGCTGCTCGCCCTTTTTTTCGAAGTCGTAGACGCCGATGTTGATGAGGACTTCGTAATTGCGCAGGAACAGCCGGCGGCAATCGGCCAGGCGAGGGTGGTACAGGGCGGACGACATAGTTTTACCTTTTTGGGGATGCTGGAATGCTGGTTGTTTGGCAGGGCTGCTGATTATTTGGTCAAAAACATGACGTCGCGCGGCAAACCGATCAGATGCTGGCCGCCATCGACCAGCAGGGTCGTGCCCGTCAGCGCGCGCGCGCCGGCCACGTAACAGACGCAGTCGGCCACATCCTCGGGCGTGCTGGAGCGGCCCAGCGGCGTGTTTTCATGCGCCTTGGCAAAGTTCGCTTCCGTCTGCTCGCCGGAGACCATGGTGATGCCGGGGGCGATGCCCACCACGCGCACTTTCGGCGCCAGCGCCTGGGCCAGCATGGTGGTCGCCGACAGCAGCGCCGCCTTGGACAGGGTGTACGACAAAAAATCAGGATTGAGATTGTACAGTTTTTGATCCAGCAAGTTGATGACCACGGCTTGCCCGCCTGCCGGGGTGGCCTGGTACAGCGCTTGCGCCAGCAGGATGGGAGCGGCCAGGTTGGCGTGCATGTGGGCGTCGAGCGCGGTGAAGGAAAAATCGCCCGCATTGTCGTATTCAAACAACGATGCGTTGTTGACCACGCAAGTCACTGGCCCCAGCGCCGCCTGTGCCTGCGGCAACAGCTGGCGCACGGCCTCTTCCTGCGCCAGGTCGCAGGGGAACGCTTGCGCGCGGCGGCCCAGCGCCGTGATTTCCGCCACCAGGCTCTGCGCTTCCTCGCGCGAGTCGCGGTAATGGACGGCGATATCCCAGCCGTCGCGCGCCAGGCCCAGCGCGATGGCGCGGCCGATGCGGCGCGCCGCGCCCGTGACGAGGGCGACGCGGGGAGTGCTGTCGAAGGGCGTTGTCGTTGCTTCTGTCATGTCTTTGCTATGGTTGAGATATTCGGTGGACGCCACACTGGCGGCATGCGCCGCCGATTCGCTACAATGCGGGAATGTCTCTTCCCGCACCCGATAGCGACGCGCTGGCCGCGTCCCATGCCTTGCAGCACCAGATTGCCGCCGAAATCGCGCGCAATGACGGCGCCATTCCCTTTGTCCGCTTCATGGAGCTGGCGCTGTATGCGCCTGACCTCGGCTATTACAGCGGCGGCGCCGCCAAGCTGGGTAAAGATGGCGATTTTACAACCGCACCGGAGATTTCGCCCCTGTTCGGCGCCACCCTGGCCCATGTGGCAGCCGCTATTATGGCGCAAACGGCCCCGCGCATCCTCGAATTCGGCGCCGGCACGGGCAAGCTGGCCTTCGATATCCTGACGGAAGCGGCGCAGGCCGGCATCGCGATCGAACAGTATGCGATCGTCGAATTGTCCGGCGAATTGCGCGCGCGCCAGGAGTTGGCGCTGGCCGCCTTCCCGCAAGTGGTGTGGCTCGACGGCTTTCCCGAAAGTTTCGACGGCGCCGTGTTCGGCAATGAAGTGCTCGACGCCATGCCCGTCAACCTGATCAGCAAGACACCGGCCGGCTGGTGCGAACTCGACGTCAGCATTGCCGATGGCCAGTTCGTGTTTGTCGAGCGCCCGGCCGGCGCCGACGTGGCCGCGCAGATCGCCGCCCAGGTACCCGGCGCCGATGATTTGCCCGTTGGCTATGTCAGCGAGATTCATGGCGTCGCCTGCGGCTTCATGCGCTCGCTGGCGCAGATGCTGACGAATGGCCAGGGCGGCGCGGCCGTGCTGTTCGATTACGGTTTTCCTGCACACGAGTATTACCTGGACTTGCGCGCCACGGGCACCTTGATGTGCCATTACCGCCATCACGCCCATGCTGAACCGTTTTATCTGCCCGGCTTGCAGGACATCACGGCCCACGTGGATTTTACGGCCATGGCGGTGGCGGCGCAGGATGCGGGCCTCGACGTGCTCGCCTACATGAACCAGGCATCCTTCCTGCTGGGCTCTGGTATCGGCGACTTGCTGCTGCGCACCGATCCCGAGCAGGTCAAGACGTACTTGCCGCAGGCCAGCGCCGTACAAAAGCTGGTGTCGCCGGCCGAGATGGGAGAATTGTTCAAGGTGCTGGTGGTGGGGCATCGCGTGGAGTTGCCGGAAGCGCTGTTGTCCAGTGACCGCAGTCACCGCCTGTAAGCGCCGGCAATATCAAGGCAGGGCCGTACCGCCCTGCAATTTCCTGTCCGCCGATGATTATTATCTTGTCATATCGTATATGATGACCGACACAGCACGGTTCCATCCTGCAAGAACCCGTCGCCGCGCACCGATTTCAAGATAGAACGATGGGAAAGATACATACACACTATGACAACCTGAAAGTGGCGCGCCTGGCGCCGCAGGAAGTCATACGTGCCGCGTACAAAGCCCTCAGCCAGAAATACCATCCAGACAAGAATCCCGGCGACGAGAAGGCCGCCCGCATCATGGCGATCCTCAACAGCGCCTATGGCACCTTGTCCGATCCACAACGCCGCAAGGAACACGACGAGTGGATCGCCGCCGAGGAGTGGGAAATCGAATGGCTGGAAAGCACCCACCACGAAGAAGGCAAGACCCGCGATGGCCGCGCGAAAGGCCATGCGCAATCGCATGAGCACGCCTGGGCGCAGGATGTGCCGCCGCCAAAGGGCAAGGCGCAGCGCGGCCTGCAGCCCATCTGGCGCAACTGGCGCTGGTGGCTGAGTTTGCTTGTTTGCCTGCTGCTGGGCTGGCTGGGCGCCTTGCTGATGCTCGATACCTCGCAGCCCGTGCCTGCCGCGCTGGCCTCGGCCTGGAGCGGCCTGGCCCGCGATGGCGGCAAGGCGCACCCGGACACGGCAACGGCGGATAGCGTTGCCACGCCGCCGGCAAAAAACGAAGCCGTGGCCATCGATAGCTGGGCGGTAGGCAAGCCGTATGCGGCCGAGCCCGCGCAAGCGAAGGCGCCCGAGATCCGCGTGCTGGCCGTGGCGCAGCTGAGCCTGAAAGCCAGCCGGCCCGTCTGCGATGGTGCCAGCCAGGCCGAGTCGGCAACACTGGTGGCGCCGAATGGCGAGCCTTGGCCGGCGCGGTCCGGCTATGTCGATGGCTTCCCGATCGGTAACAAGGGCGACGAACTGAGTTTGACCATCGATAACAGCGGCAACACGGCGCCCGTCTTCGTCAAGCTGTATGACCAGGAGCGGCGCTCGAATGTGCGCTACCTGTACATCCTGGGCAATGACAAGCTGACGGTGGAGCAGCTCAGCGCGGGCAAGTACGAAGTGCGCTACCAGGCCGTCGGGCCAGGCCAGGACAACTGCGGCGGCGCCCCGCGCAGCGGCGCTTCGATACCGGCGCCAGCGCCTGCCGCGGGAGAGGGCGGTACGCAGAATCCTGTTGTAAGCAGCATCTAATCTGATTATGCTTGATATGCGTCAACGCAGCGTCCACATCGAACTTATCCCTTAGGAGTATTCATGACCGACCTCAAAGCCGATGCAGATGATAACTGGCTGCTCGACGAAGATGAGCCGGTGGCCAGTCCCTCCGGGCTGGCCGCGCCCGACCAGCGCCTGTGGCGTGTGCTGATCGTCGATGACGACGTCGATGTGCATGCGGTCACGCGGCTGGCGCTGCGCAATGTCAGTTTCAAGGGCCGCGAACTGGAACTGTTTTCCGCCTACAGCGGCCGCGAAGGATACGAGATCCTGCGCGACACGCCCGATATCGCGCTGGTACTGCTCGACGTGGTGATGGAAACGGATGACGCGGGCCTGATCCTTGCCAAGCGCATCCGCGCCGACCTGAACAACTCCATCGTGCGCGTCGTGCTGCGCACGGGCCAGCCGGGCCAGGCGCCCGAGCAGCGCGTCATCATCGAATACGATATCAACGATTACAAGGCGAAGACGGAACTGACGACGCAAAAGCTGTTTACCACCGTCATTTCGGCCCTGCGCGCCTACGAGAGCCTGATGATGCTCGAGCGCAGCCGCATCGGCCTGGGCAAGATCCTCGCCGGCGCCACCAATCTGTACCAGATCCATTCGCTGCGCGAATTCGCGTCCGGCGTGCTCAACCAGGTCAGCGCCATCCTCGACGTGGGCGCCGATGGCGTGCTGTGCCTGATGCAGGGAGGCGCCGGACGGCCCGAGGTGGTGGCAGCCACGGGCACGTATGCGGTGCTGGCCGAGTCCGAAGCGATGCCGGCGGATCACGCGCTCACGCCCACCATCGACAAGGCGTTCGCGGAAAAGCGCAGCCAGTTCGAGCATCCGGCCAATGTGCTGTTCATTCACACGGAAGGCAACCGCGAACTGGCCATCTCCGTTACGCCGCCGTGGCCGCTGGCGCAGATCCAGCGCGATCTGCTGGAAGTGTTTTGCCAGCGCATCGCCGCCGCCTTCGACAACCTGTACATGTTCGGCCAGCTGCGCAAGGCGCAGGAAGCGACCGTCGTGGCGCTGGCCGACCTGGCCGAGTTCCGCGACAGCGACACGGGCGGCCACGTGCGGCGCGTGCAGCTCTTGTCCGACGCCATCGCCCAGCGCATGCAGCAGCGCGGCGCGTATGCCGACGAGCTCAGCCCGCAGCTGCTCGACATGATCGGCCTGGCCAGCATCCTGCACGACGTGGGCAAGGTGGCCACGCCGGACGCCGTGCTATTGAAACCAGGCAAGCATACGGACGAGGAGCGCACGCAGATGCAGCTGCATGCCAGCGTCGGGCGCACCATCCTCGAGCGGGCCGCCAACATGGTCGACGGCGTCAGCTACCTGACCTATGGCGCGCAGATCGCTGGCGGCCACCACGAACACTTCGATGGCGCCGGCTACCCGAATGGCCTGAAAGGGCGCGACATCCCCGTGGCCGCGCGCATCGTTGCCGTGGTCGACGTCTTCGATGCCTTGCTGCATGAGCGGCCCTACAAGGAGCCGTGGCCGTATCCGCAGGTGCGCGAATACATCGAACAGCGCAGCGGCAGCCAGTTCGATCCGGAAGTAGTGGCGGCACTGCTGGACCTGATCGACAACGAGCCGCAACTGTGGCATCCGGAGCACGCCACGGCTTGAGCAGCAACTTCGTTGGCGCTTTTCGGCCCGCCGCCATTCCCTTGCGCGCAACGCCGTCATATACTCGGCAGCCTCATGCTGGCCGGCGCCACGCACCAGTGTGGCGCGCCGCGGAGTTTTCGGACATCACGACATGAAAGAACTCAAGGGCCTCAGCGCACTGATTATCGAACCGCATCCGGGCATGCGCGCCAGCCTGCACAATATGCTCAACCTGTGCGGCCTGGCGAAGATCGACGACGCGGCCAGCTCGGGTCAGGCGATCCGCATGCTGGGCAGCAAATCGTATGATCTGATCCTGTGCGAATACGACCTCGATGGCGGGCAGGATGGCCAGCAGATGCTGGAAGACTTGCGCCACCACAAGTTGATGCACGCATCGACCATGTTCTTCATGGTCACGGGCGAAGGCAGCTTTGCCAAGGTGGTCAGTGCCGTCGAGCTGTTGCCCACCGATTACATCCTCAAGCCATTCACCGCTGACAACATGCTCGAGCGCATCGGCCGCGCGCTGGACAAACGCAATGCCTTCGTGCCCGTGTATGAACTGATCGACGTGGGCAACGAGCGCGCGGCGATCGCCGCCTGCGCCGAGGGCGCCAGCCTGTATCCGCGCTACGCCACGGATTTCCTGCGCCTGCGCGCGGAATTGCATTTGCTGCTGGGCGAGGCGGCCGACGCCGAACCGATCTACGCAGCCTTGTACGAGAGCAAGTCCATCGGCTGGGCGCGCCTGGGACAGGCCAAGACGCAGTTTCTGTTGGGCGAATACGAAGCGGCGCAGGGCACCCTGGAGGGACTGCTGGAAAACAACAAGCGTTTTCTCGACGCCTATGACTGGCTGGCGCGCACGCACCTGGCGCAAGGCAAGCCGGAACTGGCGCAGGCGGCCCTGAGCGAAGCGGTGGCCCTGTCGCCGCACGCCGTGCGTCGCTTGCGCCGCCTGGGCGAGGCGGCCCTGGCGGCCGACGATATCGAGATGGCGGAAAAATCCCTCAAGTTAGTGGTCAGCAAGGCCAAGTATTCGGAATTCCGCGATCCGGAAGACCATGTGCGCCTGGTGCAGACCCTGGTGCGCAAGGGCGACCCGCTGCAGGCGGGCGCCGTGATCCGCGACCTCGACAAGTCAATGGGCGGGCAAAAGAATGCGGAACTGTGCAGCGCCCTGTGCAGCGCCATGCTGCATGCGCATACGGGCAACGAAGAGCGCCTGCAGCAATCGCTGGACGCGGCGCTGGCCGCCAACCGTCACAGCGTGGGCGGCTCGAACATGCTGAAAACCGAACTGGCGCGCCACTGCCTGGCGCATGGGCGCGAGGATGGCGCGGCCGAGGTGATGCGCGAAGTCATGCGCAACGCGCCCGACAGCGCCGCCATGACGCGCGCCATGGCCGTGTTCGAACAGGCGGGACGCGAAGAGCTGGCCAAGGCGCTGGCGCGGCAAAGCCGCCAGGAAGTGGCCGACATGGTGGCGGCCGGCGCCGCCCGGGCGGGAGAGGGCGATTTCCGCGGCGCCGTCGACCTGATGGGCGAGGCCGTCACGCGCCTGCCCGATAATCCGCAAGTAGTCTTCAATGCGGCCGTGGCCGTGCTGAAATGCCTGGAGCACGAGGGCTGGGATGAGCGCATGGGGCAGCAGGCGCTGACATTTATCGCCGGCGTGCGCCGTTTGGACCCGCGCAACCCCAAATTGCCCGTGCTGTCGGGGCTGCATCAGCAGTTGTTGCGTAAATATAAGCCGCTAGGCAACTCCTGGATGCATCCGCCTGACGCCAGATAAACAGGAAAATGCGGGGCGAATGACGGGAAAATGCGGCTTACAGGTAGGATGGATAAAAAAAATGCGAAAAAAGTCGACTTTTTCGCGCCAACCCTTGCACATTCTCAAATCGGGAGCTTATAATCACGCCCCGAAGCAGCCAACTTCTTCTTTATACGCAAATGCAGCAGTCAGGCATCAGTAAATAAGGTTGACAGTTGTGAGTAGATGCTTCATACTCTGCGGTTCCCGCGGAGGGGTGGCCGAGTGGTTAAAGGCGACAGACTGTAAATCTGTTCTCTATGAGTACGCTGGTTCGAATCCAGCCCCCTCCACCAAGTTTTTGCAAGGAAAACTGGGTAGTAGCAAAAAGCAAGTGAAGAAAAGTGAACGATACCTCGCGGGTGTAGCTCAATGGTAGAGCAGAAGCCTTCCAAGCTTACGACGAGGGTTCGATTCCCTTCACCCGCTCCAGTTTCCGTTCAGGTGCTTGATGCATCGCATGCAACAAATTACAGCCCTTGTAGCTCAGTGGTAGAGCACTCCCTTGGTAAGGGAGAGGCCACGTGTTCGATCCACGTCAAGGGCACCAGAATTCGCAGCAGGCAGCACAGAAGCAATTCAAACCAGACCGTCGGGCGTGTGCCTGAGCAATCTAATCAAATCATTAGGAGTTC
>NZ_JAZHPB010000007.1:0-346807 GCF_036543145.1 Janthinobacterium sp. LS2A
CCAAGGCGAAGAACTGGCTGTTCACGGGTAACCTGGTTGCCAAGCTGGGCTTGATGATTCTGTTCCTCGGCGTCAGCTTCCTGCTCAAATACGTGTCGGCGCAGGTGACGGTGCCCATCGAGCTGCGCCTGGCAGGCATCGCGCTGGCCGATATCGCCCTGCTGGCCTGGGCCTGGCGCATCCGCATCAAACGCCCCGGCATCAGCTTGCCGCTGCAGGGCACGGCGCTGGCGATCTTGATGCTGGTGACGTTTGGCGCCTTCCGCCTGTATGATCTGATCCCGGCGGGCCTGGCGTTTGCCGTGCTGTTCGTGCTGACGGCGTTCACGTGCTTGCTGGCCGTGCTGCAAAACGCCGTCTGGCTGGCCGTCTTCGGCATCGTCGGCGGCTTTGCCGTGCCCCTGCTCGTATCGACGGGCAGCGGCAACCATATCGGCCTGTTCAGCTATTACGCGCTGCTCAACGCGGGCGTCTTCGCCATCGCCCTGAAACGCGCCTGGCGCGTCCTGAATGTGCTGAGCTTTGGCTTTACCTTCGTCGTCGCCACCACCTGGGGCTTGCTGCGCTACACGCCCGAGCACTACCTGTCGACGCAGCTGTTCCTGATCCTGTTCGTGCTGTTCTATATGGGTATCGCGATTGCCTACTGCGCGCGCCAGGCGCCGCGCTTGAAACACTATGTGGACGGCACCCTCGTGTTCGGCACTCCGCTGGCGGCCATGGGCCTGCAATACGGCCTGGTGCGGCACTTCGAGTTTGGCCTGGCGTTTTCCGCGCTGCTCGGCGGCTTGACCTACACGGGACTGGCCGTGGCCCTGTGGCGCCGCGCAGGTTTCAAACTGCTGGCCGAAGCCTTCCTCGCTCTGGGCATCGTCTTCGGCACGCTGGCCATCCCGTTTGCCCTCGATGGCCGCTGGACGTCCGCCGCCTGGGCGCTGGAAGGCGCGGGCATCGTCTGGGTCGGCTTGCGCCAGCGCCAGACCCTGGCCTGGGTCTTCGGCCTGCTGGTGCAGGGGGCCGCCTGGCTGGCCTTCCTCGGCGCCATGCAGGGACTCAATACGGCAGCGGCCCTGCAAGCCAACATCTGGCTCGGCTGCGCGCTGCTGGCGGCCGCCGCGCTGGTGATGGCCTACAATTTCCGCCGCCACGCCAGCCACTTACATCCTGAATTCATGAGCAGCCTGTCCGTGCTGTTCCTGACGGCCGCCACGGCCTGGCTGCTGGGCGGCATCTGGAGCGAAATCCTGCTACGCACGGATGCCGCCACGCAACTGAACCTGCTCACCGTCAGCGCGCTGGCGGTAGCAGCCCTGCTAGCGGCGCTGGCGCGGCGCGAACAATGGCATGCGCCGCGCGCCCTGCTGCTGGCCGTACAGGTACTGGCCGGCATGGTCATGCTCAGCCGCGCCAGCTGGGCCTGGGACCAGCATCCGGCCAACCTGTTCGACGGCTCCTTCCTCAGCGCCCTGCTGCTGGGCGCCGCCGCCTTTGCCAGCGCCCGCTTCCTTGCGCTGCGCGCACGCGGCGGCGACGAGCTACTGGCGCTGGCAGCGCGTCCCCTGCTGGTCTGGAGCGGCTTGCTGTGGTTTGCCGCCATCCTCGTACCGTTCACCAGCTGGCTGCTGCGCCTGATCGATGGCGACCTGAGCATGCAGCCGTACGCGGGCGAGCACTGGCTGGCGCTGTACCTGATCGCCGTGTCCGTCACGACACCCGTGTTCGCGATTGTGGCGCGGCGCCTCGATTGGCCGCAGCTGCGCTGGTTCACCGTGGCCGCCTGGCTCGGCCTGGGCCTGTGGAGCGCCAACCTGCTGCTGGCACTGTACCTGCGCGACTATCTGCTGACGGGCTTGAGCTGGCTGGCCCTGGCCGGCGCGCTGGCGGCCGGCGAATACCTGCTGCAGGCCTGGCCGAAAGCCGGCTGGCAACTCGACGTGCGTGCGCTGCGGCTCTTGCATACCCTGCGCACGGCCGCGCCATGGCTGATGCTGTGGCCCGTGGGCGCCATGCATGTCAACGCCTGGCTGGCACAGCATGAAGACAGCGTCAGCCCCGCCTGGGCCCGCTACTTGCCGGCCTGGGCCATGATGCTGGTACTGGCCTGGCTGATCCGCCGCTGCCGTGCCGGCGTCTGGCCGGTGGCACCGATTGCCGAGTGGTACCAGCGCACCCTGATACCGCTGGGTGCGCTCTGGTCGCTGCTGCTGATCGCCGCCTGGAACATCTTCGACGATGGCGCCATGGCGCCGCTGCCCTACTTGCCGCTGCTCAATCCGCTGGACTTGAGCACGGGCTTTGCCGTGCTGCTGGCCATTGCCAGCTACCGTTTGCTGCCGGCGAAGCAGTTGCCGCTGCCCGCCCTGTGGCAGGCGCGCTTGCCCGTCGTGGCCGCGTGCTTGCTGTATGTGTGGTTCAACCTGATGCTGCTGCGCACGGTGTCGCACTATGTCGGCGTGCCGTATACCTTTGACGCCATGCTGGCCTCGCAGTTCGTGCAAGCGATGCTGTCGCTCGTGTGGAGCGTCACGGCCCTGTTGCTGATGCGCCACGCGGCCCGCCAGCAGCGGCGCCAGCAATGGAGCATGGGTGCCGTCCTGCTGGGGCTGGTCGTTGTGAAACTATTCCTGATCGACCTGTCCAACGTGGGCGGTATCGAACGCATCGTATCTTTCGTGGGTGTCGGCTTGCTGATGGTCTTGATCGGCTACCTGGCGCCCTTCCCCAAGGCTGCCGCGCCAGCGTCAGCCGAACCGCAACCGGGAGCAGCATGAAAACAAGCACACTCATGTTCGGCATCGTGTTGATGGCAGGCGCCGCGCTGGCCGCGCCTGGCCAGGACAGGCCACAGGACTATCGCTGGAGCATCGCGTTGACGCCGCAGCCCGGTGCCGGCCTGAGCCGCATAAGCGTCCCCACCGACGTGTACCTGCATGCGCGCTCGGCCAGCCTGGCCGACGTGCGCCTGTTCGACAGTACCGGCAAGCCACTGGCCTTCGCTCTGACGGCCCCGCCCGCGCAATCGCGCACGCAGCGCGACACGCTTGCCATGCGCATCTTTCCCGTCACCGGCAAAAACATCGGCTACTACGAACTGGACAACGTGGATATCCGGACCGGCAATGACGGCCGTCTGCTGTCCGTCACGGCGCGTGGCGGCAGTACGCTCGATGCGGCGCCGGGCTTGCAAGGGTTGATCCTCGATGCGGGCCCGCCCGCCAAGGATAGCCGCATCGGCGCCCTGCAATTTACCTTGCCGCCAGGAACCGATAACTACAATGCGCAAGTACTGCTGGAAGTAAGCGACGACCTGAAACAATGGGATGCCATCGCCACCACCACCCTGAATTGGCTGCGCAACAGCGACACGCAAACCCTGGCCAACGACCGCATCGAATTCGCGCCGCGTGCCTTCCGCTATGCGCGGTTGAGCTGGCAGTACGGCGATCCCATCACTTTCGCCGGCATCGCCGCGCAGCAGGTCAGTGTCACGGCCCTTGCCCTGCCGCGCGCCACCATCACGCTGAAGGGGACGACAGGCAAGAGCGTCGACGAGCGTCTGTATGCCACGCCGATCGCCATTCCCGCCGACAGCATCGGCTTGCAGCTGGCTGAGGGCAACACGTCCATGCCCGTTACTCTGGGCGTGTATCACCCGGCAAGCGAAGCGCCGCGCCAGCGCCAGCGCCTGCATCTGGGCCCGCGAGCGCGCGCCACGCAGGCCGCCGAATTCGAACCATTGCTCCACACGACGTTCTACCGTATCAACATGGATGGCAAGGAACGGGTTTCCGGCGACTTGGCCATGCCCGTCGTGCAAACGGAGCAATGGGTGCTCCGGCCGCAATATCACAGCGGCACGAACCCGAACATCAACTCCGTCTTGCGCCTGGGATGGACACCGGCAAGCCTGGTGTTCCTGGCCAGCGGCAAGGGGCCGTATCAACTGGTCTTCGGCAGAAATGGTGCAACGCCGGCAGCGTTGCCGCTGTCGCAGGTCGCGCCCGGCTTCACGCAGGAGGAATTGCTGGCACTGCCTGTCGCCACGGCAGCCAGGGTGGTGGCGCTGACCAGCGACGCTCCCATCGAGAAGACGCCGGACGGCGCAGGCTTGCGCCTGGCCGCCCTATGGGCCGCACTACTGCTGGGCGTGGCCGTGCTGGGCTTTTTTGCCTGGCGCTTGCTGTCGCAAATGAAAGAGGAACAAGGCAGTACCGACAAGCAGCAACCTTAGCCACAACGTTCACCGCTTGAGCGCGCTACTCGCCGACTTACTGCCGCAGCAGCGCCTTGAACGTCTGCGGCATCCAGGGACGTGCCGCCAGCATGAAGCTGATGGCCAGGCGCTCATTGCCAGGCAGGCGCGCGTCTTCCTGGTGTTGCTGCGAGAATTCCACGGCCACTTGCTTCAGGCGTTCCAGCAAGGCGGCCGTGGATTTCTTCGACAGCATCACGTTCACCAGGCGCAGCAATTCCGTCTCGCCATCGAACTGCGAATTCAAGTAGTCGCCATAGGCTTCCTTTTTGAAATACGTGTGGATGGGACCGTTCGGTATCCACGCAAACGTGCGGGCCACCAGCAGTTTGACCCGGTTATTCGGCAGCAGTTCCAGGAAACCGATCTTGTCGAGACGCAGCAGGTATTTCACGGCTTGCGCTTCGCTGATGTCATAGATGGCGACGATCTGTTCCAGCGGCAGCAAGTTCAGGGCGGAGACGGCCACCACGAACAGCCGGGTGTCCTCGATGATTTCCTTTTCCTGCGCATACGTCAGCCCCGTGATCAGGGTGGGCGCGGCCTGGGCTGATTGCACGGCCAGCGCCAGCTGCTGGAAATCGCTGCCGATGGCCACCAGGATCTGGTCCAGCCGTTGCAAAGTAAATTGCTTCTGCGAAAACATCCGCTTGACGCTGGCTTCGGACACGCCGATGCGCTGGGCCAGCTCGGCATACGTGACGGAGCGCGCTTTCAACAGGCGTTTCAAGGCTTCGATCAAGGCGTGGGTTTGCGGCATGCACTTCCTTTATAAAAATAGCATCGATTCTGGCGGCAGAAAAGTAGCGCAATATGCTACCTGCGGTATGCCTGCCCGCTACGAGTAGCGTATTCATTGACCAATTGCCCACAGTCTACAATGATGGCGTTGCCACTTGGCACACTTGAAGGAGAAACACATGAAACGCCTGCTGCCCCTCTGCTTGTCCCTGTCGCTGTTGACGCTCTCCGTGGCCGCTCCCGGCCTGGTCCACGCCGCCGCCTCCGAGAATCTGTCGAAAGGCTCGCAAAACCTCAGCGAAGGTTCCGCCGTGGTCGTCGCCGGTTCCATGTCGATGCTGGTCGCCTCCGGCCAAGTGGTCGTCGCCAGCGTGGAAACGGTGGGCGAAGGCATCGTCATCGTGCTCAAGGGCGCCTCCGAAGCGGGTGGCGCGTCCATCCAGATGAGCGGGCAAGCGGCCAGGGGCCTGTCGCTGGCGGCCGGCACCGTGGTCAATGTGGTGGCGATGTCCACCGGCCATATGCTGGTTCTTTCCGGCAAGGCCATCGCCTTCATCCCGAACGAACTGGGCAAGGCGCTGCTGCACCACTCCAAAGTGTAACCACCAATAAAGAACGGACATTCCATGAAACATCTGCTCGCCACCGCCCTGCTGTGCGCCGCCACCATGGCGCCGCTGGCCCAGGCCGCCAACTCCGATACCACCAACGCCTCCGACAACGCCAGCATGGCCTCAGCCATCGTATTGGTCGGCTCCATGTCGGTGCTGGCCGCCGCCGGTGAAATCGTCATTGACAAGGTGGAAGACGCGGCCGACGGCAGCGTCCTCGTGCTCAAAAGCGCGGCCAGGGGCGCGTCCTCCGCCGCCACAGCCTCCGTCAAGCTGAGCCAGAAGGCTGCGCAAGGCCTGTCGCTGGCGGCCGGCACGGCGATCAACGTCGTGGCCGTCTCGACGGGACACATGCTGGTGCTGTCGGGCAAGGCCATCGCCTATGTGCCGAATGCGGCCGGCAATGCGATTCTCCACCATTCGAAAGCGTGAACCCCATGAAACGCCTGACCGTGATTCTCATCAGCCTGGCACTGGCCGGTACCGCCCATGCGGGACGCTCGTGCGAGGAAAAGCAAACGGATGCGACCACCCTCGTCAAATCGATGGATCTGGCGCAAAAGACCCTGCAGGCACTCGACGCCTCGGGCGCGCAAGTGGTGCTGCTGGCGCGCGCCGGACAAGACCTGTCGAAATACAACTTGCGCTATTCGCACATGGCGCTGGCCTGGCGCGACCACCCGAAAGGCCGCTGGCTGGTGGTGCATGAACTCAATGAATGCGGCACGGCGCAATCGTCGCTGTACAACGAAGGCTTGGGCAATTTCTTCATGGATGATGTGTTCATGTATGAAACCCTGATTCTCGTTCCCGGCCAGGATACGCAGCAGCAACTGGTGCGCCTGCTGACATCGAACACGCCCAAGCGCCTGCATGAGCCGCACTACAATATGCTGGCCTACCCGTTTTCCACCAAGTACCAGAATTCGAACCAGTGGGTGCTGGAAACCTTGGCCGCTGCCAGCAACGAACCTGGCAAGATCGAAACGCGCGCCGAAGCGCAAGGCTGGCTGCGCAGCGCCAGCTACGCGCCGCAAACGCTGAGCATCCCCGCCGCCACGCGCCTGGGCGCGCGCATGTTCCGCGCGAATATCGCGTTCGACGATCACCCGTTCGAGCGCCGCATGACGCGCCAGATCGACGTCGTCACCGTCGACTCCATCGTGCGCTTCATGCGCCAGCGCGAACCGAAGGCGCAGGAGATCGTCGTGCGGGGGAATTAGCCTTGCGCCAGACCCTGCACGATCACGGCGGGCGCCTGCGCCAGCGGCGCCGCGCTGCACAGCACGATGGACAGCTCGGCATGCGCCAAGGTCGCGCAAGCGCCCGCGTCCATGCCCAGCTTGTAGCGCGCCTCGGCCTCGCTCCAGCGCTGGTAAAACGCCGCCAGCCGCGCTTCAAGCGGCATGCTTTCCAGCTCGGCGGCCACATCTGCGCCAAACGCCTGGCGGGCCAGCGCCAGCACGTCGCGCCGCGGGTCGCGCAGCTCAATATCGAGTCCCAGCCGCGTAGTACCGCTCAACGCGCAGGCGACCCAGTGGCCGCTGTGCGAAATGCTGAAGTGCGGCCCCTCCGCAGGCGACAGCAGCAGTGGCGCCTGGCCCGGCCTCTCTTCCAGCACGATGGATTCCGGCGCCACTTCCAGCAGTTTCCCCATCGCTACGCGCAGCAGCGCGCGCCCCAGCAGGAACTGGCGCTGGCGCAACGGCCGCACAAAGCGTGCGTAGCGGGCCGCTTCAGCGGCACCGAGCCACGTTTCATACTGGCTGATCTGCGCAAGATCAATGCTGCGGGAATCGAGCAGCCAGATGCTGGCGCCGCTACTGGGCAAGGCTGGTGGCATGACAAGGTCGGGATAGGCAAAGGCGCAGTCTGCCACAAATTGCCAGCATGCATACGGCAAAAAAAATGGCAGCGCGGTTGCCCGTCGCTGCCATTCTCAGCAGGTCTGCAGGCGCTTGCGCGCCGCGCCCGTCCTAGTTCGTCATTGCTGCTTCGACCGCTTTATTGTCGGCGCCCGTCGGGCCGCCTTCGGCACGTACATAGTTGGCCTTGATGTAAGCGCTGGTCAGGTTGGCAATACGGGTCAGCATCAGGTTATCGTGCACGCCGAACGTGAATCCGGCCGCCATCGCGTCCGCGCGCTGGAAGAACTCTGGCGTTGCGACCACGGCACCCTTGTTGTCGCGGATCATGACGCGCATGCGCACGCCCGAGCTGCCGGCCAATGGTCCCAGCAGTACGCGCTTGGCGCCGCTCTTGAACTGGATTTCTTCGACGATAGGCTCGATGGTCAGCACACGGCCATTGGCCGGGGCGGCATTCCAGCTGGTCAGCGATTCGGCCAGGTCCTTGCGGATATTCTCGTCGATCTTCGCCATGCCGGCCTGGTTGCCCTTGTAGCCTTCGGCAAAGACTGTCGGCTTGACTTCAATGCGGCCAAACGACGAGAAAGCCTCGCTCGGCGGCGGATTGGTCGTCGACGATGCCTTGATGCGCGTGGCGCAGCCTTGCAACATGGTCAATGCCAGCAGTGCGCCGGCCAGGATGACAGTTTTCGATACTTTTTGCATATTCTCTTTCTACTTTTTATTGGAATGGCTTCCGGACGCGATCGCTGCTCTGATTGCGCCGGTTACCGATGGGGTGGACTTCCCTGCTGCTTCCTGCTACTGCTACTTACTTGCCTGCCTTCAACTTCACGAACTCGCCCTTCAAGGCCACGCCCGTCATCATCGTGCCTTCATGGCACTCGAATTCCGTGGCGCTGGAATTTTCGATGTTTTTGTAATTGCTGACGATATTGACGACGGCATCGGCGCCCACCGACTGGGCGCGCTTTTGCAGCGCAAGCATGGCCGACAGGAAGGCCCAGTTGCACGAGGTTTCCGCCGACTTGCCGACGCCATTGGTTTTCTGGCTGGTCTTGTCGCTGCTGATGCGCGTGGCAACCGGGGGCGTTGCCTGGTCGCCAAAATAGAATTTCACGGTGTCGCCAAGGCGGGCCTGGGCGTCGTTGGCGGACATCGCATTGGCGATCGACATCATGTGTTTGGTATCGCCTGCCTGTGCCGGCAAGGCAACCGTCAGCGCCGCACTCAGCGCCGCCAGGATCATCATTTTTTTCATGCTGTTTTCCTCGATAAGTTAAAGATAGTACAAAGGGAACCACACTTGCCACTTGCGCCAGCGCAAGCTAACTTCACGGCCGGTAACGCTTGAAGATCAGCGACGTGTTGATGCCGCCAAAGGCAAAATTATTCGACATCACGTACTCGCATTCGATGGCCCGGCCTTCGCCGGCGATGTAGTCGAGCGGTGCGCATTGCGGGTCGACCTGCTGCAAGTTGATGGTGGGCGCAAACCAGCCTTCGCGCATCATCTCGATGCTGATCCACGCTTCCAGCGCGCCGCAGGCACCCAGGGTATGGCCCATGTAGCTTTTCAGCGAACTGATAGGCGTGCGGTCGCCAAACACTTCGAACGTCGCTTGCGATTCGGCGATATCGCCCTGCTGCGTGCCCGTGCCATGCGCATTGATGTAGCCGATATCGGATGGCTGCAGTCCCGCGTCGGCCAGCGCCAGCAGCATCGCCTGGCGCATGGTGGCGGCGTTCGGCTGGGTCACGTGGCAGCCGTCGCTGTTCGTGCCGAAGCCCACCAGTTCCGCATGGATGGTGGCGCCGCGCGCCTGCGCATGGTCGAATTCTTCGAGGATCAGGCAACCGGCGCCTTCGCCGATGACGAGGCCATCGCGACTGGCGTCGAACGGGCGCGGCGTCGTGTGGCCATCGTCGTTGCGCGTGCTCGTGGCGAACAGGGTGTCGAAGACGGCCGCCTCGGTGGCGCACAGCTCCTCGGCGCCGCCGGCGATCATCGCCAGCTGCTTGCCGCCGGCGATCGCCTCGTATGCATAGCCGATGCCCTGGCTGCCCGAGGTGCAGGCGCTTGAGGTGGTAATCACCCTGCCCGTGACGCCGAAGAATACGCCGATGTTGACGGGCGCCGTGTGCGCCATCATCTTGATGTAGGTAGTGGCGTTGATGCCCTTGGTGGTGCGCTCTTCCATCATGCGGCCAAAGTCGCCGATGGCGCTGGGCGTGCCGGCGGACGAACCGAAGGAAATGCCCATCTGCCCGCTCTTGACCACGGGGTGCCCGGCCAGGCCCGCGTGTTCCAGCGCCAGTTCGCTGGCGCGCGTGGCCATCAGCGCGATGCGTCCCATGCTGCGCACGGCCTTGCGGTTGTAGCGGTCCGTCAGCGCGAACGGCGCGGCCGGCGCGCCCAGTTGCGTATTCAAGCCTTCGTAATCGGCCCATTCGTCCATGCGCACGACGGCGTTGCGGTACTCGCCCAGGCGCTGGCGGATGGCCGGCCAGTCATTGCCGATCGGGCTGATGCCGGCCATGCCGGTCACGACTACGCGGCGGCTCATGCCATGCCTCCATTCACGGAAATGACCTGGCGCGTGATATAGCCCGCTTCCTCGCCGACGAGGAAACTGACGGCGGCGGCCACTTCTTCCGGCGTGCCGACTCTGCGCGCGGGGATCATCTTCAGCGCTTCGTCGAGCGGCACCTCGCTGATCATGTCCGTCTCGATCAGGCCCGGCGCCACACAGTTGACCGTGATGGCACGCTTGGCCAGTTCCAGCGCCAGCGCCTTGGTCGCGCCGATGATGCCGGCCTTGGCGGCGCTGTAATTGACTTGCCCCCGGTTGCCGATCAGGCCCGAAACGGACGCCATGGTGACGATGCGCCCCGGTTTGCGGCGCTGTACCATCGGCATCACCAGCGGATTGAGCACATTGTAGAAACCATCGAGATTGGTCTGCAGGACGATGTCCCAGTCCTCGCCCGACATGGCGGGAAACGCATTGTCGCGCGCCACGCCGGCGTTGCACACGACGCCGTAATAGCAGCCATGTTCGGCGATGTCAGCTTCCAGCGCGGCAGCTGCCGCGGCACGGTCGCCGATATCGAATTGCAGCACGCGCGCCGCGCGTCCCATGGCCTGCACCTGCTGCGCCACCGCGTCGGCTTCGCCGCGCGCGCTGCGGCAATGCAGCACCACGTCAAAACCGTCGCGCGCCAGCCGCAAGGCGATGGCCTTGCCGATGCCGCGCGACGACCCCGTCACCAATACACTTTTACTCATGCTGCGCTCCATTCATACTCTCCTGCAGAAATTGCTTTGCATCCTCGGGCTGGAATACCGTAATCGTCGCTTGCGCCAGCACGGCGCCCGCCATCTCGATACGGCACTCGAACGCGCCCAGTCCATTCTCGCCTTGCAAGGCCTGCTGCACATGCACCTGCAGCACGCTGCCATCGACAAACAGGGGCAGCTGCGCTTCGTAGCGCCGCGCCCCCAGCAAAAACCCGATCTTCACGGGCACACCGGCCAGCCGCGCCAGGTAGCCCGCATGCGCGGCGATCGCCTGCGCCATGTATTCGATGCCGACCCAGCTGCCCACCCCTGCCGACGGCGCGTCATAAAACACGCTGCCGGCATGGATGGCGACTTCGGCGCACAGGTTTTCCGCATCGGCCGACAACACCCGGTCGAGCAGCACCATGGCGCCGGAATGGGGCACCAGTTCGCGGATAGCGGGAAAACTCATGCTCCCCTCCCGAACAGCAGGGCGGCGTTCGAGCCGCCGAAGGCAAACGAATTGCTCAGCGCCCAGTCGAGCGGACGCCCCAGGCGCGCACCGGGCAAGGCCAGGCGCAGCGGCGGCAGGGATTCATCAGGCACGCCATCCCACAGGTGCGGCGGCAGCAAGCCCTCGGCGTTATCGTCCTGCATCGCCAGCCAGCACAGCGCCGCCTCGATGGCGGCCGCCGCGCCCAGCGCATGGCCTGTCAGCGGCTTGGTGGAGCTGACCATCGCCGTGGCGCCGAACAGGTCGGACACCACGCGCGCTTCCATCGCATCGTTCTGCGGCGTGGCCGTGCCGTGCAGGTTCACATAGTCGACTTGCGACGCCGCGATGTCCGCGCGCGCCAGTGCTTGGGCGATGGCCAGCCGCGCGCCGCCGCCTGCGGGATCGGGCGCCGACATGTGGTGGCCATCGGACGATTCGCCCCAGCCGCGCAAGGCCACGCTGGCCGCTTGCGCCGTCATCAGGAACAGGGCCGCACCCTCGCCGATATTGATGCCGTCGCGGTTAGCGCCCAGCGGATTGCAGCGCCGCGCACTGACGGACGCCAGCGCGGAAAATCCGGCCACGGTAAAGCCGCACAGGGTATCGACACCGCCCGTCAGCACGGCGTCGCACAAGCCCATGCGGATCAGGCGCGCCGCGCTGGCCATCGCCTTGGCGCTCGACGAACAGGCGCTCGAATGCACGAGGGCCGGGCCGTCGATGCCCAGTTCCTCGGCCAGCATCAATGCCGGCGACGCCATCTCCTGCTGCCCATAATGAAAGGCTTTCGGCAAGCCGTCGCCCGCCACATGCTGGCCGATCGCGCCTTCCGTCTCGGCGATGCCCGACGTGCTGGTGCCGATCACCACGGCCACGCGGTCCGCGCCGTAGCGGGCGATGGCCTGTTCCACGGCGGGACGGATCTGCGCCAGCGCCGCCAGCGCCATCCGGTTGTTGCGGCTGCGCGCGGCGATGCCGTGCTGCGCCACCGATGGCAAGGCCGCATCGACCACGCCCAGCGGCAGCATGCGCCCCGGCGTGTAGGTATCGACGGGCATCACGCCGCTGTGCGCGGCAAACAGGCGCGCGCGCACTGCTTCGCGGTCCGCGCCCAGCGCGCAGACGATGCCGCAGTCGTTCAGGTACACAGTCAGGCCAGTCATTCAACTTCCTTCCGGGGCGTTCTGTATCGTCAGGCGATAGCGGTAGCGCAGGTTGTCGAGTACGACCGTGCCGCTCCAGCGCGGCATGCCGCTGTAGTCGATCACCGTCACCGCCTCGTCATGCAGGAACAGGGTGCGGCGCAAGCCGCTGTCCTCGATGCGCCAGCCTGCCGGCAGCGCTTGCGCAATCGCTTCGCGCGGCCACAGGGTCAGCTGCATGTCTTCCAGCACGTCCTCGGCGCGTACCTGCGCCGGCAGCATCAGGTGGCGCCATGACGTCATCTCCTTGCCGTCGTAATGCAGCGACAGCACGCGCTGGCCGAACGCCAGTCCCACCAGGTCGAGATGCGACGGCTCCACTTCCAGCGCCGCATCGAGTTCGTCGATGCGCCCGGCCCGTTCGACGACCAGGTGCTGCTGCACGCTGACCGTGGCGCCCAGCGCCTGCGGCGCCAGTTTCAGGCCCAGGCGTGCGGGTGCCGAAGGCGGCGTGCTGGCGCAGCCGGCCAGCGCCAGCAGCAATGCGGGCGCCCATCGTTGACAGTGCAAAAACATCAGAACTCTCCTGCGGCATCGGCCGCGCTACGGTGGTCGGCTTCGGCAAAGCACGGCGACAGCAGCCAAACCAGGGCCGTGCCGATCAGCATGGTCAGGCCAAACGCCTGCAATGCGGCCGTCTTGCTCAGCGCCAGCAAGCCGAAAGACAAAATGGTATTCGCCGCCGACAGGCCCACGGCCAGCCATGGCGTATCGTTGCGGCGGTCGGGATGCTCCTGCATGAAGATGCCGTAGTCGACGCCGACGCCCAGCAGCAGCATCAGCGCCAGCACGTGGAACAGCTGCAGCGGCAAGTTCAAATAGCCGAGCAAGGCCAGGGCCGCCACGCTGGCCAGCGCCGTGGGCGCCAGCACACGCCAGGTGCGGCGCCCGTAACGGGGCAGCAGCAAGCCGGAGACCACCAGGTAGGCGCCCAGCACCACGGCGCCCATGTAGACGCGGTAGCGGCCCAGCACCGAGGATATTTCACTGACCTTGTCGACCCACTGCACGCCGGGCATGCCCTCGCCCGCCTTCGCCAGCAGGGGAATGGCCGCATACTGCATGCCGCGCAAGGCGACGATGGAGGCATAGCCGCCTTCGACCTTGCCCAGCCACAGATGGCGCCACGGCTCGCTGGCCGGCACCTTCAGGAAGGCGTCGATCGACAGCGGCGCCCCCGCTTGCGCCAGTTGCGCGCGCACCTTGCCGGCCCATTCCGGGCCTTCGTCGACGGACTGCGCCAGCAGGTCTAGCGCGGCGCCCGGCTGCAGGATGGCCGTGTCGAGCAAGGCCCGGCGCGCCGCCTGCGTCTGCAGCGACGGCACCCAGTTCGACATGGCCTGGACACCGCTGATGTGCTGTTGCGCGATCAGCGGCAGCAGCCGCTGTTTCAACGCTTCCTCGCGCTGCAGCACGGCTTCCGCGCTATCGCCGCGCACCAGGTAGAACTGCACCGGCGTAGGTCCATCGAGCAATTTGCTCAATTTGATCTGGTCGCGTATCAGGTGCGCGGGTGGCGTTTGCAGCAGGCGGATATCGTCGTTGACACCCAGGCGGCTGATGCCGATGAGCGCAAACAGGGCAAACAGTACGCCGCCAACCAGGGTGGCGCGGTTGGCCCGCAACAGCGGCCAGCGCGCGCGCGCCGCGCCGTACTGTTTGACCAGTGCACCGCTCTTCAAGGTGCCGCCACCGATCAACGCGGGAAACCAGAACACCACCGTCAGCCAGGCAAACACCAGGCCCAGGGCGGAAAACACGGCCATGTGGCGCAGGCCGGGGAATGGCGTCAGCGCCAGGCCCATGTAGCCGATGACGGCGGCGAGCAGGGTCAGGCACAGCCCCGGCAGCAGACGGCGCAGCAAGGTGCGCGAATCGAGCGACGGATCGGCGCCAAGGCGATTGCATAGGAAGTAAATGCCGTAGTCCTGCGCCACGCCGATCAGGCTGGCGCCAAAGACCAAGGTCATCAAGTGTATTTTGCCAAACAGCAGCCAGCATACGGACAAAGAACCGAGGCAGCCGATGCCGATCGACAGCAGGATCAGCGAGATCGGCTTGAACGAGCGGAAGGTAAACCACGTCAGCAGGATGATGCCTGCCAGGGAGCCCAGGCCGATGGTCGACATTTCGCCCGCCGCCTGGCTGCTGGCGGCCGCCGCATGCAGGATCACACCGGCGCTGATGATGTCCACGCCGGGCACGGCCTGCCGCGCCGCCACCTCGGCTTGCGCCAGCACGGGCAGCGCGCTTTCCTGCGCACCCAGCGAAAAGGCGGGCAGGCTCAAGGTCAGCGGCAGCAGCACATACTGGCGCTCGGCGTCGGCGACGAACAGATGGCCGTCGCGCGGACGCACGGGCGTTTCCTGCGCGCGTTCCTGCACCCAGCCGCCAAACAGGCCGAAAGGATCATCCTGCCAGGCGCCCAGTTTCGGCCCGCCGAATGGGCTATACAGCTGACTCAACGCCGAATCGCGCCAGAACGCGGGCGTTTCCTGGCGCAGCTGCATTTCCTGCGGCGCCGTCAGCAAGGTCAAGCGATGCTGCTGGAACAGCGCCAGCCAGTCGTTCTGCGTCTGCTCGTCGAGCGGCGTGGACTGGAACAGGTCCGCATGGCGCGCCAGCACGGCGCCGTAGGCGTCAGCCGCGCGCTTCGCATCGCTCCATTCGGCCGCGCCGACCAGCACCGCCACGCGCTGCTGCGCCGCGTCGACCATGTGCGTAAATGACGCCTGCAGCACCGGGTCGCGCTCCTGCACCGGCAGCAAGGCGAGAATGTCGGTTTCGGGCGCGATGCGCTTGCCCAGCCACAGGTAGGCGTTATGCGCGAGCAGCAGCGCCACCACCAGCGCCCAGGCGATGGCCAGCAGGCGCCCGGCGTTGCGGCCGCGCTTCGTCAATGCGTTCAAAACAGGGCCGCCTCTTGCGCCGTGATGGCGGACGGTCCCGTTTCAATCGCCGAGAACACGATGCTCGTACGGTCGCCGCTCGCTTCGCTGATGCTGATGTTTTTCACGAAGGCGCCGCCATCGAGGCGGATGCTGCCGATGGCCTTGGCCAGCGCCGGCTGGCGCGCCTTCAGCGCCACCTGCCAGGTACCGCCATCGATGCTGCCGTCCACTTCAAACAGCGTATCGAGTTGCGCCAGGTCGCCGGCCAGCAGCGAAAACAGCACGCTGTTGATCATCTTGACCACCGGCTCCGTCTTCGCGTCGAGGCGCATGGCCACGCGCTCGCCCTGGAAATGCACGATCTCGTCGCGCGTCAGGCGCAGGGTATTCGGAAACGGCTGCAAGGTGCGCCACAGCACGCCTTTTCCGGCCACCACGCAAAAGCGGCCATTCGACGCCAGCGCCTTCTTCATGCCGGCCAGCTGCTTGCTCTGGTCGAAGCGGCCGCACAGCTGCTGCGGCTTGGCCAGCATGGCCTCGATCTTCGCTACCGGCGCGGCCGCGTGCAGCGGCGCCATCGCCAGCAGGCACAGGCCCGCCAACAGGATTTTGAATTGTTTTTTCATACGGCCTTCAATCCCAATTTTTCAAACAGTACCGGCGGCGAGGCAAAGCACATCTCGCCGCTGGCGATATCGACGGCCACCTGCGTCGTGCTGGCGCGGTTCAGGCGCTTGCCCGTCGCGCTGTCGCTGACCAGGTACTCGATCTTCAAGCGGTCTTCCCACTCCACCAGGTCGGCGCGCAAGGTCAGGCGCTGGCCAAAGGTGGCTGGCGCCACATAGCGCAAGTGCATGTCGATCACGGGCCAGGCATAGCCGGAGGCCTTCATGTCGACGTAGTTGTAGCCGATGCTGTCGAGCAGCGCGCAGCGCACCACTTCGAGGTATTTCACGTAGCGGCCGTGCCAGACGATCTCCATCGGGTCCAGGTCGAAGAACTGCACCTGCATTTCCACTTCGGCGTGCCAGCGGCTGGGCGTGGCCTTCTTGCCGCGCACTTTATGCGTCTCAGTCATTCCCGGCTCCGTACAGTGGCCACGCCTGGGCGCGCATGCGTTCAAGCAGCACGCGCAGTTCCGGGTCGAGCCGGCGGTCTTCCTCGACGGGCGCGATATCGGCGGCCAGCGCCTCCATCATCGCCGCCAGCGCCGCTTGCGGTGGCACGTCGGGATTGACCTTGCAGCGCAGCCAGACGCCCTGGCGCACGGTAATCAGCAGGGCCGCGGCCACCTGCTCGCACAGTTCCAGCACGCGCAGGCAGTCGCGCGCGGCGATGGTGCCCATGCTGACCTTGTCCTGGTTGTGGCATTCCGTCGAGCGCGAAAACACGGAGGCCGGCATGGTCAGCTTCAGCGCTTCGGCCGTCCAGGCGGAGGCGCTGATCTGCAATGCCTTCAGGCCGTGGTTGATGGCCGCACGCGGTCCCGTGGCGCCCGACAGGTTGGCCGGCAAGCCCTGGTTGTAACGGCTGTCGACGAGCAAGGCCATCTGGCGGTCCAGCAAGTCGGCCAGGTTGGCCACCGTATTCTTCATGCTGTCCATGGCGAAGGCGATATGGCCGCCGTAGAAATGGCCGCCATGCAGCACGCGTTCGCCTTCGGCGTCGATGATCGGATTGTCGTTGGCGCTATTGAGTTCATTCTCGATCGACGAACGCAGCCAAGGCAAGGCGTCGGCCAGCACGCCGATCACGTGCGGCGCGCAGCGGATCGAGTAGCGGTCCTGCAGCCGCTTGCCGTTGCGCTCCCAGGAATCGGTGGGCAGATCGGCGCGCAGCCAGGCCGCCACTTGCTGCATGCCGGGATGGGGCTTGACGGAGAACAGGGTTTCATCGAAGTGGTGCGCGTTACCGTCGAGCGCAAACGAGGCCATGGCCGTGATGCGCGTCGTCAGGCGCGTCAGGTATTCGGCGCGCTCATACGCAAGGCAGGCCAGCGCCGTCATGACGGCCGTGCCGTTCATGATCGCCAGGCCTTCCTTCGGACGCAGGCGCAGCGGCGCGATGCCCGCTTCGCGCAGCGCCTGCTGCGCCGGCACTTGCACGCCGTCGCGCCACACTTCGCGCTCGCCGCACAATACGGCCGCCAGGTAGGACAGCGGCGTCAGGTCGCCGCTGGCGCCGACCGAGCCTTCGGACGGGATCAGCGGCAGCAGGCCCGCATCGAGCAGGCGCGCGATCTGCGCCAGCAGCTCCACGCTGACGCCGGAAAAACCCTTGGAGAGCGACGCCAGGCGCGTGGCCATGATGGCGCGCGTCTGCGCCGGCGTGAAGAATTCGCCCAGGCCGCAGCCGTGATAGGTGTACAGGTGGTGCGGCAGTTCGGCCACCAGTTCCGGCGGCACGGTCACCGTGCACGAATCGCCGTAGCCCGTGGTCACGCCATAGATGGTGCCATCCTCGCGCAGCAGGCGGTCGAGGAAATCGGCGCCGCGCGCGATCGCCGCCAGAAAGACGGGGTCGCTGGACAGTTCGGCGCTGGCCCGGCCATGCGCGATATCGGTAATGTCTTCGATGCGCAGGCGCTCGCGGTCGAAGCGGACGGCGCGCCGGGTGTTTTTCAGGTCAGCGAGTTGCATCGGGAGTATCCAGTCTTGAAGTATCGGGGAGTTGCCAAAAATCGTAGAAGTTGAACCATTCGAGCGGCGCGCGCAGGCAGTGGTGTTGCAGGCGCGCCGCATAGGCGGCCGCCAGTTCGGCCAGCATCGCCTCGCGTGCCTTGCGCGGCAGGTGCAGCGACTCGCGGAACAGTTCGAAATGTATTTCGGAGCGCTGGCCGATGCGCATGGAAAACAGCAGATACACGGGGCATTGCAGCACGCTGGCCAGCACATACGGGCCGATCGGGAAAGCGGCCGGCTGCCCCAGGAAAGGCGCCACCGCCACGCGCGGCTGCGGCGAGACGGGAACGCGGTCGCCGGCGATCACCACGAACTCGCCTTGCGCCACCTTTTCCGCCAGCAGCATGGCCGTGGCAGGCGTGATTTCCGTTACCTGCATCAGATTGAGCTGGCTGTCCGGATTGAGCGTTTCGAGCATGCGGTTGAACGCTTGCGCATGACGCGTGTGCACGAGCACCGTCAGCTTCAAGCGCGTATTGCGCTGCGAGAGTACGCGACACAAATCCAGGTTGCCCAGGTGGGCGCAGATCAGCAAGGCGCCGCGCCCCTCGTCCAGACAGCGGTTGACGCCATCGTCGCCATCGACGCCATGCAGGCTCACGCTGCGCGTGTCGTACAAGCCGCCCCATAGCAGCATCTTGTCGAGGATGGTTTCGGCAAACGTGGCAAAGTGCCGCAGCACGGTCAGGTTTGCCGGGCCGCCGCAGGCCGCGACGCGACGCAAGTAGCTGCGCGACACGCGGCGCGCACGCGGCTTGGTCAGCACGTACCAGGCCAGCACGGGGTACAGCACCATGCGGAAAGGCCAGCGGCCAAAGACGCGGCAGATCCAGAACAGCAGGCGCATGCCGGCCACAAAGCTGACCTCATTGAAGCCGGACCAGTGTCCGCGCGGCGGCTGCGGTGCTGCCGTCATCGCGCGCGCCAGTGGCGGGCCAGCAGGCGCGGTGCGCGCCACAGCATGCCGAAAAACAGACGCGCGTGCATGCGCGAAATGAGCACGTTGTCGCGCCACAGTTCAAAGTGCGAGACGCCGTCGCTGGGGTAACCGACGCGCGTGGGCAGATTCGCCATCGACAAGCCATCCCAGTACAGACGCACCAGCACATCGGTGTCGAAATTCATGCGCTGTCCCAGCACGCCACGCTGCGCCAGCGCCGCCAGGGGCGCCAGCGGATAGACGCGGAAACCGCACATGGAGTCGCGGATCTGCAGCGACAGGGTATTGATCCATACCCAGATATGCGTCGCATAACGGCCGTAGTAGCGCGCCCTGGGTACCGAGGCGTCGTACACGGGATAGCCGATCACCACCGCCGCCGGCGTGGCCTGCGCCTGCGCCAGGAAGCGCGGCACGTCGTCCGTTTCGTGCTGGCCGTCCGCATCGATCTGCAACGCATGGCTGTAGCCGTGCGCATGCGCGTGGCGGCAGCCCGTCAGCACCGCCCCGCCCTTGCCCTGGTTGTGCGCATGGCGCAGCAGAGTCACGCGCGACGGATGCGCGGCGGCCAGCGCGTCCAGGGTGCGCGCGCCGGCAGCGGCGCTGCCGTCGTCGACGAGGATCAGCGGCACGCCATGCGGCAGCAGGCGCCGCACCACGGCGCCGATCGCGTGTTCATGATTGAACACGGGGATCACGATGCACGGTTGAAAACGCACTTCAGTCACTGTGCGCTCCGGCGCGGCCAAAGCGCAGCAGCGAATGGCAATAGCCGATACCGTCGCGCGTGGTCAGCAATTCCAGTCCGGCCGCTTGCGCCAGGCGGATATAGTCGGTGCTCTGGTAAATCTTGCTGTTACCGCTGGCCATGGCCGTGAAGTACGGCGAGGTGTTGATCAGGCAGTAGGCGGCGATATCGTACTGCTGGCGGTCCCAGAAGGTATCCATGATCAGCACTTGCCCGTTCGGCCCCAGTGCCTGCGCCACGCGGCGCAGGATGCTGGCGATGGCAGGCTCGCTGAAACAGCTGAGAAATTGGCTCATCCAGATCAGGTCCATGCCGGCCGGCAGCGGCGCCGCGTCGTCGAGCAGGTCGCAGGCGTGCAAATGGGCCCGCTCGCGCACGCCGGCATCGGTGAGAGTCCGGTCCGCCACCGCCAGCTGGCGCTCCAGGTCGACCAGGTGCAGTTCCACGCCCGCATGGTAGGCCAGCGCCGCACTGGCGAACTTGCCCGTATTGGCGCCGATGTCCATGATGCGGCGCGGCGCCGTGGCGAAGACGTCCGGGAAGATCTCGGGGAACGATGTATCCGAATAATGGTGATCGAAGGCGAACCAGCTGCCCTTGGCCGGCTCCGACAAGGCCGACAGGCCCTGGTACAGGGTGGGCCAGTCGCCCAGCGCGGCCAGTCCCAGCGGCTGCTCGGCGTCGAGCGAGCGGTCCAGGTCGAACAAGCCCTGGTAGCAGACGTCATGCATGAAGTCCAGGTTGACCTGGGTGATGCTGTCCGTCAGCATGCAAAAACCGACTTTATCGAGCACATACGCGCCATCGCGCAGCGAGACGACGCCGGCCGACAGGCACGATTCGAGCGCCACCTTCAGCGCATACTCCGTCCAGCGGCCGCTGGCGGCCATGTCGGCAATCGTCAGGCCGCTGTGGCCCGTGTCGGCCAGGGCCTGCAGCATGCCGCGCTTCCAGGCATAGCGCACGCATTGAAAGACGACGGGACCGAAAGCGATTTTTTGCGCCTCGTAACGGGCGGCAAAGGCGGTCTGGCGTTCGGGTGAGAATTTTTTATCTAACATGCGCTCGCTGCTGGAGTGGGTGTATCGGCGCCGCCATCGGGAACGGCAGCGGCATTCGGGTGAAACAGGATGCGGCCGCTGGCATGCTGGCCGGCGTCCGACAGATAACGAAATTGCAGGCTGGCCTTGGACGCGTCGTATTCGAGCGCCAGCCGCACGGGCCGGTCCGGCATGACCGGCTGCTGGAATTTCAGCGCATGCATGGCGCGGAACCGCGCGGGCAGGTCCAGGTGCTGGCGCGCGAAGTGCAGCGCCCACTCCACTTGCACCACGCCGGGCAGCAAGGGTGCGCCCGTGAAATGGCCCTCGAAATAGAACAGATTCGCCGGGACGTGCAGCTCGAACAGCAACCGTGGCGTTTCGCCTTCGGCCGAACGCTCGATCAGCCGCGCATGCGGCAAGCGGGGTTTCTCGAGCAATGCCAGCAACAGCGCCTGCGTCGTCTTGCCCTGCGCATTGATGGGCAGTTGTTCCAGGTAACGCCAGCGGCGCGGCACGGCAACGGCGTCGACCTGGCCGCCCAGCGCCGTTTGCAACTGGCGGTTCAGGGCCAGCTTGCCTTCGGCGTCGAGCAGCGCGCGGCCGGCGGCGCTGCAGACGATAAAGGCGGCCACCTTCTGACGCTCGCCGGCCGGCGCATCGCACAGCAGCACACGCGCGTCCAGCACCAGCGGCGTGGCCAGCAATGCCGCTTCGATGGCATTGAGGGAAATGCGTTTTTCTTCGATCTTCACGATGCGGTCGCTGCGTCCCAACAATTGGAAGCGTCCTGGCGCCGTTTCGCGCGCGCGGTCGGCCAGACATAACCAGCCGTCGTCGGCCAGGTGCGCCGAACGCACTTCCAGCGCGCCATCGTCCAGCAGGCGCCAGTCCACGCCAGGAAAACCCTGCCAGCTCTCGTCGTCAGGGTGCTCCGGCACGCGCTGGCGCCAGGCGACGCCGCCGGTCTCCGAGCTGCCATAGATTTCGCGCGGCACGCGGCCCAACAAATGCCCCGCCGCCAGCGCACTGTCCAGGGCCAGCGGCCCGCCCGAGGAAAACACGGCGCGCAGTTGCGCCCGCGCGCCCGACCAGTCGATGTGTTCCGGCAGGCGTTTCAGGTGCGCGGGGCTGGCGGCCAGCACGCACGGACCGCGCGCCAGCAAGGCCGCCAGCTGTTCCGGGTAGTCCACGCTGTGCGCATGCACGGCACGCCCGGCGGCCAGCGGCCACAAGACCTTGAACAGCAAGCCGTAGATATGCTGGTGCGAGACGGTGGCGACGACGGCCGCGCCATCGGCGTGTTCGCCAAACAGCTGCTCCAGCGTGGCCACCTCGCTGGCCAGCTGCGAGAGTTTTTTCGGGATGGCTTGCGCCGCGCCCGTGCTGCCCGAGGTGTACACCACCAGCGCTGGGAAATCGTCGGCAAGCTGCGTCCACGCACGCTCGGCCAGGCTGTCCGCTGGCAGCGGCAGCGGCGCATGCACAGCCGGGAACTGACCCAGGAAACCGTCGACGGACGCAGCCAGCGAAGCGCAGCTGCCCGGCAGCGTATCGGCCGTCAGCCAGACGGTCTTGCCCGCCTGCCAGGCGCCCAGCAAGGCGGCGCCAAACTCGATGCTGTCGTCCAGGTACAAAGCGAAATGGCGTCCTGCCTGGCCTTCCAGCAAGCCGGCCCAGGCGGACATGCGCGCCGCAAAGTGCGCATGATCGAGCACCGCGCCATCGCGCCAGCCGACGGGCATGGACGGCGGGCGGCCATGCATGGACAGCGCAAGGCGCGCCAGCGGGGAAATCGGCGGATGTGCGTCAGGCACGGGAGCTTGCGGCAACGAGGATTCAGGCATGGTGCAAACGCTTAAAACGCAGGCGGACGAGATACTCGCCGCCAAATAACAGAGCCATCAGGATATAGGCGATGACGCCCGTGTACAGCGACCAGACGGCTTCGCTGGCCCACAGTGCCGTACCCAGCGCGATGCTGCCATTGACGATGAAAAAACCGCACCAGACTTGCGTCACACGGCGCGTATAGCGCACGGCGGCGGGTGGAAAATCCTTCTCGCGCAAGCGCGCCAGGCGTTCCACCACCGACGGCGGCGCCCACAGGCTGTAGCCGAAGGTGGCCAGCAAGACGACGTTGACCAGTACCGGATACAGTTTCAGCGGCAGCAGCAGGTTGCTCCACAGGGCGATGGCGGCCAGCAGCAGTGCGGCCGCCACCGACCAGCGCGCGGCGCGCTGCAGCTTCAGCGCGGGCAGGCGGCAGGCGGCAGCCAGCAACAGCAGCAGCGCCAGCCAGCGTGGCTCGACCTGGCCGTGACCGAACCAGATCGCCAGCGGATACAGTACGGTCAGCAGCAACGCGACGGCATTGAGCAGCACGCGTTACGCCGCCTGTTCCGACACCGACATCGCGCGCAGCGCTTCGACCACATCGTCGATCGTGCGGATGGTCTTGAATACTTCCGGCTGCAGGCGCTTGCCCGTCAGCTGCTTCAGCTTGACCGCCAGGTCGACCGCGTCGATGCTGTCGATATCGAGTTCGGCGTACAGATTCGATTGCGGCGTCAGCGCCGCCGGATCGAGCTCGAACATTTCGGCCAGCAGCTGCACCACCCATGCGTACAGTTCATCGCGGCTCATTGCGCTCATATCTACCATTTGCTGCTCCTTACTTCTTTCTGTGAGTGTCAACCATCGCCGCCAGCGCCCGTACCGAGGCAAAGTGGCGGCGCGTATCGGCCGAATCGGCCGACAGGGAAATGCCATATTTTTTTTGCAGGGCGACGCCCAGTTCCAGCGCATCGATCGAATCGAGTCCCAGGCCCTCGACAAACAGGGGTGCATCCGTATCGATATCGGCAGCGCTCACGTCTTCCAGTTGCAGCGCCTCGATGATCAGTTCCTTCACTTCTTGTTCAAGCATGTTGTTCCTGTTTCCCGCTAAAGTAATGTTGCAGATGAGTGGTCAAGGTGCGCGCCGCCATCACGTCGCTGGCGCCACCGCCGGTAAACTCGCCGATCGCCAGGTCGTCCTGCACGGCGATCTCGAAATGCGCACGGCGGGCCGGCACGCGCCACCATGGCTCGCCCTTGCCCAGGGTCCTGGGCAGGCAACGTATCAGCACCGGCGTCACGTCGCGGCGGCCGCGCACGGCGATATTCGCCGCGCCCCGCTTCAGCACGACTTCGCCGCTGCATGGCGTGCGCGTGCCTTCCGGGAAAATGATCAGGTTATTGCCGCGCTCCAGCGATGCCAGGCAGGCGTCCACCAGTTCGGCGCCGCCCGTGTTATTGATATAGCCGGCCGCGCGCACGGGGCCGCCCGTAAACGGGTTATTCCACAAATCGGACTTGACGATGCAATCGGCCTGCTTGACATACGCCATCAGGAAAATCGTGTCGATCAGGGTCGGATGATTGGCCAGGATCAGCAAGCCGCCGCGTTCCAGCTTGTCGAGACCGCGCAAGTCATAGCGCAGCACGCCGAGAAAACGCATCAGGCCGATATACAGGCGAAAACTCCAGCGGATGATCGCGCGCGCGCAGGCGATGCGCGTGTCGCGCCGCCACACCAGCACCTGCAGCACGGGGAACACCAGCACGCGCAACAGCAAGCCACCGAGGCCGAAGGCGGCGAAACTGAGCGCGGTCGCGATCGTGCGCCAGCCTATCGATATGCCGGCGCGAACAGCCTCCAGCTTATGCATGGCGGCTCCAGCACCATGCCTGGCGGTTGGCCGCGTGCACGAACGTGCGGGCCTCGCCGAGCATGAATCGCAACACGGCCAGGCTGCCCGGCATGGCGCCGGGGGCAGCCGCCAACGCATCATCACCGCTGCGGGGACGCCACGTCAGGCTGAAAGCGGTGCCCGGGGCAGCCTCGGCCTGCAGCAGCCAGGCAAACGCATGCGATTGCTCGTGACAGTCTTCAAAAGCTTCAAATGGCACTGGCAAGGGACACTCCGCCAGCACCAGCAATACCTGCGCCGCGCCATCGGCCAGCAAGCCGCACGCCTCGATCACCGCGGCTTCGAGGCTGGCCGCACCGGCGGCGATGGCCAGCTGATTCGCCGTATCGGCGCGGGCGATGGAAAACAGGCCTGCGCTGGCATTGTGCACGGCCATGCCGAACGCCGTCGGCGACAGGGGTTCGCCCTGGGCCAGCGCCGACAACAGTTCGACGGCGCGCGCCACCTCGCCGTGGCGGGAACAAAAGACGAGCGGAATATCGCGCTGTTCGCCGAGGCAGGTGTACGCCACTTCGAGCGCCATCTTGCCCAGCTGACCGGCGCGGCGGCGCAGCATCGGCGCCATCGCACGCACGCCCGGCTCGCCGGCAGCGGCAATCGGCGCGATGGGCAAGGCGCTTTGCGCCCACGCCTGCCATTGCTGCGGCGTTTCCAGGCCCGGTGCCCATGCGGCATGTCTGACAATTGAAAAACGGACACCATCGGTGCGCATATGCATTTTCCTGAGCTCAAAAAAAGGGCGAACTCACGTCAAAACTGCGCAAAAAGCCTCGCCGGCGTTCTTTTCAAATTATAAACGATGGAAGTAAAAATAACTAAAATAAATGGCCATGCGGCAACTTTTTAAATGTAAATACAAAACCCGTCTTTTAAAGAATACCCCGCCCTAGTTACTATTTGTAACACTCGTATCCATTCTCTTCCGATGGAAAAATCAGCCTTTTCCGGCAAACCATCGGCATTCTCGGAACGGGTGTTTTTTTATCCATGATCAAGACAAGCCGGGCATGCGACACATAAGAGCGTTGTTTTTAGATAACACATGCGGCATGGCGCAACGGCGCCCCCATATTACCCGCGCATGGCGGCAGCGAGGATTAAAGGGCGCGCTTCAAGGGCAATACAGAGCGTTTGCTTTATGCGAGTTTCAGCCGGCCGATTCAACTCAGGCGGCGTTGTCTTGTCAGCAGGGAAAAGAATGGAGCGGCCAGCAGTGCCATCCACGGCCATGACAAAGAAGGCGGTGGCATGGCGCCAGCGTGAACGGCAAGGCGCCGGCGATCACTGCGCATGGAGAATGAGAAAGGCCGGCACGGGCGCCGTGAAATACGGGGGCGATGCAAAACCGGTGGCCAGCGCGGCACAGACTGCGCGCCAAGGTGGCCACCGCGGTACCGTTAAAACACCCAGAGCTTATCGGCCGGCATGTGCAGCCAGTACTTGCCCGCTTCGAGCTTGTGGCGCGAATAGGCGCGCAGGCTGATGTTCTCGGCGCCGCCGCGCTCGAACAGGCATTCCCAGCGGTCGCCCAGGTACATGCACGTCAGCAGCGGCAGCTCGATGGCGTTGTCCACCTGCGTGGCGCTGATCTTCACTTCCTCGACACGGATCATGGTCGTCACTTCCGTGCCCACGTTGGCGCCGCGCGCCACGCCCTGCATGGAGGCGCCATCGACCAGCAGGCGCACCTGATTGCCTTCGCGCTGCACCACCTTGCCGGGCAGGCGATTGTTACTGCCCATGAATTCGGCCGTGAACAGGGTATCCGGCGTTTCATACATGCTTTGCGGCGTGCCCTGCTGCTCGATCTTGCCGTTATTGAGCAGCAGAATACGGTCGGAAATGGCCATCGCTTCGCCCTGGTCATGCGTCACCATCAGCGCGGACAGGCCCAGGCGCACGATCAGCTCGCGCAGGAAGGCGCGCGCTTCCTCGCGCAGCTTGGCGTCCAGGTTCGACAGCGGTTCGTCGAGCAGGATCACGGGCGGGTTGTACACCAGCGCACGGGCGATCGCCACGCGCTGCTGCTGGCCGCCGGACAGCTGGTGCGGATAGCGCTCGCCCAGGTGCCCCAGGCCCAGCTGCGTCAATACTTCCTTGATGCGCGCGGCGATTTCCGTGCTGCCCATCTTGCGCAGTTTGAGGCCGTAGGCGACGTTGTCGAACACGGTCTTGTGCGGCCACAGCGCGTACGACTGGAACACCAGTCCCAGGTTGCGGTGCTCGGCCGGCATTTCGAAATGCTTCGCGCCATCGAAGACATTGCGCTCGCCGATCTCGATCGTGCCCGCCTTCGGGCTTTCCAGCCCGGCGACGGCGCGCAGCAAGGTGGTCTTGCCGCTGCCCGAAGGCCCCAGCAGGGCGACCACTTCGCCTTTTTTCAGGTGCATCGAGACACCCTTCAGGATCTGGTTGGCGGAGGCGCCGGTGCCGTAGTCCAGGTACAGCTCATTGACGGTCAATTCATTCATGATGTGGTCTCAGTCTATTCTTAGTTATGCAACTCAGTTGTGTAACTTCACGCCGAAGCGCAGCGCGATGCCCAGGCCGATGGCCACCAGGGTGATATTGATGAAGGACAGCGCCGCCACCAGGTCGGTCGAACCGCCCGCCCACAGCGATACCAGCATGGCGCCGATCACTTCCGTGCCCGGCGAGAGCAGATATACGCCCGTCGAATATTCGCGCTCGAAGATCAGGAACACCATCAGCCAGGCGCCCAGCAAACCGTATTTGATCAGCGGCAGGGTCACGTCGCGCGTCACCTGGCCACGGTTGGCGCCGACGGCGCGCGCCGCCTCTTCCAGTTCCGGCCCCACCTGCAGCAGAGCGGTGGAAATCAAACGCATGCCGTAGGCCATCCACACCACCGAATACGCGAGCCACAGGGCGAAGATCGTCGAGCGTACTTCGCGCAGCACCGGGATCACATGGCCGCTCAGCCACAGGGCCACGCCGTTATCCATGCCTTTCAACATGCCGTCGAGCCAGGCCGGCACGAACAGGAACACCCACAGGAACGACAGGCCTGCGAGCAAACCCGGCACGGCGCGCGGCACCAGCACGCTGTAATCGAGCAGGCGCGTGACGCCGTCCTGCTTGCGGTGCATGGCCAGCGCGATGAAGCTGTAGCAGCCCACGGCCAGCGCGCCGCCAACGACGCCGATCAGGATCGTGTTGACGATGCCGCGCACCAGCGATGGCTGGTCGAAAATATCGCGGAAATGCTGCAAGGTCAGCACGTCGGCCAGGTGCACGCCCTCGCCCCAGTACTGCACGAAGGAGCGCAGCACGATGCCCGTCAGCGGCAGGATGATGGTGAAGATCAGCCAGCCCGCCAGCAAGGCAAACGCCAGCCACTTCCAGCGGCCCAGCGGCATGGCTTTGCTGCGCGCGCCCTTGCCCTTGATCGACACATATTTGTTGGCGGACTTGAGCAGCCAGCGCTGTATCATCACCAGCGGCATGGTCACCATCACCAGGCAGACGGCAACGGCGGCCATCAGGTGGTACGACGGCGTGCCCAGTTTGTTGGTCAGCTTGTACAGATAGGTCGGCAGCACCAAGTGGCCTTCCGGATCGCCGAGCACCAGCACCAGGCCGAATACTTCGAAGCCGAGGAAGAACACCAGCACGCCCGCATACGCCAGCGCCGGCATGATCATCGGCAGCGACACGTTCAGCATGACCTGCACCGGTGAAGCACCGGCCACGCGGGCCGCTTCTTCCACGTCCGAACCCAGGCTTTTCAGGGCCGACGAGGCATACAGGTAGACGTGCGGCACGTGCGTCAGGCCGGCGATGATGACGATGCTGGTGAAGGAATAAATATTCCAGGGCACGAAGCCGAACAGCTCCTTGGCCCAGACCGAGTAGAAGCCCACGGGCCCCATCGACACGACGTAGCCAAAGCCCATCACCATCGGCGAGACAAAGATCGGCACCAGCAGCATGGGCGCCACCCAGCCGCGACCCGGCAAGTCGGTGCGCACCATCAGGAAGGCCAGCATGCCGCCCAGCGGCACGGCAATGACGGTCAGGCCGCAGGCAAGCATCAGGCCATTCTTGAAGGCCATCGAGAAATCGGGATCATCGAAGATGAAACGGTAGGAGTCAAAGCCGAATTCGCGCACCGGCATGAAAAACGGCGCGTTCAAAAAGCTCTGGTAAAAAATCAGGAACAGCGGCAGGAAAATGGCGACCATGGTGATCGCCACGACCACGCCGCGCGGCCAGTTCAGGCGCGACAAGGGAGAGCGCGACCGTGCAGGCAGCGGCAAGATAGCAGTTTGCATGATGAATCCAATGAATGAAGGGTACGGCATCCGTCCGCGGGCACGGGCCTGCGGACGGCCAGGACGGCGTTACTTCTTGCCGGCTGTTTCTTTCCATTGCTTCAAGAAGGCCATGCGCTTGGCTGGCCCCAGGAATTGCAGGATGATCGGGTGCACCGGCACCGGCTTGATGTTGGCCGCGCCGATTTCCTTGATCAGGTCCGCCGAGGTGGTCTCGCCCGTGACGTCGGCGCGAATCGCGTACAGCTTGGCGCCGTTCGCGATGATGGTCTGGCCGCGGTGCGACAGGATGTAGTCGAGCCACAGCTTGCTGGCGTTGACGTTCTTCGCGTTCTTGTTGATGAACTGCACGCGCGACAGGATCAGCGTGTAATCCTTGGGCAGCACGACGCCGATCGACGGGTCGGTCTTGGCGCGCACCAGGGCGTAGGAGCCCAGCACGTTATAGCCGATCAGGTTTTCGCCCGACGAAATACGCTCCATCATGGTGCCCGTCGACGATTGCACGCGCACCTTGGCCGTGCCGAACGCGTTTTGCAGCGCCAGGAACTGCGGATATTCCTTCGCGTCCTGCGACATGAACATGAAGCCCACGCCCGACTTTTCGATGTCGTAGGTGGTGACCTTGTCCTTGAATTTCGGCGTGGCGATCAGCTTGACGAAGTCGTCGTGGTTCTTCGGCACTTCCTTGGGGTCGAGCAAACGCTTGTTGTAGACGATGGCGGCAGGCTCGAACGTGGTGCCGTAAGCCTGGTCGTCCCACATGGCCCAGCCGGGGATCTTGGATGCTTCGACCGACTTGTATTTCAGGGCGTAGCCGTCCGAGGCCAGGCGCATCTGCAAGTCCATCGCCGACGACCACATCACGTCGGCCGTATTGCCGCCGGCGGCCACTTCGGAAATGAAACGGTTGTACACTTCCGTCGAATTCATGTCGTTGTATTCGACCGAGATGCCCGGATACAGGGCGCTGAAATCCTTGATCAGCGGCGCGGCGGCCTTGCTGTCGGTGGCGCTGTAGATCACCACCTTGCCTTCCTTCTTGGCCGCGTCGATGATCTTCTGGTAGTCGGCCGGATAACCTGCCGGCACCTGGGCAAAAGCGGCGCCGGTGGTGCCCGCGAAAGCGGCTGCCAGGGCGATGGCGAGAATGGTCTTGGTTTGCATGGTTTGTCTCCGTCTGTGATTGTTGTATGGTTTGCTATTCGATTCAGCGCATCAGGCCCAGTTCGGCCGCCTGCCTGGAGTAGCGTTCGACTGCCTGGTTCACGTACTGCGTCAATTTGTCGCCCGTCAGCGCGAACGGATACATGCCCGATTGCGTGCGCCACTGGGCAAACTGCGGCGTGGCCATGGCACGGTCGAACGTGGCCACCCAGCGCTGGTAATCGGCTTCCGGCACCTGTGGTCCCATCCACAGGCCGCGGATGATGGGCCAGACCACGTCGACGCCCTGCTCGCGCGCCGTCGGCACGCCGGCCAGCACGCCGGGCAGGCGCTTTTCCGACAGCACCGCCAGCACGCGCGCATGGCTGTCTCCCGCGTTCAGGGTCGCCTCCGACGTATCGCCCGACATCACCTGCACGTAATCGGCCTGCATCGCCGTGAAGATCTCGCCGCCACCTTCCAGCGCCACGAAGCGCAGCACTTTCGGGTCGATGCCGGCCTTGCGCGCCACCAGCGCCATCTTCAGCCAGTCCTGGCTGCCGATGGTGCCGGACACGCCGATCAGCACCTTGTCGGGGTGGCGCTTGAGCGCGGCGATCAGGTCGGCCAGGCTCTTGTAGGGCGAGTCGCTGCGCACGGCGATCATGCCGTAGTCGGCGCCCAGCGCCGCCACCCAGCGCACGTCGCCCGTCTTGGCGTTGCCGAACTTTCCTTGCGCCAGGTTCAGCAGCGAGCCGCCCGAAAACACCACCAAGGTGTTGGCTTCGGCACGCCGGCGCTGCGAACCCATCGAACGCCACGCCACCGCACCGATGCCGCCCGGCAGATAGCTGATGCGCACCGAGGACGCGAACGGCGCCGCCACCGCCGGATCGGGCTGCAGCAGCCCTTTCTGCGCCAGCTTGCAGGTCAGGTCCATGGCGCCGCCCGGCTTGGACGGCACCACGCAGTCGACTTCAGGCGCGGCGGCCGTTGCCAGCGCCGGCAGCAGCGCGGACAACAACAGCAGCGACAGGAACACGGTGCGCAGCATCGTCATGCCTTAGAAGCGGTGCTGGATGCCGGCGATCAGGCCACGCTGCGTGTCGCCGAAACCGGCGTCGTCACGCGACAGGCTGACCAACTGGTTGTGCTTGGCCTTGGCGTAAGCGCCGGCCACGTACAGGTCGGTGCGCTTGGACAGGGCATAGCGCACGCGCGCCACGTACATGATCGGATCGGCATCGAGGTTGGCGGCCACGTTCTTCACGTCCTGGTAGTAGATCACGCCCGTCAGGGTGATGACCGGTGTGGTCTTGTAGCTGACGCCGCCCCAGTACATGGTGCCGCGCACGTCGGCCTTGCCCGAGGCAGCCGGATCGAGCTTGTAGTCGCGCGCCGCCGCCTGCACTTTCCACGGGCCGTCGTCGTACATCGCGCCCAGGTGGTAGACAGTGGTCTTGTCGCGCGCGCCGCCGGCGATGGTGTTGCCGTTCACCTGTTCATACGTGGCCAGCAGGCTGACCGGACCAGTCTTGTAGGTGACGGCCGTCGACAGCTTGGCGCTGTCCGAGCTGCCCGTCGACTGTTCGCCGAAGCCGTACGATGCGCCGTAGCTGAAGCCGCCTGTCTTGCCCGAGTACTTGACCATATTGTCGAAGGCCGTCGTCATGCCGTATTTGCTCGGGCCCGTCGCGTTGGCCGAAGTGGCCCACGAGTAGAACGGCGCATAGGCCATCGGGTCGAATGGCAGCACGAAGTCATACACGGTGGTGAACGAACGTCCCAGTACGACGCGGCCAAACGCGCCTTCCAGGCCCACGTTGGCCTGGCGCTTGAACAGCGCGCCGTCGGCCGCGCCCGTGTCGACGAGGATGCCGCCTTCCAGATTGAACACGGCTTTCAAGCCACCGCCCAGGTCTTCGCTGCCCAGGATGCCCCAGCGCGACGTGTTCATGCCGCCGGAACTGACTTGCGTCATCGAGCTTTTGTTCGGACCGGCGTTGCTGGTGTTGCTGATGCCGGCGTCAAGACGGCCGTACAGGGTGACGTTCGATTGGGCGTGGGCGCTGCCGGCTGCGGCGAGTACCGCCATGGCGGCCAGCGAGAATGCAGTTTTCTTCATGTAGAGTGTCTCCCTTAGATATAGTTATTAGTGATATGCCTGATCAATTTCATGAATCAGGATCACACTATATGATCGCGATCCTTTCAATTGGCTTTCAGACTGACAGGTGTCGCCGGCCAGCCACAGGCAATACCAACAAATTCATTGCGGCCCCTGTCGGCGGCGTGCCGACAGGCTTACACTGCACCAATTCAAACGAATGGCGGAGACCATGCGCATATTATTAGTGGAAGACCATCTGGAGCTGTCGCACTGGCTGGCAAAGGCCCTGCGCGACGCGCACCTGACGGTGGAGACCGCCCACAACGGCGCCGATGCCGACGCCCTGCTGCATACGCAGGAATATTCATTGGTGCTGCTCGACCTGACCCTGCCGAAGATGGATGGTCTGGACGTGCTGCGCCGCCTGCGCGCGCGCGGCGGCACGCGCGGCAAGACTCCCGTCATGATACTCACGGCGCGCGGCGGCCTCGATGAAAAAGTACAGGGCCTGAACCTGGGCGCCGACGACTACATGGCCAAGCCGTTCGAACTGGCCGAACTCGAAGCACGCGTGAAAGCCCTGCTGCGCCGCAGCCAGGGCAACGAAGCGCTCGTGCACACGTGCGGCGCGCTCAGTTTCGACACCGTCACGCGCATGTTCAGCTATGCCGGCGCCCCTTTCCCCCTGACGCCGCGCGAACACGCCGTGCTCGAAGCGCTGATCACGCGCTCCGGGCGCGCAGTGTCGAAGGAAAAGCTGTTCGACGAAGTCTTCGCGCTGGCCGACGACGCCAACCTGGACGCCATCGAACTGTATATCCACCGCGTGCGCAAGAAACTCGAGAGCGGCGTCGAAACCGGTTCGCCCGACGGTGCCGTCATCACCACCCTGCGCGGCATCGGCTACCTGCTGCAGCCGCGCAGCGCGATGGCGCCGGCCGCATCGAAATGACCGAGCGCGCCCCAAGCCTGCCCCTGTTCGAGCGCCTGCGCCGGCGCTGGGCGCAGGGCCGGCCGCTGGGCAGCCTGCGCAGCCAGCTGCTGCGCTGGCTGCTCATCCCGCTGGTGATGCTGGTGCTGCTCGATGCCGTTTTTGTGTACCGCAACGCGCTCGACGCGGCCGACATGGCCTATGACCGTTCCTTGCTGGCGTCAACGCGGGCGCTGGCCGAAAGAGTCTCCATCGTCAATGGCAAGGTGGTGGCCGAAGTGCCTTACGTGGCGCTCGACAGCTTCGAGACCGACACCCTGGGCCGCATCTACTACAAGGTCACGGGCATCAACGGCGAGCTGGTATCGGGCTATGGCGACTTGCCGCCCGTGCCGAAAAACGTGCCCCGCTCGCAAAATTATCCGGCCCTGGTGCGCTTCTACCACGCCGACTATCACGGCAAGCCGATCCGCATTGCCGCCCTGCTGCAGCCCGTGTATGACGACTCGATGCGCGGCATCACCCTGATCCAGGTGGCCGAAACGCTGGACGCGCGGCGCGGCCTGTCGAACCAGATCCTGTTCGATACCCTGAGCTGGCAGGCGGCGATGATACTGGTGATGGGCGCCCTCGTGTGGTTTGCCGTGCGCCTGGTGCTGCGCCCGCTGATGCGCCTGAAAACGGAAGTCGAGACGCGCACCCTGTCCGACCTGTCCGACGTCGATCCCACGCTGGTGCACAAGGAAATGCGCCCGCTGGTGAGCGCCATGAACGGCGCCATGTCACGCCTGCAGCAGCTGATCGCCAGCCAGCGCCGCTTCATCGCCGATGCCTCGCACCAGCTGCGCACGCCGTTGACGGTGCTGAAAACCCAGGCCGAACTGGCCATGCGCGAATGCGACCGCCAGGCGGGCGCGCCGCCGGACATCGCCGCCCTGCGCGACATCGTGCGCTCGATCGCCGTCACCACCGATTCGACCGTGCTGCTGGCCAACCGCCTGCTGACCCTGGCCCGCATCGAGCATGGCGGCGAGAGTCTGGCCATGGACACCGTCGCGCTGCGCGACATGGCGCAGCAGGTAGGGCTGGAAATGGCCATGGCCGCCGTCGCCAAAAATATCGACCTGTCGCTGGAAGCGCCCGACGAAGCGCCCGTGCATGGCCAGGCCCTGCTGCTGCATGAACTTGTCGCCAATCTGGTCGACAATGCCCTGCGCTACACGCCACCGGGTGGCAGCGTAATCCTGCGCGTGCGCGCGGGCGGCGATGGAAACGAAACGCTGCTGGAAGTGGAAGACAGCGGCGCCGGCATCCCCCCCGCGGAACGCGAACGCGTGTTCACGCCGTTCTACCGGGTCGGCGCGGCGCTCGAGAGCAACCCTGGCGGCGCCGGCCTGGGCCTGGCCATCGTGCGCGACATCGCGGCCCTGCACGGCGCCAGGCTGGAACTGGCGACGGCGGCGAATGGGCATGGATTGAAAGTCGGCGTGTATTTCGCCCCGGCGCCAGTCGGTGCTAAGATCGCGCCCTGAGATTTTAATGAAAGCCCGCAGCCATGATGACCAAAGACGACGTAACCGAACTGTTTGCCAATATCGCCGAGAATGCGCCGTGGGATTTGTCCCAGCCGCTGCTGTGGGGCTATTACTTCACCAACCCGACCTCCGAACCGCTGGAGCAGGCCGCCACCCTGCTGGCGCTGCAGGGCTACCGGCCCGTGGAACTGTACCAGCCGGAACTCGACGATCCGGCGGCACCGCCCGTGTGGGTGCTGCACGTGGAAAAAGCCGAAGTGCATGGCGTCGACAGCCTGCACGCGCGCAATGGCGAACTGATGGCGTTTGCGCAGGACAACCAGCTGGCCAGCTATGACGGCATGGACGTGGGCCCCGTCCCCGCGCCTTGATCGGCGTAGGCGCAGGCCGGATCAGGTCCGAAGGGCCGTAATCCGACAGCACCATCGGTCACGCCAACAATGTTGTCGGATTACGTCCGGCCTTCGCACTAATCCGACCTACTGGCCATGACCACATGGACGTGGGCGCCGTAATCCGACAACATCACGCATAAAAAAACGGCGCCCGAGGGCGCCGTTTTGCATGGCTCGCTGAAACCGATCAGCTGAGGTTTTCCAGGCGGATCTTGGTGACCGTGCCCACCACGCTATTCAACGCTTCCATCTTCTCGATGGCGGCCGTGACGTTCTTTTCCTGCGTCTGGTGCGTCAGCATGATGATGTCCGTATGCGTCTCGCCCTCGGCCGGCTCTTTTTGCAGCATGGCGTCGATCGAGATGCCGCGTTCGGCCAGGATGCGCGTGAGGTCGGCCAGCACGCCCGGCTGGTCGGCCACGTGCATGCGCAGGTAGTAGCTGGTGGTGATTTCCGACATCGGCAAGATGGCGATATCGGTCATCGCGTTCGGCTGGAACGCCAGGTGCGGCACGCGGTGTTCCGGGTCGGCCGTGGCCAGGCGCGTGATGTCGACCAGGTCGGCGATCACCGACGAAGCTGTCGGCTCGGCGCCCGCGCCGCGGCCCGAGTACAGGCTGGCGCCGACGGCGTCGCCATGCACGAGCACCGCGTTCATGGCACCTTCCACGTTGGCGATCAGGCGCTTGGCGGGGATCAGGGTCGGATGCACACGCAGCTCGATGCCTTCCACGCCGTTGACGATGGCGCGCTTGGTGATGCCCAGCAGCTTGATGCGGTAGCCCAGCTGCTCGGCGTAGCGGATGTCGACGGCACTGAGGTTGCTGATGCCTTCCACGTAGGCCTTGTCGAACTGCACCGGGATGCCGAAGGCGATGGCCGACATGATGGTGGCCTTGTGCGCGGCGTCGACGCCTTCGATGTCGAAGGTGGGATCGGCTTCCGCGTAACCGAGTTCCTGCGCCTGTTTCAGCACGGTGGCGAAATCGAGGCCCTTGTCGCGCATTTCGGACAGGATGAAATTGGTGGTGCCGTTGATGATGCCGGCGATCCATTCGATGCGGTTGGCCGTCAAGCCTTCGCGCAGCGCCTTGATGATGGGGATGCCGCCGGCGACGGCCGCTTCGAAGGCCACCATCACGCCCTTGTCCTGGGCGGCGGCAAAGATTTCGTTGCCGTGCACGGCCAGCAGGGCCTTGTTGGCCGTGACCACGTGCTTGCCGTTGGCAATGGCCTGCATCACCAGGGTTTTCGACAGGTCGTAGCCGCCGATCAGTTCGACGACGATGTCGATCTCGGGATCGTTGACGATCAGGTGCGGGTCATTGACGACCTTGCAGCCGCCGGCGACGAGCGCTTCGGCGCGCGCCACGTCGCGCACGGCGACGGCGACGACTTCAATGCCGCGGCCAGCGCGGCGCTTGATTTCTTCCTGGTTGCGTTTCAGGACGCTGAACGTGCCGTAACCGACATTGCCCAGGCCCAGCAGGCCGATCTTGATGGATTTCATAGTTGTGCTTGACTGCTCATAAGTGGCGCCCCCTTGGGCGGCGCCAGGTTGATCGGTATGGTTGATCGAGATTGCTGCTGGCTGGTTCAGCCCCGGCCGTGACGCTTGCGGTAACCTTCGAGGAAGCGCGCAATGCGCCCCATGGCCTCGGTCAGGTCATCGGAGTTGGGCAGGAAGACGACGCGAAAATGATCGGGCGCGATCCAGTTGAAGCCCGTGCCCTGCACGATCAGGACCTTCGCTTCGGCCAGTAATTCATAGGCAAACTGCTGGTCGTCGGCGATCGGGTAGATCTCCGGATCCAGCCGCGGGAACATGTACAGCGCGGCCTTCGGCTTGACACAGGTGACGCCCGGAATATCGGTCAGCAGCTTGTGCGCCAGATCGCGCTGTTTCAACAGGCGCCCGCCGGGCCCCACCAGGTCTTGTATGCTCTGGTAGCCGCCAAGCGCCGTCTGGATGGCAAACTGCCCCGGCGCGTTGGCGCATAGCCGCATCGAGGCCAGCATGTTGAGGCCCTCGATGTAATCTTTTGCGTGGCGCTTTTCGCCCGAGACCACCATCCAGCCGGAGCGGTAGCCGCAGGAGCGGTAATTCTTCGACAGGCCGTTCATGGTGATGAACAGCACGTCGTCGGCCAGCGAGGCGATCGACACGTGCTCGGCTTCGTCGTACAGCACCTTGTCGTAGATCTCGTCGGCGAAAATGATCAATTGGTGCTGGCGCGCCAGTTCGACGATCTGCAGCAGCACGGAAACCGGATACAGCGCGCCCGTGGGGTTGTTCGGGTTGATGACGACGATGGCTTTCGTTTGCGGCGTGATCTTGCGGCGCATGTCCTCGATGTCGGGATACCACTCGTTCTGTTCGTCGCACACATAGTGCACGGGATTACCGCCCGACAGGCTGACGGCGGCCGTCCACAGCGGGTAGTCGGGCGCCGGCACCAGCACTTCGTCGCCACTGTTGAGCAGGGCGTTCATCGACATGACGATCAGTTCGGAAGCGCCATTGCCCAGGTAAATGTCATCGATGGTCACGCCGGCGATATTCTTGCCCTGCGTGTAGTGCATGACGGCCTTGCGCGGCGCGAACATGCCTTTCGAATCCGTATAGCCGGCCGCATTCTGCAGATTGAGCATCATGTCGCGCACGATCTCGTCGGGCGGATCGAAGCCGAATACGGCCAGGTTGCCGATATTGAGCTTGGTGATCTTGTGGCCTTCTTCTTCCATTTGCCTGGATTTTTCCAGGACCGGGCCGCGGATGTCGTAGCAGACGTCCGCCAATTTATTCGATTTCTGAATCGGTCGCAAAATAAATCCCTGTCGTGATGCGGCGCGGTGACCAGAACTTGCAGCGTGGCCGCCGCGCCAGAACTATGAACCCGTGAAACTGCGATGCGAAAGACTGCAAGGCGAAAACAACCATTCTCGCCGAAAACAGGGCATTTTATCAAATTAAACATGGCGAACCGCAGCCTTTGACGCCGATTCTGCCACGTTGGCGCATCCGGACGACAATCGGGCGGGCGCCATCTTCATCTTCCCTTAATCTTGCAGCATTACCATGGCGCAAGCATGCAGCGCCACTGTGGCGCCGAACATTGCAATCTGGAAAGGATGTTGCTTTTCAGTCGCTCTTTTCTGTCATTTATGGCATGCTTACGCCCTTGGCCGCGGCGCCCAGTTTGGCCGCGCGCGTACCGATCAACCGACACGACCAGCCCCGATATCGCCATGAAACTCCACGCCAGCAGCACCCAACAATACCAGACTGTCACCGGCTATGACGAAAACGGCGTCGAGATCAATGCCCAGCCGTACAACTACAGCCTGATCGTCATGCCGGAAACGCCGCCACGCGCGTGGGAAGTCACCAGTTTCGAAGAATTGACCGAGGCGCATTTCGCGCAAATCCTGGCCGACTCTCCCGACGTGGTCATCCTCGGCACGGGCGAACGCCAGCGCTTCGTGCATCCGAAACTGACGGCCGCGCTGACCATGCGCCGCATCGGCGTCGAATGCATGGATAGCCAGGCCGCCTGCCGCACCTACAATATCCTCATGGGCGAAGGCCGCAAAGTCACCCTGGCCCTGATCCTGGCCCCGGCCGCAGGCAAGGCCGCATGAAAATCAATGTCAACGAACTGCACTCGTCGCGGGTGCTGATGTGGTCCCTGCTGGGCATCTTCATCGTCGTCACCCTGTATGCGCTGGGCGTGCGCACCCTGGTGCCGCCCGACGAGGGCCGCTACGCCGAGATGGCGCGCGAAATGTTCGTCACGGGCGACTGGATCACCACGCGCCTGAACGGCATCAAGTACTTTGAAAAACCGCCGCTGCAAACGTGGATGAATGCGCTGACCTTCACCGCCTTCGGCCTGGGCGAGTGGCAGGCACGCCTGTGGACTGGCCTGTGCGGCATCATCGGCGTGTGCATGACAGCCTACGCGGGCAAGAAAGTGTTCGGCCCGCGCGTGGGCCTGTATGCGGGCCTGGTGCTGGCGTCGAGCCTGTTCTGGCTCGCTTCGGGCCAGATCAATTCGCTGGACATGGGCCTGTCGGGCATGATGACCCTCACCATGGGCAGCCTGCTGATCGCCCAGCGCGACGACGCCACGGCGATCGAACGGCGCAACTGGATGCTGGCTTGCTGGGCCGCCATGGCGCTGGCCGTGCTGGCCAAGGGCCTGATCGGCATCGTGCTGCCGGGCGCCGTGCTGGTGCTGTATTCGCTGTGTGCGCGCGACTGGCGCATCTGGACGCGTCTGCACCTGGTCAAGGGCCTGCTGGTGTTCTTTGCCATCGCCACGCCATGGTTCGTGCTGGTCGCCCTGCGCAATCCGGAACAGCCGCATTTCTTCTTCATCCACGAGCATTTCCAGCGCTTCCTGATGAAGGGCCACAAGCGCGAAGGCGCCTGGTACTACTTCCTCGTGCTGCTCATTCCCGGCATCCTGCCATGGATAGGTGTGCTGCCGCAAAGCCTGGCCGCCGCTTTCAAGCGCCAGGAAGGGGCCTTCCAGCCCCGTTTGATGCTGCTGATCTGGGCCGTCTTCATTTTCTTCTTCTTCAGCTATTCGACCTCGAAGCTGCCCGGCTATATCGTGCCCATCTTCCCCGCGCTGGCCTTGCTGGTGGCGCTGTACCTGGAATCGGCATCGCGCCGCCAGCGCCTGTTGGCCGCCGGCCTGCTGTGCGTACTGGGCGCGGCCATCCTGATCGGCGGACCGATCGCCTTCAGCAAGGCCAGCGCACGCGACGCGGATGCCCTGGTCGCGCTCAAGGGCTACCAGCCATGGCTGATGGCGGCCGGCTTCTTCGCCCTGGCGGGCGGCGCCCTGGCCCTGCTGCATGCGCGCCAGCTGCGCCGCGACATGACGGTGCTGACGATTGCCGGCGCCGGTTTCCTGGCCACGCACTGCATCCTGGCCGGCTCCGAACTGTATGGCCAGAACCGCGCGGGCACCGACATGCTGCCGCAGATCCAGGCCGAACTGACGGCCGATACCAAGCTCTATTCGGTCGGCATCTATGAACAGTCGCTGACGTATTACCTGCAGCGGCCCGTGATCCTCGTCGATTACTGGGATGAGTTCACGTTTGGCCTGAAACAGCAGCCGGAACTGTCCATCCCGAGCATCGAGACTTTCATCACGCAATGGACGAACGATGCCAACGCCGGCGTGCGCGACATGGCCATTATCAGCCTGAACCGTTACAAGGAATTGCAACAACGTGGCGTGCCCATGCGTGTTATCGCCGAGGATGCGCGCCGCATGGTCATTGCCAACAAATAGTGTTTTAACTGGGGTGCGAGGCAGCATGGATCGCGCCCCCGGCCAGCTTGCCCCGCCCCCGCAGCGGCAGGATTTTTCACTGCTGAACCGGCTGCGCCGCCATACTGACGATATAAAATAGCCATGCCTGCCGGCCGCGTTTGAGCGCACGGCAGCCTTGGCGACACCGATACCCAGACACCATACCGACCCAAGAGCCGCACCCCATGACTTCTACCCTGCCCTTTTTGCCATTTTCCAAACCCACCATCGACGAAGCGACCATCGCCGCCGTCGGCGAAGTGCTGCGCTCGGGCTGGATCACCAGCGGCCCGAAAGTGCAGGCCTTCGAAGCCCAGCTGTCCGAGTATTTCGGCGGGCGTCCCGTGCGCACCTTCAATTCGGGCACGTGCACCATGGAAATCGCGCTGCGCATCGCCGGCATCGGCCCCGGCGACGAAGTCATCACCACACCCGTGTCGTGGGTAGCGACGGCCAACGTCATCATCGAAGTGGGCGCCACGCCCGTGTTTGCCGACATCGATCCCGTCACGCGCAATATCGACCTCGACAAACTGGAAGCGGCCATCACCGCGCGTACGAAAGCCATCATCCCCGTCTACCTGTCCGGCTTGCCCGTCGACATGGACCGCCTGTACGCGATTGCTGAAAAATACAATCTGCGGGTCGTGGAAGACGCGGCGCAAGCGTTCGGCTCCACGTGGAAGGGCAAGCGCATCGGCGCGTTTGGCGACTTCGTCTCGTTCAGCTTCCAGGCCAACAAGAACATCACCACGGGCGAAGGCGGCTGCCTCGTCCTGAACAACCTGGAAGAAGCGAAGCTGGCCGAGAAATACCGGCTGCAGGGTGTCACGCGTAGCGGCGTCGACGGCATCGATGTCGACGTGCTGGGCGGCAAATACAACATGAGCGACATCATGGCCGCCATCGGCCTGGGCCAGTTCGCCAATATCGACGCCATCACGGCCCACCGCCGCGCGCTGGCGCGCCATTACTTTGAGCAATTCGGCAGCGACTTCGAAGCGCAGAGCGGCGCCCAGCTGCCCGTGCAGGACTTTGAAAACAGCAACTGGCACCTGTTCCAGATCATCCTGCCCGACAACGGCCCCGGCACGCGCGCCGCCTTCATGCAGCAAATGGCACAACAAAACGTGGGAACGGGCTATCATTACGCACCGATCCACCTGTTTACCATGTACCGCGAACGCGGCTTTACCGAGGGCATGTTCCCCGTCTCGGAAAAGATCGGCCGCCTGACCGTGACCTTGCCGATGTTCTACGCCATGACGACACAGGACGTGGAACGCGCCGTTGCCACCGTCAAATCCATACTCATCAAATGAGCAGCGCGCCGATGAAACCTGAACTGTCCGTTATCATTCCGATCTACAACGAGCAGGATGGCCTGGCCAGCCTGTTCGCCCGCCTGTATCCGGCCCTCGATGCCTTGCAAACGAGCTACGAGATCATCTTCATCAACGATGGCAGCCGCGACAATTCGGTGGCCATCCTGGCGGAACAGTTCCGCCAGCGCCCCGACGTCACGCGCGTCGTCTTGTTCAACGGTAATTATGGCCAGCACATGGCCATCCTGGCCGGTTTTGAAGCGTCGCGCGGGCAGATCATGGTCACGCTCGACGCCGACCTGCAGAACCCGCCCGAAGAAATCGGCAACCTCGTGGCGAAGATGCGCGAAGGCTACGATTACGTGGGCTCGATCCGGCGCAAGCGGCAAGATTCCGCCTGGCGCACGCTGGCCTCGAAGATGATGAACCGGCTGCGCGAGCGCATCACCAACATCAAGATCACGGACCAGGGCAATATGCTGCGCGCCTACGGCCGCAACGTGATCGACCTGGTCAACCAGTGCGCCGAAGTCAACACCTTCGTGCCCGCCCTGGCCTACACGTTTGCCCGCAAGCCCACGGAAATCACCGTCGAGCACGAGGAACGGGCAGCCGGCGAGTCGAAATACTCGCTGTACAGCCTGATCCGCCTCAATTTCGACCTGGTCACGGGCTTTTCGCTGATACCCCTGCAAATCTTTTCGATGCTGGGCATGCTGCTGTCCTTCAGTTCGGCCGGGCTGGTGATCTATCTGCTGGCGCGCCGCTTCCTGTTCGGCGCCGAGGCGCAGGGCGTGTTCACCCTGTTCGCCATCGCCTTCTTCCTGATGGGCGTGATCCTGTTCGGCATCGGCCTCGTGGGCGAGTACGTGGGACGCATCTTCCAGCAAGTGCGGGCCCGTCCTCGCTATGTGGTGCAAACCATCTTGCAGGACGGCATGGTCCAGGCGGAAGCCGAGGCGCCATCGTACGTGCGCCTGGAAAAACGCCAGGTGGGCCGCTGATGGGCGCCCCGCGCGCCGTCGTCTTCGGCTACCACAATGTGGGCGTACGCTGCATCAAGGTGCTGCTGGCCGGCGGCGTCGATATCGCCCTCGTCGTCACGCACGAAGACAGCCCCACGGAAAACCTGTGGTTCGAATCCGTCGCCAGCCTGTGCCAGGCTGAAGGCATTCCGTACATCACGCCATCGGACGCGCGCGCGCCCGAGCTGCTGGCGCAGGTACAGGCGGCAACACCGGAAATGCTGTTCAGCTTTTACTACCGCCACATGCTGCCGGCCAGCATCCTGGAAGTCGCGCCCGCCTACAATATGCACGGTTCGCTGCTGCCGCAGTTCCGCGGCCGCGCGCCCGTCAACTGGGCCGTGCTGCATGGCGCCCCGCAAACGGGCGCCACCCTGCATGAAATGACGGTCAAGCCCGATGCCGGCGCCATCGTCGCGCAAACGGCCGTGCCCATCCTGCCCGACGACACGGCCTTCGAAGTCTTCGGCAAGGTCACCGTGGCGGCGGAGCAAACCTTGTGGAACGTGCTGCCGGCCTTGCTGGACGGCACGGCGCCGCGCCAGCTCAACGATTTGCGCCAGGGCGGCTACTTTGGCGGACGTACGCCGGAAGACGGCCGCATCGACTGGAAGTTACCGGCGCAGCAGGTCTACAACCTGCACCGGGCCGTCGCGCCGCCCTATCCCGGCGCGTTCACCGAAGTCAACAATGTTATTTACACCATCGAAACAGCCCGTTTAAGCAAGCATTCAGCAGGAAGTTTGCCACCGGGCTTGGCGGTAGTGGATAATTGCATCTTTGGCGTCTGCGGAGACGGCCACATGCTGGCCATTTCCGCGCTGAGGGCTGCCGGGGAGCCGGTTTCGGCTCAGCAATTGCAAGCAAGTCTGACCACCCGCGTCAGCACACACTGATATCACACAAGAGAATCTCACATGAAAAAAGTCCTCATCTTAGGCGTCAACGGCTTCATCGGCCACCACCTGTCCAAGCGCATCCTGGAAACCACCGACTGGCATGTCTACGGCATGGACATGAACACGGACCGCATCACGGAATTGCTGGAAGATGACAACTACAAGTCGCGCATGCACTTCTTCGAAGGCGACATCACAATCAACAAGGAATGGGTCGAGTACCACGTCAAGAAGTGCGACGTGATCCTGCCGCTGGTGGCCATCGCCACGCCATCGACCTATGTCAAGCAGCCGCTGCGCGTCTTCGAACTGGACTTCGAAGCCAACCTGCCTATCGTCCGCTCGGCCGCCAAGTACGGCAAGCACCTGGTCTTCCCGTCGACCTCGGAAGTGTATGGCATGTGCCATGACGAGGAATTCGATCCGGAAAATTCGGAACTGATCTGCGGCCCGATCAACAAGCCGCGCTGGATCTATTCGAACGCCAAGCAGCTGATGGACCGCGTGATCTGGGGCTACGGCATGGAAGGCTTGAACTTCACCCTGTTCCGTCCATTCAACTGGATCGGCGCGGGTCTGGACTCGATCCACACGCCAAAAGAAGGTTCCTCGCGCGTGGTGACGCAATTCTTCGGCCATATCGTGCGCGGCGAAAACATCTCGCTGGTGGACGGCGGCGCGCAAAAACGCGCGTTCACCTACATCGACGACGGCATCGATGCGCTGATGCGCATCATCGCCAACAAGAACGGCATCGCCAGCGGCAAGATCTACAACATTGGCAATCCGACCAATAACTATTCGATCCGCGACCTGGCCGGCATGATGCTGACCCTGGCCGCCGAGTACCCGGAATACGCCGAAGGCGCGAAACACGTGAACATCGTGGAAACGACCTCGGGCGCCTACTACGGTGCCGGCTACCAGGACGTGCAAAACCGCGTGCCGAAAATCACGAATACCTGCGAAGAGCTGGGCTGGGCACCGACCACCACCATGGCCGATTCCCTGCGCAATATTTTCGACGCCTACCGCAGCCAGGTAGCCCAAGCCAAAGCCCTGATGGATTAATGTTGAGCAAGCCGTTCCTGACCCTGAAAATCGACGTCGATACCTATCGCGGCACCCGTGAAGGCATGGGCAATCTGGTGCGCATGCTGACCGCGCACCAGGCCAAGGCCACCTTTCTGTTCTCGCTGGGCCCAGACCACACGGGCTGGGCCCTGCGGCGCGCCTTGCGGCCCGGCTTTTTCAGCAAGGTGTCGCGCACGTCGGTAGTCGAGCACTACGGCTTGAAAACATTGATGTACGGCACCTTGCTGCCGGGACCCGATATCGGCAAGCAATGCGCGGCGCAATTGCGCGCCGTGCGCGATGCCGGTTTCGAGTGCGGCATCCACACCTGGGATCACACCCTGTGGCAAGACAACGTGGCCAAGCGCAACGCCGCCTGGACCATCAACATGATGCGCAAGGCCGCCAACCGCTACGAACAGGTGTTTGGCACCAAGCCGCACACGCACGGCGCGGCCGGCTGGCAAATGAACGTCAGCGCCTTTGTCGAGCACGACACGGCCGGCTACCGCTTTGCCTCAGATGGCCGCGCCATGCTCGACGCGCGCGGCGCCATGGCGCAGCCGTCGCAAGGCCCGCACCGCGTGCGCAACGGCAACACCATCCTGCAATGCGTGCAACTGCCGACCACGCTGCCCACCCTGGATGAATTGCTGGGCTGCGAAATCGACGGCAAACTGATCACCACCGGCAATGTTGCCGCGCATATATTGTCGCTGACGGCGGATAATCCCCGCGATCACGTGTATACCTTGCATGCGGAACTTGAAGGACAGAAACTCGCCCCCATTTTCGAACAACTGCTGGCTGGCTGGAAAGCCCAGGGCTACCGGTTTGCAGCGATGGGCGATTACTATGAAAAGATAAAAGATGCGGACTTGCCCGTTTGCCCCATCACCTGGGATGAGTTGCCCGGGCGTTCGGGACGCCTGATTGTGCAGGGCAAAGCGGCCTGAATGCTGTATTGTTGCACCTGGATGCGTTGCCAGATTAAAAACCAGCGCTGATGATCACCGTTCAGGAGAGAACCTGTGGCTGATAGCCAATCCCTCGTTAGCATACCCGACTTTAGCGCCGCCATGACCAGCGGCAAAACCTTTCAGTTGCTGGGCCGCCCGGCCAAGGCCACCGTGCTGTTTTTCTATCCGAAGGACAACACCCCTGGCTGCACCACGGAAAACATCGCTTTCCGCGATGCGTATCCGCAATTCGTCGCCGCCGGCGTGGAAATCTATGGCATCAGCCGCGATTCCCTGCGCTCGCACGAAAGCTTCAAGGCCAAGCTCGAGCTGCCATTCGAGCTCATTTCCGACCCGGACGAAGCCGTTTGCCTGCTGTTTAACGTCATGAAGATGAAACAGATGTACGGCAAGACGGTCCGCGGCGTCGAGCGCAGTACGTTTGTGATTGACGCCCAGGGCCGATTGGTGAAAGAATGGAGAGGCGTGAAGGTCGCAACTCACGTGGAAGAAGTGCTGGAATTCGTAGCGCATCTGAATTGATCGTCCATGTTGATCCAATGCGTGTTGTCGGCTTCCAGCGAGCCTGGTTCAACCGCAGTTCAGTTCACGGTACCTATCGCCATTTTGAGTCAACGAAGCGCCTCCATCCACTCCGCCAGGCGGGCCAGCAGCCCGCCGATGGCGTCCATGACCGGCCATGCTGCCGGCCTTCCGGCAGTTTCTCGTCCTGTAGCATTGTTGTTCCCCTCGCATCCCCCCATGAGAAGTGCCGCCAGAAGCTGGCTGCCCATGGGAGATTCATTCCAGAAATTTTTTGATTGAGATCCTGATGCCACTGCCAAAATTACCGAGCAAGCCAGCCACCATCCTGGCCACCCAAGATTACCCAACCGCAGGCGCAGCGCGCCCGGCCACCAAAACCCCGGCAGCCAAGAAAGTGGCTGCACCGATCATTGAAACGGCAATCGCCGAAGTTGCAAAGCCGGTCCGCAATGCGGCCACGAAGATCAAGCAAGTGGCGGCCCTGATGGTCGCCAAGCCAGCAGCGCCTGCACCTGCGCCTGTTGCGGCCACGCCTGCCGCCGTTGCTGCGCCCGCAGCGAAAGCCAAGCCGGCCGCAAAAGGCAAGGTCACGCCGATCAAGCCCCTCAAGCAAGCCGAGCAACCGCATCCGGCCAAGCACAAGCCTGTGGAAGTGCAGCTCAAATCGTCCGCCAGCCGGGCCGCCGACCAGCGCGGCATCAGCAAGCTGTTCGTGCTCGACACGAACGTGCTGATGCATGATCCATCGTCGCTGTTCCGCTTCGAGGAACACGACGTGTACCTGCCGATGATGACCCTGGAAGAGCTGGACAACCATAAAAAGGGCATGACGGAAGTGGCGCGCAATGCACGCCAGGTCTCGCGCACCTTGGACGCCCTGATCAGCAACACGGACGACGACGCCATCGAACACGGCATCCTGCTGTCCAAGCTGGGCAACAAGGATGCCAAGGGCCGCCTGTTCTTCCAGACGCGCTTGCAAAGCGCCGATTTGCCGGCTGGCTTGCCAGTGGGCAAGGCCGACAACCAGATCCTCGCCGTCGTGCGCTCGCTGGAATCGGAACAGGAAGGCCGCCCTGTCGTGCTGGTGTCGAAAGACATCAACATGCGCATCAAGGCGCGCGCGCTGGGCTTGCCGGCCGAAGATTACTTCAACGACCATGTGCTGGAAGACACGGACTTGCTGTATTCGGGCATCGTGCAATTGCCGGACGACTTCTGGAACAAGCATGGCAAGGACATGGAATCGTGGCAGGAAAGCAAGAACGGCTACAGCTCCACGTTCTACCGCGTGACGGGCCCGTTCATTCCTTCCTTGCTGGTCAACCAGTTTATCTATCTGGAACCGAAAAACGGCGAAACGCCGTTCTATGGCCAGGTGAAACAGATCAACGGCAAGACGGCCGTGCTGCAAACCCTGCGCGACTTCAGCCACACGAAGAACAATGTGTGGGGCGTGACGGCGCGCAACCGCGAACAGAACTTCGCGCTGAACTTGCTGATGAATCCGGAATGCGACTTCGTCACCCTGCTGGGCCAGGCCGGTACCGGCAAGACCCTGCTGGCCCTGGCCGCCGGCCTGGCGCAAGTGCTGGAAACCAAGCTCTACAACGAGATCATCGTCACCCGCGTCACGGTGCCGGTAGGCGAAGACATCGGTTTCCTGCCAGGCACGGAAGAAGAAAAGATGTCGCCATGGATGGGCGCCTTCGACGACAACCTGGAAGTGCTGAACAAGTCCGACTCCGATGGCGGCGAATGGGGCCGTGCGGCAACGCAAGACCTGATCCGCTCGCGCATCAAGATCAAGTCGCTCAACTTCATGCGCGGCCGCACGTTCGTCAACAAGTTCCTCATCATCGATGAAGCGCAGAACTTGACGCCGAAGCAAGTCAAGACCCTGGTCACGCGCGCCGGTCCCGGCACGAAGATCCTGTGCCTGGGCAACATCGCACAGATCGACACGCCGTACCTGACGGAAGGCTCGAGCGGCCTGACCTATGTGGTCGACCGCTTCAAGGGCTGGACCCACAGCGGCCACGTCACCCTGGCCCGCGGCGAGCGTTCGCGCCTGGCGGACCACGCCAGCGAAGTGCTGTAAGTGTTAGCGGGCGGCGCAAGCTGCCCAGTCATTCGAAGCCCCGGCTGCAGCGATGCGACCGGGGCTTTTTTCATGTGCGCAACTTTTCTTGACGGTATGTTCTAATACCGCTCCTTTCATTCAGGACACCCTATCCGATGCACCCCGCCCTCCAGTTGCTGCTCTGCTTCGTCCTTTTCATGCTCATCCACATTTCCATCATGGCCGCGTGCGCCCGCGCATTCGGCATCACCGTGCGCAGCGTCAGCTATGGCGTGGGCCCGACTTTGCTGACCTGGGGGAAAGTGCACATCAAGCTGCTGCCGCTGGCCGGCAATGTAGTGCTGAAAGATACGCGCGAGGAAATCTTGTATGACGACGATCGTTGCCTGGACGCCTATAACTTCCAGCCGCTGTGGAAGCAGGTGCTGCTGCCATTGAGCGGCGTGGGGGTGCTGCTGGCCTTGTCGCTGTGCATCTTGGGAGCCTCGGGCTGGGAGCGCTTTGTCGCTGCCTTCGGACAAATCATCCACGGCGCACTGGCGCCGTTGTCGACGGCGCAGGCATTGCTGGGGGATGGAGAAAACTTTGCCCGCACGCACGGCTTTGCGCTCGTGTTCGCCCTGTTCTCATTGAAACTGTGCGCGTTCAACCTGCTGCCGTTTGCCGGCTTGAACGGGGGCCAGGCGCTGCTGGCCATCGCGCGCGGCGGCAAGCCGTATGTGGCGTGGGAAGAGTCCGTGGCGAAGTGGCTATTGCTGCCAGGGCTGGCTATCTTGCTGGCGTGGGCGGCGGCGTTCGGCTGGTATGGCTGGAAAATCATGGCTGCCTAGGCCGCTGGCGCTATTATTTTTTGGACACTTGTCGTATGCTCGCACCACCGTCTTGACGCCCCCGGTAAAGGAGTTGGCATTTTCTCATTCGACACTTGCGGCAAACGCCTGGCCCTGTGGGCCATTCGCGCCTACCAGCGCTACCTGTCCCCATGGAAGGGTTTTTCCTGCGCCTACCGCGTGCTGACGGGGCGCGACAGCTGCTCCGCCTATGGCTACCGGATGATTGAACGTCATGGCTTGCGCACGGGCCTGCCCCTGTTGCAAGGCCGCTTGCGCGCCTGCGGCGAACGGCATCGCCAGCACCTCGCGCTGCATCCGCAGGCACGACGCAGCGGCAGACATCTGGCCCAGGCAGGCTTTTGCGATTGCGACATCCCGTCGCCGGACTGCCACCATTGTTCCTGCAACCCATGCGACTTGCTCGATTGCGACTGGCCCCGACGGAAAAAGAAACAGTAATTTCAGTAGTTATGTGAACTTAAATTACAAATGAAATATTCATTCATGAAATGAATAATACCCATTATTACTGTGAATTGGCCTGAAGAGAAGCGGCGGCCTATACTCAAGCCGTCTCCCCTACTCTGCTTCCCATGCACACCCAGCTCAGCCCGCACATATCGCGGGCTTTTTGTTCCCGGCCATTGCCGTTCCGTCTTACCCCTTTTAACCATCACCGGGCGCGCCGTTCCCCGCCAGCCCGCTCCCAAACGGGGAGCACAACATGATCGTGCGCGAGCGTCCATCGGCGCTACGGCTGTTCCTCGTGGTGCGCGGTTCCGTCCTGCCGCGCATCCGCATCACGCTCATCGTCAACACCCTGATCGCCACGCTCGTCACCTGGTGCCACGGCACCCTGTTCGACCACAAGGTGATCCTCACCACCATCCCGTTTACCCTGATCGGCTTGCCGCTGGCCATCTTCCTGGGCTTTCGCAACACGGCCGCCTACGACCGCTACTGGGAAGCGCGCAAGCTGTGGGGCGAACTGGTCTTGCGCAGCCGTAATTTCTCGCGCCAGTGCCAGACCATGATACGCAGCGACACGCCGGCCCACGCCAGACTGGGCCTGGAAGACGTGCGCGTGCGAATGATTTACCGCACCATCGCCTTTTGCCATGCGCTGCGCCACCAGCTGCGCGACACGCGCGGGCCGGCCGACTTGCAGCCGCTGCTGCGCCCGGCCGAATGGGACGCGGCCTGCAAGGCGGCGAACCCGTCCGACTACCTGATGCTGCAGATGGGCCACGACCTGGCCGACTGCGTCCGGCAGGGCCGCATCGACAGCATCCTCGCCACGCAGATCGATAACACGGTCTCGGCCATGGTGGCGGCGGGCGCGTCGTGCGAACGCATCCGCAGCACGCCGATTCCGTTTTCGTATTCGCTGCTGCTGCACCGCACAGCGTATCTGTACTGTTTCCTGCTGCCTTTCGGCCTCGTCGATTCGCTCGGATTCATGACGCCGTTCGTCGTCGCCATCGTCGCCTACACCTTCTTTGGCCTCGACGCGCTGGGCGACGAGATAGAGGAACCGTTCGGCGAGGATGCCAACGATCTGCCTCTGTCGGCCATGTGCCGCGCCATCGACATCAGCTTGCGCGAATCCGTGCAGGACGACAAGGTGCCGCCGCCCATGCAAGCCGTCGATTTCCTGCTGAATTGACCCGTAGGGCAGCTTTCCCCTTGACCTTACCATCGGGGGAAGGCTTACAGTGGACACACTTAACCATTGAAGGAGTGCTTGCCATGTATCAGTTACAAGTTGAAAACATGAGCTGCGGCCATTGCGTCGGCTCGGTCACGAAAGCGGTGCAAGCCATCGATCCGCAAGCCCAGGTGCAGATCGACCTGGCCAGCAAACGCGTCACGGTGGAATCGCCCGCCGAGCTGGGCGCCATCAGCGCGGCCATCGTGGAGGCGGGCTTTCCCGTCACCAGCGCGCAATAACAGCCACAGCAGCGTCACGACAGCCGGCCATTGCGCCGGCTGTTTTTTTATCCGTCCAGCTCGGGATAATGGCGGAAGATGCCGTCCTCATTGAAGGCGATTCTGCGCTTCGATTTCAGGTAGCGGGCGATGTTTGGCCGCGCCGCCACAGCATCGTGCAGGTCGGACAAGGCAGGATATTCAGGCACCAGACGCGCCATGGCTTGCGGAAATGCATAATGCAAACCGGCCAGCATCTGGAACAGCGACAGGTCGCCATACGTGAGCCTGGCGCCCACCAGATACTGGCCGCGGCTGTTCAGCAACACTTGCGTGAAATAATCGAGAAACTTGGGTAAACGTGTTTGGCGGAAATCGGCGCTGCGCAGCATGGCCGCCTGCTTTTGCTCTTCGTAATATTGATTCATCGACAGCGGATGGTGCGTGTCGTGCACTTCCGTCAGCCAGTCGGCCATCGTCAGCTGCAACTGGTTCAGCCACAAACGGCCGCTTTCCGCGCGCGGCGCCAGGCCCAGGCGCCGGCCCAGGTAGAACAGGATATTCGTCGTCTGGCCGATCAGCAGCTCGCCATCGCGCAGCACGGGCGGCGCGTAGGCGGCCTGTGGCGTGCTGCCGCCGTCGAGGCAGGCCAGCATGGCGGGAGCGCCTTGCCCCTTGCGCTCAGGCAAACGGGCGATGTCGTGGTACTCGGCGCCCGCCTCTTCCAGGGCCAGCCGGATGAATTCACCACGCCCCTGTATCGTGGGCCAATAGTACAGTTCATACGCCATATGCACCTCCGTTGACTTACATCAAGGGCAACATGCTTTCGCTTCCTTGTCGCCGGCCAGTCCCAGGCTTTGCAGGATGGGGCAATCGGGCTTGTCGTCGCCGTGACACGATTGCGCCAGGTGGGCCAGGGTATCGCGCATTTCCGTCAGTTCGGCGATCCGCTGATTCAAGTCCGCCACGTGGGCCAGGGCGATGCCTTTTACGTCCGCGCTGGCGCGCTGATCGTTTTGCCACAGCGACAGCAGTTCGCGGATCTGCTCGAGCGAAAAACCCAGGCCCCGCCCGCGCTTGATAAAACGCAGGGCGTGCAAGTCGTTCGGCGTGTAGATGCGGTAGCCGGCATCGCTGCGCGCGCTGGGTTTTAACAAAGTAATGCTTTCATAGTAGCGTATCATTTTTGCCGATACGCCCGTTTCGCTTGCCGCCTGGCCGATATTCATCCTATGACTCCTTGGTATGCGCACTGCGGGCTTTCCAGCGGCGCAGCAACAGGGCATTGCTGATCACGCTGACCGAACTGAAGGCCATCGCCGCGCCCGCCACCATGGGGTTGAGCAGGCCGAAGGCGGCCAGCGGAATGCCGATCAGGTTATAAATGAAGGCCCAGAACAGATTCTGCCGTATCTTGCTGTACGTGCGGCGCGAGATATCGATGGCATCCGCCACCAGGGCCGGATCGCCGCGCATCAGGGTGATGCCGGCCGCATGCATGGCCACGTCCGTGCCCGTCGACATGGCGATACCCACGTCGGCAGCCGCCAGCGCGGGCGCATCGTTGATGCCGTCGCCCACCATGGCCACTTTCGCGCCCTCGCCTTTCAGCGCGACGATTTTAGCGGTTTTATCGGCCGGCAGCATTTTCGCCGCCACCGTGTCGATGCCCAGCAGCTTGCCGACGGCGTCCGCGCTACCCTGGTTATCTCCTGTCAACATCACCGTCTGGATGCCGAGGCTGTGCAGATGGGCGATGGCCGCCTGCGCGTTCGGCTTGACCTGGTCGGAAAAGGCGAACAGGCCCAGCAGTTCCGTGCCCGAGGCCAGCCACGAGATCGTGTTGCCCGTGTTCTCCAGCGACAAGGCCTGTTCCGCCAGCGGCGCCATGTCCACCTTCAACTCCTGCATCAGCCGCGTGCTGCCCAGTTTCAATTCCAGGCCATCGACGTGGGCCGCCAGGCCGCGGCCCGGCAAGGCCGACAGGCCCGTGGCTGGCAAGGGTTCGATGTGGCGCGCGGCCGCCGCGTCGAGTACGGCCGTCGCCAGGCTGTGCTCGCTGCCACGCTGGATGCTGGCCGCCAGCTGCAACAGGCGGGCATCGTCGATGCCGTGTGCATGCAGGGCCGCCAGCGCAGGTTTGCCGATGGTCAAGGTGCCCGTCTTGTCGAACACGACGGTATTGACGGCATGCGCCACTTCCAGCGCTTCCGCATCCTTGATCAGGATGCCGTAGCGGGCAGCCACGCCCGTGCCGGCCATGATGGCCGTCGGCGTGGCCAGGCCCAGCGCGCAGGGGCAGGCGATGACCAGCACGGCCACGGCGTTGATAATGGCGTTCTCCAGCTCGCCGGTAGCAAACCACCAGCCCAGCATGGTCAGCAGCGCCAGCACCAGCACCACGGGAACAAAGATCGCGCTGACCTTGTCGACCAGATGCTGGATCGGCGCCTTGGCCGCCTGGGCGTCTTCCACCAGGCGGATGATGCGCGACAAGGTCGTCTCGCCACCCACCGCTTGCGTGCGTACCAGCAATAAACCATCGGCATTGATGGCGCCGCCCGTGACCTTGTCGCCCGGATGCTTATCGACCGGCAAGCTTTCTCCCGTGATCAGCGACTCATTGATCTGGCTGGCGCCCTCCACCACCACGCCATCGACGGCCACCCGCTCGCCGGGACGGATGACCACCAGGTCGCCCACTTTTACTTGTTCCACGGGCAAGTCGATTTCCACGCCGTCGCGGCGCACGCGGGCCGATTCCGGACGCAAGACTTGCAGCGCGCGTATGGCCGAGGCCGTCTGGCGCTTGGCGCGGCTTTCCAGCCATTTGCCCAACAACACCAAAGTGATGACGACGGCCGATGCTTCAAAGTACAGGTGCGGCAGCATTTCGCCCGCCGTCAGCCATTGGTAGACGGACAAGCCATACGCGGCGCTCGTCCCCAGCGCGACGAGCAGATCCATATTGCCGCTGCCGGCGCGGGCCGCCTTCCAGCCGGCCTTGTAGAAGCGCGCGCCAAAGTAAAACTGCACGGGCGTGGCCAGCGCGAATTGCAGCCAGCCTGGCAGCATCAGATGGATGCCGGCCCACTCGAGCAGCATCGGCAACATCAAGGGGAAGGCCAGCACGGCCGCGAACGCCACTTTCATGCCATCGCGGTTGGGTGCGGCAGCGGGCGCGCTGGCCTGGCTGGCGGCGGGAACCCTGGCTGCATAGCCGGCCTTGTCGATGGCGGCGATCAGGGTGCCCGCTTCCAGGCCACCCGTCACCTTGATGCGCGCGCTTTCCGTCGCCAGGTTGACGCTGGCGCCCAGCACGCCCGGCACCTTCAGCAGGGCTTTTTCCACCCGGCCCACGCAAGAGGCGCACGTCATGCCGGCGATGTTCAGGTCGATTTCGCGCTGCGCTACCGTGTAGCCGGCCTTTTCCACGGCTGCCTGCAAGGTGGCTAGGGGAATCGGCGTGTCGGAACTGATTTTGGCCACTTCCGTGGCCAGGTTGACGCTGGCCTGGGTCACGCCGGGCACGGCGGCCAGGGCTTTTTCCACGCGGCCCACGCACGAGGCGCAGCTCATGCCTTCGATGGCCAGCGCCTGCGCATGCGCGGCGGCGGGTGGGGAAGTGGCGGGAGCGAGTGCACTCTGGTTCATGGCAGATCCTGTCCGAAAGATTAACGAATAAGGTCAGGATCTGCTATCCAACGATGGGAAGGTCAAGCCCTATTTTCATGGGTTTCCCGGGCTTGCGTGAAAAACTTAGCGCACCACGCAATCGATGGCGGCAGGCTTGCTGCCGCCTGCAGAACCGCCGCCGCTTGAGGACGATAGCACAAAGGCAACTGGTGGCGTGAATTTTATGCCAGGATTGACGGGCAGCAGCGTGGGCGGCTGCTGGAAGTTGGGCGTAAAACCGAACTGGCCCGGGGCAAAGTTGAGCGTGCCCGCAGGATTGGTCACATGAATCATGCCATCGAGCACCTGCACATACAATCCTGGCAGGCCAGCCTTGGGCGCCGCTGCCCCGCCAGGTGCCGCCGGCGGCACGTAGCTGGCAATGAAGGTGGTGCCACGGATGCCGATGGTGGCGGCCGGCGTCTTCATCTCGAAGCGCTCCTTGTTGCGCTTGCCCAGCAGGCCCGTGACGGAGCGCAAGCCGCCCTTGAGCAAGCTGAAGATGGCATGGTCGCCATCGGGCTGCTCGGCCGTGTAGCTGAATTGCTCGATCACGAAACTGGTATTCGGTTTCAGGATGATTTCGCTATTGTCGATCAGCTTGATCAAGGCATAGGTTTCCTTTTCCGTCAGCAAGGTGTCACCCTGCTCGACCTCGGACTTGATAGCCAGGATTTTCACCTTGCCGTCCATCTTCTTGGCCATCAGCGGACCACTCAATTGCATGACGGTACCGGCCACCTGCCCCGCCCAGGCGTGTGCGCCCACGCACATCAGGGCCAGCCACAGCAAGGCCTTAATTGCAGTACATTTTTTTAGCGGCATCATCGAATTTGTATCCTGTAGGTTTATCTGTGGCATCGGCAACATCCTTGCTGTCTTTCTTCTTGTCGTCCGGCTTGGCTGGCGGCGTGGACACGAGCACATCATTGGCACGGTCGGCCTGCTTGATGATGCGCAAGGCGTCGTCGATGGCGGCGTTCGTGGCGGCGTCGATCACGGGTTTGTCGATGGTCGTCGCTGGCAGGAAGATGGCATCCGCCATGCTCACCGCGCCATTCGGCGCCAGCAGGGTCACGCCGCTGCGCTGGCGGTTGACGCGCACGCCCGCGTCACCCGTGATGCTGCCTGTTTTCGCCAGCACGCTCATGCTGCCCGTTGCCGGCAAGGAAAAACTTGCCGTGTCCGCAAAGCGCACACTGGCGCCCGCGCTGGCGCTGAAATTGCCGCCGCTGACGATATTCGCATTGCCGCCGACATGGATGTCTCCGCCAGCCACCAGGCTGATATCGCGCGCGGCAGCCAACTGCGTGCCATCGCCGAGCAGCACGTCCGTGCTGGCATTGAGCGCGATATCATTGCCCGTGATCTTGCCGTTGACGGTGACGGGGCTGTGCGCCGTCACGCTGACGTTGCCGCCATTCGCATTGATATTGCCAGCGGCGACGCCGCCCGTGTTGTCGATGGCGATATTGCCCGCGCCCGTGACGAGCGTTCCCAAGGTCAAGGTGCCCGGCGCCGAGGTATTGTTCAGCGCAATGCCGCCCGCTGCGCTATTGCTGGCGGTAAAACTGCTTACCTGGTTGCCCGCATTGCCCAGCACGATGCCATCGCGTGCCTGCGCAACCAGGCTACCGGCGCGCAGCGCGCCATCCTGGCCGATGGCGCCGGTCAAGGCGCTCAGCTTTACGTCGTTCGCCGCCACGCTGGCGAAGCGCAAGTCGCCAGCCGCTTGCGTAATGGCCAGCTGGCCTGCCAGCCGGATGGCGCCGGCAGTCTGATTAAAACTGTTGGCGACGAGCAGATTGCCATTGCCGCTCAGCACGCCGCCACCTTGCGCATAGCGGTCCGCCGACAGGCTGCCGTTCAGCAACAAGCTGCCGCCGTTGATTTCCAGGCCGGCCAGGCCGCCCAGCACGGAGCGGTCCAGCGCGCTCTCGCCGAGGGTCAGGCTACCGCCCGTCAACAGCAAGCCCGTCGCCGAGTTCAGGTTTTTCAGGATGGTGTTGCCAGCCGCCGCGCTGTAGGTGACGATGCCCTTGCTGTTTGTAAAATCGACAGCCAGCACGTTCGCGCCTTCCGGTACGACGCCGCCATCCCAGTTGGCCGCATCGCTCCACAAGCCGTTGCCGCTGCCGACCCAGGTGGACAATTGTTTTTGCGCAATCGATGCCTGCGCCGTGCCGCCCGTCGTTTCCAGGGTGTAGTTGCCCGCATCGGCGCCCGCCAGGCGGAAACCGCTGGCCGCCACCAACTTGCCTGCGCCCGCGTTCTTGTCGGCAAAGCTGCCACTGCCGCCTACGACGCTGACCAGGTCCTGGCCCAGCACGCCGTTCGCCGACGCGCTGACAGTGGCGGACGTCGTGCCGTCATATACCTTGCCGGCGGCGTTCAAGCCTGCCAGAGTCAGGCTGGCGGGCGTGATGCTGGCCAGCAAGCCCGTCGGCAAGACGATAAAGTAATTGCCCGCATCGGCGCCCGTCAATGCCACGCCGCTGAGCTGCACAGCCTTGGCCGTGCCCACGTTCTTGTCCGCAAAGGTGGCTACGGCCGAGGCTATTAAACTGTCGCCGGCGACACGGTCATCGCCCAGACTCAGCTGCGCACCCGTCATGCCATCGTAAACCTTGTTGCCCGCCACGCCGGACAGGTTCAGCGCACGCGCGCCGATATCGGCCGTGGTGCTGCCAGCATTGGTGTTCAACACATAGTTGCCCGCGTCAGTGCCGCTCACGCCCACGTTCGTCACCGTGACGGCTTTGCCGGTACCTGCATTCTTGTTGCCAAACGCGGCATTGCCCGCCAGCGTCAGGACATCGCCCTGCACGCGGTCATCGCCAAAGTTCACTTGCGCGCCCGTCGTGCCGTCGTAGGTCTTGTTGATACCGTTAAAACTTACGTTCAAGGTGCGCGCCGTGATGTCGGCCGTGGTGCTGCCAGCATTGGTGTTCAACACATAGTTGCCCGCGTCAGTCCCGCTCACGCCCACGTTCGCCACCATGACAGTTTTGCCGGTGCCCGCATTCTTGTTGCCAAACGCGGCGCTGCCGCTCACGCTCAAGGCGTCTCCCTGCACGCGGTCATCGCCAAAGTTCACTTGCGCACCCGTCGTGCCGTCATAGGTCTTGTTGATGCCGTTAAAACTTACGTTCAAGGTGCGCGCCGCGATGTCGGCCGTGGTGCTGCCCGCATTGGCGTTCAACACATAGTTGCCCGCGTCAGTGCCGCTCACGCCCACGTTCGTCACCGTGACGGCTTTGCCGGTACCCGCGTTCTTGTTGCCAAAGGCCGCATTGCCCGCCAGCGTCAGGACATCGCCCTGCACGCGGTCGTCGCCAAAGTTCACTTGCGCACCGGTCGTGCCGTCGTAGGTCTTGTTAATGCCGTTAAAGCTCACGTTCAGGGTGCGTGCCGTGATGTCGGCCGTGGTGCTGCCAGCATTTCCATTGAGCACATAGTTGCCCGCATCGCCACCGCTCACGCCCACATTGCTTACATTGACAGCCTTGCCGGTACCCGCGTTCTTGTTGCCGAAGGCCGCATTGCCCGCCAGCGTCAGGACATCGCCCTGCACGCGGTCGTCGCCGAAGTTCACTTGCGCACCGGTCGTGCCGTCGTAGGTCTTATTGATACCGTTAAAACTTACGTTCAAGGTGCGCGCCGTGATGTCGGCCGTGGTGCTGCCCGCATTGGCGTTCAACACATAGTTGCCCGCGTCAGTGCCGCTCACGCCCACGTTCGTCACCGTGACGGCTTTGCCGGTACCCGCGTTCTTGTTGCCAAAGGCCGCATTGCCCGCCAGCGTCAGGGCATCGCCCTGCACGCGGTCGTCGCCAAAGCCGACCTGTGCCGCTGTCGTGCCGTCGTAGGTCTTGTTGACGCCATTAAAGCTCACGTTCAGGGTGCGCGCCGCGATGTCGGCCGTTGTGCTGCCCGCATTGGTGTTCAACACATAGTTGCCCGCGTCAGTACCGCTCACGCCCACGTTCGTCACCGTGACGGTTTTGCCGGTACCTGCATTCTTGTTGCCAAACACCGCATTGCCCGCCACCGCCAGAGTATCGCCCTGCACACGGTCGTCGCCGAAGCTCACTTGCGCACCAGTCGTGCCGTCATACGTCTTGTTGATGCCGTTAAAACTCACGTTCAGGGTGCGTGCCGTGATGTCGGCCGTCGTGCTGCCAGCATTTCCATTGAGCACATAGTTGCCCGCATCGGCACCCGTCAGGTGGCCCGTCGCCACCTGGTAATCGACCACTTTGCCAGTACCCGCATTCTTGTCGCGGAAACTGCCCTGCAAGCCGGCCATGCCGACCTGGTCGCCCGTCACGAGGCCTTCGAAATAGCCATTCAGGGCTGCCTGCAAGCCGCCGTCGTAGACGCGGTTTTGCGCGCCCGAGACGCCATAGTTCAGGACGCGCGCCGTGATGGCCGCCGTGCCGTCCGCCGTCGTCGCGGCCAGGCTGTAGTTGCCCAGCTCATTGCCGCTCAGGGTCAGGCCGCTGGCGTGCACGGCCTTGCTGCCGCCCACATTCTTGTCGAGGAAAGCGGCGCTACCGCTGACGCTGATATTGTCGCCCGTCACCAGATTGCCCAGCACGTAACTGGCGCCGTCGTAGCCCAGGGTGCCGTCATAGACCTTGCCATTGCCGCCGATGCTCACCGTCAGCGCGCGCGGCGTGATGGCAAAGGTCGTCGTGCCGCCCAAGGTGATGTCGTATTTGGTCGACCACAGGCCCGTCGCTGCGTAGCTGCCCACGTTGCGCGCGTTGCCGTAGCCAAGGTTGCCATTCACGCCCGTGTCGCCGTCGAGCAATCCCACATAGCCGATCGAACCAAGGAAGGCGGCCAGCTGGCCATCGTAGACCTTGCCCGTGGCATTGCCCGAGAGATTCACTTGCAGCGGCTTCAGGAAAGCCTTCAGCATCGGCGTCGTATAGCCTTCGTAGATGCGCCACACGCTGCTGAAATTGTAGTCGTTGAAGCTGCCCTGCTGCTGCATTTGCGCCGTGCTGCGGCCGCTGGAGCCGCCGCCATCGATCTGCACCAGCGACGTTTCATAATTGAAAAAACCATAGCTGAACGGGGAACCGGCGGAGACGCGGCCGGCCACCGCACCCACGGCCGCATAGCCATCGCCCGTCACGGCGCCGCTGCTGAAGACATGGCTGACGCTGCCCGTGCTTTCACCAACGAGCCCGCCCATGTTTTCCCTGACCAGGATGGGGTCGGCACTGCCGGCCCGGCCCACGGCGCCGCTGGCGTACGCATCGTCGATAGTGCCGCCGTTCAGGCCCACCAGGCCGCCGATGCTGCGCGCGCCAGTGACATTGCCGGTGGCATACGACTGGCTCAGCGCACCCTGGTTGTTGCCGACCAGGCCGCCAATCATCTCGCGCGCGCCCGTCACCACGCCGGTGGCGTACGAAGTCGCGATGGTAGCGACGGACGCATTCAATCCCGCCAGGCCGCCGATGGCGCCACCGTTGTCGGCATTGACGCCGGTGACGGCGCCGCTGCTGCTGGACATGGTGATGGCGCCGCCGTTGCTGCCCACCAGACCGCCGACATTGCGCTGGCCGCTGACGGCCATGCTGCTGTTCACGCCATCGACGGTGCCGCTGACGACATTGCCCGCCAGCGCGCCCACGTTGGCCGTGCCGGTGACGCTGCCGCCGCTCAGAGTCAGGTTGCGCAAGGTGCCGCCCTGCACGGTGCCAAACAGGCCTGCCGCCGAACCGGACGCCAGGCTGCGGTCGATTTTCAAATTGCTGAGAGTAAATCCGCCGCCATCGAACACGCCGGAAAAACCGCTGCCGCCGCCGGCGATCGGCACAAAGCCCTGGCCGTCGTTCCAGTTCGCGGTGCCGCTGGCGTCGATATTGCCGGCCAGGCGATAGTTGTTGCCCAGCCCCAGGCTGGCGATGCCTTGCAAGCCGTAGATATCGGCGATCAGGTAGGGCGAGGACGCGCCGCCGTCACCGCCGGACGCGCGCAGGAAGCTGCCCTGCGCAATGCCGAAGCCGCGCGCGGAAAACATGGGCAGGCTGGCGCTGTTCTGCACCCAGCGTCCGCCATCGAGCAGGAAGTCGCCCCCTACGCTGACGGCGCCGCTCGCACTGATGTTGCCGCCGGAAGCAAGGGTCAAGCCCCTGGCCACGCTGAGGGGGGCGTTCAGATTGATATTGCCGCCCGTGCGCAGCACAAGCTGGTTCAATTCGCCTTGCGACGCCAGGTCCAGCCCGCCGATGAGATTCACGACTCCGGCAAAACTGTCGCTGCCCACCTGCACCGTGCCGGCGCTGATGGTTTTCAATTCCGCCTCGCTCAGGCCCAGACTGCTGGCATTGTCCGCCGCCCCCGTACCCAGGGTGATGGTGCCCACGCTGGACCGGCGGCTCAGGCTGACGGTGCCGCCCGCCGTGGCCGCTACCGATTGCGCGCCGCCGCCCAGGCTCATATTGTCGGCAACCAGATTGACCGCGCCGGCGGACAGGCCGCCGCCGCTGGCGACCGACAGCAGGCCACCGGCCGTGGCGGCAATGCCGCTGCCATCCTGGCGCAACGCCAGCGTGTTCGATACGAGCACATTGCCGCCGCTTTCGAGCACCAGGTTTTTTACGCCGCCGCCCGGCGCGACCGTCGCCAGATCGACCGCCTGCTCCACCGTCAGGTCACCGCCAGTGGCGCTGCCGATATGCACGCTGCCGGCGGCGATGCGGTTCAGTTCGGCATTTGTCAGGCGCAGGCCGTTACCGGGCTTGTCGCCCAGCACGATCTCCCGTCCCGCCGTGAACGCCTGCATGGTCACCCCGGCATTGCCCGTGGCGCCGCCAACATTGATGGCGCCGTTGATGCTGATGTTGTCCGCCTCCAACAGCACCGTCTGGCCGGTGACACCACTGCCCAGCAGCTGATCGCCGCTGCCCGTCAAATCGATAGCACCACCGGCAACATTCGCGCGCAAGACCAGGTTGCCATTGCCGACATTGACCGAGCCGACGCCGAAAGTGACGCCGGCGCCAGACAGCCGTACGTTGCCATTGCCGCTGTCAAGCGCCGCATTCAGGTTGACGTTCGAGCCGACGCCATAAGCCATGCCTGCGGCCGCATCGTTGGCCGACAGCGTGATATGCCCGCCACTGGTGGTGATGGGCGCATTGACATTGATGATTTCGCCCGCCTGCGCCGTCAAGCCCACGCCTTGCTGCGTGATGTGGATGGCGCTGTTGAAATTGATGCGGTGCAGGGCCTGCAAGGTGACATTGCTGCTGGCGTCGGAAATGAGGTCGGCGCCAATGCTGGTGTTGCCGGTGGACGGAGAGTCGGCGAACTGGTCGACGTCAGTCAGCTGGCCGCCCGCGCCGGCGACCACGGTGATGTCGTACGGATCGAGCAGCCAGTTGCCGCGCTTGCCGCGCGCCGCGTCTGTATTGACGCGGATGCCGTCGACGGCCAGGTAATGGCCGGACGTTTCGACGAAGCCGCCGTCGCCGCCTTGTGCGCCGCCGCGTGCGGAAATGCTGCCGTGCACCTGGGCCGATTCATTGCCCCAGGCGATGACCTTGCCGCCGTTGCCGCTGTCAATCGCATCGGCATGGACACTGGCGTCCTTGCCGACGAGTACTTGCCGCGCATTTTGCACGGCCGCGTTCTTGCCCTGGTAGTCGCCGCCCAGCAAGACCGTGCCGCCGCCCGCAGTGCCGCTGGCATCGACCTTCGCATTGCCCAGCAAACCCACCTGCTCGCCCAGCACCTGGATGTCGCCACCTTTACCCGCCGCGCCCGTGGCGCTGGTGACGCTGCCCGCCTCGAGCAGCGCCTTGCCGCTGGCCTTGAGCACGATCCTGCCGTTCTCGCCGACGACGGCGCTGTTGGCGTTGAGCACGCCGCGCTGGCTGACCAGCGCGCCGGCCATGCCGATGCCGCCGCCCTGGGCGATGATCTGCCCCAGGTTCAGCGCCTGGTCGCCTGGTGCCGAGACCAGCACGCGCAGCTGCGGATTGCCGGGGTCGGCCAGCTGCACGCTGTGCCCGGCCGCCAGGATCACTTCGCCATTTGGCGCCGTGATGATGCCCGTGTTTTCCACGTTCGGCGCGATCAAGAGCACTTGCCCGCCCTTGCCCGCATTGATGGTGCCCGCATTGCCGACGCCGCCGGCCACGCCGCCGGCCGTGAACTGACGCTTGCCGGCCAGGAAATCCTCGTTCGTCATGCCCAGGCTGGACGCGACCAGCCCGTTCACGTCCACTTTCGCGCCCTGGCCGAAGACGATGCCGTTCGGGTTGATCAGGAAGACCTTGCCGTTCGATTCCAGGCTGCCCAGGATCTTGCTGGGGTCTTGTCCCGTGATGCGGTTGAGTACGGCGCTATTGCCGTTTTGCTGGATGAAGCGCGTGATTTCGCCCGCATGGATGGAAAAGCTCTGCCAGTTGATGATGGTGTTGGGCGTGTTCGTGATCGAGAAGATATTGCCCTGCTGGTTGAACGTGGCCTGTCCGTTGACCACCTGCGGCAAGGCGGGGTTGGCCTGCGCGGCGCCGAAGCAGCCGGCCAGCAGCAGCGCCAGCGCCGTGCGGCGCAAAGGCGGCGCAAAGGGCGGCGTCAGGATGAAAGCGGAGGCGGGCGGGACGTGGTTGTGCATGGTGTTCATCCTGATACTAGTAGGCCAAGGCGAGGCGGAAATGCAGGCGGTTGGCGCCCCGCTGTCCCGTGTCGCCGCCATTGACGACATGGGCGTAATCGAGTTGCAGATTGGCGTAGCGGCTCAGCAGCAAACGCAGGCCGAGGCCGCCGCTGCTGATGCCTTGCGACGCGCTTTCGCCGGGCAAGCCATGGTTGCGGCGCAGCCAGGCCGTGTCATAGAACGCCAGCGCGCGGCATTGGTAGCCGAGCGCCTGGCCGCACCAGTTCGGCGTGTACCACTCCAGGTTCAGGTTGACGCCCGAATCATTCGATACCTCGCGCTCGGCAAAGCCGCGCACGGACGCGGCGCCGCCGGCGCCGAACTGCTCGCCCGGCACCAGCGCGTCCGGCGTGACTTGCGCATTGACGAGCGCGCGCCACTGCCAGTCGCCGGCCAGCACGCGCCCCGTGCTGGCACTCAGGCGCAAGGTGTTGTAGGCGGCCTTCGCATGCGCGCGCACCCGGTCGAAATCGGCTTGCGCACCATGCTTGCCGCCAGGGATATTGTGCGCGAAGGTGACCGCCACGCTCGTCTCGCCCGTGGGCAAGGTCCAGTTGCCGATGTAGCTGATGCTGAGCGGATGCACGGTGACGTCGGCGCCCAGTTCCATGCCGAACAGCTGCACGCTGTTGCGGTAAGCCTTGTAATCGATGCCGTACACGAGCTTCGGTTCGAAGTCGCCGCTGCGGGCAAAGTTCTGGTTGTAGCGGATGCCGGCCATGCTGCCCTGGCCGCTGACGGCCAGGTCGAAGATGCCGGCCGAGACGCTGCCCGAATCGACGTTCGAATAGCTGGCGAAAAAGTCCATCGAGTCGCCCAGCGCATACAGCGGCAAATGGTAGCCGGCGCCATACACGCCCACCTTGTCGGGCTTTTCCAGGCTGCTCGTGTACTGCAGGCTGGCCACATGGTCGAGCCCGAACAGGTTGGCATGCTGGAGCACGACGCCCACGTGTGTCTTGCCCGTTTGCGCATTGCCCGTATTGTCCACGTTGAGCATGGCTTTCCACGGCTTTTCATCGGCCACCGTGACGATGGCGTCGATGGCGCCCGCCGGCTCGTCGGCCTGCAGCCGCACTTCGATCTTGCGCGCCGGGTTTTCATTGGCCAGCTTCAGGCTTTGCGACAGGGCCGGCAGGTTCGGCGTCTCGCCTTCACGCAGAGACGGCAAGGCGCGCCGCACGTTGGCCTCATCGGCGTAGATGTTGCCGCTGATGGCGACCTTGCCCAGCGGCGTTTGCAGCACGCTCAGGCGCACCACGTCCCGTTCCAGTTCCTGCTCGGGCAATTGCACCTGCACGGCGCTGTAACCGCGCTCACGGTAGGCCGCTTCCAGCGCCTCGACGGCGCGGGCGATGTCGGAAAAATCGCGCTGCACGCCCGTAAAGGGCGCCAGCAAGGCTTGCACCTGCGCGGACGTGAGCAGGGTATTGCCCTGGACGTCGAAGCGGCGGATTTCGAAGCGCGGCACGCCGTCTTCCTGCGCGGCAGGGGTAGCGTCATCCATGGAAACAGCAGCGCCGGCGGCGCCGACGGCGAACAGCAGCGCGGAACCCGCAAGCAGGTGCACCAAACGATATGTCATGTGAAGGATTTCTTGTGTAACCGGACAAGCGCGCGGCCCGCAGGCGCCTGCATGTCCGACAATGGATTGAAGACAAATTTTAGACGGCTTTTAGTTTCCAGTCAGAAATTTCTAACATTTCTCCCTGATTTTTATCGCAACGCAACAAACAGTGCGCCGAGAATGATGAAAAATGCCGCATTGGCCGGCTATTTGCTGTGCAATTCCGTCACGCCATCCCAGCCGGCGGGCGGCGGCGCGTTCTGGTATTGCTCCAGGCGCGCCGCATACAGCCGGTACAAGCCATCGCCGGGAAAGTCCGCCTGCAAGCGGGCCAGCTGCGCGCCGGCCGCCGCCCAGCCGCGCGCGCGCAGACTGGCCAGCACCGCGTGCCAGCGCTCGAGCTGCGCCAGTTCGGCGGCAGGGGCGCCGGCCAGCGGGCAGCGCGGCTCGAAAATGGCCACCGCTTCCTGCTTGCCGACCACTCTGACGCGGTCGAGCTCGCGGTATAGAAAGTCCGGGGCGGCGGCGCGCGTAACCTCGCCCACGACGATGCCCACGCCATACAGCTTGCTGGCCCCTTCCAGGCGCGCGGCCAGGTTGACGCTGTCGCCCATCACGGTATAGGCGCGGCGGATGCGCGAACCCATGTCGCCCACATGCATGGGCCCCGTATTGATGCCGATGCCGATGCGCAGCGCCGGCCAGCCGCGCGCGTAAAACTGCTGGTTCAGCCGCGCCGCGCTGCCCTGCATCAGCAGGGCGCTGGCCACGGCCCGGCTGGCGTGATCGCCAAAGGAGACGGGCGCGCCCCAGAATGCCATCACGGCATCGCCGATGTATTTGTCCAGGGTGCCGCCATGGCTGTCGCGGATATCTTCCGACATGGCCGTCAGGTATTCGTTGATGTATTCGCGCAGGGCGGCCGGCGCCAGCTGCTCGGAAATGGCCGTGAAACCGCGCACGTCGGCAAACAGCACCGTCAGTTCGCGGTTCTCGCCCTCCATCGTGTAGCGGCGCGGATCGTCGGCCATCTCGGCCACCAGCTCGGGCGCCACGTATTCGCCGAAACGGGCCACCAGCGCGCGTCCCTTGCGCACCTCGAAAAAGTAACCCCACGCCAGGTTGGCGATGAACAGCGCAACGATCAGCAACAGCAGCACGGCGCCGCCCAGCACCAGGTCGTGCGCGGCGTACAGGTACAGATTGATGCCGATGGCGGCCGCCAGCGCGCCCAGCGTCGCCAGCATCACGCCGGCCGGCGGCAGCACGGCCAGGGCGCCGGCCAGCAGCAGGCCAAACAGCAGTATCTGCACCAGTTCCAATGCCAGCGCATAATCGGGCCGCGCCTTGAAACGCCCGTCGAGCATGGACTTGATCAGGTTGGCGTGTACCTCCACCCCCGGATACTCGGCATTCACGGGCGTGGCGCGGATATCGTTCAAGCCGGGCGCCGTCGTGCCCACCAGCACGATGGCACCCTTGAGCAGCGCGGGGGGCACCGTGCCGGCCAGCACGTCGGACGCCGACACATAACGGAAGGCGCCGCCATCGGGGCCGCCCGCGCCGCGATACTGCACCGTCGTCGTCAAGGCTTCGCCCACGGGGATCGCCAGCGCGCCGCGCGGCGTGAACAGCATGATGTGTTCAAGGCCGCCGCTGGCCAGTTCGCGCGCCGACAGGGTATCGGCCGTGCCCGTGAAACGGGGGGCGATGGCGCGCGCCTGCAGGTAGACGGCGACGGTAGCCAGCGACAGCGAAGGATAATAGCCATCGCCGATGCGCTGCAACAGGGTCGAGGAACGCACGACGCCATCGGCATCGGTCAGCGCCGTGAAGATGCCGGCGCCTTGCGCGACCGCCTGCAGGGGCGCGATATTGGCTTCGTAGCCGCGCGCCACATAGGCCGTCACCGTGCGGCCATTCAGGTCGGCGACCGTGAAGGCGGGCTTGGGCAGCACGCCCTTTCTTTGCTGCTCCGAGACGCTGTAGCCGAGCACCACGGGCTGGCCGCGCATGGCCTCGGCGAACAGGCTGTCGTAATCCATGGCCGGACGCAGTTTTTCCAGCTGCGCCGGCAAGCCGGCCACGCCCGCCAGTTCGCCCTGCGCCAGTCCTTGCAGCACGGCGTAGCCGGAACTGGTGTCCGCTTCGGGAAACGCAATATCGAAGCCCAGCGCGGCCACGCCATAATGGCCGGCGAGCTGGCGCACCAGGCGCGCCTGGATGTCGCGGCTCCAAGGAAAACGGCCCACCTTGGCCAGGCTTTGCTCATCGATGTCGACGATGACGATGCGGCGGTCCATCTGCGGCGTTTCCGCGCGCATGCGCCAGTCGCCCAGCATGGCGTCCAGCCGCGCGACTGTGTCGTTGCCGGCGAGGCACAACACGGCCGCCGCCAGAGTCAGCAGTATGCCCAGCAGCGACCGCGCCCCATGCTTGCGCCAGGCCTGCGACAGCTTCAAGGGGTATAGCCCGGAATGGCCGCCTCGTCGACGGCATCGATCTGGCTCGGATGCATGTGCTTTTCAGCGAAGGTCAGATAGACCTTGCTGCGGATGAAAACGTCGAACAGCTCAGGGTCGATATGCCCGTTCAGGCTGAAATTACCGAGGATGCGCAGCGATTCGGACAGCGACTTGCCCTTCTTGTAGGGCCGGTCGCGCGCCGTCAGCGCCTCGAAAATGTCGGCGATGGCCATCAGCCTCGCAGGCACCGACATCTGCTCTTTCGTCAGCCCCCGTGGATAGCCCTTGCCATCCATGCGCTCGTGGTGGCCGCCCGCATATTCGGGCACCTTTTGCAGGTGCTTGGGCCACGGCAGCGCTTCGAGCATGCGGATCGACACGCTGATATGGTTGTTGACGATGGCCCGCTCGGCCGCCGTCAGCGTGCCGGCGCGAATGGTCAGGTTTTCCGTCTCGTCGGCGTCGAGAAAATCGCGCAGTTCGCCGTCGGCTGCGCGCCAGCGGCGCCTGGCGATCTGCCGCACGCGCTCCTGGTCGGCCTGCGCCATGCTTTCGCCGCCGATATTGACCGTGCGGATAAAGTCGCGTTCCTCGCGCAGCGCCGCCTGCTCCTGCTCCAGTGCGCGGGCGATGGCATCTTTTTGCTGCGGCTGCGCCGCCTGCTGGCGCAGGGCCTCGATCTCGGCGTCGCGCAGCAGCACTTCGTAGCGCGTATCGATCAGGGCGATGCGGTCGAAAATGGTTTCCAGCTTGGTGGCCTTATCGACCACGTGCACGGGCGTGGTGATCTTGCCGCAATCGTGCAGCAGGCCGGCCAGCCACAGCTGCTTGCGCTCGTTGTCGCTGAGCCGGAAATCGGCCAGCGGCCCCGTTTGCGTGGCGTGCGCGGCGTCGGCCAGCAGCATCGTCAGCTCGGGCACGAACTGGCAGTGGCGGCCCGTGTACGGCGACTTTTCATCGATGCCGATATTGATCAAGGTAACGAGCGATTCGAGCAGCTCTTCCAGCTGCGAGATCAGCAATTGATTCGTCAGCGCCACGCCCGCCTGCGCGGCCAAGGCCTCGATGAAGCGCTGGTCGGTGGACGAAAAGGCGCGCACCTGCCCCGTCTCGCCATCCTTGGCATTGACCAGCTGCAGCACGCCGATCAGGTCGCCCTCATGGTCGCTCATGGGCACCGTCAGGATCGATTGCGTGTGGTAGCCGTGGTGGCGGTCGAACTCGCGCATGCCGGAAAAATTGAAGGCCTCGTCGCGGTAGACGTCGGCGATATTCACGCTGCGGCGCATGTTCGCCGCATACGCGGCCACCGATGCCAGGTTCGGCTGGTCCGCGCCATCGAACAGGGGCACGCCAGACAAGCCCATGTCCGCCCCCTGCGCGATGCCCAGGCTGTCGTTGACGCTGATGTCGAACGCCAGCTGGCGGCCTTCGAGCGCGGGCCGGTACAGGGTGGCGCCATCGGCGCCGCTCATGCTTTTTGCCAGCAGCACGATGCGCTGCAACAGCGCGCCAATGTCGTGTCCCTCGCCGCCCAGGCCGTGGCCGAGCGCGACACTGAGTTCGGTCAATTGCTCCAGTCTGTGGGCGATTTTCTCAGGGTGCAACTGAGGCATATTGGTGGCAATCAGGTAATGGGCAAGCAAAAAAGGGGAAGTCGGCAAGCGCCAGTGTAACGGCCGTCCCGCGCACTGTACATTACTTAGTCACAACAAAATGAAATTACTTTCCGTATCACAACACGCATAAATGTTGCCGCCAATCTCATTAATTAGAATAGAATCAACAATAATTACACTGTAACAAGGTACTGAATGAAATTCACGTTCAGGGGTGTGCGCGGCTCCATCCCCTCCCCCGGCCCGCGCACGGCGCGCTACGGCGGCAACACCACGTGCATCGAAGTGCGCACCGACAACGATAGCCTGATCATTCTCGATGCGGGCAGCGGCATCTTTTCGCTGGCGCAGCAACTGCCGCCGGGCCAGCCCGTCGACGCGCACGTCTTTATCACGCACAGCCACTGGGACCACATCCACGGCTTGCCCATGTTCTCGCCCCTGTTCGTGGCCGGCAACCGCATGCGCCTGCATGGCGCCTTTGACGGCATCAGCGGGCGCGGCATCGAACACGTGATGGCGGTCCAGCTGCAAGGCAGTTATTTCCCCGTCAGCGAAGCGGCCATGGCGGCCTGCATCGAGTACCGCACCCTGGCACCGGGCGAAGCCGTCGAGGTGGGCGGCGCGCGCGTGCGTGGCGCGGAAATGAACCATCCCGTCGTCAACCTCGGCTACCGCATCGACTGCGGCGGCGCCTCGCTGTTTTTCAGCGGCGACCATGAACCGTTCTACAACCTGCATCCGCCCGGCCACGCCGAGCATGCGGCGTGCTCAGAGCGCAATGCGCAGCGCCAGGCCCGCATCGATGCGCTCATCGCCGGCGTCGACGCGCTGATCATGGATTGCTCGTACACGCGCGAGGAATACCCGGGCAAACAGGGCTGGGGCCACGGCACCTTCGACGCCGCCTTCGACCTGGCCCTGCGCTGCGGCGCGCGGCGCCTGTACTGCACCCACCACGAACCGACCCGCAGCGACGAGCAGCTCGAAGCCGTGTTTGCCGACGTGATGGGCCGCTACAGCAGCCGCCTGGCCGGTTTGCAAGTGTTCCTCGCCAGCGAGGGGCTGACGGTGGAACTGGCCTGCACATAAAAAAAGGGAGCCGCAAGGCTCCCTTTTTACTGGCGTTGACTATCCATTACATGATGTGGTGGCCAATCCACCAAGCGACTGCTGCAACAAACGCGGAGGCAGGAATCGTGAAGATCCAGGCCCAGACGATATTGCCTGCCACGCCCCAGCGCACGGCCGACATCTTCTGCGACGAGCCGACGCCGACGATGGCGCCCGTGATGGTGTGCGTGGTCGACACGGGAATGCCCAGCGCCGTGGAGACGAACAGGGTGATCGCGCCACCGGTTTCGGCGCAGAAGCCGCCGACCGGTTTGAGCTTGGTGATCTTCTGGCCCATGGTCTTGACAATGCGCCAGCCACCGAACAGGGTGCCAAAGCTGATGGCCGTATAACACGAGATGATGACCCACATCGGCGGCATGGCGTCGGCCGAACTGGAGTAGCCTGCGGCGATCAGCAGCATCCAGATGATGCCGATGGTTTTTTGCGCATCGTTGCCGCCGTGGCCCAGGCTGTAGGCGGCCGCCGAGACCAGTTGCAAACGGCGGAACCACTTGTCGACCTTGCGCGGCGTCGAACGCACGAATATCCATGACACGATCAGCATCATGATGGAGCCGAACACGAAGCCCAGTACCGGTGCGATGACGATGAAGGCGACGGTTTTCCACAGGCCGGCCGCGACCAGCGCACCCGTGCCGGACTTGGCGACAGCTGCGCCCACCAGGCCGCCGATCAGCGCGTGCGAGGACGACGATGGAATGCCGTAGTACCAGGTAAACAAATTCCAGAAGATGGCGCCCATCAGCGCGCCGAAGATCACGTACTGGTCGATCACTGCCGGATCGATGGTGCCCTTGCCCACCGTGGCGGCCACGGTCAGCTGGTGGAACACGAAGATGGCGACGAAGTTGAACGTGGCAGCCATGGCAACCGCGGTCTGCGGTTTCAATACGCCCGTCGAGACCACCGTGGCAATCGCGTTGGCGGCATCGTGGAAGCCGTTCATGAAGTCAAACAGCAGCGCCAGGACGATCAACAGGCCTAGCACGTAGATGCTGATTTGTATGGTCATTATAGTTTCTTTTCTGATTCTGGTTCAGGACAGGCCCAACGCTTACGCGTTTTCGACGATGATGCCTTCGATAATATTGGACACATCTTCGCAACGGTCGGTCACGGTTTCCAGAATTTCGTAGATCGCTTTCAGCTTGATCAGGTTGCGCACGTCCGGTTCGTCGCGGAACAGTTTGGACATGGCGGCGCGCATCACGTGGTCGGCATCCGACTCCAGGCGGTCGATCTCTTCGCAGATGGCGACGATCTTGCGCGAGTTGTCCATGTTGTGCAGCATGGCGACGGCGTCGCGCACTTTTTCGGTACAGGCCAGCACCAGTTCGGCCAGGCGCTTGGCTTCCGGCGTGACGGCCTTCAGGTCGTACAGCGAGACGGTTTGCGCCGCATCTTCCAGCAGGTCGAGGATGTCGTCCTGGCGCGTGATCAGCTGATGGATGTCGTCGCGGTCGATCGGCGTGATGAAGGTCTTGTGCAGCATTTCCACGGTGGCGTAGGTGACTTTGTCCGCCTGTTTCTCGATGCTTTCGATCGCATGCACGCGGTTTTCCAGGTCGTCGAAATTGGTCATCAGGCCGAGCATCTCTTTGGCGCCCTTGACGCACAGTTCCGCGTGCTGGTTAAACAATTCAAAAAACTTGCCCTCAGTGGGCATCAAGCGTCCAAACATGTCATTCTCCGTTAAGCATTGAGTCGTGTTATTTACTACAGAAAGCCGCCCCGCAAGAGGGGGCAGCGATGGGGTGCCAGTGCTGCTGAGTCTTAGTCGCCTTGGTAAAGCGCCAGGCCACCACTGTAATTGCCAAATTTGGTGTACTGCCCCATGAAGGTGAGGCGGATGCTGCCGATTGGACCGTTACGTTGTTTACCGATGATGATCTCGGCCGTTCCCTTGTCTGGCGAGTCGGGGTTATACACCTCGTCGCGGTAAATGAACAGGATCACGTCGGCATCCTGCTCAATAGCGCCCGATTCGCGCAAGTCGGACATGACAGGACGTTTGTTCGGGCGTTGTTCCAGCGAGCGGTTCAGCTGGGACAGCGCGATCACGGGGCAACCGAGTTCTTTCGCCAGGCCTTTCAAGCCCCGCGAAATCTCGGAAATCTCCGTGGCGCGGTTGTCGCCCGGCGTATTGGCCGACATCAGTTGCAAGTAATCGACGATGATCAGGCCCAGCTTGCCGCATTGACGCGACAAACGGCGCGAGCGGGCGCGCAATTCGATGGAATTGAGCGCTGGCGTTTCATCGATGTACAGCTGCGCGTCGTTCATCTTCTGGATCGCATTCGTCAGGCGCGGCCAGTCTTCGTCGTTCAGGCGGCCAGTACGCAAACGGTGCTGATCGAGCTGTCCGACGGAGCCGAGCATACGCATGGCCAGCTGGGCGCCGCCCATCTCCATCGAGAACACGGCCACGGGCAAGCCGCTGTCGATGGCCACGTTTTCGCCGATGTTGACGGAAAACGCCGTCTTGCCCATCGAAGGACGGCCCGCCACGATTACCAGGTCGCCCGGCTGCAGACCGGAGGTCATGCGGTCGAGGTCGATGAAACCGGTGGGCACGCCCGTGATTTCACTCTGGTTGTCGCGGCTGTACAGTTCGTCGATGCGTTCGACCACCTGCGTCAGCAGGGGCTGGATGGCGGTCCAGCCCTGGGCGCCGCGCGCGCCTTCTTCGGCGATGGCGAAAATCTTCGATTCGGCCTCGTCAAGCATCTGCTTGACTTCCTTGCCTTGCGGGCTGAAGGCCGTACCGGAGATATCGTCGGCGACGGTGATGAGCTTGCGCAGCACGCCGCGGTCGCGCACGATCTCGGCGTAACGCCGGATGTTCGCGGCCGATGGCGTGTTTTGCGCCATGGCGTTCAGGTAAGCGAGTCCGCCCACGTCATCGGCCTTGCCGAGCTGGGTCAGGGTTTCAAAAACAGTAATGACATCGGCTGGCTTGGAAGCGTTAACCATCTTGACGATTTGCTCGAAGATGATGCGATGGTCATAGCGATAGAAATCCTCCGCATGCATGAAGTCGGCGATGCGGTCATACGCGGCATTGTCGCGCAGCAGACCACCGATGACGGATTGTTCTGCTTCGATCGAATGCGGCGGAATACGGAGGGAATCCAGTTGCGGATCAGAGGGGGCGTTCATGGCGCGAATTATACCCGCTTCGGCGTGATGGCAAAAATAAAGGGCTGAAATTGAGCGAAAAAAAGGCCACAAAAAAGCCGGGCGAACCCGGCTTTTCATAGTGCGGCAATGCTTGCGGGCCAGGCCCGCAGACAATTACGCGTTCGCGTCTGGAACGACAGCGATAACAACTTCCACGACCACGTCGGTGTGCAGAGCAACCGAAACGTTGTGCTCGCCAACGATCTTCAGCGGGCCGGTAGGCATGCGGATTTGTGCTTTTTCAACAGCAAAACCTTGCTTGGTCAGCGCTTCAGCGATGTCGAAGTTGGTGACGGAACCGAACAGACGGCCATCAACACCAGCTTTTTGAGCAACTTGAACGGTCAGGCCGCTCAGTTTTTCACCCTGGGCTTGCGATGCGGCCAGTTTGGCGGCAGCAGCTTTTTCCAGTTCGGCGCGCTTGACTTCGAATTCAGCCACAGCGGTTGCCGTAGCACGACGTGCCAGGCGTTGCGGGATCAGGAAGTTACGTGCGTAACCGTCTTTGACTTTGACGACTTCGCCGAGGTTACCGACGTTAACAACTTTTTCTAACAGAATGATTTGCATAGTTCTTCTCCAGGAATATCTGACCGATTAAGCGTGGTGCAGATCGGTGTATGGCAGCAGCGCGAGGAAGCGAGCGCGCTTGATTGCGGTGTCAACTTGGCGCTGGTAGTGCGCTTTGGTACCGGTCAGGCGTGCTGGCATGATCTTGCCGTTTTCTTGGACGAAGTCTTTCAGCGTGTCGACGTCTTTGTAGTCGACTTGCTCAACGTGAGCTGCGGTGAAGCGGCAGAACTTCTTGCGTTTGAACAACGGGTTTTGCTGTTTGCGTTTTTCTTTAAGCTTGAGCTTATTTTTGTCGAACTTTTTACCGAATGCCATGTCAGGCTCCTGTATCTAAAATGCGCTAGTCGGGGTGACTGCACTAAAATCAATGATGTGAAACACCAAACTCTTGCTGTTGCGGCTCTTCCTGGCCAGGAAACCCGTGAACTGATACACCCCGCCCAAGCTTGCCTGACTGAACCTGCCTGAGATTTCGCCAGCGGCTAGGGCGGCAACATCAAACTCGGTCAAACGGGCAATCCCTGCTTCCATCTGCTGCGAACTGTGTTGCAATACTGCATTCACAATCGGCAGCCCTGCCGGGGTATAGCGCAATATTTCGCGCTCGGCAATGATGGCGGTTACTTGTAGCTGGTTCAGCGCACGATCCTGGTCAAGAATTAAGCTGCTGCTGCGGCTGGAGCGGCTGCTGGTGCTTCGGTGCGGTGGCTTTTGGCCGCGTCTTCGCGTTGTACCGATTTCATCATCGGCGAAGGAGCTGTTTCAGCTTTCTTCATTTTAACGGTCAGGTGACGCAACACGGCATCATTGAATTTGAATGCTGTTTCCAACTCGACCAGGGTCTCGTTGTCGCATTCGATGTTCAGGCAGATGTAGTGTGCTTTAGGCAGCTTTTGGATCGAGTAAGCCATTTGACGGCGGCCCCAATCTTCCACGCGGTGAACCGAACCGCCGCGGGTGGTTACGCTGGCTTTGTAGCGTTCGATCATCGCGGGCACTTGCTCGCTTTGGTCCGGATGGACGATAAAGACTATTTCATAATGACGCATGCAAACTCCTTCAGGTCGGATTGATAATCGCCCACCCCGGCGTCAAGACGGGTGTGGGAAGGTCAGCCGAAGATTATAACCGTCTTTTGCAAACGTTTCAATCATTCCTTCCACAAGCGCCTGAAAAGCCCGTGCGCCGCCGTGCTTTCCGGCCGCGGACAAGTATTTCTTGCGAAATTCGCCCAAAACACGGAAATCCCCTTGCATAGTGGGCGATACTGTACAAAAATACAGACTGTTCATATAGACAGCATTTTAGTATGCACCCACCGCTCATGATCAAGCTGACAGCACGACAAGAACAAATCCTGAACCTGATCAAGGACGCGATTGAAAACACGGGCTTTCCTCCCACCCGTGCCGAAATCGCCAATGAACTGGGTTTCAAATCGGCCAATGCGGCCGAAGAGCATTTGCAGGCCCTGGCCCGCAAGGGCGCGATCGAGATTTCGCCCGGCACCTCGCGCGGCATCCGCCTGATCGGTGCGGCCGCCGAAGCGCCGCCGTCGAAAGTGCCGGCAGCCCTGCTGATGTCGCTGCCCCTGATCGGCCGGGTGGCGGCAGGCTCGCCCATCCTGGCCCAGGAAAACCTGGAAGCGAGCTACAACGTCGACCCGGCCCTGTTCTCGGCCAAACCCGACTTCCTGCTGAAGGTGCGCGGCTGGTCCATGCGCGACGCCGGCATCATGGATGGCGACTTGCTGGCCGTGAAAAAGGTCGACAGCGCCAAGAATGGCCAGATCGTCGTCGCCCGCATCGGCGACGAAGTCACCGTCAAGCGCTACAAGAAGACGGGCTCCGTCATCGAACTGCTGCCGGAAAATCCGGACTTCAAGGTGATCACCGTGTCGCCCGAAGACGAGTTTGCGTTGGAAGGCCTCGCCGTCGGACTGATGCGCAGCTGGCATTAAACTGCCGCACGTAAAAAAAGGGCCGCGACAGCATGACTATCGCGGCCCTTTTTACATGGTGCGCGGCTGCTTATGCGTCCAGTGCGCTGCTGAAATCTTCCAATAAGTCTGCTTCATCCTCGATACCGACGGACACGCGGATCAGCGATTCGGCGATGCCCATGCTGGCGCGGCGCTCGGCACCCATCTCGTAGAAAATCGTGTGGGCGACGGGAATGACCAGGGTGCGCGTGTCGCCGAGGTTGCTGGCGGGAATGGCAAGATTGAGACGATTGAGGAAATCGAAGCAGTCGATGCCATCTTTCAGCTCAAAGCTGAACAACGAGCCATAGCTGCGGAACAAGTCGGTGGCCAGCGCATGCTGCGGGTGCGACGCCAGGCCAGGATAATGCACGGCCGCCACTCTTGGATCCGCCTGCAGCATGGTGGCCAGCGCCAAAGCGTTCGAGCAGGTGCGATCCATGCGCAAGGCCATGGTTTCCGCGCCGACGGCGATATGATGCGCAGCTTCCGGCCCCAGCGAGGCGCCGAAGTCGCGCAAAGCCTTGGCACGGATTTGCGCGATGCCCCACTGCGCGGGCGCCGCCTTCTTGTAGTTCTCGAAAATGTTCGGATACTGCGTCCAGTCGAACACGCCCGTGTCCGTCAAGCTGCCGCCCAGGGCATTGCCGTGGCCGCCGATGGATTTCGTCAAGGCATTGACCACCAGGCCCGCGCCCACAGCTTTCGGGCGGAACAGATATGGCGTCGTCATCGTATTGTCGACGATATACAAAATGCCCTTCTCGCGGCACAGGTCGCCGATTTTCTTCAGGTCGGCGATTTGCGTGCGCGGATTGGCGATGGTTTCCACAAACACGATGCGCGTGGCCGGCGTGATGGCGGCAGCCACGTTGGCGACATCGGTAGCGTCGACGAACGACACGGCCATGCCCTGCCCCGTCACTGTTTGCCACAGGCTGTTGGTGTTGCCAAACAAAAAGGCCGACGACACGACATGGTCGCCCGCGCGCAGCAACGATTGCACCACGGCGCCGATGGCGCCCATGCCGGTGGCGAAGCACAAAGTCGCCACGCCGTCTTCCATCTTGTTGACCTTGTCTTCCAGCGCGGAGACGGTCGGGTTGCCTTGGCGGCCATAACGGAAGCCCGGCTCCTTGCCCTGGAACACGGACGCGAGCTGGCGCGCATCGGCGTAACCGAAGGCAACGGAAGTGTGCACGGGCTTGTGCAGCGAGCCGTGCTCGATGCCCTTGCGGCGGTCGTTGTGCAGGATGGTGGTGGTGAAGCCGTAGGTTTTTTTGTTGGTCATGGTGGAAGTTCCGGAGTTCGATTTGCCGCGTAACCCAAGGCAAATGCCGGGGTCAGACCTGAAGATCCAACCCCGAAAAAAAGCCCGGCATCGGCCGGGCAGGTACTTATGCTTCCGTTGTCGCCAGGTTCAGGTTCAGCTGGGAACGCGGCGTATCTTCGGGCGCTGCCGCCTTCGGATGGTGGCGCGCATATTCCAGGCGGTCCAGGTATTCCTGCGACACGTCGCCCGTCACGTACACGCCATCGAAGCACGATGCCTCAAAGTTCGTCAGGGCCGGGTTAACGTCGGCGATCGCCTGCTTCAGCGCGCCGATATCCTGGTAGACCAGGTAGTCGGCCGTGATTTCACGGCACACTTCTTCCGTCGTGCGGCCGTAGGCGATCAGCTCGTCGCGCGTCGGCATGTCGATGCCGTACACGTTCGGGTAGATGACCGGTGGCGCGGCCGAAGCGAAGATGACCTTAGTCGCGCCCGCTTCGCGCGCCATCTGCACGATTTCACGGCTGGTGGTGCCGCGCACGATGGAATCGTCGACCAGCAGCACCACTTTATCCTTGAATTCGGACGGGATCGCGTTGAGCTTCTGGCGCACGGATTTCTTGCGCGCCGCCTGGCCCGGCATGATGAAGGTACGGCCGATGTAGCGGTTCTTGATGAAGCCTTCGCGGTACTCGATGTTCAGCGCCATGGCCAGCTGGATGGCGGCCGGACGCGAGGAATCGGGAATCGGCATGACCACGTCGATATGCACGCCTGGCAATTCGGCGCGGATCTTCTCGGCCAGGTATTCGCCCATTTTCAGGCGCGTGGCGTACACGGAGGCGCCGTCGATGACGGAGTCGGGACGGGCCAGGTAGACGAATTCGAACACGCACGGGTTCAGGCTGGCATTGTCGGCGCACTGGGCGCTGTGCAATTTCTTGTCGGCATCGATGAAGACGGCTTCGCCGGGACCGATGTCGCGCACGAAGCGGAAGCCCATGCCTTCCAGGGCCACGGATTCGGAAGCGATCAGGTATTCGGGACCCTGCTCCGTTTCATTGATGCCCAGGCACAGTGGACGGATGCCGTGCGGATCGCGGAAGGCCAGCAAGCCCACGCCGGCGATTTGCGCAACGGCGGCGTAACCGCCCTTGACGCGGCGGTTCAGCACGGTAACGGCCTTGAAGATGGCTTCCGGGTCCAGGTTCAGGCCCGTCGTCGCTTCCTGGATTTCATGCGCCAGTACGTTGAGCAGCACTTCCGAATCGGAATCGGTATTGATGTGGCGGCGGTCGTTCTTGAACATTTCCAGCTTCAACTGTTCCCAGTTGGTCAGGTTGCCATTGTGCGCCAGGGTAATGCCGAACGGCGCATTCACATAGAACGGTTGTGCTTCCTCTTCGCTCGACGAACCGGCCGTCGGGTAGCGGCAATGGCCGATGCCCGTTGTGCCTTGCAGCGAACGCATGTTGCGCGTACGGAAGACGTCACGCACGAGGCCGTTGGCTTTGTGCATGGAAAACATACTGCTGTGATTGGTCGCAATCCCTGCCGCGTCCTGACCGCGATGTTGCAAGAGCAACAATGCATCATAGAGCAATTGATTGACAGGTTGATGGGAAACGACGCCGACGATGCCACACATGGTGTGCTCCTAAACTGTGCTACTGATTTTAAAAAAATTCAAAATTTCACATGCTGCGCGTAAGCGGCAGGCAGATAAGGCTTGATGGCGCGCGCGCCCTGCTCCGCGAGCGGGCTGAACTGCGCGTTTTTCCAGAATGGCTGCTGCGGTATGGACGTCATGCCACACAAGATGACGGCGGTCAGCACGATCACAAGACCCCGCGCCACGCCGAACAGGGTGCCCAGGGTGCGGTCAGCCAGGCTCAAGCCCGTCACCTTGACGAGCGCGTCGACCGTCATGGACAGCAATCCCATCAAAATGCGCACGCCGATGAACAGCACGACGAAAGCCAGCAACAAACGGATGGCTTCGCCAGGCACGGCTTCCGGCAGGAATTTCGCCAAGGTAGCGCCATACGCATTGGCAATGACGAACGCCACGATCCAGCTGACCAATGACAGTATTTCCTTGACCAGGCCACGCATCATGCTGATCAGCACGGACGTCACCAGCACGAACAGCACCAGGTAATCGAAGATCGTCACGCGCGTTCAGCCTTGCAACATCACGCCGGCACCAGACTGCCGCCCAGGCCCAGCTTTTGCAGCTTGGCGCGGGTCTTTTCAGCGTCTTCGCGGCTGCCGAACGGCCCCACGCGCACGCGGATGCGCTCGCCCGCCGGGCTCGAGACTTTCTGCGTGTACGACTTGATGCCCGCATCGCGCAGCTTGTCTTGCAATTCGTCGACCTTGTCCTGCGTCGCCAGGGCCGCCACCTGCACCACGAACTTGCCGCTGCCGGCGTCGTGCGCCTTGTCCTGTGCTTTTTCTTGCGGCTTGCCTTCCAGGATAGCCAGCGCGCGCGCGGCATCGTCAGCCGATTGCGCCGGCTTGGCAGGCTTCGGCTCGGGCTTGGCTTCCGGTTTTACTTCATGCTTGGGTTCAGGCTTGGGTTCGGGCTTGGACTCGTGTTTCGGCTCGGGCTTGGTTTCGTGTTTCGGTTCAGGTTTCGGCTCCACCTTGACCGGCTTCGGTTCAGGCTTGGGTTCCGGTTTCGGTTCCACATAGGTCGGCTTGACCGGTGCAGGCTGGGCGGCGGCCAGCACGGGTGCCGGTGTCGGTGCAGGGGTCGGCTTGGCCGCAGGCGGCAACGGCGCGTCGACGATTTCCTCGGACTGGTCCAGGCCATTCGATGCGGCCTGGGCCGGAACGGCCGGCACGGGCGCCGGTGCAGGCGCGACGGCCTTTTCCTTCGACGGAATGTCGATGGCAATATCGTTGAACGGCGCCTTCGGTTCGGAATCGAGCAGCATCGGCAAGCCGACAGCCACGCCCAGGGCCAAGGCAATGGCCCCGACCAGGCGGCGGCGTGCGCGCTTTTTTTCAGGCAAGACCGGGTCCGGCGCTTCCTTGCCGCCACGGCGCGATCCGCCGCCACCGGCGGTGTTGGCTGCGCGCTTGCGGGTCGGCGACTGTGCTTCGCCAGGGACATAAAAGCCGCTGTCTTCGCCAGAGGATTCTTGCTTGTTTTTAAACAGTTTCGAGAACAAGCCCATGCGTGATTTTCAGTCGAGTGCGTTTCAGTGAAGTGAGGATTTTCGGGCCTTCATCACGCCGGCAACGGTGAGGAAAGAACCAAAGACCACAATTCTATCATTCTCACCGGCCCGGCTCATTGCATTTGCAAAAGCTTGTGCCGGATCATCGAAAATAGACACAGTATGTTCGCTGCTGTCGGGCTTATCTTCGAGCATGATCTGCACCTTGGCGGCCAGCTCCGAAGCCGTGGCCGCGCGCGGCGAAGGCAATCCCGTCAGGCACCAGTGGTCGACGTGTTCGCTCATCGCGGCCAGTACGCCATCGATATCCTTGTCCTGCATGGAACCAAACACGGCATAGGTGTACGGGTGGAAACCCATGTTGCCGAGGTTCTGGTTCAGCGCCGACGCCGCGTGCGGGTTGTGCGCCACGTCGAGGATCACGCTGGGGCGGCCAGGCAAGACCTGGAAGCGGCCCGGCAGTTCCACCGTCACGAGGCCCGTGCGCACTTCCTGCGCACCCACTGGCAGCTTCAGCTTCAGCACTTCCAGCGCGGCCAGCACGGCCGTCGCATTGAGTATCTGGTTGGCGCCGCGCAAGCTTGGATACGCGAGCGAATTGCGGCGCTGCTCGCGCCCGCCGTAGTTCCACTGCTGCTTGTCGCCCGAATAATTGAAATCGCGGCCCATCAGCCACAGGTCGGCGCCGATGGCCTCGGCATGGTCGATCAGCGATTGCGGCGGCACGGGGTCGCTGCAGATGGCCGCCTTGCCCGGACGGAAGATACCGGCCTTTTCAAAGCCGATCGCTTCGCGCGTGTCGCCCAGGTAATCCGTGTGGTCGATGTCGACGCTGGTGACGATGGCCACGTCGGCATCGATCACGTTGACGGCGTCGAGGCGCCCGCCCAGGCCCACTTCCAGGATGGCCACGTCGAGCTTCGCCTGCGACAGCAGGTGCAAAATCGCCAGGGTGGTGAATTCGAAATACGTGAGCGGCGTGTCGCCGCGCACGGCTTCAACAGCATTGAAGCTGGCGACGATCTGTTCGTCGCTGGCCATCTCGCCCAGCACGCGGGCGCGCTCGTTAAAATCGAGAAAATGCGGCTTGATGTACAGCCCCACTTTGTAGCCGGCGCGCAACAGTACCGATTCCAGCATGGCACAGGTGGACCCCTTGCCATTCGTGCCCGCCACCATGATCACGGGGCAAGTAAACGCCAGCTGCATGCGCGCCTTGACGGCTTGCACACGGTCCAGGCCCATGTTGATCTGGGTTTCCGAATGGCGGGTTTCCAGCATGGCGAGCCAGTCCGGCAAGGTGGTGGGGAGGTTTTGCATGGGAGGCTTCTTGATGAGGAGACAGTGCGCGAGGCGCGGAGACGGTGTTGCGTGGCAACCGGGCGGGTCCGCAGGACACCGCCCGGCCTGATACTTTGGCGTTACGCCAGGACTTCCACAGCCTGGTTTTGCAACAAGGCCAGCAGACGGGCGATTTCTTCGCGCATCTTGCGGCGGTCGACGATCATGTCGACGGCGCCCTTGGTGACGAGGAACTCGGCGCGCTGGAAGCCTTCCGGCAGTTTTTCGCGCACGGTGTTTTCAATCACGCGCGGGCCGGCAAAGCCGATCAGCGCTTTCGGTTCGGCGATCACGACGTCACCCATGAAGGCGAACGAGGCGGACACGCCGCCCATGGTCGGGTCGGTCAGCACGCTGATGAATGGCAATTTCTTTTCGGACAGCTTGGTCAGCATGGCCGTGGTTTTCGCCATCTGCATCAGGGACAGCAAGCCTTCCTGCATGCGCGCGCCACCGGTGGCGGTGATGCAAATGAACGGCACTTTCTGTTCCAGCGCGATTTGCGCACCGCGCACGAAGCGCTCGCCCACGACGGAGCCCATCGAGCCGCCCATGAATTCGAATTCGAAGCACGCCACGACCACAGGCAGGCTCATGATGGCACCGCCCATGACGACCATCGCATCCGTCTCGCCCGTCGCTTCCATGGCGGATTTCAAGCGGTCAGGGTATTTCTTGCTGTCCTTGAATTTCAAGGTATCGACGGGCAGGATTTCCTGGCCGATTTCATAGCGGCCGCCCGCGTCGAGCAGGCTGTCGAGGCGTTCACGCGCGCGGATGCGCATGTGGTGGTCGCATTTCGGGCATACGTGCAGATTCGATTCCAGGTCCGTACGGTACAGCACGGCTTCGCACGACGGGCACTTGACCCACAGGCCTTCCGGCATGGTCTTGCGCGCGGCAGCATCAGAACGCTGGATGCGCGGTGGCAGCAGTTTTTCCAACCAACTCATATTTTCTCCTTGGGCCCTTGTAGGGGTAGCGTCGGTGGACGCCCCCGGCAGACGGTAAACGGCGACACCCCCATAGGGCACCACCAGAAATTTTATCTATTGCACAATTACAGGCAAATCAGTGGCCGAAGTGTAGCCGTTTATCGCCGGGCTGTCGAACTTTGCCGCCAACGCATCTTGCGTAAACGGCAAGCTTGCTCAGGCGTCCAGTGCGGCGCGGATGCCTGCCGTGAAGCTGCGCACGGCGTCGACGGCGCCGCCCTCCGGGGCATTTTCAATTTCCTGGATGATGCGGCTGCCGATGACGACGGCATCGGCCACCTTGGCAACGGCCTTGGCCGTGGCACCATCGCGGATGCCGAAGCCCACGCCGATAGGTAATTTTACATGCTGGCGGATGGCCGCGAGGCGCTCGGCCACCTGTTCCGTATCAATGTTGCCGGCGCCCGTGACGCCCTTGAGCGACACATAATAGCTGAAGCCGCCGCCGACCTTGGCCACTTGCGCGATGCGCTCTTCCGTCGAAGTCGGTGCCAGCAGGAAAATCAGGTCGAGGCCCGCTTCGCGCATGGCGCCGGCAAATTCCTCGCACTCTTCCGGCGGATAATCGACGACGATGGCGCCGTCGGCGCCGGCCGCTTGCGCCGCTGCAATGAACGCTGCGCTGCCGATACGCTCGATGGGATTCGCGTAGCCCATCAGCACCACGGGCGTCGTCTGGTTCGTCTCGCGGAACTGGCGCACATAGCCGAACACGTCGTGGATGCCGACATTGAATTTCAGGGCCCGTTCGCAGGCGCGCTGGATGACGGGGCCTTCGGCCATGGGGTCGGAAAACGGCACGCCCAGTTCCAGCACATCGGCGCCGCCCTCGACGAGCGCGTGCATCAGCGGCACGGTGGCGTCGGGGCCGGGGTCGCCGGCGGTGATGAAGGTGACCAGGCCGGTCTTGTTGTTCGATTTTAAATTGGCGAAGGTGGTGGCGATACGGGACATGGGATGCTTTCTTTATCGGTGGAGGGTGTCGGATTACGCGCTTGCGCGCTAATCCGACCTACGCAATACTGGGGTTGTCAGTTATTTAACTGAAATTCAATCCCATACGCTCCGCCACGGTATGCATGTCCTTGTCGCCACGGCCCGACAGGTTGGCCAGCACGATCTGGTCTTTCGGCAAGGTGGCCGCCAGCTTGGCCGCGTAGGCCAGTGCGTGCGACGATTCCAGGGCCGGGATGATGCCTTCAATATGACAGCAGTCGTGGAAAGCCTGCAGCGCTTCGTCATCGGTGATCGACACGTATTGCGCGCGGCCCGAGTCTTTCAGCCACGCATGTTCCGGTCCCACGCCCGGGTAGTCGAGACCGGCCGAGACGGAATGCGTCTCGATGATCTGGCCGTTTTCATCCTGTAGCAGATAGGTGCGGTTGCCATGCAGAACGCCCGGGAAGCCTGCCGTCAGCGAGGCCGAGTGCTTGCCCGTATCGAGGCCTTCGCCGGCCGCTTCCACGCCGATCAGTTTTACATCTTTCTGGTCGATGTACGGGTAAAAGATGCCCATGGCGTTCGAGCCGCCGCCGATGCAGGCCAGCACGTAGTCGGGTTGGCGGCCCGTCATTTCCGGCATCTGCACCAGGCATTCCTCGCCGATCACGGACTGGAAGTCGCGCACCATCATCGGATACGGATGCGGGCCAGCCACGGTGCCGATGATGTAAAAGGTGTTTTCAATGTTGGTGACCCAGTCGCGCATGGCTTCGTTCAGCGCATCCTTGAGAGTCTTGGAGCCCGACTCGACGGGCACGACGGTCGCGCCCAGCAATTTCATGCGGTACACGTTCTGCGCCTGGCGCTTGACGTCTTCGCTGCCCATGTAGACCACGCATTCGAGGCCGAAGCGGGCGCAGATGGTGGCCGTGGCCACGCCATGCTGTCCGGCGCCCGTCTCGGCGATGATGCGCGGCTTGCCCATGCGCTTGGCCAGCAAGGCCTGGCCGATCACGTTGTTGATCTTGTGCGCACCCGTGTGGTTCAAGTCTTCGCGCTTGAAATAGATCTGCGCGCCGCCGGCCAGCTCGGACCAGCGCTTGGCGTGGTAGATCGGCGACGGACGGCCGACGAAGTGCTTGAGCTCGTAGCGGAATTCTTCGAGGAATTCCGGGTCGGCGCTGTAGCGGGCGTAGGCGTCTTTCAGCTCGGCCAGCGCATGCGTGAGCGTTTCGGCAACAAAGGAGCCGCCGTAGGGGCCGAAGTGGCCGCGCAGGTCGGGGAACGGGTAATCGGTGGCGTGGAACAATGCGGCGGCTGCGCCGGGCGCTGTGGTGTGGTCATTCATGGTTGTTTCCTCTGGCAATGATGGCATCTGCATCCTGCACCGCGGCGATAAACGCGCGGACTCGGGATGCGTCCTTGATACCCTTGGACGCTTCGACACCACTGCTGATGTCGACGGCGTAAGGGCGCACGCGCACCACTGCGTCAGTCGCGTTTTGTACGCTCAAGCCACCACTTAAAACGACCCGAGGCGCGAGTTCTTTTGGAATGAGGGACCAATCAAATACCTTTCCTGCACCGCCATAGGCATCCACATAGGTGTCCAGCAAGAGGCTGGCAAACAAGGGACTGGCGGCGCGATAGCGCTGTTCGTATTCTAGCAAATCTTCAAAGCTGGTGTCGGGTTTGACGCGGAACACTTGCGTAAACGGCGTATTCACGGCTGCGGCCAGCGCGGCGCTGTGCTCGGGCGTCTCGTTGCCATGAAATTGCAGCATCGATAAGGGCGCAACGGCCCTGGTCGCCCGCACCTCGTCCACGCTGGCGTTGACGAACAGGCCCACCGCCGTCACGTAGGGCGGCATGGTCGCGATCAGAGCAGCTGCCTGTTCGGGCGTCACATAGCGGGGGCTCTGCGGATAAAACACGAAGCCGATGGCGTCGGCGCCGGCCGCCACGACAGCGTGGATGTCTTCGACTCTGGTCAGGCCGCAGATCTTGATGCGTGTGCGTGGCATGGCTTTTCCTTGAAGTTATTGCTTGAAGTAAAACGTCAGAACCAGGGCAAGGCGCTGCTGCTGTCTTGCGGCAATGCCCATTTCGGATCGTAATCGATCTGCGCCAGGTACAGGCCGTCCGGCATGAAGGTGGGCGCGGCCGCATGGCGATCCTTGCTTTCCAGCAAATGCCCGAGCCATTCCGGCTTTTCGCGCCCCGTGCCGATGTAGACGAGCGAGCCGACCAGGTTGCGCACCATGTGGTGCAGGAAGGCATTGGCCGTAATCGTAAAAATGACGCAATCGCCGCGCCGCTCGATGCGGATGTCATGCATGAGCTTGACGGGCGACTTGGCCTGGCATTGCGCGGCGCGGAAGGCCGTGAAATCGTGCCAGCCCAAGAGCGGCTGCACGGCCTGGCGCATCAGTTCCACGTCGAGCGGGCGGAAAAAGAAGCCGGCACGCCCTTCCACCAGCGGCGAACGGGTGGCGTTGTTGTACAACACATAATGATAGGTGCGCGCGCGGGCGCTGAAGCGGGCGTGGAAGAAGTCATTGACCGTCGGGTCGCCTTCAAGTTCCCTGGCCCAGCGCACGGCGATGGATTTCGGCAGGAAGGCGTTGACGCCGCGCACCCACGAGTGCACGTCGCGGTTCAGTTCCGTATCGAAATGCACGACTTGCTCGAGCGCATGCACGCCCGTATCCGTGCGGCCGGCGCACGTGGTGGCCAGGCGCACGCGGGCAAACTGCTCCAGCGCGTTCTCCAGCTGGTCCTGCACCGTTTGCCCGTCTTCCTGTTTCTGGTATCCGTGCCAGGCCGTGCCGTCATACTGCAGGCCGAGGACGATACGCTTCAATGGCATTGCTGTCGTAATATTTTGCATCGAAGCATTATACCGGCGCGGCAGCCTGCCGCGCCTTCCGGCCACTGCTAGCTCAACAGCGCACGCATGGTATTGGCTTTCGCAACCTGCTCTTCGCTGCCGCCCTTGATGACCTCATCGATCAGCTCGCGCGCGCCTTCCTTGTCGCCAATTTCTTGGTAAGCGATCGCCAGGTCCAGCTTGGTATCCATTTCCATGTGGATGGCCGACAGCGGGTCGTCCACGCCCACGCTGGCCGTCTTGCCATCGTTGAGATCCAGGTCGATGCCGGACAGGTCGAATTCCTGTGCCGGCGGTATGGCTTCCGGCAAGGAGGCAGGCGTTTGCGCGTCGTCGAACAGGCTGTCGAGGGAAGGCTCGGCCACCGCGACCGGCGCGGCAGCCGGCGCCACGGGCTCGTCGAGGTCGAAATGGGCCAGGTCGATATCCTTCAGCGGATCAGGCAGCGGCGTCAGGCCGGCACCCACGCCATTGACGGGGCCGGCAGGCGGCTCCAGGTCCAGGCCGAAATCCATGCTGGCGTCATACTGTGCATCCTGCGCGGCGGAGACCGGCTTGCTGTCCGGTCCCGGCATGACGATCGGGTCGGTGGTAGAAACAGGCTCGAAATCGAGGCTGTCGAGGTCGAAATCGAGGGGATCGCGCGTATCGCGGGCCGCCACGGAAGACACCGGCTCGGCCGGCGCCAGGTCGGCCAGCGGTGCTGGCGGCTCGTCGGGCAAATCCATGCTCTGGCCATGCACGTCGTCGCCGGCAGCCTTGCTCAGGCTGACGACGGCGTCGTCTTCCGTATCGCCATACAGGGGATTGGTGGGGTCGAGCGCCAGGCCCAGCGCGGCCGCCTGCGGCCACTCTTCGCCTTGGCCCCGGGTCAGGCTGTACAGCTCGCTGGCCTGGTCTTCAAACGCGCGCACGTCGTTGCGGGCCGAATAAATTTCCAGCAGCTTCAAGCGGGCGGCATGGCGTTCCGGATGGATACGCAAGGCTTCCTTGAGGATATCTTCCGCCTGGCCATCGCGGCCGTAGGCGATATACACGTCCGCTTCGGCGACGGGGTCCGTTTCATTCGCATCGAGCATGCTGGCGCCAGCCGCGGCGGCCACGCCGGCAGCGGCGGCGCCCGTACCGAACAGGTGGTTGCTCGCTTCGGACTGCTGGTCTTCCGGCGCCAGGCCGGACGGCGGCGTCACGGGCGCTTCCGGTTCGAACACGGGCGCGATATCTTCCTGGGCGGGCGGCGGCGTCTCCTTGCGGCGGCGCGCGATCACCAGCGCGGCCACGGCGGCCAGCAGCGCGGCGATGCCGATGCCGATGGCGCCCAGGTGGTCATTGATCTTGTCGGTGATGGTCGGTTCCAGCGGCGAAGGTTTTTTCACCAGCGGCACCGGCTTCGCTTTGGGCACGGGAGGCTGGGCTTCGGCTGGCACGCTGGCAACAACCGGTGCGCTGGCGGCGACCTCGGCCGGTTTGGCGGGCGCCGGGGCGCTCTTGTCGGCCATGGCCTTGCTCTTGACCGCCATCAACTTTTCCAGGTCGCTGACGTTCTTTTCCAGCTCTTTGACGCGGGCAGCCGCTTCATCGACCTGCTTGGCCTTGGCGATCTTGTCTTCCTCGCTGGCCACCGCGCTCTTGCCGGCCGACTTGGCCGCCGGCTCCGCCTTCGACAGTTTCAGCTTGTCTTGCGACTCGCTCACGGCCGTCGGCTTTTCCTGTACCTTGGTCGCGCCGATCTTGCCGGCCGTGCTTTGCGTCGCTTCCGCCGCCTTGGCCGGCTTGCTTTGCGACACCTGGCCTGCCAGCTTGTTGCGGTAGGCTTCGAAATCGATGGCGTGCGCCGTCACGATGCCCTTCGCTTCGGCAGCGCCGGTGGCGCGCACGGTGTCCGCGCCCGGCACGGCCAGGATGCGCCCGGCCTGCATACGGTTCATGTTCTCGCCCTTGAAGGCGTCGGGATTGGCACGGTAGAGGGCCACGAGCATCATGTCGAGCGACACGCCCGATGGCTTCAGTTCGCTGGCGATGCGGCTCAGGGTATCGCCCGTCTTGACCTTGTATTCGCCGGCCGGTTTTTTCGCCGTGGCTGGGGCAGCTTCAGCGGCCGCCTTGCCTTTGCCCGGTTCGGCCGGTGCCGTCACTTGCGCGCCGCGCGTCTGGCGCGCTTCCGGCGTGTCAAGCACGAACGCATATTCGCGCACCTGGCGTCCGCTCTTGCTGCTCAGTTCCAGCAGCAAGTCCACCATGGGCTCGGCCACCGGCTGCGCCGAGCTGATGCGGATGAAAGGCTTGCCATTGCGGTTTTCCACGGCAAACGTCAGCGCGTTCAACGCGGGATTGAATTCCACGTTGGCCTGGCGGTAGGCGTCCGGCGGCGCCAGCTTGGCCAGCAAGCTCGACGCCTCGCCTGGCTTGATGGCCGATAATTCGACCTCGGCGCGCAGCGGCTGGCCGGCGGCGGACAGCACCGTAATCTTGCCCAGCTCGGCTGCGGATGCCGCCGGTGACAATAACACCGCACAGGCGACAGCGCTGCTGAGTGTTTTAATGGCAAGGGAGGCGACCCGGGGACGAGTGTGTACAGGCATAGTTGGCGGCATCTTAGTTGACATGGGAAAACTGTTACTTTTCCAGAGGTATCAACATATCATCATGCCCAGAGCTATGCAAGCTCCGCATGGTTGAGCCTTGACGGGCTCAGGACGAAAAAAAAGCCGGGAAAACAGCCCCGGCTTGATCTGGATCAGCAATTTATGGCGATTACGCGTCCAAGAGGATGCGCAGCATGCGGCGCAGCGGCTCGGCCGCACCCCACAGCAACTGGTCGCCCACGGTGAACGCGGACAGGTATTCGCCGCCCATGCTCATCTTGCGCACGCGGCCGACGGGTATCGTCAGGCTGCCCGTGACGGCGGCCGGCGACAGGTCGCGCACGGACGCTTCGCGCGTGTTCGGCACGAATTTCACCCATTCATTGTTGCTGGCGATGATGTCGTTGATTTCATCGAGCGGCACGTCTTTTTTCAGCTTGATGGTCAGCGCTTGCGAATGGCAGCGCATGGCGCCGATGCGCACGCACAGGCCGTCGACTGGAATTTCCTTGGTGCCGAAATCGAGGCCGCGGCCGAGGATCTTGTTCGTTTCCGCGCCCGCCTTCCACTCTTCCTTCGACTGGCCGTTGCCCAGGTCCTTGTCGATCCACGGGATCAGGTTGCCGGCCAGCGGCGCGCCGAATTGCTTGATTTCATCCGGGGAATAGCCGTGCTGGGTGGCCAGCACCTGGCGGTCGATTTCCAGGATGGCGGATGCGGGGTTGTCCAGCAGCGCCTTGACGGAACCGTTGATGGTGCCGAACTGCGTCAGCAGTTCGCGCATGTGCTGCGCGCCGCCGCCCGATGCCGCCTGGTACGTCATCGACGTCATCCAGTCGATCAAATCGTGCTGGAACAGGCCGCCCAGGCCCATCATCATGCACGAGACGGTGCAATTGCCGCCGATGTAGTTCTTGACGCCCTTGCCCAGCGCATCCTTGATGACGTGCAGGTTGACGGGGTCGAGCACGATGACGGCGTCTTTTTCCATGCGCAAGGTCGAGGCCGCATCGATCCAGTACCCATTCCAGCCGCTGGCGCGCAGCTGCGGGAAGACGGCGCTCGTGTAGTCGCCGCCCTGGCAGGAAATAATAATGTCGCACTTGGACAGTTCGGCGATGTTGTTGGCATCCTTGAGGATGGTTTCATTCTTCGCCATGGCCGGAGCCGAGCCGCCCGTGTTCGAAGTGGTGAAAAACACCGGTTCGATATGGGCGAAATCGCCCTCTTCCTGCATGCGTTGCATCAGGACCGAACCGACCATACCGCGCCAACCTACCAAGCCAACTAATTTCATTACCATTCCTCAAGATGAGACGGCGACTGCCGTCATTAGACTATTTTATCCCAGTGCTTTTACAACTGCATCACCCATGGCCTCGGTACCGACCAAAGTCGTGCCCGCTTCATGGATGTCGGCCGTGCGCAAGCCCTGCGCCAGCACCTGCTTGACGGCACCCTCGATACGGTTTGCCTGCTCTTCGCGGTTCAGCGAATAGCGCAGCATCATGGCGGCCGACAAGATCGTCGCCAGCGGATTGGCGATGCCCTTGCCCGCGATATCAGGCGCCGAACCGTGCGATGGCTCGTACAAGCCCTTGTTGTTGGCATCCAGCGAGGCGGACGGCAGCATGCCGATCGAACCCGTCAGCATGGCGGCCGCATCCGACAGAATGTCGCCGAACATGTTGCCGGTCACCATGACGTCGAATTTCTTCGGCGCCCGCACCAGTTGCATGGCCGCGTTATCGACATACATGTGGTCGAGCGCCACGTCCGGGTATTCCTTGTGCACGTCGGTGACGATGTCTTTCCAGAACTGGAAGGTTTCCAGCACATTCGCCTTGTCCACGCTGGTGAGGCGCTTGTCGCGCTTTTGCGCAGCCTGGAAAGCCACGTGGGCGATGCGGCGGATTTCGCCTTCCGCATAGCGCATCGTGTCGAAGCCTTCGCGCTGGCCCTTGAACGGACCGTCCGGGCACTCGCGCACGCCGCGGGGCTGGCCGAAATAGATGTCGCCTGTCAATTCGCGGATGATCAAAATGTCCAGGCCGGACACCACTTCCGGCTTCAGGGTCGAGGCGCCCGCCAGTTCCGGATACAGAATGGCCGGACGCAGGTTGGCGAACAGGCCCAGGTTCTTGCGCAAGCCCAGAATCGCCTGCTCGGGGCGGAACTGGCGCTCCAGATTGTCATATTTGTAGTCGCCCACGGCGCCGAACAGCACGGCATCGGCCGCTTTTGCCAGCGCCAGGGTGGCTTCCGGCAAAGGATGGCCATGGGCCGCATAGCCGGCGCCGCCCACGGGCGCCGTTTCCAGTTCGAACGATTCGCCCAGCACATGCAAAACCTTGACGGCTTGCGCGACGATTTCAGGACCGATGCCGTCGCCGGGTAAGATTGCAATTTTCATATTTTTATCGATTAGATGACGTTGGCGAGCCAGGGTTGATTATGCAGATGCCGCTCTTCGAAGGCGCGGATATCGTCGGCGTGGCGCAGGGTCAGGCCGATATCGTCGAGGCCATTCATCAGGCAATATTTGCGGAAGGCGTCGATCTCGAACGGATACGACACGGAACCATTGCTGGTGCGCACGCATTGCTGCTCCAGGTCCACCACCAGCTTGTAGCCGGGGAAAGCCTTGACTTCATTGAACAGGTGCTCGACCTGGCTTTCCGACAGCACGATGGGCAGCAAGCCGTTCTTGTAGCAGTTGTTGAAGAAGATGTCGGCAAACGAGGGCGCGATGATGGCGCGGAAACCATATTGATCCAGGGCCCACGGCGCGTGTTCGCGCGAGGAGCCGCAGCCGAAGTTCTTGCGTGTCAGCAAGATCGAAGCGCCCTGGTAGCGTGGCTCGTTGAGCACGAACTCGGGGTTCAGCGGGCGGCGGCTGTTGTCCTGGCCCGGCTCGCCATGGTCGAGGTAGCGCCATTCGTCGAACAGGTTGGGGCCGAAACCGCTGCGGTGGATCGATTTCAGGAATTGCTTCGGAATAATCGCGTCGGTGTCGACGTTGGCGCGGTCCAGCGGGGCGACCAGGCCTTCGTAAATCGTAAATTTATCCATGCTGTTTCTACTCGGTAAGACGCGCGGCGCAATGCGCCCGCACGTCACGGTTTATTTTCCGCCGGCGCCAGTGACAACCTGGCCGACTTTCTGCACATCGCGGCCGATGCCGGAGACGGTGTTGCAGCCAGACAGGATGACGGTGGCGATGAGGAGGACGAAGAGTTTTTTCATGATGGTCTCGTTTGTTTCAGGGAAATGAATGGCGCTAGTGTAAACCAGCAGCTGAAAACTGGGGTCAGACCCGGCGGGTCTGACCCCGGAATTTGGCTGCGTTACCACGCAAATCCCTTAATTCATCGCAATCCCCGCACGTCGACAAAGTGGCCGGCGATACCCGCCGCGGCCGCCATCGCGGGCGACACCAGGTGGGTACGGCCGCCCTGCCCCTGCCGGCCTTCGAAGTTGCGGTTCGACGTGGACGCGCAGCGTTCGCCCGGCTCCAAACGGTCCGCATTCATGGCCAGGCACATGGAGCAGCCCGGCTCGCGCCATTCGAAACCGGCATCCTTGAAGATGCGGTCCAGTCCTTCGCGCTCGGCCAGGTCCTTGACAAGGCCGGAACCGGGCACGACCAGCGCCAGGGTGACGTTCGAGGCGCGGTACTTGCCGCGCACCACGGCGGCCGCCGCGCGCAAATCCTCGATGCGCGAATTGGTGCAGGAACCGATGAAGACCTTGTCGATGCGGATGTCTTCGATGGCCGTGTTCGGCTTGAGGTTCATGTAGACGAGCGCCTTTTCCATCGCATCGCGCTTGACGCTGTCTTTTTCCTGGTCAGGGTCAGGCACGCGGCCATCGACGCCGACCACCATTTCGGGCGACGTGCCCCAGGTCACTTGCGGCACGATCTCGGCCGCATTGAGGGTGACGACGAGGTCGAAGCGGGCGCCCGGGTCCGAATGCAGGGTGCGCCAGTAGGCAACGGCGCGTTCCCAGTGCGGACCGGCCGGCGAAAACGGACGGCCCTTGACGTAATTGATGGTGGTGTCGTCCACGCCGATGATGCCGGCGCGCGCGCCCGCCTCGATGGCCATGTTGCACACCGTCATGCGGCCTTCCATCGACAGCGCGCGGATGGCCGAGCCGCCGAACTCGATACAGTAGCCCGTGCCGCCGGCCGTGCCGATCTTGCCGATGATGGCCAGCACGATATCTTTCGCCGTCACGCCGGCCGGCAGCGCGCCGTCGACTTGCACCAGCATGGATTTGGATTTCTTTTGCAGCAAGGTCTGCGTGGCCAGCACGTGTTCCACTTCGGACGTGCCGATGCCGTGCGCCAGCGCGCCGAAGGCGCCATGCGTGGACGTGTGCGAATCGCCGCAGACGACCGTCATGCCGGGCAGGGTCGCGCCCTGTTCGGGGCCGATCACGTGCACGATACCCTGGCGCTTGTCGTTCATGTTGAAGTAGGTCAAGCCGTAGTGCTTGGCGTTCTTGTCCAGGGTTTCCACCTGCAGGCGCGAGACCGGATCGGCAATGCCGTCCATGCGGCTGGTGGTCGGCACGTTATGGTCGGCCACGGCCAGGTTGGCGGAAATGCGCCATGGCTGGCGGCCCGCCACGCTGAGGCCATCGAAGGCTTGCGGGCTGGTGACTTCGTGCAGCAGGTGCCGGTCGATATACAAAATTGTCGTGCCATCATCTTCGGCCCGAACAACGTGGGATTCCCAGAGTTTGTCGTAAAGCGTCTTCATCATGATTTATGCAGCGTTGCCACAGCCTGTAGTAAGTGATCTGTCGTACTGATCGAAGGGATCGGCAATGATTATGCCATATATTGTGCAATGCAGAACCAAAAGCCGCTCCAGCGTGGGATAGGCGATACAAAATTTGGCATGCTTTGCGGATATGACGAAAAAATTGCTGATACGAAAATCCGCCAAAATGCCGGCGGGGCGAATAAAAATCGAAAAAAGCCGAAAAAAAAGCCCGCTGCAGAGGTCTGCAGCGGGCTTGGTGTCAGTGCCGGTGTTTCTAGGCAGCCATGCGCACACTTCCCCTGCAACCATCCATCAGGAAAGATAGGCCCACGACTAGCACCAGCTCGCCTTCGGCCGAGCGGGCAGTACCGGTAATGCCTTCCACGGTGATGGCCGTCATCGGCTTGATCACGAGGTCGGCCGTACCATCGACGGCTTCCACGGCCAGAATGTACGGCTGTGGCGCGGCGACAACGATGCCGACGCGCTCGCTGCACGATTCGTAGCCCAGCGAGCCGGCCAGCGACCGCACGGGCAATGGACGGCCCTGGTCTTTCAGCACGGGCGCGCCGCCCACTTCCATGAAGGTTTCCGGCAATTCGACGACACGCTGCACCACCGCCATCGGCAGCGCCAGCGCGGCGCCCGAGGTCGACACGAGCATGGTCGGCACGATCGACAATTCGATCGGCAGGCGGATGGCGAACTTCGTGCCCTTGCCCAGCGACGATTCGATATGGATGGCGCCGCGGTTTTTCTCCACGGCCGTTTTCACCACGTCCATACCCACGCCGCGGCCGGAAACGCTGGAGGCGACTTCCTTGGTCGAGAAGCCCGGCAGGAACACCAGCTGGAAGCATTCGTCGTTGCTCAGTTGCGCGTTTTCGCTGATCAAGCCCTTTTGCTGGGCCTTGCTGCGCAGGAAGACCGGGTCCATGCCCTTGCCGTCATCCTGCAGCACGATCATGACGCTGTTCGCTTCCTGCCATGCTTTCAGTGAAATATACGACTTGGCGGGCTTGCCGGCAGCCAGGCGCGCTTCCGGCGATTCGACGCCATGGTCGAGCGAGTTGCGCAGCATGTGCACGAGCGGATCGTACAGGCTGTCCACGACGACGCGGTCGACTTCCGTCTCCGCGCCTTCGATGGTCAGCTCGACATCCTTGCCCAGGTCTTTCGCCAGTTCGCGCACCAGGCGCGGGAATTTCTGGAACAGGCGGCCGACGGGCTGCATGCGCGTGGCCAGGGTGGCCCGCTGCAGTTCCGTCGAGTAGCGCGAGGCGCGTTCCAGGGTTTCCGCCAGGGTCGCCATCAGAGTAGCGGCCTGGCCTTCGAATTTGAATTGCAGCAAGCGCTCGAGCAGCACGGCAGCCTGGTTGGCGGCCTGCACGGATTCGCCGGCCACTTCCAGCAGCGCGTCGAGCTTGACGGCGTCGACGCGGATGCTGTCTTCCTTGACAGGCGCGGCATGGCGTACTTCCGGACGCTCTTCGCGCCGTTCGGCGCCATCCCAGGCCTTGGCGGCCGGTTTGGCGGCAGCAGCGGCAGGTGCAGCAGGCGCGGCGGCCACGGCGGCAGGCGCAGCGGCGGCGGACACGGGCGCGGCTGCGACCCGGCTACCTTCGGGCACGACGGCGTTGTACATGGCTTCCCAGTCCAGGCCATCGGCGCTGGCAGTGGCAACGGCAGCGGTCGGCGCGGCCACAACAACTTCGGCAACCTCGGCAACGGGCGCGGCCACTTCCGCCACGGCGGCGGCTGGCGCAGGCGCATCCATGCCCTTGCCTTCGATAGCGTTCGTCAGGATATGTTCCAGCTCTTCCGGCATGGCCGGCAAGCTTTCCGGCGCGGCGCCATTGGCCAGCTCCGTCAGCTGGTCGGCGACGAAACCGGAAGCTTGCAGCGCCGCCTCGATGGCGATCGGGGTCACGGGCGCGGCGCCCGTGCGCAAGGCATCGAACAGGTTTTCCGTCAGATGGCAGGCCGCCACCAGCGCGGGCAAGCCCATGAAGCCGGCGCCGCCCTTGATGGTGTGGAAGGAACGAAACACGGCATTCAGTGTTTCCTTGTTGTCAGGATCGCGCTCGAGGCGCAACAAGTGCTCTTCAACATTAACCGCAAGATCCATCGCCTCAACGACGAAATCCTTGAGCATATCGTCCATTAGAATCCCAAATCCGCAAGAAGGTCGTCTACATTATCCTGGTCCAGCGCCACCGACGGCACGGACGGGCCCTGCATCAGCGGCACCGGCTTTTGCGCCAGTTTCTCGCGCACTTCGGCCGGCGCGTTGTCGCGCAGCAGCTGGGCCAGTTCGTTTTCCACCGTCTTGGTGATGTTGACCACTTTTTTGATCAGCTGGCCCGTGATGTCCTGGAAGTCCTGCGCCATCATGATTTCCAGCAAGCGCGCTTTTTCCGCTTCCGTTGCTTCGGAAACGGCTTGCGCGAACTGGCGCGAATCGCCGGCCAGGGCCTTGAATTCTTCCAGGCTCAGCTTGCCATCGAACAGGGCTGTCCAGCGGCTGTCCATGTCCTTGGCCTTCTTCGACAGCACATCTTGCGCCGGCATGCCTTCGTCGAGCGTGTTCAGAACCTTGTTGGCTGCCTGTTCGGTCAGGGTGGCGACGTATTCCAGGCGGTCCTGGGCGTCGACGATCTGCGACGACGCTTCCGTCAACGCCTTGTCGTAGCCCAGTTCGCGCAGCGAATCGTGCAGCAGGCGCACGATGCCGCCCAGGCGCTCGAACATCGGCTTGTCGGACTGGTCGACGGGATCGGCCGCGTCGCCAGGCGCATCGGCGCTGGCCACGGGCGCCGCTTCCGGCGCGGCTGGCGTTTCTGCCACGGCGGCTGCCGGCACGGCGGCGCTGGCCGACACGGAGTCGAACAGCGCGTCGAAATCGTCATCCGCAATCACGGCGGGAGCGGGCGCGGCGGCAGGTGCGGGCTGAGCCGCGGCCGCACTTTGCGCAGATACTTCATCGAATAATGCGTCGAAATCATCAGCGGCGTTGGTCATATCCCTGCTTCTCCATAATTTGTCAAAATTCCGCCTGAACTGTGCGTTTTACAGACTGATACCCACAATTTCTCGATTAAGATGATTTGAGGCAATACCGCTGCGATGGTGCGAGTGTAGCAGGGCGCCGCCCTGTTGGTAAATCTCAAAACGCGCTTCCTGGTGCAAAGCTGGTCCACAAGAGCTTTTCCACCAGGAAATAAGTGTTCCTGCTGTTGTATTTTGAAATACTACCATTGGCGTGCGTGCAAGACCACGCGTAGTACAACAAATCCTGCTTCCGGGCGCCCGCGCAACAGCGCAGTATGGACAGCGTTGCAGCTAAAACACGATCTTTCTGCCAATGTTGTCTATACTGAAGGTGCAGTTGTGTTGATAATTATCAAGTCTTTACATGAATACAATGCTGCCGCCGCGTCTACAATAAGAGGCGTTGCGTGCGCTCAGTCACCGTCAAAGGATCTGCCATGTATAAGAAAATTCTGATCGCCACGGACGGCTCCACCGTCTCCAACTTGACGGCCTGTGCCGGCGTTGCCTTTGCCGAACAGATGCACGCCGACATCCTTGCCGTGTACGTGGCGCCCGAATACCAGTACCCGGTATACATCGAGATCATTCCGCCAAGCTACCCCAGCGAGGAGGAGTACCGCATCGCCATGCGCAAGGCGGGCGCCGACCACTGGCAGCCCATCCTCGACGCGGCCGCCAAGCGGGGTCTGGAAGCGACGGGCTTGACGGCCTTTTCCGACAGCCCCGCCCTGAAAATCGTGGAAGTGGCGCAATTGCAGCATTGCGACCTGATTTTCATGGGCTCGCATGGCCGCAGCGGCTGGGGACAATTGCTGCTGGGCAGCGTGACCAACAAGGTGCTGTCGCACTCAAAACTGCCGGTACTCGTGCATAGGCTGATCAAGGAACCACCGTCGGAATAAGGGGTCACATGACCACGCAGACCGCCGTTGCCGGCACATTAAGAAAAAGGCAAATTTTCGGCCGCGTCAGTTAAAATGGCAACGTTTCTCGTTTCTCAACATTTGATTGTCCGGTGACGGACAGAGCAGATTTCACGCATCCAGATTGCCCGCCTATGATACGTATTGTGATTGCCGACGACCACACCATCATGCGAGAAGGATTGAAGCGCATCCTTGACGGCGCGCCGGACATCGATATCGTGGGTGAAGCCATCGACGGCTTTGAAGTACTCAACCACGTACGCCAGGGCGGCTTCGACCTGCTGCTGCTCGACCTGTCGATGCCGGGCCGCAGCGGCGTCGACCTGATCCGGCAAATCCGCAGCGAAGCGCCGAAGCTGGCCATCCTGATCCTCACCATGCACGAGGAGGAACAATATGCGGTGCGCGCCATCCGCGCCGGCGCGCAAGGCTATCTGACCAAAGAAAGCGCGGGCACCCAGCTCGTGGGCGCCATCCACAAGGTGGCGTCGGGACGTCCGTATATCAGCGCCGAGGTGGCGGAGCAGCTCGTGCTCAACATCATGATGCCGAATGAAAGCTTGCTGCACAAACAGTTGTCGGACCGCGAGTTCGAAGTCTTTTCCCTGCTGGTGGCGGGCAAGTCGATCACGGAAATCGCCAACAATCTGCACCTGAGCGTCAAGACGGTGAGTACGCACAAGACGCGCATCATGCAAAAGATGGGCATGAGTTCGCTGTCCGAAATGGTCCAGTACGCCGTGGCGCACCGCCTCTTATCCCCCTTCAAGACTTGAGCACGGCGGCGCGCGCCCGCGCGTCGACAGTAGGAACAATCCTACCTCACCTACCACAGCTCCTACTGCCATATTCAGCCACTGCTGATATTAATTGGATACGGTTGTTGGCATACTGAAACCAGTAATCAAGTTGCTGGGAAGTTATTTCATCACACAGCAAGTCGTCAGCGAATTGAGCTTTACCTGCCTGGACGCGCGCCGCCCCTTCCCTGCCCGCCGTCCTGCGCACCCTGTTATTCAACTCTGAACTACCTGTCACCAGGAGATGAACATGCTGTCCACGCAAACGCCCGAAACCCGCGCCGCCTCCCCATCGCTGGCCCCCTCCTCTCCGATGGAAGCAGGGCGCCAGCGCCAGGGGCGGCTCTGGTCGAACCTGAAGGAGGTGTGCGACCTGCTGCATATCTCCAGCGCCTGCACCATCGCCGCCGACGAACTGCTGTTCCAGCACGTGCAATTCAAGACGGGCCAGCGCGTGCACACCATCGGCCAGCCGTTCGACACCCTGTACATCGTCAATTCGGGCTTCCTGAAAACCGTGCTCATCGATGAATTCGGCAATGAACAGGTTCTGAGCTTTCCCATGAAGGGCGACATGCTGGGCGTCGACGGCATCCACTCGCGCCATTACTCCTCGGAAGCGGTGGCCCTGTCCGACTGCGACCTGATCCTGCTGCCGTTCAAGAAGCTGACGGCGCTGGGACGTGTTCACCTGGAACTGGAAAACGTCATGTACGGCGTGATGAGCCGCGAACTGGTGCGCGAACAGGCGATGATCGGCATGCTGGGCGCCTTGAGCGCCGAGGCCCGCGTAGCGCGCTTCCTCGTTTCGCTGGCCGACCGCTTCGCGCAGATGGGTTACTCGAGCAAGCTGTTCAACCTGCGCATGACGCGCCATGAAATCGGCAGCTACCTGGGCCTGACCCTGGAAACGGTGAGCCGCACCCTGTCCGCCTTCAATGAAATCGGCCTGATCTCGGTTGACCAGCGCACCATCGGCATCAAGGATCCGGACGCCCTGAAAACCCTGCGCCGCCTGCCGCCCTCGCGCTCGCGCGCCAAGCAGCTGGCCGCCGCCAAGCTCAAGGCCGATACCACTGCGGCCGCCACTGCCTCGGCGCAATTGCTGGCCACGATTTAACGCCATCCCGCTTTCTTCCAGCTTGGCACAGGCTTGACCCGGCCAAGGCGCGCACCGCCTTGCCGGGTCTTTTTTGCCGCCACCGCCCCTCCACGCCGCGCCAGCGGCCGCCTTTGAACGACCTCGTCGGCCAAGGCGTCGCGCCGCCATAAAAAAGCGCCGGTTCCGCACAAATAAGCCTTGCTTTTCGGGCCACATTCAACAATAATGCAAATACGAATCATTCTCAACTGAGATAAAGAAAGCCCAACATGCAAAGCTCAAAACCAGCCTTGATCCAGGATGCCGCTACTGCCCACGTCCGTCCTCCCGTCAGCATGGCCCAGCCGGCGCGCCGCATCACCAGCGAAGCGCTGCTGCAGCAGGGCCGCGAAGTGGAGATTGAGCACAGCGGCAAGATCTATCGCCTGCGCGTCACCCAATTGAACAAGCTGATCCTGACTGCCTGAAGCAGCACGGCAGCCAGTCACCACGCTCGCCAGCCAGTCGCGCCCCGTGCGCGCAGCCAGCCAAACCACCGCACAGGAGTGTTTGATGGCGCACGACCGACCTTCCCCGATGTTTTCTTCCCCGCAAAGCCAACAGCCTGAATTGCTGCTATCGGCCGTGCTGCACCTGATGTCGCACTATCATGCGGGCAGTCCCTGCGAGAAACTGGCCGGTGTCATCGAACGCCATCTGCAAGCGCTGGCCGGCTCGCCCGGCCTGAGTCCCGTGCTGCAAGCAACTTGCCAGCAACTGTCACAGCAATGGGCCGCCCTGGTGGCGCTGCACCAGCCCGTGCCGCCGAAGACCACCTTGCTGGATCGCCTGGCACGCATGCTGAGCGCCAGGCGCCCCGCTTCGCCCCTGCCGCAATAGTTCTCTTCAACATCTCCACCGCCCAACAGGATATCGCCATGTGTGACAAAGACCAGTCCCTGCCCGTCATCAGCAATTGCGCCCACGCCGACACGGAAACGGCCGCGCTCGCTTCGCGCCGCCGCCGGCTGTGGGAACTGTCGCACACCTGCCATTGCCCGCTGGTGGGCGTGGGTTTGCCATTGGGCTACCTGCGCAAGCTGGTAGGCAAGATGACGGGCGGACGCGTGCTGGCCGACGACTACGAAGTGCACGTGGGCGCCGTGACGGAATGCGGCGCGCGCAACCGCCTGTCCGAAGCGCTGCAAAAGGAACTCGAACGCCGCTACGCTCCCGTGATCCTGCGCTTTCGCGGCGCCAAGACGACGGAGCAGGTAGCGCAACTGTGGCGCACGGCCGTCGCCAACGGCGACGTGTCGGGCGCTTTCTGGGCCGGCCTGACGCACCCGCGCTGCGATGCCGAGCTGGAAGAGCAGATGTGCCGCGACTTGCACATGATCCAGCACCAGGCCGGCGCCTGCGTGCGCGCCGACATGGGTAAATTTACGGCCTTGCAGGAAGAAAACGCGCGCCTGACACAGGAACTGGCCAAGCTGCAACAACGCAGCCAGGCAGCACTGATGGAAAAGACGGGCGAGCTGGAACGCCAGGAAGCCGTGCTGCTGCGCACGCGTGCCGAGGCCATCGGCAAGGATAGCGTGATCGACGGCTTGCGCGCGGAACTGGCGCAATTGCAGGCCGCCATCCCCGCGCTGGAATCGCGCACGCGCCTGGTCGAGCGCCTGGCGCAAATGGATGAGCGCGAAAAGGAATTGCGCCAGCAAATCGCGGAATTGAAACAGGCCCAGCCACGCCCGGCCGCCGTCGCGCCACCACCAGCGCCGAAGCTGGAAGTGCCGACCGGCGGCAAGCTGAAGATGCCGATCCGCCTTGTCGACCAAAGCGTCTTGTGCGTGGGCGGACGCAGCGGCAATGTCGCCACCTACCGCGCCCTGATCGAGCGGGTGGGCGCCCAGTTCGCCCACCACGACGGCGGCCTGGAAGACAATGCCAACCTGCTCGACTCGAGCCTGGCGGCGGCCGACCTGGTGATTTGCCAGACGGGCTGCATCAGCCACAGCGCCTACTGGCGCGTGAAGGATTATTGCAAGCGCACAGGCAAGCGTTGCGTCTTCATCGACAATCCCAGCATCTCCAGCCTGGCGCGCGGCTTGCAGGAAGTGAGCGGCGAAATGGACACGGCGCCGCTGGCCGATATCCAGCCGTAAGCAGTCCCCTCCGTATTAATACACGTCGCGCCGGTAGCGCCCTTCAGCTGCCAGCGCATCGAGCGCGGGCCGGCCCAGGATCTCTTGCAGCGCCTGGTCGACGCCGCCCGCCATGCCGGCCAGGCTGCCGCAAATATAGATGGCCGCGCCCTGCTCCAGCCACAGCTTGACTTCATCGGCATTGCCGCGCAGGCGGTCCTGCACATAGGTCCGCTCCGCCTGGTCGCGCGAAAACGCCAGGTCCAGGCGCGGCAAGTCGCCGCTGGCGTGCCAGCCTTCGATCTCTTCGCGATAATGAAAATCGTGGGCCACATTGCGTTCGCCAAAGATCAGCCAGTTGCGCCGCTGCCCTGCCAGCACGCGGCTTTTCAAATGTCCGCGCAAGCCGGCGATGCCACTGCCGTTGCCGATCAAAATCAATGGCCGCTGGGCATTGTCTTCCAGGCGGAAACGCCGGTGCTGGCGCAAGCGCAGCTGCACCACGTCGCCGACCTTGGCCTGCGCCGTGAGCCAGCCCGAGGCCAGGCCCAGGCTGCCATCGGGATGCGCATGCTGGCGTACCAGCAAGTGCACGCCGCCATCGCGCGGGATCGAGGCGATCGAATATTCGCGCGGCTGCGATGGGTCGGCGGGTGCCGTCACCTGCACCAGGTCGCCCGACTGCCACTCCGGCAAGCTGCCGGCCACGGGCGCCAGTTCCACATGATAGATGGCGCCGCCCGCGCTGCCGGGGTTGAGGTGGCGCCGATGCGTCAGCCGCCAGTCGCCAAACGCGGGCGCGCTCCAGTCCGGCGCGTCGCTGGTGCCGGCCAGGTGGCTCAGGTGTTGGAACCATTGCTCGATGGCGGCGCTGGCGCTGCGGTCGACTTCGATGCGCTCGAACAGACGCGACGCACCCTGCGCCGCCAGCCAGGCATCGAGCGAGCGGCCGAAACCGCAGAACTGGCCATAGCTGCGGTCGCCCAGGGCCAGCACGGCATAGTGCAATTGCGGCAGCGCAATCTCACCCGTCATCAATCGGCCCATGAAGGCGGCCGCATTGTCGGGCGCGTCGCCTTCGCCATACGTGCTGACCAGGAACAAGGCCCGTTCCGCCTGTTGCAGATCAGCGGCTGTCACTTCGGCCAGCGCACACAGGCGCACGGGGATGCCGGCCAGCTGCAGGCTCTGCGCCGTTTGCGTGGCCAGTTCCTCGGCATTGCCCGTCTGGCTCGCATACGCCACCAGCCAGGGACGGCTGTTGGCCAGCGCCGCCTTGGCCGCGTCGGACGTGCGGCGCTTGGCGCGCGCGCGCAGCCAAGGCGCCAGGCACACGCCCGCATAACTGAGGGACAGGGCGGCCAGCAAGGCCAGCCGCGTCGTATCGTGCGTAAAAATCATGGATTAATCGTTCATTCGTCGAGCATGGCCAGCATGTGGCTGCTCAGCGTTTCATGGTAGCCGTGACCGTCGCGCTGCAGGAAGCGCGCGGCCAGGCCCTGCTCTTCGGCCAGCGCCATGCCGGCCTCGACACCCAGCACGGTCAGGGCCGTCGACCAGGCGTCGGCCGCCATGCATTGCTCGTGCACGACGGTGACGGAAGCGAGTTGATTGGCGATCGGCATGCCGCTGCGCGGATCGATCGTGTGCGAGAAACGCACCGTGCCGTCCTCGAAGAAACGCCGGTAGTCGCCCGACGTCGCCACGGACAAGCCGTGCAGCGCCAGCAGCATTTCCGCCGGATGCTGCGCATGATCGGCACTATCGGCGGCGCCATCGACCTGTTCCAGCATGACCCACCACGGCTGGCCGTCGGGCTTGCTGCCGGCGCCGCGCAGCTCGCCACCGACTTCGACCAGGTAATGGTGGATGCCCTGGCTGTCCAGGTAGCGTGCCAGGCGGTCCACGCCATAGCCCTTGGCGATGGCGGACAAATCGAGCTGCAAGCCGCCCGGCTGGCGCGCGCGGCGGGCCGGCAAGTCCAGCTCCAGGCGGCGGCGCTGGCCTTGCGCCAGCAGCAGCGCCACGCTATCGCCTTTCGGCGGCAAAAAGCCCGGTTCATCGTAGCGATGGCGGGGACCGAAGCCCCACAGATTGACGAGGGCGCCCGCGCACGGGTCGTACGCGCCGCCCGACGCTTGCGACACGTGCATGGCAAAGCCCAGCACCTCGCAAAACGCGGCGGGCAGGCTGTGCCAGCTGCCTGGCCCGGCCCGGTTGAAGCGGCCCAGGTCGGACTCGTCGTTCCAGTGGCTCATTTGCGCGACGACCAGGTCCAGCTGCTGCTGCAAGCCCTGCTGCAAGTCGGCGCTGCCCGCGCGTCCCGGCATGGCGGACTCGAGCAGGCGCACCGACCAGCTGGTGCCCATGGACAAGCCACGCAAGTCCCGGATCGCGGCGCCGGGCGGCGCGGCCTGATCGGAAATATGCTGCGGCAGCAGGACCCGGCGCATCGGCGCTCTCGTGACGATGCCGCCGCTTACTGCGGCAGCACTTCCACGGTGGCCGCGTACGTCATGCGGCGCTCGGGCATCACCGGCGGCTGGCCGGCCACGGCCGGTGCGGCCGCTGGCCAGGTGCTGCTCAGGTAATACATGCCGGCTGCTGGCACCGTAAACGTGATCTCGCCCTTGGCATCGGTGCTCTGGCGGATTTCACCGAGCACGCCACGGTAGCGCACGCCGCCTGGCACCAGGCTGAAGGCCTGGTTCGCCGCCGGCTTGCCATCGACGAGGAAGCGCCACGTGGCTTTCTCGCCCGCACGCAAGTCGTTCGGGTGCGTCACGGGCACGAATTCCAGGCCCACGCCGGTCGGCTTGAACACTTCCGTGCTGGTTTCGCCATTGCTGAAGAAAGTTTCCAGGCGCGCTGCCGTGCGCGTGATTTTCAGCTCTTGCGCGTCGGCCGGCACTTCCTTCTTGAACGTCTCTTCATTGCCGCGGAAACGCTTCTGCTCGCCATTGAGCTTGTAGCTGCCCATCACATTTTGCGACACGATGGCCGCCTTGTACGTGCCCGGCTTTTCCATTTTCACGTCGAAGACGCTGCGCAAACGGCCCGTGACCGTGTTCGCCGGCGTGACTTTCGCACCATCCGGACCGGTCACTTGCAGCGCATCCAGGCGCAGCGGCTGGTGGTCGATCTCGAACAGGCCGTCGGAAACGGCCGCGTCCACCGTCACCCAGGCGTCCTTGCTTTCCACCATCGTGCTCGATGGCACCATCCAGCCGCGGTGGGCGTGGGCGTTCATGGCCAGGCCGGCCAGGGCCACGGCGATCAGGGTTTTGTTGAATTGCTTGAACATGATGTGCGCCTTATGGTTTGAGTTGGACGACGACATTGCCGAGTTCTTCCTTGCCTTTGGCAGGCACGGACTGGGCCGATTTCAGCGGCCACTGGAACGGCACGCGCACCAGTTCGCGTCCGCCCGCTTCGCGCGCCGCTTCCACGACCACCTGGTATTCGCCGGCCGGCAGCTTGTCGAGCAAGGCTTTGGCGCCGGGGAACGTCAAGGTATGTTCGCCGGGGGCGCGCGTGGCGCCGCTGACGCCGTCAACGGGCATGGCCAGGTCGCGGCCGCTCTTGCGCCACCATTGACGCATGTCCTTCAGCCATTTTTCGCCGGCCTTGTCCTTCTTTTTCACGTCATACAGCACAGCCAGATTGCCAACGACCTTCTGGTCCGCCGTTTCCAGCCACGCCGCCACGTAGGGACGGTGGTATTCCGCCACGTTCAGTTGCGGCAGTTCAATCTTGAGGGACAGGTCGGCAGCCATCGCCGACGTACCGATCAGGGGAAGGCCAAGCGCCAGGGAGTAGCGTAATTTCATGGTGTGCCTGTAAAAAGGAAAAAACATCAGTGGATAAACAGCAAGGCGATCGCGCAAGGTATCAAAATACCGAGGCCCACCATCGGCCAGGTAAATGGCCGGTTGGCCGCGTGGAACTTCAAAATCAATAATCCCGTCAGGCAAAACACGATGCAGGCACCGGCAAAGATGTCGATGAACCAGCTCCAGGCTACGCCCGTGTTGCGGCCCTTGTGGACATCATTGAGCCAGGACACCCAGCCCCGGTCCGTCAATTCATATTCGGCGGCCCCGTCTTCGAGGCCGATGCGCACCCAGGCGTCGCCGCCCGCCTTGGGCAGCGGCAGATACACTTCGTCGATCGCCCATTCGGCGGGACGCCCGCCCGCATTGAGCGACCATTGCTGCTTGAGCCAGGCTTCGGCGGCGGCCGGCATCGGTGCGTTGGCACCATCGTGCTTGGCGGCATAGGCGGCCAGTTCCGTGACGAGGGGCGCCGGCAGCTCGGCCTTCTGGCGCGTGATCGCCGGCTTCGCTTCGATCTGGCCGGCGTGGTTCAGGGTGATGCCGGTAATGGCGAACAGAAACATGCCCAGCAGGCAAAGCGCCGAGCTGATCCAGTGCCATTGATGCAAATTCTTCAGCCAGACGGCGCGGCTGGCGTTGTTCCTGGCCTTGTCTGCGGCGCCCGCATTACCCATCAATCGCTCCCGGCAAGGAGCGGGCCAGGTGGCGCGACAAGTCAGTGTGCTTCATTCCCATCCTTCAATCAAAGTGCATGCTCATATTTTCAAACAAATGATAATGATTATCATTTATTAAGTCAATACATGGGGCGCCCCGCCGGGCCAGCGTTTTGTAACAGCTTTGAAACAAAGCTGGTCTGCTACGTAAGCTGCCGTACAGAACCGCGTGCCGCGCCCGCCTATGCTGTTGTTCAGGACAACCATCAAGGGAGCAACCATGCAACAGTATTCCAGCGAACAACTGGCCAGCATCGCGGCCAAGATCAAGGACGTCAAATTCGGCATGCTGACCACCAGCGACGACATGCGCACGCTCACCAGCCGGCCGCTGACGCAGCAGCAGGTCGACAGCGAAGGGCAAATCTGGTTTTTTGTCTCGGACGATGCCGCCTACACGCGCGATTTGCTGAACAATCCGCAAGTCAACGTCAGCTTTGTCGACACGGGCGACAGCCTGTATGTGTCCGTCTGCGGCCACGCGCAGCTGCTGAAGGACCGCGCCAAGGCGGAGGAATTGTGGAGCCCGCTGGTGAAAGCCTGGTTCCCGGGCGGACTCGACGATCCGAAGCTGTCGCTGATCAAGGTGACGATACAATCGGCAGAATATTGGGATAGCAGCGCCAGCAAGATGATGCAGTTCTATGAAATGGCCAAGGCCGCCATCACGGGCGAGCCGCCGAAAGATCTGGGCGAACACGGCCGGGTCGATCTGTAGCAGATTCACCCTATTTTACCCGGGTGTTATTGACTTTCAATTTAACCCGGGTAAAATTGCCTGCATTCCCCATGGAGGCAAACATGCATACCCTCGTAACACCCGAGCTCACCGCTTTCGCCGGCAAACGCAAAGTGGCCGCCGGCACTTTGCACGCGGTCGCGCAATCGTTGAAAGAACTGGTGACGCGCGAACCCGATGCGCAGATCCTGATCTTCGACGACGCCAGCGGCAGCCAGGTCGACCTGAACCTGCATGGCAGCCTGGCCGATGTGCTGCAGCGCCTGCCACGGGCAGCCACGCCGGCGCCGCAGGAAGAGATTCCCGCGCGCACGGCAGGCCGGCCGAAGCTGGGCGTGGTGGCACGCGAAATCACCCTGCTGCCCCGTCACTGGGAATGGCTGGCAACGCAGCCGGGTGGTGCTTCCGTGGCCTTGCGCAAACTGGTGGAACACGCGCAGCGCGGCAACAAGGCGCACGATGAGCAGCGCCAGGCACGCGAAGCGGCCTATAAAGTCATGAATGCGCTGGCCGGCGACGCGCCCGGCTTCGAGGAAGCGAGCCGCGCCCTGTTCGCCGGCAAGCAGCCGGCGTTCCTCGCATGCGTGCAGGACTGGCCAGCCGACGTGCGCGAACACGTCTCGCAGCTGGCACAGCGGGGATGGTCCGAAGGTTAAGCGACGGTGGAAAGATCAGACGCCGGTGCTGCCCGTGGTATCGGGCGCATCGTCGGCGCTCTGCCGGCTCTGCCCGGCGGAACCGGCCTGGTGATGGGGCAAGCGGTCGGCGCGCCGCACTTCGCCAATGGAAAACAGATCGTCGCCGATATCGAGGCCTTGCTCGCTATCGACCAGCACAAAGTTTTCGCCCGACTCGGCCGTACTTTGCTTGCTGCCTGCCATGGACGGCGCACCGCCCTGGCTATTGCCGGGCTGCGGCGTAGTGGAGTTGCCCATCATCTTCTCCCTGATCGTGAGTACGTGAGTGCGGATTGACTGCGTTCACTGCATTGACTGCGCGTGGGCCGTGGCCGGCGCAGCTATTTCATCATAGTCCATGCCTGCTGCAATGCATCAAAATTTTCGCTAGCCAGCGGTAGCCAAACAAGCGCGGCCCTGGCCAGCGGCGTGCCTGCCTCCCGCCGGCCAAGGCCCATTGCTACTTGCAACGTGCTACTGCTTGCCAGTCACTACTTGTTGCGCGACCCCGAGCTGGAGCCCGAGCCGCCGCTTTGCTTGTTGCCACTGTCGCGGCCGCCATCCTGGTTCATGCTGGCATTGTCGCGCGAGCCGCTGGAGCTGGAGGCGCTTTGCCGGTTGGCATCGTTCTTGTGGCTTTGGCTGCCTGCGCGGCGGGCCTCTTCGGACGTGAATTCATGGGCCGTGCCCTTTTCATGCGCGGCACGTCCGCCTTCACTGGCGATTTCACGCTGCTGGGCGGGGTCCATGGAAGCGAAACCCCGTTTGCTGGTATCGCTTTGCTTGTTGCCGCCGCTGCTACTGCTGCTACTGGTTTTATTACCTTGCTGTTTATTGTCGCTCGATGTGGCCATGATGATCTCCTTGATCGATGGAATCAGAAACAATGCAAAAAACAATGCAAACCATGCAAATCTTCCCCCTCGCATGGCAAGGGAACCGTCATCTTAGTGCGCGCATGGGCCACAAGAAATAGGAGGATGGCAAGAGCGCATGTAGGATGAGTCCCGCCTACGGTAGCGTAGTTACTTTCAGTTTTCCACCAAAAGTACCAGACACTCAGCAGTTAGCGGGTAGGGCGAAAATCGCCGCGTCCGCCGTCACGTAGACGCGCTCGCCAGCTCCTGGCCGCACCGCATGGCCACCCGTGAAAGCGCCAAACGAGGGCAAGATGGCACGCTCCTGCCCCAGCAGGAAACACGGCAGGCGCAAGCCACCCCCATGTCGTCCCGTCCCTGCTGCGCGCAAGTGGAACACGGGATGCACGTGGCCAGCCAGCACGTAGCCGGGCGCCACCGTATCCGGATGATGGCAAAACGACAGCTTGCCCACTTGGTGCGGTTCGTCGACCATGCGTATCCGCAGCGTGGCGGCCGGATCGCCCGCATGCGCATCGTGGTTGCCGCGCACTACCGTCAAGCGCACGTCCCGATGGCGCGCACGCCAGGCCAGCATGGCCGCGACGGTGGCGGGCGCATGGGCGGCGCGCGCGTGCAGAAAGTCGCCGAGAAAGACGATTTCCTCGCAAGCGTAACTGGCCAGCAAGGCGTCGAGCGCCAGCAGGTTTTGCGTCGTGGTACCGCGCGGCACGGGCACGCCCAGCGCACGGAACGCGGCCGCCTTGCCGAAATGGATGTCGGCGATGACCAGCACCTTGCGCGCCGGCCAATAGATGGCCTTGTGCGCCAACAGCCAGACTATCTCGCCGGCCAGTTCCACCACGCAGTGCGCTTGCTGCTGCCCGCTCATGCGGCCGCCTTTTCCAGCGCGCTGACCAGGCGCGCCACCCGGTCCGACAGCTTTTCCGTCGTCAGCTGTTCGCGGAAGCGCTCGACCATCAGGCCGAAGGCAAATGGCGAGGCCCGCTCCAGCGCTTGCAGGGAAATGCGCCGTCCATGCAGCTCGCGCAAGGTGGCGCGCAGGCGCGTCAATTCCAGTTCCTGTTCCAGCACTTCGCGCTGCGCCTGCGTGAGCAGCAGATTGGCCGCATCGTGCTTGCGAAATACTTCAAAAAACAGCGAGGACGAGGCCTGCAACTGGCGCGCGCTTTTTGGCTGGCCCGGATAGCCCTGAAACACGAGGCCGGCGATGCGGGCGATTTCGCGGAAGCGCCGCTGCGACAGCTCCGTCGCATTCAGGCTGGCCAGCACGTCCTCGAGCAGATTGTCCGTGCTGAACAGGGCAAGGTCGGCGCCGCTGGCCCCCGACAACAGCGGCGCAAAATCGATGTCGTCCGCGCCCAGCAATTCAAAGCCGTAATCGTTGACGGCGATCGACAAGGTCGCCGGCTGCACGCGCGCGATGCGGTAGGCCAGCAGGGACGCCAGGCCCAGGTGCACGGAGCGTCCCGCAAACGGATACACGAACAGGTGGTGGCCTTCGCGGCTGGACAAGGTCTCCACCAACAGGGCCGCGCGCGTGGGCAGGCTCGACCATGCCTGCTGGATGGCCAGCAGCGGCGCCAGCGCGCGCATTTCCGGCCCGCTGGCCTTGCCTTCCTGCGCCAGTTGCAACTGGTCGAGCACGGCATGCGCGAGTTCCGACGACAGCGGCATCTTGCCGCCCTGCCAGCGCGGCACGGCGCCGCGGCTGCCCGTGGCGCGCCGCACGTAGGCCGTCATTTCGTGCACGCGCACGAATTCCAGGATGCGCCCGCCAAACAAAAAATGGTCGCCCGGCTTCAGGCGCGCGATGAATGATTCCTCGATGCTGCCGATGCGCCCGCCACCGAGGAACTTGACCTGGATCGCAGCCTCCGAGACGATGGTGCCGATGCTCATGCGGTGGCGCCGCGCCAGCGCCACGTCCGGCACGCGGTACACGCCCTCCTCGTCCGGCAGCACTCTGCGGTATTCCGGATACACGGTCAGGCTCTGCCCGCCGCGCGCGACGAAATCGAGCGCCCATTGCCACTCGTCCAGGGTCAGGTGGCGGTAGGACCAGGCCGCGCGCACTTCCGCGTACAGCTCGGCAGACTGGAAACCGCCGCCCAGCGCGATCGTCACCAGGTGCTGCACCAGCACGTCGAGCGGCTTGTCCGGCACGGGCCGCGCTTCCAGGTGGCCTTGCGCCAGGGCAGTGCGGGCAGCGGCCGCTTCCAGCAATTCCAGGCTGTTCGTGGGCACGAGGGTGACGCGCGAAATGCGGCCCGGCGCGTGGCCGCTGCGCCCGGCCCGCTGCACCAGGCGCGCGATGCCTTTCGCGCTGCCCACCTGCAGCACCCGCTCGACGGGCAGGAAATCGACGCCCAGGTCCAGGCTGGACGTGCAGACGACGGCTTTCAGCTCGCCCGTTTTCAGGTGCTGCTCGACCCACTCGCGCACTTCGCGGTCCAGCGAACCGTGGTGCAGGGCGATCAGTCCCGCCCAGTCGGGCCGCGCATCGAGCAGGTGCTGGTACCACAGCTCGGCTTGCGAACGCGTGTTGGTAAACACCAGGGTGGTGGCGCTGCCCTCGATCTCGGCGATCAACGGCTGCAGCATCTGGATGCCCAGGTGTCCGCCCCAGGGAAAGCGCGTGGGATTGACGGGAATCAGGCTGTCGACGAGGATGCGCTTTTTGACTTTGCCTTCGACCAGCACGCCGGTGCTTTCCTCGCCCAGCAAGACGTCCTGCGCCTGCTGCAAATTACCCAGGGTGGCCGACAGGCCCCACGTCATCAATGCGTCATTCCAGCGGCGCAAGCGGGCCAGCGCCAGCTGCACCTGCACGCCACGCTTGCTGCCCATCAATTCATGCCACTCATCGACGATCACGGTTTCCAGCAAGCTGAAACGTTCGCGGGCATCCGCCTGGCTCAGCATCAATGACAGGCTTTCCGGCGTCGTGACGAGCACCTCGGGCCAGGCTTTCGCCTGCCGTGCACGCTGCGCCGCGCTCGTGTCGCCCGTACGCGCCTCGATGCGCCAGCCCGGTGCAAGCTCCGCGCCCGAGGCTTGCAGCGCGCGCACCGTGTCGGCCGCCAGCGCCCGCATGGGCGTGATCCACAGCACGCGCAAGCCCTGCTTTCGTCCCTTGCGCGCCAGCCGCTCGGCGCGCAGCAAGGCGCCGAACCAGACGGCGTAGGTCTTGCCGGAGCCCGTGCTCGCATGCAGCAAACCCGATTGCCCCTGTGCGGCCGCGCGCCAGACGGCGCGCTGGAACGGGAACACCGCCCAGCTGCGCGCGTCAAACCATGCATCGATGCGCTGCGCCAGCGCGCTTTTGCTCATCGCTTGCTCATGTGGCCTGGACCAGCATGGCCTTCAGCGTGGCCAGCGTGTCCGCATCGGCGATGGCCTTGTCGTCACGCCGGCGCAAGATGCGGGGAAAGCGCACGGCGATGCCCGCCTTGTGGCGGCTGGACGCGGCGATGCCTTCGAAGCCGATCTCGAACACCATCGTCGGCTTGACGCTGCGCACGGGGCCGAATTTTTCTATCGTCGTCTTGCGGATGGCGGCGTCGACTTGGCCGATCTCCGCATCCGTCAAGCCCGAATACGCCTTGGCGAACGGCACCAGCTTGCGCTCGCCTTCCTCAACGTCATCCCACACGGCAAACGTGTAATCCGTGTACAGCGACGCGCGCCGCCCGTGACCCGCCTGGGCGTAGATCAGCACGGCGTCGATGGAATACGGGTCGATCTTCCACTTCCACCAGGTGCCCACATCTTTCGTGCGACCCACACCATACGCGGCAGACTTGGCTTTGAGCATCATGCCCTCCACGCCGCGCGCCCGCGATTCAGCGCGGATGGCCGCCAGCGCCTCCCAGCTTGCCGCCACTATGCGCGGCGACAAACGCAGCGCGGGAGAAGCCACGCCGGCCACTACCGCTTCCAGCAGCGCGCGGCGCTCGAGCTGGGGCAGCTGGCGCACGTCCACGCCATCGAGTTCCAGCACATCATAGGCCACGAGTACGGCCGGCAGCTCGGCCAGCAGCTTGGGTGACACGCTCTTGCGGCCCATGCGTTGTTGCAGATCGGCAAACGGCCCCGGAACGTCGCCCGGCTGCCAGATGAGGATTTCGCCATCGAGCACGGTGCCCTCGGGCAAGGCCAACTGCGCCAGTTCGGGAAAGCGCTCCGTGATCAATTCCTCGCCGCGCGACCACAGCCAGTTCACGCCCTCGCGGCGCAGCAGCTGGGCGCGCATGCCGTCGTATTTCCATTCGGCCAGCCAGTCGCCGATGTTGCCGAGACTCTGCGGCTCCGCCTGCAAGGGATGGGCGAGGAAGAACGGGTACGGCTGGCCGCCGCGCAGCGCATGTTCGCCATCCGACTGCGCGGCGATCAGCTTGAGAAAGCCCGCGCCCGTGGGGCTGACCTTGCCATCGGTCCAGCCCATCAGGCGCTGGGCGATCAGCTTGCTGTCGACGGCGGCGATGGACGCCAGCGCGCGCGTCACCAGCAGTTTGGATACGCCCACGCGAAAGCCGCCGCCGATCAGTTTGATCAACAAAAAACGTTCGCGCGTTTCCAGTTCGTCCCAGTAGGCCAGCAAGTCGGCGCGGATGGTCTCGGGCGGCGCGCCGCGCAACGGTGCGATGCGCTGCTCGACCCACTCGGCCAGGCCGACGTCGCTGCGTTTGGCGGGCGCGGGCAGGATCAGGGCGATGGTTTCGGCCAGGTCGCCCACGGCGTGATAGGCCTCGTCGAACAGCCAGGCATCGAGGCCCGCCCGCTCGGTCGCATACTCGCGCAGCAACTTGGTGGGCACGGCCTGGCGCGGCTTGCCGCCGGCCAGGAAGTACACGGCCCAGGCCGCGTTTTCCGGCGAGGCGCCGCGAAAATACGCTTGCAGCGCCGCCAGCTTGCGGCTGGTGGAGGTCGTCTCGTCGAGTTCCGCGTACAGCCGGGCAAAATCACGCATGAGCGACGTCCTCCGCTGCCGTGGACGCACCGGGCGCACCCTCATCGGCCTCGTCGTCGCCATACTCCGTCTCGAAGCCGCCCGCCTGCCAGCCGTTCTGCTGCAGCCAGCGCACCATCACGGGAATCGAGCCGTGCGTGACGATGATGCGTTCGGCCTGCGTGGCCGTGATCGCTTGCATCAGGCCGGGCCAGTCGGCATGGTCGGACAGGACGAAACCCCGGTCCACGCCGCGCCGCCGGCGCGCGCCGCGCAGCAGCATCCAGCCGCTGGCGAACGCATCGCTGTAGTCTCCGAAACGCTTCATCCACGGCGAGCCGGCGGCCGACGGCGGCGCGATCACCATCGCCGTCTTCAGGGCCGCCTTGTCCGTCACGTCGCTCACCATCACGGTGGCGGGCAAGGCCACGCCCGATTCGCGGTAAACCTGCGTCAAGGCCTGCGCCGCGCCATGGCAGAGGATGGGGCCGATGGAAGGATCGAGCCCGGCCAGGATGCGCTGCGCCTTGCCGAAGGCATAGCAGAACAGCACGCTGGTGCGCCCTTCAGCCGCATTCCTGCGCCACCATTGGTTGATGTCGTCATAAACTTCCTGTGGCGCCTGCCAGCGGTAGATGGGCAGGCCGAAGGTCGATTCCGTAATAAAAGTATCGCAGCGCACGGGCTCGAACGGTACGCACGTGGGGTCCGGCTGCAGCTTGTAGTCGCCCGACGCCACCCACACTTGGCCGCCCACTTCCATGCGCACCTGGGCCGAACCCAGCACGTGGCCGGCCGGATGCAGCGACACGCGCACGCCGTGGTGGTCGATGGTCTCGCCATACGCGAGGCCCTGGATGGACACGGCGCCCAGGCGCGCGCGCAATACTTGCTCGCCGGGCGCGGCACACAAGTAGTGCCGATGCCCGACACGCGCATGGTCGGCATGCGCATGCGTGATGATGGCGCGCTCGACGGGACGCCACGGGTCGATGTAGAACTGCCCCGGCACACAGTACAAGCCTTCCTTGCGCACCACCACCATGTCTGCCATGCCCTGCCCCCTGCCTTAAAAAAAGCGCGTTGGAATGGGCTGATTCTAGCGCGCTTGCGCCAAATCACTGTTCGGCAGCGCACCATGGCTTCACGCGGGAACGACGAACTCCGCCATGAAAGTACGCGTGGTGTTTTCCGGAAAGGCAATGGTGACCTGGTCGCCCGCCACCGACAGCACGGTGCCGATCTGGTAGCGCGGTACGCGCACGCGGCTGCCGACGGCGATCTGGGGTGTCGGCGCTGGCGGTGGCGTTTCAACAGGCGCGGGCGGGAACTCGTCAAGGCTGATGGGTGCGGCCAGCGCCGGCGGCGACTGGCAATTGTCGCAAGTGCAGCAGCGCTCGAAATCGCCGGCATCGCCAAAGTAATCAAGCAGCAGTTTCCATCGGCACAGGCCGCTTTGCGCGTACGCCACCATCTGCTCGAGCGCCTGCTTGTCGCGCTCCTGCTTGTCGACATAGATCTGCGACAGCTGCGCATACGCAGGCGTGGCGGCCGACTGGGCTGTCAAGCGGTAGCCGAGCTTGCGGTCCTGGCGCAGCAGCTTGCCGTCTTTTAACAGTTTCAGGCACACCTTCAAGTGGCCGTCGGAAAACTCGGGCAGGCGCGCTGCCAGGGCGGCGAACGCGAACGTGGCAGGCAATTCTTGCGCGGCCGCCACGATAGCGGCCAGTTCTTCGGCCGTGGGATAGTGCTTGGCCAGGAAAAATTGCTGCACCCGCTTGTCTTCCTGGAAGTACAGCAAGGTGCAGTCGGCGGGCAAGCCGTCGCGCCCGGCCCGGCCCGATTCCTGGTAATACGCTTCCAGATTGGCCGGCACCTGCAAGTGGATGACGAAGCGCGTGTCGGGCTTGTCGATGCCCATGCCGAACGCGTTGGTGGCGACCATGATGCGGCGCTCGCCATTCATGAACAAGTCCTGGTTGTGCTTGCGCTCGCGCGCCGCCAGCTTGCCGTGGTAGCACGTGACGCTCTCGCCCAATTCGCCCAGCCGCGCCGCCAGATCCTCGACAGCTCTGACGGTGGCCGCATACACGATGCCCACGCCGGGCGTCTCGCGCAGCAGGCGCAAGACTTCGTCCTGTTTCTCTCCGGCATTCGTGACCTGGATCACGCGGTAGCGCAAATTGGCGCGGTAGATGCCCGTGTTGATGACCTGCAGCTTGCGCGCTTCGAGCTGCGCGTCGATATCGGTTATCACTTCACCGGTGGCCGTGGCCGTCAGCGCCAGCACGGGCGGACGGCCCAGTGCGCGCAGGGCGGCCGCGATTTCCAGGTAGGCGGGACGGAAGTCGTGGCCCCACTGGGAAATGCAATGGGCTTCATCGATGACGACCAGGCTGGGCGGCGCGCTGGCCAGCAGCGACAGGAAATCGGGACTGGCCAGGCGTTCCGGCGTGCAAAAAATGATCAGCCTGCCGCCCTGGGCGATGCGGACGATAGCGTCGTCCTCTTCGGCGCGCGACAGGCTGCTGTTGAGCTGCACGGCCGTGATGCCCAGTTCGTGCAGCTTTTCCAGCTGGTCCTTCATCAGCGAAATCAGCGGCGACACGACCAGGGTGGCGCCGGGCAACAGGGCGGCGGGCAGCTGGTAGCACAGGGACTTGCCGCTGCCGGTGGGCATGATGGCCAGGGTATCGCGCCCGGCCAGCACGCTGTCGATGACTTCCTGCTGGCCCGTGCGCAGCCGCGCCACGCCAAATACCGAGCGCAGCAGACGCTGGATGTGTCGACCAGACTTGTTCAGCGAAGCAAGCATCATTGCCATCCTAAAAGTAAAACCGCCATGCCGGCGCCACAGCGCCAGGGTGAGTTACTTTACGGCCGGGCCTGGCGCGCCGCCATAGGACGGGCGCCACAGCTGACGTAGGAATTCAGGAAGAAAACAGGATGGCCCAGAACAGCATCAGCAAGCCGGCAATCGACACGCACCATACGAGCGTGCGCACGACGGGCACGCCAAACGCGTACAAGGGCAGGTACAGCACGCGCGCGGCCAGGTACAGAGCGGCGCCGTACAGAGTCAGCGCGCTTTCCTGCGCCGTCACGTGGGCGATCAGCACGGCGGCGGCGAACAGGGGCAGGGTTTCGAACAGGTTCGCCTGGGCCCGGCGCAAGCGGGCCGTGATCTTGCCCACAGGCGGCCCGTCGCCGTCGCGCGCGCTCACGTTATAGGCCGTGCCCGTTTCGCGCGTGCGGAACAGGGCGGGAAGCAGGATTTGCACCAGCGCCAGCACGAGGGTACAGGCCAGCATCGTCAGTTCAGGAGTCATCCATTTTCCTCTGCAGGGTGAGACGGGCAAGTCGTGGGAGCGCGTGCCTGTCAGGGTTGGTCGAGTGCCGCTTGCAACTCCAGCAAATCATAGGGCTTGCGCAAGACGCTGGCGGAAAAGCCCAGCTCATCCATCGACTCCTTGCCATATCCCGTGGAAAAGATAATGCGCATATCAGGTTTATCGCGCAGCACCATGCGCGCCAGCGCGATGCCGGACATGCCGGGCAGGCTGACATCCGTAAACAGGATATCGAAGTCTTGCTCGTTGAGCAATTTCCACGCCGCCTCGCCATCGGACACGCCGCTGACCGTGTGGCCCAGCATACCCACCAGTTCGCACACCATCAGCTGCGAATCGAGATTATCTTCCACCACGAGTATCTTCATCGATGTCGGCATGTCCCCCTGCGGTTCTGGCGCATGCCCCGTCAAGTCCAGCCCCGGCGTGCCGCCTGCCAGCACGCTGGCCGCCAGGCCACCACCCGCTTGCGTGCCGGCCACCGGTGCGCCGGACCGTTCAAACTGGCGCGCGCGCATTTGCTGCTGGCGGTTGGCCAGCACATGGCGCAGCTTGCGCGCCAGCTCTTCGCGCCGGTACGGTTTGCTGAGCAATTCCACTCCCGCGTCGAGTCTGCCTTCGTGCACGATGACATCCTGCGCGTAGCCCGACGTAAACAAGACGGCGATATCGGGCTGCAATTCGCGCGCCTGGCGCGCCATCTCCGTGCTGCTGACGGGACCGGGCATGATCACGTCCGTAAACAGCAAGTCGATCTGCGCGCCGCTATGCAGCACGGCCAGCGCGCTTTCGCCATCCTCAGCCTTGAGCACCTTGTAGCCGAGCGCGCCCAGCATATCGACGACGGTCGTGCGCACGCCCACGTCGTCTTCCACCACGAGCACCGTTTCCGTGCCGCCCGTGACGACGCCACTCAGTTCCAGTTCCTCGTCCGCTTCGGCCATCAGGGAACGGGGCAAATAGATTTTGACTCCCGTGCCCACGCCAGGTTCACTGTAAATACGGATATGGCCGCGGCTTTGCGTGACAAAGCCATACGCCATCGACAAGCCCAGGCCCGTGCCCGCGCCTTCCGGCTTGGTGGTGAAGAACGGCTCGAACGCGCGCTGCAGCACGGGGCCGCTCATGCCACGGCCCGTGTCCGTCACCGACAGCATCACGTACTGGCCGGCAGGCACGTCGACCAGGTTGTGCACATACTGCTCATCGAGCACGACGTTGCCCAGCTCGATGGTCAGCTTGCCCACGCCATCCATGGCGTCGCGCGCATTGATGGCAAGGTTCAGGATGACGTTCTCGATCTGGCCGCGGTCGACCAGGGTATTCCACAGTCCGCCGCCGCCCACCAGCACGATGTCGATCGCTTCGCCCAGCGCGCGCCGCAGCAGCGCATCCATGTTGCGCACCACGCGCGCCAGGTCGGCCACCACCGGCTGCAAAGGCTGGCGCCGCGCAAACGCCAGCAGATGCGACGACAGCTTGGCGCCCCGCTCGACGGCGGCAATCGCCGTATCGAGGCGCTGGCGCATGACGCCATCCGTGCCCGCCAAATGCTGCAGCAAATGCAAATTGCCGGAAATGATTTGCAGCACATTATTGAAATCGTGCGCGATGCCGCCCGTCAGCTGGCCCACGGCTTCCATCTTTTGCGCCTGGCGCAAGGCGTCTTCCGCCTTCGTGCGCTCACCGACTTCCTGTTCGACCCGGTGCTCGAGCGTTTCGTTCAATTCATGCAGCGCTTTTTCCACGCGGCGCCGGTCCGTGATATCCGTCTTGACGGCGATCAAGGAACGCGTCTGTCCCTGTTCATCAACCAGGCGGCTGACATTACTCGACACCCACACTTGCGAGCCGTCGGGCTTCAGGTAGCGCTTTTCCAGCGAGAACGATTCGCCCGTTTCCACCAGGCGCTGGAACAGCACGCTGTTGCCGGGCACGTCCGCCGGATGCATGATGTCGTTCATGTTCAGGCTCAGCAGCTCTTCGGCCGAGCGGCCCAGCATGCAGCACAGCGCGCCGTTGACCCTCTGGAAGCTGCCGTCGAGGCCCAGCTCGGACAAGCCCACCGAGGCCTGGCCGAAAATGGCCGCCATGCGCTCCTGGCTGGCGTTCAGTTCATCCTCGATCTGGCGCCGCTCCGTCACATCGAACGACACGCCCACGTAGCGGCGCTGGCCCGGCACGCGGCCTGCCACCACCTCGCCCTGGCGCGCGATCCAGCGCAGCGCGCCATCGGCGGGGCGGCGGATGCGGTACTCCACGTATTCGAGGGGATTGGGCGCCACAGCAAGCTTGCTCGGTCCGACCTTTTGCTGGTCGCGCGCATCGACCAGGCTCACCAGCAAGCGTTCCGTCACTTCCACCTCGTCGGCAATGCCCCACAGGCGGCGGAAGGTGGGCGACACCAGCATCGCGCCCGTCTCGGGGAACCATTCGAAGGTGCCGATGCCGCCGGCCTGCTGGGCCAGGCGCAAGCGCTCCTCGCCTTCCATGCGTTCGGTGACGTCGATGCCTTCGACGAGGATGCCCGTGACCGCGCCCTCGTCATCCTTGATGGGCTGGTAGACGAAGTCGATCTGGCGCTGGCCCGTCTGCCCGTCCGCCGTCTGCAAATCCACCTTCACCTGGCGTCCCTCGTACGGTTCGCCCGTGCGGTAGACCTGGTCGAGCAGTTCGATGAAACCTTGCTCCTTGACTTCAGGCAAGGCCGCTTCGACTGTCTTGCCCAGCAGATCGCGGTGACCGACCAGGCGCAGATAATGTTCATTCGCCAGCTCGAACACGTGCCGCGGCCCGCGCAGCATGGCCATGAAGCTGGGCGCCTGCTGGAACAGGGCGCGCAGCAGCGCGCGCTCCTCGCCCAGGCGGCGGTTGGCCGCGCGCACGGCCTCGCTCTCGGCCTGCAAGGTCGTGTTGAGTTTGCCCAGCTCGGCCGTGGCCAGCTTCAGCTGGCGCCCTTCTTCCATGCGCGCCGTCAATTCCAGTGCCGTGCACAGCACGCCGTCCACCTGGCCCTCGTTGCCATGCACGGGCGTATAAAACAGGTCGAAGCAGACGTCGGTGCGCTGTCCGCCGCGCAACAGCGGCAAGCAGCATTCTCGGTGCACCTGTGTTTCCCCGCGCAACCCCGTTTCGAGGATGCGCGCATTCCAGTCCCAGATTTCAGGCCAGATGGCCGGCACCGTGCCGCCCAGCGCGGCAGGATGGCGCTCGCCTGCGATCTGGATGTAATCGTCGTTGTAAATCATCACGTGCTGCGGGCCCCACATCAGCACCATCGCCATCGGCGAATTGAGCACGATGTCGACGCTGGTGCGCAAATGGGCGGGCCAGCCATCGAGCGGGCCCAGGCTGGTGGCGGACCAGTCGCGCTGGCGCACCAGCTCGCCCATATTGCCGCCGCCGCGCGGCCAGGCTGGCGCGCTCATGTAACCAATCCCGCTTGCACGCGCACCTGGCACTGGCGCGGGATGCGCACGGTCGCCAGCGTGCCCTGCGCGGCCGTCGAACTGATCTCGACCGTGCCGCCGTGGGCCTTGACGAACATGTTGACCGTGTACAAGCCCAGCCCCAGGCCCTGTCCCGTCCTGCGCTTCTCGCCCGCCTGCTGGAATGGTTCGAACAGGGTCGGCAGCAAGGCGGCCGGGATGACGCCGCGATTGGCGATGCGCAATTCGATATGGTCGGCGGCCCGTCCATCGAGGGCCAGTTGCACGGGCGTGCCCGGCTCGCCATGCGTGATGGCATTGTTTAACAGATTCGAAATGACTTGCGACAGCAAGCCCGCATCGCATTGCCCGTGCAGATTACCCACGCTGCTGACTTCGACCAGCGGCGCCTGGCCCGCCGTCTCGAATTCCTCGACGATGGCGCGCGCCAGCGCCAGGTAGTCGTGCGTGCTGCTGCGCAACTCCATCGTGCCCGAGCGGATGCGCGCCAGGTCCAGCAACTGGTCGACCATGCGCCCCATGCGCTTGGCGCTGCTTTCGATACGCTGCGCCGTGACGATCACCTTCGGGTGGTCGCTCATCATCGGCAACAGCATGGCGCCGTTCATCACCACCGACAAGGGCGTGCGCAAGTCGTGGCCCAGCACGGCAGTGAACAGTTCATTCAGGTGCAAAGCATGCTTGAGCTCGTCGAGCTGGGCCGACAATTCGCGTTTCTGCTGGTACAGCTGGACCAGCACGGCCACCTTGCTTTGCAAGGCCTTCACGTCGATCGGCTTGTAGAGGAAATCGACGGCGCCCGCCTCGTAGCCGCGGAAGCTGTAGCTCGGTTCGCGCGACGCCGCCGTCAGGAAGATCAGGGGAATGCTGCGCGTGCGCTCGCTGCCGCGTATCAGCTCGGCCAGCTCAAAACCATCCATGTGCGGCATTTGCACGTCGATCAGGGCCAGCGCCACTTCATGCGTCAACAGCAATTCCAGCGCTTGCGCGCCCGAGCTTGCTTTCAGGATGACAATACCGGGCCGTGCCAGCACGGCTTCGGCGGCGACCAGGTTTTGCGCGATGTCGTCAACGACGAGGATATGGATAGGTGCGGTCACGGAATCATCTTCAGGCATCGCAACGGCAAGATGCCATCGTGTTTCGATATGAACATCAACATTGTTTCAATTCTCACATATATTACACGCACTACACCACTCCCATTCACTTGTGTTCGCCATCGCCGAGCAATGCCAGGCTGGCGGCCATTTGCGGCAAATCGAGCACGCGGTCGGCGCCCGCCAGCTTGAGCGCGGCCGCCGGCATGATGCCACAACTGGCCCGCTGCGGGTCTTGCACCCAGGCACTACCGCCCAGCTGCCGCACGCGGGCCAGACCGGCCGCGCCATCGGCCGAGGCACCCGTCAGGATAATGGCCAGCATGGTTCGCCGGTAAGCCAGCGCCGCCGTTTCCAGCAAGACATCGATGGACGGGCGCGAAAAATACACGGGCGCTTCCTGCGACAGGGAAAAACAGCCACCGGGCTCGACTTGCAGGTGGTAGTCGGGCGGCGCGAAATACACGACGCCCGCTTGCAGCGGTTCCTTGTCCTGCGCCTCGCGCAAAGGCAGCTGGCAACGTTCTGCATACAGCTGCGGCAACTGGCTCGAGCGTCCCGGCGCCAGATGCAGCACCACCACGACGGCCGCGCGGCAGGTGGCGGGCAAGGCGCGCAGCACGATGCCCAGCGCTTCCACGCCGCCGGCCGAGGCGCCGATGGCGATCAGGCGCAGGCCGTCGGGCGGTGGCGCGACGTCGCAGCCTGGCAGCATGTCAGGCACGCTGGAAGATGCGTTCGGCCGGGCTCAGCTCGTTGAAGCTGTCCGCATGGCGGCTGAAATGCAGGCTTTCCTTCATGCCCAGCCCCAGGAAGCCCCGGTTCACCAGCGCTTCATGGAACAGGCCAAGGCTGCGGTCTTGCAAATCTTTGTTGAAGTAAATCATGACGTTACGGCAGGAAACCATGTGCACCTCCGAAAACACGCTGTCCGTCGCCAGGCTGTGGTCGGCGAAGACGAACTGGCGCCGCAAGCGCCGGTCAAAGATAGCGCCCTTGTAGGCGGCCGTGTAATAGTCGGACAGCGAGCGCTTGCCGCCCGCCAGCTGGTAATTCTCGCTGAACTGGGCGATGCGTTCGATGGGATAAATGCCCGCTTCAGCGGCGGCCAGCGCTTCCACATTGATGTCGGTCGCATAAATCATGCTGCGCTCGAGCAAGCCCTCTTCTTCCAGCAAGATGGCCAGCGACCATACCTCTTCGCCGCTGCTGCAGCCGGCCACCCAGATCTTGATCGAGGGATAGGTATGCAGGATGGGCACGACTTTTTCGCGCAGGGCACGAAAATACGCGGGATCGCGGAACATCTCGCTCACTTGCACCGTGAAAAACTGCAGCATCTGCGCGAACATGGCCGGCTCGTGCAAGATGCGGTCCTGCAATTGCGACAGGCTGGCGCAGCCGAAGCGCTCCATGGCCTGGCGCATGCGCCGGCGCAGGGACGCCACGGAATAATCGCGGAAATCGTGCTGATAGCGCAGCAGTATTCCCTCAAGCAATAACTTCAGTTCTATATCGAAAATATCGTCATCTAACAACATCCACCTCATCGGATACCTGACCATTGAACAGCGTGCAAAGCGCAGCGCGCAGTCACTGCCAAATGCTAGCAGATCGCCGGCAATTATCCTGTAGAGAAAGTTTCAGTTAGGTACGCTGGCGTACACTCACGCGTTTTTTTCGGCTCTGTCCTCGACAAGTAGGGGAATTCCGGGAATCTTCCCGTGTCCCTGCTGTCTGACTGAGCATCGCAGACAAGCGGGAGCCTTCCATGCAGCCAGCCCAATGGAAAACCTTCATCGCCCAGTTCGCCGAACTGAACCGCCGCCAGCGCCTGGCGGGCATCGCCCTGCTGCACTGGGCCGCATCGCAAGACGTCGCCGTGGCATTGATCGAAAGCGTGGCCCGCCAACAACCGCACTGTCCGGTTTGCAACAGCAACCATGCTCACCGGCACGGCCATGCGCACGGACTGCAGCGCTACCGTTGCGTGCCTTGCGGCCGCACCTTCAATGCACTCACCGGCACGCCGCTTGCCCGCTTGCGCCACAAGGCGCTGTGGCTTGAGTATGCCCATTGCATGCTGACATCGGATTCCGTGCGTAAGGCGGCGTTACAGCTGGGCGTGCACCGCAATACCACGTTTCGCTGGCGCCACCGGTTTTTATCATTGGCAAAAACGGACCGGCCCCATCGCCTGCATGGCATCGCCGAAGCGGACGAGCTGTATGTACTGGAATCGGAGAAGGGATCGCGGCATTTGACGCGCCCGGCGCGGCGCCGTGGTGGTCATGCCTTTAAACGTGGCATATCGAATGAGCAAGTCTGCATCCTGGTGGCGCGTGACCGCACTGGGCAAACCCTCGATTTCGTCACGGGAAAAGGAGCACTGACCAAGGCACAGCTACATGCTTGCCTGCCACCCGTCATCGACAAGGATATCTTGCTGGTCACCGATGGTCATGCCGCCTACCGCGCCTTCGCCCATGAAGCAGGGGTCAGCCACCAGGCCGTCAACTTGCGTGCCGGCATCCGCGTGCGGGGCGCCGCCCACGTGCAAAACGTCAATGCGTATCACAGCCGCTTGCGGGATTGGCTACGGCCGTTTCACGGCGTAGCCACACGCTACCTGTCGAATTACCTGGGCTGGCGCTGGATACTCGACGCCGGGCGCATCCGCTCGCCAGAAACATTATTGAAGGCAACACTAGGAGCATTCCCACATCTAACGGTGACATAGCCTTTTTTCAGGCATCCACGCCCTTCATGCCTTCCTCCGTATAGCGCGCGCCGGCCGCCATGCCCAAGGGAAAGGCCGCGTTCATCGCCACCAGTTCCGCCCCGTCCAGCCGCACGGCCAGCGCGCCGAGGTTGTCGTGCAAATACGCGATGCGCTTGGTGCCGGGAATGGGAATGATGTCGTCGCCTTGCGCCAGCAGCCAGGCCAGCGCCAGCTGGGCCGGCGTGCAGCCTTTTGCGCGCGCGATGTCCCTCACTTGCGCGACGATGGCCTGATTGCGCGCCAGGTTATCGGCGGCAAAGCGGGGATTGAACTGGCGAAAGTCGCCCGCGTCGAGGCTGGCCGCATCGGCAATGGCACCCGTCAAAAATCCCCGGCCCAGCGGACTGTAGGCAAAGAAGCTGGCGCCCACGTCGCGGCAGGCGGCCAGCACGCCCTGCTCCGGTTCGCGCGTCCACAGCGAGTATTCGCTCTGCACGGCCGCCACGGGGCAGATGCCCGCCGCGCGCCGCAAGGTGGCGGCGCTCACTTCGCACAGGCCCACTGCGCGGATCTTGCCCTCTTGCAGCAGTTGCGCCAGCGCGCCCATCGACTCTTCCAGTGGCGTCTCGAGGTTCAGGCGGTGCAGATAGAACAGGTCGATGCGCTCCACGCCCAGGCGCGCCAGCGACGCTTCGCACGCCTGGCGGATGTAGGCGGGGGAATTGTCGACGCGGCGCGCATAACTGCCCGCCTCGCGCGCCAGGCCGCACTTGGTGGCGACCAGGGCCTGGCCGCGATGGCTGGTCAAAAAGCGCCCCAGCAATTGTTCGTTGTGGCCGAAACCGTAGGCGTCGGCCGTGTCGAACAGGGTTACGCCCGCCGCCAGGGCCGCTTCCAGGGTGGCCAGGGATTGCGCCTCGTCCGTGGCGCCATAGAATTCCGACATGCCCATGCAGCCCAGGCCCAATGCCGAACTGCTCATACCGTTATTGCCGATGCGTCGCTGTTGCATGCTGCTCTCCTCAGTTGTTGACTCGATGCCGCCAGTCTGGGCCGCGCCGGATGACAAGGGAATGCCCAATTTCGTGATACCTTTCTGGTATGAGAGCCCTCGATACCCATGCCTTGACCCTGTTTTGCGCCGTCGCCCGCTGCCTGAACTTTCGCCAGGCTGCGGAGCAATTGCACATGACCCAGCCGCCATTGTCGCGCGCCATCAAGGGACTGGAAGACAAGCTGGGCGCACGCCTGTTCGAACGCGACACGCAAGGCGTGGCCTTGACGCCAGCGGGCCGTACCCTGCTGCCGCAGGCGCTGCACATCCTCGATTTGCTGGAGATGGCACAGCAATCGCTGCGGCAAGACAGCGCACCCGCGCGCCTGCGTCTGGGCTTGACCAGTTCCGTGGCGGCCGGCCTGTTCCGTCCTTTGCTGGCGGCACTGGAGGAGCAACTGGGCAATGTCCGCCTGGAATTGACGGCGGCCCCGTCGCCGCGCCTGGTCGCCGCCGTGCGCAAGGGCCAGCTCGATGCGGCCCTGCTTGCCTTGCCCAGCGCCACGTTCGAACTGGCCGTGCAGCCGCTGGCGCGCCAGCCCATGATGCTGGCCCTGCCCGCCGGGCACCGGCTGGCGAAGAGGCGCAAGCTCAGCCTTGCTGACATCGCGATGGAACCCGTCTACTGGTTCGAACGGGCGCGCCAGCCCGCCTTTTTCGACCATTGCCAGCAAGTGTTCCGCCGGCATGATTTCGCGCCGCATTTCCTGCGCGAAGCACCCGACCACCATGTGCTGCTCGGCGACGTGGCCGCAGGCAAAGGCATGGCGCTGCTGGCCGACTCGTTCCGCGCGCTGCGCATGGATGGCGTGATCTACCGGCCATTGGCGGAAGGCGAGGAATTGGCGGCCGGCATCGGCCTGGCCTGGCAAGCCGACCACGGCCATGCGGCCCTGCCCCTGCTGCGCCAGCTGGCGCAGGAATATCTGAAACAGTGACGGCCGCGCGCGGAGGCGCAAGACGCGCTACCATGTTGCCTTCCCCATTTTCAAGCGCCACCACGACCATGACGTTTACCATCAGCGACGCCGCCTACGGCACCGATACCCCCGCCGCCAAACAAGCCATGTATGCGGACTTGCGCTCGCAACTGCAAGGCTTGCTGTCAGGCGAGACCGACTTCATCGCCAATACGGCCAACTTCAGTTCGCTGGTCTTCAACACCATGCCGGGCCTCAACTGGGCCGGCTTTTATTTCCTCAAGGGCGAGGAATTGGTGTTGGGACCGTTCCAGGGCAAGCCCGCCTGCATCCGCATCAAGAAGGGGCGCGGCGTGTGCGGCACCACGGTGGTTGAAGGCAAGTCCATCGTCGTGCAGGACGTGCATGCATTTCCCGGCCACATCGCCTGCGACGTCAATTCCCGCTCGGAACTGGTGGTGCCCGTGTTTGCGCACGGCCAGATCATCGGCGTGTTCGACCTCGACAGCCCGTTGATTGGCCGTTTCGACGACGTCGACGCGCAAGGCGTCGAATCCTTGGTGCGCGTGCTGGAAGCGGCTATCGTTGCTGAATAACTAGTTGCCCGCCTTGACGGCGATGAATTCGCCCTTGCCGACCGTCGCCAGGCAGGTCGTGTAGCGGCTGTCGGCACGGATGGTTTCGATGAAGCCGGCCATGTCCGCGTAGTGCGAACTGGCGTTGTCGACCACCAGCACGCCGCCAGCCGCCAGCGCGCGGTCCAGCTGCGGCCACCACTGCGCGTATTGCTGGCGCGCGGAATCGAGGAAGATGAAATCGTAGGCGCCGTCCGCCGCATCGCGCAGCACGTCGCCCGCGTCCGCCAGCAGCTGGCCTATCACGCCCTGCAATTGCGCGCGCACAAAATTGTCGTGCGCCATGTCGAACTTGTCCTGCGCCTTTTCCACCGTCACTACCTTGCCACCCAGCGCCTGCACGGCGCGCGCCAGCCACAGGGTGGAATAGCCGTTCGACGTGCCGATTTCCAGCACTCGCCGGGCACCGCGCGCGTGCACCATCACGGCCAGCAATTCGCCCGTGTCGCGCGTGATGTTGAGCATGCGGCTGGCGCGCGCCGTGTGCGCCGCATCATTGGTGTTACCGAATGCTTCGAGTTCACTCAACAGAGTATCGATGCTGGGCATGGTGCCTCCTTGTTCAAAACACCAGCATAGCAAAAAAACTATGCCGGTGCGCGGCGCAGCGGACGTTTCAGATACTGCACCATCACCACGCCCAGCAGGGTCACGCCGCCACCGATCACATCGTAGCTGTGCAAGGTTTCGCCAAGGAACAGCATGGCGATGATCACCGTGAACACGGGCAGCAAATTCATCAAGGTCGTCGCGCGGCTCGGTCCCAGCTTGGCCAGGCCGTGCATCCACAAGAACGGCGCGATGATGGAGGCGGGGATGCCGGCAAACAGCACCAGCGGCAAGCCGGCACCGGTGACAGGCGGCGCGGACTGGCTCAGGTAATACACGAACAGCACGGGCACGGCGCACCAGACCTGTATCAGCAGCGAATGCCAGTTATTCAGGGGAATCTTCCAGCGCTTGAGCAGCACGCCATAGCCCGCATACGACAGGCAGGCCAGCAGCATCAGCGCGTCGCCCACGGCCGCGCCATGGGCCAGCAGGGCGGCCGGATCGCCATGGCTGAGCAAGTAAGCGAGTCCCAGCAGCGACACGAGGCCGCCAAACACGCCGCCCACGGTGGGCGCCTCACCGAGCAGCAGCACGGACAGGCCCACGGCCAGCAGCGGCATCATCGATGCGAGGATGCCCATATTGGTGGCCGTCGTCGTTTGCGCGGCGATGTAGGCGAGGCACTGGTACATGACCATGCCCAACATACCCAGCACAAACAGTTTGCCCAGATACGGTCGCACCACGGAGCGCTGCTTCCATACGGGACGGGCAAACACGAGCGCCAGCAGCACGCCGGCCAGCAGCCAGCGGTAGAACGAGATGGCGGCCGGATCGATCACGCCCACGGCCATCTTGCTGACGATGGTATTGATGGCCCAGATCAGCACGGCGATCACGGGTAACAGATAGTGCTTCACTTGCATGCGGCGTACTCCAGTATTCAAGACCGCCATTTTCGCATGGTCCGATTCCATGGATATAATGAATATCGGACAATCGATGCGAAGAACAGGACAAAGACACCATGGCCAGCAACCAGCATTTCCCCGCCGTTTCCGACACCCTGCCCCATCCCGTGTATTTCCGCCTCGACGATTACCGCGCGCACCAGCAGTTCGATTACCAGAGCCATCCTTGGGGACAGCTCACGTATTGCTCCACGGGCGTGATGGAAATCATGGTCGCGGGCCAGCGCTACCTGTCGCCGCCCCAGTACGCCGTGTGGATACCGCCCGAGACTTTGCACGACGGCTATATCCGCCAGGATGTCGTGTTTCACTCGGCCTACATCGACGCCAGCCTGTGCGCGCAGTTGCCGGCCCAGCCGTGCGCGCTGGTCATGAGCCCCCTGCTCAAAGCCATCCTCGGCGACTTTGCCGGGCGCCATGTCACCACGCCCGCCACCGAAGCAGACCAGCGCCTGGCGCAGGTGCTGGTCGACCAGCTGCAGCTGGCGCCGTGCAGCCGCAACTATCTGCCTGGCAGCGACGAGCCCGTCATTGCGGCGCTGCTTGCGGCCCTGCAGGCGGAGCCCGGCAGTAACCGCTCACTGGCCGAGTGGGCCGCGCAACTGCACGTGACGGAGCGCACCCTGGCGCGCCGCTGCCAGCGCGAACTGGGCATGCCGTTCGGCGAATGGCGCCAGCGCCAGCGCTTCCTGGCCGCCCTGCCCCTGCTGGAACGGGGCGACACCGTGCAGGCGATCGCGCTGGAACTGGGCTACAGCACGGCCTCCGCTTTCATCGCCATGTTTCGCCGGCAAAGCGGCGGCACGCCCGACCAGTTCCGCCGCGGCCTGCGCTGAAAAAGCGGACCGGCGCTATCCGCTTTGTCATATGAGGATGCTAAAATTCAAACATCTTTCCAGAGAGCAAAAGGACGCGCATGAACCCCAGCACCGAGACGGCCACCGATACCCAAGGCAACGAGGACATGCCCCAGGCATCAGCAACGGCCGTGACGGCGCCAGCGCCCCTCAAGCTCGACAAGGAAGAGATACCGACGGTGCTGGGCAAGCTGCGCACTCTGGTGCAGGACAAGACGCGTTTCGAACCGCACGACATCACGCCGCTGGACGAGGAAGACGTACTGCAGGAGTTTTCGCTGCAAGCGAACTACGCGCTCGAGGCGCGCTTCGAGCAGCGCGTCATCAATGGCTATTTCACGCCAGCGGGCAATGACTGCCGCTGCGGCTCCCACGAGGTGGGAGCGCTCGCTCACGCGCAGGAGAAGGAACGGCTGCGCCGCGCGGCGGGCAAGCTCGACAATGCCTTGCGCCAGCCAGGCCAGGCCTACAACGGCGTCGAGGCGGGCGTCTACCTGCCGCACGCCGTCAAGTACTGGCACCTCGATACCTGCAGCAACTGCACCGGCAGCGGCCGCATCAACTGCCACACCTGCTACGGCGCGACGACGGAAACATGCTGGAACTGCCACGGCGGGCGCACCGTCAGCTGCGACGCGTATGGCTGCTACGGCAGCGGCAAGGTGTCGTGCTCGTATTGCAGCGGCAGCGGCACCGTGTCCGAACAAGTCACCGACTACATCACGGTGCAAGTGCCCACTACCACCTACAGCAACGGCAGCTCGCACACCAGTTACCATAGCGAGACGCGGCCCCAGTACCGCACCGAATACCGCTCTTGCTACCATTGCAGCTACGGCAAGGTCAGCTGCAACACTTGCCACGGTTCCGGCAACATCAATTGCGGCACCTGCCGCGCCAGCGGCAAGGTCACGTGCCGCACCTGCAGCGGCGTGGGCGACTTGCGCTGCAACCCGTGCGACGGTTCCGGCAAGGTGGGCAAGGCGGCCTGGGTCGACGTGCATGTGACGCCCGGCTACAGCGTCAGCCTGCCCAAGCAGGCACCCGATGACGCGCGCCGCATCCGCGACAAGGAGAGCGTGCACTCACTGGCAGCCATTGCCAGCAGCCTGGCCCTGGCGAAAGTGAGCATTTACAATGAAGACCAGCCGCAAGAGGTCGACGCCCTGTATGCGGCCAAGCTGCGCATCGTGCGCCTCGATGCATCGTGCAACGCGGAAAAGCACCACCTGGTGGCGTACGGCACGGACTTGCGCTGGCTGACCCTGGACGACATCGTGGAAAAGCTGCTGCGCGGCGACCTCAAGGCGCTCAGCGACGCGCTGGCCGGCAGCGCCGACGACGGCCTGTTCTCGGCCCACGTGCAAGGTTTGCTGACGCCGCTGCGCGACGTGGCCGCCTCGGAACTGAATGCGGACGTGATCGAGTCCGTCCTCAGCGGCGACGCGGACCACGCGCACGTCGATGTCGTCTCCGCCGACTATGCCAACAATGTGCGCACCTGCGTGCTCGGCGCCCTGCGCCAGGTCTACACGCGGCTGGCCAAGCAATTCTGGTGGAAAAGCGCGCTGGCCGCGCTGGCCGTCGCCATCGCCACGTGGTTCTTCGCAGGACGCGGGGCGGCCGCCGTCGCAGGCCTGCTCGTCACGGGCGCCGGCTACTGGCTGTTCAACCGCAAGGTAAAAAACGTGCTGAGCGAGGCGCTGGGCGGCGAGCAGCAAGCCGAACGGGCCATGGGCATCGCCGGCAAGGGACGCCGCAACCAGCTGGCGCAAGTGCTGATCCTCGCGCCCGCCACTCTGGCCGTGCTGGCCGCCAGCTATGGCTTGCCCGTGCGTGTGCGCCCGGCGGCTCCACCGCCGCAAACGGCCATGGCGTCGGCGCCCATCGCGCCCCATGCGCCAGTCCCAGTGCCGCCAGATGCGAGCAGCGCCAAGGCCGTCAAGCTGTACGAAAATGGCGACAAGGTACAGGCGCTGGCCATGCTGGAAAGCCTGGTCGGCAAGGGCGACGCCGGCGCGTATGGCCTGTATGGCTGGATGCTGCTGATGGGCGAAGGCAAGCCCGGCCCCGTCACCGCGCCGACGGCGCAGCAGCGCGAAGCGCGCCAGGTGGCCGCAAAGCCCCTGATCGGCAAGGGCCTCGTGAAAAACGACAGCTATGCGCTGGCGGCGAAAGGCGTGATGCTGGCCGAAGGCTGGCAGGAACCGCGCAACATGGCGCGCGGCCTCGACTTGCTGAAACAGGCCGCGAACAAGGGCAATGCGCAAGCCATGCACTTATTGGGCCTGTACCACGTGCGCGGCTACCAGATTCCCGTCAACCACAAGGAAGCGCGCAAATGGTTCACCCTCGCCGCCGACAAGGGCAGCGCGGGCGACATCTACAACCTGGGACTGATGGATTGGGAAGGCGCGGGACTGAAACGCCCCGACCGCGCCAGCGCCATGCAGCGCTGGAAGATCGCGGCCGCCATGGGCGAAGAACGGGCCATCAAAGCCGTCGCGCAGGGAAAACCTTAAGCTGCCGCCGCCAGTGCCTGCAAGGCCATCGGATTCGGCGTCGGCTCGGCGACTTTTGTCAGCAAGTTGCGGTCCGTGTGGTGGAACGGTTCGTCCTTGCCGCGGATCAGCATGACCGTGTCTTCATCGTAGCCCCACGTGCCGTCGGCGTGGATATCGACCTTGATCCGGTATTCGACGGTGGTGAATGCGTGTTCGAGGAAGGGGTTCGAGCAGATGCCGTACGCCGTCGAATCGCGCTTGGCCACCAGTTCGAAACTGGTGGCGTCCGCCGTCGTCGTGCCGGACGCCATGGCGATCTGGCCGCGCGGAATCGCCAGGGTCTGGATCACGGCGCCCGTGGCCGGCTCCCACAGCCAGTAGCCCACCTGCTCATGGTACGTTTTCACTTGATCCGGCTTGGTGATGTGGATGTAGTAGCGCAAGCCGTAGAACAGTTGCGGGCCGTTGGTGACGGGGTCGATCGGCTGCAGTTCGATGCGCTCGACGAAGGCCTGCTTGCGCGGGCCATCCGCTTTCGGCTTGACGTCCAGGCCGCGCGTGCCCGTCCAGATGCCGGCCATGCCCGTCAAGGGGCCCAGGTTGTTGAGAGTGTGCACGTCGGCGGACGGCTCGGTGTAGATATCTTCGGGAAAATCGCTCATGCGGAAGTCTTCAAAATGGGGCAACAGTGCTTGCCGCCATTGTAAGACGCGCGCCCGCCGGCGGCAAAGCGCCAGCCGTCAGGGAAACTGCGTAGTGTGGCGCTCGATGAACAGCAGGGCGGCGGCGGCCAGCGCGGGGCGCTGCGCTTCGAACACCGTTTCGTCGCGCGCCTGCAGCAGATTGGCCGCCACCTCGGGCAGGTCCAGTGCGCCGGCGATGATCGCCGCCACCGCGTCGATATTCGCGTACAGGGCGCTGTCGTAGCCTTCCCAGTCCACATAGGCCAGCCATTCGGCCAGCATCACCATGCCGGCGACGGACGGCGCCAGGGACGCGATGCGCTCCGCGCGCAGCACGCTGTCGCTGCCGATGCCTTCCTGCTGCAGCACGGCCAGCGCCACGTGCTGCAGCGCGTCTTCCGGATCGCGCCGGTACTTGTTCAGCAGACGCTGCGTGAGCGTATAACGTTCGGCGTCGATGCCGCGCAAGGCGGCCGCCACGTCGTCATCATGCAGCGCCAGGTGGCGGGCCGCGCAAGCGACATCCACGCCGGCTTTCGCGGCGACGATATCGGTGAGCTGCTGCCGGCGCGCGTCCTCCATGCTTACACCAGCGGCTCGGTCGAACCGGTCAGGGTAAAGATTTCAAAGCCCGTTTCCGTCACGGCCAGCGAGTGCTCGAACTGCGCCGACAGCGAGCGGTCCTTCGTCACCGTCGTCCATTTGTCGGGCAAGACCTTGACCTGGTAGCTGCCCACGTTGAGCATCGGTTCGATCGTGAAGATCATGCCCGGTTCCAGCACGATGCCCGTGCCGGCGCGGCCGTAATGCAGCACTTGCGGCGTGTCATGGAAGACCTGGCCCACGCCATGGCCGCAGAAGTCGCGCACGGAGGAAAAGCCCTGCGCCTTGGCTACCGCTTCGATGGCGGCGCCCACGTCGCCGAGGGTCGCTCCGGGACGCACGGTGTGGATGCCTGCCATCATGGCGTCATACGCCGTGTTGACGAGGCGGTTGGCCAGGATGGAGACGGCGCCCACCTTGAAGGTGCGGCTGGTGTCGCCGAACCAGCCGTTGAACTTCGGCGTCACGTCGATGTTGAGGATGTCGCCCACTTTGAGGATCTTGGTCTCGGACGGGATGCCGTGCGTGACCACGTTATTGACGGAGATGCAGCTGGCGTGCTTGTAGCCGTGGTAGTCGATGGTGCCGGGGATGGCGCCGGCCGCGCGCATGAATTCTTCGCACAGGGCGTCGAGTTTGGCCGTCGAGACGCCCGGTTTGACGAAAGGCGCGATGTAGTCGAGCGTGTCGGCGGCGATGCGGCCGGCCGCGCGCATGCCGATGAAACCTTCTTCGTCGTGCAGCGGGATTTTCTTGCCGTGTTCAAGCTGGGTGGAATAGCGCATGGGGATTCTTTTCTTTGTTAGTGTGAGGTGGTATGGGCGGCCCAGCCGCGCACGGCGTCGTGCGAGGCACGCAGCATGGCGTCGACGCTGGCCGGTATCGGCCGCTCCTGGGTCAGGTAAGGTTTGACGACGGCCACGGGCGCATCGATCAGCACGAATTTGAGCAGCATGTGATCGAGGTCCAGTTCCGTGGTGGCGGGCATGGCTTCGGCGCAGCGGACAAAGCAGGCGTCGAGCGCGGCCTGCTCCTCTTCCACGGCGGCCAGCAATTCCTCGCTGAGGCCACTGTTGAAATCGGGGCTGTCCGCGCATTGCAGCAGGAAGCGCGCATACACGGGCTTGCGCCGGCACCAGTCCAGCAAGCCATGCACGCCGGCCCAGGTGTCGCCGCCGAGCCAGCGGCTGGCCACTTCCTCGCGGAAGTCGCTTTTTACGCGCAGCCACGCGCGCGCCAGGATGGCGTTGCGCGAATCGAAGCGGTGATACACGGAGCCGATGGGCGCGCCGGCCTTGACGGCGATGGCGGCCATCGAGACGGCGCCCACGCCGCACTGGGCGGCGACGGCGATCGCGCTGTCGATGAAGTTGTTTTCGTTGAATTTAGCTAGTCTGACCATTCAAATAGAATACAGATTCTATTTGAATTCGTCAAGCACCCAACCATGGACCCACACGAGCGGCAACACGACTGGCCCTGCTGCCTTACAATGGTATGCACGAACCGCCACAAGGAGAATCCGCTTGCTTACGCCCCCCTTCATCGCCTCCTCCCGCTTCGACGATCCACGCCTGGCGCTGGAACAGGTGCAAGCCATTTACCGCAGCAGCATCGAACACTTGCGCGATGCGCTGCAGCGCTTTGTCGCCGGCGAAGACATGCACGAACGTGTGCGTGCCTGCTACCCCTTCGTGCGCATCCAGACGGACACCGTGGCGCGCGCCGACTCGCCGCTGGCCTACGGTTTTGTCGCCGGCCCCGGTGTGTTTGAAACCACCTTGACGCGCCCCGACCTGTTCGGCGATTACTACCTGGACCAGTTCACCCTGCTGCTGAAAAACCATAACAGCGGCCAGAAAGTGCACCTGGAAGTGGGCGTGAGCGCCCAGCCCATCCCCGTGCATTTCTCGTTCGCCGAGCATGACCATATCGAAGGCAATATGGATGCGGGCCGCCGCTTGGCCATGCGCGACCTGTTCGACCTGCCCGACCTGTCGGCCATGGACGACGGCATCGCCAACGGCACGCACGAACCGGCGCATGGCGAAGCGCAGCCGCTGTCGCTGTTCACGGGACCGCGCGTCGATTATTCGCTGCAGCGCTTGCGCCATTACAGCGGCACGTCGCCGCAGCACTTCCAGAACTTCGTCCTGTTCACCAATTACCAGTTCTACATCGACGAATTCATCCGCCTGGGCCACGCCATGATGGACCGCGCGCCCGATGCGGCCGCGCCCTCGGACGACGACGGCTACATCGCCTTTGTCGAACCGGGCAACGTGGTCACGCGCCGGGTCGGCCAGACGGTCGAAAGCGAGGATGCGCTGGGCGCCGCGCCGCCGCGCCTGCCGCAGATGCCCGCCTACCATTTGCTGCGCGCGGACGGCAGCGGCATCACCATGGTCAATATCGGCGTCGGCCCCGCCAATGCGAAGACCATTACCGACCATATCGCCGTGCTGCGCCCGCACGCCTGGCTGATGCTCGGTCATTGCGCCGGCTTGCGCACCACGCAAAGCCTGGGCGACTACGTGCTGGCGCATGCGTATGTGCGCGAAGACCACGTGCTCGACGAAGACTTGCCGCTGTGGGTGCCGATCCCGCCGCTGGCGGAAATCCAGCAGGCGCTGCAAACGGCCGTGGCGGAAATCACCCAGCTGACGGGGCATGACCTGAAACACATCATGCGCACGGGAACCGTGGCCAGCACGGACAACCGCAACTGGGAATTGCTGCCGCAGCGCACGCCGGAGCGCCGTTTCAGCCAGAGCCGCGCCATCGCGCTCGATATGGAGAGCGCGACGATCGCCGCCAACGGCTTCCGTTTCCGCGTCCCCTACGGCACCCTGCTGTGCGTGAGCGACAAGCCGCTGCACGGCGAAATCAAGCTGCCCGGCATGGCCAATCACTTCTACCGCGAGCGCGTCGACCAGCATCTGCGCATCGGCATCCGCGCCGTGGAACTGCTGCGCCGCCAGGGCGTGGACAGGCTGCACAGCCGGAAATTGCGCAGCTTTGCGGAAGTGGCGTTTCAGTAATAGCGCCTTTCCCAGCGCCAGCCGCCCCTGCCGGGCGGCTTTTTTTTGTCCTGCTGCCCGCCTTGTTCACCCCCGACATTGTCACAAAAAAACCACAGCTGTCTAGACAGGCGATCAGCAAAGACCAAACTTTCAATGATAATTGAACATAATTGCAAATTTAATTTATTTAACAATTGAAATTTAATACTTTCCTGCTTGCCACAAATAAAATTCATCCACCTTCATTCTGCCTCGTGCCATGCACCTGAACAAATACCCGGCAGTTCTTGACAGTCAAGATCAAAAAATGGTCTGATGAATTGCAAATTTAAAATACTAAATTTGTAAACATAGTCATTTTGAAAATACTTTCAAATAGCTACATAAAACCCTAAGGAAACTAAAGTTTCCTAGTTGGAGGATGGACAATGATTGAAAAGAAATTGAGCAAATCCTTGCGCATGATGTTTGCCGGCACTTTGGTCATGAGCGCAGGTTTCATGCACCAGGCCGTCCAGGCGCAGGAAGCCAAGGCTGGCGAGGAAAAAGTGCAGCGTGTGGTCGTCACCGGTTCCGCCATCAAGCGCGTGGATGCCGAAACGGCCGCACCGGTGGAAATCTACAGCAAGAAAGATATCGAGCGCACGGGCGCCACCAGCGTCGCTGAACTGGTGCGGAACCTGGCTTCCATCGACATCAATGACCAGGGCGAACTGAGCGCCAGCTCGCCTTCCGGTTCCGGCACCACCAACATCAAGATGCGCGGCTTGAGCGAACGCAACGTGCTGATCCTGTTGAACGGCCGCCGCCTGCCGACCAATGCGCTGGCTGACGGTTCGGGCGCGGGCGCCGCGGTTGACGTCAACGCCATCCCGCTGAGCGCGCTGGAACGCATTGAAATCCTGAAGGATGGCGGTTCAGCCATTTATGGCGCCGATGCCGTTGCCGGCGTGATGAACTTCATCACCAAAAAGAACTACCAAGGCCTGGAAGCGAAAACCAGCTACGGCCAAAGCTCGCGTTCGGACGCCAAGGAAAAGACGGCCAACCTCGTGTACGGTTTTGGCGACTATGACACCCAGGGCTTCAACGTGCTGGCCACGGTCGACGTGTTCAAGCGCGATCCGATCTACCGCAAAGACCGCGACCTGACCAGTTCGGCCGACTTCCGCCGCTTTGGCGGTCCGGATGGCCGCAGCGGCTTCCATCCTAGCGGCAACATTGCCGGCGGCGGCACCCTCGTGCCTTGTCCACCGGGCGATTTGAGCGCCGGTTCCTGCCGTTTCGACGTCAACAAGACCTTGCTGACCTCGACCAACGGCGCCGACCGCGCCAGCGGCATGCTGATCGGCAGCCTGAAAATCAGCGACAGCATTCGCGCGTTCGCGGAATTTACCTATTCCGAAAGCAAGGACGACTTCTCGTCCCAGCCTGCGCCTGGCAACTTCGTATCCAATGGCAAGATCGTTGCCGGCCGCTTCATGCAAATGGGCCCGCGCCAGACCAACCGCAAGGGTACGATGACCCAGTTCTCGACGGGCCTGGAAGGCACGACGCGCGGCATCGACTGGGACGTCGCCATCGGCAAGGGCGTGAGCAAGGCCACCAACCGCGATTCGAACTATGCGCAGTCGGATCTGTTCAACGAAGCGATCGCCAATGGCACGATCGACCCGACCCGCACCGACAACCCGCAGGCCGCCGTCGACAAGATCCGTCTCACGCCTACGCGCGCCGGCAAGTCGGAACTGACCTTCTTCAACGCCAAGGCATCGGCGCCGATCATGGACCTGGCAGGCGGCGCGATGGCTTACGCCGTCGGCGTGTCCTACAACAAGGAAACGCTGAGCGACCAGCCCGACCAGAACCAGATCGATAACCTGGTCTTCGGCAGCATCCAGCAGGCTGCCGTGAAGGCGGACCGCAATTCCAAGGGCATCTTCGGCGAACTGTCGATTCCCTTCCTGAAAAACGTCGAAGCGCAAGTGGCCGTGCGCTATGACGATATCTCAAATGTCGGCAGCAAAACCAGCCCGAAACTGGCATTGCGCTACCAACCGCTGAACAACCTGATGTTCCGTGGTTCGTATGCGGGGAGCTACCTGGCGCCATCGTTGAAACAGATGTTTGGCGGCGTCGATGCGGGCGCCTACACGACCAACGATACTGATATCTGCAAAGCCTTCCCTTCGATCGCCGGCAATTGCACCAACTTCTCCTACTACGAGGTCTCCGGTTCCAACAAGGACTTGAAACCTGAAACGGGCAAGACCTACAACCTGGGCATGGTGTTCTCGCCAGTGAACTCGCTGACGGTCAGCGTCGACTACTTCAAGATCAACAAGAAGAACGAGATCGGCACCCTGTCGGAACTGAAGGCAATCGAGCGCGGCAACGTGGAAATCAAGAATGGCGACGCGCGCATCCTGCTGAACAACCAGAACCTGGCCACGACCGAAGTGCAGGGTTTCGATACGGACTTGCGCTACACGTCGCCGCAAACGATGTTCGGCAAGTTCACGATCCGCAATGCGTCCACCATCTACACCCGCATGGAAACGCAGGATACGGAAACCGATCCGGTGCAAAGCACGCTGAAGACGTTCATGAATCCGAAGTACCGCAACACGTTCACTGCCAGCCTGGAAAAGGACAATATGTCCGGTTCCCTGGTCATCCGCACGACGGGCGACATGATCGACTCGCCCTTGCGCCGCGACGAAATCAAGCCGGGCACCCGCACGATTCCTTCGCACACGGAAGTGGATCTGACGGGCCAGTACGTGGCGATGCAAAACCTGACCTTCACGGCTGGTATCAAGAACCTGTTCGACAAGATGCCACCATTTAGCGCGACGGGTGCCAGCAACCAGTATGGCACCCTGGGCTTTGCCCAGCTGTACAACGTGCGCGGCCGTTACTTCTACATCGGCGCAGGCTACAAGTTCATGTAATGCAGCACCATCCCCGGCGGCCTGAAATGGCTGCCGGTGCTACCCACGAAAGCCGCACTCCTGTGCGGCTTTTTCATGCCCGACAGACGAAAAAAACCGCTGCAGGCAGCGGTTTTCAGGCAAGTCCAACGCTTACAGGAAACGGTCGAGTATCTTGCGCGTCGTCTTGTCGATATTGAACATGTCGCGTATCAAAAAGTGGATGCCGTGATTGTCGGCGATCAAGAGCGACGTGGCGCCGATGCGGCGGATGTCTTCCTCGCCTTTCAGCACGAACTGCGTCTCGCCCCGGTCCGTGTCCACGTACCACGTGCACGGCGTGGCGAAGCTGCTCACGCTTTTCACGCGCGCGATCTCGGGCATGAATTCGCGTCCTTCCAGCTCTTCCTGCAGCAGGCTGCGCGCCGGTTCCGGCAAGGCGTCGAGGCGGTCGATCCACGCCACTTCCTTGCCATTGCCCAGCACCAGCGAAATGCCTTCATCGGGCGACTGGATGGGAAAGGCGCGCACGGGCGCCACGCCCTCAAAAACCTGGCCGTCCGCGTCCGTCATCACCAGCTTGCCGAAGGTGTCGCGGCTTAATGTAAAAGTTGTACTGGCCATGCTTATTCCTTGTCGTCGAGCGCGAGTTCGTTGTTGCGCGCCTGTGCTTCGTAGAGGCGGAAATAGGCGCCCTCTTTCGCCATCAGTTCATCGTGACTGCCCACTTCGACGACCTGGCCGCGGTCCAGCACCACCAGGCGGTCGGCGCGGTGCAAGGTCGACAGCCTGTGCGCGATGGCGATCGTCGTGCGGCCCTGCACCAGGTTGTCCAGCGCCTTCTGGATTTCCTTCTCTGTTTCCGAGTCGACCGACGATGTCGCTTCATCCATGATCAGGATGCGCGGATCGATCAGCAGGGCGCGGGCGATCGAGATGCGCTGGCGTTCGCCGCCGGACAAGCCCTGGCCACGCTCGCCCACCATCGAATCGTAGCCTTGCGGCAGGCGCAGGATGAATTCGTGCGCATGCGCGGCGCGCGCGGCGGCGATGATGTCCTGGCGCGTCGCGTGCGGCTTGCCGTAGGCGATATTTTCCGCGATGGTGCCGAAGAACAGGAACGGCTCCTGCAGCACCAGGCCGATATTGCGGCGGTAGTCGGACACGGCGAACGAGCGGATGTCGACGCCGTCGAGCAGAATCGCGCCTTCCGACACGTCGTAGAAACGGCAGATCAGGTTGACCAGGGTGCTCTTGCCCGAGCCGCTATGGCCCACGAGGCCGATCATCTCGCCCGCCTTGATGTTCAGGGTGATGCCGCGGTTGACGGCCCGGTTGCCATAGCGGAAACCGACTTCGCGCAAGTCGATGCGTCCTTCGATCTTGTCCAGTTTCACCGGTTGCGCCGGTTCCGGCACGCTCGACACGTGGTCGAGGATGTCGAAGATGCGCTTGGCGGCCGACGCCGATTTCTGCGTCACGGAGACGATGCGGCTCATCGAGTCGAGGCGGCCATAGAAACGCGTGCTGTAGGCGATGAAGGCGGTCAGCACGCCGACGGTGATTTCGCCGCGCGACAGCTGCCAGATGCCGAAGCACCAGATAACCAGCAAACCCATCTCCGTCAGGAAGGACACGGTCGGCGAGAACAGCGACCAGACCTTGTTCAATTTGTCGTTGACAGCCAGGTTGTGCGCGTTGGCGTCGCGGAAGCGGGCCGCTTCGCGTTTTTCCTGCGCAAACGCTTTCACGACGCGGATGCCGGGAATCGTATCGGCCAGCACGTTGGTCACTTCGCTCCATACGCGGTCGATCTTTTCAAAGCCCGTGCGCAAGCGGTCGCGCACCAGGTGGATCATCCAGGCGATGAAGGGCAGCGGCGCCAGGGTCATGATGGCCAGCCATGGGTTCATCGACCACAAAATGACGCCCGTCATGATGATCATCAGCACGTCGGAAGCGAAATCGAGCAAATGCAGCGACAGGAAGACACAGATACGGTCGCTGCCGCTGCCGATGCGCGCCATCAGGTCGCCCGTGCGCTTGCCGCCGAAAAATTCCAGCGACAGTTTCATCAGGTGTTCATACGTGGCCGAGCGCAAGTCGGCGCCCATGCGTTCGGACACCAGGGCCAGCACATAGGTCTTGCCCCAGCCCAGCAGCCAGGCCAGCAGGGCCGAACCGAGCAAGCCGCTCATGTAATACACGACCAGCCATGGGTCGATATGCTTGCCGTTCTGATACGGGATCAGCACATTGTCCATCAGCGGCGCCGTCAGATACGGTGGAATCATGTGCGCGGCCGTACTCAGCAGCATCAGCATGAAGCCCAGGGCCAGCTGGCCACGGTAGGGATGGGCGAAGCGCCACAGGCGGAACAGGGTCCAGGTCGATGGCGGCGTGTGCAGCACCTTGGCGCAGATCGGGCATTCTTCCTGTTCCGGCTCCAAAGGCGCCTTGCAGCTGGGGCACACTTCCTGCTCCGCTTCCAGCACGGGCTGGCCCGTCAGGTGGCTGTCGAGGCGCTCGACGAACTGTTCCAGCACGCGGATCGCATGCAGGTTCTGGCCCAGGGTAAAGCGCCACGACGCCAGGCGGCCGTGGTCGTCGAACAGTTCCAGGTGGCCGACGCCGGCGTGGTCATGGTGGGTCAGGCGCAATCCGTGGCGGAAAGACCAACTTTTCCAGGTGATATCGCCCGGCGAACGGGCCAGCAAACGCTTCTCGGTGACAACTATTATGCCTTTTGTGAAACGTAATCGCGCATCGAGGTCAACCTCAACGCTACTTAAAACGTTCTCCCCTGGAGAAAGGTTGCTCTCCACTTCCGCCAGCCAGTGTTCAGGCAGCGATGTGAGGGGAATAGTTGTTGCAGGAACACTCAGTTCAGTTGTCATCGTAAAGCATACTCCGGCTCGAGGCCAAGCCCTTCAGGGCGGGATTTGGGGGATGGGGCAGACGCCCGATCAATGTTTGTGTACTGCGCGATGGCGAGGTGGATGCACCAGTGGCAATTTCCTGTATTGTATCGAATGGATGCCTGCCGGTAAGGAATGATGGCAAAACGGCGCAAAAAAATCAGCGTCCGTCGTACAGGAGCAAGTATACAACAGCCCGCTGTTGCGCAAATGCTCCAGCTTTAAGCAGAGTCGGTATCTTTATAACAAGTATGGCAACAATTAGTAACAATTAGAATGACAACACCAGCAGAATAAGGGCAGCAAACGCGACAAGAGGCCGCTAAAAGTGGCACACTGCGCATACCCGGGATAAAGAACCAAGCACGAGCCTGAAAAGACTCTGTAGAGCCAACATAAAGTATCTGGCGCCCAGACGCCTGGCTTGTTATCAAGAAACCACTTACATGATCAAGAAGAAGAACATCGAATTTGCCCGCGTCACCCACTTGCGCGGCCCCAACATCTGGACTTACCGCCCGGTGATTGAAGCCTGGGTCGACATCGGCGAACTGGAAGACTATCCATCCAATACCCTGCCCGGCCTGTACGAACGCTTGGTGGCGTGGCTGCCCGGCATGATCGAGCACCGCTGCGGCGTGGGCGAACGGGGCGGCTTTTTCGAGCGTCTGCGCGAAGGCACGTGGGCGGCCCACATCCTCGAGCACGTGGTGCTGGAGCTGCAAAACCTGGCAGGCATGCGCACGGGCTTCGGCCAGACGCGCTCGACCAGCCAGCGCGGCGTCTACAAGATGGCCTTCCGCACGCGCGAAGAGCACGTGGGCCGCGCCGCCCTGGCCGCCGCGCGCACACTGCTGATGGCCGCCATCAACGATGAAGCCTACGATCTGGAAGCGGCCCTGGCGCCGCTGCGCGACATGGTCGACGCGCGCTGCCTGGGCCCGAGCACGGCCAGCATCGTCGATGCGGCCACCGAGCGCAGCATCCCTTCGCTGCGCCTGAACGACGGTAACCTGGTGCAACTGGGCCACGGCGCCGCGCAGCGCCGCATCTGGACGGCCGAAACGGACCGCACCAGCGCGATCGCCGAAGGCATCGCCAGCGACAAGGATCTGACCAAATTCCTGCTCAAATCGTGCGGCGTGCGCGTCCCTGAAGGCAGCCTGGTGCGCAGCGCCGAAGCGGCCTGGGAAGAAGCGCAGGACATCGGCGTGCCCGTCGTCGTCAAGCCGTATGACGGCAACCATGGCCGCGGCGTCTCGCTGAACCTGATGACGGAAAGCGACGTGAAGGCCGCCTACGAGCTGGCCGCGCGCAAGGGCGACAGTTCGGCCGTGCTGGTGGAAAGCTTCATCACGGGCGACGAGCACCGTCTGCTCGTCGTCGGCAACAAGCTGATCGCGGCCGCCAAGGGCGAGTCGCTGTGGGTCGACGGCGACGGCGTCTCCACCGTGCTGGAACTGGTCAACACGCAGATCAATACCGACCCGCGCCGCGGCGAAGGCGAAGATTTCCCATTGGGCACCGTCAAGCCGCACGAGTCGGGCGAAATCGTGCTGGAACTGCAGCGCCAGGGCATGACCGCCCTGTCCGTGCCGCAGGCCGGCCAAAAAGTGCTGATCCAGCCGAACGGCAACGTGGCCATCGACGTCACGGACGACGTGCACCCATCCGTCGTGCATGCGGCCCTGCTGGCCGCGCGCGTGGTCGGCCTCGATATCGCCGGCATCGACCTGGTCACCACCGACATCACGCGTCCGCTGGAAGAACAGCGCGGCGCCATCATCGAAGTCAATGCCAGCCCTGGCTTGCTGGCGCACATCAAACCGGGCGTGGGCCAGCCCCGCCCTGTCGGCGCGGCCATCGTCGACCACCTGTTCGCACCCGAGGAAACGGGCCGCATTCCGCTGATCGGCGTGACGGGCACGCGAGGCGCCAGCCTGATCGTGCGCATGCTGTGCAAGCTGCTCAACCTGTCGGGCCTGCACACGGGCGCCGTCTGTAGCGAAGGCATGTACCTGGACCAGCGCCGTGTCGTCAGCAGCGATTGCGTAAACTGGGACGCGGGCCAGCGTTTGCTGCTCAACCGCACCGTGCAGACGGCCCTGTTCGAGAGCAATCCGCGCATGATCCTGGCCGAAGGCCTGGCCTACGACAAATGCCAGATCGGCGTCGTCACGGACATGGGCAGCCTCGATAGCGTGAAGGATTTCGACGTGCTGGACGAAGCGGGCCTGTACAAGGCCGTGCGCAGCCAGGTTGACGTGGTGGTGCCGACGGGCGTCGCCGTGCTCAACGCCGCCAACGCGCACGTGCTGGAACTGGCCGAACTGTGCGACGGCACCGTGACCCTGTATGCGCAGGATGGCGGCTTGCCAGCCATCGCGGCGCAACTGGCCGCCGGCCAGCGCGCCGTGTTCGTGCGCGGCAACCACATCGTGCTGGCCGAAGGCGGCATCGAAACGGTCCTGCTGTGCCTGGACTTGCTGAAACCGGCCACGGCCGGCAATGTCGACAGCGTGCTGGCCGTCGCGGCCGCCGCCTGGGCCCTGAACCTGCCAGTCGACCTGATTTGCGCAGGATTGCGCACGTTTGACGCCGCGCCCGGCTGCATCGGGAATTAAGACAGCACTCAAGCCCGGCCAGGACGGCCGGGCCCACAAGAACACAACAGGATTACGGTTTAATTATGGAAGTATCTCGCGTACGGGCCTTGCGTGGCCCTAACCTCTGGAGCCACGACACCGCCGTGGAAGCCATTGTTTCCTGCACCACGCAGGAACTCGACATCGCCCAGCTGCCCGGCTTCGAAGCCCGCCTGCGCGCCCTCTTCCCGCAACTGAGCCCGCTGCAACCGCTGGGCAACTACAACGCCGCGCCGATGGCGCAGGTGCTGGAACTGGCGGCGCTGGGCCTGCAGGCGCAAGCCGGCTGCCCCGTCACCTTCAGCCGCACCACGCCGACACTGGAAACGGGCATCTTCCAGGTCGTCGTCGAATATTCGGAAGAAGCCGTCGGCCGCCTGGCGCTGGAACTGGCGCAGCAGCTGTGCCAGGCCGCGCTCGACGATGCGCCGTTCGACCTGGCCGGCGCCCTGCACCAGTTGCAGGAGCTCGATGAAGACGTACGTCTCGGTCCATCGACGGGCGCCATCGTCAACGCCGCCGTGGCCCGCAACATCCCGTTCCGCCGCCTGACCGAAGGCAGCCTCGTGACATTCGGCTGGGGCAGCAAGCAGCGCAAGATCCAGGCCGCCGAAATGGACGGCACCAGCGCGATTGCCGAAGCCATCGCACAGGACAAGGAACTGACCAAGAAGCTGCTGGACTCGGCCGGTGTGCCCGTGCCGCAAGGCCGCGTCGCCGTCGATGCGGACGATGCCTGGGCCGCCGCTTGCGAGATCGGCCTGCCCGTCGTCGTGAAGCCAAAAGATGGCAACCAGGGCAAGGGCGTCACCGTCAACGTCACCACGCGCGAACAGCTGACGGCCGGCTTCCTCGCGGCGCAGGAATTCCGCGACGATATCCTCGTCGAGCGCTATCTGCCGGGCCACGATTTCCGCTTGCTCGTCATCGGCAACAAGATGGTGGCAGCGGCCCGCCGCGACCCGCCGCAAGTGGTGGGCGACGGCCAGCATACGGTGCGCGAACTGGTCGACCAGGTCAACCTGGACCCGCGCCGCGGCAGCGGCCACGCCACCTCGCTGACGAAGATCCGCTTCGACGACATCGCCCTGGCCAGCCTGGCCAAGCAGGGCTATGTGGCCGACTCCGTGCCGCCGGTCGGCAAGCGCGTCATCCTGCGCAATAACGCCAACCTGTCGACAGGCGGCTCGGCCACCGACGTCACCGTCGACGTGCATCCGGAAGTGGCGGCGCGCGCCGTCGCGGCCGCGCACATGGTGGGCCTCGATATCTGCGGCGTGGACGTCGTCTCCGACAGCATTTTGAAACCGCTGGAAGAGCAGAACGCCGGCATCGTCGAAGTGAACGCCGCCCCCGGCCTGCGCATGCATCTGGCGCCGTCGTTCGGCAAGCCGCGCCCAGTCGGCGAAGCCATCATCGCCGCCATGTTCGCCGAGGGCGACGATGGCCGCATTCCCGTCGTTGCCGTTACCGGCACCAACGGCAAGACCACCACCGTGCGCCTGATCGCCCACCTGCTGACGGCTTCCGGCCTGCGCACGGGCATGACCAACACTGATGGCGTGTACATCGAAGGACGCCAGATCGACAGCGGCGACTGCAGCGGCCCGCGCAGCGCGCGCAACGTGCTGCTGCATCCGGACGTCGACGCGGCCGTGTTTGAAACGGCGCGCGGCGGCATGCTGCGCGAAGGCCTCGCCTTCGACCGCTGCCAGGTCGCCGTGGTGACCAACATCGGCGCGGGCGACCACCTGGGCCTGAACTACATCACCACCGTGGAAGACCTCGCGGTCCTGAAGCGCGTGATCGTGCAGAACGTGGCCGACAGCGGCGTGGCCGTACTGAACGCCACCGACCCGGCCGTGGCCCGCATGGCCAAGAATTGCAGCGGCACGGTGACCTTCTTCGCCGCCGACAAGACGCACCCCGTGATGGCCACGCACCGCGCGCAGGGCAACCGCGTCGTGTACGTGGAGGACGGCAAGCTGGTCGCGGCGCAAGGCAAGGAGCGCCACGAAATCCCCCTGTCGCAGGTGCCGATCACGCGCAACGGCGCCATCGGCTTCCAGGTCGACAACGTCATGGCGTCGCTGGCCGCCGCCTGGGCCGTGGGCCTGGACTGGAAAACCATCGCGCTGGGCCTGAAAACCTTTGCGAATGAAGCCGACAATGCGCCAGGCCGCTTCAACGTGTTCGACTACAAGGGCGCCACCCTGATCGCCGACTACGGCCACAATCCGGACGCCATCTTGGCGCTGGTGCAGGCAGTGGAAAGCATGCCGGCCAAGCGCCGCTCGGTGGTCATCAGCGGCGCCGGCGACCGCCGCGACGAAGACATCCGCCAGCAGACGGAAATCCTCGGCGCCGCCTTCGACGACGTGCTGCTGTACCAGGATCAATGCCAGCGCGGCCGCGCCGACGGCGAAGTGGTGGCATTGCTGCGCCAGGGCTTGAACGGCGCCAAGCGCACCAGCCATATCGATGAAATCAACGGCGAATTCGTCGCCATCGACAAGGCCCTGGCGCGCCTCGGCGAAGGCGATCTGTGCCTGATCCTGATCGACCAGGTGGAAGAAGCGCTGGCGCACATCGCCAAGCGCGTCGCCGAAGCCTAAGCGCAGCCTGACGGCATACGAGGGCGGCCTGCGGGCCGCCCTTTTTCATCCCGGCGCCTCAGTCGGCGCCGGCTTTCTCGATCGCCTGCGCAGCCAGCGCACCGGCCCGCATCTCGCTGGCAAACAGCGTCGCCGCATGCGCGATGGCGCGGGTGGCACGCGCGAGGAAATGCGTCCAGTGCTGCTGCTCGAGCAGCAGCATCTCGATGCAGAACCATACCTGACCGCGCTGCACATGGCCTTTCACCAGCTTGATGCGGCGGTTGACTTCATCGAGCGCGGCACGCACGCGCAGCAACTCTTCCGGCGTATCGATGGTCCACACATTCGGCAACAGCAGTTTCCCAAATTGCGCGTCATCGGCGTCAAAGCACAGGACATAGCCCATGCCTTCGAAACGGAAGACGATATCGCCATCGCTGTCGATCTGCGCCTGATATCCGTCCGCTTGCAAGTGCCGCAGCAACGGTTCGGTGATAGTGGATGCCAACATGGTGCTTCCTTTCATTGAGTGGGATGGCGACGCCCCATCTGGTGCCGCTGCATCGCTACCTCAACGCCGCCACCGGCAAAAAATACAAAACTATTTTCGCCACGTGTGGAGAGCGGGCAAGGCCGGCAGGTGCATGAATGCGGCAGGGATACCGGAATTGATATGGACATCGCAAAAGAAGTCATTTGTGGCGCAAAGTCATTCGCCCCTACCATGCTTCCTGAGCCAGTTCCAGCTCTGGCGGCGACTGCCGCAGCGTTCTCAACATAACTAAAATACAGGTGGAGACAAGATGATGCAATTGATGGCAACGGGCACCCGCACGCCCCGACAAAATACACGCTTGACCTTGAAGGCGACGGTGGCCGCCCTGGCCGGCGCAGGCCTGCTGAGCAGCGCCTCCGTCTGGGCGCAGCAAGCGCCCGCCGTGGAAACACCAGTGGCAGAAGCGGCACCGGCAGCAGCGCCAGCCAACAATGGCGGCATCGCCGTCGTCGCCGTTACGGGCGTGCGCAGGGCGGCGCAAAGCGCGCAGACGATCAAGAAAAACAGCGACCAGGTGGTCGACTCCATCGTCGCCGATGAAATCGGCAAATTCCCCGACAAGAACGTGGCTGAAATCCTCGGCCGCGTGACGGGCGTGCAGGTCCGCCGCGAAGGCGGCGAAGCCGGTACCGTCATCATCCGCGGCTTGCCTGGCGTGGTGACCCTGCTCAACGGCCGCGAAATGTTCACCTCCGTGGGCCGCAGCCTGTACCTGGCCGATATTCCGACGGCCATGCTGCAGCGCGTGGACGTCTATAAATCGCAGGGCGCCGACATGGTCGAAGGCGGCACGGCCGGCGTGATCGACGTGCGCACCAACCGCCCGTTCGACTTCAAGGGTTTTACGGCATCGGGCAACGTGCGCGCCGAACACCGCGACAAGTCCGGCTCGACGGACCCGAACGTCAGCGGCATGGTCTCGAACCGCTGGAAGACCCAATACGGCGAATTCGGCGCCCTGCTCGGCCTGTCCTACCAGCGCGGCAGATACTATGACGAGACGATCTGGAACGCCGAACCCGTCAAGCGCCCGGAAGCGGGCAACATCACGGGCCCCGATTCCGTCGGCATGATCCCGACCGTGGGCGACCGCAAGCGCTACGCGGCCAACGCCGCCTTCCAGTGGCGCCCGAACTCGCAGGTGGAAGTGTATGCGGAAGGCATGTCGACCCTGATCAAGCACGCTTTCGACAGCCAGTTCTTCGTCGGTTCGCTGCCATGGGGCCAGAACCCGGACATCACCCTGATCCCCGGCACCAATCAGGCGGCCACGGTGGGCAAGATCGACGGCCCATGGTCGCCGTTCACGCTGGGCTCGACCCAGGCGCGGCGCGACCGCTCGATCGGATCGCAAGGCGCCATCGGCGCGCGCTGGGACATCACGCCGCAACTGCGCGCCACGACGGAACTGGCGCGCACGGTCAGCAACTTCGAGCGCGAATTCCCCATCCTCGACTTCCTCGCCCATCCGACCAGCGTGATCGGCAGCACGAACGTGAACGGCGGAGCGCAGATCAGCTACCCCGGCTACAACATGATGGACCCGAAGAACTATACGCTGCTCGGCTTCTACGACAATCACAGCCACGACGAAGGCAGCTCGACCGACTGGCGCGGCGACGTCACCTACGACATGGACAGCACGGGCTTCTTCCGCGAATTTTCGGGCGGCGTGCGCCTGGCCAAGCGCAAGGCCGAATCGATCCGCGAAAAAAATGGCCAGGGCGGGCTGGCGTCGGTCATGACTGCGGACGCGATCCCCGGCCTGGCGTGCGCCTCGCACGACAACACGGGCAACTTCGGCCTGCAAAGCTGGCTCACGCCGTGCCGCGACTTCATGCTCAACAACACGGCCGCGCTGCGCCAGCTGTTTACGGGCAGCAGCGAACGCAGCCCCGACGATCCGATGACCCACTACAAGGATGTGGAAAAAACCAATGCCGTCTACGGCAAGGCGCGCATCGGCTTTGACCTGGCGCAGGTACCGGTCGACGGCACCCTGGGCGTGCGCGTGGTGCAGACCAAGCAGGACTTGCAGGGCAATTCCTCGCAAAACGGCATCATCACGCCCGTGCGCGTAAAAACCTCGGATACGGACGTGCTGCCCAGCATGACCTTGAAAGCCATGCTGCGCCAGGACCTGGTCGCCCGCCTGACGGCCGGCAAGGCCGTGCAGCGCCCGAACTTCGCCGATTTCAACCCCGGCGTGAGCCTGGGCCAGAGCCTGGAGATGGTGCGCCCGACGGGCAGCGGCGGCAATCCCGACCTGAAACCCGTGGAAGGCAAGAACCTCGACGTGGCGCTGGAATGGTATTTCGCGCAGACGGGTTCCGTCACGGCCACCGTGTTCCGCCACAACTTCAAGAACTACATCCTGTCCGGTTCGGCCAAGGAAACGTATGGCGGCATCGAGTACGACATCACGCGCCCGCGCAACACCTCGAAGGGCCATCTGCAAGGCCTGGAAATGGCGTACCAGCAGTTCTACGACAAGCTGCCCGGCTGGATGAGCGGCCTGGGCCTGCAAGCGAACGCCACCTACATGACGGGCGAGCTGGAAGAGCTGAATGGCAGCGTGCACCCGTTCACGGGCATGTCGAAGTGGTCGGCCAATATCGTCGGTCTGTACGAACAGGGACCGTGGTCGGCACGCCTGGCCTACAGCTGGCGCGACAAATACGTCGACGACTACAACTACCGCGGCAAGGGCATCCACCTGACTGTGGCGCCCACCAAGACCCTGGACGCGTCGGTGTCGTACAAGCTCAACCCGAACACCACGGTGACCCTCGACGCGAACAACCTGCTCGACTCGACCTATCGCGACTACCACGACACGCCGGACTATGTGCGCGACGTGCGGCGCTACGACAAGGTAGTAGGTTTATCAGTACGCTGGAGCTTGTGATGAACACCTGACCAAACCGGCTGCGCGGCGCGCTTTGCGGCCGGCGATGCTCACGGCACCACAGTGCCGCTGCGCTTCTCGGCCACAAATCACTGCCGCTCGCGATGGTTTTGTCAGGCGTCGAAACGTCGTTGGAATACATGTCTTCTTCCTTGAGGGTGTTCAGCGCCAGCCGGTGACGGTTGGCGTTTTTTTTGCCTTGTGGAATCTATCCGACACAGGAATTGATTTAACGCAAAGTGGCGGCGCCGGGGCGCTTTTATGCTGGCAGTCTGACCATCGAACCCGGCGGGGACAGCATGCGCGAGGCACGGCACGTCGACACACAGTTATTTCAACCCGACATCCCCGTGCGGCTCGACATGCGCACGGCGGCGCTGGTCGAACATGCGCTGGCCTTGCAGGAAATGGCCGGCACGGGCGCCGCCGCCCTGTTTTTGCACTGCCACGACGTGCCGCTGCCCACCGCCTTGCGCGTGCTGACGGCGGGACCGCACCGCAAACCTGCCGGACCGCACCTGTTTGCCCGGCTGCGCCCGCGCACGGCCGCCCTGGCGCATGGCGCGCCGCTACCGGCCCGCTGACGAATCCTGTACCATCGCCGCAACCTATTCAATGAGGCACGGCGATGCAGGCAGCGACACCCCACGATTCCTATGCGGCACTGATGGACCTGATCAAGGCGCGCCATGCGGAACTGAGCCCGCAATTCCAGGCCGGCGCCCGCTACCTGGCTGACCATCCGGACGAAGTGGCCGTCTCGTCGATGCGCAGCATCGCCGCGCGCGCGCAGGTACAATCGGCTGCCCTCGTGCGCCTGGCGCAGCAGCTGGGCTTTGCCGGCTGGCCGGAGCTGAAAGCCATCTTTGTCGAACGCCTGCGCGCGGGACCGGCCGGCTATGCGGAAAAAGCCGGCGCGCTGGCCGGCAAGGAGGGCAATCTGGTCACCGAAGTGTTCATGGTGCAGCAGCGCAACCTGGCCGCCACGGAAAGCGCCAACCACGCCGCCCTGGATGCGGCTGCCAACCTGCTGCAGACGGCGCCCCGCGTGCACGTGGCCGGCTTTCGCGCCGCCCACCCGATCGCCTACACCCTGCATTATCTGTACCGGCTGCTGCGCCCCAGCGTGCAGCTGCTGAGCGGCCAGGGCGGCACCCTGGAAATGGACTTGCGCGCCCTGCAGGCGGACGAAGCCGTTGTCGTCGTCAGCTTCGCGCCGTATTCGAGCGAAGCGCTGCTGGTGGCGCAGGCGGCGCGCCAGGCCGGCTGCCAGGTGGTCGCCATCAGCGACAGCGCCATGTCGCCGCTGGCTCTGCAGGCTGACGCCAGCATCGTCATCGCCGTCGACAGCCCCTCGTTCTTCCCTTCCATCGTGGCCGGCGTCGCGGCCGTGGAAAGCCTGGTGGAACTGCTGGTGGCGCGCGCGGGGCCCGATGCCGTCACGGCCATCGGTGCGGCGGAAAGCCAACTGCGGACACTGGGCGCCTACGCAAAAACATCAAATGATGTAAATTAAAAACAAATACATCAATCGTTGCAATGCGGCGCAACGCCTTCTATAATCGGCCATCCCACTTGCCGATAAGAAAGCGATGCCATGAGCCATGTCTTCCACCGCAGCTTGACCGCCAGCTATCCCGTCGCCGTGGGCGGCGACGGCCCCTACCTGATCGATGCCGATGGCAAGCGCTACCTGGATGCCTGCGGCGGCGCGGCCGTCTCTTGCCTCGGCCATTCGGATGCGGCCGTGATCGCCGCCGTGCAGCGGCAGATTGCCACGCTGGCGTACGCGCACAGCTCCTTCTTTACCAGCGAACCGATGGAGCAGCTGGCCGATTTTCTCGTCGCTCGGGCGCCAGCCGGCATCGACAGCGTGTATTTCGTCTCGGGCGGTTCGGAAGCGGTGGAAAGCGCGCTCAAGCTGGCGCGCCAGTATTTCGTCGAGCGGGGCCAGCCGCAGCGCCGCCACGTCATCGCACGTCGCCAGAGCTACCACGGCAACACCCTGGGCGCGCTGGCCACGGGCGGCAACGCCTGGCGCCGCCAGCAGTTCGAGCCGCTGCTGATCGGCGTCACCCACGTTTCCCCGTGCTACGCCTGGCGCGACCAGCAGACGCATGAAACGGATAGCGACTACGTGGCGCGCCTGGGCCAGGAACTGGAAGACCATATCGCAGCACTCGGCGCGGACAACGTCATGGCCTTCATCGCCGAACCCGTCGTCGGCGCCACGGCCGGCGCCATGCCCGCCGTCGCCGGCTATTTTGCACGCATGCGCGACATTTGCCAGCGCCACGGCATCCTGCTGATCCTCGACGAAGTCATGTGCGGCATGGGGCGCACGGGCAGCCTGTTCGCCTGCGAGCAGGAAGGCATTACGGCCGACCTGGTCTGCATCGCCAAGGGCCTGGGCGCCGGCTACCAGCCCATCGGCGCCGTCATGGTCTCCAGGGACATTCGCGACACCATCCGCGCCGGCACGGGCTTCTTCCAGCACGGCCACACGTATATCGGCCACGCCACAGCCTGCGCCGCCGCCCTGGCCGTGCAGCGGCAGATCGAGGAGCGCGATTTACTGGCCAACGTGCGCGCCATGGGCGGCTTGCTGCAAGAGCGGCTGCGCCAGCGTTTCGATAGCCATGCGCACGTGGGCGACATCCGCGGCCGCGGCCTGTTCCTGGGACTGGAACTGGTGCGGGACCGCAATACCAAACAGCCGTTCGACCCTGCCCGTCGCCTGCACGCGCACATCAAGACGCAAGCCATGCAAAACGGACTGATGTGCTATCCCATGGGCGGCACCGTCGACGGCCTGCACGGCGACCACATCCTGCTGGCGCCGCCCTACATCATCGACGCCAGCCACGTCGATGAGATTGTCGACAAGCTGGGCGCGGCCATCGATGCCTGTGTGGCGTAGCCGCGCATGCCTGCGGCAGAAACGCGCAAAGGCGACTGCCAGCAATTTCTGTTCACTCCTTGTCAATATTAATTGACTTATTTTAAACAATCGTTTTAAATCAGGAAGTTACTCAAAATCAATCATCTTGGGCATTCAATCATCGCATTACCCCTTTTCGATGCTTGACGCCCACGTTGATGCACTCTGAAGCCAAGGTATATGGAACTGCTCGACTCCCTGCGTCAGCCCCCACTGCAAGACGACACGATCAGCGGGCACTATGAAGTGCGCCGCTTGCTGGGCGAAGGCGGTTTCGGCCATGTATTCGAAGCGTGGGATGCCAAGCTGTGCCGTAGCGTGGCGCTGAAGCGCCTGAAACCGCAAGCCGACGTGCTGCATCCGGAAAAACTGATCAATGAAGCGCGCCTGGCCGCCTCGCTCAAGCATGCGGCCTTCGTGCGCATCTTCGCCATCGAAGGCCAGGGCACGGGCCAGTCCATCGTCATGGAACTGGTCGAAGGCCAGACCCTGGGCCAGTTCATGCACAGCGGCAAGGCAGACTTGCAAACGGCACTCGACATCGCCTACCAGATCGCTGACGCCATGGACGAGGCGCACGCCATGGACCTCGTGCACGGCGACCTGAAACCGTCGAACCTGATGCTGGAAGCGGACGGTCAAGTGCGCATCCTCGACTTCGGCCTGGCCCGCCACATCGACCCGCAAGCAACGCAAACGACCACGCTGTGCGACTTGCAAGGTACCATTGCCTACATGGCGCCCGAGCGCCTGATGGGCCGCCTGCCCGACACGCGCGGCGACGTGTACGCCTTGGGCGCCATGCTGTACGAAATGCTGGCCGGCCAGCGCCACTTCGCCCACCTGAACGGCCTGGCCCTGGCCGCCGCCCACATGCAGGCGACGGAACCATGGCCCGACCTGCCGGAAACAGTGCCGCCCGCCATCAACGCCCTCGTGCGCGCGATGACGGCGCACGACCCGGCCGAACGGCCACGCACCATGCGCGCTGTGCGCGAGGCGCTAGGTGGGCAGCAAATATCTGCGGCAACAGCGACCGCCCTCGACGCCGACAGCAAACCCGCTCAGCCTGCCAAGCCGCCGGCTTCAATTGCCATCGAGCTACAAGTACCCGTCAAGCGCGCCTTGCTGGCGGCAGGCGCCGTCGTCTTGCTGGGCCTGGGTATCTGGCAAGGACCAAAACTATGGGCAACGGTAAGCAGCCAATACGCCGCAAAGCCATATTCGGAAATGGCTGCGATGCAGGCCGGCATGGAAGCGTTACGTGTATTTGACCGGGATACCAGCCAGGCAGAGGCAATCGGACATTTCATGACTGTGCTGCAACATAATCCAGGTAATGCGGCGGCGGCGGCAGGCCTGTCACTGGCGTCGAGCTTCCGCTATACGGGAAATGGACGCGATGCTACTTGGTTGCAAAGAGCCGATGTCAGCGCAAAGCAGGCATTGTCAGCAGATAATCAGTTAGCGCTTGCCCATGTCGCGCAAGCGTGGGTACTGGAGTTCCAGGGCAAGAATGACGAGGCGCTGCACGAAGCAAACATCTCATTGAACTTAGAACCAAACAATATGCTGGCGTTGTATGGCAAGGCCCGCTTGCATATCGCCGCTCACAATTTTGATCTGGCGCACGCAGTACTGAAACAAGCCGTTGCGGCTTATCCAAATGAACGCATGTTCGATATGTCACTCGGTGTGATGAATTATAGAAAGGGTGACTACGCGGCTGCCGAACAAATTTTTCGCAAGTGTATACGTATGGACCCGCAGTCATCCGGAGCCTATGCCTATTTAAATGCAACTTTGCTGCGCCAGAACCGTGAAGACGAGGCACTTGCGGTTCTTCAGCAAGGTCTGCTGGTACGTCCACACTGGGAACTCTACACCAACTTGGGCACCTCGTTGTTTGCCAAGGGCGACTACCTTGGTGCGGTACAAGCATTTGAAAATGCTGTTTCCGAGAAAAAAGGCAGCCCCGGCACCTATTTGCTTTGGGCCAACCTGGCTGATGCACAACGCTGGGTTCCCACTTTGACCCAAGCATCGAAACAATCGTATTTACGTGCGATCGCCCTGCTGCAACCCATGCTCGCGCGCATGCCCAATGACATTACCTTGAATTCGCGCATGGCCCTGTACCAAGCCTACGCCGGAGAAAAGGAAGGCGCTCTGGCAAACGTGCAGCACGCACTAAGCTTGGCACCACAGATCGCCGACGTGCAGTTTCGCGCGGCCCTGACGCATGAACTGACTGGCAACCGCAGCAAGGCTCTGGCTGCGCTACTACAGGCCAGCAAGCTTGGCTACCCACTCAATCTGATCGAATCAGCGCCCGATCTGTTGAACCTGCGGCGTGATGCCCGCTACCAACAATTTCTTATCAACCTGGAAAGAGACAGTAAAAAATGACGCCTGTAAGCCCTTGGATGAAGTTATCCGTGCACTTCGATGCAGACCAGATCACCAACCAGCTCGACTACAACTTCACCTCTTGCGATGGTACGGCCGATCCACGCCATGGCCCCTACATGGGTGGCGTGCATTTTCAGAAAGGCCAGCATGTCTATCTCGACGTTACCTGCTGCGGCTCCAAGGATAGCGGTTTCACGTCTTTCCAGATCATCGATTGCTGCATCGTCACCGTACCGCAACTGACTCAGATTGGCCCGAAAGTACCAACTATTTATTCACCGCCATCGCCATTCCTCCAGTCGATAGGCGCCACTTACCATTTCCCGCTGGACTTCGAGATCCAGCAACTATTGGGCGAACCAGAGCAGACGCCCCTGCACCGCATCCGCCAGGAGTGGAAACATAATCTGGATGTCGGCTATACCGCTGGTCGTTGGGAATTATCCTTCGTCATGACGGTACGCATCATGCGCGGCGAAGACACACAACCAGAACTGCGCGTCTTTTCCTTCGACCCGGAAAGCTCGGTGGGCGGCGACGGTAACTTGTAAAATCAATTATGCATAGCGCTGCCTTTCGATAAGGCATTGATGTCCGCGCATACCCGAAGCCGTATCGACATTGTCGATGCGGCTTTTTCATCTGCGCACGCAATACCTCGCCCTGCCCGCCGAAAGCGGTAAAATGACGGCCTTGAACCCAAGCTCCGCCACATGGCGCGGCCTTGAATGCACACAGCACCACACACAGCCCGGCAGGCATGCCTTTCCCTGCCGCCGGACCAACGACAAAGAACACATGACCACCGTCCCAAAAGAAATTAACGCCGCCGCGGCAAAGAAAAATTCGGCTGAAAAGCTCACTCCCATGATGCAGCAATATTTAGGCATCAAGGAGAACCACCCGACGATGTTGGTCTTCTACCGCATGGGCGATTTCTACGAGCTGTTTTTCGAGGACGCGGAAAAAGCCTCGCGCCTGCTGGGGATTACCCTGACGGCGCGCGGCGTGGCCAGCGGCAATCCAATCAAGATGTGCGGCGTGCCGTTTCATTCGCTGGACGGCTATCTGGCCAAGCTGGTCAAGCTGGGCGAGTCGGTGGCCATTTGCGAACAGATCGGCGACCCGGCTACCAGCAAGGGCCCCGTCGAACGCAAGGTCATGCGCGTGGTCACGCCCGGCACCTTGACGGATGCGGACTTGCTGCCAGAGAAGGCTGAGCGCCCGCTGCTGGCCATGTGCAGCATCACGCAGCGCAAGACGGTGACCACGGGCCTGGCCTGGCTGTCGCTGGCCAGCGGTGCCTTGAAACTGATGGAGTTTTCCGGCGACAGCGCCACTGTGGCCGTGCGATTGCAGCAGGAACTCGAACGCATCGTGCCTGCCGAAATTCTCAGTGGCGACAATGGCAGCCTGTTCGACGACTATGCGGGCACACATATCAACCGCGTACCGGACTGGCATTTCGACGTGGTGGGCGGCCACAAGGCCCTACTCGACCAATTGGGCGTGGCGACCTTGACGGGCTTCGGCGCCGATGGCCTCGGCGCCGCGTTCAGCGCGGCCGGCGCGCTGCTGCGCTATGCGCAGTCGACGCAGGGACGCGGTCTGCAGCACGTGCGTTCGCTGACGACGGAAACGGAAAGCGAGTTCATCGGTCTGGACGCGGCCACGCGCCGCAACCTGGAACTGACGGAAACCATTCGCGGCCAGGAGTCGCCCACTTTATTTTCCCTGCTGGATCATTGCCGCACGGCCATGGGTTCGCGCATGCTGCGCCACTGGCTGCACCATGCGCGGCGCGATCAGAAGGTGGCGCGCGCGCGCCATGAAGCGATCGCCGCGCTGGCGCAAAGCGAAGCGGCCGGTCCGCTCGCAGCCACCCTGGCGCAAGTGCCCGATATCGAACGCATCACCACGCGCATCGCGCTGCTGTCGGCGCGTCCGCGCGACCTGGCCGCCCTGCGCGACGGCCTGCTGCAACTGCCGGCCCTGCGCGGCGACGTCGTGCGTTGCTATGGTCCTGGCCAGGGCGGCGAAACCGGCTTGCTGGCCGCCATCCACACGGCCTTGGCCACGCCTGTTGCCTGCCTGGACTTGCTGGTGCGCGCCGTGGCGCAGGAACCGGCCGCGATGGTGCGCGACGGCGGCGTGTTTGCCACCGGTTTCGATGCCGAATTGGACGAATTGCGCGCGCTGTCGGAAAACGCGGGCCAGTTCCTGCTTGACCTGGAAACGCGCGAACGGGCGCGCACGGGCATCGCCAATCTGCGCGTGGAATACAACAAGGTGCACGGCTTCTATATTGAAGTCACGCACGGCCAGACAGACAAGGTGCCGGACGACTACCGCCGCCGCCAGACCCTGAAAAACGCCGAACGCTATATCACGCCGGAATTGAAGGTGTTCGAAGACAAGGCCCTGTCGGCGCAAGACAAGGCCCTCGTGCGCGAAAAGATGCTGTACGACCTGCTGCTGGCCGACCTGGCGCCGCACATCGGCACCTTGCAGACGATCTCGCAGGGCCTGGCCCAGCTCGACACCCTGAACGCGCTGACGGAACATGCGCAGCAGCACAACTGGGCCGCGCCGCAACTGGTCGACGAGCCGTGCATCAACATCGTCGAAGGCCGCCACCCCGTGGTGGAAAAGCAGATCGAACGCTTCATCGCCAACGACTGTCGCTTCGTCAACGAACGCCGCTTGCTCTTGATTACCGGTCCGAACATGGGCGGTAAATCGACCTTCATGCGCCAGGTGGCATTGATCACCCTGCTGGCCTACGTGGGCAGCTACGTGCCGGCCGCGTCCGCCACCATCGGCCCCATCGACCGCATCTTCACGCGTATCGGCGCCACCGACGACCTGGCGGGCGGACGCTCGACCTTCATGGTGGAAATGACGGAATCGGCGGCGATTTTGAACGGCGCCACCGAGCACTCGCTGGTGCTGATGGATGAAGTCGGCCGCGGCACCTCGACTTTCGACGGCCTGGCGCTGGCATGGGCCATCGCGCGCCATCTGATCGACACGAGCCGCAGCTTCACGCTGTTCGCCACGCATTACTTTGAGCTGACGCAATTGCCGGACAGCCACCCGAGCGCTGCCAACGTGCATCTGTCGGCCGTCGAGCACAAGGACAGCATCGTCTTCCTGCACGCCGTGCAGCCGGGCCCTGCCTCGCAAAGCTATGGCTTGCAGGTGGCGCAACTGGCGGGCGTGCCGCAGCCCGTGATCAAGGCCGCGCGCAAGCACCTGGCGCGCCTGGAAGCGCAGGCGCTCGACGCCACGCCGCAGCGCGACCTGTTCGCCGCGCCGGCAGCCGATCCGTATGCGCAGGAGGAAGAAGAGGAAGCGGCGGCGCCGCTGGCCGCGCTGAATGCGGCGCAGCAAGCCTTGCTCGACGCCATCGCCGACCTCGATCCCGATGCGCTCACGCCGCGCGATGCGCTCGAGCAGCTGTATCAGTTGAAACGGCTGGCCGCCGCATGACCCTCCGGCGCGGCACGATACACCTGCTGGCCGCCGGCTTGCTGGCTGCCAGCCTGCCATGGCAAGCGGCGCTGGCCGCCCAGAGCGACCAGGCCGGCTTCGAGTTTGCCGTGCTGGGCCATTCCTTCAACGCCGGACCGGACGATGGCCCCCTGAAAAAAGCCATCGCCGACACCAGCGCCTTCAATGCCTCGTTCGTCGTGGCCACCGGCATCAAGGCGGCCAGCGAATCGTGCAGCGACAAGCTGTACAGCCAGCGCAAGGACTTGCTGGACGCCAGCGGCCCGCCGCTGATCGTCTCGCTGTCGGCCAGTGATTGGGCCAACTGCCGCAACTCGCGCGGCAGGGTCAATGCCATCGAACGCCTGAACCGCTTGCGCGACGTGTATTTCGCCGACGACCAGAGCCTGGGCCAGCGCAAGCTGACCCTGTCGCGGCTGTCATCGACGGCGAAGTTCCGCAGCTATGCGGAAAACGCCCACTGGGAATATGGCGGCGTGCTGTTTGCCACCATCAACCTGCCCGCGAATAACAACCATTTCCTGCCGGAAGCGGGACGCAACAGCGAATTCGAAGACCGCCTGGTCGCCAACCGTTCCTGGCTGCAGCGCCTGTTCGCCATGGCGCAGCGCAAGAAACTCGACGGCATCGTGCTGTTTTCCGATGGCGACATGGGTGTGCTCGATGAAGACGACAATTCGCTGCTGCCCAGCTTCAGCTCAAAACAGGATGGCTTTGCCGGACCGCGCAAGCAAGTCCGTACCCTGGCGAAGAAGTTCAGCGGCAAAGTGCTGCTGGTCGATACGCAGCGCGATGGCGACGCGGACGGCAAGGAAGGGAAGAGTAAAAAGGCCGCGGCCAAGGCAGGCGGGCCGAAAATCAGCTGGAAAGGCAACCTGGGCCACGTCAGCATCGACAACGACTGGTCCGCCATCGCCGTACGGCCAGGCAAGACGCCATTCTTTGAGGTGCGTCAACGTGCCGTCAGGCCATCGGCGCAAGCGCGCGCCAAAGCGTCGACTGTACGCCGCTAGCGCATCAGCAAACAGGCCGGCATGTAGCCGGCCTGGAACAAGCGATATTAGTGAATCGGATGCGAACGGAAGTGATCGCCTTCGTCACCCTCTTCTTCATCATCACCATGGTCATGGCCGTGTGCGCCATGCACGTGGCCGTGGGCGATTTCTTCGTCGGTGGCGGCGCGCACGTCAGCGACGGTCAGCGAGAAGCGCAGCGCGATGCCGGCCAGAGGATGGTTACCATCCAGCACGACTTTGTCATCGGCGATGTCGGTGACCGTGAAGATCATCGCTTCTTCGTCCGGCGAATCGCTTTCCGGCATGCCTTCGAACTGCATGCCCACTTCCAGCGGCTCAGGCAGGCGATTGCGCGGCTCGACCTTGACCAGGGCGGGATCGTATTCACCGAAAGCATCATCCGGTTCGATCTGGATCGTGTTGGAATAGCCAACTTCCTTGCCGTCGAGCTCTTCTTCGATCTTCGGCAGGGTGTTTTCATAATCACCGTGCAGGTAGACCATCGGCTGACGGCCGTCTTCGATCAGATTGTCTTGCGCGTCTGACAGTTTGTAGTTGACAGTCACGACCGTATTTTTGGCAATCTTCATTATGCTTCCTTTCATTGTATAAGCTGGCAAATTATACCTTCACGCCGCCAACGGCAGGCGCATTCCTGCATTTCCGGTTGTTATAATGGGCGCATGAAAACATTAACTCTCCTCGGCGATATCACGCCGGCGCAATTCCTGCGCGACTACTGGCATAAAAAGCCCCTGTTGATCCGTCAAGCCGTACCGGGCTTCAAGGCGCTGTTCGATTTCAAGGCCCTGGCCGAACTGGCTACCCTCGATCACGTCGAATCGCGCCTGGTCAGCCATGCGGATGGCCACTGGAACATGCAGCAAGGTCCGCTGACCAGCCTGCCTTCGCTGAAACAGAAAGAATGGACTCTGCTGGTGCAGGGCGCCAACCTGCACAGCGCCAAGGCTGACGCCCTGCTGCGCCAGTTCCGTTTCCTGCCGGACGCGCGCCTGGACGACCTGATGGTCAGCTTCGCCACCGATGGCGGCGGCGTGGGCCCGCATTTCGATTCCTATGACGTGTTCCTGCTGCAAGGCCAGGGCAAGCGCCACTGGCGCATCGGCGCGCAGAAAGACCTGAGCCTGATCGACGGCTTGCCGCTGAAAATCCTCAGCAACTTCACGCCCGACGAAGAATTCACCCTGGAACCGGGCGACATGCTGTACCTGCCGCCCCACTACGCACACGACGGCGTGGCCATCGGCGACTGCCAGACGTATTCGATAGGTTTCCGCTCGCCTTCGTTCCAGGAACTGGGCGAAGCTTTCCTGCAATTCATGGCCGATTCGATCGACTTGCCGGGCATTTACAGCGATCCGGACCTGAAAGCGTCGGGCAAGCCGGCCGAAATCCCCCGTGAAATGCTCAGCACCATCGCGGAAGAACTGAACAAGGTGCGCTTCACGGAAGAAGACGTCACCATTTTCCTCGGCGAACACCTGTCGGAACCGAAGCACAATGTGTTTTTCACGCCGCTGTCCAAGCCGCTGACGGTAGGCCGCTTCGCGGACACCGCACAGAAAAAAGGTGTCGTGTTGTCGCGCAAGACGCTGATGCTGTATCGTGGCAAGAATGTCTTCATCAATGGCGAATCGTTTGCCATTGGCAAGGCCGACAAAGCGGCCCTGGAAACCCTGGCCAACGAACGCGCCCTCGATGGCGCCGCCGTGGCCCTGGCTTCCGATGACGTGATGGATGCCTTATATACATGGTATCAGGATGGCTGGATCGAACTGGCTTGAATGGGTGCAGCGTAGCAAAGTGGTATTACAGTAAGCAAAATAACATCTTCTGCGCCAGCGCAAAGAAAGATATTATTTTTATATCGTTTTGTCGCGCTTTCGCAAAACACTTACACTTGCTTGCAATTTGCTTCGGCAAATATTGCGATATCACAAAATAGTTGCGAATTTGCCTCTTGCTCCTATTGCGACGCACCAAAAATCGCTATAATATTCGGTTAGGAAGTTTCCGTTGTCTGGCAGGCACCACCTGGTACGAAAAGCCTTCGAAGACGACCTAACGAGCGATAATTACCGGTAATTATTCATCGCAACAATGTTGATTTATTTTTTGAAATAATTAAGGAAAACAAATGAAAAAATCCCTGCTGATCGCCTCCCTGATGGTTGTTGCTCTGGCTGCTTGCAGCAAAAAAGAAGAAGCTCCTGCACCAGCACCAGTAGTTGAAACCCCAGCACCAGCACCAGCAGTTGAAGCTGCTCCAGCTGCTGCTGCTGACGCTGCTGCTTCGGCCGCTACCGACGCTGCTGCTGCTGCTTCGGCTGCCGCTTCGGCCGCTACCGACGCTGCTTCGGCTGCTTCGGCTGCTGCATCGGCTGCTAAGTAATTTAGCACCCTGCACTAGAGAAAGCCGGCCTTAGGGCCGGCTTTTTTGTTGGGTAAACACCCAACCAAACCTACTGCGCGCCGCGCTTTGCGGCCTGCGATGCTCACCGTACTAAAGTACGGCTGCGCTTCTTAGCCACAAATCACTGGCGCTCGCTACGGTTTTGTTGGGCGTCGCAAGCATCTATTGCGTACCCAAAATAAAAAGGCTGTCCCGGTTTGCACCGGGCCAGCCTTTTTTATGATGCGTGGCAGCTTTTGATCGCCGCCACTCAGTGAACCTTATTTCAACTGATCGTTCAGCAGGCCCAGGATCTTCTCTGCCACTGGCGAGGTATCTGGCTGGCCTTCGTTGCTGAGGATGCTGACCAGGCTGGTCGAGCCCGTGCCGGCCTTGACGAGGACGCGGTAGCGCTGCGCTTCCTTGTCCTTGTCGGACGACGAACCCCAGCTGAACAGTTTCGAGAAGAAACCGTCTTTCTTGACCGCGTCCGGATCGACGTAACGCACGAAATACGTGCCTTGCGTGCGGTCGCGGTCTTCCACGGTGAAGCCAACGCGGTCCAGCGCCAGGCCGACACGGCGCCAGGCGCGGTCGAAACCTTCATCGACTTCGATTGCGCGCGCCGGCGTGGCGGCGTCGCCGACCAGCTTGGCGTGCTGCGGCTGCACGATGGCGGCATCGACAGCCGTCTTCGCCTGCGCATCGTCGCTGGCCGCGCCCAGGCGCGTCATCAGCTTGGCCAGGAATTGCGCTTCCAGGCCCGGATCGTTCGGGCGAGCGGTCCAGGTGGTGGTTTCCTTGTCGCGGCCCGTGACAACCTCTTCCACGCCACGGTGGCTGACGTAGATCTCGGTCGAGCCATCGGCCAGGCGCTCCACGCGGGTACGGAACTTGTCTTTTTCACCGGTCGAGTACAGCGAATCGAAAGCCTTGCCGATGGTGCTGCGGATAAAGTCTTGCGGCACCTTGGCGCGGTTTTCATTCCACTCGGTTTCCATGATGCCAGCCGTCGGCTGGTCGACGGCAATGGTAAAGCCCGAATCTTCCCAGAACTGTTTCAGTTGCGGCCACAGCACTTCAGGCGACTGCTTGACGACCAGCCAGCGCTGGTTGCCCGCGCGCTCGACCTTCACGCCGCCTGCCGTGACCGGCACGACACCGACCACGCCGTCGGCGCCCACGACGACTGGCGTACCGGCCGTGGCGTTGCGCTGCGCGTTGTAGCCGGAAGCCGTGGCCACGCCGTTTTTCGCATCCGGCAGCGAGTAGCGGTTGTCCTGCTGCAATTGCGTCAGGTCAGGCGGCACGTCCAGAGTGCCGGCTTTCTTGACCGACTTGTAGTCGACCTTGTCGCCGCCGACTACCGAACTGATCATGCCGCAGCCCGCGAGGCTGGCTGCGATGGCGCCGATGACGATGCCGCGGACGGCGATGGTGGCAGGCGCCGATTGGTTTTTCTTGCAATTAGTCATGTCGTAACTGGATAAGAAGCTAAGTAGCAGCTGGAATCAGGGAAGGTCCGGACTGGTCAAGTCCGGGCTTGAAGTTCGGTCTTAAGACAGGATGCCGGCGTCGCGCAAGGCATCGCGCACGGTCGCATGGCAGTTTTCAGCCAGCGGCACCAGTGGCAAGCGTATGCCGGCAGGCATCAGGCCCATTTCGGCCATCGCCCATTTGACGGGCACCGGGTTGGGCTCGACAAACAGCTTCTGGTGCAGAGGGAAAACCTTGTTATTGATGGCGATTGCCGTGGCGCGCTCGCCCGCCATGGCCGCGACGCACAGTTCGTGCATGGCGCGCGGCGCGACGTTGGCCGTCACGGAGATATTGCCGTGGCCGCCGCAGAACATCAGCGCCATAGCGGTCGGATCGTCGCCCGAGTACACGGCGAAGTCCGCTGGAACCAAACGCAGCAGGTCGATGCCACGGCCGATATTGCCGGTCGCATCTTTCACGCCGACGATATTCGGGACGGCGGACAGGCGCACGATGGTCTCGTTGCTCATGTCGGCAACCGTACGGCCCGGCACGTTGTACAGGATGACGGGGATGTCGACGGCTTCGGCGATGGCCTTGAAGTGCTGGTACATGCCTTCCTGGGTAGGACGGTTGTAATACGGCACCACTTGCAAGACAGCATCGGCGCCCGCTTCTTTCGCGTAGCGCGTCAGTTTGATGGCCTCGGCCGTGGAGTTGCCTCCGGCGCCGGCGATGATAGGAATGCGTCCCTTGGCATGTTCGACGGTCAACTGGATCAGTTCGCAGTGTTCTTCCACGCTGACTGTTGCCGATTCGCCCGTTGTGCCAACGATGACGATGCCGTCCGTACCCTCGGCGATATGCCAGTCGATCAGCTTGCGCAGACCTGGAAAGTCCAGACTGCCGTCTGCGTGCATCGGGGTGACGATTGCTACAATGCTGCCCTTGATCATAGTAAGTTTATAGCGCCGATAAATAAAACAACGATTGTAGCGGATAGCCCGCGCCTGTGGTGCATTCTGACATAGTATGGCCGCTCAAAACGTCGGCAGCAGCGCCGCCAACCGTGGAAAATCCGGCCGGACGGCGCAAATTCGTTGCACCAGAGCAGCTTTTGGCTGTTCCACACGCCCATCCTCATACGCTACCACACGCAATCCCTGCTGCACCGCCCAGCTCAGCATTTCGCCTTCCTTCAGCAAAAATTTCGGATTCGACGGCTTGCCGAACTGCTCATTACCCTCGGCAAACGTTTCATACAGCAGCACGCCATCGGGTGCCAGGCTGGCAACCATGGCGTCCAGCAACGGCCGGTGCAGATAATTGGTGACGACGACGCCGGCAAAGCGGCCGGGCGCGAAAGGCCATATGGCGCCCGGCGCTTCCAGATCCACCAGCGACGTGGTGATGCCCGTGCCGGCCGCTTTTTCCAGCATTTCCGGATCATGGTCGAGCGCGATCACGGGGTGGCCCAGGCTCACCAGGTGGCGCGCATGGCGGCCTGCGCCGCAGGCCAGGTCCAGCACTTCGCCGCCCGGGATCAGCGGCGCCCAGCGGCGCAGCCAGCCGGAAATCGCTTCGGTTTCTACTGTTGGTTCAATTGCTTGCATCGGTACTTCCATCAATTATTTGCGTATATCCAGTTGCTTGTATCACGTCAACAGGGCCGTCAGGGGCGTGACCATGGTGACAAAAATGCCTATGACAAATTCAATCGCCGCCAGCAAGGCGCGGTTCAGTACGCCCGTATACATCAGCAGCACCAGGGCACCGAACACATACAGGCTGTAGCGCTCGATGCTGGCGTAAGGGCGCGCCAGTTGCATCGGCAGCAAGCCTGTCATGATGCGTCCGCCATCGAGCGGTGGCACGGGAATCAGGTTAAAGACGAACATGGCCGCATTCACGCTGACGCCGGCGCCCGCCATCTTGCGGAAAAACATGCCCATTTCCGTCGGCGGCATAACACTGAGCACGACAAAGGCGATCATCCAGCCCAGGCCCATCACGAAATTGGCGCCAGGCCCGGCAAACGCCACCCAGGCCATCTGCTTCTTCGGATTGCGCAGGCGGCTGAAATCGACGGGCACCGGCTTGGCATAGCCGAACGGTACCTGGATTGCGAAATACAGCATCAAAGGCAGCAAGATCGTGCCGAAAGGATCGATATGCCGGATGGGATTGAGGCTCAGCCGGCCCTCGTTCGAAGCCGTGGGGTCGCCGAAATAGCGGGCGACGTAGCCATGCGCCGCCTCATGCAGGGAAATGGCAAACAGCACCGGTACCAGGTACACCGCAATGGTCTGGACTATCGTATTGAAATCGCTCATGACCGCGATTCTACCAGAGGCGCCACAGCCTCTTTCTTACGTTGTCATTAAGAACAGGTGAAGACCGGCGCGGCAACAGGCGCGCGACACCCCTCTACAAGCCCAGCACGGCCGGGTCGCCGCGTCCCACGCGCACCACTTCCGCCTCCGGTCCCGTCAGGTCGATCACGGTGCTGGGGCCATGCGCGCAGACCCCGCCATCAATGATCAGGTCGACCAGTTTTTCCAGGCGTTCGCGGATGGTGTCGGCATCCGTCAGACTGTCTTCGTCGCCAGGCAAGGTCAGGGTCGCGCCCAGCAGGGGCTGGCCCAGCTCTTCCAGCAGGCATTGCACGATGCGGTGCTGCGGCACGCGCAGACCGATGGTCTTGCGCGACGGGTGGCTGAGGCGGCGCGGCACTTCCTTGGTCGCTTCCAGGATGAAGGTGTAGGCGCCCGGCGTGGCCGCCTTGAGCAGGCGGAACTGGCGGTTGTCGACGCGGGCATACACGCCCAACTCGCTCAAGTCGCGGCACAGCAAGGTGAGATGGTGCTTTTCATCGATGCCCCGGATGCGGCGCAGGCGTTCGACGGCGCCCTTGTCGTCGAGCTGGCACACGAGCGCGTAGCAAGAATCCGTGGGCAAGGCCACGACGCCGCCGGACTGGATGATCTGGGCCGCCTGCTTGATCAGGCGCAATTGCGGATTGTCAGGGTGAATCTGGAAAAATTGACTCATGTGTAAGCGTTCTGGAGAACCAGCTTGTTAAGTTAGCATTATTGTACGCCGCGCAGCGCGGCGATGCGTTGTTCGATCGGCGGATGGGTGGCGAACAGCGCGCCCCAACCGCCATTGCCGCCGCTGATGCCCAGCGCCTGCATCGATTGCGGCAGCTCGCCCGGGTGCACGCCGCCCAGGCGGGCCAGCGCGTGCATCATCGGCGTGGGGCTGCCCAGCAGCTTGGCTGAACCGGCATCGGCGCGGAATTCGCGCTGGCGCGAGAACCAGGCCACGATGATGGACGCGAGCAAGCCGAAGATCACTTCGCACACCATCACGGTAACAAAGTAACCGATGCCCCGTCCGCCGCCTTCGCGGTTGTTATTTTTCAGCAGCACATTGTCGACAAAGAAACCCACGACGCGCGCCATGAAGACGACGAAGGTATTCACCACGCCCTGGATCAGGGTGAGTGTCACCATGTCGCCATTGGCGACGTGGGCGATCTCGTGGCCCAGCACGGCTTCGACTTCATCGCGGTTCATGCTTTGCAGCAAGCCGGTCGAGACGGCCACCAGCGCCGAGTTTTTGAAGGCGCCCGTGGCGAACGCATTCGCGTCGCCCTCATAGACGGCCACCTCCGGCATGCCGATACCGGCCCGCTCGGACAGCGCACGCACGGTATTGACCAGCCACAATTCCGTTGACGACGTCGGGTTGTCGATCACGCGCGCGCCCGTGCTCCACTTGGCCATCGGTTTGCTGATCAACAGGGAAAAGATCGATCCCGTGAAGCCCACCACCAGCGAAAACACGAGCAGGCTACCCAGGTTCAAGGTACTGCCACGCGCCGGATTGCCCACGCCCAGCAAACTGAGCACGAGCGACAGCACCAGCATCACGGCCAGATTGGTTGCAATAAAAAGGACGATACGTTTCATGGGCGTTGGCTCCGGAAAACAGAATAGCTAAAAGATAAGTGTGCAGTCGCGACTTTTCAAGCCCGCGCAGGCCAGCCGCGCCCTAGAACCAGTCGTGCCAGATCGGGGTCACGTTGGCAGGTAAAGGCGGCAACTTGGCAAAATCCACGCGCGATTCGCCCGGCGCATGGAAATCCGTGCCGCGCGAAGCGAGGAAGCCGTAGGCGTTGGCCAGTTGCGCGTATTCGGGATACTGGTCCGGACTGTGGCTGCCCGTGACGACTTCGATGGCCACGCCACCGAGTTGCTTGAATTCATCGAACAGCACGCCTTGCGCCATGTCGCTGAAGCGGTAGCGGCCCGGATGGGCGATGACGGCCACGCCGCCCGCGCCGCGTATCCAGCCCACCGCTTCGGCCAGGGTGGCCCAGCGGTGCTCGACATAACCAGGCTTGCCTTCCGACAGGTATTTCTTGAACACGTCGGGGATGTTCGCGCATTTCCCCATTTCCACGATGTAGCGGGCGAAGTGCGTGCGCGACATCAGATCCGGGTTGCCGACGAATTTCAAGGCCCCTTCATAGGCATCGGGGATGCCAGCCAGATCGAGTTGGCGGGCGATTTCGCGGCCGCGCGCGTCGCGCCCAGAGCGCGTCTGGTGCAAGCCCTGCACGAGACCGGGATTGTTTTCATCGACTTGCAAGCCCACGATGTGCACGGTTTCGCCAGCCCACGTAATGGAAATTTCCACGCCGGCCACGAAACGCATGCCCAGGTCCAGCGCGGCCGTGCGCGCGGCGGCGACACCGGACACTTCATCGTGGTCCGTCAGCGCCCACACATCGACGCCGGCCTTGCGTGCGTACGCAGCCACGGCGGCGGGCGCGAGCACGCCGTCGGAGATATTCGAATGACAATGCAGGTCGACTTTAAGCATGTGAAAACAATACCCTGCACGGGCTCAGCATGGAAGAAGTTTTCATTGTACGCTGCTTGTCAAATCGCGCTGCGGCGTTCCCGTCACACATCAGGCCAAAAAGGCTTCCACCAGCCGCGCCAGTGCCGCCGGCTGGTCATGATGCAGCATGTGGCCCGCATCGCGCATCATCTCGCAGCGCACATCCTTGATGCAGGCCAAGCGCCGGTCGATCTCGATGCGTGCCTGTTCCTTGGGCCCCATCCATCGCCACATATTCGTGTCATCGGCCTCCACCCACAGCACGGGCGCCGTGATGCGGCGCCAGCACGCCATCACTTCCTCCACCTGGTACAGGATGGGATTGACCCGCTTGTGCTGCGGGTCGCCCATGATGTCCCACTCGCCCGCCTCGTTCTGCGCCGACCAGTGCTCGGCCAGAAACGCCGCGCGCTCGTCCGGCAGGCGCGGATTGGTCTTTTGCAGGCGTTCGGCCACGGCCTTTTGCGTGGGATAGCTGCGCATGGCGGGCGGCTCGCGCAATTCATCGAGCCACTTGGCGTAGCGGCCCGGCGCCTGCTCCGGTTTTGTTGCCATCATGCCGAAGCCTTCCAGGTTGATGAAGCGGCTGATGCGCTCGGGCCGCACGCCCGCGTACAGGCCGGCCACGTTGGCGCCCATGCTGTGGCCCAGCAGATTGACGGGTGCGTCCGGCGAGTAATGCAGCAGCATGGCGTCCAGGTCGGCCAGGTAGTCGGGGAACCAGTAGGTGTCCGATTGCGTGTAGTCGCTGAGGCCAAAGCCGCGCCAGTCGGGCGCGATCACGTGCCAGTCGCCGGCCAGCTCGTCGACGACGAACTGGAACGAGGCGGCCACGTCCATCCAGCCGTGTACCATGAACAGGATGGGCGCCCCTACACGGCCCCAGTGGCGCACGTGCGTGCGGGCGCCGCGGATGTTGATGAATTCGGAACGGGAAAGTTTCATGGGTTTCATCGCATGCCTGCCTTGAAAGTGGCGCGAATGGCGCCACATGCTGTGTCTGTAGATAGTGCGGACATAAAAGTACGACCGTTCGATAATTATACCGGATTGGCGGTCGGCGCTCGGACTTGCCCTGCAACAGCGTAAAATAGCGCAAAACTTCCGCGTCCGGCCGCGCCCGGCGCTTCCACCACCGCCACAGGCTAACGATGACACTCTACCAATTGGGCGCCGATGCGCCGCAGATTGATGCTTCCGCTTTTGTTGCCGACACGGCCAACGTGATCGGCAAGGTGACCCTGGAAGCGAATACGTCCGTATGGTTCGGCGCCACGATTCGCGGCGACAACGAACGCATCACCGTGGGCGCCAACAGCAATGTACAGGAAGGCGCCGTGCTGCACACGGACCCGGGCTACCCGCTCGACATCGGCCAGAACGTGACCATCGGCCACCAGGCAATGTTGCATGGCTGCACGATCGGCGATGGCGCCCTGATCGGCATCCAGGCCGTGATCCTGAATGGCGCGAAGATCGGCAAGAACTGCCTGGTCGGCGCGGGCGCGCTGGTCACGGAAGGCAAGGAATTTCCCGACAATATGCTGATCCTCGGCTCACCGGCGAAAGCCGTGCGGGCCCTGACGGCAGACGATATCACCAGGTTACAAGGCAACGCCGTGAACTATGTACAGCGCGGCCAGCTATTTAATACGCAACTCAAGAAGATTGGATAAAAGAATGACGACTGAAACCACGGGCGCCGTCAGCGCAGCCGCTACCGGCCAGGATACCCTGCAAAAATTTATTTTCGACAACGCCGCCGTGCGCGGCCAGTTCATCGACGTGTCCCACACTTGGCAGGAAGTGGTGTCGCGCCACGCCTATCCGACGGCCGTGAAAAAAGTGCTGGGCGAAATGGTGGCAGCCGCCGCCCTGCTGTCGGCCAACCTGAAATTCAACGGCTCCATCATCATGCAAATCCATGGTGACGGCCCCGTGCGCCTGATGGTGGTCGAGTGCGACTCCGACCTGCGCCTGCGCGCCACGGCCAAGCTCGACCCGGACGCCATCATCGCCGACGTGGCCACCGTGCCGCAATTGCTCAACGCCACGGGCAAGGGCCGCTTCATCATTACCCTGGACCCGGCCGACAAGGTACCGGGCCAGCAACCGTACCAGGGCATCGTGCCGCTGGACGGCGACGACATGGCGACCGTGATCGAAAACTACATGTTGCGCTCGGAACAGCTCGACACGCGTCTGTGGCTGGCCACGGACGACACCGTCTCGCGCGGCCTGCTGCTGCAAAAGCTGCCCCACCATGGCGGCAAGGCCGAAGCGACGCCCGTGTCGGAAGAAGACGCGCTCGACACGTGGAACCGCGCCGTGATGCTGGCGTCGACCCTGAAAGAAGCGGAAATCCTGTCGACGGACATCGAGACCCTGATGCAGCGTTTGTTCTGGGAAGAAACGATCCGCGTCTTCGACCCGCTGCACCCGAGCTTCCATTGCAGCTGCACGCGCGAAAAAGTGGGCAATATGCTCAAGATGCTGGGCGAAGAAGAAGTCAACAGCACCCTGGAAGAAGTGGGACAAGTGGGCGTGAACTGCGATTTCTGCGGCCAGCACTACGAGTTCGACAAGGTCGATTGCGCGCAGCTGTTCGTCACGGATGCGCCGGCAGAGGTGCTCATCCCACCCGCAGCCAGCATTAACTAATTGTAATACTCCCCGCGCCGCCTCTCAGGCGGCGCCTTTGTTTCTGCTGTCATCTTCCCGTCATCAGTTCGTCATCAGCCCGTCACGCGCCGCCGTTACGCTGCGCAGCTTGTATTACTTCCAATACTTTCCACAGGCTGATGATGACCACCCACTTGACGCTGGCCCTGCGCCGCCATTCCTTCCATGTTTTGCTGGGCGCTTGCGCCGCAGGTCTCTCCTTGCCGGCCCTGGCGCAAACGGCCGTGGCTGCCGCCGTGGCCTCGGCCACGACCGAGATGGCCGCGCCCGCCACTGCCGCCGATGATGGCGCGACTATGGCCACCGTGGAGATTTCCTCGCGCAAGACGCGCTCCTCGGTCGCCCTGAGCAAGAATGAAATCCAGAAAATCCTGCCCGGCACGAATCCACTGAAAGCCTTGCAAACCTTGCCGGGTGTCAGTTTCCAAACGGCCGACCCGTGGGGCAACAACGAACAGAACCTGTCGCTGTTCGTGCATGGCTTTTCCGGCCAGCAACTGGGCTACACCATGGATGGCGTGCCGCTGGGCGACCAGCAGTATGGCAACTATAACGGCCTGTCGCCGCAGCGCGCCGTGATCAGCGAAAACGTGCGCAGCGTCGTGCTGTCGTCGGGTGCGGGCGACCTGGCCACGGCCTCGACCAGCAACCTGGGCGGCACCATCGAAACCTATTCCAGCGACCCGCTGGTCACGCAGGGCGCCAGCGTGCAGCAAACGGTGGGCAGCCACCGCACCTCGCGCACGTTTGCCCGCTACGACACGGGCGCCTTCGGCGACGGCAGCAGCGCCTACTTTTCCATACTGCACCACGAAGCGCGGGCCTGGGACTTCGATGCGCGCCAGGGCGGCGACCAGTTCAACGCCAAATACGTCAACCGCAGCGATGCGGGCAAGCTGACCCTGTTCTTCAATTACTCGGACAAGATCGAGCCGAACGAAGACAGCACCGTGCACGTGGCCGGCGAGACGAGCGCGCCGTACACGCGCCCCTTCCTGTATCCGGACTTCAAGGCGGCTCTCAATTACCTGTCGCCGACGGGCGCCACGCCGGCCGCGGACGGCAACAATTACCGCAATTACTACAGCGATGCGCAGCGCACCGATTACCTGGCCTACGCCAAGTTCGACGCCAACCTGTCCGAAGGCATGACTTGGTCGAACCAGGTGTATTACCACAAGGATGACGGCGCGGGCGTGGTGGCCGGCCCCATCGGCGTGGCTGGCTTGCCGGGCCTGTTCAGCGTGTACTATCCGAAGCAGAACCTGAAGGAAGTCTTCGGCAACTCGGGCTACGCCGTGCGCACGACGGAATACGACATCAAGCGCGGCGGCTTCATTTCCACACTTCGCAAGGAAATCGGCAATCACCAGCTCGAAGCGGGCCTGTGGCTGGAACAGAACCGCTCGTCCGCCTACCGCCGCTGGTATGCGCTGGACGTCAACAACCCGACGTCGCCGTACGACCGCCCGAGCAATCCCTTGATCACGCAATACGGCAGCGAGATCGACAACAAGGTGGTGCAGCTGCACTTGCAGGATGAATGGCGCATCCGCCCCGATATCGCCCTGCAAGCCGGCTTCAAGTCCAGCCTGCAGTTTGCCGACGGCCAATTCCCCGTGCAGCCGGCCAAGGGCGCCATCGCCGGCGGTTCGACGGCCTTGCCGGTCGGCACCATCAACACGAAAAAATGGTTCCTGCCGCAAGTGGGCGCGCGCTGGGACTTCACGCCGCAAGACCAGCTGTATTTCAACATCCAGAAAAACATGCGCCAGTTCGTCACCTATGGCGGTGGCGGCGCCTCGCCGTGGAGCTTGTCGAGCCAGGCCGCTTTTGATTTGTTCAAGCGCGACGCCAAACCGGAAACGGCCCTCACCTATGAAGTGGGCGTGCGCGGCAGCCATCCATTGAACCTGGGCGCCATCACGTCCATCGATGGGCAAGTCAACGTCTACCACGTCGACTTCAGCAACCGTTTGCTGCAGATCAGCCCGACCCCCGTGATTTCCTCCATCATCGGCGGCAACCCCGTGCTGGCCAACGTGGGCAGCGTGCGCACGGACGGCATCGATATCGCCGGCACTGTTCACTTCGGCAACAATTTTTCGTTCTACAATGCCCTGTCGTACAACCGTTCGCAGTACGCGGATAATTACAACAATGGCGCCGCGCTGGTCTTGACTGCTGGCAAGAACGTGCCCGGCTCGCCGGAATGGCTGAACAAGTTCGTGGCTTCCGCAACGTTTGGCGATATCGAAGTGCAGCTGACGGGAGACTATGTGGGCAAGCGCTACGCGACGTACACCAACGATTTGTCCGTGCCCAGCTATTTCCTGATGGGCCTGGGCGTGTCGGGCAAGCTGCCGGCCATGGCCAGCTGGCTGAAAAACCCGCGCTGGAGAGTGAACGTCAGCAACCTGGCCAACCGCGAAGGCTCGCTGAACGTGGTCGTCGGCGCGGCCGACAAAACGTACAACACTTTCCCGATCGCCCCGCGTCAGGGCTTCCTCACCTTGACGGCGGACTTCTGATGCGTACGCCAATCTTGCCGCAACGGCATTTTTCGCGCCGCAGCTTCGTCCGGGCGGCCGCCGGCGGCCTGGCGCTGGCCGCCGCGCCCGGCTTTGCGGCCGGCCTGCTGGCCACGCCACCTGCCCGCCCGCTCGTGTTCGCCCACCGGGGCGCCAGCGCCCTGCGTCCCGAGCACACCTTGGCGTCGTACGCCAAGGCCATCCTCGACGGCGCCGACTACGTGGAGCCGGACTTGGTCGCCACGCGCGACGGCATCCTCGTGGCGCGCCACGAAAGCAACCTGATCGACACCACCGACGTGGCGCGCCGTCCCGAGTTCGCCAGCCGGCGCGGCAAGAAGATGGTCGACGGCGAATGGCACGAAGGCTGGTTCGTCGACGACTTCACCCTGGCCGAACTGAAAACCCTGCGCGCCATCGAACGGCTGCCGAAGGTACGCACCGGCAACACCCTGTACGATGGACAATTCCAGATCCCTACCTGGGAAGAAATCATCGATTTTGTTGCAGCGCAATCAGCCGCCAGCGGACGCATCATCGGCCTCGTGCCCGAGCTGAAAAGCTCGACCTACTTCCGCGATGCGGGCCTGGCGCTGGAAGACCGTTTCCTCTCAACCCTGCTGGCGCACGAATACACGCGCCGCGCACCGATCGAAATCCAGTCCTTCGAAGTGGCAAATTTGAAATACTTGCGCGAGAAACTGGGACGGCGCGCCAACGTCCGCCTGATGCAACTGGTGGTGGGCGGCGATATCCGCCCCATGGACGTGGCCAAGGCGGGCGGCAAGCTGACGTTCGGGCAGATGACGACGCCGGCCGGCCTGCGCGACATCGCCGCCTATGCGGACGTGGTGGCGCCGCCAACGCGAGCAATCATCCCACTGGGCGCCGGCCAGCGCCTGGCCAAGCCTGCCTCCATCGTCGATGATGCGCACCAGGCGGGCTTGCTGCTGCACACGTGGACCTTCCGTCCGGAAAACCGCTTCCTGGCGGCCGACTTCCGCGACGGCAACGGTGAAAACGCGCGCAACGAAGCGGGTTCCGTGGCGGAAATGCGGCGTTATATCGAGACGGGACTGGACGGCTTTTTCAGCGACGATCCGGGTTTGGGACGCATCGCCGCCGGATAAACATTTCGTAACAAATTCTTTTTCAGGGCGTGGCCGGCGGCTACGCCCTTATTATTCGCTTCCTGAATTTCTGAAATTGGAATTTGGAATTAGACATATATCGTGAACTCCATTATTGTGCAATGCAACAACAGACCATTCATGGAGGGCATATGTCCACTTTTACCAACACCTACAGCAACGACAACGACAATTACTTCAGCAACCTGGGCCGTGCCACGCGTGCCTTCCTGGGCGCCCTGCTCGCTTCCAAGCCGTACAGCGACCTGGCCCAGAAGGAAGTCATCGCCAGCAGCGTCGCCAATGAAGAGCGCTATGTGCGCCCAAGCAAGCGCGACATCGCCCTGCTGAACTCGGAAGCGGCACGTTACGAAAACCTGATGCCGAATCTGGCTTCTGAGTTGCGCTTCCTCGCCTCGCGCGGCTAACTCAATACTGAAAGGATTTTTATATGATGATTCTCGAAACCGCACTGATCGCCGTCGCCGTCGTTGTTACCGGCATCCATTTCTACCTGATCTCGACCGGCAAGGCCCGTTTCTGATCAGCAAACAGCAAGGCAGTCGTGTATAGCAGTAGAAAGTAAGAAGTATCAGGCAGTAATACAGCTGTGATATGTCAGCCTGGCAATCGGTTCAGGCTGGCAAGTGGGAAGTACTCAGTGCGGCGCGGCAGCGTCCACCGGCGTTTCCTGCAGTGGCGGGGTTTGGCCCTTGCGCACGATCTGCACGAAAATCTCATTCTGTTTGACCATGCCCAGCTCATAGCGGGCACGCTCCTCGACGGCGCCCGTACCATCTTTCAGGTCGCGCACTTCGGATTCGAGCTTGGCGTTTCGCGCCTTCAATTCCATATTCTTTTTATTCGCCACCGCCACTTGGGCTTCCATGTCGGCAACGCGCAGCCAGCCGCCTTTACCCAGCCAGAGGGGAAATTGGATCAGCAGCAGCAGGGCTGCCAGGGCGAGCGTAATCAGGCGCATGGGGTAGTCGGTTAACAAACCGGCCGGATATCTCCGGCCGGCCAGTGGGTTTTACATCAGCTTACTTCAGATTATAGAACGCATCGCGGCCAGGGTAGCTGGCGATGTCGCCCAGGTCTTCCTCGATACGCAGCAGCTGGTTGTACTTGGCCATGCGGTCCGAACGCGACATCGAGCCGGTTTTGATCTGCAGGGCGTTCGTGGCAACGGCGATATCGGCGATGGTCGAGTCTTCCGTTTCGCCCGAGCGGTGCGAAATGACGGCCGTGTAGCCGGCGCGCTTGGCCATTTCGATGGCGGCGAACGTTTCCGTCAGGGTGCCGATCTGGTTGATCTTGATCAGGATCGAGTTGGCGATGCCTTTCGAGATGCCTTCTTTCAGGATCTTGGTGTTGGTGACATACAGGTCGTCGCCGACCAGTTGCACTTTCTTGCCCAGTTCCGCCGTCAGGATCGCCCAGCCGTCCCAGTCGCCTTCGTGCATCGCGTCTTCGATCGAGATGATCGGGTACTTGTCGCACCAGGTCGCCAGCAGGTTGGTGAACTCGGTGGCCGTCAAGCTCAGGCCTTCGCCTTCCATTTCGTACTTGCCGTTCTTGTAGAACTCGGACGCGGCGCAATCGAGGCCAATGGCGATCTGCGTGCCTGGCTCGTAGCCCGCTTCTTCGATGGCCTGGATGATCAGCTTGATGGCTTCTTCATGGTTGGCCAAGGATGGCGCGAAACCGCCTTCGTCGCCGACGTTGGTGTTCAGGCCCTTCTTGTGCAGGATCTTTTTCAGCGTGTGGAACACTTCCGCGCCGTAGCGGACGGCTTCCTTGAACGACGGGGCGCCCACGGGAATGATCATGAATTCCTGGATGTCCAGGTTGTTGTCGGCGTGTGCGCCGCCGTTGATGACGTTCATCATCGGCACTGGCATCTGCATGGCGCCCGAGCCGCCGAAATAGCGGTACAGCGGCAAGCCCGCTTCTTCGGCGGCAGCCTTGGCGACGGCCATGGAGACGGCCAGGATGGCGTTGGCGCCCAGACGCGATTTGTTTTCCGTGCCGTCCAGGTCGATCAGGGTACGGTCGAGGAAAGCCTGTTCATTGGCGTCCAGGCCCATGATGGCTTCGGAGATTTCGGTATTGATGTTTTCGCATGCTTGCAGCACGCCCTTGCCGAAGTAGCGCTTGGCGTCGCCATCGCGCAATTCCACGGCTTCGCGCGAACCGGTCGAGGCACCCGACGGTACGGCCGCACGGCCCATCACGCCCGATTCCAGCAACACATCGCATTCGACGGTCGGGTTACCGCGCGAGTCCAGGATTTCGCGACCGATAATATCAACAATAGCACTCATGTCATTCTCCAAAGTTAAGCGTAACAGGGGGCTGCACACTGCGTTCTGATGCGCAATTGCACAAAGGGGGCAAAGAAACTCCCGGCGGGAACCATCAGGCCGGGAGCTGTCTTACGGGTAATACTGTCGCGATCGACCGCGTTATTCAGCAGCGGCGTTGGCTTCTTTGTGCGCCAGCGCTGCCTTGATGAACGAGGTAAACAACGGATGGCCGGTGCGTGGCGTCGACTTGAACTCGGGATGGTATTGCACGCCCATATACCATGGGTGGGCATTTTCACCCGTGCGTGGCAATTCCATGATTTCGCACAAATCTTCGCTCGGCGTACGGGCCGAAACGATCAGGCCAGCCGCTTCGACACGGGCCAGGTAGTGATTATTGGCTTCGTAGCGATGACGGTGACGCTCGGTCACCACGCTGCCGTAGATCTCGGCGGCGAGGGTGCCCGGATTGACGGCGCAGGTCTGCGCGCCCAGGCGCATGGTACCGCCCAGGTCCGAGTTTTCATCGCGCAACTCGACTTTACCATCGTGGTTTTGCCACTCATTGATCAGTGCAACGACAGGTTGATCCGTATCAAGGTCGAACTCGGTCGAATTCGCGTTCGGCATATCTGCCTTGTTGCGCGCGTATTCGATCAGGGCCACTTGCATGCCCAGGCAGATGCCCAGGTAAGGGATCTTGTTTTCACGGGCGAACTGGGCCGCCTTGATCTTGCCTTCCACGCCGCGCTTGCCGAAGCCGCCCGGTACCAGGATGGCATCGTACTTGCCCAGGCCGTCGCAGCCGGTCGTTTCGATTTCTTCCGAATCGATGTACTCGATGTTGACGCGGCTTTCCGTGTGGATGCCGGCGTGGCGCAGCGCTTCGATCAGCGACTTGTACGACTCGGTCAGCTCGACATACTTGCCGACCATGCCGACGGTCACTTCCGCCTTCGGGTGTTCCATCGTGTAGATCAGCTTGCTCCAGATCGACAGGTCGGCCGGTGCGGGATCGAGGTCCAGCGCATCGCAGATGATCTTGTCGAGGCCCTGGTCGTGCAGCATTTGCGGCACTTTGTAGATGGTGTCGACGTCCCACACGGAAATGACGGCGTCTTCCTCGATGTTCGAGAACAGCGAGATTTTCGCGCGCTCGTCTTCCGGGATGGCGCGGTCGGCGCGGCACAGCAGCGCGTTTGGCAAGATGCCGATTTCGCGCAGCTTTTGCACCGAGTGCTGGGTCGGCTTGGTCTTCAGTTCACCGGCCGAGGCGATGTAAGGCACCAGGGTCAGGTGGACGAAGGCCGTGTTCTTGCGGCCGGCGCGCAGGCTCAGCTGACGCGCCGCTTCCAGGAATGGCAACGATTCGATATCGCCGACGGTGCCGCCGATTTCGCACAGGGCCACGTCGTAGCCTTCGGCGCCACGGCGGATGTAATCCTGGATTTCATTGGTGATATGCGGAATCACCTGCACGGTCTTGCCCAGATATTCGCCCCGGCGTTCCTTGCGGATCACCGATTCATAGATCTGGCCGGTGGTGAAGTTATTCACCTTTTTCATGCGGGTGGAGATGAAGCGCTCGTAGTGACCGAGGTCGAGGTCGGTTTCGGCCCCGTCGTCGGTGACGAATACTTCACCGTGTTGCATAGGGCTCATCGTGCCAGGATCGACGTTGATATACGGGTCGAGCTTGAGCATGGTGACTTTAAGGCCGCGCGATTCGAGGATCGCGGCGAGGGAGGCGGCGGCAATCCCTTTTCCAAGGGAAGACACAACGCCACCAGTGACGAAGACAAATTTGGTCATTGCAGATGGTGCCGAACGGCACGTGCGGGAAATTGAAATTATACACTAAAGCCCGCCTGCGTCGCCTCCCGCGCGCGGAAATTTGCGCCAAATACCGACTATCCCTCCCCCTCCTGCTGTCTACGCACAACAAAATTGCAAGCTGGCAATAATTAAAATATTTCCAATTCCATACTTTGTGTGGGAGAGCGAACAGACCCTGCCGCACCCTGGCGGCACACTGGCATTTTCAACAGGAGGTCCATCATGAGCTACGAAGAACGCGACGCCTACGGCATGTATGTCAACCGCGGCCACAAAGGTCCCGGCCCGGAACTGATGGGTGCAGACACCCTGATCGGCGACCATGTGCACAACGCCAAGGATGAACATCTGGGCGAAATCAAGGAAATCATGATCGACATGCGCAGCGGCAAAATCGCCTACGCCGTCATGTCGCACGGCGGTGTGTTCACCATCGGCGAAAAGCTGTTCGCCGTGCCGTGGGAAGCGCTGCTGCTCGACACTGTCAACAAGCGCTTCACCCTCAACGTCGACAAGGAACGCATCGAGAACGCGCCCGGCTTCGACACGGATAACTGGCCGAACATGGCGGACCAAGCCTGGGCGACGTCGATCCATAGCTATTATGGAACGACACCGCGCGAGTATTAATTAAGCCACAGCGCAGGGCTGGGGACTACCTTAAAACCGGTACTCCAGCCCTGCCACATACGTCCTGCCCCGCGCCGTACTCATCGGCGTGTTGTCCTGTGACTGCGACGGCATCGAGTTCAGCCGGTTCAGCGCTTCCGAATAATTCTTGTCCATGGCGTTCTGCACCGACAGGCGCAGGAACAGGTTTTTCGTCACTTGCCAGCTCGCATACAAATCGATCACGGCCGGGATCTTCGGATTGTCCACCTTCGCCACTTCCCCCGTCACCTCATCGGCTTCGTTGTCCGGCGACAGGCGGCGGTTCGATCCCGTGTGCTTGATGATGGCGCCCACCTCCATTTTATTGTCCAGCAAGCGCGTGCCCACATCGAGGTTGTAGTAGGTGCTGGGCAGTTCGCTGATGTCGGACGCGCCAAACCACGCGCTGGCGATCGAGGTGGGCTGACTGGTCTTTTCACGCGTGTACGACAGCCGCGCAAAAGCCGGGCCCAGCTGGTATTGCGCTTCCAGTTCCCAGCCGCGCGTGCGTACGGGCGTGGCCGAATTGATGTAGATATACATATTGGTCACGTATTCGTCGACCGTCTCCCAGTCCGTGGCGATCACTTCCGACATATTGCACTTGCGCCCGTTGTCGCAGACGAGGAAGGATTGGCTGGTGATATAGCCGTCGATCTTGCTCTTGAAATACAAGACCTTGAAGTTCAGCGCATCGTTCGCGCTCAGCAAACCGTGCAGGCTTGAATTAAAGCCCAGCTGATAGGTCGTCGCTTTCTCGCCCTTCAAAAACGGGTTCATCGACGCGCCGCCGTCATTCGAAAAAAACACTTCCTGCGGATTCGGCCCGCGCATGGTGCGCTCGGCGCTGGCAAACGGCTGGAACCATGGCGTCACCTGCGCGGAAACGAGCAGCGAAGGATTGATCCCGTGTTCCTTCAGCGCGATATGCGCCGCCCCTTGCGGGAAGCATTTCACGCGCTCGTCGCAAGCCGGCTTGTAGCCCGTCAATTCAAAACGCGTGTAATTGAGCCCGGCATTGACCTGAACAATCCCGCGGTTGTATTGCAGGCCCGCATACAGGCTGTCGATCTTTTGCTTGCCGGCCGGGCCAAAGGTATTGTTTTCAATCGACTGCCGGTTGGCATCCGGATTGTCGGGATCGTCGACAAGGCTTTCCACGTGCTTGCTGTATTGATTGCGCATCAGCTTGCCGCCCACGGTCACCAGCGCATCGCCGCCCGCCAGCTTGAAGCTGCTCGTGTTGTTGATGTCGAAGGCATCGGCACGGTTGGCCGTGCTCGTGTTGACGAAATTGATCAACGCTTCCGGCATGTACTTCTGCTTGCCGCGGCTGATGCTGGCCGTCACATTCAGGTCGATCAATTCCGAAAACGGCGTGTAGTGGTATTTCACATAGTAGTCATCGCTCCGGATATCGCGGCGCGTGAACGTATTGCGGTAATCGCGCGCCGACAGTTCCAGCGCATGGAAATCGCTCAGTTTGAGGTCCAGCTTGAGCAATTGCGACTTCGGCTTTTGTTGATAGAAACGGTTGTAACCGAAGCCGAATTGCTCGCTATCCGTGCCCTTGCCATTCTTGTAGTTGTTGCCGATCACGCTCGCGCTCGTGGCCACCATGAAGCCGACGCTGCCGCCATCGAAAGCAGGGTTTTTCATGGCCACGGCCAGCATGGCGCTGCGTCCCACGCCGTTATTGCCAGCGGACATTTTCGTGCGCGCGCCCACCTTCTCGCCCGCAAACACCACGTCATCGACGCCGATGGTGCGGAAGTTGGCGCTGCCGCCCAGTGCATTGACGCCGTCGCCGCCAACGACATTGCCGCGCGACACGTCCACGCCGATGATGAAATTCGGGTCGATCAGGGCGCCGAACTGGCTGCTGGGCACGCTACCATGCGCCACTTCCGACGGTGCGCTGCCATAGTAATTCTGCGCCACGCCATCGACCATGGTGTTGACCCTGCCAAAGCCGGACAGGCCGCGGATGTTGACGCTGACGGCGCCCTGCGCGGGATCGATCTGGGTAAACGTGCCCGGCATGCCGCGCAGTATCTGGTCGACCGGCTGCAAGCGCGTATCGGCGCCGCGCGCACTGACGGCGCCCGGTTTTTCCAGCGCCTGCTGTTCCGCCGACACAGCCTCGCCCGATACGTTCAGCGGCGAAAACACGACCTTGCCATTGTCTTGTGTCTGTTGCGCCCATCCCTGCTGCGCGAGCAAAGCCATGCAGATGCCTACGGCCTGCGTCATTGTCTTGATATGCATACACCCTCGATTTCTTATGTGATTGAAAAATTCAGCTGGTGCCGTGGCCGCTCTCGGCGTCGAGCTTGAACGACACGGGCAAGGTGACCGTCACCGTGCCCTGGCGCAAGACGTTGTCGGGCGGCGCCGGCAGCGGCTGCGCGCGCTGCAGCACTTGCAGCGCTTCGCGGTCGAGCAGCACCGTGCCCGATGAGGTGACCAGTTCGCTGGCCAGCAGCTTGCCGTCGCGGTCCACCTGGAAACGTACCCAGGCGGCGCCGGCCCGCTTGCGCTGGCGCGCGTCGCCCGGATAGCGTTTGAAATGGGCCAGGTGGCCGAGCACGCGGCTTTGCCAGCTGGCGGGCGCGGCATTGGTCGACGGCGTATCGCTATCGAATGGCGCCGCCTGCGGACCGCGCACGGCGGCCGGCGCCGGCGTGGCGCTGCTGCTCGCTTGCGCGGGCACGGACGCTTCCTTCGCGGCATCCTTGCCCGGCTCCGTCGACGGGCTGGTTTCTGCTTTCGCTTCTTTTTCAGCCGCGACAATCTCCGGCGCGACGGCGCGCGCCTGCACGGGCAGCGCCTCTTGCCTGGCCGTGCTCTTTTTGGGTTGGGCGGCGCTGGACGCCGCCGAGTGGCGCGCCCCTGCCGCTGCCGCTTGCCGTGTTTCCGGCGACATCGCTTGCGCGGCAAACACCACCATCACGCTGGCGGGCGGCTGCGTGAGAGCGACGCTGACGGGCTGCCAGCCGGCCCACAGCAGCAGCGCCAGTGAGGCTGCCACCACCAACGACGTGGCGATGCCCCAGTTCAATATCGGACGCGGATTCACCCGCCCTCCCGGCCGACCAGGCCCACTTTCAGATAACCGGCCTGGCGCAGGGCATCCATCACGCCCAGCACATCTTCATAGGCCGCTTGCTTGTCGGCCTGGAAAAACAGGATGCGCTGGCGGTCGCCGCCCGTTTGCACGTCGAGCAAGCTGCCCAATTGCTCGCGCGCCACGGGTGCCTCGCCCAAGTACAGGCTGCGGTCGGCTTTCAGGGAAACGAACAGGGGCTTGTCGGGGCGCGGTGCCGGCTTGGCCGTGGCGGCCGGCAAGTCGATTTTCAGGTCGACGGTGGCCAGCGGCGAGACCACCATGAAGATGATCAACAGCACCAGCATCACGTCGATGAAGGGCGTGACATTGATCTCGCTCAATTCCGGCATGTCGGCGGTGTCGTCATCCGAGGAAGGAAACAGGGAAGCCATGGCTCAGGCCTGCTGGCGCGTGTCGAGGTCGCGGCTCAGCATCAGCAGCACTTGCGCGGAAGCGGCGCGCAGCTGCGCCTTGTACTGGTTGATGCCCCGACTCAATACGTTATAGATGACGACGGCGGGAATCGCCGCCACCAAGCCCAGGGCGGTGGCCAGCAAGGCTTCCGCGATGCCGGGCGCGACAGTGGCCAAATTCGTGCTCTGGCTGGCGGCGATGCCGATGAAACTGTTCATGATGCCCCACACGGTACCGAACAGGCCGACGAACGGCGCTACGGCGCCGATGCTGGCGAGCAGACCGATGCCTTGCGTCATGCTGCGTACCTGCTGCGCAATGAACTGTTCCTGGCGAAAGCCGGCCCGTTCCTTCAGGGCCGCCGCTGGCGCGCTGGCGTGCGATAAATTCAATTCCTGCTGCACGTCGTCGAGCAGCTGTTGCGCCAGCGAAGTGCTGCCCGCGCCCTCCACTTTGACGGCCGCGTCGGGCAAGGAAGTGGCCGTCTTCAGCACGGCGACGGCTTGCGCCGCTTCGCGCCGCGCTTGCAGCAAGCTGGCGCCCTTCACCAGCAAGACCACCCAGGTGGCCAGCGCGGCGACCAGCAAGCCGATGAGCACGCTTTTGACGACCTGGTCGGCAGCGAAAAACATGCCCAGCGGCGACATGTCGTGCGACACGGCGGACGCTTGCGCCGTGGCATGCAACAGGGAAAGAACGACGCCGCAGGTAGCGGCTTTGAGACAGGAGATACGCATGGAAGCTTCAACAGGTAACAGGCATGGCTTCGCCAACGGCGCGCACGCGCATGCAAAAAAATCGGACGAACTACCTGGCTGCTGCGAAGACGCTTGCTGGGGGAGAATGCCGGGCTGAACGCCCGGCGGAGGTAAAACGGTTTACTTGACGCTGACGACGGCGGGCGCAACAACCGGCGTGAACCAGACGAAATCGGCCTGCGGCGCCTGGACTGCCGCGCCCTGCTGCGCCAGGACCAGCACCAGCGACGCCGGGCCGCCCGTCAAGTCCTGTACGTGCAGCGGCACGCCCAGGTCCTTGTGCGCGTGGTAGGCGCCGGCGATCAGCACGGCCGGCGCGGGTGCGGCCAGCAGGCGTTCGGCCATGCGGCGGTCGCGCTGCTGCTGCACCGACAGCATGGCGGCCAGGCGCGGTTCGTCGATCTGGTTGTCGTGCATGACGCGGATGATGTCTTTCAGCTTGGCATGCACCTTGCCATCGTTGGCCAGGTTCGAATGCTTGCCTTGAACAGTTGGCTTGTCGATAAACATTTGCTTGATCTCGCTGCGGTCCAGGTTGGCCGACCAGACGGGATACGGCGCGCGCATCACGGTCATCACCAGGTCGCCATATTGCGCCCACTTCCAGTTCGGCTGCCAGGCCAGCAGTTCGGCCACGTGTTCGGGGCGCACGACGGGGTCCGTCTGCAGCCATGGCTTGACCTTGTCCACCTTGGCTTGCTGGTCCGGGTTCAGCATTTCCAGCAGCACGCTGCCTTGCGGACGCTGGCCCTGCAACTGCTGCAACAGCCATTGCTCGATCTGGTGATGGCTGAGCTGGTCATGCTGCTCACCCACGATGACACGCGGCGCGGCGGCCAGCTGGGCCAGCAATTGCTCGGCAGTCACGCGCTTGCCGCTGCGCAGGTCGACGATCTCGCCCAGCTGGCGCACGTCTTGCGCAGCGGCAGGCGCAACGGCGGTGGCGCCGGTGACGGGCGTGACGCTGCCGCAGGCGCTCAGGGCCAGCACGCAGGCGGGCAGGACGGCGGCGAGGGACAGGGGGAATCTCATGGGCATGGCCTTTCGGGTTGAAGCACGCATTGCAAAATAACTACTGGCGGGCATTTTAATAGAAATGATTCTCATTTACAACAACTGCGCGGCGCATCATGCGGAATTTTTTACAACTGGCAAAAATGGTGCTTCGGTGAAATCTCCAGGTGCGGGGTAGAATAAAAAAAACGGAGGACTTGCGTGAATCAAACTGACCAGTTGGCGGTACTGAGAAAACCGCTGCCAGACTCTCTTGCTGCCGTACTTTCCCTGATCTTTGCCGACCGCTTTTCCATGACGCAAGCCATGCGCGAACACCATGGCCGCGACGAGTCGAGCTATCCCCCCATGCTGCCGGACGCCGTCATCTTCGCCCATTCCACCGAGGAAGTGGCGGCCGCCGTCAAGCTGTGCAGCGCGCACGACGTGCCCGTCATCGCCTACGGCAGCGGTACGTCGCTCGAAGGCCACGTGCTGGCCCTGCATGGCGGCGTGACGATTGATCTGTCGCAAATGCACCAGATGGTAGCGGTGCATGCTGAAGACTTGACGGCCACCGTGCAGGCGGGCGTGACGCGCAAGCAACTCAACGAAGAAATCCGCGACACGGGCCTGTTCTTCCCCATCGACCCCGGCGCCAATGCATCGCTGGGCGGCATGGCAGCCACGCGCGCCTCTGGCACGAACGCCGTGCGCTACGGCACCATGCGCGAAAACGTGCTGGCCCTGACGGTGGTCACGGCCGATGGGCGCATCATCAAGACGGGGACCAGGGCGAAAAAATCGTCGGCCGGCTACGATCTGACGCGTTTGTTCGTCGGTAGCGAGGGCACCCTGGGCATCATCACGGAAGTGACGGTGAAACTGTATCCGCTGCCGGAAGCGATCTCGGCGGCCGTGTGCTCGTTCCCCGGCACGGGTGAAGCCGTCAGCGCCGTGATCCAGACCATCCAGATGGGTATTCCTGTGGCGCGGGTCGAGTTTCTCGATGAAAATGGCGTGAAAGCCATCAATGCCTACGACAAGATGGCGCTGCCGGAGAAACCCTTGTTGCTGTTTGAATTTCACGGCACGCCGGCCAGCGTGGCCGAGCAGGCGCAGCTGGTGCAAGCCATCACGGCGGAACACGGCGCCAGCGATTTCGAGTGGGCCAGCCGCCCCGAAGACCGCTCGCGCCTGTGGGCCGCGCGCCACAACGCGTATTTCGCGCTGTTGCAGATGCGCCCCGGCAGCCGCGCCATTTCCACCGACTGCTGCGTGCCGATTTCGCGCCTGGCCGAATGCATCCTCGCCACCAAGGCCGATTGCGAAGCGCAGGGCCTCGTCTACGCCATCATCGGCCACGTCGGCGACGGCAATTTCCACGTGCAGATGCTGGTCGACCCCGACGACCCGGCCGACATCGCGCGCGCGGAAAAGGTCAACAGCGACATGGTCACGCGCGCCATCGGCATGGATGGCACGTGCACGGGAGAACACGGCGTGGGCATGCACAAGATGGCGTTCCTGATGGAAGAACATGGTGCAGGCGCCATCGACACCATGCGCGCCCTCAAGCACGCGCTGGACCCGAAGAACATCATGAATCCGGGCAAGATCGTGCGCTGGTAATCAGGCCGTCAATGCCATGCGCATCGGCACGAAGGCGATGCCATCCATTTCCACCTTCGGCCCCGTGGCGACAAAGCCCAAGCTCGTGTACAGGGGCAAGGCATACAGCGAGGAGTTGACAGTAAAGGCCGTCACGCCGCCCCTGGCCAGCGACGCATCGCGGGCGGTCTGCCACAGGCGGCGCGCCATGCCGCGCCGGTGCAGGGCGCGCGGCACGAACATATGGAACAGATGCGTGTTGTCGCGCATGGCAACCACGCCGGCCAGCTCGCCGCCGATATGCGCGAGCTGATACGCATAGCGCGACTGCGACAGATAGCCTTCAATGGCTGGCTGGCGGCAGTGTTCGATGAATTTTTCCGCCCCCGCACCATCCGGATGCAGGGTCAGAAAGGGCATCAGATCGTCGATCAGGGCAACGATGGCGGGCGCGTCGGCGACGAGGGCGGGGCGCAGTGTCGGTTCGGGTGATGTTGTCATTCTTAAATAATGCCATGCCCTCCTCCCCGCCTGCAACTCTCAACAGAAATCCCGGCTGCTGGTGCGCAAGCGTCCCAGCAGATGCGACATGTCGACCAGGCGCTTGGCCACCAGGTTGCGCACGATGCCCTCGCGCTGCCACACGCCATACACGCCCAGCAGCGGCGCGCTCAGCACTTCGCGCCGCTGGCTTTCCACCAGGTCGGGCCAGACGATGACGTTGACGGTGCCAGTCTCGTCTTCCAGTGTCATGAAGATCACGCCCTTGGCCGTGCCCGGACGCTGGCGCACGGTGACGATGCCGCAGGCGCGTGCCAGCTGGCCATCCGTGTAGCTGGCCAGCGCGGACGCGGGCAGGAAACGCTGCTCCAGCAATTGCCTGCGCAGCAGCGCCAGCGGGTGGCGGCCCAAAGTCAGGCCTTGCGCGCGGTAGTCGCTGACGATGCTCTCGCCTTCCGTCGGTGCGGCCAGCACGGGCAAGTCTTCCTCTTGCGTGGTGACGCGCAGTAAATCCCTGTCGGGCACGGCGCCGGCCGCCTGCCATAAGGCCTCGCGCCGGTGGCCGGCCAGCGCGTGCAGGGCGTTGCCGGCTGCCAAGACCTGCAAGTCATGGCGATCCAGGCCGCCGCGCCGCGCCAGATCGGCCACGTCGACAAAGGCGGCGATGGCGCGCGCATCCTCGATGCGCAGGGCCGCCTCGGCGCGCATGCCGAACAGGCTGTTCAAACCCAGGCGCACGGCGGGCGCGGCGCCCTGCCCGTCTTCCAATGCCGCTTCCCAGCCGCTGACGGCGACGTCGGCGGGCAGCACCTGCACGCCATGCCGGCGACCATCCTGCACCAGTTGCGATGGACTGTAAAAGCCCATCGGCTGACTGTTGAGCAAGGCGCACAGGAAGGCGGCCGGTTCGTGGCATTTCAGCCAGGAACTGGCGTATGTCAGCAGCGCGAAACTGGCCGCGTGCGACTCGGGAAAACCATATTCGCCAAAGCCCTCGATCTGGCTGAAGATGGCCTCCGCGAACTCCCGGTCATAATCATTTTTGACCATCGTTTCAACGATACGTTTCTTGTAATTGTTCATGCCGCCCTTGCGTTTCCAGGCCGCCATGGCGCGCCGCAACTGGTCCGCTTCGCCGGGCGTGAAGTCGGCGGCGATGATGGCCACCTGCATCACCTGCTCCTGAAAAATCGGGATACCCAGGGTGCGTCCCAACGCCTTTTCCAGACCCTTCGGATAGTCGACCGGTTCTTTCTGCTGGCGCCGCTGCAGATACGGATGCACCATGCCGCCCTGGATCGGACCGGGGCGCACGAGCGCCACCTCGATGACGAGGTCGTAAAATTCACGGGGGCGCAACCGGGGCAGCATGCTCATCTGGGCGCGCGACTCGATCTGGAACACGCCGATGGTGTCGGCCTGGCACATCATGTCGTAGGTGGCGCGGTCTTCGGCGGGAATATCCTGCAGGCGGAATTCCTCGCCGCGCCGCGCCCCCACCAGCTCCAGCGCGCGGCGCAGGGCCGACAGCATACCCAGCGCCAGCACGTCGACCTTCATCAAGCCCAGCTCCTCGAGGTCATTCTTGTCCCACTCGATGACGCTGCGCTCGGCCATGCTGGCGTTTTCAATCGGCACCAGGCGCGACAATTTTCCCTGTGCAATCACAAAGCCGCCCGGATGCTGCGACAGGTGGCGGGGAAAGCCCAGCAGTTGCTGCGCCAGACCGGCCCACTGCTGCGACAATGCCGCCGCCGGGTCGAGTCCGCATTCGGCCAGGCGTTCCAGCAGATCGCACTTGCCGTCGAACCAACGATGCGCCTTGGCCACTTTTTCCACGATGGCCAGGTCGATCCCCAGCGCCCGGCCGCTGTCGCGCAAGGCGCTCTTCGGCCGGTAGCTGATCACCACGGCTGCCAGCGCGGCCCGCTCGCGCCCATATTTGCCGTAGATATATTGAATCACCTCCTCGCGCCGCTGGTGCTCGAAATCGACGTCGATATCGGGTGGCTCGTTGCGTTCGCGCGACATGAAGCGCCCGACCAGCGAGTTACCCCGTGCCGGGTCCACTTCCGTGATGTGCAGGCAATAGCAGACGGCCGAATTGGCGGCCGAGCCCCTGCCCTGGCACAGGATGTTTTGCGAGCGGGCAAAGCGCACGATGTCGTACACGGTCAAAAAGTACGCTTCATACGACAGCTCGGCGATCAGATCCAGCTCCTGCTCGATCTGCTCCTGCACGTTGGCCGGAATACCCAGCGGAAAACGGCTGCGCGCGCCCGCATACGTTTCCTCGCGCAGATAGGTCGCCGGCGTGTGGCCGTGCGGCACCAGCTCGACTGGATAGTCATAGCGCAGGCTGTCGAGGGAAAATGTGCACTTCTTGGCGATGCGCACGGTTTCCGCCAGCGCCTGCGGCGGATACACATTGGCCAGGCGCAGGCGCGCGCGCAGATGCTGCTCCGCATTTTGCGCCAGCGCGTAGCCGCACTCGCCCACGGGTTTGCCCACGCGTATCGCGCACAGGGTGTCGAGCAGGGGCTTGCGCGAACGCACGTGCATGCACACGTGACCGACAGCCACCACGGGCAAGCCCTGCGCCTGCGCCGCCTCCTGCACGGCACTGCGGTGCGCGTCATCCTGCGCCCGCTGCAGCAGGTTCAGGCCGATCCAGCTGCGCTCGCCGCCAAAGGTAGCCGCCATCCACGTCCCCTGCGCGCGCACGGTTTCCGGCTGGGCCGGATAGCTGGGCAGCAAGATCATCAGGCAGCCTGGCAGCCCCTGCAAATGGGCAAACTCCGCCGAAGGCGCGGCGAAATCGTCAGGCGTCAGCAAATAGCGCCCCTTGGCCGCCCGCGTGCGCGCCATCGTGATCAGTTCCGACAAATTGCCGTAACCGTCGATGTCCCGCACCAGCGCCAGCAAGGACAGGGCCGGACTGCCGTCGGCCTGCGTCAAGTGAAAATGCGCGCCGATGATCAGCGGAAAATCGGCCCGCTTGGCCGTCGCATGCGCGCGCACAACGCCCGCCAGCGAGCACTCGTCGGTAATGGCCAGCCCCTTGTAGCCGAGCTGGACGGCGCGCGCCACCAGCTCTTCCGCATGCGAGGCCCCATGCAGGAGGCTGAAATTGCTCAGGCAGTACAACTCAGCATACTCGGGTAAGACGGCGCCCCACATGATCTACCTCAATACTGTATATAAACACAGTATATTATACTCATCTGGAAAAGGTGGCCGGGAAGCGCAACGACTGTTGATTTAGAAAATCAACCGCTGAGAGCATGAAACGTCAATGCGCGACAATGCGAAACTCCGTCGCGGTGGCGATGGGGCGAACTTGATTGCGCTCCCGTTTCAGTTCCACGATGCCGTAGTTGGACATGGTTTTCAATGTGCGCGACAGATTGCTCGGTTTACGGCCTGTTGTCTCAGCCAATGCGGAGATGGATTCCGGTTGCGTTTCCAGAATCACGTGCAGCAATGCCCGGTTTTCGTCGCTCAGGACTTCCGCCAGCGATTTGATGGAAGTGAACCAGACTTTAGGTTCGTTCGGCTTCGGTTTATAGGTACCGCTAGCGATAGCCAACACGCGTTCGCGGATTTTCTCTTGCGGCATGATGCCAATAAAAATCGGTTTCATTGTTTTTTTACCTCCAGCAAAACGCGGTCCACGTCAGCAAAGAAATCAGTGATGAGATGCTGCGCATCCTTGAATTCATAAGGCACTCCCTGATCCGACGGATGCCGGTGTTTATGGTCAAAAGCCACGATACGTCCCGCATATTTGAATTTCTTTGGCGGCTTTACCATGTGCGCATTGTCGTAACCGAGGATGCGTTTACCATACGGTTCGTGCAGCGTCAGAGAATAGCGTATGCCGTGAGGGATCTCATCCGATACCTTCGTCCGTTTGGCCTCTATCTTGATCCAATAGCCGCCATCCTGGTCGAGTATGGAACCATCGAGGTCCAGCAATGTATCAATGGCAGGATCGATCCACATGCGACAAAGTATATCATCTGTTGATATACCACTTCTACGAAATGATCAATAAGCAGAGCCTTGGGACTACAGTCGACCAAGACATCCTGAAGCTTTGCACGGATTTTCGTTTATGCTCGTGTTTTACCGTTCACATCGCCCGCCATGATCGTCCATCTCTTGAAATGTTTCGGCGCCGCACCCGGTGGCGGCAATGCGGCGCTGGTCGTGGAAAACGACGACAGCAGCGAAACGGCGCGCCAGCAATTCGCCCGCGAGCGCCAGGTCAGCGCCTGCGTCTTCATCGACCGGCAGGCGGACGGCGCGGAGGGATGCCTCGTGCTCGACTATTTTTATCCGCACACGCGCAGCCCCCTGTGCCTGCACGCCACCCTGGCGGCCGCGCATGTGCTGCTGACGGCGCCTGGCGCCCCGGCAACCCTGACGGTCACCACGGCCATGCGCGGGCAAGCCTTGCAGCTGGTGTACAACGCAGCCGGTCTGTTTATCGGCCTGGCGCCGCAGCCAGCACCGTCCGTCATGCTGGAAAAATATGTGCCGTCCGAACTGATGGGCCAGCACATGCACTTGCTGTCGCCGCCCGTCATCGCCTCCGTCGGCAGCCCGAAACTGCTGCTGGAAGTGGCCGACCGCACCACCCTGCGCGCGCTGCGGCCGAACCTGGAACTGATCGCCGACTGGAGCGCTTTACATCAAATCAATGGCTGCTATGCGTATTGCCGCACGGGCGAGCACGAGTACGAGGGCCGCAACTTCAACCACCTCGATCCGGCGCTGGAAGACAGCGCCACGGGCGTGGCGGCGGGCGCGCTGGCAGTCCATTTGCAACAGTCGCTGCGCCTGCATCAGGGCCACGTGACGCAGCAGCCGTGTCTGATCCAGGTGCAATACAGCCCTGTGGAAATCCTGGTGGGCGGCATGGTGCAACGCAGCACCTGAACGGGGCATGCCGCACCAGTACGAGGCAAGCCGGGCAGCGGCGAAAAGATAATCAACCAGGAAACAACAGTTACTTCAAATTTGTAATAACAAAACAAAGTATCGCTGGTGAATGATGAAATGATGGCACTAGAATCAAGTCACGAATCTTGCTCATCAGCCACTTGGAGATACTGCGTGCCGACCCTCACCACCTTGCGTAAAGCAGTCCTCATCAGCCTGTACGGCAGCGCCGCCATGGCCGCCTTCAGTCCCGCCGCCATGGCGCAGAGCAACGACCCTGCGGCCACGGACGGCCCCGTGCAAACGGTCAGCGTGGTCGGCTCGCGCCGCGTCGCCAGTTCCGCCACCGATACCATGGTGCCGGTCGATATCATTCCGATTTCCAAGGTCGCCGAGCAAGGCGGCCAGTTCGACCTGGCGCAATCGCTGCAATACATCTCGCCCTCGTTCAATTCCACGCGCCAGACGGGCGCCGACGGGGCCGACCTGATCGACTCGGCCGCCCTGCGCGGCCTCGGTTCCGACCAGACCCTTGTGCTGGTCAACGGCAAGCGGCGCCACACGACGGCCCTCGTCAACCTGTTCGGCGCCCGCAACCGCGGCAACACGGGCACGGACATGAATGCGATTCCTTTGCTGGCCATCAAGAACGTGCAGGTGCTGCGCGACGGCGCCGCCGCCCAGTACGGCTCGGATGCCATTGCCGGCGTGATCGACATCGAACTGAAGAAAAGCCTGGGCTGCGAAGCGGTGGCCGGCTACAGCCAGTATTCCGAAGGCGACGGCAAGAATTACATGACCTCCGCCTACTGCGGCATCGCGCTGGGCGACAAGGGCACGCTTGCCATCACGGGCGAATACTTGGACCGGGGCCGCTCGAACCGCGCCGATTCCGACAGCATGCGCATCATCGGCGACACCAAATCCAAGAACAAAACCCTGTATGTGAATGGCGACTACGCCACCAGCGGCACGGGCAAGCTGTACTTCACGGCCGGCGCGCAGACGCGCGATGCCTCGAGCGCCGCGTTTGGCCGGGGCGGCATCGGCAGCGACGACATTCCATCGCGCAATTCGGCCGCCATGTACCCGGACGGTTTCGTGCCCTTCATTAACGGCAAGATCGACGACCAATATGCCACCATCGGCCACCGCAGCCAGATCGGCGAATGGCATGCGGACTTTTCGCAAACCTATGGCTACAACAAGATGCGCTACGACATCAGCAATACGCTGAACGCATCGATCGCCAACCTCGACCTGATGAACGGCGGCAAGGGTGTCAGCGCCAGCAACTACGACGCGGGCGGCTTCTCGTTCCAGCAACTGACCAGCAACGCCGATTTCAGCCGCTACTACGACACGGTGATGCGCGGCATGAACGTGGCCTTCGGCGCCGAATACCGCAGCGAGGAATACAAGATCATGGCCGGTGAACAGGCCTCCTACATCGACGCGGACGGCGTGGGCGTGGGCGGCAATGCGGGCAGCCAGGGCTTCCCCGGCTTCCAGCCCGGCGACGCCACCAAGGCCAAGCGCCACAGCATCGCCGCGTATGGCGACGTGGAACTGGAATGGACGGAACGCCTGAAAACCCAGGCCGCCCTGCGCTATGAAAAATTCAGCGACTTCGGCTCCACCGTGACAGGCAAGCTGGCCGGCAGCTACAAGCTGGCGCCGAACGTGCTGCTGCGCGGTTCCGCCAGCACGGGTTTCCGCGCGCCATCGTTGCAGCAAGTGTATTTCTCGTCCACCTTCACCGACTTCATCGGCGGCGTGCCCACCGACGTGGTGCTGGCGCCGAACGGCGGCACAGTCGCCAACGCGGCCGGCATCCCGAAGTTGAAAGAGGAAAAATCCACCAGCTTTACCTTGGGCACCACCTGGACGCCGACGCAAGCCATCTCCGTCACGGCCGACCTGTACAACATCAAGATCAAGGACCGCATCGTGCTGTCGGGCCGCTTCAATGCCGACAACTACCCTGACCTGGCCGCGCGCCTGGCCCTGTTGGGCGTGGGCGAGGCGCAATTCTTCGTCAACTCCATCGACACGCGCACGCGCGGCCTGGACCTGACGGCTTCGCACAAGGGCGAGCTGGCCGGCAACCGCCTGAATACCTTCGTAGCCTTAAACCTGAGCAAGACGGAAGTGACGAAAGTCAAGACGCCCGCCTCGCTGACGGGCTTCGAGGATGTCTTGCTGTCCGAACGCGAACGCCTGTTCATCGAACAGGGCGGCCCGCGCGCGAAAGCCACGCTGGGCTTCGACTACATCACGGGCAAGCTGGAATCGGACCTGCGCATCATCTATTTTGGCCCGCAAACCCTCGGCACCTTCAGCGGCACGGCCGAAGGCGTACCGAACGCCCGCTACAAGGCCAAGACCTCGGCCGACCTGAGCTTTACCTACAGCATCAGCAAGAACACCAAGCTGACTTTCGGCGGCAACAACATCTTCAACGTCAAGCCCACCACGCAAAACGCGGACGAGACGGATAACGGCTTCAAATACGACAGCGTGCAGTTCGGCCTGAACGGCGCTTCGTATTTCGGACGGCTGTGGGTGAAGTTCTGATCACCGTATCCACCTAAAAAAACAGCGGCTGCGCCAGCATGGGCAGCCGCTGTTTTCATGTCGGCATCACCATTCAATGCTCATCGCCCGCATAGATCCACATGGGCTCTGTTTTCCCGGCACGAACAAATCCCACGGATTCGTAGAACGCGATAGCCTTGCCGTCCGCCGTCAGCATTTGCTGGTGAAATCCCGCATATTTTTCCAGCATGGCCGCCATCATCCTTCTGCCGACACCCTGGCCTTGCGCCATCGGATCGACGAGCATATGCGGAAAGTAGACAACCAGATGGCCATCGGAAATGGCATTGCCGATGCCAATCAATTTGCCATTGGCGCGGGCCGTCACCAGGCTGTGGGAATTGCGCAGCGCGGCCATCAGCTCTTTGGGCTTTTCCGCGGACGACCAGTGATTGGCCTTGTAGAGGGCTATCACTTCTTGCTCGGTGATCACATCATTCATGGAAATTTGCATCGGCACGGCCTTCTTTATGGATGACGCTGACCTTCGCAATGGGAAGGTCCAAGCGTTTCGATCACATCACCATCTATTGTATCGATCCACGCCCCGCCAGTTTCACAACTCGTAGACGCCCATGCTCCAGTAGCGGCTGCCTTGCCTGTTGCGGGCAAGCCAACCCAATGCCTGCAGTTCCTTGCCGATCAAACGATTCATGATGCCATGTCCGACTAGCAGCACAGGCCCCTTGGCGGCAAGCGCAACAAGCCGCTCGGCGGCGGCCCTGGCACGCTGCCGGGTGAGCGTCAGCGAGTCCGAGCCGCGCGCATAACCGCAAAGCCACAGCAGGCGGAAAATCACTGCCCAGGCTTGAGGCGGCAGCCAGGGCGCTTTCCAGAGCGCAAAGGGAAGCTCCGCTTCAATGAAAATCGCCTCTTGCGTGAATGGTAAGTCACCCAGCGCCCTGGCCGTCGAGCATGCCCTGGGTGCCGTGCTGGCCACGATGGTCGACGCGGAAAGCGCGGCCACGGGGCACTCCAGAGGAATGTCGCCCTCCTTGATCAGCGATTGATTGTAGAGATCAATCCACTGTCCCATTTGCATGGGCGCTATCCAGCCGCCCTTGGCGAGTTGCGGCTCGCCGTGACGCATCAGTGTTATTCGCATGTTCAGTTCGGTCGCCTCGCATATTTATCAGCCTGCCTCATTGCCCCGATGGTGCCCGGCCAGCACGGCCGCAGTGAACAATGTTTGCCCTGCGGCAGAAAGCACGGATAATAGCGCCTAACTCATAAGCACTGTATTGGATTACCTCATGGAAATTAAAGTCAACTTTCTCGACAAGCTGCGTCTCGAAGCCAAGTTCGACGATTTTACGGTCATCGCCGACCAGCCCATCCGCTACAAGGGCGATGGCTCGGCGCCTGGCCCGTTCGATTACTTTTTGGCATCATCGGCACTGTGCGCGGCCTACTTCGTGAAGTTGTATTGCGATACGCGCAATATTTCCACCGAAAACATCCGCCTGTCGCAAAACAATATTGTTGATCCGGAAAACCGTTACCAGCAGATTTTCAAGATCCAGGTCGAGCTGCCGGCCGATATCTCGGCCAAGGACCGCCAGGGCATCCTGCGCTCGATCGACCGTTGCACGGTCAAGAAAGTGGTACAAACGGGTCCCGAGTTCGTAATCGAAGAAGTGGAAAACCTGGACGCCGATGCGCAGGCCTTGCTGGCCTTGAATCCAGCCCCTGGCGCGAGCACCTATATCGTGGGCAAGGATTTACCGCTGGAACAGACCATCGCCAATATGTCGGGCCTGCTGGCGGGCCTGGGCATCAAGATTGAAATCGCCTCGTGGCGCAACATCATCCCGAATGTCTGGTCGCTGCATATCCGCGATGCGCATTCGCCCATGTGTTTCACCAACGGCAAGGGCGCGACCAAGGAAAGCGCGCTGGCGTCGGCCCTGGGCGAGTATATCGAGCGTCTCAGCAACAACCATTTCTACGCCGGGTCGTTCTGGGGCGAGGACATCGCCAACGCGCCATTCGTCCACTACCCGAACGAGCGCTGGTTCAAGCCGGGCCGCAAGGATGCGCTGCCGAAAGAGATTCTCGACGAATATTGCCTGGATATCTACAACCCCGATGGCGAGCTGCGCGGCTCGCACCTGATCGACACCAACTCCGGCAATGCCGAGCGCGGCATCTGCTCGCTGCCGTATGTGCGCCATTCGGATGGCGAAATCGTGTATTTCCCCTCGAACCTGATCGAAAACCTGTACGTCAGCAATGGCATGAGCGCCGGCAATACCCTGGTTGAAGCGCAGGTGCAATGTCTGTCGGAAATTTTCGAACGTGCCGTCAAGCGCGAAATCCTCGAAGGCGAGATCGCCCTGCCCGACGTGCCGCAGGAAGTGCTGGCGAAATACCCGGGCATTCTGGCCGGCATCGCCGGCCTGGAAGAGCAAGGTTTCCCCGTGCTGGTCAAGGATGCGTCGCTGGGCGGCGTGTACCCGGTGATGTGCGTCACCCTGATGAACCCGCGCACGGGCGGCGTGTTCGCCTCGTTCGGCGCGCACCCGAGCCTGGAGGTGGCGCTCGAGCGCAGCCTGACGGAATTGCTGCAGGGCCGCAGCTTTGAAGGCCTCAACGACTTGCCGCAGCCAACGTTTGCCAGCGAAGCCGTCACCGAGCCGAACAACTTCGTCGAACACTTCATCGATTCGAGCGGCATCGTCTCGTGGCGCTTCTTCAGCGCCAAGGCCGATTACGATTTCGTCGAGTGGGATTTTTCCGGTCACGGCGAAAATTCGAATGCCGAGGAAGCGGCGACGCTGTTCGGCATCCTCGCCGGCATGGGCAAGGAAGTGTACACGGCCGAATACGACCAGCTGGGCGCCACGGCCTGCCGCATCCTCGTGCCCGGTTATTCCGAGGTGTATCCGGTCGAAGATCTGATCTGGGACAACACCAACAAGGCGCTGCTGTTCCGCGCCGATATCCTGAACCTGCATAAGCTGGACGATGCCGGCCTGGAAGACTTGCTCGACCGCCTGGAAAACAGCGAGCTCGACGAGTACGGCGACATCGCCACCCTGATCGGCATCGAATTTGACGAAAACACGGTGTGGGGCCAGCTGACGACCTTGGAATTGAAGCTGCTGATCCATCTCGCCTTGCAGCAATTCGAAGAAGCGAAAGAGCTGGTGGAAACCTTCCTGCAGTACAACGACAACACGCTCGAGCGCAAACTGTTTTACCAGGCCATGAACGTGGTGCTGGAAGTGGAGCTCGATGACGCGCTGGAACTGGACGACTACGTCGTCAATTTCCGCCGCATGTTTGGCAACGAACGGATGGATGCAGTGCTGGGCTCGGTGGAAGGCAGCGTGCGCTTCTTCGGCCTGACCCCGACCAGCATGCAGCTGGAAGGCCTCGACAGGCACCAGCGCCTGATCGACAGCTTCAAGAAACTGCACGCGGCGCGCGCCAAGGCGGCGGCCCGCTAGCACCACCACTTGGAAGCGATGCCATGGCCACACTGGAATTCTGGTTCGATTTCGGCAGCAACTACAGCTACCTGAGCGCCATGCGCATCGAAGCGCTGGCGCATGAAAAGAAGGTACATGTGATCTGGAAACCCTTCCTGCTGGGCGTCGTCTTCAAGGCGCTGGGCTGGCAGACATCGCCCTTCATCTTGCAAAAACTCAAGGGCGACTACACGTGGCGCGACATGGCGCGCCAGTGCGAAAAGTACGCGTTGCCATGGCAGCAGCCGAGTTCCTTTCCCCGCACGGCCCTGTTGCCCATGCGTGTGGCCTTGATCGGCGCGGACCAGGGCTGGATTGTGCCATTCGCGCGCCGCATGATGACGATGAATTTTGCCGCGGACCGTGATATCGACAACATCGAGGCCGTCAGCGAAGCCTTGGAGGAACTGGGTCTCGATGCACGCGCCGTCCTGGCGCTGGCTTTGACACAAGATAACAAGCTGCGGCTGCGCCGCCAGACCGAGCAGGCACAAGCGCTGAACCTGTTCGGCGCCCCCAGCTTCATCAACGCTGGAGAATTATTCTGGGGCAATGACCGGCTCGAGGATGCACTGCTGCATGCAGCAGCCAGCCGCCGTTAAACTCAATTCCCCGCCAGCGCCGCGATCTCTTTGCGCATATTGTCTATCGCCCGCTCGTTGTACTGGTCGGCGAAATACGCATCGCCAAACAGCTGGCCCGCCTGCGCCTTGGCGCTCAGGTGCTGCAGGGCCAGGCCCCGCTGTTCGTTGAAGCGTACGGGGTCCACGTGCGCGTATTCTCTTCCGATGGCTTGCGTATACGCTTGATACACTTCTTCATCCTGCCCCAGGATGGCCAGGTCGGCACTGAGCATGGCGTCCTTCAGCGCATGGCTGATGCCGGGTCCCTGGAAGTGATCGGTGGCGCGTATCAATTGCGCCACATCCTGGTTGTCGCCCGCATCAAGGCCGCTGGCCAGCCACAGCTGGGCGCTCGCCTCTTCGCTCGAATACAGGGCATCGTCGTCGTGGCTGTAGACGGCGTCGTGGAACCAGAACGCCTTCTTGACCAGCGCGCTGTCGCGCTTGGGCGCAAAGGTATTGTCGGCCCACACGCGGATCTCGGACAGGCCATGCACCAGATGGTCGAGGTTGTGATAGTGGCGGTCCGCGCCACCATACGCCTGCGGTCCCGTCAGGTGGGCGAACCAGTGGTCCGCCAGCGCGATGTCATCTTGCGAGGCGGTAGCGTAGTTCCACAGCGCTTCCCACTCCTTGCGCAGGCAGTCGAGTATCCACGCCTGGTAGGCGGGACCGGGGACGAATTTCTTCATGGTCCAGTTCCAGCCCACAGGGCCTTCCAGCGCCTTGACGAAGCTGGAACTGACGGAGCCGAGGTCGCGCGGCGGCATCACGAAAATCGTCTTGGCGCCCTGCAGCACATCCACATTGGTTTGCTGGATCAGGTTTTCATAGTCGAAATCGGCCGTCGTGCGGATGCCGCGGATCAGGTAGTCACAGCCGTGCTTTTTGGCCGCGCGGGCAGTGTAGTCACCCTTGACGATGACCACCTGCACATTGTCCCAGCCGCACTCGCGCGCGCTCTGTTCGATGATGCGCTTGCGGTCTTCGGCGGGAAATTGGGGGCGCTTGGCGGGGTTTTGCGACAGGAACACGATCACCTCGTCGGCGAGCGAACGCGCTTCGCCGATCACCCACATATGGCCATTGGTGATGGGGTCGAGGGTTCCTGAAAAGCCGATCTTCTGCATGCTGCGCTCCGTTTGCTTGATTGCTTATTGCGCAGACAATATATGCCAGCGGCGCGCGCGTCAATGCAACATGCCAAAGATCATGATCAAAACGCTATTTTTTCACGGCTTGCGGAAACTCCACGCGCACGCACAGGCCGCCCAGGCGCTCGGATTTATCGAGCACCAGGCGCGCGCCGTGGCGCTCGGCGATGGCCTTGATGATGGCCAGCCCCAGGCCGCTGCCGTTGGCGTCCGTGCCGGGCACGCGGTAGAAGCGGCTGAAGACGCGCTCGCGCTCCTCGGGCGGAATGCCGGGGCCGCTGTCTTCCACCGATAACGTCACGCCGACGGGGCTGGCGCGCAGGTCGATGTCGACCGTGCCGCCCTGCGGCGTGTACTTGATGGCGTTGTCGACCAGGTTGCGCAGCATGATGTTGAGCGCATCGGCCTGCCCCGCCACCTTGGCCGCATCCATGTGATGCAGGCCCAGATCGATCTTGCGCGCCTGCGCGATGCCGGCCATGTCGCCCAGCGCGCGCTTGACGACGTCGTTCAAATCCACCGCCTGCAGCTGGTCGCCGCTGGCGGCGCTCGCTTCCTGGCGCGCCAGCACCAGCAACTGCTCGACCAGGCGCGTGGCCCGTTCGATGCCGGCGCTCACGCGGGAGATCGCCAGGCTGCGCTTTTCCTGCGATTCGGCCCGCTCCAGACTCAACACCTGCAGTTTCAGGGCCGCCAGCGGCGTGCGCAATTCATGGGCGGCGTCGGCAACGAAATGCTGCTGCGCGTCGAACGCCGTTTTGACGCGGCCGAACAGCAAGTTCAGCTCATGCACCAGCGGGCGCACTTCGTCGGGCAAGCCCGCTTCCGAAACGGGCGACAGATCGTCCGCCTGGCGCGCCGCCACCTGTTTGCGCACGCGCGAAACGGGCGCCAGCGAACCGCTGACGACCCACCAGACGACGAGCATCAAAATCGGCGCCATCAGCGCGATGGGCCCCACCGTGCGCAGCGCCAGGCTGCCGGCCATGCGCTTGCGCACGGCCATGTCCTGGGCGATCTGCACGGTCTGGGAACTGGTTTGCACGGAGAAGATGCGGTAGGTCGTGCCGTTCGCCTTCACGTTCGAAAAGCCCAGCACGGCGCGCTGCGGCAGTTCCGCGCGCGTGATCGAACGGAACACCTGCACGCCGTCCGGCGTCCACACCTGCACCACCATGTCGTTGTTGACGGGGTCTGCCGGCAAGGCTTGCGCATGGTTGGCCAGCGGCGCGCCGGAGCGCAGCGACAAAGCCATCTGCTGCATGTGGTAATCGAAGATCTGGTCGGCGTCGTACAAGGCGCTGCGGTAGGCGATCGACGCTTGCGCCAGGGCAGCCATGATAATGGCCGCCAGCAAAAACCACAGCAGGCGGCCGCGCAGCGAATGCGTCACCGTGACCTTCATCCTCATGCCTTGGGCACCATGTAGCCGAGGCCGCGCACGTTCTGGATCAAGTCGCTGCCCAGCTTCTTGCGCAAGCCATGGATATACACTTCCACGGCATTGCTGTTGACTTCATCCTTCCAGCTGTACAGTTTTTCTTCCAGCTGCGCGCGCGACAGCACGATGCCGGGGCGCGCGATCAAGGCTTCCAGCACGGCCCATTCGCGCGCCGACAGATTGACGGGATGCCCTTCGGCGATCACTTCGCGCGTCAGCGGATTGATGGAAACGCCCTGGTGTTCGAAGACCGGTTCCGGCCGCCCCGAGGCGCGCCGCAGCAAGGCACGGATGCGCGCCAGCAGTTCGTCAAGGTCATACGGCTTCAAGACGTAATCGTCGGCGCCCGCGTCGAGGCCGGCGATGCGCTGCTCGATGGCGTCGCGCGCCGTGGCTACCAGCACGGGCGTGTCGAGTTTGCGCAAGCGCATCGAGCGCAGCACGTCGAGGCCATCCTTGCGCGGCAAGCCCAGGTCCAGCAATACCAGGTCATAGGTCTGCGTCTGCAGGGCCGTATCGGCCATATCGCCATCCTTGACCCAGTCCACCGCGTAATGCTCGGCGCGCAGCAAATCGAGCACCACCTCGCCGATCATCGTATCGTCTTCTACCAGCAATAAGCGCATGGCTTGCCTCTCTATCTCGTTACTCTTGTTTTCAGCCCAAACGCACCGGAATAAAAATCTTGTCGGGTCCCCGCTGTATCAGCAAGGCGACCGACTTGGCGGATTTTTCCACCACGTCGCGCACCTGCTCGACCGTGTTGACGGGACGGCCATTGACCGACAATAGCACGTCGCCCGGCTGCACCCCGGCGTTGGCCGCAGCACCGCCCGCGTCTTCCACCAAGAGGCCGGCGCTGATGCCCGCCTCGCGTTTTTCATCCGATTGTAACGGACGCAGGGCCAGGCCCAGCTTTACCTTGCCGGCGGCGCTGTCGCTCTTCGCCACGTCGGCCACCTTGTCGGCCGCATTGCCCAGGGTTGCCGTCAGGCTCACGATCTTGCCGTCACGCCAGACATCCATCGTGATCTTGTCGCCTGGCAAGGACGTGCCCACCAGCGCCGGCAAGTCCGCCGAGCCGATGATGCGCTGGCCATTCACCTTGCGCACCACATCGCCCGATTTCAGGCCCGCCTTGTCGGCCGGGCTGCCCCGCTCCACGTTGGCGACCAAGGCGCCTTCCGGCGTGGCCAGCTTGAACGAATCGGCAAAGCCCTGGTTCACTTCCTGCACCGTCACGCCCAGCTTGGCGTGGCTGGCCTTGCCCGTGGCGACGATCTGATCCTTGATACGGCCGGCCAGGTCGATAGGGATGGCGAACGACAGGCCCTGGAAGCCGCCCGTCTGGCTGTAGATCTGCGAATTGATGCCGACCACTTCGCCGCGCGTGTTGAACAGCGGGCCGCCCGAGTTGCCGGGGTTCACTGCCACGTCCGTCTGGATGAACGGCACATTGCTGTCGTCGGGCAGGGAACGGCCCTTGGCACTGACGACGCCGGCCGTCACCGTGCTGTCGAAGCCATAAGGAGAACCGATGGCCAGCACCCACTCGCCCACTTTCAGGTCGCTCGAATGGCCGAGCGGCACGACGGGCAGGTTGTTGGCGTCGATTTTCAGCACGGCGATATCGGTCTTCGGGTCCGTGCCCAGCACCTTGGCGCGGAATTCGCGGCGGTCGTTGAGCTTGACGGTCACTTCGCGCGCATCGCGCACCACGTGGGCGTTCGTCATGATGACGCCGTCGGGGCTGACGATGAAACCGGAACCGAGGCCGTGCGTGGGCACGTCGCGGCCACCGCGCTGCCCGCCCTGCGGCCCCTGGAAGCGGCGGAAGAATTCGAAGAAGGGGTCGTTGCCGAAGTCGTCATTGCCGGCCTGGGCCGAGGGGTCGTAGGCCACCTTGGTGCTGCCCGTGACGCTGATATTGACGACGGCCGGGCTGTTGCGCGCGGCGATCTGGCTAAAGTCGGGCAAGGCCACCAGCGGCGCGGCAGCGGCGGGTGCCACGGCGGCAGCCACGGGGGTGCCTGGGGCAGCGGCAGCGGCATTCGCGCCTGCATTGTTCTGATGCACCACCATGGCGCCACCGGCGCCCAGCACACCGATCGCGGCCAGCGCGGCTACGGTGCGTTTGATTTTCAGGGATGCGGTATTCGTTTGCTGTTCCATGAATTGCTCCTCATTTAATGAGATTTTGATGTCTGCAATAGTGGGCCACGAGTCTTAGGCGGTGCTTAACATTTTTCTATTTGGAAACAGGTATTTGCGCCTTTAAGCATGGCTTAATCTGGCCTGCAGCACGCACCTTGCATGGCGCTCAATGAAGGGCCCGAACAGGCTCCAGACGTGACACTGGCCGGATCAACCGGCCAGTATTTTACTGCATGGGGAGGAAGGGAACCCTCCCGGCTGCCAGGGCGCCCGAAGGGGCGCCACGATCAGATCAGGCCGCTTGACGCTGTTCCAGCGCATTCACGTTAGCGGCGGTGTCGCTGCCGGCGCCGATCTCAATCTTGCGCGGTTTCAGCGCTTCCGGCACTTCACGCACCAGGTCGATGGTCAGCATGCCGTTTTCAAACGTGGCGCCAGTGACCTTCACATGGTTGGCCAGTTGGAAACGCTGTTCGAAATCGCGGGCAGCGATGCCGCGGTGCAAGAACGTGCGCTCGACGCCATCTTTCTGCTTGCGGCCCGTGACGTGCAGGGAGTCGCGTTCGGTGATGATGTCGATCTCTTCGCGCGAAAAGCCGGCCAATGCCATCACGATGCGGTACTTGTCTTCCGACACCAGTTCGATGTTGTACGGTGGATAGCTCGGTTGCGCATCGGCGCGTTGTTCGTTGAGCAGCTGTGCCAGGCGGTCAAAGCCAATGGCGGAACGGTAGAGGGGAGCAAGGTCAAAAGTACGCATGATAAATATCCTTTTCAAATGAAGCGATAAGAGGGGCGGACCTCACGATGAGCATCCGCTTGTTACCGATATACGGCCTCTCCAGTCCCTTTCAAGGCCTTGAAATTGGCGAAAAGCGCCCCAGACGCCGCTCAATTTGTAAGAAAATTTTACATGACCCATCCCGGGGATTTTGCATGGCGCCCCCCATGCGGGGCCGGCTTTTGGTGTATGCTGACGGCATGAACAATGACACCGACATCCAGCTCAGCGGCTCCTTCAAGGCCACCGACGGCTCCGGCCGTGCCCACGACATCAAGGCCATCCGCATCTTCGACGAAGGCTACGGCATCATCGACGTCTACGTCGATTTCGCCGCCCCGCTCGAAGCGGGCGCCTACAAGGACAAGACCCTGGTCGGCCACATCCTGGCCCGCCTGCGCAGCCTCGGCTACGTGGGCCCCGACTTCGGTCATGGAGACCTGGGCCTGCAAGACAAGAAACTGATCGTTCTGGAAGCGCCCGAGGAATTCTCGGCCTTTGCCGTGAGCAAGGGCTGGAAAGATTTATCCGCCGAATTTGACGAAGACTGATCCGTTTTCTCCCCCATCTGCGCCGCGCCAGCTTCTGCTGCCGCGGCGTTTTTCATGGGCGGCAGCTTAGTTACTTAGCTGATATAGCGCGCACTCCACGCGGCGATCACGTTGGCGACATAGGCCGCGTCATCGCGCCCCGTCAACAGATGGTCGGCATCGTCGAGCGAAACGAAGCTTTTCGGGTGCTTGGCCGCCGTAAAGATATCCATCGCATTCGACAGGCTGACCGTCGTGTCGTTCGGCGCGTGCATCACCAGCAGGGCGCGGCGCAGGCCGGCGATGTGCTCTTTTAAGCTGTGGCTGCCAGCGTCGTCGACGAATTGCTGGCGGATGCGGAAGGGCCGCCCTTCCAGCTGCACCAGCGCTTCGCCTTCGGCGGCGATTTTTTCCAGGTGGTCGCTGAACATGCGCGTCACGTAGGCGGGCGTGCTCGGCGCGGCCAGGGTGGCGATGGCGGTCGCTTCCGGCACTTGCGACGCGGCGGCCAGCACGGCGGCGCCGCCCAGGCTGTGGCCGATCAGCAATTGCGGCGCGGCGTGTCTGGCCCGCAAAAAGTCGGCGGCGGCGACCAGGTCGTCCACGTTCGACGAGAAATTCGTGGCGGCGAACTCGCCTTCGCTGGCACCCAGTCCCGTGAAGTCGAAGCGCAACACGGCGATGCCGTGTTCCGTCAAGCCTTGCGCGATGCGCCGCGCGGCCAGCACGTCCTTGCCGCAAGTAAAGCAGTGGGCGAACAGCGCGTAGGCGCGGATGGCGCCGTCGGGCGCATCGAGGCGCGCCGCCAGCACATGGCCGTGCGCGCCGGGAAAGTCTTGCCGGGTGGATTTCATTGTCTCAGATCAAAGCTGCCGCGCAGCGCGGCCGATGGCGCATTGTAGCGCTGTCCGGCCACGGCTGTTTTAGCCACGCGATGGTATGTCGAGCCCCTTGATAACGGCAGGCCGGGCCAGGAAAGCATCCAGCACGCGCTGCACATTCGGGAAGTTGTTAAAACCGACGAGATCGCCCGCACCGTAAAAACCCACCAGGCAGCGCACCCACGGGAAGATGGCGATGTCGGCAATCGTGTATTGGCTGCCCATGATCCAGTCGCGGCCCTGCAGGCGCTGCTCGAGCACGCCCAGCAAACGCTTGGCTTCGCCGAGGTAGCGTTCGAGCGGACGCTTGTCCTCGTAATCCTTGCCGGCGAATTTGTGGAAGAAGCCCACCTGGCCGAACATGGGGCCGATACCGCCCATCTGGAACATCAGCCACTGTATCGTTTCATAGCGCAGGCCCGCGTCCTGGGGGATGAACTTGCCCGTCTTTTCGGCCAGGTACAGCAGGATGGCGCCCGACTCGAACAGGGCCAGCGGCTTGTCATCGGGGCCGTTCGGATCGAGGATGGCGGGAATCTTGTTGTTGGGATTAAGCGACAGGAAGGCGGGCGATGTCTGGTCGTTTGTCTCGAAGCTGACCAGGTGCGGCTCGTACGCCAGGCCCAGCTCTTCCAGCAAAATCGAAACCTTGATGCCGTTCGGCGTCGGCAGCGAGTACAGCTGCAAGCGCTCGGGATGGCGGGCGGGCCATTTTTGGGTGATGGGGAAGTCGGAAAGCTGTGTCATGGATATCCTTTGTTTCAATGAAAGATGCGGCGCCGGGAAGCCAGTATAGCCAAGCATGGCAGTTTCAGCAGGACAGCCCATTCAGCCAAACAAGCCATGCAAAAACCAGCGCGGCGCGGCGTCTTCTCCACTGCCGGCAATGCGCTCGCGGTAGACCCAGTAATGGGCGTGGTCGAGGCCTTCGGCGATGAAGTAATCGCGCGCCTGCGACTGGCCCCACCAGCCCGCCTCTATGCGTTCGGCAACGGATACCATTTTCAAGGGCGAGCCATAAAACGGCCGGTGCTCGCGCATCAGCAGGGCGATGGGCTGGGCCAGCAGCCAGCCGGGACGGGGCATGCCGGGCAAGCCTGGCGGCAAGTCCGGCAGCGCGTTTTTTGCGCCGGCCTTGGCCGGCAGCGGCAGCCACTGGTTGGCCGCCTCGGGGCGGTAATCGGCGCGCGGCGCTGCCTGCAAGACATTGTCCGTGCCCAGGCGCGCCACCAGCAATTCCAGCAGGCGCTGGCGTTCCTGCGGCGTGCCGCCCGGCTCGGGAAACAGGCTGTCGCTGGGCGGCGCCATCGGCTGCACCTGCAGCGCTTCCAGGGTGAGGCCTATCACGGGCGCCTCCAGCACCAGCTGCGCCAGGCGCTCCTTGAGCAGGCGCACCAGATGCTCGTCGCGCCACACGGCCTCGCCCAACGCCAGGTCGATGACGGTGGGCGGGCGCGCCACCCTGCCCCGCTCGTGCGCCAGCAGCAGCTGGATGCGCTCGACGGCAAATTGCCGCGCGCACAGCCAGCCCGTCATTTGCTGCAGCAGGCGGCGCGCGCCGAACAGCAGCGCGTCCGCGTGCTCCACGCGGTCGAACAATTCCAGGCTGGCGCGGAACGTGGGCGGCGCTTCGAGCCACACGAACAATTCCGTGCTGTGGCCATGCGCATCGTCGAGCATATCGAGCAAGGCTGCACCGCAACGGCGCTGCAAGCCGGGCCGGGGCAAGTGGCGCAGCTGCCCCAGGGTGCGGCAGCCGATGCCCTCGAACCAGTCGAGGTAGGGGCGCGCGGGCGGCAGCAAGGCGCACGGCAGGCCGTCGAGGCGGCGGGTGAGGCTCTCCATGCCCAGCACGCGGCGCCGGCGCATAGCGGCGCGCGCCAGCAGCCAGGCGCCGCGCGCCGTGGGTGCGCACGACAACTGGGCCGTGTAGCCGAGCGCGCGCAAGCTGGCCTCGATGTGCCGACACAGGGCGCGCACGCCGCCGAACAGGCGCAAGCTGGCGCCCGCATCGACCAGCAGGGTCGCTTCCTCGCCTTGCGCCACCAGCGGTGAATATTGCAGCAGCGCCAGCGCCACTGCTTGCAAGGCTTGCGCTTCCAGTTCAGGCGAGCGCTCGTGCAGGCGCGCCTGCGGCGCCAGCATCAGCGCACCGGCGCGGCGCATGCCCGGCCGGATGCCGGCGGCCCGCGCCAGCGGCGACACGGCCATCACTTGCTCCTGCTCCAGCACCACGCCCAGGCTGTCAGCCGACCAGCGCGGGCAAAACACTTCGAGCGGGAGCCGGGGCAGGCACAGGCCGATCCAGAGTCGCATGGCGTCGCAATAATGAGGGAGGTTGCAGGGGCAGGAACAGGGGCGCGTCGCGCTGCGGTCCCCGGCGCTTGATGAAGCCGATCTCGATGCCGCCGGCGGCCGGGCGCACGGACAGGCGCAGCGGCGCCGGCGACGCATCCTGGACGCCGTGCAGCGGGCGCAGCATGCAGAACAGGGTGTTGCCGCTTTGCGCGGCCAGGTGCAGGCGGCGCAGGCTGTCGGCGCGCACGTGCGGCTGCCAGAACAGCAAGGCGCCGCAGGTACCGCTGCGCAAGATGTTTTCCGCCGCCCACAAGGCATCCTTGCTGCCGGCGCTTTTGAGCCACAGCAGTTGCGACGGCGCCAGTCCCTGCGCGGCCAGGGCCAGTGCCTGCGGCGGATGGGGCGGCTGCAGCAGCACGATGGGCAAGCCCGGCAGTTGCGCCAGCGCGGGGGCCAGCAGCCGCAATTCGCCGCTGCCCGGCTGCTGGACCAGCAGATCGATCAGGCTGCCGCTGGGCCAGCCGCCGCCGGGCAGCTGCGCGGACAGGGCGGCAAAACCCGTGTCCAGGCAGCGCGTGGCGCCCTGCCCCAGCTGCGATGCACGCCACAAGGACGGGTGCAAGGCTTCCGGCGAGGCCATCAATTGAGAATGTTGCATCATTGGATAGATAGATGAATACTGTATGCATATACAGTACTATCCAGCTCCACTTTTGGCAAGGTTTATCTGACTGCCGCTAGCGCAGGGGCCGCTCCGCCATGTCCGAAAAACCCCGTTTTCGGCATCGATTGCTGTACCATAAGCACTCTCCTTACCGGTTGGCAACGTACCAGCCGGCTTCCTCCGTCCATAAGGAAACGCATTTGACCACCATCCAAATCATCAGCGCCATCGTCTTCGGCCTTGCGCTCATCCACACCTTTGCCGCCAAGTCGTTTGAAACCTTGTCGCGGCGCCATCCCCGCCATGCGGGCCTGCTGCACTTGCTGGGCGAAGTCGAAGTCGTGTTCGGCTTCTGGGCCTTTATCCTGATCCTCATCATGGCCTTTGTCTCGGGCAGCGATGCGGCCATCGAGTATGCCGAGTCGCGCCATTACACGGAGCCCCTGTTCGTCTTTGTCGTCATGGTCGTGGCCGCCTCGCGCCCTGTGCTCGACGCCGTGCAGCGCCTGTTGAAAAGCGTGGCGCGCGTGATGCCGCTGCGCACGGAACTGGGCCTCGTCTGGCTGGGCCTCGCGCTCGTACCCCTGACGGGCTCATTGATCACGGAACCGGCCGCCATGACCCTGGCCGCGCTGATGCTGGCGCCGCAAATCTTCCGCCCGGGCATCCCTGAATGGCTGAAATACGGCGCGCTGGGCGTGCTCTTCGTCAACGTTTCCATCGGCGGCACCCTGACCTCGTACGCGGCGCCGCCCGTGCTGATGGTGGCCACCACGTGGAACTGGGACAGCGCCTACATGGCCAGCCATTTCGGCTGGAAGGCCGCGATCGCCGTGCTCGTCAACGCCACGGGCGTGAGCATATTGCTGCGCAAATATCTGCACAGCAACACTTCCGACATCAAGCCGAAGGCCGGCGATGTGGAAGCGCCAAAAGTGCCGCTGGCCGTCAGCCTCGTGCACATGATCGTGCTGGCCGGCGTGGTGACCCTGGCGCACCATCCCGTGCTGTTCATCGGCCTGTTTCTGTTCTTCCTCGGCTTCGTGCAGGCGTACGAACGCTATCAAAGCCCGCTGATCCTCAAGGAAGGCTTGCTGGTCGGCTTCTTCCTGGGCGGCCTGGTGGTACTGGGCGGCATGCAGCAATGGTGGCTGCAACCCATCGTTTCAAGCCTGAAGCCGCTGGCCCTGTTCTTCGGCGCCCTGGGCTTGACGGCAATTACCGACAATGCGGCCCTCACTTACCTCGGTTCGCTGATCGTCGGCATGACGGACGAAGCAAAATACATGCTGATGGCCGGCGCCGTGGCCGGTGGCGGCCTGACCGTCATCGCCAATGCGCCGAACCCGGCCGGCGTGGCCCTGCTGCGCCGCGGCTTCAAGGATGAATCGATCGGCGCCGTCGGCCTGCTGGCCGGCGCCCTGCTGCCGACGGCCGTGGCGGCCTTGGCCTTCCTCGCTTTGTAACGCTACTCACGGGGCGGCTGCCGGCCGCCCCCGCTTCCCTCAGTTTCCCGCCTCAGTTACCCTCATACACGAGGAAATGCAGCCGGTCATAGAACAGGCTGTAGGCATAATCGAATGTGCCCACGCTGCGAAAACCCTTGTGCAGATACACTTGCAGCGCTTCGCTCTTTTCCCACACCGTCAGGGTGATGCGCGCGCACCCCTTGCGGCTGGCCAGGTCGCGGATTTCATGGAACATCTGCCTGAATAAACCCTGGCCCCGGTATTTCTCGTCGATGGCCAGGCTGCTGACGAAACAGTCGTCGGCACGCGCATGCGCGAGCACGAAGGCGTCATACGCATCGTCGAGCGCCTTCATGTCGTCGCGGTAATAGGAGACGGCGCCGCAGGCCTGGAACTCGTCCATCGTCGCGGCCGTGAAAAAGCCGATGAAACGCCCGTCCTCGTCATGCAGGCCGTGGATGTGCGCCAGATACGGGTCGATGTTTTGCCGCCGCTGCAATTCGACGAATTGCAGATTCAATTTATTGCCGAACGAGCAGTATTCGAGGTAGCTGGTGGCAAACAGCAGCTTCGCCATGCGGTTCTTCGTCTCGTCGTCCAGCAGTTCGCCCGGCACCAGCGTGAGCGGTGCATGCGACAGCAGGTCCGCCTGCGCCTCGTCACCTGGCGGGGCCACATCGCTGACGGCCGGCATGCGGCTGCCGTGGCGGCCGACGGTCGGGCGCCAGAAAGCACCGGCGGCAATATGCTGCGAACGGTGGGCCAGCAGGTAGCGGCAAAAGACGCTATTCACGCGGTCGAGCTGCGGGTCGTCCGACAGCACCGAGTAATAGTGGAAATGGTCGATGTCGGCACGCAGCTGGGCCGCATACGCCATGCGCGGCACTTCCTCGATATCGAACACATCGACGATGTCGGGCAGGATCAAAGGATCGTCAAGCTGCCAGCCGATCTCGTCGAGCCGCGCCACGCAACGCGCATACGCGCGCCGTTCCTCGTCGCTCAAGGGAATGTGCATGTCGGTAATGATATCGTCCAGCAAGCGCATGCCGCGGATGCCGCCCGCCACCGCTTCGCGCGCACCGTCATACAGCACGCAATAGCGCTGGTAGAACTCGGCATGGCTGAGCACGGTCACGCCCAGGTTCTTCTTCCATTCCGCATAGAACTGGCCAAACAGCTGCGCCTCGAATTGCGGGCAGGAACGTGGAATCTGCGCGTCGATGCCCGCATAGGCGAGGTTCACATTGCGCTGGATCACGCGCAGCGCGGCATCGTTCTTCTTGGCGATCAGCATGCCCGTTTCATCGAGAAACAGATTCATCCAGCTGACATGCCGGCGCTCTTCGCTGCCATCCTCCTTGCGCTGGAAATAATCGGGCACTTCCGGCTTCATCAGGAAAATCGTCGCCGGATTATGCGGGATCGTATCGACATCCATATACAGGCCGCCGTATTCGCACATGATGAGGATGCGGAAGTAATCGGACAAGGTGGCGAAATAGCGCTGCGTATGCAGGGTATCGAGGGTGTCGAAGCGGGCGGGCGCGAAATCGAGCGCCAGCGCGCGCAGCGAGTTGATGTGCAGGGTCGTGCCGCCGATCGCGTAGCGGCCTATCGTGTAGCGCCCGGCGCCGCCCGTGGGGCTGAAGCGCTCGTCATTGCGCAGCTGCTGCGCATCCCATACCCACAGGATGGAGACATATGGCGCGCCGCCGTTGCGCCGCACCTCTTCCAGCGCCGCGCCCCACTGCCCGATCGCTTCGGCTGCGATGGCCGGCAATGGGCCGCCCATCCAGATGCGGTGCAGGTAGCGCTCGTCGTCGCCGAGCGCGCGCGTGGGAATGCAGCTGAGCGAGGAACAGCTTGCCGCGTTGAAATGGTTGAAGTTCAGGGCGACGAAGCTGCGCAGGGCCGCGATGCCCGTCTGGTGCTCCACGGCCAGTTGCTCCAGGTCGCTGCCGGCCGGCCGGACATCGGCCAGGGTGATGTAATCGAGTTTCAGCCGGTTGATGCGGAACTCGTATTCGAGGTTGAAAATCTTTGCTTGATCGTGTTTCGAGGCCAGGTCATCTATTTTCATGGGCGCACCATTTTCCGCAGGAGAGTGTCAATAAACTTCGCAGGAGGTAAAGCAAGGTCGAGAACAAGCGCATCGTTGCGCCATCAGTGCCGGGCCAGCCGCACCCCGCTTTCCCGGCGCCCCGCCATGCCCCGCGTAAACAGCAGCAGGCAGGCCGTGATGGCCACGATGACGGGAATATTGAGCAACGCATACGTTTCCAGCGCATAGCCGAAGCGCTGGCACAGCACGTTGTACAGCTGCAGCCAGGCGGACAGATAAATGCAGTACAGCAAGCTCATGGCGGCCGTCGTCAAGGTCATCGCCTCCTTGCTGGCCGTGATGGCGCTACGTATCAGCGCGCCGTTGAACAGGCCGAAACCGATGGAATAGACAAACATGCAGGCGGCAAACACGTCGACGTGATGGCGGCCCGCGCCGGCACCCAGCATGCCGGCGGCCGCGATCAGCCCGCCCAGGCGCAGCAGGGAGACGAGGGGGAAATCCTGGCGCAGGCGCTGGATGGCGATGCTGCTGAGGACAAAACCCGACAAGATCACGCATTGCAGGGCGATATACGTGGCGTAGGACGCGCCCATTTCCTGCAGCACGAAGATGGGTGAAAAGCCGATCCAGGCCGTCAGAGGCACGGTGGCCAGCCCGGCCGTGAACATGCCGAACATGAAGCGGCCATTGCTGAAAATGGCCGCGTAGCTGCGCATGATGGCGGCCAGGTCCGGGCGCGTGGTCTTGAGGGCCGCGCGCGGCATGGTCTTGAACAGGCCCAGCAAGGACAGCAGCGCCAGCAGAGCCGACAGGAAAAAGACGTAGCGCCAGTCCAGCCGGCTGATGATGGCGCTGCCGAGGATGGGGCCGGCCAGGGGTGCGAGGATGGTGGTGCTCGACAAAATGCTGCTCAGCTTGACGGCCGCCATGTCATCGAACAGCTCATGGATCATGGCATAGCCGACGAAGATGAAGCAGCAGCCCATGCCCTGGATGAAACGCACGGCGAGAAATTGCTCGATCGAGGCGGTCAATGGCACGGCCAAGGTAGCCAGCAAGAACAAGGTATTGCCGGTCAACACCAGCTTGCGCTTGCCGATGCAGTCAGCCAGGGGCCCGAGGAAAATCTGCAGCGAGCTGCCGCCCAGCAGATACAGGCTCAGTGACAGGGGGACGAACTTTTTTTCCGCCTGGAACTCCTCGACGATGCCCAGCATCGCCGGCATGATCATGTCGTTCGACAGATAGATGTTGAGCTCAAAGACAAGGAAAAACGCAAAAAACCACAGCAACTGCTTCGACTTGATGGACATGGCGCGTTCCGTAACGTGGGTGGCTGCCGTCAGTGCGTATCAGCCGTCGGGCATGGGACGGCGGACACGGTTTCACACTGAAAACGTGTACCAATTGTATACCAGTTAGCATTTTTAACGCCTGTTTTTGTGATTTTTAAATACCGCAGCAATACCACTTGAGTGAAATCCATGGTACTGCGGTATTTAGAATTCAGGCTGAAAAGGGCGCGGCCAGCGTGCCGGCGCGCTGGCCGCGGCCCTGTGGGGAAAGGGAGAACGGTGCGTACCAGTGCCAGCGCACCGTTGCGGCGCGCGGCACGCTGGTTTAGCGGCGGCGGTGGCTGGCGAAGAAATCGAGCAGCATCTTGCTGGCGTCGGGCTTGGCCTTGTCGTTGAACGGCAGGCTGGCGTCGCCACCGCTCCACGCGTGCTCGAGGTGCTCGACCTGCGCCACGCGCAGCAGCACATCCTTGCCCACCTGATAATCGTGCAGCGCATACGCATGGGCCGGATTGCGCCCGCCCGCCGCACCGCCAGGCAGGCGCTGCGCCGTCACCACGGTATCGAACGGCAAATGGTTGACGCGCACGCTCTGGCGCACCAGCTGCGTCTGGTTAATGGGCCGCACCACCTTGTCGGCCAGCCCTTGCAGCAGGATGGTGGGCAGGCGGGGAAACGCGGGCTGGCGCGCTAGTACTTCATCGATGGCCGCGTCGGCGCGGGCGGCAGCGCCATGCTGCATCACGCCCAGCGCGCCGATCAGATTATGCCCGGCGCCAAAGACGGGTCCGGAATGCAGGCCCAGCGCCGCGAACAGATGGGGATGGTTCAGGGCCACGATATGCGCCATGCCGGCGCCGGCGGAAATGCCGCAGATATAGATGCGCGCGCGGTCGATCACATAGCGGGCCGCCACCTGCTCGATGGCGCCGACGATCAGGCGCACGTCGCCGCCGCCCTCCTGCGTCAGCTTGTCGTACCACTTCCAGCAGCGGCGCGCATGCGAGCGCAGCGATTGCTGCGGATACAGCACGGCGTAGCCCTTACGCTCGGCCAGGCGGTTCATGCGCGTGCCATCGGCAAACTGCGTGGCGCTCTGCTCGCAGCCGTGCAGCATCACCAGCAGCGGCCGGCCCCGGCTGCGCATGGCGACGCTCGGCGCCTTCTCGGGCAGGTACAGGAAATACGGCAGGCGCCGGCCCGGCATCTGCCCCAGTTCCGGCAGCGGCGCATAGTGGGCGGCCAGCCACTTGCCCGGCGGGGGCGCCGTTCGCTTGCGCACGCGCGGTGGCGACAGGGGCGTGGCAAAGGGCGCCAGCGAGGGTACGGCGTCGCTGGCGGGCCTGGCGCGCGGCGTCGCCTTGGCCTTGACCTTGGTCTTGGGCACCGGCTTGCTGCGGGGTTTGGCCCTGGGCTTGGCTGGCACGGGCCCGAACAGCACCTTGGCCAGCTTGGTCGCCGTGCGCTGCTGCGCCTTACCGGCGCGCAATAGCCCGCGCAGCCATTTGGTGGCGGGCTTTACCATGGCACGCGGCGTGCGTGTCGTTGTGGAGCGTACCGCAAGTTCATCCCATTGCATCGTTGCGTCATCAGCATGTGCGGCCTCCTCCTTGGAACGCATAGAGTACCGCAATTGGCTGACAGCACCGTACGTTTGCACACCGATAAAAGTGCCGCTGGCACCATTGAGGCAGATCAAACGCCACATAGTGCGTATGCTTAATCTGGATGTTCGAACAGCACTTCACACGAGGAGAGAACACCATGAGCTATCTGGACCGCGACATCCTGGGCATGTACCGTAACCACGACGGCCCGGGGCCGGCCCTGATGGGGGCCGATACCCTGATCGGGGACGATGTCTACAATCACGAAGACGAGGAGCTGGGCGACATCAAGGAAATCATGCTCGACATGCGCACGGGCCAGATCGCCTACGCCGTGCTGTCCTTCGGCGGCGTCCTGGGCATGGGCGACAAGCTGTTTGCCGTGCCCTGGGAACGCCTGACCCTGGACACCGTCAACAAGCGCTTCCTGCTGAACGTCGACAAAGACTTGCTGAAAAACGCTCCCGGCTTCGACAAGGACAACTGGCCCGACATGGGCAGCGAAGCCTGGAACCAGCAGATGGAAGCATTCTATGGCAGCGGCACGCGCTACGGCAGCATGGCAGGCCATATGCCATCCGGCAGCGACCTGCGCAGCGGCGCCAGCCTGCAATCGGGCAGCGAAGGCAGCCTGACCGGCAGCTCCATGAGCGGCAGCCGTGCCGGCACGGGCAGCGGCCAGGGCGACCTCGGCGATCTGGGCTCGCGCTCAACGCTCAGCGATGATGATGATGATGATCTCAACAAGCGCACTTGAGCCGGGTAGGTCGGGTAGGATGGATTAGCGGAGCATGTTGCTGCCCATCGTTAGCGTCAAGGCGCCTCTAGAAACCGTAGCGAGCAAGTTCAATATCGCGTTGAGTAGCGCAACCGTACTCTAGTACGGTGAGCAACGCCGACGCGATAGTGAGCTGCGCAGTAGGTTTATAGAGGCGCCATCACCGCTGCATCGACTCCCATACCTTCTGCAGGCGTTTGGCCGACACCGGCATCGGCGTGCGCAACTCCTGCGCAAACAGCGACACGCGCAGCTCTTCCAGCATCCAGCGGAAGTCGACCAGTTTCGGGTCCGTGTTCTTGCCGGCTTGGCGGTCCTTGGCCTGGCGCAAGTACGGCGCAGCGGCTGATTGCCATTCGGCCATCAACTTGGTGTCGCGCGCGGGGTCGGCGCGCAGCTTTTCCAGACGCACGTTGATCGCCTTCAGATAGCGGGGGAAATGCGCGAGCTGCGTGTATTCGTTTTCCGTCAGGAAGCGTTTATGCACGAGGCCCTGCAGCTGCGACTGGATATCGGTGGCGGCCGCTGCGGGAATATTCTGCAGGCGCTTGGGCAAGCCGTGGAATTCCGTCAGCACTTGCGACAGCAAACGGGCGATTTCATTGACCAGCAAGACCAGGCGCGACTTGCCCTCCGCCTGGCGCTTGGCAAACGAGGCGGCGTCCAGCGGCAGCGGATCTTGCAGGCAGGCGATGTCGAGCGCCTTGTTGATGATTTGCTCGCGCAGCTCTTCCTGCGAACCGAGGGCCATGAACTGCATGCCCATCTGCTGCAAACCGGGGATGCTTTTCTCGACGTATTTGATCTGCTCCTTCATTTGCAGCGCGAACAAGCGGCGCAAACCCACCTTGTGCGTGCGGGCGGCCACGGTCGGGTCGTCAAACACTTCCAGGTCGCAATGCGTGCCCTTGTCGACCAGCGCGGGGAAGCCGATCAGGGTCAGCTTGCCCTGCACGATTTCCAGCAACTCCGGCAATTCGCCGAAGGTCCAGCCCGTCAAGCCCATGTGCTGCGAAACGGTGGCATTCGCGGAAGGCTGCGCGGCAACGGCAGCACCCTTGGCCGGCGCGCCGCCCTTGCCTGCTGCCGCATTGGCGGCGGCGCCCTGCGCTTGCGCCTGCAGCCGCGACGCCACTTGCGCACCCGCCACCTTGGCACCCGGTGTGCCTGAGCCAGAGACGCCCGACACTTCGGCCAGCTTCTGGAAACTCTGGCGCGCCTGGCCGCCAAATTCCACTTGCAGAGTGGCCAGGTTGCGGCCCATGTCCAGCTGGCGGCCATGCTCGTCGATCACCTTGAAATTCATGAAGTGATGGGCAGGCAGGGTTTCCGGCTTGAAGTCCGTCGTCAGCACATTGATCGTGATCTGCGTACGGATGTCTGCGATGATGGCGTCGATCAGGTCGCCTCGGCCAAACACGCCCGCTGCATGCACGCGCTCGCAGAATTTCGCCGCGTAATCAGGCAGCGGCACGCAGTGGCGGCGCAGTTTTTGCGGCAAGGATTTCAGCAGCAGATGCACCTTTTCCTTCAGCATGCCCGGCACCAGCCATTCGCAGCGCTCGCGCGGCAACTGGTTCAAGGCATACAGCGGCACGCTCAAGGTCACGCCATCGCGCACGCTGCCCGGCTCGAAGTGGTACGTCAGGCCCATTTCCAGGCCCGTCACCGACATGGTTTTCGGGAACAGGTCCGTCGTCACGCCGGCCGCCTCGTGGCGCATCAGCTCTTCGCGATTCAGGTACAGCAGCTTCGGATTGTCGCGCGTGGTTTCCTTGTGCCACTTTTCAAAACCGGCGCCATTGCACACGTCGGCCGGCAGCAGCTGGTCGTAGAAGGCGGCGATCAGTTCATCGTCGACCAGCACGTCCAGGCGGCGCGACTTGTGCTCGAGGTTTTCGATGTCCTTGATCAGCTTGTGGTTGTGCGCAAAGAACGGCGCGCGCGTATCGAAGTCGCCGCCGACCAAGGCGTCGCGGATGAAGATTTCGCGCGCTTCCGGCAAGTTGAAATTGCCGTAATTGATGCGGCGCTGGCTGTACACCACCAGGCCGTACAGGGTCGCGCGTTCCGACGCCGTCACCTGCGCCGAGCGTTTTTCCCAGCGCGGCTCGCCCCATGATTTTTTCAGCAAATGTTCGCCGACCTTTTCCAGCCACTCGGGCTGGATTTGCGCCACGCAGCGCGCGTAGAGCCGCGTCGTGTCGACCAGTTCGGCCGCCATGATCCACTTGCCCGGCTTTTTCAGCAGCGAGGAACCGGGCCAGATGTGGAACTTGATGCCGCGCGCGCCCAGATACCCGGCACCCGGCTCGTCCTCGCCCTTGAAGCCGATATTGCCCAGCAAGCCGGTCAGCAAGGCCATGTGCAGATTGTCGTAGGTGGCGGGTGCTTCGTTCAGGCGCCAGCCCTGTTCCTTGACGATGGTCAGCAGCTGCGAATGCACGTCGCGCCATTCGCGCAAGCGCATCTGCGACAGGAAATTCGTGCGGCAATTGTCTTGCAACTGGCGGTTGGTTTTCTTGTGCTCGATGGCCGATTCGAACCAGCGCCAGATCTTCAGGTAGCTCAAGAATTCCGATTTTTCATCGGCAAACTTCTTGTGCGCCTCGTCGGCCGCCTGCTGGTGCTCCATCGGGCGGTCGCGCGGGTCTTGCACGGACAAGGCGGAAGCGACGATCAGCACTTCGCTCAAGCACGCGTTATCGAGCGCGGCGAGGATCATGCGGCCCACGCGCGGGTCGAGCGGCAGCTTGGCGAGCTTGTTGCCCAGCGGCGTAAGTTTATTGACTTCATCGACGGCGCCCAGTTCCTGCAGCAACTGGTAGCCGTCGGCGATCGCACGCGCCAGCGGCGGCTCGATGAAGGGGAAGGTTTCCACGTCCGTCAGGTGCAATGACTTCATGCGCAGGATGACGGCGGCCAGCGAGGAGCGCAGGATTTCCGGCTCCGTGAATTTCGGGCGCAGCAAATAATCCTGCTCTTCGTACAGGCGGATGCAGACGCCGTCGGCCACGCGGCCGCAACGGCCCGCACGCTGGTTGGCGGCCGACTGGGCGATCGGCTCGACCTGCAGCTGCTCGACCTTGTTGCGGTAGCTATAGCGTTTCACCCGCGCCAGGCCCGCGTCGACCACGTAGCGGATACCGGGCACGGTCAGCGAGGTTTCCGCCACGTTGGTGGCCAGCACGATGCGGCGCGCATTGCTGGTTTTAAACACGCGCTCCTGCTCTTCGGCCGACAGGCGGGCGAACAGGGGCAAAATCTCCACGTGCGGCGGATGGTGCTTGCGCAGCGCTTCGGCGCAGTCGCGGATTTCGCGCTCGCCCGGCAGGAACACCAGCACGTCCCCCGAGCCGATCCGGCACAGTTCTTCCACGCCATCGACGACGGCATCCATCAAATCGCGCTTTTCGCGCGCAGCTACACGTACATTCGCCGTGCGCTGGCCAGGTTTGTCAGGGTTGGCGGCACCGGGCATGGCCACCTGCTCGCGTTCCACGGGACGGTAGCGCACTTCCACTTGGTACAAACGGCCCGACACTTCGATCACCGGCGCCGGTTTTTCCGGTGTGCCGAAATGGCGCGAGAAGCGTTCCGCATCGATGGTGGCCGACGTGATGATGATTTTCAGATCGGGCCGGCGCGGCAGCAGCTGTTTCAGGTAGCCGAGCAGGAAATCGATGTTCAGGCTGCGTTCGTGCGCTTCATCGATGATGATGGTGTCGTAATTTTTCAACAACGGGTCGGTCTGCGTCTCGGCCAGCAAGATACCGTCCGTCATCAGTTTGACGGACGCGCCACGGCTCAGGGTATCGGTAAAGCGCACCTTGAAGCCCACGGTTTCGCCCAGCGGCGTGCCCAGCTCCTGCGCAATGCGCTTGGCCGTCGACGAGGCGGCGATACGCCGCGGCTGCGTGTGGCCGATCATGCCCTTCTGTCCGCGTCCCAGTTCCAGGCAAATCTTCGGCAATTGGGTCGTCTTGCCGGAACCCGTCTCGCCCGAGACGATAATCACCTGGTTTTCCAGCAAGGCCTTGGCGATTTCCGCGCGCCGGCCCGAGACGGGCAAGTCTTCCGGATACGTAATCGGTGGCAGCGGATTGCGGAACGCCTTTTCCGCTTCGCGCGCGGCGCGGGCTGCGTCACGGCTTTCGCGCTCTTCGCGGCTAGCCTGGTCATTGCGCGGCGGCTGCCCCTCACGCGGCGGGCGCGGCGCACGCTGCTGCTGTTGCTGTTTCTGTTGTTCCGCGCGCGGCGGCTGCTGCCTTTGCTGGCTCACGGGCGGGCGCTGGCGGCCCTGCGCAGGCGTGGCGGCAGGCGCGGAAACATCCCCGCCGGCGGGCACATTTGCAACGTTGGAAGGAGGGGAAGACTTATTGCTGGCTGAAGACATTGTTTTTTACAGGTATTTTAAGCGCGCACATCGCGCAGCGAATTATAATGCGCTTAATGGAAAACCCTACCCAATTCGTCCAATGGCTGCGCTCCGTCGCGCCCTACATCCACGCCTTTCGCGGCAAGACCTTCGTGGTCGCCTTCCCCGGTGAACTCGTCAGCGCCGGGGCGCTGCAGGTGCTGGCCCATGATTTGTCCCTGCTGCATGCGCTGGACATCAATGTCACCGTCGTCTACGGCTCGCGGCCGCAGGTGGCGGAACAGCTGGCCTTGCGTAACGTCGAAGGCCGCTTCCACAATGGCGTGCGCATCACGGACATCGCCGCGCTGGAATGCGCGAAGGAAGCCGCCGGCGAGCTGCGCCTCGATATCGAGGCGGCGTTCAGCCAGGGCTTGCCGAACACGCCCATGTCGCATGCGGCCATCCGTATCATTTCAGGCAACTTCATCACGGCACGCCCGCTGGGCGTGATCGATGGCGTGGACCTGGAACTGACGGGCATCACGCGCAAGGTCGACGCCGAAACCATCCATTCCATCCTCGGTTCGGACGGCCTGGTGCTGCTCTCGCCGCTGGGCTTCTCGCCTACCGGTGAAGCGTTCAACCTGACCATGGAAGACGTGGCTTGCAGCGCCGCCATCGCCCTGCACGCGGATAAACTGATTTTCATTACCGAAACGCCAATGATGGAAGATGCGACGGGCGTGGAAATCCGCGAACTGTCGTCGCACCAGGCCGAAGCCGTGCTGATGGCAGGCTTCCTGCCCGACGCCACGGCGTTTTATTTGAAACATTGCGTCAAGGCCTGCCACAACGGCGTCGAGCGCTCGCACATCGTACCGTTCTCGATGGATGGTTCGGCCCTGCTGGAATTGTTTACCCATGATGGCGTGGGCACCATGATCAGCCATGAAAACCTGGAAAGCCTGCGCCAGGCCACCATCGAAGACGTGGGCGGCATCATCAAACTGATCGAACCGCTGGAAGCGGACGGCACGTTAGTCAAACGGGGCCGCGAGCTGATCGAACGCGAAATCGATTATTTCTCCGTCATCGAGCATGATGGCGTGATCTTCGGCTGCGCCGCCCTGTACCCGTTCCCCGCGCAAAAGATGGCGGAAATGGCATGCTTGACGGTCAACCCGGAAGTGCAAGCCCAGGGCGACGGCGAACGCATCCTGAAACACATGGAAAACCGCGCGCGCGCCGCCGGCCTGAACAAACTGTTCGTGCTGACCACGCGCACCTCGCACTGGTTCAAGAAGCGCGGTTTCGTACCAGCCACCGTCGACGACTTGCCGAAGGACCGCCAGCACATGTATAACTGGCAGCGTAAATCCCAAGTGCTGATCAAGACACTGTAAAACTGAAAAAGCCCGGCATGCCGGGCTTTTTTACATTGGAACCATTATTTGATATTCAGCGGCGCAAACGATTTGACCAGGTCGTCGAGCGCCTTCAATTGCGCCAGGAATGGTTCCAGCTGGTCCAGCGGCAAGGCGCTGGGGCCGTCGCAGCGGGCGTTGTCGGGGTCAGGATGGGCTTCCAGGAACAGGCCGGCGATGCCGACGGCCAGGCCGGCGCGGGCCAGGTCCGCCACTTGCTGGCGGCGGCCCCCCGAAGCGGCGCCACCGGGGTCGCGCTGCTGCAGCGCGTGCGTGACGTCGAAGATGATGGGCAAGTCGTCGCACGTCTTCTTCATGACGCCAAAGCCCAGCATGTCGACCACCAGGTTGTCGTAGCCGAGGCAGGTGCCGCGGTCGCACAGGATCAGCTGATCGTTGCCCGCTTCCTTGAATTTCTCGACGATATTGGCCATCTGGCCAGGGCTCAAAAATTGCGGCTTCTTGATGTTGATGACTTTGCCTGTTTTCGCCAGGGCCACGACGAGGTCCGTCTGGCGCGCGAGGAAAGCGGGCAGTTGCAGCACGTCGACCACTTCGGCCACCTGCTGCGCCTGCCATGGTTCATGCACGTCGGTAATCACGGGCACGCCAAACGCCGCCTTGACGTCCTGGAAGATGCGCATGCCTTCTTCCAGGCCCGGGCCGCGGTAGGAATGGATCGATGAACGGTTGGCCTTGTCGAAGCTGGCCTTGAATACATAGGGAATGCCCAGTTTTTGCGTCACGCGCACATATTCTTCGCAGGCGCGCATGGCAAGATCGCGCGATTCGAGCACGTTGATGCCGCCAAACAGCGCAAAGCTGCCCGTATTGCTGACGTCGATGCCATGGACTTTCACTGAGGTCATAGGGATTCCATATTGGTTAATTGTTACTACTTGCTTGGAAGAGGCGCAGCCAGCGGCTGGCGCGATAAGGCATCTTACTAGCTGGGGCGGCGCAGATCAAATTTGATCCAGCGCAAGGGCGCGGCAAACGGCGTGTCGCCAGGCCGCGACGGCCCCGCGAGGGCAGGCGCAAAGTGCCTTATAATCACGCTTTATCTCTACACTGATTCAGGAGCACAGATGGCCCGCACGATCCACTGCATCAAACTCAACAAGGAAGCCGAAGGATTGGATTTCCCGCCGTACCCGGGCGAACTGGGCAAGAAGATTTACGAATCCGTGTCGAAGGAAGCATGGGCTGCCTGGCTCAAGCACCAGACCATGCTGGTCAATGAAAACCGGCTGAACCTGGCCGACGCGCGCGCCCGCAAATACCTGGCCACGCAGATGGAAAAGCATTTCTTCGGCGATGGCGCCGATGCCGCCATGGGCTACGTGCCGCCAACGGAATAAGTTTTATCGCTTGCCCGTGACCACGTCACGGGCAGTTTCGCCTGCGTTTCACGCCCGCCTCCGCCGTTTCACGGCACCGCCTCCCCGTTTCGTCGCACACCGCTCGCCGCCCATGCCGCCCGCTGGCACAGTACGTCCATCGACAACCTCATTCCAAGGCGGACACCATGTTGCAGCAAATCTTCAGCCACACTCCCCTCTACGTCTGGGCCATCCTGGGCTTTCTCGTCTACCGGGGCGTGCTGGCCAGCCGCGCGCGCGAAGTGACCTTGCGCAAGCTGTGCATCATTCCGCTGGTGATGCTGGCGCTGTCGCTGAGCGGCGTGCATGGCAGTTTCGGCTTCCATGGCGTGGCGCCGTTCGCCTGGACAATCGGCGCCCTGGCCGGTGCTGCGCTGGCGTGGACGCTGACCGATGCGCGCAAGATCGTCGCCATTCCCGAACGGAGCAGCGTGCGGCGTCCCGGCAGCTGGGTGCCATTGATCTTGATGATGAGTATCTTCTGCATGAAATATGCGGTGGCCGTGACCCTGGTCATCGCGCCAGCCTATGCCCACGCGACCGGCTTCACCGTACCAGTCTGCCTCGCCTATGGCTGCTTCAGCGGCCTCTTCCTCGGCGGCTTGCTGCGCACCGTGGCCGTGTACCGGGCTGTGCAAAGTGAAGGCTGGGGTCAGACCCGGCGGGTCTGACCCCGGATTTCTGCTGCGTATCAGTATGCCAAAGTACGCACGCCTTCCGGCATGCCCAGCAGGCACACATTCGCGCCGCGCACGGCGAACAGGCCGACGGCGATGACGCCGACGATCTGGTTGATCTGCTGTTCCAGCGCCACCGGGTCGGCAATTTTCAAGCCCAGCACGTCAATGATCTCGCCGCCGTTATCCGTAATGAACGCTTGATCGCTGCCAGCCTTCAGGCGCAAGCGGGGCGTGCCGCCCAGCGCGGCCAGCTGACGCGACACGGCGGCGCGCGCCATCGGCACCACTTCCACGGGCAGCGGGAAGGCGCCCAGGGTTTCCACCAGCTTGGAGCCGTCGGCGATGCAGACGAACTGTTTCGCGACGGAGGCAACGATCTTTTCACGCGTCAATGCCGCGCCGCCACCCTTGATCATGGCACCGCTGGCCGTGATTTCATCGGCGCCGTCGATGTAGACGGCGATCGATTCGACGTCGTTCAGGTCGAAGACGGGAATGCCATGGCCTGCCAGGCGCGCGGCCGTCGCTTCGGACGACGCGACCGTCCCCTTGATACGGTCCTTGATCTTGGCCAGTTCATCGATGAAAAAGTTGGCGGTGGAACCGGTGCCGACACCGATGATTTCACCGTCCACCACATAGTTAATGGCGGCGCGGGCTACGGCTTGCTTCAATTCGTCTTGGGTCATGGCAAAAAAGGCTAAAGTGGGGAATGCCGCTATTTTAACGGATTGCCAGCCCGGCCAGCCGGCCATGATGACGGGCCATGCGATGGAATACAACAGCCAAGCTGGAAACCTTTGCCCCAGGGCAATTCCCAGCCAATTCCTCTCTATGCACTCTAAAATATGCGAAAATGGCACGATTGCCCGATATGACGTTCCAGGAATAGCACATGAATCACAGTAAACAGGTACTTGTTGTCGATGACAGCCGGGTTTCACGTTTGATGTCGCATCAGTTCATCCTCAGCAAACATGCCGACTGGCAAGTGATTGAGGCGGCGACCGGTGAAGAAGCCCTGGAAAAAGTCAAGACCATCAGCCCTGTGCTGATATTACTGGATGTCAACATGCCCGGCATGGGCGGCGTGGCGGCGGCGGAACAATTGCGCGCGCTGTGTCCGCAAACGCACATCATTCTCGTCACGGCCAACGTGCAAAACGCCATCCGCAACCGCGCCACTGAGCTCGGCGTCGGCTTCATGGAAAAACCGATCACGGAAACGCGCATCCACCAGCTGATCGCGTCACTGGGACTGTGAGCATGGTCAATCTCTCCGAACTCGAAAACGATGCCCTCGTAGAGATATTCAACATCGGGGTGGGCCATGCGGCCGCCGCGATGAGCGAAATCGTCAATGAAGAAGTCACCATGTCGGTGCCGTCGATCACCTTCCTGAACCGTGCCGACGCGGCTGCCTTGCTGGGCAGCAAGAAAGATGGCGAACGCATCTGCGGCGTCAGCCAGCATTACGATGGCGCCTTCGCCACCGAAGCCATATTGATGTTCCCCGAAGACAAGAGCCTGGAAATCGTGCGCCTGATGGTGGGCGATGCCATGCCGCTGCAGGAACTGACGGAAATGGAACAGGAGGCGATGAGCGAAATCGGCAACATCATCCTCAATTCCTGCGTGGGAACTTTGGCCAACCTGTTCGACAGTGAACTGCATGGCTCGCTGCCCCTGTACCACGTGGGCACCAGCGCAGAAATCCTGTCCTCGTTCGGCGGCGACGATGACGACGCCGTCGTGCTGATGCTGCATATCGACTTCGTGCTGTCCAAGCACCAGATCCACGGTTATGTGGCATTCGTGCTCGACCTGTCCGCCTTGCACGACCTGAAGCAGCAGGTCAGCCGCTATCTGGCCAAGGTCCTGGGACAGGCGTGACGATCATGCCGGAGGCCTTGCACCGACTCGCCCTGCTCGAGAGCATACTCGGCGCCGTCAACCTGGGCGCCATCGTGCTCGACGAACAGCACCGCATCGTGCTGTGGAACCACTGGATGGCGCGCCACTCGGCGTGCCAGGCCGACGCCGTGCTGGGCCAGGATTTCTTTGCCGTCTATCCTGAACTGCGCCACAAGCGCATAGCCTCGGCCATCACCCAGGCCCTGCGCGACAATTTCCAGTCGCTGCTGTCGCAAACCCTGCACAAGGCGCCATTCCCCCTGTACACGCATGGCGCGGCCGAAGGCCGGGAGCGCATGCAGCAGGCGATTGCCGTCACGCCGATCAATTTGCCCGGTTCGCCGCGCCACTGCCTGATCCAGATCAATGATGTGACCATCGCCGTGGGCCGCGAAAAGCTGCTGCGCGAACAAACCATGGTGTTGCGTTCACAAACCTTTGCCGACGGCTTGACGGGCATCGCCAACCGCCGCCACTTCGACGTGGCGATCGAAAAGGAAATGCGGCGCGCCATGCGCACGGGCAGCCCCCTGTCGCTGCTGATGATCGACATCGACCATTTCAAGGATTACAACGACCATTACGGTCACCAGCAAGGTGATGACTGCCTGATAAGAGTGGCGGCCGAACTGGCCGCCATGCTGCAGCGCCCCACCGACTTGCTGGCGCGCTATGGCGGCGAGGAATTTGCCGCCATCCTGCCCGACACGGACGCGGCGCAGGCGCTGCGCATGGCCGAGGCGATCCGCGAACGGGCGGCCGGGCTGCGTATTCCGCATGCCAAGACGGGCAATGAGGTCAAGCACATTACGGTCAGCATCGGCATCGCCACCCAGCACCCGCAGCAGCAGCCGACCATCGCCGCCCTGATCGGCGCCGCCGACCGCGCCCTGTACCTGGCCAAGGGCGCCGGGCGCAACCGCGTGATGGTGCAGCCGCTATAAAAAAAGCAACGCCGGACAAAGGATTCCAGTAGACATCTTTACGGCGTGTGCGTAGACTCGTCAGTGATTGCAGCAACAACAACAAGAATTTATCTGTGGTATCTATCCCTGCGCATGGCTCACCATGCGGGACACGGCCAGGAGCGCTTGTGAAACTCGATCCTCCCCTCAAATCCGGCTTGCCGGGTGCTGGCATGGATACGACCATGGTGAACGGCATGCGCCTGCTGCTGTCGAGCGCCACCTTGCTGACCCTGTTCATCGATCCCGAAAGCGCCGGCAAGCTGAGTAAGATTACCTGGCTGATCTTTTCCGCCTACACCATGCACAGCCTGCTGCTCTACGTGCTGGCCGTGCTGGGCCTCAGCCTGCCCCAGGATATCTTGCTGTACTGGCTCGACGTGGCCTGGTATGCGCTGATCGTGTTTTCCACCAGCAGCCACAACACTTTATTCTTCCTGTTTTTTTTCTTTGCCATCCTGACCTCGTCGTTCCAGCGTGGCTTCGAGGAAGGCGCGCGCGTCACCCTCGCTTCGGCCGGCCTGTTCGCCGCGACTGCCCTGTTCGGCGAAACGGATGCGGAACTGTCGCGCCTGCTGCTGCGCACCACCTTCCTGCTGGCGCTCGGCTACATGATCGCCTACTGGGGCGGTTCGGCCATCACGCAGCGCAGCCACCTGGCGCTGCTGCGCGATGTCAGCCAGCTGTCCAATCCGCGCTTCGGCGTCGACCAGACCATTACCTCGGTGCTGGAAAAAACCCGCAGTTATTTCAACGGCCGCAGCTGCCTGCTGATCATGCAGGACAAGGGCACGCGGGTCTGGTCGCTGCGCAGCGTGCTGCAAACGGCAACGGGCGTCGTGCATACCAGCTCGCTCCTCAGCGACGACGCGGCCAGTCCCCTGCTCGCTTTCCCGCACGATAAAATCGCGCTGTACAACCAGCCCGCCGGCCCCTGGCTGCCGTGGATAGGCGGCGCGCGCATGCTCGAGCCCGACAGCGGACGCTGGCTGCGGCATGACGACGCGGCGGGCGCCCGTCTGGCCGAGCTGCTCGAAGCGCACGCCTTCATCAGCGCGCCGCTGCCCCTGCGCAATGGCAAAGGCCGCATCTTTATCGTCTCCGCCACCAGCATGAGCAAGACGGACGCCCTGTTTCTCAGCCATATCGGCGCGCAGGCGTTTCCCGTCATTGAAAACATCAACCTGCTCGACCGGCTGGCGTCGCAGGCGGCCTCGCGCGAACGCGAAAAGATCGCGCGCGACCTGCATGACACGGCCGTGCAGCCGTATATCGGCTTGCGCCACGGCCTGGCCGCCTTGCGCAACGAAGCCACGCCGGGCAATCCGCTGCTGCCGGAACTGGAAAAACTGATCATCATGTCGGGCCAGGTGATCGCCGACCTGCGCAGCTACGCGCGCACGTTCAAGAACGGACAGGTGCAAAGCGAGCCGGAACTGCTGGTCGCGCTGCGCCGCCAGGCCACGCAGATCCGCGAATTCTATGGCATCGACATCGCCCTGCAGATCGAAGGCGACCTGCACATCAACGACCGCCTGGCGGCCGAGGTGTTCCAGATCGTCAACGAGGGCATGAGCAATATCCGCAAGCATACGTCGGCGCGCCACGGCGCCGTCAAGCTGACCTGCGTGCAGGGCGCGCTGCACATCAGCATCGACAACGAATGCGCCGCCGCCCACGTCCCCGATTTCCTGCCCGACTCGCTGGCCGAGCGCGCCGCCGCCCTCGGCGGCACGGCCCGCGTCACGCATGGCATGCTGGGCAACACTTCCGTGCAGATCGAGATCCCCATATGAATGACTTACGCCACATGCCACCGGCCAGCCATGTCATCAGCGTCATGCTGGTGGACGATCACAAGACCATGCTATGGGGCCTGGAGCGGCTGATCGGCGGTGAGCACTCGGGCATGCGCGTGGTCGCCACGGCCTCCGACGGCACCGAGGCGCTGGAGCAGGCGAAAGCGCTGCAACCCGATGTGATCGTGCTGGACCTGGACCTGGGCGGCATCAGCTCGCTGTCCATCCTGCCCGCGCTGGCGCAGAGCGGGGGCACGCGCGTGCTGGTGCTGACGGCCAGCCACGACCAGGCCGTCCTCGACCAGACGGTGCTCAAGGGCGCACGCGGCATCGTCAGCAAGGATGCGCCGGCGGAGATGGTCCTGAAGGCCATCGAAAAGGTGTACCAGGGCGAGCTGTGGCTGGAACACGCGATGCTGGGACGCATGCTGACGCAGCTGACGCAGCCCGGTGGCGGCTCGGCGCAAGCGATCGCCATCGCCAGCCTGACCCTCAAGGAAAGAAAGATCATCGCCGCGCTGGTGCACGGCAGCGGCACGCCGGCCAAGCTGCTGGCGGACCAGCTGTTCATCTCCGAACACACCTTGCGCAATCACCTGACGTCGATCTACCGCAAGCTGGGCGTGTACAACCGCCTGGAACTGTACGCCTACGCCACCAAGCACCAGCTGGGCCAATTGCCGCCCGGCGCCTGATCCTGCTGCATCCCCGCGCGGCCACGGCCGCGTATTTCCTCCCGCCTCCCCTTCGCCAGCCAGCGGCACGGCCGTTGTGTCTGCGCGCCAGACTCGACCATGACAATTGTCACGAAAAAAACAAGCAGTTCCTCCTTGCAATAAAAGGATGTTCTTCTGATGTAGATCAAGGTGCCAACTTCTATAGTGGATTTACCGGAGTGCAAATCACCGCACGGCCCACCACGACACGGAGCACAGCATGCGCCTTGACAAGTTTCTTCCGACCGCCCTGATCACCTACTTGCAGGGCAAGGAAAAGGCTGCGTTCTACCGCTATGCCCTGGTGGCGGCCCTCATGGCGGTGGTATGCATCATCGGACTGCTGGCACTGGGCGAAAGCCCATGAGCGCGCCAGGTCGTAGCAGCAGGAAGCAACACCGTCATGCCGTTTCATCCACCGCCGTACCTTAACCACACCAGGAGTTGTCATGAACCTCATCAAAAACTTTATCCGCGAAGAAGATGGCGTCACCGCAATCGAGTACGGCCTGATCGCTGCCCTGATTGCCGTCGTGATCATCGCCGCCATCACCATCGTCGGCACGCAGCTGAAAAAAACCTTCAGCACCATCGGCACCAAGCTCACCGCTGCGAACTGATGCGGTGCTGTCCGGACCGGCCCTGCGCCGGCCCGGACTACGCTTTCCAGTCTCCCCCGGCACACCCACCTTGACGACGCATAGCGAGGCCCATCGTGAAATCTCTCTTCAGCCGTGTATCCGACGAGTCCGCCGTCACAGCGATCGAATACGCGCTGCTGGCGGGCCTGATCGCGGTCGTGCTGGTCATCACGATCACCGTGCTTGGCGACCAGGTCAAGCTGCTGTTTGTCTACGTCAAGGACCAAGTGGTCCTGGCCCTGTCATGAATACCCTGCGCCTCTCGCTGCGCACCCACCGCGCCCTGCTGCTGATCGTGCTGCCGTACGCCGCCGTGGCGATGCTGCTGGCCGGCGGCCTGCCCAGCGCAGCGGACATCCTCAACGTGCTGGCCGGCTTCCTCGTGGCCATCCTCACGGGCCCCGTCTTCATCCTGTGCGGCTACACCATCCACGTCATGGTGATGAAACGCCCGCACCGCCTGTGCCATTATCTGTACCACGATCTGCGCCGCTACCTGAGCAACGAGCGCCTGCTGCACGCGCTGCCGGCCATGCTGCTGATCCCCGTCTTCGCCTCCAGCTTCACCGTCATCAAGGGCGCCATCCCGCGCCTGCACCCCTACACCTGGGATGCCACCCTGTCCGCCTGGGACGTCGCGCTGCATGGCGGCAAGGCCCCGTGGGAAAGGCTGCAGCCGCTGCTGGGCCACCCGCTCGTCACGGGCTTGCTCAACTTCAGCTACCACTTCTGGTTCTTCCTGTTCTACGCCATCCTGTACTGGCTCATCCTCGACACGCGCCGCCCGCTGCTGCGCATGCAGTTCCTTCTCAGCTTTGCGCTGACGTGGATCGTCCTGGGCAGCATCATGGCCGTGCTGTTTGCCTCGGTCGGCCCCTGCTACTACGGCCACCTGCACGCCAGCGATCCGTATGCGCCGCTGATGGCTTACCTGCATGACGCCAACCAGCACGTCCCCGTCTGGGCCCTGCAGGTGCAGGAGATGCTGTGGCAAGGCTATCAAAGCAAGGGCGCGAACGGCGAGCTGGGCATCTCCGCCATGCCCAGCATGCATGTGGCCACGGCCGTGCTGATGGCCATCGTGGGCTGGAACGTCAACCGCGCCGCCGGCATCGCCCTGTCCGCCTTCGCCGTACTGATACTGCTCGGCTCCATCCACCTGGGCTGGCACTATGCGCTCGACGGCTATGTCGGCGCGGCCGGCGCGGCGCTCGTGTGGCACCTGGTGGGACGGCTGCTGGGCAGCCAGGCCGCGGCGCCGGCCGTGCACATGGCCACGGCGCCCTGCATGGGCAAGGAAGGACTGACATCATGAACGCCCACCTGCCCATGCTGCTGTGCCTGGCCGTGCTGGCCACCCTGCTCGCTGCCGCCCTGTGGCACGACCTGCGCACGCGCCGCATCCCGAACCGGCTGGTGCTGTGGGGCACCCTGGCGGGCTTGATCCTGAACAGCTTCGTGCCATCGGGCGCCGGCCTGTTCGACGCGGCCTTCGGCGGCCTGGGACTGCTGCAGGCGCTGGCCGGCGCCGCCGCCGGACTGGCCCTGCTGCTGCCCATGTATCTGCTGCGCGCCCTGGGCGCCGGCGACGTCAAGCTGATGGCCATGTGCGGCGCCTTCCTCGGCCCCGACGCCGTGCTCGAAGCGGCCCTGCTGACCTTCCTGTGCGGCGGCGTGCTGGCCCTGGCCGCCGCACTGGTGGGACAGCGCCTGCGCCAGGTGCTGAAAAACACTTATCACATGATGCTGGGCGCGCTGCTGCACAGCCTTGCCGGCGGCGCCGCCACCATCGCCGAACCGCCGCCCGCCACCGGCAAGCTGGCCTACGCCTTCGCCATTGCCAGCGGCACCCTGCTGCAGGTATTCCTGCACTACACCCACCTGTGGAGCTTGCGCTGAAACGCGCCACTCCGACGACCCGCCACCATAGGAACTGACCATGGACACCCTCGCCACCTTCTGCCACTCGCGCCACGCAAGCCTGCTCACCAGCATCGCCATGGCTTGCCTGTGGGCGTTCTTCGCCAGTGCCCACGTGGTCGGTTATCTGCACAGCGGCGACTGGAGCTATCTGCTGTTCTGCGTCGCCGAAACCCTGGCCGCCCTGTTCTTCATCGTGCGTTCGGCCCCCGTCAGCGTTTCCACCGATGCGGGCGACTGGCTACTGGCCATCGGCGCCACCTTCGCCCCCTTCCTCTTCGCGCCAGCCGACATGGCCATCTGGCCAGGCGCGCGCTACCTGCTGGCCGTCGGCAGCCTGCTGCAGATCGCCGGCCTGCTGTCGCTGAACCGCAGCTTCGGCCTGGTGGCGGCGCAGCGCGAGATCAAGACGGGTGGCGTGTACCGCGTGGTACGCCATCCGCTGTATGCCAGCTACCTGATTTCCCTGAGCGGCTACCTGCTGGCCAATACCTCGCTCGCCAACACCATCATCTATGTGGCGACGATGACGATGATGGTGATGCGCCTGCTGCGCGAAGAGCGCTTCCTGTCCACCGACGTGCGCTATCGCGTCTACATGCGCCAGGTGAAGTACCGCCTGCTGCCCTTCATTTTCTGATATCCGGCCACCCGAGCGAGGAGCATCCATCATGCCTGACACCTATCCAGAACGCAGCGACGGCGGCGGCGTCGAACCGGCCGCCAAGCGCGCGCCACGCACGGTCGAGGAAACGGGATTGCCCTTCCTGTTCCTCGTCGAACTACTGGTCAAGATACTCTTCCAGCGCGGCCAGATCGGCCTGCCCGCCCTGTCGACGCACGTGAAACTGGGCGCCGGCGTGCTCGAGCCGCTGCTCACTTTCATGCGCGCCGAAAAACTGTGCGAAGCGCGCCGCAACGGCGGCAGCGGCACCGACGCCGACCTGTCTTATCTGCTGGGCGACCAGGGCCGCCTGCGCGCCGCCGAATACATGCGCCGCAATGCCTACAGCGGTCCCGCTCCCGTCACCCTGGCCGATTACAGCAACCAGGTGCTGGCGCAAAGCGTGGCGGACATGCAGGTCACCCGCGACGACGTGCAGCGCGAATTTCGCAACGTGGTGGCCAGTTCGGCCGTGCTCGACCAACTGGGCGCGGCCATGAATTCCGGACGCGCCCTGTTCTTCCACGGCCCCGCCGGCAGCGGCAAGAGCTACCTGGCCGAGCGCCTGAACGGCCTGCTCAGCGGCGCCATCGCCCTGCCGCATGCCGTAATGGTCGACGGCGAAGTGCTGCCCTTCCTCGACCCCATGCTGCACACCGTGTCGCGCGGCGGCCCCGTGCCGTCCGACCCGCGCTGGGTGCGCGCCGAGCGTCCCGCCGTGCTGACGGGCGGCGAGCTGACGCTCGACATGCTGGACCTGCAATTCGACCAGGGCACCCGTTTGTACCAGGCGCCGCCGCACCTGAAGGCCAACAACGGCATCTTCATCATCGACGACCTTGGCCGCCAGCGCTGCTCGCCCGTGGAGCTGATGAACCGCTGGATCGTGCCGATGGCGCGCCACATCGATTACCTGTCGCTGCACACGGGCTACAAGTTCCCCGTGCCCTTCGACGTCATCGTCGTGTTCTCGTCGAACCTGGCGCCGCAGCACCTGGCCGACGATTCCTTCCTGCGCCGCATCGGCTACAAGATCCATGTGGGACCCTTGACCGCCTACCACTACCTGGCCGTGTTCCGCAGCACCTGCGCCCAGCTGGGCATCAATTTCGACGAAGCCTCCTACACCTATCTGCTGCACCTGCACAGCCAGTACGGGCGGCCCTTGCTGGCCTGCTATCCACGCGACATCCTCGCGCAGATCTGCGACCAGGCGCGCTATGAAGACCACGCGGCGCAGCTGTCGCCGGAAGGGCTGCTGTGGGCATGGAAAAACTATTTCGGCAGCGATGACGACCTTGCAAGCACACATAACGGACCGGAAGCGGTCCAGCACAAAGGGGAAGCAAAATGAGAAACGCACGCGCTCTGACGATGATGGCCATTGCGGTCATCCTGGCGTTCGCCGCGGTCATCGTGGCCGCGCGCTGGATCAATGCCCAAGCCTCGGGCAACATCAACAAGGTGGCCGTGGCCCAGGTCGACATCAGCCTGGGCGCGCGCCTGACGCCCGACATGGTACGCATGGTGGACTGGCCGTCGAACGCGCTGCCGCCCGGTGCCATCAACGATCCGAAACTGCTGGAAACGCGCGTCACGCGCACCAGCATCCAGCACGGCGAACCGATCATGGAAGGCAAGCTGGCGCCTCCCGGCACGCAAGGCGGCCTGTCGGCCGTCGTCGCCGAGGGCAAGCGCGCCATGACCGTGCGCGTCAACGATGTGGTGGGCGTGGCCGGCTTCGCCCTGCCCGGCAACTTCGTCGACATCCTCGTCAACACCCAGGGCGAAGGGGCCCGCAAGACGCCGGACCGCGATCCGAACATTTCCAAGATCGTGCTCGAACGCATCCTCGTGCTGGCCATCGCCCAGGAATCGAGCCGCGACGACACCAAGCCCAAGGTGGTCAACGCCGTGACCCTGGAGCTGACGCCGGACCAGGCGGAAAAACTCGACCTGGCACGCAGCGTGGGCACCCTGTCGCTGGTGCTGCGCAACCAGATCGAGGACAAACCCGTCAACACGGAAGGCGCCACCAAGTCCAGTTTGCTCGATGAAAAGGTCGCCATGGCAGCCCCCGCCGCCATGGTGCAAGCCAAGCCGCTGCCACGCCGCCGTCCCGCCGCCGCACCCGCGCCACAGGCCGGCCCAAAGGTCGATGTCATCAAGGGGCTGGAACGCAGCTCCCAACAATTCTAACCTGCACCAGAGGAGTCACGCCATGAGCACATATTGCACAGCAAGCGGAAGCCGGGTACTCAGCCTGGCGCTTGCCCTCGCCATGATCGGCGCCCTGGCGCCCCAGGCACGCGGCGAACCCGTCGCCGCTGCCGCCGCTGCCGCCGACACCGGGGCAGCCAAAAGCAGCCGCGCCACCACCCGGCCCAAGGCCACGCCGCCGCAAAGCGAATCGCGCGCCGGCCGCACCGAGATGGCGCCGCAAATGAGCCTGGCCGAAGGCAAGTCGACCCTGATGCGCCTGCCGTTCGCAGCCAGCCGCATGTCCGTCGGCGACCCGCGCATCGCCGACGTCATCCTGCTTAACCCCAACGAGGTCTACCTGCTGGGGCGTTCCGTCGGCACCACCAACCTGATCCTGTGGAACAAGAGCAATGACGCCACCATCATCGACCTGGCCGTCGGCATCGACAGCAGCAGCCTGCAGGCACGCATGGCCGAACTGCTGCCGAACGAAAAGATCAACGTCACGGTGGCGGGCGACACCCTGATCCTGTCGGGCATGGTCAGCGATGTCGTCAAGGCCGACCAGGCCCTGTCGCTGGCCAACGCCTATGTGCAGCGCAGCGCCCGCAGCGGCGGCGCCGCCTCGGGCGCAGCACCCGCCGCAGCGCCCGATGCGAACATACCGCGCGTGATCAACCTGCTGTCGATCGCCGCGCCGCAGCAGGTGATGCTGGAAGTGAAGGTGGCCGAAGTGTCGAAGGTGCTGGTCGACCAGCTGGGCGCCAGCCTGGGCATCAACAAGACCATCGGCAGCTGGTCGTACTCGCTGCTGTCGAGCCTGCTCAGCAACAATCCCAGCGGCTTGAGCGGCGCCAGCAAGAACAACTTCTTCAACCTCGACGCGCAAAAACGCGATGGCCTGATCAAGGTGCTGGCCGAACCGAACATCATGGCCATCAGCGGCCAGGAGGCCAGCTTCCTGGCCGGCGGCAAGATATTCATCCCCGTCAGCCAGAGCAACAATAACGGCGTGCCCACCATCACGCTGGAAGAGAAGGAGTTCGGCGTGGCCGTGAAATTCACACCCACCGTGCTCGAAGGGGGACGCATCAACCTGAAGGTGGCGCCGGAAGTGTCGGACCTGAACAAGGACGGCATCGGCATCACGGCCACCGGCATCTCGGCCACGGCCATCCTGCCATCGTTTACGACGCGGCGCGCCACCACCACGGTGCAGCTGTTCGACGGCCAGAGCTTCGCCATCGGCGGCCTGATCAAGAACAACGTGACCAGCAATATCAAGGCCCTGCCAGGCCTGGGCGAAGTGCCCGTGCTGGGCGCCCTGTTCCGCAGCACGGACTTCCAGACGGACCGTTCGGAACTGGTCTTCATCATCACGCCGCACCTGGTCAAGCCGCTGCCGCCCGACTACAAGCTGCCCACCGACGGCTACATCCAGCCGACGCGCGGCGACATGTTCATGCAGGGAAAAATGGAAGGCAGCGCACCGGCGCGCGCAGCGGCACCAGCGCCCATGCAGCCGCAAGCGGCCGCGCCCCAGCCTGCCGCCGGCTTCGACCTCAAATAGGAGAACACCATGAAAACCGCACATCGCCTGCCTTGCGCCACCCTGCTGTCGCTGCTGGTCCTGCTGGCCGGCTGCGCCGCCACCACCACGCCCGTGCTCGATTCGCACTTCGGCGAATCGGTGGCCCTGCTCAAGGCGCAGCAGATCATGTATCCGGACGCCTACCGCAATGCCAACCCCGTCAGCGGCATCGACGGCAAGGCCGGCGTCAGCGCCTACCAGCGCTACCAGAAATCGTTCGCGGCGCCGGAACCGCAACCGAATGTCTTCACCATCGGCGTGGGCGGACGCCAGTAGGCGCCGGTCCCGCGATGCACTTCCCCCAGGCCACCAGGAGACAGCCATGAACACCCCATTTCGCAGGCACGACAAGCAGCAGGGCGCGATCGCCATCGTGCTGGGGCTGACCCTGGTGGTGCTGTTTGCCATGGGCGGCCTGGTGCTGGACCTGGGCCACCTGTACATCGCCAAGGCGGAACTGCAGAACGGCGCCGACAGCGCCGCGCTGGCCGGCGCCGTGGAACTCAATCAAAGCGCGGACGGCATCGACAACGCGCAGGCCAAGGCCATCGCCATCGCGCAAAAGAACCGCTACGATTTTTCCACCGCGCTGACCATCACGGCCGCCAACATCGAGTTCGGCCCCAGCCCGGACGGTCCCTGGTCGTCCGGCGCCAGCGCCCGCACCAGTCCCCAGGGCCAGACCTTCATCCGCGTCGACACGGGCAGCAAGACCTTCGCCACCTACCTGATGGGCATCGCCGGCATCGCCAGCACCAGTACCTCGGGCGTGGCAGTGGCGGGCCGCTTCGTCAACGACGTCACGCCGATCGGCGTGTGCGCCGTCGATCCGGCCAACAAGACGGCGCAATACACGTATCCGGCAGCGCCGGCCGGCACGGGCCTGACGGAACTGGTGGAATTCGGTTTCCGCCGCGGCGTCACCTACAACCTGTTCGGCCTCAATCCGCTGGGCGGCCCTTCCGATCCCTACCTGATCAATCCCGTCGACGCGCCGCCCGGCACCTGCAGCGCCTCGCACGCGAGCGCCGCCTCCACCGCGCCATTCATGTGCACGGGCAGCAGCGCCGTCATCACCAGCGGCACGGGCCAGGTCTACACGAACACAGGGCTGACGGCGTCGCTGGCCGCCTCGCTCAATTCCCGCTTCGACGATTACGGCGGCCCGTCCGTGTGCGACCCCGCGACGGCGCCGCCCGACACCAACATCAAGGAATATCCGTGCGTGGGCGCCGCGTCGCCCTGCGCCGCCACCGCCGCCAGCTCGCCGCCCGCCAGCTGGATGGAACCGGGCGCCAGCACCCTGCCCAGCCAGCAGCCCGTCAGCCTGGCCGGCAACAAGCCGAATTACCAGCTGCCGTCGGCTGGCACGGTTCCCGCGCCATCGGCCACGTTCGCCCAGTTCTCCGGCTACGGCGTGCTGTGGTCCTACGGCCCCGCCTACCAAAGCAATGGCGCCACCCCGGCCAAGGCCGGCACGGCCTACAGCGTCGCGGACGGCAACGCCAACCCCATGTACAGCACGGCCAAGGCGAATTACTTCGACACGGCCAGCTACCCCGTCAGCGCCGGCGCAGGCTTTCCTGCCAGTACGCCGCCTTCGCCGTACAACCAGACCAGCGGGCCCACGTTCCAGGCGCCTTCGCCGGCCCATCCGGGCCAGCGCAACCGGCGCATCCTCAACGTGGTGCTGGTCGACTGCCGTACGGCGCCCGTGGGGCCCGCTTCGTGCGGCACCATGAACGCGGTGGGCATCGGCAAATTCTTCATGACGATGAAGGCCGATTTCAGCGGCGGCACCAAGCGCCTCGACGTCGAATTCGCGGGCCTGATCGAGCCCGTGCCGAATTCCGAAATCAAACTCTACAAGTGAGGCGGCCATGCGCATCCACCACTCCCCCCTCAGGCAGCGCGGCGGCGCCGCCGTCGAATTCGGCATCGTGCTGGCCCTGCTGATCACCCTGCTGGCAGGCATCTTCGGCTTCGGCCGCGCCTTCTGGTACTACGACGCGCTGACCAAGGCCACGCGCGACGCGGCGCGCAACATGTCCGTCAAGGCCAAGGCCGGCATCGCCTCGCAGGGCGTGCCGGCGGCCAGGCAGACGGTGGTCGATGCGGCCCTCAGCGCCGGCATCAGCGACTTCACCACGGCCAACGTGACGGTCACCTGCCTGGACGCGGCGTTCAACGACAGCAACTGCAACGATGGCACGGCGCCGGGCGGCATCCGCGTCGAAGTCGTCAACTACACGCTGTCGGTGGGCCAGTACCTGCCGTTCGTGATCGGCGCGGCCAGCAGCTATGCCACGCCGCTTTCGCCGCGCACCACCATGCGCTACATGCTGTAAGGAGAACGCCATGCGCCACCGCCTTTCATCTTCTCCTCCAGCCGGGCGCCAGCGCGGCGCCGCCGCCGTCGAATTCGCCCTGGTGTCGCTGCTGTTTTTCACCCTGCTGTTCGGCATCCTCGAATTCGGCCGCATGCTGTACCTGTACAACACGGTGCAGGAAGTGAGCCGCCGCGCAGCGCGCGAAGCGGTAGTGCGCTGGGTCGACGAGACCGACGCCATCAAGACCCTGGCCCTGTTCGGCGGCACGGCACTGCCGGCCGCGCCGGAACTGACGGCCGCCAACATCACCATCCGCTACCTGAACAAGAGCGGCGCCGAAGTGACCTTGCCGCCGACGGACCCGGGCGACAACCTGTCGGCCTGCGGCGACATCACACGCACGGCCAGCTGCATCGACAGCGTGCGCGTCTCGATCGACAACGTCAGCTACACGCCGATGGTCAGCCTGTTCGGTTTTCTCAATATCGCCGTACCAGCCTCGGTCGTGGTCATGCACGCCGAAAGCCTGGGCTTCCAGATCAACTGAACGCCTTTACCGAACACTTTTACCGGGGAGTACCAAGTGAATATCGTCATCGTCTCGAAGAATGAAGCCCAGCTCAAACGGCTGACCCGCTTGCTGCGCGAACGCAGCACGGCCGACCGCGTCACCCTGCTGGCGAGCATACCCGATGTATTCGACAACGGCGTCACGCCGGACTTGCTGCTGCTGGAGCAGGAGCAGACGGGCGAGGCGGAGCTGGAACAGCTCGAGCTGCTGGGCGGACGCCATCCGAGCCTGGCCATCATCGTGCAATGCCCGCAGCAAAGTCCGCAATTCCTGCTGCGCTCGATGCGCGCCGGCGTGCGCGAAGTGCTGCAGCCGGACGACGACGCGGCCCTGTGCGCCGCCTTGCGCCGCATCGAGGAAAAACTGCTGAAGCAGGTCACGCGCAAGGGCCAGGTGCTGGCCTTCGTCTCGTGCAAGGGCGGCAGCGGCGCCACCTTCATCGCCGCCAACCTCGGCTACGCGCTGGCCGCCGGCGAACAGCGCAAGGTGGCGCTGTTCGACCTGAACCTGCAGTTCGGCGACGCCGCCCTGTTCGTCTCGGACCACAAGCCGGCCACCACGCTGTCGCAGCTGTCGCAGCAGATCGTGCGCCTCGACGCTTCGCTGCTGACCGCCAGCATGATCCAGATCACGCCCGCCTACAGCGTGCTGGCCGCCGCCGACGACCCGGCCCACGCGGCCGACGTCGAAGCCGACCATATCGACCGCTTGCTGACCCTGGCGCGCAGCCAGTACGACTATATCCTGCTCGACGTGGGGCGCGGACTCGACCCCGTCAGCGTGCGCGCGCTGGACCGGGCCGACCTGATCTTCCCCGTGCTGCAGGCAACGTTGCCGTATGTGCGCGACGGCAAGCGCCTGCTCGACGTGTTCCGCGGCCTCGGCTACCGCGAAGACAAGATCCGCCTGATCCTGAACCGCTATGCGAGCAGCGATAGCATCCGCGTGGCCGACCTGGAAGCGGCATATGGCAAGCACGTCTACAAATCCATCCCCAACCACTACGAAGCGGTGGCAGCCTCCGTCAGCCAGGGCGTGCCCATCCTCAAGCTGACGCCGCACAACGCCGTTTCGCGTGCCCTGCAGGAACTGGCCGCCAGCATGGCCGGCGAAACCCCGCCCGCCGCGCAAGGCTGGGTTTCGCGGCTGCTGGCGCGCGCTTGATCCCTACAGCGCGCCTGATCCCCTACATTTACCGGAGACCGATCATGACTGTCGAAAAACTCACCCTGCGGGACCGCCTGGGCTATGCCCAGGACGACGCCAGCCTGAATGACGATGCCGCGCACCAGGGCGCAGCCAGCCAGAGCTACCAGCAGCTCAAGCACCGCACCCACCAGGCGCTGCTCGACCGCGTCGACCTGGAAGGCATGCAGCGCCTGTCGCGCGAGCAGATCCGCGAAGAGCTGAAAATCCTCGTCAGCGACTTGCTCACGGAAGACAATGTGGTGATCAACGAGCTGGAACGGCGCTCGCTGATCCGCGACATCCAGGACGAGGTGCTCGGCTTCGGCCCGCTCGAACCGCTGCTGGCAGATCCCGGCGTGTCCGATATCCTCGTCAACACCTACCGCCAGGTGTATGTCGAGCGCCATGGCCGCCTGGAGCTGAGCGACGTCTGCTTCACCGACGATGCGCATTTGATGAAAATCATCGACAAGATCGTCTCGCGCGTGGGCCGGCGCATCGACGAGTCGAGCCCCATGGTCGATGCGCGCCTGCCCGACGGCTCGCGCGTGAACGCCATCATCCCGCCGCTGGCCATCGACGGCCCCGTGATGTCGATCCGCCGCTTCTCGGCCCAGCCCCTGCGCCTGGCCGACCTGCTGCTCAAGCACAGCCTGACGGAAGAAATGAGCACCACCCTGCAGGCGCTGGGCAAGGCCAAGGTCAACATCCTGATCTCGGGCGGCACGGGCAGCGGCAAGACCACGATGCTCAATGCGATTTCCGGCTTCATCAGCACGGCCGAGCGCATCGTCACCATCGAGGACGCGGCCGAACTGCAGATGCAGCAACCGCACGTGGTGCGCCTGGAAACGCGCCCGCCGAATATCGAGGGCAAGGGCGAAGTGACGCAGCGGGCGCTGGTGCGCAACGCGCTGCGCATGCGCCCCGACCGCATCATCCTGGGCGAGGTGCGCGGCGCCGAGGCGCTCGACATGCTGGGCGCCATGAACACGGGTCATGAAGGCTCGATGGCCACCATTCACGCGAACACTCCGCGCGACGCGCTGACGCGGCTGGAAAACATGATCAGCATGGCTTCCGCGGCCCTGCCCGTGAAAGCCATGCGCCAGCAGATCAGTTCGGCCATCAGCGTGGTGGTGCAGGTGTCGCGCCTGACGGACGGCAAGCGCAAGGTCACGTCGATCCAGGAAATCACGGGCATGGAAGGCGAGATGATCACCATGCAGGAAATCTTCACCTTCCGCCAGACAGGCATCGGCGAGGACGGCACGGTGCAGGGGCATTTCCATGCCAGCGGCGTGCGGCCGCGCTTCCTGGAACGCCTGCGCGCCTTCGGCATCAGCCTGCCGGAAACCCTGTTCGATCCCGCCCGCCAGTACCATTAAGGGGAGCATCATGGACTATCTCTATTACGTATTCGCCATCCTCACCTTCATCGCCGTGGTACTGCTGATCGAGGGCGTGTACCTGGCGTGGAACACCTCGCGCGGCCCGGAAGCGGAAAGGGTCGCGCGCCGCCTGCGCATCATGTCGGCCGGCGCGCATGGCGACACGGGCAGCTCGATGATCAAGAAACGCCTGCTGAGCGACACCCCGGCCCTGCAGCGCGTGCTGCTCAGCGTGCCCCGCGTGCATGCGCTCGACCGCCTGCTGGAACAGTCGGGCCTGACCTGGAGCGTGGCCAGCTTCGCCGGCGTGATGCTGGCTGCGGCCGGCGCCGCGTTTTTGCTGCTCAGCTACTTCAGCGTGCCGTGGCTGCTGCTCCTGCCGCTGGTGGCCGGCGCGGCCCTGCTGCCGCTGCTGGTGGTCTTGCGCGCCAAGGCCAAGCGCCTGCAGCGCATCGAGCAGCAATTGCCCGATGCGCTCGATCTGATGGCGCGTGCCCTGCGCGCCGGCCACGCCTTCCCCACCGCCCTGAAAATGGTCGGCGATGAAATGAACGCGCCGCTGGCCGTGGAATTTCGCGCCACTTTCGACGAAGTCAATTTCGGCATCGCCATGCAGGATGCGCTGATGAACCTGGCCACGCGCGTGCCCAGCACGGACTTGCGCTATTTCGTCATCGCCGTGCTGATCCAGCGCGAAACGGGCGGCAACCTGGCCGAACTGCTCGACAGCATCAGCCGCATCATCCGCGAGCGCATCAAGCTGCTGGGACAGGTGCGCGTGCTGTCGGCCGAAGGCAAGCTGTCGGCCTGGATTTTGTCGCTGCTGCCCTTCGGCGCGGCGGCCATGATCCAGCTGACCAATCCGCAATTCCTGGAAATGCTGTTCGTCGATCCGGGCGGACGCAAGATGCTCGTCGGCGCACTCGTGATGATGGTGTGCGGCATCCTGGTCATGCGCAATATCATCCGCATCCGCGTCTGAGCCCGCAAGGAGAATCCTCATGAATCCCGTCCATTTCGCCTTTCTCGCCCTGCTCTTCATCGCCGTCTTCGGCACCGTGCTGGTGGCCATGCGCAGCTTTGCCCCCGATCCCCTGCGCCAGCGCATGGACAACGCCACCGGCAAGAGCGCGGCCGCGCCTGGCGCCTCCGCGCCCAGCCCCTGGCTGGCGCGCATGGTGCGCCTGAGCGGCCCGCTGGCCAAACTGTCGCTGCCCGACCAGGGCTGGGAAGGCTCCGTGATGCGCCGGCGCTTCATGAATGCCGGCCTGCGCCAGGCGTCCGCGCCCATCCTGTTCTTTTCCGCCAAGACCATGCTGGCCATCGGCCTGCCCCTGCTGCTGTTCCTGGGGCTGAGCGCGTCGGGCAGCCAGATGGCGGGCAAAGCTCTCTTGTTCTGGCTGCTGATCGTGGCCGCCATCGGCTACTACCTGCCCAATATCGTGCTGGCGCAAATGATCAAACGGCGCCAGCGCGACATCTTCGAAAGCTTTCCCGATGCGCTGGACTTGATGACGGTGTGCGTGGAAGCGGGCCTGGCCATGGATGCGGCGCTGGCCAGGGTAGCGGCCGAAATCGCCCTGAAAAGCGCCGTGCTGGCCGAGGAATTGCACTTGGTGATGCTGGAACTGCGCGCCGGCAACACCAAGGAGCGGGCGCTGCGCAACCTGGCCCTGCGCACGGGCGTCGAGGATGTCGACGCGCTGGTGGCCATGCTGATCCAGGCCGAGCGCTTCGGCACCAGCATCGCCGCCTCGCTGCGCGTGCAGTCGGACCAGCTGCGCACGAAGCGCCGCCAGCTGGCCGAGGAAGAAGCGGCGAAGATCGCCCTCAAGCTGCTGTTCCCGCTGATCTTTTTCATCTTCCCTTCGCTGCTGGTCGTCCTGATGGGACCAGCCTTCCTGCAAATCTACCGCGTGCTCCTGCCCAGCATGGGCAGCGGCAGCTGACCGGAGAACCGCCATGTCACAGCACACCACCCTGATGCTCATGTTCGCCTGCGCCGGCCTGCTGCCCGCCTGCGGCCACCTGCCCGGCCCGGCCACTCAGAGCAACCATGCTGCGCCGCCCCAGGCGCGCATCGACGACAGCCCCGCCACCCGCAGCGCCGCTTTCTGCAAGCTGGGCAAGCGCATGCAGGAACTGGGCGACCCGCGCGCGGCGATGGAAGCCTACAGCGAAGCCCTGCTATTGACGCCCGACTCGGCCGACGCGCGCAATGGCGCCGCCGTGCTGCACGCGCAGCTGGGCCAGCTGGAAACGGCGCGCGGCATGCTGCAGGCGCTGGCGCAAGAGGCGCCGACGGCCAGGACCTACAACAACCTCGGCTACGTGCTGTACCTGCAGGGAGACTATGCCCAGGCGGCCAGCGTGCTGCGCCAGTCGCTGCAGCTCGACAACGGCCAGCAGCCGGCGCGCGCCAATCTGGATCTCACCATCGCGGCGCTGGCGCGCAGCATAGTCACAGTCGATGCCACCGCGGAGACCATCGTGCCCGACCTGGCCCCGGCGCCCGCGCCAGCGGCGCCTGCCAGCCGCCTGCAGCTGACGCAATCGCAGCCGAATATCTTCACGCTGAGCTGGCGCGACGCGCCCGTGGCGGCGCACGCCGCCTTGCCAGCGCCGGCAAAACAGGTGGCACCGGTGGCAACCCTGCCACGGCTGGAAGTCATCAACGGCAATGGCGCAACGGGGATGGCGGCGCGCATGCGCGGCATGCTGGGCGGCATGGGCATCAGCGTGCTGCGGCTGGGCAACCAGCGGCCGTACGGCGTCCAGGCCAGCAGCATCGTCTACCGCCCCGGCCATGCGCAGGCGGCAGCCGCCCTGGCCCTGGCCTTGGGCGGCATGCCGCAGCTGCAGGCGGCGGACGACAGCAGCGTCGGCGCGGGTGCCGACCTGCGTATCTTGCTGGGCAAGGATGCGCCGGCCAGCCTGCATGCACCGGACATACGCCTGGCATCGAACCTGGCGCAGTAACGGTGAAATCAGCGCGGCAGCAGGCGGCGGTCAGTGGGATTGATCAGGAAGCCTTGCAGGATATCCTGCAGCTGCGGCAGCTTGGCCACGTAGGCAGGAATGCCCAGCTGGCGCGCGCCGAAGTAGTGGGCGATGATGTCGCCCTGCTGCTCCATGTTGAAGTCGGACAAGACGCCGCCCGCTTGCGCATCGTAGCGGTAGGCGCGCTGGCCGATGTAGCCGCCGCGCAGCGCCAGCAGCACGCCATGCAGCAGCACGCTGTAGCCAAGCTGGTACTGCCACACGTGCACCATTTCGTGGATGAAGAACAGCTTGCCGCTGTTGCCTTCGCGCGAGAAATCGTCGCGGTACTGGGCCGGCATGAAGTGCAGGCTGCCGCGCGGCGTCATCGCCGTGTTCTGATCCTGCAAGCCAAACGGTAGAAAGGAGCCGCGCACGACGCGCACGCGCGCGTAGTCGATGGCGCCCTGGAAGACGCTGCGGGCCATGGCGGTTTCGCCGATGGTGAGGGGGCGGCGCAAGACGCGCATGGCACTCCGTCAGAAGAAAGAAGCGGCAAGCATGGGAGCTTGCCGCACAGGTACCGATTAAACCGAACGTAAGCCGCTGGCAGCTTTGGCGATTTCCGTGATGCGGTCCCAGTTGCCGGCCGCGATCGCGTCTTTTGGCGTCAGCCACGAACCGCCCACGCAGGCGACGTTTTTCAGCGCCAGGAACTGCGACGCCGTCTCTTGCGAAATACCACCGGTCGGGCAGAACGTCACGTCCGGCAGCGGGCCGTAAATCGCGTTGAGCATGCCGATGCCGCCGGCCGGCACGGCCGGGAACAGTTTCAGCTGCTGGAAGCCGTTTTCACGCGCTGCCATCACTTCGCCCGGCGTCATCACGCCTGGCAGCAAAGGCAAGCCGCTGCTTTTCGCCGCCGCCACCAGGGCCGACGTCAGGCCTGGCGACACGCCGAAGACGGCGCCCGCATCGCGCGCTTGCACGAATTCCTCGGGACGGGTCAAGGTACCCACGCCGACGATGGCGCCCGGTACTTCCGACATGGCGCGGATCGCTTCCAGGCCGTGCTTGGTGCGCAAGGTTACTTCCAGCACGCGGATGCCGCCCGCCACCAGCGCGCGCGCCAGCGGTACGGCGTGTTCAGGATCGTCGATCGCAATCACGGGGATCACGCTCGAGGTGCGCATAATTTCCAGTAGTGTCATGGTCATCTCTTATTTCCTAGCCAAAAAGTCTTCATCGGAACCCGGTACGGTATCACCGACATTGTCGGCGTCGTGCAAGGCGACGGTGGTGGGAATCGGCGACGGCAGGCCGAAGGTGGTGGCACCTTCTTCCGCCGCGCTGACGGTGGAACGGAACATGGAAAACAGCTCGCGGCCCATGCCGATGTGATTCGGCGACAGGTCGGCGGTCACCAGCGAACGCGCGTGCCAGACGTCGGCCGGCACCAGCGCCTCGAGCACGCCGGTAAAGGCGTCGAGACGGATGATGTCGCCGTCGCGCACGAGGCCCAGCGGGCCGCCGGCGAGAATCTCTGGCGACACGTGGATGGCGGCCGGCACCTTGCCCGACGCGCCCGACATGCGGCCATCGGTAACCAGCGCCACGTGGCGGCCCGCATCCTGCAGATTGGCCAGCGCCGGCGTCAGCGCATGCAGTTCCGGCATGCCGTTGGCGCGCGGGCCCTGGAAGCGCAGCACGGCGACAAAGTCGCGGTCCAGCGATCCCGCCTTGTAGGCGGCCATGAATTCTTCCTGCGAATTGAACACGAGGGCAGGCGCTTCGACCGTGCGGTGCTCCGGCTTGACGGCCGAGACCTTCATCACGGCGCGGCCCAGGTTACCTGCGACCAGGACCATGCCGCCGTCCGGTGCGAACGGATTCGAGGCGGGGCGCAGCACGTTTTCGTCGGCGCTGGCGGCTGGAGCATCTTTCCAGAAGACCTTGCCGTCTTCGCCGAGGAACGGCTCCATGCAGTGCGCGCGCAAGCCGTGGCCCAGGATGGTGTTGACGTCTTCGTGCAGCAAGCCCGCGTCCAGCAATTCGCGGATCAGGTAACCGGTGCCGCCGGCCGCGTGGAAATGGTTCACGTCGGCGTCGCCGTTCGGGTAGATGCGCGTGAGCATCGGCACGATGGCCGACAGCTCGTTGAAATCGTTCCAGTCGATGACGATGCCGGCCGCCTTGGCAATCGCCACCAGGTGCAGGGTGTGGTTGGTCGAGCCGCCCGTGGCCAGCAAGCCCACGACGGCGTTGACGATACATTTTTCGTCGACGATATGGCCGACGGGCAAATAGCTGGCGCTTTGCGCCGTGATGGCGGCGGCGCGCTGGGAGGCGGCCACAGTCAGCGCATCGCGCAGCGGCGTGTTCGGCGTGATGAAGGCGGCGCCCGGCATGTGCAGGCCCATTACTTCCATCAGCATCTGGTTGCTGTTCGCCGTGCCGTAGAAGGTACAGGTGCCGGCGCCGTGGTAGGCTTTCGATTCGCCTTCGAGCAAGTCTTCACGCGTGGCCTTGCCTTGCGCATACAACTGGCGCACCTGGGCTTTTTCCTTGTTCGACAGGCCCGACGTCATCGGGCCGGCCGGCACGAATACGGCCGGCAAGTGGCCGAAGTGCAGCGCGCCGATCAACAGGCCCGGCACGATCTTGTCGCACACGCCCAGGTACAGGGCGGCGTCGAACATATTGTGCGACAGCGCCACGGCCGTCGACATGGCGATGGTGTCGCGCGAGAACAGCGACAGTTCCATGCCCGGCTGGCCTTGCGTCACGCCATCGCACATGGCGGGCACGCCACCGGCGAACTGGGCGACGGCGCCCACTTCGCGCACGGCTTGCTTGATGATCTGCGGGAAGCCTTCGAAAGGCTGGTGCGCCGACAGCATGTCGTTGTACGAGGACACGATGGCCACGGACGGCTTCTTGTATTCCTTCAGCGACAGCTTGTCGTTGGCGGGAAAGGCGGCAAAGCCGTGCGCCAGGTTGGTGCACGACAGGGCGCCGCGCTGCACGCCCTGGATGCGGGCCGCATCCAGATGCGCCAGGTAGGCGCCGCGCGATGGCCGGCTGCGCGCGATGATGCGCGCTGTTACGGATTCGACTACTGGATGCAGCGCCATATGGATTTCCTTAAAAATGAGTATTTCGTGAAATTTTACTACAAAATGGTGAAGAAGAAGCGCTCTTGCATGGGCCAGCAACACAAATAAGCGACAGATTGCGGCGTATCAAGGCAAACCCGGCAAATATCGCATACCGGCACGTGCCAACATGGCTCTTATATGTCGCAGGCGCCATCGCTAAAAAAAGCACAACAAAATCCGCTTCGCGTCACAAACTGTAGTGAAATTACGTTTTTCTGATGTATTATTCTCATACCAATGCCGGATCCGCTGTTCGCCACGACGAACGCGCCGCGCTCCTTTCAACCGAGACAAGCACCCAAGCCGACCGCCATGCGCCAGCCAGCACCTACTCCTGCCATCACCGCCACCGCCAGTTTCCAGTCCCTGCAAGCGCATAGCGCCAGCCTGCGCGACGTGCATCTGCGCCAGCTGTTCGCGGCCGACCCCGCCCGCTTTTCCAGCATGACCGTCGATGCGGCCAGCCTGCTGCTCGATTACTCGAAGAACCGTGTCGACGCCACCGCCATGGGCCTGCTGATGGACCTGGCCCGCGAACGCGGCGTGGAAACGCAGCGCGAAGCCATGTTCACTGGCGAGAAAATCAATCTTACCGAACATCGGGCCGTTCTGCATACGGCTTTGCGCGCGCCACGCGGCACCAGGCTGGTCGTCGATGGCCAGGATATCGATGCCGACGTGCAAGATGTGCTGCAGCGCGTGAAAGCGTTTACGGACAAGGTGCGCAATGGCAGCTGGCTCGGCTACACGGGCAAGCCGATTTGCGACATCGTCAACATCGGCATCGGCGGCTCGGACCTGGGCCCGAAAATGGCGTGCCTGGCCCTGCGCTCCTACGCCAACCCGGGCCTGGAAATGCACTTTGTTTCCAACGTCGACGGTCACGACATGGAAGCGACCTTGTCCAAGGTCGATCCGGAAACGACACTGTTCATCGTGGCTTCGAAAACTTTTGTTACGGCTGAAACCATGCTCAACGCCAACACTGCGCGCGCCTGGTTCCTGCTCGAAGGCGAAGAAAAGGATCTGGCCCAGCATTTTGTGGCCGTCTCGACCAATACGCAAGCCATCGTCGACTTCGGCATTTCGCCAGACAATATGTTCCCGTTCTGGGACTGGGTCGGCGGCCGCTATTCCGTCTGGTCGTCGATCGGCCTGGCCGTGGCCCTGTCCGTCGGCTTTGAATACTTCAGCGATTTCCTCGCCGGCGCGCATGCGATGGACCAGCATTTCCGCCAGGCGCCCCTGGAACAGAACATGCCCGTCGTGCTGGCCATGGTCGGTTTCTGGAACCGCCAGTTCCTCGACTGCGGCTCCGTTTCCATCGCGCCGTATCACCAGGACTTGAGCCGCTTTGCCGCCTATCTGCAACAGCTGGACATGGAAAGCAACGGCAAGCGCGTCACCAAGGATGGCGTGCCCGTCGGCGTGCCGACCGGCCCCGTCATCTGGGGCGATTGCGGAACAAATGCGCAGCATGCGTATTTCCAGCTGCTGCACCAGGGCACGGACATCACACCCATCGATTTCATCGCCGCCCTGCGCGCCACGCACGACTTGCCGGGCCACCACGATGCCCTGCTGGCGAACTGCTTCGCCCAGTCGGAAGCCTTCATGACGGGCAAGACGGGCGAAGAAGTGCGTCTTGATCTGCAGGCGCAAGGCTTGCCGGAAAGCGAGATCGAAGCGCTGGTGCCGCACAAGACCTTCCCCGGCAACCGCCCCAGCAACACCATCCTGATGGACCAGCTGACCCCGACCACTCTGGGCGCCCTGATCGCGCTGTACGAACACAAGACCTTCGTGCAGGGCGTCTTGTGGAACGTCAACAGTTTCGACCAGTGGGGCGTGGAACTGGGCAAGGTGCTGGCCAAGAAAATCCAGGCCGAACTGACGGGCGAAGCCCGTCCCGACCACCACGACAGCTCGACCAATGGCTTGATTGCCTTGGCGAAAGCCGCCAAGGCGGCGTACTAACTTAATTGAGGTTTATGAATATTTACGAAATCAAAGTAGTGAGCGACAAGCCCATGCAAGTGGGCGAATGCCCGCTCTGGCATGGCAAGGAAGCGGCCCTGTACTGGGTCGATATCGATGGCCGCGCCGTGCACCGCTTGCACCCGGCCAGCGGCAAGCATGAGCAATGGAATATGCCGACGGAACCGTCGGCGCTGGCCATCAATGCGGGCGGCGGCCTGATCGTGGCCTTGCGCAGCGGTTTCGCCCACCTCGACACAAAGACGGGCAGTCTGGCGGAAATCGCCCCGGCGCCATTCGACATGAGCACCACGCGCTTCAACGACGGCAAGGTCGATCCGGCAGGCCGTTTCTGGGTCGGCACGATTTTCGAGCCGCGCAGCGCCGATGCGGCAGAGATGTTCGTGCTGGACAAGGGACAAGTACGCAAGGTCTGGTCGGGCGGCATGACCGTGTCGAACGGCCTGGGCTTCAGCCCGGACAAGCGCACCATGTACCACTCGGATACCACCACGCACCGCATCGACCGCTTCGATTTCGATGCAGCCACGGGTGCCATTTCCGCGCCGCAACCGTTCCAGCGTTTTTCCACGGACAAGAAAGCGTTTGATTACGGCGGGCGCCCCGATGGCGCGGCCGTCGACAGCGAAGGCAATTACTGGTCGGCCATGTTTGAAGGCGGCAAGATCTTGCGCTTCGCCCCCGACGGCCATCTGCTGGGCGAAATCACCGTGCCCGTGCGCTGCCCCACCATGGTGACGTTCGGCGGCCCCGACCTGCGCACCCTGTACATCACCAGCGCCAGCCACAACCGCTCCGCCGCCGAAATCGCCGACTACCCGTTGACGGGCCACGTGCTGTCCGTGCGCGTGGACGTGGCGGGCCAGCCGGAAACAGCTTACCAGGCGTAATCCGACACCATTGTTGACCGTGACGGCGTCGGATTACGCGCAGCTTCGCTGCGCCAATCCGACCTACCGGACTGCCACGTGCCCAGAGGCGTGGCGGACCAGCCGTAATCGTTTGTCAGCAAGAAAAAACGCCGGCACCCGCGAGGGTCCGGCGCTTTTTCTTGCGCAACGGCGTAGGTCGGATTAGCGGGACGAAGGCCCGCGTAATCCGACAACCGTGTTGGCCATGGCCGCGCCGGATTACCGCGACAATACCTTGCGTATCGTCTCGGCCAATTCAGCCGCCACGAACTTGGCCACATAGCCATCGGCGCCCACGCCCTTGACGTGGTCTTCGTTGGTCGAGCCCGTCAGCGACGAGTGGATCACCACGGGGATGTTGGAGAAACGGCCATCGTTCTTGATGTTGCGCGTCAAGGTAAAGCCATCCATTTCCGGCATTTCCAGGTCCGTCAGCACCAGCGCGACCTTGTCTTTCGCCGTCTTGCCTTCCGTGGCCGCCTGGGCCGAGATCGCCTGCAGGCGTTCCCATGCTTCCTTGCCCGTCTTGGTCATGATGAAAGGCACGCCCATCGCTTCGAGGCCCTTTTCGATCAGCGAGCGGGCCAGCGAGGAATCGTCGGCCGCAAGGATCACGGCGCCGGCCGGCAAGCGCACTTGCGGGCCGATGCTGTTCTCGTCCACGTCCGGGTCGCCCGACGGCAGCACGTTGCGCAGAATTTGCTCCACGTCCAGCACTTGCGCCAGGCGTGTCTTGTCCGTATCGCCATCGAGGCGGGCAATGCTGGTGACGAGGCCGCCGCCGACGCTCGATTCGGCCGACAGCACCTGGTTCCATTCCAGGCGCACGATTTCATCGACCTCTTCCACGGCAAACGCCTGTGTCGAGCGGGCAAATTCGGTCACCATCAGTATCTTCAAGCCGCTGCTCTTGCAGCCGACCGCCATCGGCAAGTCGATCACGGGCACGATCTGGCCACGGATATTGACCACGCCCAACATGTGCGGGTGCGAACCGGCCACCGCCGTGATGGCAGGCATTTCCATGATTTCACGGACTTTGAACACATTGATGCCGAACAGTTCGCGGCTGGTCGAGTGATCACTGGTACCGAGCTTGAACAGGAACAGTTCGAATTTGTTATTGCCTGTCAGGCTGGTGCGTTCATCGACATCTTGCTGCATTGAATTCATTGTGTCCCCTTGAGCCGTCTTGTAAAGTTAAGTCGCCTGCCCCTGATGCTGCGGACAATGCGGACTGCACGTCGCATGGACGTCGGATGGCGGGTTCGGGGCATGGCCGGCGCTAGCGGTGCAGTATGTATCGTACAATTTCTTACAACCAATAGTTGCTATCGATTCGAGCTTGAATTATACGGTTTTTTACTTTCTCCAAAGCTACTTTACGCTGCCAACGGCGATCCTGACAGCATTTCTTGCTTTGCCTGTTGCTACAGCGCAAATGATGACGTGGAGAACTAGAAATTTCCCTGGCAACCATGGTTACTTTGAAACGCCGCGTGCAAATCGCGATAGCCTACCCAGGCCAGCGAACGGCATATAATGGCCATGCCGGCATCGCAGCCATGCATAGCGGGCAAAATGGCGACGGCAGCGGCCGGAATGTAGTAAAATTTCTTGCAATTGCCTGTTCTACGTAGTAAATTTACACCACCGATTATAGTAGCGACAGACTGGCACTTCCGGTCGGCTTCCTCCCCGCTCCGGCCCTTTTACTTTTGCGACGACACTCACTTATGGCACTTACCGATTTTGACCTGGTCCTGTTTGGCGGCAGCGGCGATTTAGCAATGCGCAAGTTGTTGCCTGCAATGTATGCGCGCGACGTCGCGAACGATTTGCCGCCGACGGCGCGCATCATCTGTGTGGGCCGCCAGGACAGCGGCCAGGATGCCTTCCTGAAAATGGTGGAAACCAACTCGCGCCCGCATATCAAGGCCAGCACCCTGAATGCCGCCACCTGGAGCAAATTCTGCGCGCGCATCGTGTATGTGTCGCTCAACGCCAGCGATGCGGCCACGTACGCGCCGCTGGTCGAAGCGCTGCGCGGCGATGCCGACCTGACGCGCGTGTACTACCTGGCGACGCCGCCGCACTTGTTCGCGCTGATCTGCGACAACTTGGAAGACAACGGCCTGGTGACGCCGAATTCGCGCGTGGTGCTGGAAAAACCGCTGGGCCGCGACCTGGCCAGCGCCAAGCAGATCAACGCCGAAGTGGGCAAGGTGTTCCAGGAATCGCAGATCTACCGTATCGACCACTACCTGGGCAAGGAAACCGTGCAGAACTTGCTGGCCCTGCGCTTCGGCAATATCCTGTTCGAACCGCTGTGGCGCCGCGAATGGATTTCCGACGTGCAGATCACCATCGCCGAAAAGCTGGGCGTGGGCAACCGCATGGGTTACTACGACACTTCGGGCGCGCTGCGCGACATGCTGCAAAACCACTTGCTGCAACTGCTGTGCATCGTCGCCATGGAACCGCCGACCTCGATCGCGCCGGACGCCGTGCGCGATGAAAAGCTGCAAGTACTGCGCTCGCTGAAAAAATTCACGCCCACCACCCTGGCGCAAAACATCGTGCGCGGCCAGTACCGCGCGGGCCACGTCGACGGCGCCACCGTGCCGAGCTACCGCGACGAACCGGATGCGCCGGAACATTCGCGCACCGAAACCTTCGTTGCCCTGAAGGCGGAAATCGACACCTGGCGCTGGGCCGGCGTGCCGTTCTACCTGCGCACGGGCAAGCGCATGGCCGACAGCCTGGCCGAGATCGTCGTGCGCTTCAAGCAGATCCCGCACTCGATCTTCAACCAGCCGACCTCCAGCTTCCAGCCGAACTGCCTGGTGATCCGTCTGCAGCCGGACGAAGGCTTGCGCATGAACCTGATGGCAAAAACCCCGGGCGACGGCATGCGCTTGAAACCGGCGGAACTGGAACTCGATTTCCGCGAATCGTTCAAGACCCCGCGCATGGATGCCTACGAGCGTTTGCTGCTCGACGTCCTGCGCGGCCAGCTGACCCTGTTCATGCGCGGCGACGAACTGGAAGCGGCCTGGGAATGGGTCGAGCCGATTCTCGACAACTGGGAACAGAACGACAGCGCGCCGATTCCGTACACGGCAGGCACCTGGGGCCCTGCGGCCGCCAGCGCCCTGATCGGCCGCGATGGCTTGCAGTGGCGTGAAGAAGCATTACCCGAGGATTAACAGGCAAAACAGGGGCCTGCCCGCAGATGGGCAGGCCCTTTACCTATTATCCCTACACTCCTGAACACCTACCAGAAGACTACCCTGATGCTGCTTGATTCCATTCGCACCCAGCTCGATTCGCTCTCCAAGTCGGAGAAAAAGGTCGCGCTGGCCGTGCTTGACCAGCCTAACCAGACGGTCAGCCAGAACATCACGGCACTGGCGAAAAGCGCGCAGGTGTCGGAACCGACCGTGGTGCGCTTTTGTCGCACCCTGGGCTATGACGGCTGGCATGAATTCAAGCTGAAGCTGGCGCAGGGCTTGGCCCTGGCCATGCCGGGCGCGAACGAGCAGCCAGCGCAGGACGACCTGGCGGCCGACCTGGTGAACAAAATCTGCAGCCGCTCGATCAACACCCTGCTCGACCTGCGCAACAACCTGAATCCGGAAGCGATCCAGCGCGCGCTCGACATCCTGTCGCGCGCCAGCAAGATCGAATTCTATGGCCAGGGCACGTCCGGCATCGTGGCGGCAGACGCGCAGCACAAGTTCTTCCGCTCGGGCGTGCCGACGGTCGCCTACAGCGATCCGAATATCCACAGCATCGCCGCAGCCCTGCTGCGCGGCGGCGACTGCCTGGTGGCCATCTCGCAGCGCGGCAACAGCCCCGCCCTGGTGCGCTCCGTGAAACTGGCGCGCCGCGGCGGCGCCGACGTCGTCGTGCTGGCCCCATCGGGCACGCCGCTGGCCGACCTGGCGACCGTGCTGATCCCGATCGACCTGGTCTTCAACACCGACCCCTACACCCCAATTTCCGCGCGCCTGGCCTACTTGGTCGTGATCGACGTGCTGGCCGTGGGCCTGGCCCTGCAACGGGGACCGGAGTTCCGCAAGAAAATGCAGAATGCGCAGAAAGCGCTGCAGGAATTCGACATGCAGTTCGACTCCTTCATCGGCTGATCCCCCATCGGCGCCAGCCTCGCTGGCGCTCATCCTTTTCGCGACAGACATCAAGGCATATCTGCAGGTTTTCCGGAATGAAGAATAGGATGATTTTTACTATCACCATCCACATTTGACACAACAACTCTCACTTCGTCATTGGGAAAAAAGTGCATATAGATATCTCCCGGTCTATCGTATTTTTCCACTTCCACCATCTTTTCTTTGATTACGTGGGTATGCCCCTCAGGCATATTCCACCGCACTAGAACCATCATCCCCGGATACCACACTCTCGGGATAGAGGCACAGCAAATTTCTGCCCCTCCCGCTCCCCACCTGGCCATATTGGCCCCTCCGGCCCCATCCACCGATGCGGAATAAATATACTTCCCCGTATGATTGACAATACCCACCTGCGCCGTCGCGGTAGGACTTGGGCCGGCTACCTCAACCTGCCTGGCCTTGAACGCGCAGCCGCTCAGCAGCAAAGCAGTACCAAGATAAATAATCCATTTCATATTTTTCCTTTCGGCTCCAGCCACGCTGAAATTACGTCCTATGCGAGCGCCTCGGCCCGCGTTGCGTAGCGCTGCTGCGCCAGGTAAATCTCTTCATCGGCTTTGGCTTGCGCAATATCTTGTATCAAGTTTTCGCTCCACACGAATTCTTCGGGTGTTTCTTTCGCCTTGATACCAGCCGTCGGCATGCGTTGCAACTCGTTTTCGTGCACGCTTTTCCGGAAGAAGCCGCTTTGCGGGTAATAGCCACGGCGCAGGATATAGCCACCGCCCTCGCGACGCGTATAGGTTTGCGTGGTGATCACCCCGCTGCGCATGTCAGCGCTGTCGGCATCCGTACGGATCGGATAGGGAGTGCCGTACTGCGCTTCCTTGACCAGTGCTTCCTCTTCCGGCGTCAATGCTTCGCCATTCTTCTGTTTCAGTTGCGCGGCTTCGGTCTTCCGGCTGAACTCATACGCGCGTTTATAAAAGCCGTCCTTAGGCGGTTTATTGGCGAACGAAGCGATCCTGGCGCGCTTGTCGTATTCCGTCACTTCGCCGGCCATATAAAAGCCGGCCAGGGAATCATGTACATAGTCGTCAAAAAAACGCATCACTTCGGGCGGCAGCGGTTTGGGGTGATCGAATATATCGAGCGCAAATTCTTCCCATTTATCCAGGGACGTGTGATTTTGCGCGCGATAGTATTGCCAGTGATTGATGCGCGCAATATCCCTGGCGCTGAACGGTTGCCCCTCATCACCATGACGGAAGGCTTTGCGCGCGCGCAGCGCTTCCAGATCGCCTGCCAGCAAGCGGTTGTAGGAACCCAGATCCTCCCGCTCCTGCGCGTTGGCCGCCTTGAAGCTGGCCGTGGCTTCCAGGGTCTTGACGCGCACGGCGCGCCAGCGGTAATACAGCTCCATGTGCTTGCTCAGCAAGGCGCCTTGCTTGTTAAGCTCGGCGGTATATGCTTCCCATGCTTTGGCAAGCTCTTGACTGACCTGGAAATCCTCCTGATCGCGAAGTTCCAGTTCGCTGAACGGTATTAAGGGCACGCCCTTGAGGCGCGCTTCCTTGAACATATGCGCGAGCGGGATTTGCGACAGCAAGGCCGCTTGTCCGCCGCGTCCCTTTCCCTGCTCGCCCGGACCATAGCCGCCTCCCACGTCCGAGTGCACGCCAGGGAAATACACTTCCTCGATTTTCCCTGTCAGGCGCGTGACGGGAAAATTCATGCGCTGCTCATGCGTGGCAATACAATGCAAGCCTGCCATGACGCAGGACGGCAACGGTTTGAGCAATTCATTGGCCCAGGCCCAATGGCCATCGAACATCGCGCCAGGCGCGATCGTGGTTTGCGCCACAGACGCCGAGCTGCCGACGGTTGCCACCGTGTCAAAGACGCCAAGAAAATCGATGCTGGCGAGGATGCCGGCAAACTCCGGCCCCTTCTCGCCCGGCTTGAGCAAATCGGCAAACAGCTGACAGAACGCCACCGCCTCGGCGGCGCCCCTCGAAAAACCGAACACGGACAGGGTCAGCGATGGGATATGCGGCTTGGGCCGTGCCGCCATCGCCTCCCTTAGTTTTTCAATATGCTCAGCGAACCAGTCCGAGTGAGTCATGAAGCGCTCCCTGCCGGTTGAGGGATGCGGCACCTTTTTGTGGCCTACGGCATTATCATAAGCACGGGCAAGTTCGCCAGCCTTATCTGATTTATATAATGGAATTTCATCTCCATATACCGTTCGATGAATTGCATTTAAAACCTGCAACAATCCCCAGATAATGCGCGGCTGCCCTCCTTTGGCAAAAGCTTTCCCCTCATCCGATTCAGTCAATTCACCGATTTCAACAAATGGAGTTCCGACGCCAGGAATATAATTTCGAAAATATCCCGTACCCCGTTTATTCGATGGAAAACTCGAAAATAGCCGCGCCACATTGCTATGACTGGCACTATTGGCGTCGACCACAGCATTACTTATAGGAATAGGCTTCTTTGTTTTCGGGTCGAGCACGCCTGTTCTAACCCCATTCCTATCGCGCTCCAGATTATTATTGGTTCCATCAAAGAAAAGTCCAACCCTTACTGGAATACTGCACGGCGCGCTATCTTTCTTAGCACATGCCTCCTTGGCAATTTCGGATTGTTCTTTCGTCGACGGTTTTAGAAAAAAATCGACGGGAAACGGCGCTGAATTGGGAGTTTCACTGATCATAATATCAAGGAATATTGGCAGGTTTGCCGGAGTGAAGAATAGGATGAGTTTTTGCCCCCCCTCCGGCATTTGACACGACAACTCTCACCTCATCATTGGGGAAGAAATGCATATAGATATCCCCAGGCTCATCGTATTTTTCCACTTCCACCATTTTTTCTTTAATAACGTCGGTACGCCCTTCAGGCATATTCCAACGCACCAAGACTTTCATTCCCGGATACCATACCCGCGGAATAGAAGCACAACAAACATCAGCTCCCCCCGCTCCCCATCTGGCCATATTGGCCCCTCCTGCCCCATCCACCGATGCAGAATAAATATACTTCCCCGTATGGTTGACAATACCCACCTGCGCCGTCGCGGTAGGACTTGGGCCAGCTGGCTCGACCTGCCGGGTCTTTAAGGCGCAGCCGCTCAGCAGCAAGACAGTGCCAAGATACATAATCCATTTCATGATTTTCCTTTTATAAAAGTTAGCAGTTGAAGAAACAAGGCTAGGCAGCAGAGCGCGCCTGCCAGAAATCGTCGGGCAACGTGTCGAGCTCGGACAGGTAATTCGCACCCTGGCGCGTCCGCCGCAACTGGCTGGCCAGCTATGTTACACAGTGCGTCTGAAGCCACATCACATGTACCTTGAGCATTTTTTTGGCTGATCACGCACGTCTGGCTTTAAGAAAACATCGACAGGGATCGTAGCCTTGAAAGGTGGTGCTTTAATCTTAAGGATTCATTTTTTAGTCGATGGATTAGCCATGTGTTGAATCGGATGATCTTTTCCATATCCTGCATCATTCGACACAACAACTCTCACCTCATCATTCTCAAAAAAGTGCATATAAATATCTCCTGGCCTATCATATTTTTCAATTTCGACCATTTTTTCCTTAATGACATCAGTGTGCCCTTCAGGCATATTCCACCGCACCAAGACATTCATTCCTGGATGCCATACGCGGGGAATCGATGTACAGCAAATATTTGCCCCGCCCGCCCCCCATCTGGCCATATTGGCCCCTCCCGCTCCATCCACCGATGCGGAATAAATATACTTCCCCGTATGGTTGACAATACCCACCTGCGCCGTCGCGGTAGGACTTGGGCCGGCTTCTTCAATCTGCCTGGCCTTGACCGCACAACCGCTCAGCAACAAGGCGATGCCAAGATACATAATCCATTTCATGATTTTCCTTTTATAAAAGTAAGCAGTTGAGGGAGCAAAGCTAGGCAGCAGAGCGCGCCTGCCAGAAATCGTCGGGCAGCGTGTCGAGCTCGGACAGATAATTCGCCCCCTGGCGCGTGCGCCGCAACAGGCTGGCCATCGCAGGATGCAAGGTAAAATCATCGGCCAGCATCAAGGCCAGGGCGCTGAAATGCTGACGCTGGCCTGCCGCCTCGATGCCGCTGGCGTTTGCCACAAGCAAATGACGCACCACGCGCGCGTGGCACTCGGCCGGGGTGCCGGAATGAAACAGGTCCGGCTGCACATCATGCAGATTGGCAAGGATGGCGTCGGCCTCGGCGATATCCACCAGGGCGGCAAAGGCCGTGTCGCCGAGGGGAAATTTATCAAACTCCGCAGGGACGGGACTGGTCTGCGCCTCGCCCTGCCAACTGATCAGCGAGCCATCGCGCCGCAGTGACCACCAGCGGTAGATGGGACTCAGCAAATGCGCAGACTGCGTTGGGGTCAAAGCCGTCAGCAAGGCCGGCAATATGCGCGTATCGGCCCAGCGCACGGGCCATTCGACGGTGTCTGGCGTGATGGCAATCAAATAGGGGCGCAGATGCTGCTCCAGCTGGTCGATATTGAGCGTGCTGGCGATGATGCTGAGCATGGGCTTGCCTGCGCACAGCGAAAACAGGCGCTGCAGCCACTCGGCCTGCTCGCTGCTTGCCGATGGTGCCGCCATTAGATGCGGTGCGGCGCTCTTGAAGTTTTGCAGCGAGGTATACGCATACAGCGACTGACGCCGCAAGCGACTCGGGTAGCGCTTGGTGAAAAATTCCTCGTCGCAGGCGCCGTCGAGCAGCGCCAGCAGATGCAGGGGCCGGCCGCCGTTCGCCACTACCGCGTCCGCACGCAAGGCCTGCAGTTGCTGCGCGATCAGTGCTGGAACTTCCGGGTCGGGAAGATCGATGGCAAAGTACATCATGGCTCCTTTTCTAGGCTGCCGTGGGCGCGACAAACGGGCTGCCGCTACGCAACGCTGCCAGCAGACACGCTTTGCAGACGCTGGCAGGCAGCGCCGGCAATGGATAAGCGAGCCGTACCGGCCCGATAAAACTTTTCTTCCCGGCAAACACGGTGATCTTGCCCGGGCACTGGATCGTGATGTTGCCGCCCTCGATCGTGATGTTGGCGCCGCCCGCCGTCGACAGGCGGATGCTTTTCGCCGCCGCCCAGTCGATGTGCGCGTTGGCGCTGGTGACATTGACCTCTTCGCGCGCCTGCACCTTGATCTCGTCGGACTGGGCCTGCACTTCGATGGGCTGGCTGGCCGCCACCAGTTGGACGCCCAGCTCGCCTTCGCCCGGCTTGACGACGCCGCCCAGCATGCCGATCGCCTGGCCCGTGTGCAATCGCCATTGGCCGCCGCTGGCGAACTGTGTATCGAGCCCACTCATCAATGTTGCCGTTTCGCCATTCGACAATTGCATATCCTGGCCGGCCACCACGCCCAGGCCCGCCTTGGCCGCCACCGCGATGATGGCGTCGCTGCTGTGCGGCAGCTTGTCTTCGGCTGGCGCGACGGGCTTGCCGGCCGCGTCGCTCCTGGCGGCCGCCACGCTGTCGCGGCTCAGCATGCCCGAGGCACTGGTCAAGAATGCCGGCAACGGCGCGGCCTTGGCATCGAGCGCACTGCTGCCGGGCGCCGTCGCCCCCAAGTGCGCCGCATAGGCCACCCCCTGATGCGTGACGGCCGCCTCGCTGAAAGTCTCGCCCAGCTTGGCCGCCTGCTTGAGCAGCGCCATGCCGGGCGCATTGTCGCCGGCCGGGTCGCGTGCCCGCGCGTCGTGGTTGACGAGGTAGCTGGAAATCAGGAGCCCGGCGCCCGCCCGCACCGCGCCATACGCATCGGTGCGCAGCTCGGCGCCGGCGCCGCGCAGGCTGCCCCGGTAATTGTCGGCGCCGTGGATCAAGTGGCCAAGAGTGAGTTCGCTGGCCGCATGGCTGCTTTTCAGCTGTACCCGGCCCTGGCTGTCCGTGTCGTCGAACAGCAGCTGGTTATAACCGGCCAGGCCGCCCGCCTTGCCGAACTCCTTGCTGCGGATGCCCCACTGCGCGCTGGCATTGCGATGGCCGGCGCTAGCGGCGGATGCCCCGTGCCAAAGCGGATTGTTGCCGCCCGCCAGATTGCCCTGACCCGCTACCGCGTGATCGTGGGCCGGCTGGAACACGCCGGCGTCGCCAGGCTCGCCACCGATGCCGCCCGGGGTCGGTTTGGTACCGCCCTCGCCCTGGCCGTTGTACAGCGCGCCGATGATGACGGGCCGGTCGATATCGTTTTCCAAAAATTGCACCAGCACTTCCTGGCCGATGCGCGGCAGGAACTGGCTGCCCATGCCGCCGCCGGCCGCGCGCTGCGCCACGCGCACCCAGCAGGTCGCGGCCGTTTCCTGTTGCCAGTGAAAGCGGATGCGCACCCGGCCCAGCCTGTCGCAATAGATTTCATCGGCGCCGCTAGCCGCGTCCTGGCCATCGGCGCCCACGACGATGGCGCTCTGGCTGCCCAGGGCCGTCGGCGTGGCATGCTGGCGCGCATCGTTGCCATCCTGCAGCGGACGCCACGGCGTGCTTGCTGTGATCATCTCGATGCAGTTGGCGTAACCGCTGGCTTGCGCCTGGGTGATCGCGGCGGCGACATCGGGAAAACCGTCGCCCCACTGCGCCACGGTTTCCTCCAGCAATTCCGGTATCGGGCCGAACAGTTCCGCCAATCCCTCCAGTGCCGGCGCCGGCAGGTTGTTGACGCCGATGCTGGCCACGCGCAGCACGACATACTCGGGTGCGGCGCCATCGGCGGGCGGCAATGGTCCCTGCGTCAGGGTAAAACGCGTGCCGGCGCGCAGGGTGCGCACGGTCGAGCGCGCCTGCCATAGCTGGGCGCGCGCTTCATGCGCCTGCATCTGCAATTGCGCGTAGCGTTGCGCCTGGGCGGCGCTGGCGTACCAGTACTGGCCCGGCGTATCGTAGCTTTCCAGCACCGGCGCATTCTTGCCGCCGAGCGCAGTGTTGGTCGGCACGCTGGCGGCCACGGCCTTTTTCGCCTTGTAGTCATAGCTGAGCACGCTGCTCAGGCCCACCTGCAGGCTGCGCCGCGCGCTCAAGGCCTGCACGCTGTCGCCCGGTTCGCCGACGCGCGCGCCATGAAAGCGCAAGCCGCCGCCTTGCGCGCTGCTGGCGTCCTCGGGCGTGGCGCACACCTGACTGCTGTCGGCAAAGACGATCATGGTCTGACCGTCAAACCGCCAGGCCAACCCCTCTTCCGTCAGCAGGCGGCGCACGAAATCGTAGTCCGATTCGCGGTACTGGCAGCAATAGCTGCGCTCGCCCGCTTCCTGCATGAATGACGCCACCTCGTCGCTCCAGCGCCACAGCGCGTACGGCGCATACGCCTGCAAGACCTCGTCGACGATGGCGCTCACGCTCCGGTCTTGCCAGACGCGGCTGTTACGCGCCTGGGTCAGCAGCCACAGCCATGGGGTGATGCGCAGCCGGTAGCGCGCCAGTCCGCCATTGCTGCCGAGCGTGGCGGCGGCGCTGATGTAGCCGGAAAATAGAGTGCGCGTGCCGTCCGCCAGGCTGACGTGCAGGCTGGCCGGCTGGCCCAGCAGCGACGCCAGCGCCACATGGGCGCTGGTGGACAAGGCGATGATGTCGCGCGCGCCAACCTCCTGCAGCCGTTCGTCGGCGGCAAAGGCTTCGACCAGCAAGCCGCTGTCCTGTCCATCGTCGCCGATGGACAATGCATACAGGCGTGTCGCGCCGTTGAAGGCGGCTACCGCGCTAACGATATCTTGTGTCAAAAGATGCTCTTCATCTGGAGAGTGGCATCGCACATTGCTTATTAAAACAATGTACAAAATAAACAAGTCCAGGCAATTATGCGCGAGTTCTCAAAAAAGCAAGATTCAATTGAGTAAGTAGTGCGCGGGCAAGCCAATAGTCGATGCTTCAGGCAGTGAATTCGGTACAATAGCCCGGCAAGCCCATTCACTCTTTCCCGTGCAGCCATGAACCAACTCGAACAACTGAAGCAATTTACTACCGTGGTGGCCGACACCGGCGACTTCCAATCGATCCAGGCATACACGCCGCGCGATGCGACGACGAATCCGTCGCTGATCCTGAAGGCCGTGCAAAAGGATGAATACAAGCCGCTGCTGGAAAAGGCCGTGCGCGACCATCCGAACGCCTCGACCGCCGAAATCATCGACCGCCTGCTGATCGCCTTTGGCGTGGAAATCCTGCAAACCATCCCCGGCCGCGTCTCCACCGAAGTCGATGCGCGCCTGTCGTTCGACACGGAAGGCACGGTCGCCAAGGGGCGCGACCTGATCGCCCTGTATTCGAACGCGGGCATCCCGCGCGAACGCGTGCTGATCAAGATCGCCTCCACCTGGGAAGGCATCCGCGCCGCCGCCATCCTGGAAAAGGAAGGCATCCGCTGCAACATGACCCTGCTGTTCTCGCTGGCCCAGGCGATTGCCTGCGCCGAAGCGGGCGCCCAGCTCATTTCGCCGTTCGTCGGCCGCATCTACGACTGGTACAAGAAATCGACGGGTATCGACTACATGGGCGCGGAAGATCCGGGCGTGCAATCGGTCCGCCGCATCTACAACTACTATCGCAAGTTCGGCTACAAGACCGAGGTGATGGGCGCGAGCTTCCGCAACACGTCGCAAATCCTCGAACTGGCCGGCTGCGACCTGCTCACCATCAGCCCCGACCTGCTGCAAAAACTGGCCGACAGCGATGCGCCGGTGGAACGCAAGCTGAGCGCCGAAGCGGCGCCATCGACCAACATCGTGCAAATGTCGCTGAACGAAGAAGCCTTCCGCTTCATGATGAATGAAGACGCGATGGCGACGGAAAAACTGGCCGAAGGCATCCGCGCCTTCTGCATCGATTCCGGCAAGCTGAAACAGATGATCGCGGCGCTGCGTTAATCGCGGCAATCGCGACGGACGAAAAAAAGCGGCGCCGTGCATTGCACGGACGCCGCTTTTTTCATGCCCGTGCGATCAGGAGCAGCGGAACGTGGCCACGCCCTGGTAATTGGCGCCATTCGCCAGCTGCGCCTTGTAGGCGGCGATCAGCAGATAGCGGCCGGCGCCGCCGTCGCCCAGCATCAGCTGCGCGCCCGTGCCGTTCGACAGGTAGCCGCCGGTGATGCTGCTGGAACCTGGCGAAGCGATGGTCGTCGAAGCCGATACTTTGCCCGTGCTGCCGCCAGCGCTGGCGTCGATGGCCAGCGCTATTTTGGCGCCGGAGGCATCGAAGGACATGCTGGCAGTGCCGCTGGCAGTGCCGAAGTAGCCGCTCGACGAGATGTTCGTACCGCCCGTATAGCTTGGCGCCGTGAACGTGCCGGCATCGCAGGTGAACGTACCGGTCGCTGGCAATGCGGCGAGCACGTTGTAGGCGACGTAATGCGCGCTGGCATTGTTACCGGTCAACGTCGTGGCACCAGTACTGTTGCTGAACGAGCCCTTGAACCAGCGTCCCTGTGCAAAAGCCGCGTCGCCGCTGATTTCGCGCGTCACGGACGGGTTGCCCGTCAGTACGATGCTGCCGATATTGCTCAAGGCGCCGGAGGTATCCTGGACCAGCAGGCTGGCCTTGCCACTGCTCTGCAAGCCGATAGCCGTAAAGATGAAGCGGCTATTGTCGCCATTGACGAAACGGGCGCTGACGCTACCCGTGTTTTCGCCGGTGGCCGCTGGCACCGTGGGAACGACAGGAACGACAGGAACGACGGGCGCCACCGGATCGGCAGGCTTGGCCGTATTCACGGCAACCGACGTGTCGGATGGGGAAGAAGAACCGCCACCACCGCAAGCGGCAAGCGAAGCGGCGATCAGGGTCAGAACAAAAGCGTGATTCAGTTGCATACGATTCCAATAAAAAAAGCAAGACATAAGGAATCCTTGGCACATGCCAAAAATTCAACGTCCAATATTATGCAACATTTCTCAAGAGAATAGTTGCCTTAAAGAAATTTATTAATACCAACAATGGGACTATAACGAGCGCGACTGTGTCGTGGCGCCACGCTGGCGGTAAAATACCTGGCTACAGGCCGCCAACGACTACTCATGCAATCACCGATCACTATCCGCCTGGGCCGCCGCGCCCGGGCGCGCATCGCCGAAAACGGGGTGCGCGCCAGCGATATCGCCATCGTTCCTGCCGCCGCAGGCGGGCCGAAAGGCTTGATCCTGCACCAGCTCGATTGCTGGCTGTTCGGCCACTTCCTGCCGCAAGCGCCGCGTCCGCGCCAGTTCGTCGGCGCCTCGATCGGCGCCTGGCGCATGGCCGCCGCCGTGTTCCCCGACCCTGTCGCCGCGCAGCGCCGCCTGGTGCGCGAATACGTGGGCCAGCGCTATCCCGACAAACCCGAGGCGGCGCACGTCAGCCGCACCTGCCGCGCCCTGCTCGACGCCGTCCTCGATGGCCAGGATGCGCAGCTGCTGCGGCACGAACGCCATAGCCTGTCGGTGCTGGCCGTACGCGGCATCGGCGCGCTGGCACAGCCGGGCAAATGGCGCGACCGGCGCGGCTTCCTGATGGCGGCCGCCGGCAACGCCGTGGCGCGCGCGCGCCTGGCCGCCTCGCTGGAGCGCACCGTGTTCCATGCCGGACCTGACGGCGCCAGCTGGCTGCGTTCGCGCTTCGACGCCTTTCATTCCCACTTCGTGCCGCTGGCGCAAGACAACCTGCGCGACGCGCTGCTGGCCTCCGGCTCGATTCCGCTGGTGCTCGATGCGGTCACGGACATCGCCGGCGCGCCACCCGGGCGCTACTGGGACGGCGGCCTGGTCGACTACCATTTGCACCTGCCCTACCAGCGCGAACCGGACCTCGTGCTGTATCCGCATTTTGCCGACCATATCGTACCGGGCTGGCTGGACAAGGCCATGCCCTGGCGCCGCGCGCGCAGCGGCGATAGCGCACTCGACAACATGATCCTCGTCTCGCCGTCGCCCGCCTTCGTGGCCAGCCTGCCCAATGGAAAACTGCCGGACCGGCGCGACTTCCCCCATTACGGGCAAGACCACGCGGCGCGCATGCGCGACTGGCGCCGCGCCATCGCGGAAAGCGAGCGCATGGCGGCCGCCTTCGCCCGCTGGGCCGAGCAGCCGGACTTGCGCCAGGCGGGCGATCTGTAGCACGGGCGTGGCTGCAACAGACGCCAAAACAAGCGCGCGTTTCGCTCGCCTCTTGGTCACTTCTCAGTGCATACTATGTCGCACAGGCAATTAAATCCCCTTGCGACAGGAGCTCCAACCATGCACGCCCTCTCCCACCTTCGTATCGGCACGCGCCTGGCTGCAGGCTTCGCGCTGGTGCTGCTGCTGTCCGTGATCTCCACCTCGTACGCGCTGTACAGCGCCCACGTGAATGCCGAAGCGACGCGGCAAATGATGGAAAAACCGCTGGCCAAGGAACGCCTCGTATCGGACTGGTACGTGCTGATCTATTCGGCCATCGCGCGCACCTCGATGATCGCCAAAAGCACGGATGAAACCCTGTCCAGCGTGTTTGCCGACACCATCGCCGACAGCACCAAACAGGGCAGCGAACTGCTGAAGAAAATCGAGGCGCTGCTCGACAGCGACGAAGAAAAAGCCATCTTCAAATCGTCCATCGCCGAGCGCGTCAAGTACCAGGATGCCAAGACCCTGGTGATGAATGCGCGCAAGGCCGGCGACGCGGCGCAGGCGGAAAGCACCTACCGCGACAGCTTCGCGCCGGCCGCCGCCAAATACCAGAACAACGTCAAGGCCCTGCTGTCGCAGCAGCGCCAGGCCATCGACGCCACGGCGCACGCGATCGAGGCAGCCAACGGGCGCAGCTTCACCCTGCTGCTGACCTTGTGCGTGCTGGTGGTGGCGCTGGGCAGCGTCTGCGCCTGGCTGATCACGCGCTCGATCACGCAGCCGTTGAAGGCCGCCGTGAAAGTGGCCGAAACGGTGGCCGACGGCGACTTGCGCACGCATTTCGGCAAGGCGGCCAGCGATGAAATCGGCGACCTGATGCGCGCTCTGCACGGCATGAACGAGGCGCTGCGCAAGGTGGTGTCGGAAGTGCAGACGGGCACCAACGCGATTGCCACGGCGTCGGGCGAAATCGCCGCCGGCAACCAGGATTTGTCGGCGCGCACGGAGCAGCAGGCCAGCTCGCTGGAAGAGACGGCGTCGTCGATGGAAGAACTGACCAGCACCGTCAAGCAGAATGCGGACAATGCGCGCCAGGCCAACCAGATGGCGGTGGCCGCGTCCGGCGTGGCCGAACGGGGCGGCAGCATCGTCAGCCAGGTGGTCGACACCATGGGCGCCATCGATACGGCATCGACGAAAATCGTCGACATCATCGGCGTCATCGACGGCATCGCCTTCCAGACGAATATCCTGGCCTTGAACGCGGCCGTCGAAGCGGCGCGCGCCGGCGAGCAGGGACGCGGCTTTGCCGTCGTCGCCACGGAAGTGCGCAGCCTGGCGCAGCGCTCGGCCGCGGCGGCGCGCGAAATCAAGACCCTGATCGGCGACTCGGTGGAACAGGTCAACAATGGCACGCGGCTGGTGCAGCAGGCGGGCAGCACCATGGGTGAAGTGGTCGACAGCGTGCGCAGGGTCACCGACATCATGGCCGAGATCACCGCCGCCAGTGCCGAACAAAGCCTGGGCATCGACCAGGTCAACCAGGCCATCGCGCAGATGGACCAGGTAACGCAGCAAAATGCGGCCCTGGTGGAAGAAGCGGCCGCCGCGGCCGAAAGCATGCAGGACCAGGCCGCGCGCCTGGCGCAAGTGGCGGCCGGCTTCCAGCTCGAACACGTCGTCGCGGCGGCGCCCGTGCGCGCCGCGCGGCCAGCCAAGGTCGCCATTGCCAGCACGCAAAAACTCGCGCCACGCCAGTCCCAGGCCACGGCCGGCAAGCCGGCAGCACCCAAGGCGGCCGGTGCGGCGGCGCACAAAACGCCATCGCACATCGCCGGCGACGACTGGGAAGAATTTTAAGCCCGGGGGTTCAAGCCCGGTTTTCAAGCACAGTTTCAAGCGCCGTGCCGGCGGCGGCAAGGCGCTTGAAACTATTTGACAGCGGCGCCAGGCGCGCCGATACTGATTTCAGGTGGGACTGGCGCGCCACCGCGACATGAGACAGCCGGCGCCTCCAGGGAGAGACCATGCGCCCCTATCTTGTTTCCGCCCCTTGCTTCAAGCACCTGGGCGCCGCCCTGCTCTGCTGTGTTTTGGCGGCCTGCAGCGTCGCACCGCCTGCCAGCCTGCCCCCCATCTTCAACGACAGCGATTTCGCCCCGACCGCCGCCATCGACGCCAGCCAGGTCTTTGCCATCGACGAGCCCATGCGCCAGTATGTGCGCACACAAGTGCGGCGCGAGGCGCGCAACAAGAACGACCGCGCGGCCCTGTATGACGCCCTGTACGACAAGAGCAGGCTGAAACTCGAATACGATGCGGCCATGACCCGCAATGCGCGCGAAACGTTCGCGGCGCGCCAGGGCAACTGCCTGTCGCTGGTGATCATGACGGCGGCGCTGGCGCATGAAATGGGCTTGCAGGTGCGCTACCAGGAGGTGCTCGGTGAAGAAAGCTGGAGCCGCAGCGGCGACATGTATTTTGTCGCCGGCCACGTCAACCTCGTACTGGGCCAGCGGCTGGACGACAAATCCGGCAGGTACGATGCCAAGGGCATGATGGTGATCGATTTCCTGCCGTCCGCGGAGATGGGCAGCTACCGCACGCGGGAACTCGACGAAGCAACCGTGCTCGCCATGTACATGAACAACCGAGCCGCCGAAAGCATGAGCGAAGGCCAGCTGGACCAGGCGTATTGGTGGGCCCGGGCAGCGCTGCTGCAGGACCCCTCGTTCACCGGCGCCTACAACACCCTGGGCGTGGTCCAGTTCCGCCATGGCAACCTGGCGCAAGCGCGGCGCACGTTCGCCCATGCGCTGACGCGCGCGCCGGACAACACGGTGCTGCTGTCGAACCTGGCGCAGGCGCTGGAAGCGTCCGGCCTGCAGAATGAAGCGCTGCCGCTGCGCCGGCGCCTGCTGGCGCTGCAGCCGCAGCCGCCTTTCCACTACTTCAACCTGGGCAAGGCGGCCATGCAGCAAAACGATTACGTGCGGGCGATACAGCTGTTTTCACGTGAAATCGCGCGCGACCCGTACTACCACGAGTTCCACTTCTGGCTGGCGCAAGCCTATGCGCGCCTGGGCCAGCTGGAGCAGGCCGGCAAGCAGCTGGAACTGGCGATGAGCAGCAGCACCACGCGCAGCGACCACACGCTCTATGCGGCCAAGCTGCAGCGCCTGCGCGCCGTCACCACGCATTAATCTTCCAGGAACATCTGCTGCAGGTCGTTCAGGAAGCACAATCCCCGTTCCGTCGGGCGGATGACCTGGTGGTCGCGGTACAGCAAGCCTTTCGCTTCGGCCGCATTGAGCGGCTGCTCGATGGCGTTGAGGGCCAGGCCCGTGCGCTCGGCGAACAGGTTCGGCGAAAAGCCCTGCGTCAGGCGCAGGGTATTGAGCATGAATTCAAAACCCATTTCCTCGCGCGCCAGTTCGCGCTCTTCCTGCACCGGGTTGCCGGCCAGTACCGCATCCATGTAGGCGCGCGGCTGCTTGTAGCGGGCCTGGCGCAGCACGCGGTGCGGGAACGATATCTTCGAATGCGCGCCAGCGCCGATGCCGAGATAATCGCCGAATTCCCAGTAATTGCGGTTGTGCTTTGCCTGGCGGCCCGGCTGCGCATAGGCCGACACTTCATAGCGGCCGTAGCCCGCCTGCGCCGCGCGCGCGGCCACCATGTCGGCAATGTCGGCGCTCTCGTCGTCGTCCGGCAGCACGGGCGGATACTTGGCGAACAGGGTGTTCGGCTCCAGCGTCAGGTGGTACAGCGACAGGTGCGGCGGCGCGAACGACAGCGCCGTTTCCAGGTCCTGCCGCGCCTCGTCCAGCGTCTGCGTGGGCAGCGCGTACATCAGGTCGAGATTGAAATTGTCGAAATTGGCGTGCGCGATCTCCACCGCGCGGCGCGCTTCATTGTCGTCGTGGATGCGGCCCAGCGCCTGCAAATGGCGGCCATTGAAGCTCTGGATGCCGATCGACAAACGGTTGATGCCGCTGGCCCGGTAGGACTTGAATTTTTCCGCTTCGAAGGTGCCCGGATTGGCTTCCATGGTAATTTCGCAATCGGGCTCCAGTGGCAGCAGGGTGCGCACATCCGACATCAGCCGGTCCAGGCCCGCCGCCGACATCAGGCTGGGCGTGCCGCCGCCGATGAAAATCGTGTGGATCTTGCGGCCCCAGATCAGCGGCAGCGCCATTTCCAGGTCCAGCCGCAGGGCCGCCAGGTATTCGGCTTCCGGCAAGTCGCCGCGCACCTCGTGCGAATTGAAGTCGCAATACGGGCATTTTTTCACGCACCACGGGAAATGGATGTACAGCGACAGCGGCGGCAGGGCCGTCAGGTTCAGCGCGCCCGGCTGCAGGTATTTCAGAGCCGCCCCGGCCGCGCCGGAAATGCCTTCCTGCGGCGCGGGAGCGGCGCCGGGCTTGGCTGCCGACTTGGCAACGGCGCCCACCAGTTTGATCGGGATCATCGCAGCTTTTCCACCAGCGCGCGCAGGGCCTGGCCACGGTGCGACAGCGCGTTCTTTTCATCGGACGTCAGTTCGGCCGCACACTTGCCCAGCGCGGGAAGGAAGAAATGCGGATCGTAGCCGAAGCCGCCGTTACCGCGCGGCGTGGCGATCATCTCGCCATTCCAGTGGCCGTCGGCGATCACGGGCTGCGGGTCGTCCGCATGGCGCACGTACACCAGCACGCAGTAGTAGTACGCGGATTTGTCGGCATGCGCCTCGAGGTCGGCGATCAGCTTGGCGCTGTTGGCGGCGTCCGATTTCGGCTCGCCCGCATAGCGCGCCGAGTACACGCCCGGCGCGCCGCCGAGCGCATTGACGCACACGCCGGAATCGTCGGCCAGCGCCGGCAAACCCGTCAGGCGCGACGCGTGGCGTGCCTTCTGCAGAGCGTTTTCAACGAAGGTGTGGAACGGCTCGTCGCTTTCCGGCACGTCATACTCGCCCTGGGCGTGGACGGAAAAACCGATGGTCGAAAGCAGCTCGTTGAATTCCTTGAGCTTGCCGGCGTTGTTGGAGGCGAGGATGAGGCGTTGGGTCATGTCAGTAGTCCGGTTGAAGTGCCGACATTGTAAACCTTTTGCGCTCCCCTCACCTTGGCCCACCGCCGCGCTCAACGGCGGCAAAAACGGGCTTGTTGCCCGGCGCGGCGGGCGGCGATGTGTAAATCTGTGTAAAGATTAAATGCCGAGGGCTTGCTTCTGCATGGCGATCAGATCGGCGATGCCGCCCTGCGCCAGGTCCAGCAAGCGGTCCATGCCGGCTCGGTCGAATGCGGCGCCTTCTGCCGTACCCTGCACTTCGATGAAGTGGCCCGCTTCCGTCATCACCACGTTCATGTCCGTGTCGCAGCCCGAGTCTTCCACGTAGTCGAGGTCCAGCACCGGCATGCCCTGGTAGACGCCCACCGAGATGGCGGCGACAAAGCTTTTCACTGGGATGGCGGCGATCGCGCCGCGCGCCTGCAGCTGGGTAAACGCGTCATACGCGGCCACCATGGCGCCCGTGATCGAGGCCGTGCGCGTGCCGCCGTCGGCCTGGATCACGTCGCAATCGAGGTGCAGAGTGCGTTCGCCGAATGCCTGCAGATCGAAGGCGGCGCGCAGCGATCGGCCGATCAGGCGCTGGATTTCCTGCGTGCGGCCCGACTGCTTGCCGCGCGCCGCTTCGCGGTCCATGCGCGTGTGCGTCGAGCGAGGCAGCATGCCGTACTCGGCCGTCAACCAGCCCTGGCCCTTGCCCTTCAGGAAGCCCGGCACCTTGTCTTCGATGCTGGCCGTGCAGATGACCTTGGTGTCGCCGCACTCGATCAGCACCGAGCCTTCGGCATGCTTGGTGTACTGGCGGGTGATGCGGATGGCGCGCAGCGCGTCGACGGCGCGGCCGCTCGGGCGGGATTCGAATGTCATGGGGATGTCCTGTGTGATTGGGGTTGCGGCAGCGATTCTACCACCGCGCGCCCGTCTATTTGCGGCCATGCAACAGCGCAAGGCGCAATGGCGGGCGGCGCACACATGATCCATACAATCCTGCCCCGCCAAACACAATTTTCTTTACAATGCCGTAAAACGCACACTATTCAGCAATTTCCAGGCCATCGAGCACTTCGGTCCTGTTTTGCGGCGCGGGCGGTATTGCCTGCGCTGGCTGATTAAGTGTATAAGTGACTGTATACAAGACCAAATCGGGGAATCCTTTGAGCATTTCAAGCATGACAGGCTACGCGGTTGCCACCAGCGAAGGTGCTGCAGGCACACTGACAATTGAAATCAAGAGCGTCAACTCACGCTTTCTCGACCTGCAATTCCGGATCAACGACGATCTGCGGGCTCTGGAGCCTGATTTGCGCGCCGCCGTCATGTCCGCCATCACGCGCGGCAAAGTCGAGGTACGCCTGAGCTTTGGCCGCAAGGCCGCGACGGCCGGCACGCAGGCGCTGAACCTGCCCCTGCTGACCGAACTGGCGCGCCTGCAAAACGAAGTGGGCCAGCATTTTGTCTCCGCGCCCGTCATGACGGTGGCCGAACTGCTGCGCTGGCCTGGCGTCATCGAAGAAGCGCAAGTGGGACAGGAATCCTTGCAGGCGGACGTGGGCGCGCTGACCAAGCGCACCGTGGCCGCTTTCGTCGACAGCCGCAAGCGCGAAGGCGCGGCGCTCGAAGCCGTGCTCGTGTCGCGCATCGAAGCGATGGAAGCCATCGTCAAGCGCATCACGCCATTGATACCGCAAGTGGTGGCGGCTTTCCAGCAAAAAGCCATCGAGCGCATGCAGGACGCGCTGGGCCTGGCCAGCCAGGGTTCGAATTCGGCCCTGTCGCGCCAGGACGCCATGGAGCGCATCCGCCAGGAAGTGATCTTGTACGGCATCCGCATCGACGTATCGGAAGAACTGGCGCGCCTGTCGGCCCACCTGGGCGAAACGCGCCACATCCTCACCAAGGGCGGCCAAGTGGGCAAGCGCCTCGACTTCATGATGCAGGAACTGAACCGCGAAGCCAATACCCTGGGCGCCAAGGCGTCCGTCAAGGAACTGGCCGACGCCTCGATGGACTTGAAGCTGCTGATCGAGCAGATGCGCGAACAGGTGCAGAACCTGGAATAAGGGCCAGCCTGGCCAGGCATCCTCCATGCCGGCCGCTTTGGGACTGGCTCGCCGCCTTGCCTCTTGGTAAAATAGCGGATTGGGCGCCGCTTGCGCGAGCATCGGCGCCAACAACACGATTATTGAAAGATCCGCATGAGCCACCCTACCGCCTTCTCCGGCAGCCTGTTCGTGGTTGCCGCGCCATCGGGCGCCGGCAAATCGACACTGGTCAATGCATTGCTGGCGCAAGAGCCCGGCATCAAATTGTCGATCTCGACCACCACGCGCGCGCCCCGTCCGGGCGAGCAGCATGGGCGCGAGTACTATTTCACGACGGCGGAAGACTTTGTCGCGCGCGCCGACCAGGGCGAATTCCTGGAATGGGCGGAAGTGCATGGCAATTACTATGGCACCTCGCGCATCATGGTGGAACAGCAAATGGCCGCCGGCACCGACATCCTGCTGGAAATCGACTGGCAGGGCGCGCGCCAGGTGCGCAAGCAATTCCCCCGCGCGGCCGGCATTTTCATCCTGCCGCCGTCGATCGATGCGCTGGAAGAACGCTTGAACAAGCGCGGCCAGGACGAGCCGCACGTGATCACGCGCCGCCTGCTGGCGGCCGGCGGCGAAATCGCACACGCTCCCGAGTTCGAGTATGTTATTATCAATGAAGAGTTTACGGTCGCTTTGTCCGAACTGAGCGCGATCGTGAGAGCGGCCCGTTGCCGGTTTGCGCAACAAGCGGCCCGCAACGCATCGCTATTCGCCCAGCTGGGCCTGCACGCAGAATAATCGTTTCTGCACGCCAGTTCACACAGCACCACGCACACAAATTTAGGAGTTACTATGGCCCGTATCACAATCGAAGATTGCCTGAAGCAGATCCCTAACCGTTTCCAGCTGACCCTGGCTGCGACCTATCGCGCACGCCAGTTGTTGCAAGGCCACACCCCGAAGGTGGAAGCCAAGGACAAGCCTACCGTTGTCGCACTGCGTGAAATCGCTGCCGGTAAAGTCGGCATCGAAATGCTGAAAAAGGTCCCGATGTAATTGGGAACCCGCGTGCCGGAACAGTGCTGACCCCTGGTTCTACCGTATCCTTTATTCACACTGTGAAGCAACGCGACGTTTTATGAGTCTGACCCCAGCCGACACGACTTCCGCAGCACTGCCGCCCCTGGCCCCGCGCCAGGCGGCAAAACCGCAGGGCGCTTCCGCGCCCGGCACCGGCACGTCCGGCAGCAACACCCCCGCAGCACCGCCAGCGCCCGCCCTCGGCGTGGCCTCCGTCAGCCATCTGGCCGACAAGCTGGCCGAATACCTGTCTCCCGCCGACCTGAAGAAAGTCAAGGAAGCCTACCGCTTCTCCGACGAAATGCACCTGGGCCAGATGCGCCGCTCGGGCGAGCCGTATATCTCGCATCCGATCGCCGTCGCCGAAATCTGCGCCGACTGGAAGCTCGACGCGCAAGCCATCATGGCCGCCCTGCTGCATGACGTGATGGAAGACCAGGACGTCAAGAAAGATGAATTGATCGAGCGCTTCGGCGCACCGGTCGCGCACCTGGTCGACGGCCTGTCGAAACTGGAAAAGATCGAATTCCAGAGCCAGATCGAAGCGCAGGCGGAAAACTTCCGCAAGATGCTGCTGGCCATGGCCTCCGACGTGCGCGTGATCCTGATCAAACTGGCCGACCGCCTGCACAATATGCGCACCCTGGACTTCATGACGGCGGCGAAAAAGCGCCGCATCGCCAGCGAGACCATGGAAGTGTACGTGCCGATCGCGCACCGCCTCGGCCTGAACAACATCTACCACGAGCTGCAGGACCTGTCGTTCTCGCACCTGTACCCGATGCGCTACCGTACCCTGGCGAAAGCCGTCAAGGCGGCGCGCGGCAACCGGCGCGAAGTGGTCAACAAGATCATGGAAGCGGTGAAAAGCACCTTGTCCATGGCCGAGCTCGAGGCCGACGTCACGGGCCGCGAAAAGACCCTGTACGACATCTATAAAAAGATGCGCAGCAAGCATTTGTCGTTCTCGCAAGTGCTGGACGTGTACGGCTTCCGCGTGGTGGTGGGCAGCTTTGCCGACTGTTACGTGACCCTGGGCACCCTGCACAGCCTGTACAAGCCCATGCCGGGCAAGTTCAAGGATTACATCGCGATCCGCAAGCTGAACGGCTACCAGTCGCTGCACACGACCGTCATCGGCCCGTACGGCACACCGGTCGAATTCCAGATCCGCACGCAGGAAATGCACCGCACGGCCGAATCGGGCGTGGCGGCGCACTGGCTCTACAAGAGCGGCGAATCGAACCCGTCCGACCTGCAGCAGCGCACGCATGCGTGGCTGCAATCCCTGCTCGACATCCAGCAGCAGACGGGCGACTCGGCCGAATTCCTCGAGCACGTCAAGGTCGACCTGTTTCCCGATTCCGTCTACGTGTTTACGCCGAAGTCGAAGATCATCGCCCTGCCGCGCGGCGCCACGGCGATCGACTTCGCCTACTCGATCCACACGGGCATCGGCGACCAGACCGTGGCCGTCAAGATCAACAACGAAACCTCGCCCCTGCGCACCGAGCTGCACAATGGCGACATCGTGGAAATCATCACCGATTCTTCGTCGCGCCCCAGCCCGACGTGGCTGTCGTTCGTGCGCACCGGCAAGGCCCGTTCGGCCATCCGCCACCATTTGCGCACGATCAACCTGCCCGAATCGATCGCCCTGGGCCAGCAACTGCTGTCGCAGGCGCTGCACACCCTGAACATCGACGCCGACCTGCAAGCGCCACTGGTCGAACGCCTGCTCAACGAATCGAGCGCCAATTCCATGGACGAGCTGTACGCGGACATCGGCATCGGCAAGCGCATGGCCACCCTGGTGGCGCGCCATATCTTCGGCTTGATCGGCGGCGAAGCGGCCAGCATGCCCGTGGAACACAACAGCGGCAGCGAGCTCGACCCTGTCACCATCTGCGGCAGCGAAGGCGTCTCCGTGCAACTGGCGCCATGCTGTTTGCCGATTCCGGGCGACCAGATCATCGGCCAGCTGCGCCGCGACCAGGGCTTGCTCGTGCACACGAGCGACTGCTCGCAAGCGAAACGCCAGCGCGCCAAGGAACCGGACCGCTGGATCGCCGTGCGCTGGGGAACCGAACTGAACCGCCGCTTCGACTGCCGCATCAAGGTGCTGATCAACAGCGAGCGGGGCATCCTGGCACGCGTGGCCGCCGAAATCGGCGAATCCGACGCCAACATCATCTATGTCGGCATGGACGAAGACAAGGACAACGTCCTCGACCAGCTGCGCTTCACCGTGCAAGTCAAGGACAGGGTCCACCTGGCCGCTCTGCTGCGCAATGTGCGCAGAGTGGCCGGCGTGAACCGCATCCTGCGCGAGCGTAACTAAAACCCAAAGCGAAGACTGGGGTCGGACCCTCAGGGTCCGACCCCGGCCCTCATGCTTTGCGGGTTTGCAGTTCCCTCACAAATTTGGCACTTCCAACGACCGCATTGCCACGGCTGGCGGCACGCAATACCTGAAGCGCCGTTTCCTCATCAGCATGAAATAACGCAGTATAGGCCTGCTGCCGCTCGCCTTTGTTTTTGCCCATGCTCAAGTAGAGTGAATGTGGACATACCAATGCATCCTCGCGCCCCTCTGCATTGCAACGATAGCTGGACCATCGGTAATGCCCCGAATAACGTACCATGCCGGCCCGCACGGGATTGAGTTCGATGTAGCGCTGGCATATCAACAAGTAGCTCACATCCTGCACAACACAGGACTTGTAGCGCCCGTCCCACAACGGGCCGCTACGATGGCGCCGCCAGTTGATGTAATGTGCGTACTCTTGCCCTAGCGCCTTCATCATGCGCGAGACAGCCAAAACACTATCTGCGGACAGCAGCAAATGCACATGATTTGTCATCAGGACATAGGCATGCAGCGCGCAGCTTTGCGCATGTGAGTGCCGCTGCAGTTGCTGCAAATACCAAAGGAAATCGGCGGGATCAAAGAAGCAGATTTGCCTGTCCGCCCCACGCTGCACCACATGCAAGGGCATGCCAGGCATAAACAAACGCTGGACGCGGGCCATGGTCGTTCTCCCATCAAGAAAAGTCCCAGCGTGACAGGCTTATCAAGACGAACCCTGCGTCACCGCAAACTACCCCTCCCCCGGCGCCGGATACGTCACTTCCAGCAACTCCAGTTCCTGCTCGCCCAGCGGCGTGGTGAGAGTGATCACGTCGCCTTCGCGCGCCTTGGTGATGGTGCGGGCCATGGGCGAGACCCAGCTGATCTTGCCGTTCAGGGGATCGAACTCGTCGATGCCGACGATGGTGATGGTGTGCGTTTCGCCGTCGCTGGTGCGGTAAGTTACCGTGGCGCCAAAGAACACCTGGTCGTTGCCATGGTGCACGCTGGGGTCGACGATGGCGGCCAGGTCCATGCGCTTGGTGAGGAAGCGGATGCGGCGGTCGATCTCGCGCAGTCGCCGTTTGCCGTAGATATAGTCGCCATTTTCCGAACGGTCGCCATTCGACGCCGCCCAATGGACGATGCGCACCACTTCCGGACGGTCGACGTCGATCAGCTGCAGCAGCTCTTCCTTGATGCGCTGGTAACCGGCCGGCGTGATGTAGTTCTTGGCGCCGGCGGGAATGGCCAGCGCCAGCGCGGCCGCTTCTTCATCGTCGTCGTTGTCGGATTCTTTTACAAAGGCTTTATTCATCTGTCTATTGTAGCCCCGCCAGAGAGCCGCGGGCACACGGGATGCGGGGGCAAACGGGCTTTTTTGACGTATCATCGTGGCAATCGCGGCAAACCTGCGCCGCACACGGAGACGGATGAAAAAATTCTACAGAGTCAGGCGCTGGCTGTTCGCGCCGCTGGTCTACCTGGCCGCCATCTTCCTGCTGATCGAGGAATGGCTGTGGGCGACCGGGGCCCGCATCATGCAGGTGATCGCGCAATTTCCGCCCCTGCATGCACTCGAAGCGTGGATCAAGCGCCTGCCGCCTTACTGGGCACTGGCCATCTTCGTGCTGCCGGCCGTGCTGCTGTTTCCCGTCAAGCTGCTGGCCCTGCTGGCGATCGCGCGCGGCCATGCGTTTTCCGGCATCGGCGTGATCGTCATCGCCAAGCTGGGCGGCGCGGCCGCCGTCGCGCGCCTGTACAGCCTGACGCGCCCTACCCTGTTGAGTTTGCCATGGTTTGCGCGCTGGCATGGATTGTTCATGGAAACCAAGGACCGCTGGATCGCCCGCCTGCGCGCCACGCGTCCATGGCGCCGAGTCAGCCGGCTGTCGGCCGCGCTGGGCCGCGCCCGCCGTGCCTGGTGGCAGCGCTTGCGCAAAGGTACGCCAGGACGCCATAATTCCCACCCGGCCAGGGTCCTGCGCCGCTTCGCCGCCTTCTGGCGCGCCCGCCGCTGATGAAGAAAGCCAACTCCATGCACGACACTCCCCGGCTGGCCCCCGCCATGCGCGCGGCGGCGCCGGAAATCTACCTGTACGACGCGGCCAGCTTGCAATTGCTGGACGCCAACGATGCCGCCTGCGGCAACTTGCAGTACGCACGCAAGGAATTGCTGGCGATGACACCCTTCACGCTGGCGCCGCAGCTCGATGGGCAGCAACTGGCCGCCGTGCTGGCTACCCTGGACGACAGCATCGGCGCTCAAGCCCGGCTGCACGTGCAGCAGCGCCGCCGCGACGGCAGCCTGTATTCGCTCAGCCTGCAGTTGTCGCGCGCCCACCGCCACGGCCGCGCCCTGCTGCTGGCCGAAGGCGAAGACTTGCGCACGCCGCAGGCGACGGCCGCCGCCCTGGCGCAGGTGCAGTCGCGCTTCAACGCCATCGTCTCGAATACGCCGGGCCTCGTGTACCAGTTCTGCCTGCATCCGGATGGACGGGCGTCCTTTGCCTACCTGAGCGACGGCTGCCAAGCCCTGCTGGGCCTAAGCCCGGCACTGCTGCACGCGCGCCCGGAACTATTCTATCAATTGATCCTCGCCGACGACCGCGCCTCGTATCTGGAATCGATGCAGGCCTCAAAAAACGCCTTGTGGAGCTGGAACTGGGAAGGCCGCATATGGATCGACGCCTGGAAGGACGTCAAATGGATCAACCTGCGCTCCACGCCGCGCGCGCTGGCCGACGGCACGGTGCAGTGGGAAGGCATCATGACGAACATCACGGAAAGCCGGCTCGAACAGATCGAAGTGCGCCAGTCGCGCGCCCGCCTGGCCGAGCTGACTGCGCATATCGACAAGGTCAAGGAACACGAACGCACGCGCCTGGCGCGCGAACTGCACGATGACCTGGGCGGCAACTTGACGGCCATCAAGATGGCCTTGGCCATGCTGGCGCGCCGCCTGCCGCCGGACGATCCGCAATTGCAGGAAAAGGCCGACTATGTCGACGCCCTGGTCGACCGCAGCATCGACGCCGTGCACCGCATTTCGCTGGACTTGCGCCCGTCCATGCTGGACCTGGGCCTGGTCGCCGCGCTGGACTGGCAAGTCAAGGAATTCGCGCGCCAGGCAGGCATCGAATGCCAGTTCATTTCGAACCGCCAGCACATCGACCTCGAGCTGGACCAGGCGACGAGCCTGTTCCGCATCGCCCAGGAGGCGCTGACGAATATCGCCAAGCATGCGCAGGCGAGCAAGGTCAGCGTGCGCCTGGCCCGGCAGCGCCAGCATATCAGCCTGTCGATCGCCGACAATGGCGTCGGCATGCGCCTGTCCGACCGCGCCAAGCCGCAGTCGTTCGGCATCCGCGGCATGGCAGAACGGGCCAGCGCGCTGGGCGGCACCCTGAGCCTGATGGATGGGTCGGATGGCGGCACCATCCTGAGCATAAAAATCCGGCTGACCACCGCGCGAGAGGCGATAATAGCGGCTGCAGCCAGTGCGCCAGCGCACAGCGGGCCGCCGCCAGACGCGGCCTAGTGGGTGAATCAGATAGGAAACAATGCAGTCATGAAAGAAAAAGCCACCATCCGGGTATTCATCGCCGACGATCACGCGATCGTGCGCGAAGGCTTGAAGCAAATCCTCGCCGATACCAAGGACATCATCGTGGCCGGCGAAGCCGAAAATGGCCACGACGCCATCAAGCTGTTCCGTGGCTCCAAATGCCAGGTGTTGCTGCTCGACATATCCCTGCCCGACCGCAGCGGCATCGAGGTACTCAAGCAGATCAAGAAGGAAAAGCCGGAACTGGCCGTGCTGATGCTGTCCATGCACCGCGAGGACCAATACGCCATCCGTTCGCTCAAGGCGGGCGCGGCCGGCTACCTGACGAAACAGAGCGCGCCGCGCGAGCTGGTCACGGCCATCCGCCAGGTGGCGCAGGGCTTGAAATATATCAGCGCCTCGCTGGCGCAGGAACTGGCCAACACGGTGGGCGAAGACCACGAAACGGCCTTGCACGACACCTTGTCGGACCGCGAATACCAGACCCTGGTGATGATTGCCTCGGGCAAGGCCGTGGGCGCCATCGCCGAAGAGCTCAAATTGTCCGTGAAAACCGTCAGCGAATACCGCGCCCGCTTGCTGGTCAAGATGAAACTCAAGAATAGCGCGGAACTGACACATTACGCGATCCGCAACCAGCTGGTGGATTGACGGCAAAGCGGCATGCCCGCTGGCATCGGGCGAATTGACAGGACTTCTCCTTGCTTCTCGCACAATAAGTTCTTTGCCAACTCGCATATCATGGGGATAATGAGAAATATCTGAAAAGGCTGTGCCTACATGTCCAGTAAATTGCCATCTTCACCAGCAAGCGCTCCCGCTGGCGCCACGAATACCGCCGCCGCCGCGATGAACCCGGCCGATATCGCCCGCGAAGCGTTTCGCCGCCTGGCCACGCGCCGCATCGCCCCCACGCCGAGCGCCTACCGCGATATCTACAATGAAATCGCCGGCATCAGCGAATCGGCGGACAGCCCTGCGGCGCCGGGCGCCGTGCTGGCCGCCAGCGCACCGACGGAGAGCGGCGCGGAAAACGTCCTGACGCAATTTGCCGCCAAGATGAGCGAATCGGCGGGCGAACTGGGCGACTTTGGCAAGCGTTTCCAGCGCGCACTGAAAGCGCGCGACTGGGACAGCTATGCGCGCACCCTGGCGCAGCTGGCGGAGAAACAGGTCAAGAAAGGCGGCGGCATCGAATTGCCGCCCTTGCCGGACGGCGAACAGACGCGCACCCTGCGTGAATTGCTCAGCCGCACCCTGGGCTTTGCCGTCGCCACCTTGCTGACGGGCACGCCCGCACTGGTGGAAGAGGCCGAATCGCTGGGCGCGGCCATCAAGCAGGCCCATACGGAAGAAGCGCTGAACGAAGCGGCACTGCGCCTGAAACAGCTGTGCTACCAGATCGAACTGAAAAGCGGCGACACGGCCGAGCAGCAGGAACTGCTGCTGCGCCTGTTCAAGCTGCTGCTCGATAACGTCAGCCAGTTGCTCGACGACGACAGCTGGCTGCGCGGCCAGGTCGATGCCGTGCAAAACCTGATCGCCGGCCCGCTCGACCAGCGCGCGCTGGAAGACGCCACGCGCAGCCTGAAGGAAGTCATCTACAAGCAAAGCCAGCTCAAGCACAGCCTGTCCGACGTCAAGCTGACGGTCAAGAACATGATGATGACCTTCATCGACCGCCTGGGCCAAGTGGCGGCCAGTACGGGCGACTTCCATGAAAAGATCGGCGGCTATTCGGAAAAGATCAGCCAGGCGGAAAATATCAGCGAACTGAACAGCGTTCTCGACGAAGTCCTGCGCGAAACGCGCATGGTGCAGAACGAGGCCTTGCGCGCACGCGACAAGATGGTACTGGCGCGCCAGGAAGTGCAGGATGCGGAACAGCGCATCCACACCCTGGAAGCAAAGCTCCAGCATATGAGCGAACTGGTGCGGGAAGATCAGCTGACGGGCAGCCTGAACCGCCGTGGCCTGGACGACGTGTTCGAGCGCGAGACGGCCCGCTCCGACCGCCGCGGCACGCCGCTATGCATCGCCATGCTGGACCTTGACGACTTCAAGCGCCTGAACGATACCTACGGCCACCTGGCCGGAGATGCCGCCTTGAAACACCTGGTGAAAATCGTCAAGGAAACCCTGCGCTCGATGGACGTCATCGCCCGCTTCGGCGGCGAGGAATTCCTCATCCTGCTGCCGGAAACGACGGTCGAGGCGGCCTCGTCGACGATGACGCGCCTGCAGCGCGAGCTGACCCGGCATTTCTTCCTGCACGATAACGAAAAAGTCTTGATCACCTTTTCCGCCGGCGTGGCCCTGCGCCTGCCCAACGAAGACCAGGCCGAGCTGGTCAAGCGCGCCGACCGCGCCATGTACCAAGCCAAGCAGACGGGCAAGAACCGGGTGGTGGTGGCGGAGTGAACCCATGTGGTGCGAAGCAACACACAGCACCTCAATCACTTTGCCTCGGGGCATTACCGAAAAAAAATCACTCGGCGAATTACTAAAAAATTAACCTTGATCGTTTTAATGACTTAATTGGCAATGTAACATGGTTGTGTGCTTTTTTTTAAGAAAAGGCTACACACACCAGTTATGCCAATAATTTTATTAAATCAACCTTTCAGGGCATGCCATATGAAAAGAAGTCCACTTAAGTGCATTAAAAATATATCCTCAAATACCTTATTCGCGCTCGCAATCTTCATGGCTGCAATCATGCCTGCGGTCTCCCAGGCGGCTGCCAAAGAAATTTCCATCACAAGCAGCCAGCACCTATCAACTTTTTACAATACCCGCAACGGCAACACAAACACCTTAGATAGAGGTGAAGTAGGGGCTATTTTTGGCGAAGGATATAGCCGCCTGTATGAAAAGTTCATCTTGCCAGCCTATGATCCCTCCGTCACGCTGACATCGGGGCTTTTATGGACACCGATAACTGCCCGTAGCATGGAGGTTTATCTTACCGATGGAACCTGGGTATCCTTTAATTACTATACCGCTCCGAATCCCATCGGGGGATTGGTAGCAAAGACAGCAACCAATATAAGCCAAAAAAAACCCATCGACCTGACAGAATATCTGAACAAGGCTTATAAAAATGGTACGCCTGTGGGATTCATGATGAAATCCTCTATAGAAGGACAAAACTGGACTGACTTCACCGGTTTTCCATCTGGCGCTCAAACATTGTCCCTGACATTTACCTCCGCAGTTCCCGAACCCGAAACTTATGCCATGTTACTCACAGGTTTAGGCTTGATGGGTTTCATTGTTCGACGTAAACGGAAATCGTGAACACAACAACTGGCGGATAATATGCTATCGCTTGTCGGGCACGAACGATCCGTCCGCCATATGACCTCACCAAAAAGTCCTGATCCACTTTTTCCTCGCCTATCCCGGCCCCTGCCAACGAGGACGAGGACGAGGATCCTGGCCGCCTGAGTCCGGCCGGCCTACGCCATGCCGTCCCGCTGCCCAGCTGGACGGCAACTTCATGGCGTAAACAATAACACCCCCTCCCTCCAGCATGCCGCCAGCATGCGCACCATATAAAAATAAAATTATTTTCACCCTAAAGTTTCCAAAAAGCATGTCGTCTAGCGCGCGGCATGCGACAAACTGAAGGGCTAAAAATTAAAATTTAAAGCACTTTTCGCCATAAATTTTCCCGCAGAGCAACCGTTACCCTAAACAACAGCGGCTTGATTGTCCCGGAACAGCGGGGCAGGCCAAAGTGACTAGCACATAGCGCAATGTAGTACCTGTCTGGAGAATTAACATGGCTGCAGTAATTAACACCAACATCGCTTCCCTGAACTCGCAACGCAACCTGGGCTCCTCGCAAGCATCCCTGAGCACCTCGCTGCAACGCTTGTCCTCTGGCTTGCGCATCAACAGCGCCAAGGATGATGCTGCTGGTCTGGCGATTTCCGACCGTATGACGTCGCAAATCCGCGGCATGACCCAAGCAACCCGCAATGCAAACGACGGCGTCTCGCTGGCCCAAACGGCCGAAGGTGCACTGTCGAGCTCGGGCGACATCCTGCAACGTATCCGCGAACTGGCCGTACAGTCGTCGAACTCGACCAACTCGTCGAGCGACCGCCAGGCGCTGCAAACCGAGGTGACGCAGCTGAACTCGGAACTGAACCGTATCGCCACGACCACCTCGTTCAACGGCCAGGCACTGCTCGATGGCACCATGGGTACGGCCAACTTCCAGGTCGGCGCCGATGCGAACCAGCTGATTTCCGCCAACGGCGCGAACTTCCTGACGAACACATATGGCAACAACCGCGTTGAAAACAACGCTGTTGCAGCCAAACTGACCACGACCAACGTCGTTGCAGCCAAAGATGTCACCGTCAACGGCAAGCTGGGTACCGACAAGTACACCACCGTTGCAGGCGACACCGCCAAGTCGATCGCTGCCGCATTGAATGCCAAAACGGCAAGCACCGGCGTCACCGCCACGGCAAAAACCGAAGCCAACCTGGGCTTGGGTGCGGAATCGTACTCGTTCAAATTGAACGGCGATAATTCTGCACCTGCTGATGCCGTGACTGTTTCGTTCACCGTCACCGGCGCCGCCAACCAGGCGGCCGACTTTGCCGCCGGCATCAACGCGATCAATGCACAAACCGCCAAAACGGGCATCACGGCAAGTTTTGACGCCAAAAATCCTGGCATCAAGCTGAGTAATGCCAATGGTGCCGACATCCAGGTGACGAATGGCGCCACGGCTGCTGTCAAGCTGGACGTCAAAACCTACAACTTGGATAACACGTTGTCGGCGGCCGCTGATGCCAAGGGCGTAGCTGGCGTTGCGATCGCCAACGGCAGCGTGACGTTCGATTCGGACAGCAGCTTCTCCGTGACCGATGCGGGTTCCGGCCTGGGCCTGGGTGCGGCGGCCGCTGGAACCACGAATGCTGGTTCGCAGCTGAAATCGGTTGCATCGCTGGACGTCACGACGTTTGCGGGCGCGCAATTGGCCCTGAAGATCACCGATGCGGCACTGTCGACGGTCAACAGCCAACGCGCTCAGTACGGTGCTTTGCAATCGCGCTTCTCCTCGGCGATTTCGAACCTGCAATCGACGACGGAAAACCTGTCCGCATCGCGCAGCCGCATCGTCGATACCGACTTCGCAGCAGAAACAGCCAGCCTGACCCGCGGCCAGATCCTGCAACAAGCTGGTACCGCCATGCTGGCGCAAGCAAACTCGCTGCCTAACGGCGTGCTGAGCCTGCTGCGCGGCTAATCTTCGATTAGTCTCGTCACATCGCCAGACCCAGGTTCCCCTGCCGGATTTTTTCGGCAGGGGAATTTTCACTAGGAGAGCACCATGACTATAGACACGATATCAGCCGCCTCGGCCAGCCGGATCGAGAAGAGTTACACTCCGGCAGACATCGCGCCGGCGCGTGCCGCGGCATCTCGCAGCACCACTGACGCCGTGACAACGCAGCAAAATGAGCAGGAACCCAGCCGCGCCCAATTGGACCAGGCGGTATCTGAACTGAACCAGTCATCGCAAATCAAGACCCAGGGCCTGGAATTTTCCGTCGATGAGGACAGCCAGCGCACGGTCGTCATGGTGATCGACCAGGAAACCAAGGAAGTCTTGCGGCAGATCCCGACCAAGGAAGCCCTGGCGCTGGCCAAGGCCTTCGAGTCAGCCAAAGGCGCGCTCATCAGCCAAAGCGCCTGACGGATGCCATGCAAAACCGTCCGCGCTGCCATGTTTCGCCATGCATCAGCACGACACCGGGGTCCGCCAGCCAGCCTGCCGGCCCCCGTATTCTTATTACCACAAGAGCAACCCTTTACGCACACCAGGCCGCTTTTTTCCCCGAAATGAAAACAGCGCGGTAAATCCCCCTCTCAAGTCCTGATTGATTCTGCCGATAACAGCTTATATTAGTGTTTTCCTAGGAGCATGCAGTGGCCATCACACCAACCTTATCCTCTCCGGGCATCGGCAATAGCATGCTGGACGTCAATGCCATCATCGAGAAGCTGATGACGGCTGAGTCGGCGCCGCTGAATCTCTACGACAAGAAAACGGCTTCCTACCAGGCCAAGCTCAGCGCCCTGGGTACACTGGGCGGTTCGATCAGCACCTTCCAGAGCTCGCTGTCGTCACTGACCAACTCGAACAATTTCCGCGCCGTCAGCGCCACGCCATCGGATCCGCTGGTGCTGTCCGCCAGCGCTGGCGCCAAGGCCGTGGCCGGCACTTACAATATCAATGTCTCGCAGCTGGCGCAGGCGCAGACCCTGACGTCAGGTGGCATGGCCAGCAAGCTGTCGACCATCGGCCTGGGCGCCAAGACGACGATTTCCTTCCAGCTCGGCTCGGCAAGCGGCGGCACCTTTGGCACCAAAGGCACGGCCCTGAGCGGCAGCACACTGCTGAACGGCGTGAGCAACGGTTCGCTGAGCCTCAACGGCACGGCCATCCCGACGGACGCCAGCACGAAAAGCGCACGCGCGCTGGCCGATGCCATCAATGCCAAGAGCAGCACCACGGGCGTCACGGCGACAGCCCAGCCAGCAAGCAGTGATGCCGCCATGTTCGGCACGTATGGCAATGTCGCCACCAGCGGCGCGGGCAGCAGCTATTCCCTGTCCGTTGGCGGCATTGAAATCGTCTCGCAAGGCGAGAACGTGGCCGCCGGCGCCGGTATCACCGCCGCCAGCCTCGATGCGAAGCTGGAAGGGCCGAATGCCGTCTCGAATGCGCTGGCCGCAGCCAATATCACGGTCACGGGCAAGGCTGCCGATGGCACCTTGCAATTTACGCGCGCCGATGGCTCCAACATCAATATTGAAGAGGTCGTCACGGGTGGCGTCAGCGGTGGCATCGGCAAGGCAGCGGGCGCAAGCAACGATGGCTCGAATGTGACAATTGCCAGCGCCATCACCCTGACATCGGGCAATGCCAGCCCCATCATCATCGCTGGCAGCAATCCGGCCGCGGCCGGCCTGACGGCGGGCACCGTCGGCAGCTACATGGGTGCCGGCTTTACCCAGGATGCGACGCAGGCAACGGGGTCGGTCGTCATTGATTCGACAAACAATACCTTGCAAGGCATCCGCGACGCCATCAACAACGCCGGTCTGGGCGTCACGGCCAGCATCGTTTCCGACGGCACGGATAAACCGTTCCACCTGGTGCTCAGCTCAAGCAAGACGGGCGCCAATTCGGCCATGAAAATCTCGCTGAGCGGCAGTGACGGCCAGCCTGCGGACAGTGCCCTGGAATCCTTGCTGGCCTACGACGTTGGCGGCGCGCAGAATCTGAAGCAGAACAGCGCGGCACAGAACACCATGTTCAGTGTTAACGGCATTCCCATCACCAGCAGCTCGAACAGCGTCGATACGGCAATCGAAGGCATTACCCTGAACATCGCCAAGGTCGGCAGCAGCAGCCTGTCCGTTGCCAAAGACACCACCACCGTCAAGACCAGCATCAACTCCTTCGTCAAGGCATACAACGAACTGAACACGGCGATCGGTAAAATGACGGCGTACAATCCCGACACCAAGACTGGCGGCGTCCTGCTGGGCGACTCGACCGTGCAATCGATCCAGAGCCAGCTGCGCCGACAGCTGGGCGCGCCGATCACCGGCTTGAACAGCACTATGAGTACCCTCAGCCAGGTGGGTATTTCTTTCCAGAAAGACGGCAGCCTGGCGCTGGATTCCAGCAAACTCGACAAGGCCATCAGTGCCAATTTCAGCGATATCGCTGGCCTGTTCTCGGCCATCGGCAAGACCAGCGACAGCAACGTCTCCTTTACCAGCTCGACGGCGGCAACCAAGCCCGGCACGTATGAACTGAGCATCACCACCATGGCCAGCCAGGGTTCGCTCACCTCGACCGGCGTGCTGGGCGCCAGCACGACCATCGCCAGCGATACCACCTGGAACGTGACCCTGAACGATACGGATCCTTCATCCGCCAAGAACACGGCCCAGGTGACGATACCGGCCGGCACCTACACACCGGCCCAGCTGGCGGCGCTGGTGCAATCGTCGATCAATGGCGTGAAAGCCTTCTCGGACAATGGCGCCACCGTGTCCGCCTCGATCGATGGCACGGGCAAGCTGGTGCTGGCCTCGAGCCGCTATGGTTCCGTGTCGAACCTGGCCCTGAGCAACGGCACGGGAACCACCATTGAAACCTTGTTTGGCACGGCCAAGCCCGTCAAGGGTGCCGACGTGGCTGGCACCCTGGGCGGACAACCGGTCATCGGCTCCGGTCAGACGCTGACGGGCGCGCCCGGTTCGTCGTCGGAAGGCTTGAAAATCGAGGTAACTGGCGGCACGATCGGCCCGCGCGGCACCGTCAGCTTCTCGCAAGGCTATGCCTACCAGCTGAACAATCTGGCCACCTCCTTCCTGGGGACGGACGGCATGATCACCGGCCGCACGAATGGCATCAACGAAACCCTGAAATCGGTGGCGGCGCAGCGCGACAAGTTCAGCGAAAAACTGACCGCCATCGAAGCGCGCTATCGCGCCCAGTTCTCGCGCCTCGACGTGTCGCTGAGTGCCATGCAGACCACGCAGACCTATCTGACCCAGCAGCTGGCCGCCATCGCCGCCAACCGTTAAGCGCTATCATCAGGAGAATTACATGTTTGGAACCCAACAACGCGGCGTCAACGCCTATGCCAAGGTCGGCCTGGAGACGGGCATCGTCTCGGCCTCGCCGCACAAGCTGATCGTGATGCTGTACGACGGCGCCCTGGTGGCAGTGCTCAGCGCACAGATGCACATGAAATCGGGCAATGTGCCGGAAAAAGGCAAGTCCATCTCGAAAGCCATCCAGATCATCGACAATGGCTTGCGCGCCAGCCTGGACAAGGACGCTGGCGGCCAAATCGCCGAAGGCCTCGACGCCCTGTACGAATACATGAGCGCGCGCCTGCTGATGGCCAACCTGAAAAACGACATCAGCCTGTTGGAAGAAGTGCAGCGCCTGCTGACCGACCTGCGCGAAACCTGGAACGCCATCGGCGCCACGCCGGCCGCCATTCCCGGCGCCGATTTGAAACGTATGCCCAGCCTTGCGAGCGCCTGACCCATGATGACCAATCAAGAAGTATTGACCACCTACGAAGCCATGCAGACCCTGACGGGCCGGATGGTGACCGCCGCCAGCAATGCCGACTGGGACGAGCTCGAAGCGCTGGAACAGCAAGTGAGCGCGCATGTGGCCGCGCTGAAGGCGAATGAAGAAAAAGTCGTGCTGGAAAGCGCCGGCCGCCAGCGCAAGGTCGCCCTGATCAAGCAGATCCTCGAAGACGACCGCAAGATCCGCGATTTGACCATGCCGTGGATGGCCCACTTGTCCAAGCTGATCAACAGCACCGGGACCGAGCGGCGCTTGGCCAACGCCTACGGCGTCTAAACGCCCACGGGGCAAGGTCAGCTATCATGTTGCCGAAGATGGATGCGATCGGCATGACGCCCCTGACCCCGGTCAAGGGCACGCGGGCGGCCGACAGCGTCGCCGACCCGCGCCAGGCCGAATTCCAGCGCTCGCTGCAGGGACTGATCGGCAAATCCATGCAGGGACAGGTGCTGGCCCGCATGGGCGACGGCAGCTTCCTTGTGCGCGTGGCCGGCACGCCGGCCCGCATGCAGCTGCCCGCCGGCGCGCAGCCGGGCACGGAAATCCCGCTGACCCTGATCGGCATCAATCCCCGCCCCTCTTTTCAAATCGGTAATAACCGCGACCAGCCCGCCAGCGCCCTGCTGACATATGCGGACGCGGAAGCCGAGCCGGAAGCAGCCGACCTGCGCGGCCCCCAGGCCGGTGCCGCCCAGGCGGGCACGCGCGCCAGCAGCACGGCCGCCACCCTGCTCAGCCGTGCACCCCTGACACCCGCCAATCTGCTGCCCGCCCTGGCCGGCGACACGCCCGCGCCAGAGCTGAGCACCACCGCGCGCGCCATCAGCACGGTGCTCAGCCAGGCCGAAAGCGTGCCCGGCGCACCCCTGTCGCTGGTCGGCAAGACGCCGCTGATGGCCACGCCCGGCGCCGCTCCGGCCCAGGTGGCCCAGAACCTGCGCGATGCGGTCGGCAGCAGCGGCCTGTTCTATGAATCGCACGTGGCCGAATGGGCCGAAGGCAAGCGGCCGCTGGCCTCGCTGCTGCTGGAGCCGCAAATGCAGAAGGCGGCACAGGGCGACATGGCCAGAACGGGCACCGACCTCGCTTCGGCGCAACTGATCAATTTGCAGCTGCATACGCACGAACAGGCGCGCGTGCAGTGGCAGGGCGAAGCCTGGCCCGGCCAGAAGATGCAGTGGGATATCAGCCGTGATGCGCCGGAAGGGCAGCAGCACGAAGGACGCGATGGCGACGAGGAAGCGACGGCCTGGCGCAGCAATGTGCGCTTCCAGTTCCCCCTGCTGGGCGACCTGGCCGCGCATGTGGTCCTGCAGGGCGGCCGCGTATCCATCCAGTTGCAGGCGGGCAGCGAAGGCAGCGCCGACACCTTGCGCCAGCATGCGGCGCGGCTGGAAGCGTCGCTCGATGCGGCCGGCTGGCCATTGTCGTCGCTGACGATCGCCGGCAAGCCGGAGGCGGCGGCTGGAGAAGACGATGCTTGACGACACCAGACGCAAGGTGCCGCAGACGGCCGTCGCGCTGGCCTACCAGAGCGGCACGCCGGCGCCCAAGGTGGTAGCCAAGGGCAGCGGCCTGATCGCGGACCAGATCATCAGCACGGCGCGCGAACACGGCGTGTTCGTGCATGAATCGAAGGAATTGGTGGCGCTGCTGATGGATGTCGACCTGGACCGCCAGATTCCGCCCGGCCTGTATCGGGCGATTGCGGAACTGCTGGCCTGGTTATATCATATTGAATCTGCGAATGGCGGGCCGATCCCGCCGCCGCCCGACACCAGCGTCAACCTCACCGATACATAGACAGGCATCAATGCAAGCACATATTATGGATTCCGGCCTCGAAAACTGGCATGATTTTGAAGTGGAATCGCGGCGGGAAATCATTGCCTTGCTGCGCGGCATCAGCGAAAAAAACCAGCTGATCCGCATGCTGATCCACGGTGAATCCGATGTGTGCGTCACTTCCATCCTGGAAGTCGATGCCGACCACAATACCGTCATCCTCGACCGTTCCGTGAACGCCGACCAGAACCGGCGCATGCTGGCCGCCACGGGCATTTCATTTGAAACCTCGCTCGACAAGATCCGCATCCTGTTTGCCAGCGCCCAGGTGGAAGAGTGTAATTACGGCGGCACGCCCGCCTTGAAAATTGCCATTCCAGAAACACTGATCCGTTTGCAGCGGCGCGAGTACTACCGCATGACGACGCCCGTGAGCAATCCCGTGCGCGTCTCGATTCCCCTGCCGCCCTCGCTCGGTGGCGCCGATACCCTGTTCCCGCTGGCCGACATCAGCTGCGGCGGCATCGCCATCCTGGACAATAAACTGATGCTGGGCGAAACGATCGGCAGGGACTATCCCGGTTGCCGCATCGACTTGCCCGACGTCGGCATCGTCACCGCGACTTTGCAAATTCGCAACTCGCTGGACATGACCCTGCTGAACAACAAACTGAACCGCCGCCTCGGCTGCCAGTTCGTCGACCTGCCGCGCAGCATGCTGGCGCACGTGCAGCGCTACATCACGCGACTGGAGCGCGAGCGCAATGCGCGCATGGCTGGATTGGGGTAAGGCAGAATTAAAGGCCACCAAACGTCCCGCCAAAGCGTAGCGAGCGGCGATGATTTGCGGCCGAGACGCGCAGCTGTACTGAAGTACAGCGAGCATCGCAGGCCGCAAAGGGCGCCGCGCAGTAGCTTTGGTGCGACGTTTACACCTGCATGTTCATGATCTCGTGATACGCAGAAACCAACTTGTTTCTCACCTGCACCGTCGCCTGGAATTCGATGCTCGACTTTTGCATCGCTACCATCACGTCCGACAGGCTGACCTTTTCATCGCCCATGGTAAAGCGCTGGCCCAGCGCCGAAGAAGCCTTTTGCGCGCCGCTCACGGAGTCCAGCGCGCTCTTGAAGGCATCGGCAAAATTCACCTTCGCCGCCGGCATCTCGGTCTGGATCGCCGGTATTTTCGCCTCCGGCCGCGTGGCCGCCGACTTCAGTTGCGCGATCATCGCCTCGATCCTGCTGCTATCGATACCGCCTGTTTTCACTTTGCCTCCCGATTCTGGTCTGCTTCATATCTGTTCCATGCCTGTTGCACCCAGAGAACAAAACCCTGGCTTGCAAGGCAACGACGGGTACAATAACTTCCGTCACATGTTGCCAGGGTTCCACAATACCAGCGCCAACGCCAGCCGCTCGGCCGAGCAGGCGGCAAAAGCGCCTTCTATTTGGACGATTGAAGCGCGTGACAGTGGCGGATAATTCTGCATATCGCCCCCTCCTCCAGTGGAAGCGGCCCCCACTCAATACCAAACATACGCGCCCCGGAAGGCAATCATGGCTGTAGCCGAAGAAATCGATGTGAACCGCATACCGCCGGAACCGGCGCCTGCCCGCTCGCCCGTGGAGTCCGTGCAAGCGTTCGCCAAGACGCCGATGGGCAAGAATTTCCTGCGCGGCCTGGGCGTGGCGGCACTGATCGCCATCGGCGTGGCCCTGTACATGTGGAACCAGCCGCCTGAATACAAAGTCCTGTTCTCGAACTACACGGACCGCGACGGCGGCGCCATCACCGCTTCGCTGGACCAGCTGGGCATCAAGCACAAGTTTTCCGAAGGCGGCGGCGCCATTCTCGTGCCATCCGAGCAAGTCCACGACGCGCGCCTGAAACTGGCCGCGCAAGGCTTGCCGAAGGGCGGCAACGTGGGCTTCGAGCTGATGGAAAACCAGAAGCTGGGCGTGTCGCAATTCCTGGAGCAGGTCAATTTCCAGCGCGCACTGGAAGGCGAACTGGCCAAATCGATCGAATCCGTCTCCGCCGTCGACACGGCGCGTGTCCACCTGGCCCTGCCGAAACCGTCCGTCTTCGTGCGCGAACAGCAAAAACCGACGGCTTCCGTGCTGCTGAACCTGCATCCGGGCCGCGGCCTGGATCAGCTGCAGGTGAGCGCCATCGTCCACCTGGTGGCGTCCAGCGTACCGGAATTGCTGCCGATCAATGTCACCGTGGTCGACCAGGCCGGCACCTTGCTGTCGAACCAGGAAAAGGATAAGGACCGCGCCAACGGCATCAAGAGCCTGGACCCGAACCAGCTGAAGTACGTGCAGCAGTTGCAGCAAAGCGTGATCAAGCAGGTCGAATCGATCTTGCTGCCCATCGTCGGCGAAGGCAATGTGCGCGCCGAAGCGACGGCCGATGTCGATTTCTCGCAAAGCGAGCAGGCGGCCGAAACCTACAAGCCGAATTCGCCGCCGGAAGCGTCCACCATCCGCAGCCAGCAAACGAGCGAGTCGACGGGCGCCGGCAATGCCAACCCATCCGGCGTGCCGGGTGCGCTGTCGAACCAGCCGCCTGGCGTGGCGACGGCGCCATTGACGGCCGAGGCGCCGGGCGCTCCGGGCGGCGCGCCGACGGCGCCGACACAGAAGGAATCGACGACGAATTATGAAGTCGACAAGACCGTGCGCTACGAGCAGAAGTCCATGGGCGGCCTGCGCCGCCTGTCGGTGGCCGTCGTCGTCAACTATCGCCGTACTTTCGACAAGGATGGCAAGGTCACGGTCAAGCCGATTTCCCCTGCCGAAATGGTCCAGATCAATAATCTGGTCAAGGAAGCGATGGGCTATAACAAGGAACGCGGCGACAGCTTCAGCGTGGCCAACTCGCCGTTCGACGGCATCGACCGTGCGCCGGAAGGCAAGCTCGAGTGGTGGCGCGACCCGGCCAACTTGCCGCTGGCCAAGGAATTGGCGAAATTCCTCATCACGGCCCTGATCCTGCTGTATATCTTCATCAAGATCGTGCGCCCGATGCTGCGCCCCGTGATGCGCAAGATCGACGATTTCGGCGCACCGCCGCCCGTCATCGAGCCGGAACTGGAGAAGACGGACGAAGAAAACGAAGTCCTGCTCAGCGAAGCGGAACTGGAAGAACTGGAAGAAGACACTGCCCGCGGTTATCGCGAAAACCTGGCGATGGCCAGAAAACTGGCGCAGGAAGACCCGCGCGTGGTGGCCAACGTGATCAAAGCATGGATAGGCAATAATGACTGAGACAACGGGACTGCAAAAAGCATCGATCCTGATGCTGGCACTGGGCGAAAGCGAAGCGGCCGAAGTGATGAAATTCCTCGGCCCGCGCGAAGTGCTGAAACTGGGCGCCGCCATGGCCACCATGAAGGGTATCGCGCACGAGCAGGTGGTCGAGGTGCTCGGCGACTTCCGCGCGCAGACGGAACTCAATTCCACGGTCGGCCTCGATTCGGACGAATATATCCGCCAGGTGCTGACCAAGGCGCTGGGCGACGACAAGGCGTCCGTGCTGCTGTCGCGCATCCTGGGCGGCAAGGATGCGTCCGGCATCGAATCGCTGAAATGGATGGATTCGCAATCTGTGTCCGAGCTGATCCGCAACGAGCACCCGCAGATCATCGCCACCATCCTCGTCCACCTGGAGCGCGACCAGGCTTGCGAAATCCTCGGCCACTTCACGGACCGTTTGCGCAACGACGTGGTGCTGCGCATCGCCACCCTGGACGGCGTGCAGCCGGCCGCCTTGCGCGAACTTAACGACGTGCTGACGAAACTGCTGTCGGGTAACGAAAATATCAAGAAATCGTCGCTGGGCGGCGTGCGCGCGGCAGCCGAGATCCTGAACTTCATGAGCGGCGAGCAAGAAGGCTCCGTCATGGACAACATCAAGAACTACGACAACGACATGGCGCAAAAGATCATGGACGAAATGTTCGTGTTCGACAACGTGATCGACATCGACGACCGCGGCATCCAGTTGCTGTTGCGCGAAGTGCAGTCGGAAATGCTGATCATCGCCCTGAAAGGCGCCTCGCAGGAGCTGCGCGACAAGATCTTCAAGAACATGTCGCAGCGCGCCGGCGAGATGATGCGCGAAGACCTCGAGTCGAAAGGCCCTGTGCGCCTGTCGGAAGTGGAATCGCAGCAGAAACAGATCCTGCAGATCGTGCGCCGCCTGGCGGACGAAGGGCAGATTGTCTTAGGTGGAAAAGGCGAGGATTCGTTTGTCTAATTTGATTCCCAAAGAGCAGCAAACCGCCTACCAGCGCTGGGAAATGACCTCGTTTGGCGACGAGCGTCCCAGCGTGGTGGCGGCGCGCAAGCTGCTGGAACCGGATCCCGAGCCCGAGCTCGACCCGTTTGCCGAACTGCACGAGGAAGAGCTGGCCCCGCCGCTCGAATACCCGACGCAGGAAGAGCTCGACGCCATCCGCGAGGAAGCGCGCGCCACGGCCTTCGAGGAAGGCCGCGCGGCCGGCTATGCGGAAGGCCATGCGGCCGGACATGCCGATGGCCATGCCGAATCGTATGCGCAAGGCAAGGCGGCCTCCGCCGTGGAATTGGCGCACCTGCAAACCATCGCCGTCGACTTCGGCACGGCCGTGCACCAGGCAGACGAACTGATCGCCAACGACGTGATGGAACTGGCCCTGCAGCTGGCCAAGGGCATGCTGAAAACTGCCTTGCCCGTGCGCCCCGAACTGATGCTGCCCGTGGTGCGCGAAGCCATCGAATACTTGCCCGTGCTGCAACAACCGGCCTTGCTGATGCTCAACCCGGAAGATGCGCAAGTGGTGCGCGACGGCATCGGCGACGAGCTCGACAAGGGCGGCTGGCGTGTCATCGAAGACCCCAGCGTGGAACGCGGCGGTTGCAAGATCGACACGGCCAGCAACCAGATCGACGCGCAGACGTCCACCCGCTGGCAGCGCCTGACGCATGCGCTGGGCAAAGACCTGGACTGGCTGGCGCCGTGAGCGAGCCCGTCAAAGGCCCCACTGCCCATGCGGCGCGCTGGCGCGCCTACCTGAGCGACTGTTCGGCCGTCGTCGGCTTTGTCGAACCGATGCAAATTTCAGGCCGGGTCACGCGCGTGGCTGGTCTCGTGATGGAAGCCGTGGGCTTGCGCCTGGCCGTCGGCGCCGCCTGTACCGTGCCGCTGCCAAATGGCGGCCGGGTCGAGGCGGAAGTGGTGGGCTTTGAAGGCGAGCGCCTGTTTCTGATGCCGCAAAGCGACGTCGAGGGCATCGTGCCCGGCACGCGCGTGTTTTCCGTCGAACCGGCCATCCCCCGCCCCGGCAGCGTGGCGCACCCGCGCCGCCGCCCCAGCGACCGCGCGCGCCACTTGCCCGTGGGGCCGCAACTGCTGGGCCGCGTGCTCGACGGCGCTGGCCGCCCGCTCGACCAGCTCGGTCCCCTGCACACGGTCGACAGCGCCCCCATCAATGTACGTCCCGCCAATCCGCTGGGCCGCGCGCCCATCGTCGACACATTGGACGTGGGCGTGCGCTCGATCAACGCCATGCTGACTGTGGGCCGTGGCCAGCGCATGGGCCTGTTCGCCGGTTCCGGCGTCGGTAAAAGCGTGCTGCTGGGCATGATGGCCCGCTACACGGAAGCGGACGTGATCGTCGTCGGCCTGATCGGCGAACGGGGCCGCGAGGTGAAGGAATTCATCGAGCAAATCCTGGGCGCCGAAGGCCTGGCCCGTTCCGTCGTCGTGGCCGCGCCGGCCGACACGCCGCCGCTGATGCGCCTGCAAGGGGCCGCGTATGCGACGGCCATTGCCGAGTATTTCCGCGACCAGGGGCAGAACGTGCTGTTGATCATGGATTCGCTGACCCGCTACGCCATGGCTCAGCGCGAAATCGCCCTGGCCATCGGCGAACCTCCCGCCACCAAGGGCTATCCGCCGTCCGTCTTCGCCAAGCTGCCCGTGCTGGTGGAGCGGGCCGGCAATGGCGAGGAAGGCGGCGGCTCGATCACGGCCTTCTACACCGTGCTGACCGAGGGCGACGACCAGCAGGACCCGATCGCCGACTCGGCGCGCGCCATCCTGGACGGCCATATCGTGCTGAACCGGCGCCTGGCCGAGGCGGGCCATTATCCGGCCATCGACATCGAACAATCGATTTCGCGCGCGGCCCACTCGATCACCACGCACGAGCACCAGCAGCAGGCGCGCAAGCTGAAACAGCTGTATTCGCGCTATGAACGCAGCCGCGATCTGATCAGCGTGGGCGCCTACAGCGCCGGCACCGACCCCGTGCTGGACCAGGCCATCGCCCTGCATGAAAAGATCGAGGCGTTTTTGCAACAGCAAATCACGGAGCGGGTCAGCATGGACGAGAGCTTGGGGCAACTTACCGCTCTATTCGACTGATTAGGACTTGCATAGCGGGAATATAATCAGCCATGGCTTCTCCTTCCCAACTTGCAACCCTGATCGACCTTGCCCAGCGCGAAACGGACGACTGCGCCAAGCGCCTGGGCGCGGCCCTGAAAGCGCTCGACGATTGCCGCCAGAAGCTCGACATGCTGTCCGGCTACCGCGACGACTATGCCAAGCGCTTCGAGGCGAGCATGAGCAGCGGCATCACGCCAATGGCTTACCGCAATTTCCAGGCTTTCATGGGCAAGCTCGACAGCGCCATCATGGGCCAGCAGCAAGTGGTCGAGCATGCGCAAGCGCGCAGCGACAATGAAAAGATGCGCTGGCAGCTGGCCGAACGCAAGCGCATGTCGTACACCACCCTGAACAACCGGGCGCAGGAACAGGCGCTGAAGCTGGAAAACAAGCGCGACCAGAAAGCAATGGATGAGCACGCGGCGCGACAAGCCTATTACAAACGCTAAGCAACACTAAGGCAGCATCATGCAAACCCAGCCAACCCCGATTTCCCAGATTATCTCGCCGAACGCCACGCCGGGCGCAGCCAACCGCAGCCAGCCGTCCACCAGCGGCACGGCGGGCGACTTCCAGCGCACCCTGAACCGCCAGATCGAGCAACGCCAGGCCAGCCGCAATATGGCGCAAACGCAAGCGGCAGCACCGGCGGCCCGTCCTGCCAGCCCCGCCGCCACGCCAGCGCCCGCGGCCCCGGCACCGGCCAATGAAGCGAAGCCGGCGCAAGCGGGCACAGAACACGCTGCCAGCAGCGACCAGCCGCCAGCACAGTCCACCGAAGCGGCGGCCCCCCCCGCCACCGACAGCACCGTCGCCGAGGCCAACGTTCCCGCCGAAACAGCGCCGCCAGCCGATCCGGCCGCCGCGATGCTGGCCCTCGTGGGCAACATCCAGCTGGCCATCCAGCCGCCAGCGGCCAAGGCCATGCCGGAACTGCCCGCGCGTTCCAGCGTCAAGGCTGACGGCAAAGGCCTGGCAACGGGGCCATTGCTGGCAGCCGGCCAGGGCAGCGGCAAGGCCGCCGTCATTGCGCAAGCGGACAGCGGCGACTTTGCCGACAGCCTGGGCCAGGCCCAGGGCAAGGCGGCCGCCACACCAGGCACCGGCGTGCCGGCAGGCAAGGCCGAACCGGGCAAGCTGGCCATCGACGCCCAGCTGGCAGCCACCGCCAAGGCGGGCGCCGCCGTGGCCGAACCGATCCTCAAGGAAACACCAGCCGACCTGAGCCGCCTGGCGGCCCAGTTGCAGCCAGGCGCGCTGCAGCAGGCTGCCGCCGCCTTGGCCGTGCCGGCCGACAAGCTGACGGGCCGGGTCGGCTCGCCAGCCTGGGACCAGCAACTGGGGCAGAAAGTCGTGTGGATGGCGGCCGGTGGCGACCAGAGCGCCACCCTGACCCTGAATCCGCCCGACCTGGGTCCCGTGCAAGTGGTCTTGACGGTGACCAATGACCAGGCCGACGCCGCCTTCATGTCGGCCCAGCCGGAAGTACGCCAGGCGCTGGAAGCGGCCATGCCGCGCCTGCGCGAAATGATGAGCGAAGCGGGCATCGCCTTCGGCAGCGCCACCGTCTCGGCCGGCACGCCGGAACAGCAAAACAATGGCGAACGCGCCGCCTCGGGCGAACGCCGTGGCAATGGCCAGGGCGGTGGCACTTCCGGTGGCGAGATCGCCATCGCGCCGGCGACGGGCGGGCGCAGCCGGGCCAGCCTGAGTGCCGTGGATACCTTTGCCTGAGGACAATTCGTCGTCCGCAGGCCACAGGCGCCCCCCACGGCATAACTTTTCGTATAAAAACAGCGAGTTGAGGGCGCTTCCGCCCTCTTTTCACTGCATCCTTCTGCGCAGAATTTGCCGATAATGACATAATGGCGTCGTGATCCACTTCCATGCACCCGAGTACCATTGAAAGCAAATCCAAAAATGAAAGCAGATCCGAAAGCAGATGCAGGCCTGGCTCCCGCCGGCGCCTCGAAAAAGAAGCTTCTGATCATTGTGCTGGCCTCGGTGCTGGTGGCCGGCGGCATCGGTGGCGGTGCCGCCTGGTACTTCCTGCATGGCAAGGCCGATAAAGAAGAATCGGCGCCGAGCAAGAAAAAACATGCCGCTTCCAAGGCAGGTCCACCCGTATTCGTGCCCGTCGATGCGTTCACCGTCAACTTGCAGCCGGAAAATGGCGAGCAATACCTGCAGATCGCGTTTACCCTGCAGGTGGGCAGCCCGGAAGAAATGGATTCCATCAAGCTGAACATGCCGAAAGTGCGCAGCCGCTTGCTGTTGCTGCTGTCGGGCAAGAAGGCGTCCGAACTCAATACCGTGGAAGGCAAGCAGCAGCTGGCGGCCGAAATCATCAATCAGGTGAACCAGCCGTTCGAGGACAAAGGGCCGGAGCAGGACGTGACGGACGTATTATTTACCGCATTCATCATTCAATAAGCAGCCATGGCCGATAATTTCCTCTCCCAGGAAGAAGTCGATGCCCTTCTGAAGGGCGTCAACGGAGACCAGGACGACGCGCAGGCGCCGGAAGATGTCACGGGAGTTCGTACCTACAACCTGGCAACCCAGGAGCGCATCGTACGCGGCCGGATGCCAACGTTGGAAATTATCAACGAGCGTTTCGCCCGGCTGCTGCGCGTGGGCCTGTTCAACTTCCTGCGCCGCAGCGCCGAAGTGTCGGTCGGTTCCGTGCGCGTGTCGAAATACAGCGAGTTCATCCGCAACCTGGTGGTGCCGACCAATCTGAACCTGGTGCACATGAAGCCGCTGCGCGGCACGGCCCTGATGGTGTTCGATCCGGGCCTCGTCTTCCTGCTGGTCGACAATCTGTTCGGCGGCGACGGGCGCTTCCATACGCGCGTCGAAGGACGCGACTTTACGCAGACGGAGCAGCGCATCATCCTGCGTATCCTCGACATCGTCTTCGAAGCCTATACCAAGTCGTGGGAACCGGTCTTCCCCGTCGAATTCGAATATATCCGCTCGGAAATGAACACGCAGTTCGCCAACATCGCCACGCCGAACGAGGTGGTGGTGGCTTCCACGTTTACGGTGGAACTGGGCTCTGTTTCCGGACAAATTCACTTCTGCATGCCGTATTCGATGATCGAGCCGATCCGCGATTCGCTGACCTCGAGCCTGCAGGGCGAGGCGCTGGAAGTGGACAAGCGCTGGATCCGCCTGATGACGCAGCAGATCCAGATCGCCGAAGTCGAGCTGGTGGCCTCGCTGGGCACGGCGCGCGTCTCGTTCGATGAAATCCTGAACATGAAGGTGGGCGACATCATCCCCCTGAATATTCCGGAACTGATCGCCGCCACCGTCGACGGCGTGCCCGTGATGGATTGCACGTACGGCGTGCTGAACGGACAATATGCATTGAAGGTGGAGAAACTCCTCGCCAATGCCGATAACATGAACAACCACTAAACACCTGACCAAACCTGCTGCGCGTCGCGCTTTGCGGCCTGCGATGCTCACCGTGCTCCAGCACGGTTGCGCTTCTTAGCCACAAATCACTGCCGCTCGCTACGGTTTTGCCAGGCGTTACAATTAATATATACACTGGCCGCTTGGCGGCCAACTCTGTACAACAGGAGAAACACATGTCTGACAACCAAGACGACCAAAGCGCGGAAGACGATTGGGGCGCGGCCATTGCCGAGCAGGCCAAGGCGGAAGCCGAAGCGCTGCAGAACCAGGCAGCCAATACGGCCAGCGCGGCCAGCGCCGCCGTGTTCAAGGACTTTTCCAAGCAGGCGTCGAAGTCGGAAACGCACAACGATATCGATTTCATCCTCGATATCCCCGTGCAGCTGACGGTCGAACTGGGCCGCACCAAGATCGCCATCAAGAACCTGCTGCAACTGGCGCAGGGTTCCGTGGTCGAGCTCGACGGCCTGGCCGGCGAACCGATGGACGTGCTGGTCAACGGCTGCCTGATCGCCCAGGGCGAAGTGGTGGTGGTCAATGACAAGTTCGGCATCCGCCTGACCGACATCATCACGCCTTCCGAACGCATCCGAAAATTGAATAAATGAAGCCTGGCCTGTTGATTTCCACCATGCTGCCGCTGATGGCGGCATGCAGCATTGCGCTGGCTGAAGCGCCAGCCGCGTCCGCACCAGCGGCGGCCAGCGCCGCCAGCGCTTCCGCCGCCGTGGCAAGCGAGATACCGCCTGCCGCCGCAACGGCGCCAGCAGCTTCTCCGGCTGCCTCGCCTGCCGCCGCCCTGCCCGCCATGCCACCCGGCGCACCGGCGACGATGGCGCCGGCAAGCTCGGCCGGCAGCTTGCTGCAAACCATCTTCGCGCTGATGTTCGTGCTGGCCCTCTTGATCGGCCTGGCCTGGTTCATGAAGCGCTATGGCCCCAAGGTCATGGGCGGTAACAACAAGATGCGCGTCGTCAGTTCGCTCAACCTGGGCGGACGTGAACGCATCGTCCTCGTCGAAGTGGCCGACCAGTGGATCGTCGTCGGCGCCTCGCCCGGCCGGATCAACGCGCTGGCCACCATGCCGCGCCAGGAAGGCGACCTGCCGCAACTGGCCACGGCGCAAAACGGCCCCGCGGCCGCCAATTTTTCCGAGTGGCTGAAACAGACCATCGAAAAACGCAATGGGAAATAAGCAGCAGATGGCGTGGTCCACCTTGAAGACTCCCCTGACCTGGCTGCTGGCGGCCGTTGCCCTGGCCTTGCCGCTGTGGGCGATGGCCCAGCCTGGCATCCCGGCCTTCAACAGCACGCCGGCGCCGGGCGGCGGCCAGAATTACTCGCTGCCGGTGCAGACGCTCATCCTGATGACGTCGCTCACCTTTTTGCCGGCGGCCCTGTTGATGATGACCTGCTTTACGCGCATCATCATCGTGCTGTCCCTGCTGCGCCAGGCCATCGGCACGCAATCGGCGCCGCCGAACCAGGTGCTGGTGGGCCTGGCCCTGTTCCTGACCCTGTTCGTCATGGGCCCCGTGTTCGACAAGATCTATACGGATGCCTACCAGCCCTACCAGGAAAACAAGATCACCATGCAGCAGGCGATGGACAAGGGCGTCGATCCCCTGAAAACCTTCATGCTCAAGCAGACGCGCCAGGCCGACCTGGCCCTGTTTGCCAAGATGTCGCGCTCACCGGCCCTGCAAGGTCCGGAAGACGTGCCGCTGCGCATCCTCGTGCCCGCCTTCGTCACCAGTGAACTGAAGACGGCGTTCCAGATCGGCTTTGCCATCTTCATCCCGTTTTTGATCATCGACATGGTGGTCGCCAGCGTGCTGATGTCGATGGGTATGATGATGATGTCGCCGGCGACGATCTCGCTGCCGTTCAAGCTGATGCTGTTCGTGCTCGTCGATGGCTGGCAGTTACTGCTGGGCTCGTTGTCTCAGAGTTTTTACTAGGGGAAGCAGATGACACCCGAAAGCGTCATGACCCTGGGCCGCCATGCGATGGAAATCACGCTGATGGTGGCCGCGCCCATGCTGCTCGTCGCCCTCATCATCGGCCTGATCGTCAGTATATTCCAGGCGGCCACGCAGATCAACGAGGCGACCCTCTCCTTCATCCCCAAGCTGGTCGGCATCTTTGTCGCCATCGTCGTGGCCGGTCCGTGGATGCTGTCCGTCATGCTCGACTACATGCGCCAGGTGTTTACGGGCATCCCGAACCTGGTGGGTTAGTGCAGCCACTGTTGCCATGCTGACCCTGTCCAGCATCGAACTCAATACGTGGATCGCAGCATTGCTGTGGCCGCTTAGCCGCATCCTCGGCCTGATCGCGGCCGCCCCCCTGTTCGGCAATGCGGCCCTGCCGGCCACCGTCAAGGTGACCCTGGGCGCGCTGCTGGCCATGATCATCGCCCCCACCGTGCCGGCCTTGCCGGCCGTCAACCCGATGTCCCTGCCCGGTTTGCTGATCCTCACGCAGGAAATGCTGGTGGGCCTGGCCATGGGCTTTTCCATCCGCATCGTGTTTTCCGCCATCGAAATGGCCGGCGAACTCAGCAGTCTCACCATGGGCCTGGGCTTTGCCTCGTTCTTTGATCCGCAAACCAAGGGCAGGTCGTCCGCCATCAGCCAGTTCCTCGTCATGCTGGCCACCTTGATGTTTTTGACCGTCAATGGCCACCTGGTCTTGCTTGCGGCGCTGGCGGAAAGCTTTGTCAGCCTGCCCATTTCGGCTAGCCCCATCAGCGGCGGCGGTTTCCAGCAATTGGCTGCCTGGGGCGGGGAAATCTTCCGTTCCGGCCTGCAAATTTCGCTGCCCATCATCGCCGCCCTGCTGCTGACCAACGTGGCCCTGGGCATCTTGACGCGCGCCGCGCCGCAGCTGAACATTTTCGGTATCGGTTTTCCCGTCACCCTGGGCGTGGGCTTGCTGGTGATCGGCATGGTCCTGCCTTACCTGGCCACGCCCTTCCAGAACATGTTCCTGCGCGGCATAGAAACGGCGCGTTTGCTGCCGCGCGGCTTTGCCATGCGCGACCGGCCACCACCGCCGGCGCCGCCGAACCCCTTGCGTCCCGCACTGCCTGCGCCTGCGCCGCTGCCGCCCGCGCGCTGATCAGACCTATCAGCCCAGCGCGTGGCGCAGCAGCAGCGCCGACAGTACGAACATGGTCACGCCGATCAAGCCATCGAGCACTTGCCAGGCCCGCGGCCGCGCAAACCACGGCGCCAGCCAGCGCGCGCCATAGCCGAGCGAGGCAAACCACAGCAGGCTGGCCGTGCTGGCGCCAGCAATAAACCAGGCGCGCAGCGCCCCCGGCTGCTGGGCACCAATGCTCCCCACCAGCAATACCGTATCCAGATAGACATGGGGATTGAGCAAGGTAAATGCTGCCGCCTGCGCCAGGATGGCAGCCAGGCCGAGACCTGCACCGCCCTCGGCGGCGTGCAGCTGCTGGGGACGGCGGGCGCGCCGCAGGGCTTGCCAACCATAGACGGCCAGAAAAATGGCGCCGCCCAGCGCCAGCGCGCTGGCCAGCATGGGACGCTGCCCCAGCGCCCGGGACATGCCCAGGACGCCGGCGGCAATCAGCGCCGCGTCGGCCAGCGCGCAAAACAGCACGATGGCGCCCACGTGTTCGCGGCGCAAGCCTTGCCGCAAGACAAAGGCATTTTGCGAGCCGATGGCAACGATGAGTCCCAGACCCAAGGTCAAGCCCTGGAGAAAGACGGAAAAAACGAGTGGTGTGGTGGCGGTCGGGAGTGTCATGCGGCGATCTTGCCAGCCGCACGTAATGAAGGCAAACTACCTTTTCTACAGCCAATTAAGGAAAACTTCATTCATGCTTGATTATGCCGCCCTCGCCGCGCTGGCCGCCGTCATCCGCGAAGGCAGTTTCGAGCGCGCGGCACGCGCCTTGCACGTGACGCCATCGGCCATTTCGCAGCGCATCCGCGTGCTGGAAGAGCGCGTCGGCTGTGCGCTGGTGATACGCGACCAGCCCTGCCGCGCCACGGAAACGGGCCGGCGTCTGTGCCAGCACGTGGACCAGGTGCAACTGTTGGAACAGGATTTGCAGGGCACCTTGCCGGCGCTGGCAGCGCAGGGCATGTCGCGCGCCAGCGTGCCCATCGCCGTGAACGCCGACAGCCTCGCCACCTGGCTGGCGCCCGCCATCGCCGCCTTCGGGGCCGCGCATCCGGTGCTGCTGCAAGTGGCCGTCGACGATCAGGACCATACGGCCGAATGGCTGCGCAGCGGCGCCGTGCTGGCCGCCGTCAGCGCCACGGCCCGGCCAGCTTCCGGCTGCAACAGCCGTCCGCTGGGCGCCATGCGCTACCTGGCGGCCGCCAGTCCCGCCTTCCTGCGGCGGTATTTTCCCCATGGCGTGGGCGCCGCCAGCCTGGCGCTGGCGCCCAGCCTCGTGTTCAATGCCAAGGATGAGCTGCAGGCGCGCTGGGTGCGGCGCCTGTGCCATCGGCATGTGGAGTTGCCGCGCCACACCCTGCCCTCGTCGCACGCCTTCGTCACGGCCGCCCTGGCCGGCATGGGCTGGGGCTTGCATCCGCAGGCGCTGATCCAGTCCCATCTCGATAATGGCAGCCTGGTCGAACTGCTGCCCGATGCGCCATTGGACGTGCCCCTGCACTGGCATACGGCGCGCGCCGCGTCGAGCCTGCTCGATGGCTTGAGCGCCGCCATCCTGGCCGCCGCCCGCACGGGCCTGCTGCCGCCCTGACAGCTGGCGTCAGCGCTGGTCGCTGCTGAGTGCGAAGCGCCAGCGCCGCACGTCGACGTTCAAGCGCAACTGGTGATGCTTGACCAGATAGCGCACGCCGACGAGGGCCGCCGCCAGACCGGACAAGGCGCCGATGCCCAGCGCCCAGCGCGGGCCGAAGGTGTCGGCCACCCAGCCCACGATGGGTGCGCCCAGCGGCGTGCCGCCCGCCGAAATGGCCAGCACGATGGCCATCACGCGGCCCCGCATGGCGGGCGCCGTCGACAGTTGCACGCTGCTGTTGACGCTGGTGGTAAAGGTTTGCGCGGCAATGCCGATGACCACCAGCATCATGCCGAACAGCCAGTAATTGGGCATCACGGCCGCCAGCGCGCACGCCAGGCCGAACAGCGCGGCCGCGCCCAGCAGCAAGGCCAGCGTGGGCTGGCCGCGCCCCGCCGCCAGCAAGGCGCCGGCCACGGAGCCGCAAGCCATAATCGAGCTGAGCACGCCATACTGGCCCGCACCCGCATGGAAGGCCGTGACGGACATGGTCGACAGGAAAATCGGAAAATTCAGGCCGAAGGTGCCGATCAGGAACAGCATCAGCAGGATGGCCATCAGGTCGGGCCGCTGGCGCACGTAGCGGAAACCCTCGCCCAGGCTGGCGCGCGTGGCCTTCAGGCGCGGCGCGCGGCGCAGCAATTCCACGCGCAGCAGCAACAGCGAACCGATCACGGCGGCAAACGAGACGGCGTTGATGACGAAGACCCATCCGCTGCCGACGCTGCTGATGAGCAAGCCGGCCACGGCCGGGCCCAGCATGCGCGCCGCATTGAACGACGTGGAATTGAGCGCCACGGCATTGGTCAAGTCTTCCTCGCCGACGATTTCGGCAACGAAGGTCTGGCGCACGGGTGAATCGAAGGCCGTCACGCAGCCGAGCAGGAAAGCAAACACATACACGTGCCACAGTTGCACGAGGCCGCTGATGCACAGCAAGCCCAGTCCCAGCGCCAGCAATCCCATGGCCGCCTGCGTGCACAGCAGCAGCTTGCGCCGGTCGAGCAAGTCGGCCGCCATGCCCGTCAGGGGCAGCAACAGCAGTTGCGGGCCGAATTGCAAGGCCATGACGATGCCGACGGCGCTGGCATTGTGCTGCGTCAATTCGCTGAGCACCAGCCAATCCTGCGCCGTGCGCTGCATCCAGGTGCCGATATTCGACACGAGGGCGCCGCCGGCCCAGATACGGTAATTGGGAATGCGTAGCGAACGGAATGTGTTGTTCATCTGGGCGTGCGGGCTCCTTGCCGGGTGTTAAGGTCTAGCAGCGGATCATTCCGCCAAGCGTTTGAGTAATGCCACCGCATGGTTCAGTTCGGTGACTTCGTCCGGCGTGAGCCGGGTTTCGATGGTGCGCGCCAGCCAGTCTTCGCGCGCGGCGCGGCTCGCCGCGATCCAAGCGCGGCAGCTGTCCGTCAGGGTCAGGATCGTTTGCCGGCCGTCAGCCGGATCGGGCGAACCCGTCACCATCCTCGCTTCCGTCAAGGCTTGCACGGTGGCGGCCATCGACTGGGGCCGCATGCCTTCGGCACGGGCCAGGCTGCTGGCGGTGGCGGGGCCGTCGCGCTCGAGACGGCTCAGCACGGAGGCCTGCGACATGCTGACATCCCCCAGGTGCGCCTCTTCGCGCAGGCGGCGGCGCAACTTGCCGATCAGGATGCGCAATTCGCCGGCCAGTTGCAGGACTTGTTCGTGGTCTTCTTGTGTCGTGTGCATGGGAGCGAAAGTGGATCAACGGCCCCTACTATAACATATATGCAGGTAGACTGCACAGTTTGCCTGCATATCTTGCCTAAGTGACCAGAATGCGGACGCAAAAAAGCCGGGGCGGGAGATATCCTCCCTGCCCCGGCTTGCCGGTCATCCTGCCGATGCCCGTTCTTAGCTGATGTAGTTAAACAGCGACAAGCCCGAGATCGAAGTGAACGTTTTTTGCGCCGCCTGCAGGGTTACCTGTTGCTGGCTGAAGGTGGAAATGGCTTTCACCATGTCCAAGTCCTGCAGGTCCGACAGGGTGGTGGCGTACTGGATGTCGAGGTCATCACCGGCGCTGTCGAGGTAATCGAGTTCCTTCATGCGGGAACCGACGTCGGCGCGCACGGACAGCACGTTATCGTAGGCCGTGTCGAGAATATTATGCGCGGCGTTCAAGCCGTTCGTCAGGCGCGCCTGGGCAGCATCGCCACTGCCCGTCTGGCGCAGTACGCCGATCAGGTTTTTCACGGTGGTAAACAACGACTCCTTGGCGCTCGGCTCCAGGGTAAAGCTGTCCTGGTCGGCAGGCTTGCCCGTGATGTTCACTTGCTGGCCGTCGAAGGTGATGGCGTCGCCCGCCTTGTAGGGGATGGGCACGGCAGGATTGGGCACCGTCTGGCCCAGGGTGGCGTCGGTGACGGTATAGGTGGTGACGGCGTCCGTCCCCGTGCCCGTGACCTTGAAGTCGATCGAATATTTATGCCCCGTCAATGCCGACGGATCGGTCACCGTTCCGCCCGAGACCACGCCCGAGCCGCCGCGCGTGAAGTTGGCGGCGGCGGCGGCCGTGGTGAACTTGCCGTTGCCCGTCAGGTTGTTTTCAAACACGGTGGCGCCGGAATCGCTGGTGGCCAGGTAGCGCGCCGAACCCACCTGCAGTTCGCGCTGGCCCTGGTCGCCCACGTAGCTGGCGCCCGTCGGCGTCTGGCTGAATGGCTGGGTCGTGGATTTATAGCCGGAGAACAGGTAGCCGCCCGCGCCATCGGCCGTATTCGCGATGCCCAGCAAGTCGGTCAGCCGGCCTTCCAGTTCCCTGGCCAGGGTATCGCGGTCGACGTCCTTCAGGGCCGGATTACCGGCTTTCAGGACCAGGTCCTTGACGTCGGCGATCAGCGAGGTGGTGCTGCCCAGCGCCAGCTCTTCCTGCGACAGGAAGTTCTTCGCGTTCGAACGGTTCGTCACGAACTGGGTATTGATCGATTGCGACTGCGTCACTTCCAGTGCGCGCGCCGAGGCGATCGGATCGTCGGCCGGCGTCAGATTGCGGCGGTTCGACGACAGCTGCATCTGCGTACGGTTCAAGGCGCCCTGCAGATTGTTCAGCTGCGAGCTGCCCTGGTCATAAATCATTCGTGTGCTGATGCGCATGATGCTGCCCTTCCAGAAAGCCGCCGCGCGCTACGTCGCGGCAAAAATTGATTAACGTCCCAGGCCGATCACCACGTCGAACAGGGTGCTGGCAATCTGCATGACCTTGCCGCACGCCTGGTAGGACTGCTGATAACGCAGCAGGTTGGCCGCCTCTTCGTCGAGGTTGACGCCGGAGACGGCCTGCTGCTGGGTGCTAACCTGCTGCAGCAAGGCCAGACTGGCCAGGCCGCTGACCTGCACTTCGCGCGTCTTGTTGCCCACGAAGCTGACGGTTTGCGCATACGAACCCTGGAACGTGGCATTGCCGCCATCGAGGATGTTCTTCGTCTGCAAGCCCGCCAGCAGCGCGGCGTTACGGTTGTCGCCCACGCCGCCCGTATTGGGCTTGATGGTAAAGGTGTCGCCCTGCGCCGGCGCGCCCGTCATGCTGACATTGATGCCGCCAAAGCTGAAGTTGTCGCCTTCCGTATACGGGATGTTCGCCGTGCCGGCCGGATACGTCGTGGTGGCGCCATTCAAACCCTTGACCGTCACCGCCTGGCCCGCCGGGAAACCCGTCAGCGAGGTGGTCGCCTTGTCATACGTCAAGGTCACGGGACCCGTCAGGGCATTGCCCGGGGTCAGGTAGGCCTTGTCGACGGAACCGGCGCTGAGTTTGCCCGAGCCCGTATTGGCCACGGGCGCCGACGTGGCGATCGGCGCGGCGGCGGCGATCTTGTTGCGGTCGGTGATCAGCACGTTCAGACCGGCCGCGCCATTCGCCGTCGGCCGGATGACGTAGTTGTCGCCCTGGGCGGCCGTGCCCGAGATCGAGAAATCGACGCCGTCGATGGTTTGCGGCCCCGTTTGCGGATACGGATTGATGATGGTGTGCGCGCCGTCGGACTCGCGCGTCACCACATAGTTGCTGCCGTCATATTTCAGGCTGTAATCGCTGGCCGTCAGCTTGGTCGGGTCGCTGACCTTGGCCGACAGCACGGTGGTGCTGCTGGTGTTGTTGCCGCGGTCGGCGCCGATCACGGGATCGGGGATCTTGAAAAAATCGCCGCCCATGGCGCCATTCAAGTCCTGGCCCAGCTTGTGCTGGTCGTTGAAGGTGCTGGCCAGCGCGATGGCGACCTTGCCCAGCGAGTTCTGGACATTGTCCAGGGTGCCGCTACGAAATTCCAGCAAGCCGCCCAGCGAGCCACCGGTCAGGGAGTTGTCCGGCAGCACGGTCACGGTATTGCCCGTGACATAGCCCACCTCGATGCGGTTCGGGTCCGTGCGCGAAGGCGTGGCCGCCAGCTCGAAGCTGCGGTCGGCCACCACCAGGGGCTGCCCCGCGCCGATGGAAATGGTGACGGTATTGTTGGCAGCGGGCTGCACCGTCGCCTTCACGTATTTGTTCAATTCCGTGATCAGCTGGTCGCGCTGGTCGAGCAGATCGTTGGGCTGGTTGCTGGCGTCGACCGACAACTGGGAAATCGACTTGTTCAACTCGGCGAGCTGCTTGGCGTAGGTATTGATGACCGTCACATTCGACGTGATCTGCGAATTGACGCCGTCGCCGATCTCCGTCAGGCGCGCGCTCAACCCCTGGAAACGCGAAGCGAGCGAGCCGGCGCTCGACAGCAGGGCCTGGCGCGACGCCACCGAGGAAGGATTGGCGCTGAAATCCTGCACGCCCTTGAAGAAATCCTGCATGGCTGGCGACAAGCCCGCCGTGGGATCGGCCAGCAAGTTATCGATCTGGCTGATCTGCGTGTAATAGGCGTCGAGTGAGCTGGTCGCGCTTTGCGCGGCATTGACCTGGGTGGCCATGAAGCTGTCGTACTGGCGCTTGATCTGCGACACTTCCGTGCCCGTGCCAACGAAGCCATAGCCAGCATAGTTGGACTGCGAAGTCTGCTGCAGCACCACCTGGCGGTTGTAGCCGGCCACGTTGGCATTGGTGATGTTATGCCCGGTCGTCGACAGGCCCACCTGCGCTGCAAGCAAACCGCTCTTACCGATGCTGAGTAGATTCGAAGTCATGGTGTCTTATTGGTTACCGTCAAATGTATTTACGGCAGCCGCGGCGAAAACTTGAAGCGCGCGGCCTGCACGGGAGCACGGCGGGTTGCTAGCCGACCAGCGAATTCTTGATAATTTTTGTCAATTTGGCAGCGTAATTCGGGTCCGTCGCATAGCCGGCTTTCTGCAAGCCGTGAGCGAACGTGCTGGCGTCGCCCGCGCTGGCCAGTACTTTTTCGTAGCGCTTGTTGTTGGTAATCAACTGCGCATAATCCTTGAAGCTGTCCGCATAGCTGTCGTAGGCGCGGAATTTCTCCACCTTGCGCTGCGCCTTGCCATTCACATATTCCGTGGTGACGGCTTCCGTGACTTTGCCCTTCCAGTCGCTGGACGCCTTGATGCCGAACAGGTTGTGGCTGCTGCTGCCGTCGCGGGCGATGATTTCGCGCTTGCCCCAGCCCGTTTCCAGCGCCGCCTGGCCCAGCATGAACTTGGCCGGGATGCCGGTGGCGCGGCTCGCCTCTTCCGCATGCACGCCCAGCTTTTCCTGGAAGGCGCGCACGTGGGGCGCCTGCGTGGCGTTGGCCTTGTCGCTCAGGGTCTTGCCGGTGCCTGTGGCGCCGCTCGCGCCCCCGGTGAGGGCGCCCTGCTGCTGGCGGAAGGCGGCCAGCGCCTGCGCCATGCTCGACGAGCGTGGCGATGGCGCTTCGGCGCCATCGGCGGCCAGCGCCTGGTTCGACGACGACAACTGGCGGATCAGCACGTCCGCCAGGCCCGTACCGCGCTTGGCCAGGTTCTGGCTGGTCTGCTGGTCCAGCATCGAGGTGTACATCTTGCTTTGCTGGCTATCCATGATGCCGTCCTGCGGCGTGGCTTCGCGCATGCTTTTCATCATCATGTTGATGAACATGGCTTCGAATTGCGTGGCCGCCTCTTTCAGGGCGGCGGGGTCCTTCGCCTTGGCGGACTGGCGCAAGCCATCCATGCCCTTGACGTCATAGGCGGCGGTATTGCTGAGGTCGGTTTGGCTGATCATGGCGTATCCATCAAATGATTTCAAGTTCGGCGCGCAGCGAACCGGCCGCCTTCATCGCCTGCAGGATGGCCAGCAAGTCTTGCGGCGAGGCGCCGATGGCGTTCAAGGCTTTCACCACCTCGGACAGCGAGGCGCCGCCCTTGACCAGCATGACCTTGCCCGGTTCCTTCTTGATATCGATCTGCGCCGTCTGCGTGACCACCGTGCGTCCGCCCGACAAGGGGGCCGGCTGGCTCACTTGCGGCTCGACATTGATGGTGACGGACAGGTTGCCGTGCGAAATGGCGCACGTTTCCAGGGTCACGGACTGGTTCATCACGACGGAACCGGTGCGCGCATTCATGATGACCTTGGCCGCCAGGCGGGCCGGATTGACTTCGATGCTTTCCAGCTGGCCCAGGAAGGACACGCGCTGGTCGCTGCCGCCCGGCGACTGCACCTGGATCACGCGGCCATCGAGCGCGGCGGCCGTGCCGGCGCCGTAGCGGCTGTTGATGGCGTCGACCACGCGGCTGGCGGTGGCGAAATCGGTGGCGTTCAATTCCAGGCGGATCGTATTGTTGGCGCCCAGCGCCGAAGGCACGGTGCGCTCGACGGTGGCGCCGCCCGAGATGCGTCCCACGCTCAGGTGATTGATGACAACGGAGCTGCCGGCCGCTTGCGCGCCCACGCCGCCCACCAGCACATTGCCCTGCGCCATGCCGTACACCTGGCCGTCGGCACCCTTCAACGGGGTCATCAGCAAGGTGCCGCCGCGCAAGCTTTTCGCATTGCCCATCGACGACACCGTCACGTCGAGCAGCTGGCCCGGCTGGGCAAACGCGGGCAAGGCCGTCGTCACCATCACGGCGGCCACGTTTTTCAACTGCAAACTGGTGCCTTGCGGCAAGTTGATGCCTTGCTGCTGCAGCATCGCCGCCACGCTCTGGATGGTAAATGGGGTTTGCGTGGTCTGGTCGCCGCTGCCGTCGAGGCCGACGACGAGGCCATAGCCCATCAGCTGATTCTGGCGCACGCCGGCGATGCTGGCCAGGTCCTTGATACGCTCGGCCTGCGCCACGGGCGCCAGCAGGGAAGCAGCCAGGCCGCAGATGACTAAAAAGCGGGGGAAAGTAATCGTTGCCATGATCAGAACGGCAGCAGGCTGAGGAAGAAGCGCGACGCCATCGACGCCATTTCAGCGCGGTCGATCTGGCTGTTGGTGCGGTATTCGACGCGCGCGTCGGCCACCTGGGTCGACGGCACGACGTTGCCCGTGCCGATGGTGTCCGGATTGACCATGCCCGAGAAGCGGATGAATTCCGTGCCCTTGTTCATGGCGATCTGTTTTTCGCCAGCGACGATCAGGTTGCCGTTCGGCAGCACTTCAATCACCGTCACGCCGATCACACCGGAAAACGTGTTGCTGGCGGACTGGTTGTCGCCATCGGCAAATTTCGTCGCGCCACTCGCCGAGACGGTGCCGCCCAGGCGGCCCTGCAGCATGCCTGGCGTGCTGAAGCCCACGCTGCCCGACTTGTTGCCGGAACTGGCGCCCGCCTTGACGGCATTCGTGCGCTCGGTGATGGCGATCGTCATGGTGTCGCCCACGTGGCGCGCGCGGCGGTCTTCGAAGGCGGGACGGTAGGTCGACGGCTGGTAGATGGAGCCATTGTTGGCGACCACGGGTTCCGGCATCGGCGCGCGCGTGGTGGTCGGATATTGCACGATGGACGTAGGCGTGATGGCACAGCCGGACAGCAGGACTGCGGACAACAGGGCGATGATGGGGTATTGCATGGCGAACCTCCGCTGCCATCCGGCGGCGGATGGCATGACGACTATGAAAATTAAAGTTGCGACAATTTCTGCAGCATTTGATCGGATGTGGTGATGGCCTTGCTGTTGATCTCGTAGGCGCGCTGCGTCTGGATCATGTTGACCATTTCCTCGGCCACGTTGACGTTCGACGTCTCGATATAGCCCTGCATCAGCACGCCGGCACCGTTGGTGCCCGGGGTGTTGGTTTGTGCCACGCCCGAGGCGCCCGTTTCCATGTACAGGTTTTCGCCCTTCGATTCCAGACCGGCCGGGTTGACGAAGGTGGTCAGCTGCAGCGAGCCGATCTGCGATGGCGCCACGGTGTCGGGCAAGGTGACGGACACGGTGCCGTCGCGCGCCACGGTCAGGCTCAGCGCATTGGTCGGCACGGTGATGGCGGGCTGGATGACGAAACCTTCGGAGGTGACCAGCTGGCCGTTGGCGTCCGTCTGGAACGAGCCGTCGCGCGTGTAGGCGGTAGCGCCGTCCGGCATCAGCACCTGGAAGAAACCCGTGCCGTTGACCATCACGTCGCGCGAATTGCCCGATGCCTGGGGATTGCCCTGCGTATGGATGCGTTCGGTGGCCACGGTGCGTACGCCCGTGCCGATCTGCAAGCCCGATGGCAGCTGGGTTTGCTGCGACGATTGCGCGCCCGGCTGGCGCACATTTTGATACAGCAAGTCTTCAAACACGGCGCGCGACTTCTTGAAGCCCGTGGTGCTGACGTTGGCCAGGTTATTGGCGATCACGTCCATCTGCGTCTGCTGCGCTTCCAGGCCGGTTTTGGCAATCCAAAGGGAACGAATCATGATTTTTCTCCAATAACAGCGCTAGTCAGCTCTGTAGACTATTTCTATGTGACCATTATGCGGTGGCCCCCATCAATTCAAAGCGAGGATCTGGGTGGCTTTCGCCGCGTTATTCTCGGCATTCTTCAACAGGCTCATTTGCGTTTCGAACTGGCGCGCCAGCGCAATCATGCTGACCATGGAGTCGACGGGGCTGACATTGCTGCCTTCCAGCGCACCGGTGGTCAGCTTGACGGCCTGGTCGGCCTGCGCCACCGTGCCATCCTTCAGGCGGAACAGGCCGTCGTCGCCGCGCACCAGCTGCTGCTCGGGCGGGTTGACCAGCTTGATGCGTCCCAGCACTGTCGACGGGCCTGGCGGCACGTCCGTGGAAATCGTGCCCACCGTGCCGTCGCTGGCGATGGCCACCGTCACGCCGGGCGGAATGGCCATGGGGCCCGTATCGCCCTGCACCATCAGGCCCGACTGCGTTTGCAGCATGCCGTTTTCATTGAGCTTCAAGGCGCCGTTGCGCGTGTAGGCTTCGGAACCGTCGGCCGACTGCACCGCGATCCAGCCGCCGTTTTCCACGGCCACGTCGAGCGCGCGGCCCGTGTGCTGCATCGGCCCTTGCGTGAAATCGGAACCGACCGTCGAATCGACGACAAAGGCACGCGTCGGCATCATGCCGTCGGCCACCACGGGCACGGCGCGGAACGAGTCGAGCTGGGCACGGAAACCCGTGCTGGTAGCGTTCGCCAGGTTGTTCGCCGTGGTCGCCTGCTTGTCGAGGATGTGCTTGGCGCCCGAGCCGGCGGTGTAGATGAGACGGTCCATGTGTTTTCTCCGTGCAAAACGAAAGCGGGGAGCCGTCCGAGGACGGTTCCCCTTACTCTTAACGCAGGTTGACGAGGGTCTGTAAAACGGAATCCTGCGTCTTGATGGTTTGCGCATTCGCCTGATAGGCGCGCTGGGCCGTGATCATGTTGACCAGTTCCGCCGTCAAGTCCACGTTCGACACTTCCACGGCCGAGGCGCGCAAGTCGCCCAGGTTGCCCGAACTCGGCTCGCCCGTCATGGGGCTGCCCGAGGTCGAGCTTTCCGCCCAAGCATTGTTACCCAGCGGTTCGAGGCCATTCGGATTGGAAAAGTTGGTCAGCACCACTTGGCCCAGGTCGCGCGTCTTGCCATTGTTGTACTGGCCCTGGATCACGCCATCGGAACCGACGACGAAACGGCTCAGCTGGCCGGCCGCATAGCCATCGGCCACGGTGCGCTTTTCGCTGGTGGACGAGCTGAGCTGGGTGGAATTGGTAAAGTCGACCTTGATCGCCAGGTTCGCATTTGCGCCCGTGGCGGGGAAGACGGGCAGGTTCACCGTTACCGGCAAGGTTTGCGGCGGCGTCAGGCCCAGCATGGCGGCCTTGTCCAGGCTGCCGACGCTGTTGAACACCAGCGAAGCCGACTTCACGGCGGGCACTTCCGTCACCGAGGAAATATTGGTGTCGATCTGGTCTGGCGTCAGGCTGGAATTGACACCATTGGGCACGGCGCTGCCAAAGGTGGCGCTGATGGCGGCCAGCTGGGCGGGGCTGGCGCCGGCCGCGGCGGCGGCGGTGCGCACGGCGGCGCCGGCCGCATTGCCGTAGGCAACGGCGGCGGCCGTGATATTGGCCGGTACCAGCGGCACGGCCGTGACGGCGGCCTGGTAGGCGGCGCGCGCAGCCAGCGAGGCGGCATCGGTCTGCGCCGCGGACGCTACTTTCGCGCTGGTGATTTCCTTGCCGTCAGTGGCCGTGTAGACATCCCACGTATTGGTGCCCGTCTTGACGTAGAAATTGGACATGGTGTGCGCATTGCCCAGTGAATCGAAGACGGGCACGGGGAATTGCTTGGTCCACGATTTTTGCTCGCCCACGCTGAACGGCACCACGGTCGGCATGGCCGAGTTGGAATCGAGGTTGACCTGGGTATCGACCTTGGTGGTCGCCTGCGGCGCCATGTCGGACGGGTCGATCTGCAGCGGCACGGTGGCGCCGGCCAGGATCTTGCCGTTCGCATCGGCCGGATAGCCGGTCAGCTGGGCTTTCTGCGCATTGATGATGAAGCCGCTCTTGTCGACCTGGAACTGGCCGTTGCGCGAATACTGGATGGCGCCGTTCACGCTGGTGCGAAAGAAACCGCCGCCATTGATGGCGATGTCGAGCGGATTGGACGAGCTCTCCAGGTTACCCTGGTTGAACAGCTGCGCCACTTGCGACACGGATACGCCGATACCGGGCTGGTTGCCGCCCACGCCATACAGCGAGTTGGCATAGATGTCGGCGAACTGCGCCTGCGATTGCTTGAAACCCACGGTGGCCGAGTTGGCGATATTGTTGCCGATGACGTCCAGCGATTTGGCGGCGCCGTTCAAGCCGCTCAGGCCTTGTTGGAAAGACATTGTGTTCTCCTGGTATAAATTAGGGGTAGAGGGTCTACGCTACAAATGAGCGGCTTACAAAATCTGCTTCACGTCGGCCATGGTGATGCTGCCCACGCCTGGCACGTTCAATTTCACGCCACCCGCGCCCGTCGACACGCTGGCAACCGAGCCGAACATCAGCGCCGCCGCGTCGGTCAGCTTGGCGCCGCCGCGCGTGGCTTCCACCGAGAAGGTGTAGGCGCCGTCAGGCAGCACGATGTTCTTGCCATCCTTGTCGAGCTCGGCCGTGGAGCCGTTCCAGCCCAGCGGCAAGGTACCCGCGTCCTGCGGGCCCAGGTCGATGGAATGGACTTCCTTGCCCGTACTGTTGTAGATGATGACCTTGACCTTGTCGGCCGGCGTCGCCAGGTCCACGCCCAGCAGGGCCGCGCTCTTGGTCAAGTTGATGTTCTTGCCTGCCGTCAACACGCCATGGCCGATGATATTGGCCGCCTGCATCGATTCGGCTTGCTGGTAGCTGGTCTTGAGCGTTTCCAGGGTGGTATTGAGCTTGTTGACGCCCGTCACCGTGGACAGCTGGGCGAGCTGGCTCGTCAGCTGTGCATTGTCCAGCGGGTTCATCGGATCCTGGTTTTGCAGCTGGGTCACCAGCAGGGTCAGGAATTTGTTCGTTTCTTCCTCGACGCTGCCTTTCGCGGCCGAGTTCTTCTTCGGATTCATTGTCGCCATCAGGTCGGTGACGGTGGCGGTGCTGGTATCGATGGTTGCCATAATGGTCAGTCAGCCTTATTGGCCGATGGTGAGGGTTTTCAGGAGCAGCGACTTGGCCGCGTTCATGGTTTCCACGTTGGTCTGGTACGAACGCGAAGCCGACAGCATGTTGACCATCTCGTCGACCGTATTCACGTTGGGCATGGTGACGTAGCCCTTTTCATCGGCCAGCGGGTTCTTCGGGTCGTAGACCAGCTTCATCGGCGACGGGTCTTCGATCACCTTCTGCACCTTGACGGCCGTGGCGCCGTTGGCCATCGGCACGGCTTCGAACACCACCTGCTTGGCGCGGTAGGCTTCGCCCGTGGCGCTGGTGGCGCTGTCGGCATTGGCCAGGTTGCTGGCCACCGTGTTCAAGCGCTGCGCCTGGGCGCTCATGGCTGAACCGGAAACATTGAAGATATTAAATAGCGACATGATTATTGTCCTCCCTGGATGGCCGTCAGCATGCCCTTGATCTGCGAGTTGAGGAACGTCACGGCCGCCTCGTAGCGGATGGCGTTGTCGGCAAAGGCATTGCGCTCGAGGTCCATGTCGACCGTGTTGCCATCGACGGCGCCCTGGGCAGGCGCGCGGTACAGCAGCGGCGTGCCGTCGGCCAGGGTCTCGACCTTGCCGCCGCCGGCCGCGCCCGCTGCGGCAGCCACGCCCTTGCCCGGCATATGCTGTGGCGCCGTGCCCTTCAGGGCCGGCGGCACGCCGTCCTTGCGCGCCATCGCGCCCTTCAGGGCGGCGGCGAAATCGACATCGCGCGCCTTGTAGTTGGGCGTGTCGGCATTGGCGATATTCGAGGCGAGCAATTCCTGGCGCGTCGAGCGCAGGCTCAGCGCCGTCTCGTTGAAGCGCATGTAATCGTCGAGTTTCCCTATCATGTCAGGCTCCGGAAAGATCTGCCACTGGCGCCCGAGATGGCGGAAGGATGGCGGTATAGTGATGACAGGAAACATAGTACGGTGCCCACCAGCAAGACCATCGCCGGATCAGACCGTACTTTTACCCCTTAATCGGCGCTTCGAACGGGGCCGCGCCCACTATCATGGCAGTATTCCAGAGGCCTATCACCATGAAAACACCGCTTGCTTTCCTCTTCGCTCTTGCCGCCCTGCCACTGCTGGCCCAGGCGCAAAACGCCGGCCGGCAAACGCCGGAAGCGCTGCGCAACAGCGTGGAACAATTCCTGCAAGTGCAAAGCAATGGCTTGCCGGGCAAGGTAACCATCACCGTCGGCGCCGTCGATCCGCGCCTGAACCTGGCTGCCTGCCCCGCGCCGCAAGCGTTCATGGCACCGGGCGCGCGCGCCTGGGGCAAGACCACCGTCGGCGTGCGCTGCACGGCGCCCTCCAGCTGGACTATCTATTTGCAGGCGAACGTGGCCGTCGTGGGCGACTACGTGGCCAGCGCCGTGCCGCTGGCGCAAGGACAAGCCATCGACGCCAGCCAGCTGGTGACGATGCAGGGCGACCTGGCCGCATTGCCGGCAGGTATCGCCACGGACATGGCCCAGGTAGTAGGGGCGAGCACGAATATTTCCTTGCCACCAGGCACGCCGATGCGCCTCGACACCCTGCGCCGCAAGCCGGTGGTGATGCAGGGCCAGCTGGTGCGTGTCGTTTCCAGTGGCAACGGTTTCCAGGTGGCATCAGAAGGACGCGCCATCGGCAGCGCAGGCGATGGCCAGACGGTGCAGGTGCGCACGCAGAGCGGGCAGCAGATCAGCGGCGTGGCGCGCGCGGGCGGCTTGGTGGAGGTCGCCTTTTAAACCCGGATGGACAGCGATATTGTGGTCTGGCGCACTAAAGTTTCGGAAGAAGGTGCCGATAATGACACATATCCCGGAGTTTTTTGACTTCGACCAGACGAGGATCACGCTGTGAAAATTACCGATAACACCATTAAAAGCAATCCCGGCCTGCCGGTGGCGCCCGCGAGTACCTCCGGCGCCCGGAATGCCGAGAAAGCCCAGGCAACACCGACGACGTCGGACAATGTACGCCTGTCGCCGCAAGGACAGGCATTAGCGGCCAGTGCAACTGCCGGCAGCGGCGCCGTGTTCGACACGAAAAAAGTCGAACGCATCAAGCTGGCGATCGCCGACGGCCAGTTCCAGGTCAACTCTGAAAAAGTGGCGGACGGTCTCCTCGACACAGTCAAGGACTTGCTGCACTCACGAAATAGATAGGTTCTCTCATGCAATCAGTGACTCCGTTTTCCAGCCTGCGCGACGAGCAACAGCTCATGACCACATTGCTGGCATTGATGAAAGAAGAACAGCGGCATCTGGTTGCCGCTGACATCGATGCAATCACGGAGCTCACGGTGCGCAAGACGGCACTCGTAGGACAATTGAGCCAATTGGCGGCGCAACGCCACCAGGCGCTGGCGGCAGCAGGCTTTACCGCCGCCGAAGCGGGCATGGAAGACTGGCTGGTCAGCGCCAGCGAAGCCGAGGCGGCGCCCCTGTGGAAAGCCCTGCTCGAGACGACGCGCGAAGCGAAGGAACAGAACCGGCTGAACAGCCTGCTGGTCAACAAACACATGCTGCACACGCAAGGCGCCCTGAACGCCATGCGCCCCACGGCCCAAAGCGGCAATTTCTACGGCCCGAGCGGCCAACCGATGTCGAACCCGGCCAGCCGGCGCGTCGTCATCGGCTAAGCGTCTTCCCGTTTCACCCCAGCAAGAAGCCATTGCTGCACGCCTGACGCCGTCCCCAGCAGCGGCACCCATACGGCTGCCATCGAGAACATCATCGCCGTGTCGCTCCCTCCAGGGAGACTGCGGCGGTGCCAGCGCGTCCGCATTCCCCCCACAACACCGCACGCAGAAACAACACAAGCCCTTTTTGACGCCGCACGTTTGAGCATGCTCAAACTTGAGACAGGTGATGACTATATGCTAATCCCTGGCGTACGCCGTACATCTCCAGGTGGGACTTTCCTCGCCGACACGAACTTCGTTCCCGCAGGCATAGCTGATCCATTTCACGCCCCAGCCTGCGCTTTTGCGCTGCGCCACGACGCACACCACCTCAATCGCAAGTACACAGGAGCATGATATGAACTCTCTCTCAGTAAGCAAGGCTGGCGCGGCGCTGCTGCTCGGCTGCACCCTGCTGGCGCCGGTCGCGCAGGCCGAAACGCAAGCCGTGTTCTATAACCACCTCGTATCGACCGCCGTGGTGGCCACGCCGCTGCTGGCGCAAGACACCTTGTTCGTCGACACCTTCACGACGGAGCGCGGCTCGCTGCTGCAAACGACCACGTTTACGGTCGGCGCCGGCGTGCAGTCGTTCACGGGCAACGCGGCCTGGCTGGTCACGGGCGCCAACGACTTCGGTCCCCGCCTGACTGGCGTCAACATTGACCTGTTCGACTCCAGCAATAACCTGGTGCAATCGGATACCTTCACCGGCGTGCTGGGCGCGTTTGCCCATTCGACCTTCGACGGCCTGCTGGGACCTGGCACCTACACCTTGGTGGCAAGCGGCATCGGCGTGCGTGATTCCGTGCTGGACATTTCCATCACCACGGCCGTACCGGAACCGGAAACCTATGGCATGCTGCTGGCGGGACTGGGCCTGATCGGGTATAGCATACGGCGCCGCAAGATGGCTGCCTGATCGGCATCGGGGCGCCTGCAAGCACTGCCGTAGCTGGCAGACACGGGGCAGGCGCAGCGGTTCCACGCACGGGCTGGCCTCTGCACGGGCCAGCCCAGGCAGGGGCAGGCCTACGCACTCAACCGTGCGCGGGCCGGCCCGTATGCTGGCGGAATTTCGCGGCGATGCCATTCGCCTTGGTGAGGGCGGCGGCCTGCTGTTCCGGCGTCAGCTCGTTTTGCAGCCAGTGCCAGTATTCATCCTGGTAAGGGTTCGTCGTGCCTGGCGTGAGGATGTCGTTGTAGACCATGCGCAGGGCCAGCAGGTAGCCATACGCTTGCGGCGCGTCCTTCTGCACCACGTCGCCATCGCGCAGGTAAGCCATCATCAGGGTCGACACGCTGGTCAGTTCCGCCGCGTCCGCCTGTGCCGTCAGCTGGGCGATCGCTTGCCGCTTCCAGGCCTGCACCAGCGGATCGTCGGGACGGTTGCGCAGCGCGCTGCGGTCGCCGAACGGGCCTTCCGACAGGAACAGGGTGGCCGCGCCCGGCACGCCGCCTTGCGCGGCAGTGGCCAGGTAGCCGAGGCGATCCTCGCGCTGGCGCTGCGTCATGCCCGCGCACAACTGCTGCTGGGCTGCTTTTTCTTCCGCCGTCATCTCGCGTCCCAGCTCGAATTCCATCCCCGGCAAGCGGCTTTCGCGCTGAAAAACGATGCAGTCGTCGATCAGGTTATAGGCCGCATACGCGTCTTCCGGCTTGCCGCTGGCGCTCAGGCGTTCGAGCCGCTGCGCCAGGGACACGACAACGGGCGCGGCATCGGCGGCCGGGGTGGCATCGATATTCAAATACGATGCCAGGCTGCGCCCAGGCGGCGCGCTGGCGGCGGCAGTGGCGGCAGTGGCGGCAGCGTCCGGTACGCCGCCATCGGGCGCGGGCCAGTACACGACCGCCAGCACTGCCGCGATGGCAGCGGCGATGGCGATACCGGTCAGTTTGTTATTCATATGAGGTGGCGCATAAAAGGAAATGCACGTTACCACAGGCGCATGGCAGCGGGCCGCACGCCTCCGCTCGCACGCGCCCCGGCTAGCCGCCAGCCTTTTTCGGCTGGTGGCCCAGCCTGGTCAGCGCGGCAAGAATGGTGTCGACATGGTCGCCCTGCACTTCGATCACGCCATCCTTGACCGTGCCGCCCGAGCCGCACTGCGTGCGCAGCTGCTTGCCCAGCAGGGCCAGCGCGATGGCGTCCAGCGGCAAGCCCTTGACCACGGTGACGCTCTTGCCGCCGCGGCCCTTGGTCTGGCGCGACACGCGCACCACGCCGTCGCCCGCCGGCGCCGCCTTGGCTTGCGCCTTGCACGCGCATTGCGCCAGCGGCTGGCGGCAGGCCGGACACATGCGGCCCGTTTCGGTGGAATAGACGAGACCGCCCTGGGAGCTGCTTTTCATGATGGAGAAATAAAAAGAAAGAAGGCCGCGATTGTACCAAGCGGCGGCCCGCAGTTGACGACCGTCAGTTGGCCGGAGCAGGTGCCGGTGCCGGCGCCACGGGCGCTGTCGGCACTTCCGTCACCGTTTCCGGGATGCCCGAGAGGATCGTCACGGCGACCCGGCGGTTGCGCGCGCGCCCTTCCGCCGTTTCATTGGGCGCCACGGGGATATTGTCGGCGTGACCGACGGCCGTCAGGCGCGACGCCTTGACGCCGCTGGCAATGAACAGGCGCACCACGGCGCTGGCGCGCGCGGCCGACAATTCCCAGTTCGAGGCAAAGTTGGAATTGCTGATCGGCTGCACGTCCGTATGCCCTTCCACCTGGACGTCGTGCGTATCGTCCTTGAGCAGCACGGCGACGGCGCGCAGGGCCTGGTCCGACTCAGCCGTCAGGCGCGCCGCGCCCGGGTCGAACAGCACGCTGGCATTGATTTCCACGCTCACGCCGCGGCTCGTCTGCGTGACCCGCACCTTGCCTTCCTTGACCAGCGGCGCCAGGGTCGACGTCAAGTCCTGCGCCAGGCGCGTCATGTGTTCACGCTCGCGGCGGATGGCTTCCGTGCGGCGTTTCAGGGCGGGATTCGGCAGCGGGATCGCTTGGGGCGCTTCCATGATGATGGGCGGCGCGCCCTTTTCCAGGCTGAAGGCCTGGCCGATGGCGTTCTGGAAGACGCGGTACTTGCCTTCGTTGACTTGAGAAATGGCGTACATCACGACAAAGAAGGCGAACAGCAGGGTGATGAAGTCGGCGTACGAGATCAGCCAGCGGTCCTGGTTGTCCGGTTCCTCGTCATACTTCCTGCGCGCGCGCCGCATCATGGTCAGTGCTCGTGCAGCAGGCTGGACACGCGCTCTTCGATGATGCGCGTGTGGTCGCCCGTGGCGATGTCGTACAGCACGGCGGCTGTGATTTCGTACTGCAGCACGCGGCGCGAGACGATGGCCTTGAGTTTATTCGCCACCGGCAGGAACAGCAGGTTGGCCAGGCCCACGCCGTAGATGGTGGAGACGAAGGCCACGGCGATGCCGCTGCCTAATTTACTTGGATCGGTGAGGTTTTCCATCACGTGGATCAGGCCCAGCACGGCGCCCAGAATACCGATGGTGGGCGAATAGCCGGCCGCCGATTCCCACACCTTGACGGCCTGGCGTTCGGCCATTTCGTAGGCCGAGATTTCCACGTCGAGCAGCTGGCGCAGCTTGTCGGGCGCGATGCCGTCCACGATCATCCGCAAGCCCTTGGCATTGAAGCGGTCGGCCGTGTTTTCCATCAGGCGCTCGAGCGCCAGCGGGCCGTCGCGGCGCGCCGTCAAGCTCCATTGCCCGATGTCGCGCGCCAGCGCGGCGCGCGTGTCGGCTGGCGGCAGGAAGACCCAGCGCAGCATTTCCAGACCGCGCACGAAAGTGCGCAGCCGCGTTTGCAGCAGCACGGCGCCGAAAGTGCCGATGACCACGATGGCAAAGGCGGCCGGCTGCAGCAGGGAGGCCATCTTGCCGCCCTCCAGTGCCTGGCCGACCAGGAGGCCAGCCAGCGCCAGCGCCAGCCCGATTACGCTGGACCAGTCCACGCCTGCTCCCTCAAGGTTGCGCGCAGGCGCGCGACGGCCTGGGTATGCAGCTGCGAGACGCGCGATTCGGATACGCCCATCACCGCGCCGATCTCCTTCAGGTTCAGCTCTTCTTCGTAATACAGGCCCATGAGTATTTTCTCGCGTGGTGGCAGCGCGTCGATGGCATCGATCACGGATTGCCGGAAATCGGTATCGAGCAGGGAACGCAAGGGGTCGCTGTCCTCGTCCACGCAATGGCGGTCGAGGAAGCTGTCATTGCCGTCCGGGTCATGAAAGTCTTCGTAGTACACGAGCTGGTGGCCGCCGCCGTCGCCCAGCATTTCCTGGTAGTCGGCCAGCGACATCTTGAGCAGTTTCGCCACTTCCGACTCTGTCGGTGGATGGCCGAGGCGCTGCTGCAAGGTGCTCATCGCCTCTTCGATCTTGCGCATGTTCTGGCGCATGCTGCGCGGCAGCCAGTCGCTGGTGCGCAATTCGTCGAGCATGGCGCCGCGGATGCGCAGCACGGCATACGTCTCGAACTGCGCGCCATGCGTCTCTTCATAGCGGCTGATGGCATCGAGCAGGCCGATCATGCCGGCCTGGATCAGGTCATCGACCTCGACCGAAGGCGGCAATTTCGCCTTCATATGGTGCGCCAGACGCTTCACCAGCGGAATGTGCTCCGTCAGCAAATAGTCCTTGTTCGATTTCCCTTTGACCGTGTACATAGGCTGCTTATTGTTTTCTCATCTTATCTGGTGCTACGGTTGGCTTCAGGCGCTGAACTGGTGCGGGCTCCCCGTCTGGTACAAGGTGCCGCCGAGCACGGGCGCCGCCGAACGGGCCAGCCGCTCGGCCAGTCCGCGAAACGCCACCGAGGCGCCGGCCAGCGGAAACGCATCGACCACGCTGCGGCCCAGGCGCGCCGCGCGGTGCAGATACTCATCGGCAGGCACCGAACCCATCGACGTCAGCTTCACGGCCAGGTAACGGCTCGCCGCCTGTGCCATATTATCGTATACCACTTTTGCTTCGGATTCGGAAGCGCCGGTGACGAGAATGCCGAACGGACGGCGTCCCAGTTCCTGGCTCAGGCGCTTGATCAGGCAGTACGCCGCCTTGATCGAGGTGGCGCTGGTCGACACTTGCACGACGATATCGGACGACGCCATCAAGGGCACGGGGAAACAGGCGCCCTCGTCTGCCACGACGCCGTCGACCAGCACGATGCCGCTCCGGCGCGCCAGCACGTCGAAAGTCTTGCCCAGGCGGCGCAATTCCTCCTCGCCCGCATAGTCCATGCTGTCCATCAGGTGGTTGCGCGCGCCCAGGCTGGCCACGCCAAAACCTTGCGGCACCTGGTGGATGACCTGGTTCAAGCCGCACTGCTGGCGCGCCACGTCGCGCAGGCTGGCGCCGTGCGCCAGTCCCAGGCGCGCGGCCACGCCATCGCTGCCGCCGCTGGCGTCAAGCAGCAGCACGTCATTGCCGCCGTAGACGAGCGAAGCGCCCAGGTTGACCAGCATGGCGCCCTTGTCGTCCTGCGGCGTGGCCGAGAGAAACGTCATGACGCGCGGCTGCGGGCCGGCCAGCATGCGGCGCAAGCCTTCGGCCTGGTCGAAATCGAAATTAGCCAAGGTGCACCCCGCGCGCTTCATTGTTGCGGGCGGCCGCCTGCGCCATCAGGAGCGGCAGTTCGGCATCGGAAAACTGCGTGGCCGCCGAGTCGCGCTTGAGCTTGAAGGCGCGGTCGATCAGGTAGCCACGGTCGGCCAGGTACAGGTCTTCCGGCACGCGCTGGCCGTTCGACACATAGAACAGGTTCAGCTTCTGGCGGATCACCACGTCGAGCACGTTGCCGATCGACGCCGCTTCATCGAGCTTGGTCATGATGCAGCCGGCCAGGCCGCTGCCCTGATAGGCGCGCACCACTTCGTTGAGGGTTTCCTGGGTCGCCGTGGAGTTCAGGCACAGCAAACGCTTCACGTCCGCGCCGGCGCCCGACAGCATGGCCACCTGTTCCGTCACCATCTGGTCGCGCTGGCTCACGCCCACCGTATCGATCAGCACCGTGTGCTTGTTCTTCAATTCTTTCAAGGCGATGCGCAAGTCCGCTTCATCCTTCACGGAATGCACCATCACGCCGAGGATCTTGCCGTAGATGCGCAGTTGCTCATGCGCGCCGATACGATAGGCATCGGTGGTGATCAGGGCCAGCTTTTCCGGGCCGTGGCGCATCACGCAGCGGGCCGCCAGCTTGGCCGTGCTGGTGGTCTTGCCGACACCGGTCGGGCCCACCAGGGCAAACACGCCGCCCTGCTCCAGCATGGCGTCTTCATTGGCCACCGTGTTCAGGTTGCGGCTGAGGACGGTCTTGATCCAGCGCATGCTTTGCGCACCGTCGAGGCCGGCGGGCAGCTTGTCGATCAGATAGCGCGCCAGGCTGGCGGAAAAGCCGGCGGCCAGCATTTCGCGCAGCACGACGGCTTTTTGCGGCTCGCGCTGCTGCGTCGAGCCCCACGAAATTTCCGCCAGCTGGGTTTCCATCATGCCGCGCATGGCGCGGATTTCATTCATCATGCCGCTCATCTCGGCGGCGGCGTTCTCTTTGACGTGCGCCAGCGCGCTGGCCATCATCTGCTGCATGCGGGCCATGTCCACTGGCTCGGAGGCAGCTTGGCGCGGCGCGGCAGGACGGGGCGCAGCCGGGCGCTGGGCCGGGGCGGCCGGACGCTGCGGCGTGGCGAACTGGGTCTGCAACTGGGGACGGGGCTGGGCCATTTCGGACGCGGCCGGCGGCGACGCCAGCGAAGCGGCATCGTCATTGGCCAGCGCGAGGATTTCCACCACGCCATCGGCCTGGCGGTTCGACAGGATCACGGCATCGGGGCCCAGCGCTTCGCGCACCTTGCGCAGCGCATCGCGCGACGAGGCGCCCGTAAATTTCTTCACATTCATGACCGGCCTCCCAAGGCGGGGGTGGCGCAATATTGGCTGAACTGTGTGACCATCATCGACTCCTGTTGCTTGAGTGCTGTCTTCCACATGGACACAGATCACTCGGACAGTTTCCATTATTAGCGATGCTTGCAGGAAACGATCGAAGGAACAGGACGGGAAAGTACCCGTTATTCAGTTTGCCGGGAGGAAATTGATGTTTTTTTTGACCAAAAGCAACTGCTGGGGTCAGACCCCCACTGACGCTAACGCAAAGCTCCGCGCTAACGCTAGCGGGGGTTTGACCCCGATGCTAATGAAGATAACTACTGCGCACCCACCAGCGCCGTGACGCGGATCGTCTTGGTTTCCGGCACTTCCGCATGCGACAGCACTTTGAGTTGAGGCAAGGCGCGGCGCAGGAAGCGCGACAGCAGGGCGCGCAGCGGCGCTGGCACCAGCAGCACTGGTGTCAGGCCCAGCGCTTCCTGCTGCTGGGCAGCCAGGCCCGCCTGGTGGGCGATGGTGTCGGCCAGGCCCGGCTCGATGCCGGCGCCGTCGCCGCCATTGCCCATCGCCTGCATCAGCAAACGCTCCAGGCGGCTGTCGAGCGTCATCACGGACAGCTCGGCCGCACCGGGGAACAGTTGCTGCACAATGGCGCGGCCCAGGGACACGCGCACCAGCGCCGTCAGCTCGTTCGGGTCTTGCGTGCTGACCGTGTACTCGGCCAGGGTTTCGATGATGGTGCGCATGTCGCGGATGTGCACGCCCTCGGCCAGCAGGTTCTGCAGCACTTTTTGCAGAGCCGACAGCGACAGCATCTTCGGCACCAGGTCTTCCACCAGGCGCGGCGCATCCTTGCCCAGGTGGTCGAGCAGCGACTGCACTTCCGCGCGGCCCAGCAGCTCGGACGCATGCGAGGTGATCAAATGGTTCAAGTGCGTGGCCACCACGGTGCCCGCATCGACGACCGTGTAGCCCATCGATTGGGCCTGGTCGCGCAGGCTGGCATCGATCCAGGTAGCCGGCAAGCCGAAAGCGGGGTCGCTCGTGGCCAGGCCCGGCAAGGTGCCGCTGGCCATGCCGGGGTTGATGGCCAGGAACTGGCCGTTGAACGCTTCGCCCACGCCCACTTCCACGCCTTTCAAGGTGATGCGGTAGGCGGACGGCTTCAATTCCAGGTTGTCGCGGATATGCACGGGCGGCGCCAGGAAACCCACTTCCTGGGCAAATTTCTTGCGGATGCCCTTGATACGCTTGAGCAATTCGCCGCCCTGCGTCTTGTCGACCAGGGGAATCAAGCGATAACCCACTTCCAGGCCCAGGGTGTCGACGGGCATGATGTCTTGCCAGCTCGCTTCTTCCTGCTCGGGCGCCACGGTCGCCTGCGGCGCTTCGGCCGGTTTCTCGGCCGCTTCTTTTTCCTGCGTGCGCTTCTTGCTGATCAAATAGGCGGAGCCGGCCAGCAGCGAGGCCAGCAGGATGAAGACCATGTTCGGCATGCCGGGGATCAAGCCCATGCCGCCGATGATGCCGGCGGTAATATACAGCACTTGCGGTTTCGCAAACAGCTGGCCCACCAGCTGGGTGCCGATGTCCTGTTCGCTGGCCACGCGCGAGACAACGATACCGGCCGCCGTGGATATGATCAGCGAAGGAATCTGCGCCACCAGGCCGTCACCGATGGCCAGCAAGGTGTAGTTCTTGAGTGCGTCGGCAAAGCCCATGTCGTGCTGCAGCAAGCCCACCAGCAAGCCGCCGACGATATTGATGACGGTCACCATGATGCCGGCGATGGCGTCGCCGCGCACGTATTTGCTGGCACCGTCCATGGCGCCATAGAATTCCGCTTCCTGCGCCACTTCCGTGCGGCGGCGGCGCGCTTCGTCTTCGCCGATCAGGCCGGCGTTCAGGTCGGCATCGATGGCCATCTGTTTACCAGGCATGGCGTCCAGCGCGAAGCGGGCGCCCACCTCGGCGATACGGCCCGCACCCTTGGTCACGACGGTAAAGTTAATGATCGTCAAAATAATGAAGACCACGATACCGACCGTGAAGTTGCCGCCGATCAGGAAGTGACCGAACGCTTCAATCACTTTACCGGCCGCGTCGGCACCCGTATGGCCTTCCGTCAGCACCACGCGCGTGGATGCCACGTTCAGCGACAGGCGCAGCATGGTCGACACGAGCAAAATGGTCGGGAACGCCATGAAGTCGAGCGGCTTGACCGTGTACAGCGCCGTCAGCAGCACGATGATGGACAGTGCGATATTGAAGCTGAAGAAGATGTCGAGGATGAAGGCGGGCAGCGGCAGCACCATCATCGCCAGCAGCATGATGATGATGATCGGCGCGGCGAGGCCCTTGCTGGCGTTGCCTTTCAATCCGCTGAGCCAGGCTGGCATGGTCAGGCCGTTCATGGTGTGCTTCCTTTATTCTTGTCTGCCGCGTCTGCTGCGGGTTTGGTCTGCGATGCGGGGTCGAGCGGGTCGAGCTCGGGCGGGACATCGAGTTTTTTCGGCTTGTCGGGGCGCTCGCCGTGGCCGCTGCCGTAGCTGCGCAGCTGGAACACGTAGGCCAGCACTTCGGCCACGGCGCCGTACAGCGCCTCGGGAATCTCGTCGCCGATGTCCGTGTGCTTGTACAGCGCGCGCGCCAGGGCCGGCGCTTCTAGGATGGCGACCTTGTGTTCGCCGGCCAGTTCGCGGATCTTCGCCGCCACTTCGTCGATGCCCTTGGCCACCACCTGCGGTGCGCCGCGCGAATTCTCGCCATACTTCAAGGCCACGGCGTAGTGCGTAGGATTGGTTACCACCACGTCGGCCGTCGGCACGTCGGCCATCATGCGGCGGCGCGACATTTCATGCTGCATCTGGCGTATCTTCGCCTTGATCTGCGGATTGCCGTCCGACTCCTTCGACTCTTGCTTGACTTCCTGCAAGGTCATTTTCATCTTGTTAGCGTAGTGCCACATCTGGTACGGACCGTCGATGGCGGCGATCAGGCCCAGGGCGCCCACGATCAGCAAAAAGGCCGTGATCAGCAGGCTGATCAAATGGGCCGAACCGGCGCGCAAGGATTCCACCGACAGGCCCAGCACGGCATCCTTTTGATGCTGCATCACCATCCAGGCGACGACGCCAACGACGAGGGTCTTGGCAATGGCCTTGAGCAGCTCCACCAGCGCATTCTTCGAAAACATATTGCCCAGGCCGCGAATCGGATTGAGCTTGCCAAAATTGGGGGTGAACGCCTTGGAGCTGAACAGCCAGCCGCCCACCAGCACGGGCGAGGCCAGGGCGACAAGCATGATGGCCGCGGCGTACGGCAGGCAGGTCAGCAAGACCGAGCCCACGTCATAGCCGATGCGCAACATCATCGCGTCGGGATTGAGTATCTGCTCCCGGTCCAGCGTCAGCCCGGAAACCATGACAGCAGTCAGCCGCCGCACGATGGCGTCGCCGGCAAACCACAGGCAGCAGCCGGACGCCATCAACACCGTAAACGTGGCCACTTCACGCGATCGCGGAACGTCGCCTTCCTCACGCGCCTGCTCGAGGCGCTTCGGTGACGCGGCTTCGGTCTTTTCTGCGTCGCTGTCTTCCGACATCAATCAACTCCGGTGAAGTCCTGCAGCCTGGCTAGGCGCAATACGGACTGGGCATGGAGCATTATCGAGTCAAGTACCTTGTTGCCATCGGGGGAACAGGGGGACAAATCCCCTGCATTTCCTTTGCTCCTCAGAAACCTTAGCGGGACTTCCTGGCTTCCGCCTGCTTCACGGTCTGCTCGATCGCGCCAAACAGGGACTTCCCGTCATCACCCAGCATTTCCAGGCGAACAACATCACCAAACAGCAGATACGGCGTGCTGGCGACGCTATCGGCGATCATCTCCTGGTTACGTCGCTCAACGATACTGGAAAATCCCTTCTTGACTTCCTTGTTGGCGACGCCGCCCGCACTGACCACGCTGCCGGCACGCGCGTTGCGCGTCTGGCACAGATGGGCGAGCAATTGCGGGTAATTGAACGCCATGTCGGCGCCCGCGTTCGGCTGGCCCGTCAATTTGCCATTCAGGCTGCAGCGCAAGGCGTAATGCACCTTGCCGCCGCGCCAGGCGTCACCGAGTTCGTCGGGCGTGATGGCGACAGGCGAGCAAGCCATGGCCGGCTTCGCTTGCAGGAAGCCGTAGCCGCTGGCCTGTTCGTCGGGCGCCAGGTTGCGCAGGGTGATGTCGTTGACCAGCATCAACAGCTTGATGTTCAGGTGGGCCTGGTCCGGCGTCGAGCCCATGGCCACGTCGTCCGTGATGGCGGCGATGCCGGCCTCGTAATCGATGCCCCACTGCTCGTGCGCCAGGATGATGGCATCGTGGGCGCCGAGGAAATCGTCGCTGGCGCCCTGGTACATCCTTGGCGCATCGCGCAGATTGGCGGGCGCTTCAAGTCCCGCCGCCTTGCAGGCCCGCTCGATCTGCTGCAGGTAGGATGCGCCGGCCACGCGCAAGCTGCTGCGCGGCAAGGGCGCCATGCAGTTGGCCGGGTCGAACTCGAAGGCGCGATGGCCGCGGCCGCTATTGATGGTCTGGTACAGCAAGTCGAGCTGGGGCGCGATGAAGCTCCAGTCGTCGAGCGCCGCTTGCAGGGTCGAGGCGATGCCATCGGCCAGGTGGGCCGTTTTCAGGTCGCGCGAGACGACAGCGAGCTGGCCATCGCGCGTGCCATCGTTCAGGGTAGCTAATTTCATGTGCGGGAAATTTCGTCAAATGCAGGCAATAGGGGGCTAAAGACGCCAAAAAGCCGGGACATCCCCGGCTTTGGCGATCAGGAAGAGATTACGCCAGCAGCGCTATTTGCTCAGGCGTGAGATAGCACCACTCGCCTTCAGCAATGCCCAGCGATTCCAGGGTCAGGCTGCCGATGGCGGAACGGTGCAGCGCGCTGCAATGGTTGCCGGCGGCGGCCAGCATGCGCTTGACCTGGTGGTACTTGCCTTGCTCGAGCACGATTTCCAGCTGGTGTTCGCCGCGCTTGACGCAGACGAGGGCCGCCAGCGGAGCCGGCTCGTCGTGCAATTGCACGCCGGCCAATAACAGGGCCACCAGTTCATCGGTCACGGGCTCCTGCGTGGTGGCCTGGTAAATCTTGGGAACGTGGCGCTTCGGCGACGACTGTGCATGGATAAACGGCCCATCGTCGGACATCAGCAGCATGCCGGTCGTATCGTGGTCGAGCCGGCCGACGGGCTGGACTTCGCGCCAGGTGAACTGCTCCGGCAGCAGGGTCAGCACACCTGGGTGATGGCTGGGCTTGCGCGAGCATTCGAAGTTGGCGGGCTTGTTCAGTGCCAGGTACAGGTGCGCGCGGTAGACCCACTCTTCTTCGAACACGTGCAGCACCAGGCCTTCGGTCTCGACGGTGGTGCGGTAATTGGTCTGGGTGACGCCATCGATAACGACATCGCCATCTTCGATGAGGGAACGGCAATATTTACGGGTGCCAAAACCCTGCGATTGCAGGATGCGGTCTAGGGATAATTTACTCATGGGCGTGACTTTACCAGAAGCGGCTGGCAGCGTGAAGCGGCCGCGCGCGCGGCCTGCGCAAGGCCGCCGAGGGCGCACCAGCCTTGCGCATGCACAGATGAGCTGAAGTACAAGGTGAGATTTCGATATAAATGGCCAATTCCTTTGAGCAATATCAAGCGCTCGGAATATCGCATTGATAGACTGAAACTTCGTTAGGAATCCGCCTAACGAGCTTTAGGAATAATAACCAAGCAACGATTCACAAGGACATTGTATGAAGCATACCGATACCATCGCCTTACAAGGCAGCATCGCCGACATGCGCCTGCGCATCGCTACGGAACAGGCGGCCATGCACAAGGTCAGACTCGGCGTGGCGCGCTGGAGCAGCGCCCCGGCGCCGCAGGATGCGGACGCAACGCCATCGCCAGCGAGCCAGACGCATTGGCATGCCGAAGCGCAATGCCATTTCATGTGCTGGCTGGAACTCGGCGGTTTTGCGCACGCGGATGCGGACGCAAACGCGGAGACCGACAACGTGACGGCGCCCGTCATGGTGGACACAGCGCCCGAGATCAGTTCCGGCGCCAACGCCAGTGCCGGCGCAGCGCAGTCCCGGCAGGCAACCGCCCTGCCCGCGCACTGCAACGGCTGCGCCGTCTGAGCGCCCCCCATCCAACCGGCCATGCCCTGCCCTCGCATGCCTTCCTTGCCAGCACGCCCAACTCCAACATCGAGCAACACTTGCCCATTCGGCACGAACGACGCACAAAAGGAAACGGCGGCATTGCGCCGCCGTTCCCAAGCCCCATCGGGACTTTAGTGAGGAATGTAAATTCACTCAAAACCACATCTGCGATGCGGCGAGTAGTTCCATGACCTGCCAATCAAGTTAGTACTGACAACATAGTTGATATATCGCCCCTCCTTGAAAAGAACTACGCTTTCACTATAGCCCAAGCAGCTCCATTTTCAAGCCAATTTACCACCTTATTGAAAATCATTCTCGATTGGCTTGCCTGCCAGCCAAGAGTGATGTCCTCAGCGCAACGCCGGTTGTGACTGCTGCACGGCCGCTTTCATGGCGCCCGCGCCCATGGCGGCGCCAAACTTTTTCAGCACCCGTTCCGGCAAGCCTTCATGCTGCGTGTAGTCGACGATGTCTTCCGCCTTGACGACGTCGCGCGCCACGCTGTCGACCGTGCCAAAATCGTCGGCCAGGCCCATTTCCACGGCTTTCGCGCCCGTCCAGTACAAACCGGAGAAGGTATCGGCCGTTTCCTTCAGGCGCTTGCCCCGTCCCGCCCGCACCACCTCGATGAATTGCTGGTGGATTTCATTGAGCATGCCTTGCGCATACGCCTTGTGCTTTTCCGTCAGGGGGCTGAACGGGTCCATGAAGCCCTTGTTCTCGCCCGCCGTCAGCAAACGGCGCTCGACGCCGACCTTTTCCATCACGCCCGTAAAGCCGAAGCCATCCATCAGCACGCCGATGGAGCCGACCACGCTGGCCTTGTTGACGTAGATGCGGTCGGCGGCGGCCGCGATGTAATAGCCGCCCGAAGCGCACATTTCATCGACCACCACATATAAAGGCTTGTCCGGATAGCCCTTGCGCAGGCGCTGCATTTCGTCGACGATCATGCCGGCCTGCACGGGACTGCCGCCCGGACTATTAATATGCAGCACCACGGCCACGGAGCCGCTATCGGAAAACGCCTTGTCCAGCGCGGGGATGACGACGGCGGCCGAGCCGCTGCCTTCGGACTCGATGGCGCCGTTGATGTCGATCAGGGCCGTGTGGCGGCCCAGGGTTTCGCTGTCGTCGGCCGTGTTGTAGTCATAAAACACCCACAGGGCGAACAGCACGATCAGCAGGCCGAAGACCTTGAAAAAGATGCTCCAGCGGCGGTGCGCGCGTTGTTCTTGCAAAGTGGCAAATACCAGCTTTTCCAGCACGTCGCGCTCCCAGTTCCCCGCAGGGACGCCGTGGCCGGCGGCTGGCGCGCTACTGTCCAGCTTGTCATTCGTGTTATCGCTCATGATTCACTTTGTTTAAATTGCAATAAAGCCTGCCCCGGCCTCAGGCCGGCAGCGGCTGGACATACTCGTCGGGTTGCCAGTACAGCTGGCCATCGCGTTCGGCCACGGCGATCGGACGCAGGCGCCCTCCCTTGCAGGGGCCGCCCGCGCACAAGCCGCTTTCCGGCACATAGATGGCGCCATGCGTCGAACACATCAGGTACAAGCCGCTGGACTCGAAAAACTCGCCTTCGGCCCAGTCCAGTTCGATCGGCACGTGGGCACAGCGGTTCAGGTAGCCATACGCCTTGCCGCCATGGCGCACGACAAAGCCCGTAGTCGCTTCGCCGCCGGCAGCGACGGGAAAGCGCACGCCCTTGCCACCATCGGCCACGGCATCGGCCGCACAAATCAACACTTCCGCAACATCAGTCATCATGCGTGCTCGCTCAGCCATTGATGCAGGTCGGCCACCGTGGCGGCCGAATACAGGGGATTGCAAGCTTGCAACTGCGCCACCGGATGCGCTCCATACTCTACGGCAATACCTGCCGCGCCTGCATTGCTTGCCATCAATAAATCATGGCTGGTGTCGCCGATCATCACGGTACGGCGCATATCCTGCCCCAACTCGCGCGTCAGTTCCTGCAGCATGGCCGGATGGGGCTTGGAAAACGTTTCATCGGCGCAGCGTGTGGCATCGAACAGGGACAGCAGCTTGACGGCATTCAGGGAGCGGTTCAGGCCGACACGGCTCTTGCCTGTGGCCACCGCCAGGAAGTACGCCTGCTGCGACAGTTCCTGCAGCATCTCATGTACGCCGGGAAACAAGGTCAGCTCATGGTCGCGCGACAGGTAGTGATAGCGGTAGCGCTCGGCCATGCGCGCATGGTATTTCGGCTCCACGTCCGGCATCACCAGCTGCATCGCTTCCTGCAAGCCCAGGCCGATCACGTGCGAAGCGAGCAACTCGGTGGGAATGGGCAAGCCAAGGTCTTTGGCCGATGCCTGGATGCACTTGACGATGGTCGAGGTACTGTCTATCAGGGTACCGTCCCAATCGAAGACGATCAGATCAAATTGCTTTCTTGCCATGTTTCCCGACAGCATAGCCGCCGGCTCCTTGAGAATGAATGATGGCAACTGACTACCTTATGAGTAGTGTCGCGCGCACGCGGTGGATACTTATCGTGCGGCAACGGCCAATGGTTTGCCCAAGCTTACCAAGAAACGCTCGCATTCGGCAGCCAGCGGTGCGTTCAGGGTCATCGTCTTGCCCGTTTCCGGATGCGTAAACGTGATCTGGTGCGCGTGCAGGAACATGCGTTTCAGGGCGCCGCGCGTGCTGTCGGCCTTCAACAGGGAACGGTTGAGGGCAAAGTCGCCATATTTATCGTCGCCGGCGATGGGGAAACCGGACGAAGACAGGTGTACGCGGATCTGGTGCGTGCGTCCCGTCTTCAATTCCGCTTCCAGCAAGGCGAAGTTGTGATATTTATGCAACAGTGAAAACACCGTGTGCGACGCCAGGCCATCGGCCTGCACGGCCACCCGGCGCTCGCCTTCGGCCGTCGTATATTTGTGCAATGGCAACTTGATATGCTGGCGCGCATTCTTCCAGTCGCCGGCTACCAGCACCAGGTAGCGCTTGTCGGTGACGCCGTCGCGCATCTGCTCGTGCAGGTTGGTCAGCGCCGTGCGTTTCTTTGCCAGCAACAGCAGGCCGGACGTGTCGCGGTCCAGGCGGTGTACCAGTTCCAAAAACTTGGCGTCGGGGCGCGAAGCGCGCAATTGCTCGATCACGCCGAACGACACGCCCGAGCCGCCATGCACGGCCACGCCGGCCGGCTTGTCGATGACGAGCAGCTGCGCATCTTCGAAGATGATCTTGAATTCGGCGGCCGGCGCGCCCGTAGGGGCCTTTTCGGCCACGCGCACGGGTGGAATACGCACCACGTCGCCAGCGGCGAGACGGTACAGCTGATCGATACGGCCTTTATTGACCCGCACTTCTCCCGATCGCAAGATCCGGTAGATGTGGCTTTTAGGCACTCCCTTGCACACTCTTAATAAGTAGTTGTCGATGCGCTGGCCTGCTTCTTCCTCGGCGATCGTTACGAATTGGGCTTGCGGCTGAACCGGGGGTGTTGAAGGGGGAACAACATCATTTTGACTCTTCATTTACTATGTCTTCCCAGAAATCTCTCTAAGTCCTTCATTTTGAATATATAATTGTTTTTGCTGCGGCCCTGGCTGCTGCGAGTGTAAGAATAAAAGCACATTTTACACAGGGGCGTCTCCACCGGCCTCGCCAAATTGCAAATTCGGTGGAAAAAAATGTATATGCACCATCCCTGCGCGAATCAAGGTTGCACCGTAGTTGTAATCGGATAACGCGTGGAGATGCTGAAGTGAGTGTGGGATTATAAGGATAAGTACCCGTTAGCGCGACTTATCGAGTCGGGCTCGCGGGTTGATGAAGTTGATAACGCTTGCCGTTTTCGCCAAACCCCGTATGTGGCCAAATACTGAGGGTTGTCGATGATAGGCTGAGGCCAAGCCTCGCCATCGCGATCCCTGTAATGAGCCGGCTAACGATTTTGGCTCTGAATTTGCTGACCACTTGCATTCTCTGCCCCCGATGCAGTTCATTCTCATCCGGGCTGTTTCAGATGAGTTGCAAGTGTCCTGTGCACTCGGCATGACGATCGACCTCACCGCGCCTGTTGCGGCCGTAACGTATACCTCGTACGCGTTGTTGCTCCGCACGCCTGGGCATTTCCCCCGCCAGCACTCCCGTTCTCGCATATATCCCTGTACTTCGCCGCTTCCCCGGAAGCGGCTTTGAGATGGCCTACGGGTCGCGGAGTTATAAAAATGAAACGCATGTTGTTTAATGCCACGCAGCAAGAAGAACTGCGCGTAGCGATTGTCGACGGACAAAAACTGATCGACATCGATATCGAGACAGCCGGGCGCGAACAGCGCAAATCCAACATCTACAAGGGCGTGATCACGCGCATCGAGCCTTCGCTCGAAGCGTGCTTCGTCAGCTATGGCGAAGACCGCCACGGCTTCCTGCCTTTCAAGGAAGTTGCCCGCACGTATTTCCGCGAAGGCGTCGACGTGCGTAACGCTTCCGTCAAGGAAGCGCTGCGCGAAGGCCAGGAAATCATGGTGCAGGTGGAGAAGGAAGAGCGCGGCAACAAGGGCGCCGCCCTGACCTCGTTCGTCTCGCTGGCCGGCCGTTACCTGGTCCTGATGCCGAACAACCCGCGTGGCGGTGGCGTATCGCGCCGCGTGGAAGGTGAAGAGCGCCAGGAATTGCGCGAAACCATGGACAAACTGGACTTGCCAGCTGGCATGTCCGTGATTGCCCGCACGGCAGGCATCGGCCGCAACGTCGATGAACTGCAGTGGGACTTGAATTACCTGATGCAACTGTGGCGCGCCATCGAAGGCGCCGGCAAGTCGGCCAACGGTGCTTTCCTGATCTACCAGGAATCGTCGCTCGTCATCCGCGCCATCCGCGACTACTTCCAGCCCGACATCGGCGAGATCCTGATCGACACCGACGAGATCTACGACCAGGCGCACCAGTTCATGAGCCACGTGATGCCCGACATGGTGCACCGCGTAAAACGCTACAGCGACGACGTGCCGCTGTTTTCGCGCTTCCAGATCGAACACCAGATCGAAACGGCGTACAGCCGCACCGTGCCGCTGCCATCGGGCGGCGCCATCGTTATCGACCATACCGAAGCGCTGGTCTCTGTCGACGTCAACTCGGCCCGCGCCACGCGCGGCTCGGACATCGAGACGACCGCCTTCAACACCAACTGCGAAGCGGCCGAAGAAGTGGCCCGCCAGCTGCGTCTGCGCGACTTGGGCGGCTTGATCGTCATCGACTTCATCGACATGGAAGTGGCGAAAAACCAGCGCGAAGTGGAACAGCGTCTGAAAGATGCGCTGCACCATGACCGTGCCCGTGTACAAATGGGCAAGATTTCGCGCTTCGGCCTGATGGAACTGTCGCGTCAGCGCCTGCGTCCTTCGCTGTCCGAAGGTTCGCACGTGACGTGCCCGCGCTGCTCCGGCACCGGCCACATCCGCGATACGGAATCGTCCGCCCTGCAGGTGCTGCGCATCATCCAGGAAGAGGCGATGAAGGAAAACTCGGCCACCATCCACGTGCAAGTGCCCGTGGACGTGGGCGCCTTCCTGCTCAACGAAAAGCGCGGCGAAGTACTGAAGATCGAGAACCGCCACCGCATCGCCGTGATCCTGATCCCGAACAAGCATCTGGAAACGCCGCACTACAAGCTGGAACGCATCAAGCACGACGACCCGCGTCTGGAAGACAGCCAGGCCAGCTACAACCTGGCGGAAAGCGCTGAAACCGACATGGCGTACAGCAAGCGCCAGAAGGAAGAAGCCAAGCCGCGCCAGGAAGCCGTCGTCAAGACGATTACCCCTGACCAGCCGGCACCGCTGGTCGAGCGCAAGCCCGTCGAAGCGAAACCGGCTCCAGTGGCCGCGCCTGCCGCACCACAGGGCCTGATCGCCAAGATCATCAGCTTCTTCACCGGCGCTCCGGCACCGGTGGCGCCCGCACCTGCTCCTGTCGTACCAGCCAAGCCGGCCGGCGCCGACCGTGGCGACCGCAACAGCCGTGGCCCGCGTGGCCGTGGCCGCAACGGCAAGCCTGGCCGCGAAGAACGCGAACCGGGCCAGGGCCGTCCAGCCCAGGACGATGCAGCGAAAGAAGCGGAAGCACTGGAAAAAGCGGCCCGTCCGCCACGTCCACCGCGTCCGCCACGCGAACCGCGTGAAGCGCGCGAGAACGGCGATACGGCGGCAGCACCACGCGAACGCGGTGAACGCCCTGAACGCGCCGAGCGTCCGGAACGCACGGAACGTCCAGAGCGCGCCGAGCGTCCGCCACGCCAGCCACGCGAAGCACGCGAACCACGCGCCGACAAGGCTGTTGTTGCTGAAGTGAAAGCTGAAGAGCTGGCACTGGTTGGCGCCACCGCCAGCGCAGTCAATGTCGTCGTGCCGTCAAACGGTCCTGAGTCCGACGCCGCACCGGCAAACCTGCTGAAAGCGTCGGCAAATGCCGGCCCTGAAGGCGAAGAGACGGAAAATGACGTGGAAGGCGAAGAACCGCGCCGCCGCCGTCGTCGTGGCGGCCGCAACCGCAACCGCCGCGATCGCGAAACGGGCGAGCTGATCGAATCGGCAAACGGTGACAACGAAGGCCAGGACGCACCAGTGATCAGCTTTACGGTCGCTCCGGCGCCGGAAGCTGCAGCGGATGCCGCTCCAGTCGCCGTCGTGGCCGCCGCCGCTGTCGTCGCCGTTACCGCACCAGTGGAAGCTGCATTGGATGCCGCTCCTGCCGTCGTGGCTGAAGTCGTGGAAGTGGTCGAAGTGGTGGAAGTGGTCAAGGTTGAAGAAGCCGCACCAGCCGCTGAAGTGATCGTGCCGCCAGCCCCTGTCGAAGCCGCCGTTGCTGCAGCGCAAGCTGAACCAGCCGCTGCCGAACCAGCACCAGCTGCCGAGTACAGCTTTGCCGAGAAAGCGGAACCAGCACCGACGCCGGCTCCGGCGGAAGTCATCGTCGAAGCGGCGCCAGTCGTGGAAACGGCAGCTGCCGTGGAAACCGCCGCCGCGGCGGAAGAAGTTCCAGCAGCGGCGCCAGTCGCCGAAGCGGCACCAGCCGTAGTGGAAGCTGCCCCGGTGGTTGCCGAAGCGGCTCCCGCCCCTGCTCCCGTGCCTGCTCCGGCACCAGCGCCAGCGCCTGTCGTTGCTCCTGCTCCTGCTCCTGCTCCTGCCGCGCCGCTGGACTTGAGCGCGGTGCTCGGTTCGGCCGGCCTGACCCTGGCTGCCACCGATCCGGAAAAACTGCGCCTGGCGCAGGAAGCGGCCGCCAAGGCAGTCGCTCCGGTCCGCAAGCCACGCGAACGCAAGCCATTGCCGCCGCAATCGGATGAGCCGTTGATCCAGGTCAACACGCAACGTCCATAAGCGCGCCGGGTTCGCCCAGCCGCCAATGATAAAAGGGGAAGCTCAGGCTTCCCCTTTTTTATGTCCACTTTTTTGCTGCCATCCACCCGCCATGCACGAGAACGCCAACCTGCCTCCCGCCCCCGTCAGCCTGCGCAGCGCCTTCTGGTACTGGCTCAAGCTGGGCTGCGTCAGCTTTGGCGGCCCGGCCGGGCAAATCGCCATGATGCATGCGGAGCTGGTGGAAAAGCGGCGCTGGATTTCCGAGCAGCGTTTCCTGCACGCGCTCAATTACTGCATGCTGCTGCCGGGGCCGGAAGCGACCCAGCTGGCCATCTACATCGGCTGGCTGATGCATCGCACGCGCGGCGCCCTGGTGGCGGGCCTGCTGTTTTTGCTGCCCTCGCTGCTGGTGCTGATCGCCCTGTCCTGGCTGTACATGGCGTATGGCCACGTGGGCGCCATCGCCGGCGTCCTGTACGGCATCAAGCCGGCCGTCGTCGCCATCGTGCTGGCGGCCGCGTGGCGCCTGGGCCGGCGCACCTTGCGCAGCCCCGCCCTGATCGCCATCGCGGCGGCCGCATTTGTCGCCATCGCCGCGCTACAGCTGCCATTTCCACTGATCGTGCTCGCCGCCGCCTTGCTCGGCATGGCGGGCGGGCGCTGGCTGCCGGACCACTTTCATGCCAACGGCGCGTCGCATGGCGGCGCGGCCCGCTACGGCGCCGCCCTGATCGATGACGACACGCCGACGCCGGACCACGCGCGCTTCCGCTGGCCGCACCTGCTTGGCACGGCCGCCGTGGGCCTGGCGCTGGCCTTCCTAGCCTGGCTGGGCCTGGCGCTGGCGGGCGGCGCGGACCAGCCGCTGGCGCAGATGGGCGTGTTTTTCAGCAAGGCGGCCCTGCTCACGTTCGGCGGCGCGTATGCCGTGCTGCCCTACCTGGTGCAGGGCGCCGCCGACCACTACCACTGGATCACCAGCGCGCAAATGATGGATGGCCTGGCGCTGGGCGAAACGACGCCCGGCCCCCTGATCATGATCGTCGCCTTCATCGGTTTTGTCGGCGGCTGGAGCCATGCCGTGACGGGTGAGCAGCTGTGGCTGGCAGGCGTGTGCGGCGCGCTCGTCGCCAGCTGGTTTACTTTCCTGCCCTCGTTCATCTTCATCCTGGCCGGCGCGCCCCTCGTGGAAGCGTCGCGCGGCAATCTGCGCCTGAGCGCGCCGCTGACGGCCATCTCGGCGGCCGTGGTCGGCGTCATCGCCAGCCTGGCCCTGTTCTTTGGCCGCCATGTCTTCTGGCAAGAAAACCCGCTGCCGCACTGGGACTGGCTGGCGATTGCCATCGCGCTGGCGGCCGGCGTGGCGCTGATCCGGTTTCAAGTTGGCACCATCAAATTGCTGCTCGCCTGTGCCATCTTCGGCCTCGTGCTATCGTATCTGCCTTGACCGATTTTACGTAAGTGGCATGACCTTTCATGGCTGACAAGATTATCTACCTCGCCGAGGCCCGCAATGGGGCACCGGCGATCCCCGCGACGCTGGAAAGTCCCAGCGGCAACGTGGCCGACAGCCTGGGGCGGCCCCTGCACGACTTGCGCATCTCGATTACCGACCGCTGCAATTTCCGTTGCGTGTATTGCATGCCCAAGGACGTGTTCGACAAGAACCACGTGTATCTGCCGCACACGGATTTGCTGTCGTTCGAGGAAATCACGCGCATCGCGCGCCTGTTCGTTGAACACGGCGTGGAAAAGATCCGCCTGACGGGTGGCGAGCCGCTGTTGCGCAAGAATATCGAAAAGCTCATCGCCATGCTGGCCGCACTGCGCACGCCGTCGGGCCAGCCGCTGGACCTGACCCTGACCACCAACGGTTCCTTGCTGGCCAGAAAAGCGCAGGCGCTCAAGGATGCGGGCCTGAACCGCGTGACCGTGTCGCTCGACTCGCTCGACGACGCCACCTTCAAGCGCATGAACGACGTCGATTTCGCCGTCGCCGACGTGCTGCACGGCATCGATGCGGCGCACGCGGCGGGCCTGGGTCCCATCAAGATCAATATGGTCGTCAAGGCCGGCATGAACGAGCAGGAAATCGTGCCCATGGCGCGCCACTTCAAGGATACGCCCTACATCCTGCGCTTCATCGAATACATGGACGTGGGCGCGTCGAATGGCTGGAACTTGCAGGAAGTCATCCCTTCGGCCGAAGTCGTGCGCCGCATCGCCTCACACATGCCCTTGCTGCCCATCAACCCGAACTACACGGGCGAGACGGCGGCGCGCTGGCGCTATGCGGATGGCAGCGGCGAAATCGGCCTCATTTCCAGCGTCACGCAAGCGTTCTGCGCCGACTGCAGCCGTGCCCGCCTCTCGACCGAGGGCAAGCTGTACACGTGCCTGTTCGCCAGCAGCGGCCACGACCTGCGCAGCCTGCTGCGCGGCGGCCGCAGCGACGCGGAAATATCCTCGGCCGTGGCGCAGCTGTGGCGCGGCCGCGGCGACCGCTATTCGCAATTGCGCACCAGCCAGACGGATTTGACGGGCGGCACACTTGAGCACGGTAAAAAGAAAGTGGAAATGTCGTACATCGGCGGCTGAATCCGGGGCGGCGCACGCCCCGCGCTGCTACCATGGCGCATGCACCAATTTCCCTACCTGACATGATCAACAAACACGACATTACCGGCCTGATCCTGGCCGGCGGCCTCGGCACGCGCATGGGCCAGCGCGACAAGGGCATGCTGCCCCTGCATGGCCAGCCCCTGGCCCGCCACGTGCTGCAGCGCCTGGCGCCGCAAGTGGGCCAGCTGGCCATCAGTGTCCACGCCGATGCCGGCGATTACGCGCGCTTTGGCCTGCCCGTGTGGCCCGATGCGCTACCGGGCCAGCTGGGGCCGCTGGCCGGCCTGCACAGCGGCATGCGGCACGCTGGCACGCCGTATCTGCTCACCGTGCCGTGCGATTCGCCCCTGCTGCCGCCCGACCTTGCAGCGCGCCTGGCGGCCGGTTTGATCGACAACGATGCCGACCTGGCCATCGCCGTCACCGAGGAGACCGACCCGGCGACGGGAGCGGCCGTGCGCCGCCCGCATCCCGTCTTTTGCCTGGTCAAAACCTCGGCCCTGCCTCAGTTAGACGCTTATCTGCGCAGCGGCGAGCGCCGCATGCGCACCTGGCATGGCCCCTTGAAACTGGCTGAGGTGCTCTTCGAGAACCATGGCGCGTTCGGCAACATCAATACCCCGGACGAGCTGGCCGCCCTGCAGGCGCAAGGCTTGTCCGTGCCGATGGCGCAAGCCATCCTGGCCGACACCGTCGCGCCCGTCGCCGAGATCGAGGAACTGGCGCTGCCGCAAGCGTTCGAACGCATCCTGGCGGCCGACATCATCTCGCCCATCAGCGTGCCTGCGCACGACAATTCCGCCATGGATGGCTATGCCCTGCATGGGGCCGACCTCGGTGGCGACACGCCCATGACCCTGGCCGTGGTCGACACCATCCTGGCCGGGCGTCCCGGCACGGTCAACGTCGGGCGCGGGCAATGCGCGCGCATCATGACGGGCGCCGTCATGCCGGACGGCTGCGACAGCGTGGTGCCGCAGGAACTGGTGCGGCACGCCAGCGAGCACAGCATCACCATGGCGCCGGACTGCATCCGCCCCGGCGACAACCGCCGTTTCAAGGGCGAAGACTTGATGCAAGGCCAGCCTGCGCTGCTGCAAGGCAAGCTACTCGGACCGGCAGAACTGGGGCTGCTGGCCTCGCTGGGCATCGCCACGGTGCCCGTGCGCCGACGCCTGCGCGTGGCCTTCTTTTCCACCGGCGACGAATTGCGCTCGATCGGCGAGCTGCTCGACGCGGGCTGCATCTACGACAGCAACCGCTACACCCTGCTGGGCATGCTGACCCGTTTGGGCTGCGACGTGCTCGACATGGGCATCGTCAAGGACAATCCACAAGCGCTGGAAGCGGCCCTGCGCGGCGCCTGCGCCAAGGCTGACGTCATCGTCACCTCGGGCGGCGTGTCCAGCGGCGCGGCCGATTTTACGCGCGAGATCCTCGACCGCCTCGGTGACGTGGCCTTCTGGCACATCAACATGCGCCCGGGCCGCCCCATGGCCTTTGGCCGGATTGCCAGCGAGGGCGACACAGCCCTGCTGCTGGGGCTGCCCGGCAACCCCGTGGCCGTGATGGCGGCGTTTTATTTCCTCGCCCGCCCCACCCTGCTGCGCCTGATGGGCGCCGATGCGGACACATCCACCCTGCCGCTGCTGCAAGTGGCGGCGCAAGCGCCCATCCGCAAGAAACGGGGCCGCACGGAATACCAGCGCGGCATCGTCGAGCGGGGCGCGGACGGGCGCCAGCACGTGCGCGTGACAGGTGCGCAAGGCTCGGGCATCCTGCGCTCGATGACGCAAGCCAATTGCATGATCGTGCTGCATGAAGCGCAAGGCCACGTGGCGGCCGGCGACCTCGTCGACGTCGTGCTGTTCCATGGGCTGATCTAAGCAGCTCCCGCTTCCCTTCTCCTGAACGGCCCGCCCTGCGCGGGCCGTTTGCATTTCCCCATTGCAATCAATTCCCCTGCGCGGCCGATGTTCGCCTATCGAGATAAAAATATCAATCATTTCTCCTTAAAACAAATCAATAAACACAACACTAATTGCAATAATTTTATTTATTAGTTGATATTGAAGTTTCTTCGGTGATAACATTCGAACTCATACAAAAAAGTTCAATTTTGATATTGTTTTCACGAGGAACAACAATGAGACACAGCTCATGGATCGCGGGAGCCAGCTTGCTGGGTACGGCCTGCCTGCTTGCCACCTTGTCCCTGGCGCCCTTGCCCGCCTACGCGAAAGGCATCGCGCGCGCCGATGTGCTCGATAACTGCAACTGGAATCGTCCCGGCGTCGACCCGTTCATGGGTGACGTGGTGGCGGCCGTGGACCGCTATACGGATATCGCGCCGCCCGTACGCGAACAATTGAAGGAGCGCATGCGTGCGCGCCAGTACGATGAGATCGTCGTGATCAGCCGCGACGCCATCCGCGGCAAAGGCAATTACAACGCGCGCATCAGCGACATGCATTTCGGCCCGGGCCGCGTTTGCCGCAACGTCACGCGCGCGGGCTGGAACGAGCAGATGCAGGAACGGGGACTCGTGTATTGCGTGCAGGGCCAGTGCATCCTGGTGCCGACGATCTGCCGCAACGTCAGCCGTATCACGCAAGCGCCCGCATCAGCGCCGCCAGCGGCCGGTGCCGCTCCCGGCGGTGCGGCACCCGTTGCCGCCGCGCCCGCCGCCCCGGCAGCGGCAGGCGTACCACTGATCGACAACCCCGACGCCTTGCGCGGCGGTTCCTTCACGGGCGGCGCCATGCCGCCCGAGGTGGCCAGCATTCCTTTCCTGCCCTTCGATTATGTGCGT
>NZ_JAZHPB010000008.1:0-297047 GCF_036543145.1 Janthinobacterium sp. LS2A
TGGTGTTGTTGCAAAAATCCTGGCTTAATTCTTAAGCCTGCATAAAAGAAGACGCGTCGTCGCCCGGCGCCCTTCTTTTTATTCAACTGCCGGGGTTGGCAAGCATTTTGGTGCTATCATGTCGACCCTGACGGTTGTTGCGTCAGAAATTCCCGTATGACCTCATTGCCGTGCAAACCGCGCGGTTCGTTCTTTTAAGGAAATATCATGTCGGCACCAAACCAAAAAATCCGTATCCGCCTGAAGGCTTTCGATTACAAACTGATCGACCAGTCCGCTCTGGAAATCGTTGAAACCGCGAAGCGCACCGGCGCTGTCGTCAAAGGCCCAGTACCACTGCCTACCCGTATTCAACGTTTCGATGTGCTGCGTTCCCCGCACGTCAACAAAACTTCGCGCGATCAGTTCGAGATCCGTACGCACCAACGCCTGATGGACATCGTTGACCCAACGGACAAAACCGTTGACGCGTTGATGAAGCTGGACCTGCCAGCTGGTGTTGATGTCGAAATCAAACTGCAATAAGAGTTTCTAGGGCAGCTGACAAGACCGTAGTACTAGGTATTGACAGCTGTTCCGGGCCGGCGGGGTATCCCGCTGCCTGATGATGGGGCCGGGCCTGCTCACGATCGTGAGTGCGCCCGGCCCCATTGTCATTGGTGCCATGCCTTTGGCGGGTGCTTCCGTCCTGTCTTCATCCTACTCCATCCCATTTTCTTCTTTTCACCTCTCATCACCGGGATTGCCTGCCAGCGCAATGCGCGCCAGCTTGATTCCAGCAAAGAGCTCGGTCTATAAAGTGGGGTTAAAACAACAATTGTTAATTGTTTTCTTTCGCATGCGCGTCGAATGTGAGAAATTTGTAACATGCGTGAGAATGTGTGATTATTTTACAAAAATGATCAGTGCAACGCATCGATTTATAAAACGAAAACAATATTTGAGGAGTAGTTTTGAAAAGTACAGTGATGAGCAATACCCCCCGTTTGAAGAAAAGCACCCTTGCAATAGCATTGACACTGGCCTTCTCCCAATACGCTGTGGCACAAGAAGCTGCCGCACCTGCAGAAAAGCTGCAACGCGTCGAAGTCACCGGCAGCAGCATCAAGCGCACCGAAGCTGAAACAGCTGGCGCACTGCAAGTGCTGACCCGCGATGACATCGAACGCACCGGCCAGACCACGGCGCTGGGCATCTTGAGTTCCTCCTCCGCCATCAGCACCTCGATCGACTCGTCGAGCAGCAGCTCCGGCAGTTTCGCCACAGGTTCCTCGGGGGTGGGCATGCGCGGCCTGGGCAAGGTCGCGACCCTGGTGCTGGTCAACGGCCGCCGCATTGCGCAATACGGCCTGGCCGATGGTGCACAACAGAATTTCACCAACCTTGACGCGATCCCGGCTGCCGCCATCGAGCGCATCGAAATCCTGAAAGATGGCGCATCGGCAATCTACGGTTCCGACGCCATCGCTGGCGTGATCAACATCATCCTGCTGAAAAACTTCGAAGGCGCCAAAATCACTGGCAACTACAAGGAAACGGACCGTTTCAAAGACCAGCGCAGCCGCAACGTGTCGGGCATCGTCGGTTACGGCGATATCGACAAGGATGGTTTCAACACCTACCTGACGTACGAATCCTACAAGAACGATGGTTACACCGCTGGCGACCTGCGCGGCCACTACCCTGAATGGCACCGCCAGACCCCGGGCCGTTCGACCTGGGACGCCATGAGCGCGTTCTCGCCAACCGGCAACTACTTCCTGAACAGCACGAACATCGTTGCCGCGCCAGGCTGCCCGGCCGACAAGATCGATGCCAAGGACAAGCTGTGCAAGATGGATATCTTGCCGTACACGGGCTTGACCACCAATGCCAAGCGCTATGCGGTGGCCAGCAACACGCACTTCCGCATTGGCAAGAGCATCGACGCCAACTTCGAGATCACCAATGCCGGCGCCAGCAACGATTATATCGTTGCTCCGTTCAACGTCAGCAATGGCAGCGCCACCACGTCGTCGAGCACCTGGTACGACGCGATCAACGGTAAGATGGTTGGTCCATACTTCTATCCAAAATTACCTGTTAGCCACGCCAACAACCCTTACGGCGTACCGGTGGAATACCGCGCCCGCATGATGGACACCGGTGACGGCTTCAACTTCAACCGCACCGAATCCGATCAGACGCGCGTCATGCTGAGTCTGAACGGCGACATCGGCAATTTCGACTGGAAATCCGCAGTCGGCTACATGAACTCGAAAGCCAACAAGGCCACCCGTGCCGTGAGCGCTACTGGTTACACCAATGCCATCGTCAACGGCACCTACAAGTTCGGCCAGCAAAACGATGCCGCGCTGCTGGAATCGATGTTCCCGGTACGTACCACCAAGGGTGAATCGAAAATCACCTTCGTCGACGCGACCGTGTCCGGTGAAGTGGCGCAATTGCCAGCCGGTCCTTTGAGCGTGGCGTTCGGTACCGACATCCGTCGCGAAAAGTATGAAATGGCCAGCTCGGACAACGTGCTGAGTGGCGACCTGGTCGGCATCGCCGGCCTGCAAGTCAAAGACACCATGGATCACTACGCGCTGTTCGCCGAAGCGACCATCCCGGTGGTCAAGCGTGTGGAAGTGAGTGCCGCAGTGCGTGCCGACAAGTCCACCAATAGCGACGTGCACTTCTCACCAAAGCTCGGCTTGCGCGTCAACGCCACCGACACCCTGTTGCTGCGCGCCACGGCCGCTGGCGGCTTCCGTGCGCCTAACATCGTTGAAACCGGTAACGGCCTGGGCCGCAGCTCGTTTGCCACCGATGTCAGCGATCCACGTCGTTGCGCAACCGCCAGTGCCTTGAACAAGCTGGTGCAGAACAATCCGGCCGCCACCAGCGTCGACAAGGCTCAGGGCAATACCTTCCAGAACAGTGATTGCAAAGGCGGCGTGCCTAGCTTCGTGTCGGCGAACAAGGACCTGAAACCGGAAACCTCGCGTTCGATCACCGCTGGTTTCGTTTTCGAACCGGTCAAGAACTGGACCGTGGCACTGGACTACTACCATATCGAACGCAAGGACGAAATCGGTACCCGTGGCGTGGCTGATATCCTGCGCGGCGAAGCTGGCCTGCCAGCCGGACAGCTGGTTCGTGTCGATAACTCGGCTTCCGATGCGCAATTCCTGGCACTGGTAAAAAAATACGCACCTGGCAATACCACCAACTTCGGCGGCGTTGGCGCGATCGGCCTGCTGTACAACCCATATGTCAACAGCGGCAAGACCCGTGCTTCGGGCTTCGACTTTGATGCGGGTGGCCGTTTCAACACCGGCATCGGCCAGGTTCGCCTGAAACTGGAAGGTACTTACCTGTGGAAATACCAGGAATTCAGCGTGACCGACAATGCCTATGACACCAACCTGGCAGGTAACTATGACATGGGTTCGCGTCTGAAAGCCAAGCTGCGCGCCAGCCTGAAGGCCGGCTCGTTTGACCACGGCATGACCCTGAACTACGCCAGTGGTTTCAGCAACGACAGCCAGACTTCGCCGACCTACTGCGTTACCAACAAGGTTTCGGCTGAGAACATGGATGCTTGCTCGCGCGTAGGCAGCAACACCACGGTCGATTACAACCTGTCATTCAGCGGTATCAAAAATACCCGTCTGAGCCTTTACATCGACAATCTGTTCGACAAGGCCGCACCGGTGCAGTGGCGCAGAGGCTACGCCGAATCGTTCCAGTTCCGTCGTATTGGCGTATCGGCCAGCTACACCTTCCTCTGATCATCGTCAGTTGATACCCCCACCGTCCGGCAGCAATGCCCGACGTGTCAAAGACCAGGCCGCGTGCCTGGTTTTTTTTGCCCCGCCATCGATGCATGGGGGATATCGCTTTACAGTGCCGCTGCCGGCCGATAAAGTTGCTGCATGCTTAACGCCCTCGATACCCATCTGTTAAATGCCGCTCCCCGTGAGCGCCTGCGCGGCTGGTCGCGCTTCCTGACCGAATTTTTGTATTTCGGCATCAAGGAGGCGAGGTCGTGCCTGTTCGTGGGGCTGTTTTTTGCCGCCGTCTTCCTGGTGCCGCGCGCCGGCCTGTTCGGCCTGCCGCGCTATGACGTTCTGCTGCTGGTGGCGCTGGCGATCCAGGGTGCGATGCTCTGGAGCGGGCTCGAGACGTGGGATGAATTGAAAGCCATCTGCCTGTTTCATGCGGTCGGCTTCGCGCTGGAAGTGTTCAAGGTGTCGGGGACGATCCAGTCGTGGAGCTATCCCGACTTCGCCTACACCAAGGTGTTCGGCGTGCCCCTGTTTTCCGGCTTCATGTATGCGGCCGTCGGCAGCTATATCATCCAGACCTGGCGCCTGCTCGACATGCGGATCCGCCACCATCCACCGTACTGGATGGCGGTGCTGATCGCGCTGCTGATCTACGCCAACTTCTTTACTCACCACTACATCGGCGACTACCGCTGGTATCTGGCTGCCTGCGCGCTGGGCCTGTACGCGCGCACGACCGTGGTGTTCCGCCCGCTCGACCGCGATCGCAGCATGCCCTTGCTGCTGGGTTTCGTGCTGGTCGGCTTCTTCATCTGGCTGGCTGAAAACATCAGCACCTTCTGGGGCGTGTGGCGCTATCCGAACCAGCTAGGCGCGTGGTCGGTCGTGCACGTCAGCAAATGGAGCTCATGGTCGCTGCTGGTGGTGATGACGTTCACCATCGTGGCGCACCTCAAGCACATCAAGGCCAGCATCCACGTCGCCCAGCCTTAGGCCGGGCTTCGGGACGGCTTGCTACAAGCTGGCCGCCACCACGTCGAAGCGCGCGCCCAGCGCCGCTTGCGGGCCGCCTTGCAGTTGCTTCGCGTATTGGCGCAGCACTTCCGCCGAATACGTGCGCGAGGCGGGCGACAGCTTCGGCAGCAGCGGCAGCACGCGTTCCAGATAGCCCGTGCCTTCCTGCCACTTGCCTTGCGCGGCCAGGGCCGACGCCAGTTCCACCATGCGGCGGCCGACGCGCGCATCGCTGCGCGGCTGCGCCGCTTCCTCCGTGGCCAGCGCTTGCCGGTACAGTTGCTCCGCCTCCGCATTCTTGCCCTGCAAGCGCTTGATGCGGCCCAGGTTGTACTGGCGCTGCGAAAGGATGTCCGCGCTGGCCCCGGCCTGCTCGGCACTGCGCAGCGCCTGTACGCACGCCAGTTCCGCTTCGCCAAACTGGCCTTTGAGTTCGGCCGCGTTGCAGGCATCCTGCTGTTCATTGGAGGTGGTGAGCGTCGCTGGTGCCGCGCAGGCGGCCAGCAGGCTGACGGCGCATAGCAGGCTGATGGTATGGGTCTTCATAGTCTCCTCGGACGGGTGTCAAACACGGTGTATCGGTGGAGTCATGCCGTAATAAATATACTATAAGTTTTTTGGGGTAGGGTGGCTTTTCGCCAGCCTGCGCGATTGACGCCGCTTGCGTGCTTCAGGGATACTCCGGGCTTGTCCATTAATGCGTGCCGCCGCCATGTCCAAGACTGTCCTGATCGTGGAAGATGAACAGGCGATTGCCGACAGCATCGCCTATGCCTTGCGCACGGACGGCTTTACGCCGCGCCATGTGATGCTGGGCGAGCACGCCCTGGCCGCGCTGCGCCCCATGCCCGGCGAAGCGGCGCAGATGCCCGTTCTCGTGGTGCTCGACGTGGGCTTGCCCGACATGAGCGGCCTGGAAGTGTGCCGCCGGCTGCGCCAGTTTTCCGACGTGCCGGTGATCTTCCTGACGGCCCGCAGCGACGAGATCGACCGCATCGTCGGTCTGGAAATCGGCGCTGACGATTACGTCACCAAACCGTTTTCGCCGCGCGAACTGGTGGCGCGCATCCGCGTCATCCTGCGCCGCACGGGTGTCGCTCAAGTGCCGCGCGAGACTGGCATGACGATAGCCGCGCCTGTCGCCGCGACCGCGCCGGCGCGCTTCGAGTTGCGCGCGCTTGAGGCGCGGGTGCTGTTCCACGGCCAGCCGCTGGACCTGACCCGCTATGAATACCTGCTGCTGAAAACCCTGCTCGAGCATCCGGGCCACGTGCTGTCGCGCGCGCAGCTGATGCAGCGCGTGTGGAGCGGGGCGCCCGATACGCTCGACCGCACCGTCGATGCGCACGTGAAATCGCTGCGCGCCAAGCTGCGCGCCGTCGATGCGCAGACCGATCCCATTCATACCCACCGTGGCCTTGGCTACAGCCTGGCCGGCGCATGAAGATCGGCCTGCGTATCCTGCTCGGCTACTTCCTGATCGTCGGGCTGGCCGCCTGGTTTCTGCTGAATGTGTTCATGGAGCAGGTCAAGCCGGGCGTGCGCTCGACCCTGGAAGATACCCTGGTCGATACCTCGCAGCTGCTGGCCAACCTGGTGGCGCCCGACCTGAAGGCGGGCACGCTGGCGCAGTCGCCCGTGGCCGAGCGCATGCAGGACTACGCGCGCCATGGCGTGGACGTGAATATCAATGGCGTACGCAAGCGCACGCTCGACTACCGCATCACCATCACGGACCGGCACGGCATCGTGCTGTTCGATTCCAGCGGGCGCGACGTAGGGCGCGACTATTCGCGCTGGAATGACGTATATCTCACCTTGCAGGGCAAGTATGGCGCGCGCAGCACGCGCAGCCGGCCTGATGACGAGATGTCGACCGTCATGCATGTGGCCGCGCCGATTCGCGACGGCAATGAGGTGATCGGCGTGCTGACGGTGGCCAAGCCGAATGCCAGCGTGCAAGCGTTTGTCGAGCGCAGCCAGCGCAAGATATTGCAGCGCGGCGCCATCCTGTTGCTGCTGTCGCTGCTGATCGGCCTGGCATTTGCCTGGTGGCTGCACCATGCGCTGGGCAAGCTGATGCATTACATCGGCGACGTGGAAGCGGGGCGCAAGGTGGCGCTGCCGGCGCTGGGAAAGAACGAGATCGGTACCCTGGGGCGGGCGCTCGAGGCGATGCGCACGCGCCTGGAAGGCAAGGAATACGTGGAGCAGCTGATGCACACCCTGGCGCACGAATTGAAAAGCCCGATCGCCGCCATCCAGGCCTCGGCCGAGCTGCTGCAGGAAGACATGCCGCCGGTCGAGCGCCGCCAGTTCCTTGCCAGCATCCTGGAACAGAATGCGCGCCAGCGGCAGCTGATCGACAAGCTGCTGGCCCTCGTGCGCGTGGAAAAGCAGCAGCGCCTGGATCACCCCGAGCGCATCGCGCTGGCGCCCCTGCTGGCGCAAGTGGCGCAGGACGCGGCCGCCACCCTGGCGGCGCGCGGCGTGCGCCTGCAACTCGATACCGACGAGCTGCTTGTCGCCGGCGATGCCTTGCTGCTGCGCCAGGCGCTGGGCAATTTGCTCGACAACGCGGCCGGCTTTGCGCCACCGGGCAGTTGCATCGACCTGACGGCGCGGCGCCAGGGCAGCCAGGTGGAAATTGCCGTGCGCGACCGTGGCGCGGGCATCCCCGCGTATGCGCTGGAACGCGTCTTCGAGCGTTTCTATTCCCTGCCGCGCCCGAGCGCCGGCAAGAGCACGGGCCTGGGCTTGCCCTTCGTGCGCGAGGTGGCCTCGCTGCATGGCGGCACGGTCGAAGTGCTCAATCATGCGGAGGGCGGCGCCTGCGCGCGCCTGTGCCTGCCACTAGCCTAGCGCACTTTATTCTCCCGCTTCACACAGACTGCATCGTCAGCGCACACAGCTTTTTTACACTGGCCGCCTTACTTCAAGGATGCGCCATGCAAAAAACCCTCTTAGTCAAAGCGTTGATCGTGTTCGGCCTGATGTTGCTGATCGGCCTGCCTTTGCTGATGATTCAGGAAACGATCAAGGAGCGGATGGAATTCCGCCAGGAAGCCGTCAACAGCATCGCCGCCGATTCGGTGCGCGAACAAACCATCATCGGTCCCATCCTCGTGATCCCGTATGTGGAGCAATATGACGAGCGGGTCGAGATCGCCGTCGACAAGGAGCAGAAAGGCAGCGTGCCGGCGCAGACGCAGGTGCAGCGCCGCGTCATGCAGCGCCGCTTGCTGGTGTACCCGAACCTCTTGCTGCAGGAAGGCACCATCGAGACCGACCGCCGCTACCGTGGCATCCACCAGGTGCTGGTGTACAGCGGCCAGCATGCGTTCAAGGGCGACTTCACGGTGCCCAGTCTTGAGCAGTTGCCGCGCAAGACGCCGGACGCGCGCGTGACCCTGGGCGAGCCGTTTGTTGCCTTGTCCATCGAGGACGTGCGCGGCATCCGCAACATCCCGAAAATCGACTGGGGCGGGCGCCAGATCGAATTCGAACAGGGCACCGACCTGTTTGCCTTCCGCAGCGGCCTGCATGCACCCCTGGGCGCCATGCCGCTGGCGCAAGCGCAGCAGGTGAAATTCAGTTTTGACCTGGGACTGGACGGCATCGAACGCCAGCATTTCGTGCCGGTGGCGAAAAACAGCCAGATCAGCATCAAGTCGAACTGGCCCCATCCGCAGTTTGGCGGGCGCTTCCTGCCGTCGCCGAAACACCGCCAGATCAATGCCGATGGCTTTCAGGTCGAATGGAATATCTCGTCGCTGGCCAGCAATGCGCAAACGCAGCTGAGCACGATCGAGGGCGAGTTCAAGGTGCCCGACAGCGCACCGCTGGGCCAGGTGGACCGTTTCAGCGTCGGCTTCATCGAGCCGATCAATGTGTATTCGCAGTCGGACCGGGCCACCAAGTATGGCTTGCTGTTTGTGGCGCTGACGTTTGCCGCCTTCTTCATCTTTGAAATTTTGAAAAGCCTGCCGATCCACCCGGTGCAGTATTTGCTGGTGGGCCTGTCGCTGGTGATTTTCTTCCTGCTGCTGGTGGGCCTGGCCGAGCACATCGCCTTCCTGGCCGCCTACCTGATCGCCAGCGCCGCCTGTATCGTGCTGACCAGCTTTTACCTGGTGCACGTGCTGCATAACGCCTGGCGCGGCATCGGCTTCGGCGTGGCGCTGACCATGCTGTATGGCGCGCTGTATGGCTTGCTCAGTTCGGAAAACAATGCGCTGGTGATGGGCAGCATTCTGCTGTTCGCCGTGCTGGCAGTCATCATGGTGGCGACGCGCAAGGTGGACTGGTATCAGATTGGCAAAGGAGCGCCGCAAGAATAGGGACGGCCCGGGCGTCATGCGCCGTAACGCTTGCAGCCAGCCCGGACGGTGATCTGTCCGGGCTGGCTTTTTGTTTGGCGGCGGCATTAATTGGTAGTTGGTTGGTATTGTTTACGGTATTCTATTGGCATTGCTTTTTAAGTAATGACGGGCGCCGCGGCGCCTGCCCGGGGCGGTGCGAGGATGGCGTGGCGTCCTGGTTGTTCTTCCATCTGATAAACGGAGATGAAATATGATCAAGAAGTCGATGGCTTTCCTGTTTGCGCTGGGCCTGAGCGCCTCGTATGCGTTTGCCGCTGGCGATGTCACGCAGTGCTATAGCGAGTGCGGGCAAAAAGTGGCCAATTGCCGGGCGCACCTCGGCGGCAGCCCCATCTGCGAAGATCTGTACCAGCATTGCCTGATCAACTGCCAGCAATAAGCTTTTTCGGGCGTCACGCCCCGGGAAGTGCAGGGCAGGGCGCGCAAGTCATTGCGCGCCCTGTGTGTTTCTGCCATTGCCCGCCAGGGCGCATGCCGCCGTGCTTTGCGCCTCTCAAGTTGGCTCGCGGCGGCATTTTTCCGGCGCGCCGACAACTCCCGCAGGGGCGTCGCGCAACACTTTGACATACCTCGTGTTAACTTGTTGCGTCAAGGGTTTTTGTGCTATATACTAGCCGGCTTCGGTATGGATTCGTCTTTTTTGAGTCCTACGTTACTTTGTAGTTAAACAAGCCCCGCCCAATCGCAGGTGGGAATGGAGAAAAAATGAGCCTAGGCCTTCTCGGTCGCAAGGTTGGTATGATGCGCATTTTCACGGATGAAGGGGATTCGATTCCTGTCACCGTGTTGGACGTATCGAACAACCGTGTTGCGCAAATCAAAACCCCTGAAACAGATGGTTACTCCGCTGTTCAGGTCGCATTCGGTCAACGTCGCGCTTCCCGCGTGACCAAAGCTGTTGCTGGTCATCACGCTAAAGCTGGTGTTGAAGCCGGTACTCTGTTGAAAGAGTTCCGTGTCGACGCTGCCAAAGCCGCTGAACTGAAAGCTGGCGATGTTGTCGCTGCTTCCCTGTTCGAAGTCGGTCAAAAGATCGACGTGCAAGGCGTTACCATCGGTAAAGGCTATGCAGGCGTTATCAAACGTTACCACTTCGCTTCTGGCCGTGCAACGCACGGTAACTCGCGTTCGCATAACGTTCCAGGTTCCATCGGTATGGCACAAGATCCAGGTCGCGTTTTCCCTGGTAAGCGCATGACCGGTCATCTGGGTGACGTTAACCGTACGATCCAGAACCTCGTGATCGCCCGTATCGATGCCGACCGTCAGCTGTTGCTGGTCAAAGGCGCGATTCCAGGTGCGAAAAATGGCCAGGTAGTTGTCTCGCCAGCCATCAAAACCAAAGCCAAGAAGGGAGCTTAAACGATGGAACTCAAGCTTCTGAATGCGCAAGGTCAAGCCGCCTCGAACGTTGCTGCAGCCGATACGATTTTCGGCCGTGACTACAATGAAGCGCTGATCCACCAAGTCGTCATCGCTTATCAAGCGAATGCACGTAGTGGTAACCGCAAGCAAAAAGACCGTGAAGAAGTTCACCACACGACGAAAAAGCCATGGCGCCAAAAAGGTACCGGCCGCGCTCGTGCTGGTATGTCGTCGTCGCCACTGTGGCGCGGCGGTGGTCGGATTTTCCCGAACTCGCCTGACGAAAACTTCACCCACAAAGTGAACAAAAAGATGTATCGCGCAGGTATCTGCTCGATCCTGTCGCAGCTGGCTCGCGAAGAGCGCCTGATCGTCATCGACGATCTGACGATCGACGCGCCAAAAACCAAGCTGCTGTCGCAAAAATTGAACGGCCTGGGCTTTGATTCGGTTCTGATCATCACCGACGTTCTGAACGAAAACCTGGAACTGGCATCGCGCAACCTGCCTAACGTACTCGTCGTTGAGCCACGTCACGCAGACCCGATGTCCCTGGTGTTCTACAAGAAGATCCTGGTCACCAAAGCTGCATTGGCCAAGATTGAGGAGATGCTGGCATGAGCGCGATTTTGAAACATAGCGAAGAACGCTTGATGAAGGTGCTGTTGGCGCCCGTGATTTCCGAAAAGGCCACCATGGTCGCGGAAAAGAACGAGCAAATTGTATTCCGCGTACTGCCGGATGCAACCAAGCCTGAAATCAAGGCAGCGGTCGAACTGCTGTTCAAGGTTGAAGTTCTGTCCGTGCAAACTGCAAACCGCGAAGGTAAGCAAAAGCGCACCGGCAAGTTCAACGGTCGTCGTAACCATACCAAGCGTGCTTTCGTGTGCCTGAAGCCTGGCCAGGAAATCAACTTCTCCGAGGAGGCTGCATAATGGCACTCGTTAAGATGAAACCAACCTCGCCAGGCCGTCGCGGCATGGTGAAGGTGGTGAATGCCGACCTGTACAAAGGTCGTCCATTCGCTGCCCTGGTTGAAAAGAAATCCAAGACCGCTGGTCGTAACAACAACGGTCACATCACCACCCGTCATATCGGTGGTGGTCATAAGCAACACTACCGCTTGATCGACTTCAAGCGCACCAAAGATGGTATTCCAGCGAAAGTGGAACGTATCGAATACGATCCAAACCGCACCGCGAATATCGCTCTGTTGTGCTACGCCGACGGCGAACGTCACTACATCATCGCAACCAAAGGCATGGCCGTTGGCGACAGCGTGATGAACGGTTCGGAAGCGCCGATCAAATCGGGTAACTGCTTGCCAATCCGTAACATCCCAGTCGGTACCGTGATGCATTGCGTCGAAATGCTGCCAGGTAAAGGTGCCCAAATGGCACGTACCGCCGGCGCTGGCGTTGTGCTGATGGCACGTGAAGGTACCTACGCTCAAGTGCGTCTGCGCTCGGGTGAAGTACGTCGCGTGCACATCGAGTGCCGTGCAACGGTTGGTGAAGTCGGCAATGCCGAGCACAGCCTGCGTAAAATCGGTAAAGCTGGTGCGATGCGCTGGCGCGGTGTTCGTCCTACCGTTCGCGGTGTGGTCATGAACCCGGTCGATCACCCGCACGGTGGTGGTGAAGGTAAAACAGCAGCTGGTCGTCATCCAGTTTCGCCTTGGGGCCAACAGACTAAAGGTAAGAAGACACGCAGCAACAAGCGTACTACTTCCATGATCGTCTCGCGCCGCGGCAAGAAATAAGGGGTAGCACATGACACGTTCATTGAAAAAAGGGCCGTTCTGTGACGCCCACCTGGTGAAAAAAGTTGAAGCCGCGCAAGCAGCCAAAGACAAAAAGCCAATCAAAACCTGGTCGCGTCGTTCGACAATCATGCCTGACTTCATCGGCCTGACGATCGCGGTTCATAACGGCAAGCTGCACGTGCCGGTTTATGTTTCCGAAAACATGGTTGGTCACAAGCTCGGCGAATTCGCACTGACCCGTACGTTCAAGGGCCATGCAGCTGACAAAAAGGCTAAGAAATAATGGAAACTAAAGCTATCCTCAAAGGTGTGCGCCTGTCGGACCAAAAGGGCCGCCTGGTTGCTGACCTGATCCGTGGCAAGAAAGTTGACGCTGCACTCAACATCTTGCAATTCAGCCCGAAAAAAGGTGCTGCGATCATCAAACGCGTTCTGGAATCCGCTATTGCGAATGCCGAGCACAATGATGGTGCGGACATCGACGAATTGTTCGTGAAAACGATCTACGTCGAAAAGGGCCCCGTCCTGAAGCGCTTCACCGCGCGTGCAAAAGGCCGTGGCGACCGTATTTCGAAACAATCCTGTCACGTTTACGTGACTGTCGGTAACTAAGGAGCCACGATGGGTCAGAAAATTCATCCAACCGGTTTCCGTCTGGCGGTCACCCGTAACTGGGCTTCGCGCTGGTATGCAGGCAACGGTAATTTCGCTGCCATGCTGAACGAAGACTTGAAAGCACGTGCTTACCTGAAAAAGAAACTGAAGAACGCATCCGTTGGCCGCATCGTTATCGAGCGCCCAGCCAAGAACGCGCGCTTCACGATCTACAGCTCGCGTCCAGGCGTGGTCATTGGTAAAAAAGGCGAAGACATCGAAGTACTGAAGTCGGCGCTGACCAAGATCATGGGCGTACCTGTTCACGTGAACATCGAAGAAATTCGCAAGCCAGAAATCGACTCGCAACTGATCGCCGATTCGATCGCTCAGCAGCTGGAAAAACGGATCATGTTCCGCCGCGCCATGAAGCGTGCAATGCAAAATGCAATGCGCCTGGGTGCTCTCGGTATCAAGATCATGTCGTCCGGCCGTCTGAACGGTATCGAAATCGCACGTAAAGAGTGGTACCGCGAAGGCCGCGTGCCTCTGCATACCCTGCGCGCCGATATCGACTACGGTACCAGCGAAGCGTCGACCACCTACGGCATCATCGGTGTCAAGGTGTGGGTATACAAAGGTGACCGCGCGCCTAACGGCGATGCACCAGTCATCGATACCCCAGCTGACGAGAAGAAAAGCCGCGGCCCACGCCGTGACGATGGCAAGCCAGCTGGCCGTCCACGTCCAGCCGGTGCCGGTGCGAAACCATCCACAGCACCAGGTGCACGTGTGCGTACCGCCGCTAAACCGGCCGCCGCAGCAGCACCAGCTGAGAAAGCAGGAGAATAATCATGCTGCAACCAGCACGCAGAAAGTATCGTAAAGAGCAGAAAGGCCGTAATACCGGTATTTCGCACAGCCGCGGCACCGCCGTGTCGTTTGGCGAATTCGGTCTGAAGGCAGTTGCGCGCGGTCGTATCACTGCGCGTCAAATTGAAGCGGCGCGTCGTGCAATGACGCGTCACATCAAGCGCGGTGGCCGTATCTGGATCCGTATCTTCCCGGACAAACCGATTTCGAACAAACCGGCTGAAGTCCGTATGGGTAACGGTAAAGGTAATCCTGAGTACTACGTCGCTGAAATTCAGCCAGGCAAAGTACTGTACGAAATGGATGGCGTTGATGAAGCGCTGGCACGGGAAGCATTCCGTCTTGCCGCCGCTAAACTGCCACTGGCGACGACGTTTGTCATCCGCCAAGTCGGCCAATAATTGGAGTTGTATATGAAAGCATCTGAACTCCGCGGCAAGGACCAGCCAGCTCTGCAAAAAGAGCTGAATGACCTGTTGAAGGCACAGTTCGGCCTGCGCATGCAAATCGCTACGCAGCAGCTGAGCAACACTTCGCAGCTCAAGAAGGTACGCCGCGATATCGCGCGTGTGAAGACGGTAATGAATCTGAAGGAAGCCAAATGAACGAACCAGTGAAACAGTCGCTCAAGCGCACGCTGATCGGTAAAGTGGTTTCGGACAAGATGGACAAGACCGTTACCGTTCTGATCGAGCGCCACGTAAAACATCCTTTGTATGGCAAGATCATCATGCGCTCGAACAAGTATCACGCGCATGACGAGACCAACCAAGTCAAGGCCGGTGACACGGTCGAGATCCAGGAAGGTCGCCCGATCTCCAAAACGAAGGCATGGACGGTGACACGTGTGGTTCAAGCCGCACCAACCGTTTAAATAAAAACCACCGTTTCGGCGGTGGGTTTTAATTAGTACTTGCAGGCCCGCAAATTGTATGTAATACTTGCGGGCTTCGTTCATGTAACGCCGCAAAGTGTCTGGCCACAGACAGTAGCATTCGCGGTCAGTTGATGTATGAAGGTCATGCACCCAAACAGTGAAGCCCAGCAGGGCGGCTCTGGCGGGACCAAGACTGACCGTGGGTCTACATTGTGTGGATTCTTCGGCTTAAGTTGGGAAAGAGAATACTATGATTCAAACTGAAAGCCGGCTCGAAGTGGCTGACAATACCGGTGCCAAAGAAGTAATGTGCATCAAGGTATTGGGCGGCTCCAAGCGCCGTTATGCTGGCATTGGCGATGTGATCAAGGTAACCGTTAAGGTTGCTGCGCCACGTGGCCGTGTCAAAAAAGGTGAAATTTATAACGCCGTGGTTGTGCGCACCGCTAAAGGTGTTCGCCGCCAAGACGGTTCCCTGGTGAAGTTCGACGGCAACGCCGCCGTTCTGTTGAACGCCAAGCTGGAACCGATCGGTACCCGTATTTTTGGACCTGTCACACGCGAACTGCGTACTGAGAAGTTCATGAAAATCGTGTCCCTGGCACCGGAAGTCCTGTAAGGAGTCGTAATGGATAAGATTCGTAAAAACGACGAAGTCATCGTTCTGACCGGGAAAGACAAGGGCAAACGTGGTGTGGTACAGCAGCGTATCGATGCTGAACATATCGTGGTTGACGGCATTAACATCGCTAAAAAAGCGACTAAGCCAAACCCGATGACTGGCGTAACTGGTGGTATCGTCGATAAGACCATGCCAATTCACGTGTCCAACGTTGCATTGTTTAATGCAGCGACTGGCAAGGCAGATCGCGTGGGTTTCAAAGAAGTGGACGGCAAGAAAGTTCGCATCTTTAAATCCTCCGGCGAAGTAGTGAAGGCTTAAGAAATCATGGCACGTCTCCAAGAATTCTATAAAGAAAAAGTCGTTGCCGACCTGACCAGCAAGTTTGGTTACAAGTCGGTAATGGAAGTTCCACGCCTGACCAAGATCACCCTGAACATGGGTGTTGGTGAGGCTATCGCGGATAAAAAAGTTCTCGAGCACGCAGTTGCTGACTTGACCAAGATCGCCGGCCAGAAGCCAGTGACCACCAAGTCCCGCAAAGCGATCGCAGGCTTCAAAATCCGTGAAGGTTACCCGATCGGTACGATGGTCACCCTGCGCGGCGCTCGCATGTACGAGTTCCTGGATCGCTTCATTACCGTGGCTCTGCCGCGCGTACGCGATTTCCGTGGTGTGAACGGCCGTGCATTTGATGGTCGTGGCAACTACAACATCGGTGTCAAGGAACAGATCATTTTCCCTGAAATCGAATACGACAAGATTGACGCGTTGCGCGGTATGAATATCAGCATCACGACAACCGCTAAGACCGATGACGAAGCCAAAGCTTTGCTCGCCGCCTTTAAATTCCCTTTCAGGAACTGATCATGGCCAAACTGTCACTGATTAATCGTGAGATCAAGCGTGCTGACCTGGTGGCGAAATTCGCCCCTAAGCGCGAAGCTCTCAAGGCCATCGTCGATGACCAATCGAAATCGGAAGAAGAGCGCTACGAAGCTCGCCTGAAACTGCAGGCGCTGCCACGTAACTCGAACCCGACGCGTCAACGTAACCGTTGCGCCATCACTGGTCGTCCGCGCGGCACATTCCGTAAATTCGGTCTGGGTCGTATCAAGCTCCGTGAATTCGCCATGCGTGGTGAAATTCCGGGTATGACAAAAGCAAGCTGGTAATAGGAGAATATGCAATGAGTATGAGCGATCCTATCGCCGATATGCTGACCCGCATTCGCAATGCACAAGGCGTGCAAAAGACGACCGTGGCCATGCCATCGTCGAAAGTCAAAATTGCGATTGCCAGCGTCCTGAAGGACGAGGGTTACATTGAAGATTTCGCTGTTGCCGAAGCTGGTGGCAAAGCGGAACTGAAAATCGGTTTGAAGTATTATGTTGGCCGTCCCGTCATTGAGCGCTTGGAGCGCGTGTCCCGTCCGGGTCTGCGCGTCTACAAGGGTAAAGACGAGATCCCTGTTGTGATGAATGGCTTGGGTGTGGCGATCGTGTCGACTCCGCAAGGCGTCATGACTGACCGCAAAGCACGCGCTACCGGTGTCGGCGGCGAAGTTATTTGCTACGTGGCTTAAGGAGTTACACATGTCTCGAGTAGCTAAAATGCCTATCGTAGTGCCAGCTGGCGCCGAAGTCGCCATCTCCGCACAAGCGATCACCGTAAAAGGCCCGCTGGGCGTACTTTCCCAGGCCCTCACCGGCCAGGTCAAAGTGGAAAACAATGCAGGAACCCTGAGTTTCGACGTGGCGAACGACAGCCGCGAAGCCAATGCCATGTCCGGCACGCTGCGCGCACTGGTCAACAACATGGTTGTTGGCGTCACCAAGGGTTTCGAGAAAAAGCTGAACCTGGTAGGCGTGGGTTACAAGGCGCAAGCTCAAGGCGACAAGTTGAATCTGTCCCTGGGTTTCTCGCACCCTGTAGTGCATGACATGCCAGCTGGCGTTACCTGCGCAACACCAACCCCGACCGAGATCCTGATTAAAGGTATCGACCGTCAACAGGTTGGCCAGGTAGCCGCTGAAGTTCGTGCTTACCGCGCTCCTGAGCCTTATAAAGGCAAGGGCGTTCGCTATGCGGACGAAGTGGTTAAGCTTAAAGAAACCAAGAAGAAGTAATTAGGGGCTGACGATGGATAAGAAAGAATCACGGCTTCGCCGCGGACGCCAAACCCGCATCAAGATTGCGGAATTGAAAGTAAATCGCTTGTCGGTGCATCGCACCAACCTGCACATTTACGCCAACCTGATCAGCCCGGACGCTAAAGTCCTGGTTTCGGCCTCGACGGCTGAAGCGGAAGTTCGCGCTGAACTGGCAGGCCAATCCGGCAAAGGCGGCAATGCCGCTGCTGCAGCCTTGATCGGCAAGCGCGTCGCTGAAAAAGCGTTGAAAGCAGGGATTACCGAAGTTGCGTTTGACCGCTCCGGTTTCCGTTACCACGGCCGTGTGAAAGCGTTGGCAGAAGCCGCACGCGAAGCCGGTCTGAAGTTCTAAGGATCAATCATGGCAAAAATGCAAGCAAAAATGCAAAGCGACAAGCCGGATGATGGCATGCGCGAAAAAATGATCGCGATCAACCGCGTGACCAAAGTGGTCAAGGGTGGTCGTATCATGGGTTTCGCCGCGCTGACCGTAGTTGGTGATGGCGATGGCCGCGTCGGCATGGGCAAGGGCAAATCGAAAGAAGTGCCAGTTGGCGTGCAGAAGGCAATGGAAGAAGCCCGTCGCAACCTGATCAAAGTACCGCTCAAAAACGGCACCTTGCATCACACGGTTGTTGGTCGTCACGGCGCCTCCAAGGTCCTGATGAACCCAGCTAAGCCTGGTACTGGCGTTATCGCTGGTGGCGCAATGCGCGCTATCTTCGAAGTGATGGGCGTGACGGACGTGGTGGCGAAATCCACCGGTTCGAACAACCCATACAACCTGGTACGCGCTACGCTGGACGGCCTGTCGAAAATGAGCACTGCTTCCGATATCGCTGCCAAACGCGGCAAGTCGGTCGAAGACATTCTGGCTTAAGGTGGACAAAATGACAAACACAGTCAAAGTGCAATTGGTCAAGGGCTTGATCGGTACGCGCGAATCGCATCGCGCTACCGTGCGCGGTCTGGGTCTGCGTCGTGTAAATTCGGTTTCCGAATTGCAAGACACCCCATCCGTACGCGGCATGATCAATAAAGTATCGTATCTCGTTAAAGTTGTCGGGTAAGCCTTCGGGCTTACACGAACGGAGCAAATCATGGAATTGAATACTATTGCACCAGCCGAAGGCGCTAAGCACTACAAGCGTCGCGTCGGTCGCGGTATCGGCTCCGGCCTGGGTAAAACCTCGGGTCGTGGTCACAAAGGTCAGAAATCGCGTTCGGGCGGCTTTCATAAAGTCGGTTTCGAAGGCGGTCAGATGCCTCTGCAACGCCGTCTGCCTAAGCGCGGTTTCAAATCGATGCACGCAACCTTCAAAGCTGAAGTGCGCCTGTCCGATCTGAACAACCTGGCTGTTGGCGATGTCGACATTCTGGTCTTGAAGCAAGCTGGCGTTCTGGGCGTGTTGGCCCGTGACGTGCGCGTGATCTTGTCCGGCGAAATCACCAAAGCGGTGAATTTGAAGGGCTTGAAAGTGTCCGCTGGCGCGAAAGCAGCCATCGAAGCAGCCGGCGGCTCGGTAGCCTGAGTTGACCGCTAACAGCTTGATCGGAGCGAAAATTGGCGACTAATCCACAACTTGCTAAAAGTGCAGCGGCCGGTTTCCCTTGGGGACGGCTCTGGTTTTTGCTTGGCGCATTGGTGGTTTATCGTATCGGTGCTCACGTCCCGGTTCCCGGGATTGACCCGACACAATTAGCCTCGCTGTTCAAGGAGCACGAAGGCGGCGTCCTGGGCATGTTCAACATGTTCTCGGGCGGTGCCTTGTCTCGTTTTACAGTGTTTGCGCTGGGTATCATGCCTTATATCTCGGCCTCGATCATCATGCAATTGCTGTCGATCGTGTCACCGCAGATGGAAGCGTTGAAAAAAGAAGGCGAAGCAGGTCGTCGCAAGATCACCCAGTACACCCGGTATTTCACGGTTGCCCTGGCACTGTTCCAAGCGTTAGGCATTGCAGTCGCACTGGAGTCGCAAGCTGGTCTGGTGTTGGAACCTGGTCTTGCATTCCGCTTCGTGACGGTCGTCACTTTGTTGACCGGAACAATGTTTTTGATGTGGTTGGGTGAGCAAATTACCGAGCGTGGCTTGGGGAATGGCATCTCGATCATCATTTTTGCCGGGATTGCAGCAGGTCTGCCGTCGGCGTTGGGTGGCTTGTTCACTCAGGTGTCGAATGGTTCGATCGGCAGCTTCAGCGCGATTTTCATCGTGATCCTGGTAGCACTGGTAACGTACTTCGTTGTATTCGTCGAACGTGGTCAGCGCAAAATATTGGTCAATTACGCGAAGCGCCAGGTAGGCAACAAGATTTATGGCGGTCAAACCAGCCATTTGCCGTTGAAGCTGAACATGGCCGGCGTGATCCCGCCGATCTTTGCTTCTTCGATCATCTTGTTCCCGGCCACTATCGTGGACTGGTTTTCAAAGGGCGCCGACAACGCTAACCCTGCGGTGCGGTTCTTGAAAGATTTGGCAGCATCGATGGGGCCTGGTGAGCCTATCCATGCGCTGTTGTACGCAGTGGCGATCGTGTTTTTCTGTTTCTTCTATACAGCGCTGGTCTTTAACAGCAAGGAAACAGCGGATAACTTGAAGAAAAGCGGTGCGTTCATTCCCGGGATTCGTCCAGGCGAGCAGACAGCCCGTTACATCGACAAGATCCTGACACGCTTGACACTTGCCGGCGCAGTCTACATCACCCTGGTGTGTTTATTGCCGGAATTTATGCAAGCCCAGTGGAAAGTACCATTCTATTTCGGCGGTACTTCTTTATTGATTATTGTAGTTGTCACCATGGATTTCATGGCGCAAGTACAGAACTACGTGATGTCGCAGCAATATGATTCACTGCTGCGCAAAGCAAATTTCAAGGGCGGAATTCCGACGCGTTAAGCGCGGTAAACATACCGAATGGCAAAAGACGACGTCATACAGATGCAGGGCGAGATTCTTGAGAATCTCCCAAATGCAACATTTCGAGTGAAGCTGGAGAACGGACACGTGGTGCTCGGGCATATTTCAGGTAAAATGCGGATGAACTATATTCGCATTCTCCCTGGAGACAAGGTGACGGTGGAGTTAACGCCGTACGACCTGAGCCGAGCCCGCATTGTGTTCCGTACCAAGTAACACACTGAATCAAACCAAAGAAGCGAAAGAAAGAGCCCAAAAATGAAAGTTCTCGCATCAGTCAAGCGGATCTGCCGCAACTGCAAGATCATCAAGCGCAAAGGCGTAGTCCGCGTTATCTGCGTGGAACCACGTCACAAGCAGCGTCAAGGTTAATCGAGGAATAACAAATGGCACGTATTGCAGGGGTTAATATCCCAAATCATCAGCATACCGTTATCGGCCTGACGGCCATCTACGGTGTGGGCCGTCCACGCGCAGAGAAAATCTGTGCATCGACCGGTGTAGCAACCAACAAAAAGATCAAAGATCTGGATGACAGCGAACTGGAAAAGCTGCGCGATGAAGTAGGTAAATTCATCGTCGAAGGCGATCTGCGTCGTGAACTGTCCATGAACATCAAGCGTTTGATGGATCTGGGTTGCTACCGCGGCATGCGTCATCGTAAGGGTCTGCCTTGCCGTGGCCAGCGTACGCGTACGAACGCACGTACCCGCAAGGGACCGCGTAAAGCCGCTCAATCGCTGAAAAAATAATCCGCTAGGGAATAATTATGGCTAAGTCGCAAAATAACGCCGCATCAGCACGCGTGCGTAAAAAAGTTAAAAAGAACGTCGCTGAAGGCATCGCACATGTCCACGCATCGTTCAATAACACCATCATTACCATCACCGATCGTCAAGGCAATGCCTTGTCGTGGGCTACCTCCGGCGGTGCAGGCTTCAAGGGTTCGCGTAAATCGACCCCATTCGCAGCGCAGGTCGCCGCGGAAGCCGCTGGTAAAGTGGCTGTTGAGTGTGGCGTCAAGAACCTGGAAGTACGTATCAAGGGCCCAGGTCCTGGTCGTGAATCCGCCGTTCGCGCGCTGAACAACCTGGGCATCAAGATCACCGAGATCCAGGACGTGACGCCGGTACCGCACAACGGTTGCCGTCCACCGAAACGTCGTCGTATCTAAGATAGTGTTGCAGAGGGCGCTTCGGCGCCAGCTGCTTTGCTGTCTGTTGTAACTCAGTACAGTTGTGTGAAAACGCTGGAGCAGGGAGCCGGAAACGGTTATACTGCCCGGCTGTTCTTGGCTGTCAAATTCTGTTTGACGGGTTTTTCGTTTTCAGCCACCGTCTGATTGAAACCAAATCAGACTAGCGCCTAACCGCATCAGTGTGTTTGATCATGCATGTGGCTGGGGCGTTATCATTTAAAAAAAGGAAGTATCGTGGCACGTTATATCGGACCTAAAGCAAAACTTTCCCGCCGTGAAGGTACAGACCTGTTCCTGAAGAGCGCACGTCGCTCGCTGGACAGCAAGTGCAAACTGGACGTCAAGCCAGGCCAGCACGGTGTCAAATCCGGCGCCCGCACCTCGGACTACGGTAACCAACTGCGCGAAAAGCAAAAAGTCAAGCGCATGTACGGCGTGCTGGAACGTCAATTCCGCCGCTACTTCGCTGAAGCAGACCGTCGTAAAGGCAACACCGGCGAAACGCTGTTGAAGTTGCTGGAAACGCGTCTGGACAACGTTTGCTACCGCATGGGCTTTGGCTCGACCCGCGCTGAAGCGCGTCAATTGGTCAGCCACAAAGCGTTCACCGTGAACGGTATCGTTGTGAACATCGCTTCGTACGCAGTCAAAGTTGGCGACATCGTTGCTGTTCGTGAAAAATCGAAAAAGCAAGTGCGTATCGTTGAAGCACTGTCGCTGGCTGAACAAGTTGGTATGCCTAGCTGGGTTTCGGTTGATGCCAAGAAAATGGAAGGTACCTTCAAGTCCCTGCCAGAGCGTAACGAAATCGCTAACGACGTCAACGAATCGCTGATCGTCGAGCTGTACTCGCGTTAATAGTAGTCAGTAGCAAGATCTCCGCCCACTTTGCTTTTGTAAAGTGGGCGTTTCACTAATGCCATCAGCCTTATCGGTGTAATGAGCCGAGGGTATTGAAAAGGACATTTCATGCAAAACAGTTTGTTGAAGCCACGTATTATCGATGTTGAAGCTCTCGGTGCAGGTCACGCCAAGGTCGTGATGGAACCGTTCGAGCGCGGCTATGGCCACACATTGGGTAACGCGTTGCGCCGCGTTCTGCTGTCGTCGATGGTAGGCTACGCGCCGACCGAAGTGACGATCGCTGGCGTCGTCCACGAATATTCCTCCCTCGATGGCGTGCAAGAAGACGTCGTCGATCTGTTGCTGAACTTGAAGGGTGTGGTTTTCAAAGTCCACAACCGCGATTCGGTAACCCTGACCCTGAAAAAAGAAGGCGAAGGCGCGATCCTGGCCTCCGACATCGACCTGCCGCATGACGTCGAACTGATCAACCCTGACCACGTGATCGCCCACCTGACCGCTGGTGGCAAGCTGGACATGCAGATCAAGGTTGAAAAAGGCCGCGGCTACGTTCCTGGTAACGTGCGTCGCCTGTCGGAAGACACGAACAAGACCATCGGCCGCATCATTCTGGATGCGTCGTTCTCGCCAGTGCGCCGTGTATCGTACTTCGTTGAATCGGCCCGCGTTGAACAGCGTACCGACCTGGACAAGCTGATCATCAACATCGAAACCAACGGCGTGATCTCGCCGGAAGAAGCGATCCGCCAGTCGGCCCGCGTTCTGGTGGACCAGTTGAATGTGTTCGCCGCCCTGGAAGGCACGGAAGCCGCCGCCGAAGCGCCATCGCGCGCTCCGCTGGTCGATCCTATCCTGTTGCGTCCAGTCGACGATCTGGAGTTGACCGTGCGTTCGGCAAACTGCCTGAAAGCGGAAAACATCTACTACATCGGCGACCTGATCCAACGTTCGGAAAACGAACTGCTGAAAACGCCAAATCTGGGCCGCAAGTCCCTGAACGAAATCAAGGAAGTGCTGGCATCGCGCGGCTTGACCTTGGGCATGAAGCTGGAAAACTGGCCGCCTGCCGGCCTGGAAAAGTAATTCGAAGTTGTAGCAAACTGCCTGGGACAGGTGTCCCAGGCTTTTATTTTTGAAGTACCAAACCGGTCCGCGATGAAACCCTGGTTTCATTGATCGAAGAACTGGATTTAAACTCACTACCGAAAGGATTTACCATGCGTCACGGTCACGGCCTCCGTAAACTGAATCGTACCTCGTCCCACCGTCTGGCAATGCTGCGCAACATGACAGTATCGCTGCTGCGTCACGAAGCGATCAAAACCACCCTGCCAAAAGCAAAAGAACTGCGCCGCGTTGTCGAGCCAATTCTGACCCTGGGCAAAACCGACTCCCTGGCAAACAAGCGTCTGGCCTTCAACCGCCTGCGCGACCGTGAAATGGTCGTCAAGCTGTTCGCTGAACTGGGCCCACGTTTCGCCAACCGTAACGGTGGTTATGTGCGTATCCTGAAAATGGGTTTCCGCGTCGGCGATAACGCTCCTATGGCGTTCGTTGAACTGATGGATCGTCCAGATACGACCGAAGCAGTTGAAGTTGCTGGCGAGTAATCCCAGTAGCCGCTTCAAGAAAAGCCAGGCCTAGCCTGGCTTTTTTGTTTTCTGCTGCAGCTATCCTTGCTGCGGTGTACTATTCTTCTTTCGCGCCGGCCCTGCAGCCACTGCACGCCCCGCGCGTCTCTTGTTGAATGGCACAGCTGATGCCGCAGAAAAAGGTCGTTCATGTCCCGTTTCCCCTCCAGCGCCACCGCGCGCGCCGCTCCCCTACGTCAACTGTTGCTGTGGTTTGCCACCAGCTTGCTGCTGGCCATGGCCGTCTTTGGCGCCAATCAAGCCCGTGCCGACGATGAATTCCTCGATCCCGAGCTGGCCTTCAAGTTTTCCGCCCGCATGCAGGATCCGTCCACCATCGCCGTCACCTATGTGATCGCCGATGGCTACTATATGTACCACGAGCGCTTCAAGTTCGAGGCCGTGGGCGCCAAACTGGGCACGCCCGTGTATCCGGCTGGCAAAGTCAAGTTTGACGATACTTTCCAGAAGAACGTGGAAACGTTCCGCAAGACGCTGACCATCACGATTCCCGTGGAAGCGGCCGGCGCGTTCATCCTGAAGGCGACGGGCCAGGGCTGCTCCGACAAGGGCCTGTGTTATGCGCCGCAGGATGCCACGGCCCAGCTGGTGGGCGGTGGTGGCGGCCAGAGCATGGCGCCGGGCGGCTTGCCATCGAAATTCGCCTTGCCGGCAGCTCCCGCAGTCGACACGGCGGCTGTCAATGGTCCGCAGGCGCAAGCGTCGCCTGGCGTGTCCGTGATGAGCATTCCCCAAGCGGACATTACCAGCACGCCCGAGCCGGTGGCGGCGGCCCCTGCGGCGGCAAGCGCCGCGCCCGCGCAAAGCGAAATGGGCAAGATCGAAGCGGCACTGAAGGGCGGCAAGCTGCTCGTCATCGTGCCCCTGTTCATGCTGCTGGGCCTGGGCCTGGCCTTTACGCCGTGCGTGCTGCCGATGGTGCCGATCTTGTCGTCGATCATCATCGGCGATGGCGCCAAGGTCAGCCGCTCGCGCGGTTTGCTGCTGTCGCTGACCTATGCGCTGGGCATGGCCATCGTCTACACGGCGCTGGGCGTGGCGGCCGGTCTGGCGGGCGAAGGCCTGGCCGCGCAACTGCAAAACCCATGGGTGCTCGGTTTCTTTGCCCTGCTGATGGCGGGCCTGGCCCTGTCGATGTTCGGTTTTTATGAGCTGCAAGTACCCGCTTTCCTGCAAGGCAAGCTGACGTCCGTGTCGAACCAGCAATCGTCGGGCCGCCTGGCGGGCGTGTTCGTCATGGGCGCCATTTCCGCCCTGATCGTGGGGCCATGCGTGGCCGCGCCGCTGGCCGGCGCCTTGCTGTACATCAGCCAGACACGCGACGTCGTCATCGGCGGTAGCGCCCTGTTCGCCATGGCCGTGGGCATGAGCGTGCCGCTGCTGCTGGTGGGCGTGTCGGCCGGCACCTTGTTGCCGCGCGCGGGCGCGTGGATGGATGCCGTCAAGCGCTTCTTTGGCGTGCTGCAGCTGGGCGTGGCCTGGTGGCTGGTCTCGCCCGTGCTGCCGGGCGCCGTGCAGATGCTGGGCTGGACGGTGCTGTTCGTCGGCTACGGCATGTACCTGCTGGTGGGCAAGAGCGGCGCGAAGAACGCCTGGGTCGCCAAGGCCTTCGGCCTCGTCTTTGCCGTGCTGGGCGCGATGCAATTGGTGGGCGTGGCCAGCGGTGGCCGCGACCCGCTGGCGCCGCTGGCGCACCTCGGTGGTGGCCAAGTGCACGCGCAACCATTTACGCGTGTAAAGACAGTGGCGCAGCTCGATGCGGCGTTGGCACAGCTGAACGGCAAGCCGGCCTTGCTGGACTTTTATGCGGACTGGTGCGTGTCGTGCATCGAGATGGAAAAACTGACCTTCGTCGACCCCGCCGTGCGCGAGAAGATGGGGCAAGCCGTGCTGCTGCAAGTGGACGTGACGGCCAATGATGCGGACGACAAGGCCATGCTGAAACGTTTCCAGCTGTTCGGCCCGCCGGGCATCATCATGTTCAATCCACAGGGACAGGAAATCGCCCAGTCGCGCGTGATCGGCTTCCAGAACGCGGCCACTTTCCTGACCTCCTTGCGCAAGCTGGAGGAGTAGGGCGGGTTAGCCCGTCAGGGCGTAACCCGACACCACCGCACACGTCAACAAGGTTGTCGGATTACGCGGCGTTCCGCCGCTAATCCGACCTGCGCTCAGCCTGCTTTATGGTGCGCACCATGACCACGATGGTGGCCGCGCATTCCACCATCTTTGCCACCAGGCACACTGTCGTCAAACACTTTCTTTTGCTCTGGCGTCAGCACGGCGTAGAACGTTTTCAGCGAGGCCAATCGGCTTTCCTGGTCGGCGATGCGTTCCTTCGACATGGTGATCCATTGTTCCATGCGTTCCGGCGCCGACAGCTTGGCCATCGCTTCGCGCTTGGCTTTCCAGTCGCCCATCGGTTTTTTCGGCGCATTGGCGGCCGTGAACGTGGCCCAGGCCGGTTCCTGGGCGGCCGTCAGCTTCAGCTTGTCGTGCAGGCGGGCCTGGTACTTGGCCATGCGTTCGGCGGGGTTGCCGCCGCGGTGCTGGCCGCGCTGGCCTTCGTGTTGCATCTTGGTGCTGGCGGCAGGCGCGCTGGCGGCCGCTTCCTGGGCGTGAACGGTCAGCGATGCCGCACCCATGCCGAGTACGCTCATGGCGATGATCAAATTCTTGCGTAAAGTCTTCATTGAGGCGTTCATCTGGATTCCTTTGTAAAGTGAGGGATGTACATGTTGCTGCACATGAATCCATGTTGGACTCGCCATGTTTCCCCGAAGTGTCCGCTGCCAGACAGTTTGTATCTATATGTTTCTTCGGGTCTTCTATATACAAGACGATACAAATGCGTTGTGCAAGGCCGGGGGAAGTGGGGATAATTCGTACCATGGAACCCACTTCTACAATTCTCATCGTCGACGATGACCGCGATATCCGCAGCTTGCTGGCGGACTACCTGGAAACGAACGCCTACCGCACCCTGGGCGCGGCAGATGGCACGGCCATGTGGAAAATCCTCGATGAAACGCGGCCCGATCTGATCGTGCTCGACTTGAACCTGCCCGGTGACGACGGCCTGACCTTGTGCCGCAAGCTGCGCGCCCAATCGACGGTGCCGGTGATCATGCTGACGGCGCGCAATGAACCGCTGGACCGCATCCTGGGCCTGGAAATGGGCGCCGACGATTACTTGCCGAAACCGTTCGAGCCGCGCGAATTGCTGGCGCGCATACGCAGCGTGCTGCGCCGCAGCCATGCCATGCCGTCGAACGTGCCGTCGGACAAGGCGCAGCAAATCCGCTTTTCCGGCTGGACCCTGGACTTGACGGCGCGCCACCTGCTCAATCCCAGTGGCCTGGTGATCATGCTGTCGGGCGCGGAATTCCGCCTGCTGCGCGTCTTCCTCGAGCACCCGAACCGCGTGCTCAACCGCGACCAGCTGCTGAACCTGACGCAGGGCCGCGACGCCGATCCGTTCGACCGCTCGATCGATATCCAGATCAGCCGCCTGCGGCAAAAACTCGGCGAAGATGCCCGCTTGCCGCAAATCATCAAGACCGTGCGCAACGGCGGCTACGTGCTGGCCGGCCAGGTCAATGTGGAGCCGCACGCGTGAAGGCCTTCCTGGGCTCGATGACGGGCAGAGTCTTCGTGTTTTTGCTGATCGGCATCGTCGCTTCGGCCGCGCTGACGCAGTGGCTGGCCGTGGGCGAACGCCAGCGCGCCATCGAGCAATACCGCGATTACCACGCCGTCGAGCGGGCCGAGCAGCTGGTGATGGCGGCCGACGTGGTGCCGCTGGCCTCGCGCGCCGCCTACCTGAAGGTGGCCAACAAGGGCAGCGTGCGCCTGGAATTGCGTCCCGATGTCGAGCATGTACCGGGCAAGCCGACGGAATTTTCCACCGCCCTGCAAGCCAAACTGGGTGAAGGTTTCAAGGTCAGCGCGCTGGCCGAACGCCCGGCCGCCTGTATCGAACCGCGCAAATCACCGGGCATGTTTTCCGCCAAGCCATGGGGCGGCACCTGCGAAAACCTCGACGTGCGCATGCAGGATGGCCACGTGCTGCGCCTGATGGTCTTGCCGCCGCGCCAGCAGCCGCCGTTCAATGAACATAACGACTGGATGACCTTGCTGCCTTTCCTGATCAGCATCGCCATCCTCGCCTACCTGGTCACGCGCATGACCATGCGCCCGCTCAAGCAGCTGGCGCAGGCGGCGAAAGACCTGGGCAACGACATCAACCATCCGCCGCTGACCCTGTCGGGTGCCAGCGAAATCCGCCAGGCCAGCGCCGCCTTCAATGCCATGCAGGCGCGCATCCGCCAGCATATTTCCCAGCGAACACAGATGCTGGCCGCCATCACGCACGACTTGCAAACGCCGCTCACGCGCTTGCGCCTGCGCCTGGAAAAAGTGGCCGATACGGAATTGTATGACCGCCTCGTGGGCGACCTGTCGGCCATGCAAAGCATGGTCAAGGAAGGACTGGACCTGGCCCGCTCGATGGACAGCACGGAAGCGATGCAGGCGCTCGATCTCGATTCCCTGTTGGATAGCGTCTGCTCCGACGCGGCCGATGCCGGCCAGAATGTCACCTTGGCCGGGCAAGCCAGCATGGCCCTGATGGCGCGCCCGATCGCCATGCGGCGCTGCCTGGTGAACCTGATCGACAATGCCGTCAAATATGGCCAGTACGCGCAAGTGACCGTCGAGCGCATCCCCGGCGCCGCGCGCATCCGCATCCGCGATGGCGGGCCGGGCATTGCGCCAGATCAGCTGGCCAAGGTGTTCGAACCGTTTTACCGTATCGAGACGTCGCGTTCGCGCGAGTCGGGCGGCACGGGCCTGGGCCTGACCATCGCGCGCAATATCGCCGAGCAGCACGGCGCCACGGTTTTGCTGTCCAATCACGTCGACGGTGGACTGGAAGTCACCCTCATCGTGCCAGAGTATTACGCAGGAAAGTGAGCATTTCCGTGCGACAATATTGTGCTTTATGCCCCCTGGCAACTACTACATTCAACCTGCAGCCCTGCGCTGCGACAGCGTGACAGAACAATGAAAAAGACTAGTCTGGCAATCCTCGTGGCTGCGGCCCTGTGTATCGGTGGCGGCATCTGGTATTTCACTCATCCGTCCGGCGCGGCGGCCGGTGGACAGGATGGCAAAGGGGGCAAGGGCGGACAGGCGCCGACGACGGTGAGCGTGGTCGCGCCCGTGCGGGAGGATGTGCCGATGGTGCTGCAAGCCAATGGCAGCGTGATGCCGATCAGCAGCGTCGACTTGCACCCGCAGACGACCAGCACGATTACCAAGGTGCATATCCGCGAAGGCCAGTTCGTCAAGCAGGGCGAGCTGATGTTTACGCTGGACGCGCGCAGCGAGCATGCGAATGTCGACAAGGCGCAGGCGCAAGTCTTGCGCGACCGCGCCTCGGTGCAGGACTTCGAGCGCCAGCTCAAGCGCAACCAGGATTTGCTGAGCAAGAATTTCATTGCCCAGGGCGCTGTCGATACCCTGCAAAGCCAGCTCGACGCGGCACGCGCCTTGCTGGCCGCCGACCAGGCCGCCTTGCGCGCCGCCCAGGTCGATTCCAGCTACACCGTCCTGCGCGCGCCGCAGGCGGGCAGGGTGGGCGCCATCAATGTCTATGCGGGCAGCCTGGTGCAGCCGACCACGTCGCTGACCAGCATCACCCAGCTCGACCCGATCGACGTGGTCTTCACCTTGCCGGAAAGCAGCTTGTCCGGCTTGCTGGCGGCGCAAAAGGCGGGCGAGGTGCCTGTCAAGGCGCTGTTGTCGGACGCGGGCGGCAAGCAGCTCGATGGCAAGCTGAACTTTATCGACAATGCCGTCGATCCCGCCACGGGCGTGATCAAGATCAAGGCCCGCTTCAATAATGGCGGCACCGATTTGTGGCCAGGCCAGTACGTCAATACGCAGCTGACCGTGCGCACTCTCAAGGATGCGCTGGTGATCCCGCAAAATGCCATCATCACGAGTACCGCCGGCACGTTTGTGTACTCGATGGAAGCGGACAGCACGGCCAAGATGCGCAAGATTGCCCGCGTGTATGCATTTGGACCGAATGCCGTCGTCACCGGCCTGGCCGGCGATGAAAAAGTCATCGTCGATGGCAAGCAGAATTTGCGTCCGGGTAGCAAGGTGCGCCTGGCGGAAAAACACAAGGCTGCCGATGGCGCCGCCGCAGCACAGGGCAAGCCAGCATGAACCTGTCCGAACTGAGCATCCGCCGCCCCGTCATGGTGGTGCTGCTGTCCCTTTCCATCATCCTGGCCGGCGTGCTGGCCTACCTGCAAATTCCCGTCGCGGCTTTGCCGAGCTACAACACGCCCGTCATCAACGTGAGCGCCGACCTGGCCGGTGCCAGCCCGGAAACCATGGCTTCGTCGGTGGCCTTGCCGCTGGAAAAACAGTTCTCCACCATTTCCGGCCTCAGCCTGATCACGTCCACGAGTACGCTGGGCAATACCTCGCTGACCCTGGAGTTTGACGCCAGCATCAATGTCAATGAGGCGGCCGTCGACGTGCAGGCGGCCCTGCTGCGCGCGCAGCGCCAGCTGCCGACGGAAATGACGGACTTGCCGTCCTACCGCAAGGTCAATCCGGCCGATGCCCCGGTGCTGTTCATCCAGATGACGTCGCCCTCGCTGAACTTGTCGGACCTTAACGATTATGCGGAAAACCTGATCGCGCCGAGCCTGTCGACCTTGCCCGGTGTCGCCCAGGTCATCGTCAATGGCCAGAAACGCTTTGCCGTGCGCGTGCGCGCCCGTGCCGACCTGATGAATGCGCGCAACCTGACGATGGACGAGCTGGCCATTGCCTTGCGCACCTCGAACACGAACTCCCCGCTGGGCATCCTTGACGGCCCCAGCCAGACCCTGACCATCCAGGGCAATCCGCAAATGATGAAAGCGGCCGATTTTGCCGAGCTGATCGTTGCCAGCCGCAACGGCCAGCCCGTGCGCCTGAAAGACGTGGCCGAGGTGGAAGACAGCTTTCAATCGATCAAGGCCGTCGGCAGTTTCAATGGCGAGCGCTCGATCAGCCTGATGGTGCAGCGCCAGCCGGACGCCAACACCGTGCAAGTGGTCGATGGCGTGCGCCGATTGCTGCCAGGCTTCAAGGAGCAATTGCCGCAGTCGATACAGATCAGCCTGGTCAACGACCGTTCGCTGTCGATCCGCGAAGCCATCCACGACGTGAATCTGACCCTGGCCCTGACGGTGGTGCTGGTCGTGCTGGTGATCTTTTTGTTCCTGCACCGCGCGGCCGCCACCTTCATTCCGGCCGTCACCATGCCGATCTCGCTGCTCGGCGCCCTGGCCCTGCTGTACTGGCTTGGCTACAGCCTCGACAACGTATCCCTGCTGGGCATTACCCTGGCCGTCGGCCTCGTCGTTGACGATGCCATCGTGGTGCTGGAAAACATCGTGCGCCATATCGAGATGGGCAAGAAACCGATACGCGCAGCGCTCGAAGGGGCGAAAGAGATGGGCTTTACCATCATTTCGATTTCCGTCTCGCTGGTGGCCGTGTTCATCCCCATCTTCTTCATGCCGGGCGTGATCGGCTTGCTGTTCCATGAGTTCGCCGTTGTCGTCTCGCTGGCCGTGCTGGTGTCCGCCATTGTGTCGCTGACCCTGGTGCCGATGCTGGCCAGCCGCTTCCTGCCTGCCGACTCGCGCGAGCACAATGACAGCGACCCGAGCCATGGCGAGAAAACCTTTATCGGCCGCCATTTCGAAGCGGGCTTCACGGCATTGCGCAACGGCTATGTGCATCTGCTCGACAAGGCCCTGGCGCACCGCAACGTGGTGCTGTTCGTTGCCGTGTGCACCTTTGCGCTGACGGTGCTACTGTACGCGACCATTCCGAAAGGATTCTTCCCCGAGGAAGACCTGGGCCAGATCCAGGTGAATACGGAAGCGTCGGAAGACATCTCATCTGCGGCGCTGCAGGATTTGCAGGCGCGCGTGGCGGCCGTGCTCAAGGCGGACCCCAGCGTGCAGGACGTGACGTCGTTCGTCGGCGGCGGCAACACGGGCCGCATGTTCATGGTCTTGAAGCCGCGCAGCGAGCGGCCGAAAATGCCCGTGGTGCTGGAAAACCTGCGCCGCGCGGCGGGCACCGTGCCGGGCATGGCCGTGTATTTCCGGCCCGTGCAAAACTTGCAGCTGGGCGGGCGCCAGAGCAAGAGCCGCTACCAGTACACCCTGCAAAGCGTCAGTCCCGACGCCCTGAATGACTGGGCGGAAAAGTTTATTGCCGGCATGCGCACGGACCCCGCCTTCCGCGACGTTACCAGCGATTCGCAGATCAAGGGCTTGCAGGCGTCGCTGAGGATCGACCGCGACAAGGCCAATCTGCTCGGCGTGCAAATGTCCGATATCCGCACGGCCCTGTACAGCGCCTTTGGCGAGCGGCAAGTGTCGACCATCTATTCATCGGCTGCCAGCTATTACGTGATCCTGGAGGCGGCCACGGCCGACCGCCAGTATGACGATGCGCTCACGCGCGTGTCCGTGCGCAGCAAGACGGGCGAACTGGTGAAACTGTCGAGTATTGCCTATGTGGAACGCACGATCGGGCCCACGTCCGTCAACCACCAGGGGCAGTTGCAGGCCGTCACCATCGCCTTCAACCTGGCGCCGGACGTGCCGCTGGGCATCGCCACGGGCAAGATCGATGCGATGGCCAAGGACATGAGCTTGCCGGCCTCCATCATCACGCGCTATGGCGGCGACGCGGCCGTGTTCCAGAGCTCGCAGGCTAGTCAGATCATCCTCATCATTGCCGCGCTGGTCGTGATCTATGTGCTGCTCGGCGTGCTGTATGAAAGCTATATCCACCCGCTGACCATCCTGGCCGGCTTGCCATCGGCGGCCGTGGGCGCGCTGCTGACCCTGCGCCTGTTCGGCATGGACCTGACCATGATCGCCATCATCGGTATCCTGATGCTGATCGGTATCGTCAAGAAAAACGCCATCATGATGATCGACTTCGCCCTGCATGCGCAGCGCAACGAAGGCATGAGCCCACCTGAGGCCATCCGCCAGGCGTGCATTCTGCGTTTCCGTCCCATCATGATGACGACGGCGGCAGCCCTGATGGGCGCCTTGCCTATCGCCCTGGGCCTGGGCGCCGGCGCCGAGCTGCGCCAGCCGCTGGGCCTGGCCGTGGTCGGCGGATTGCTGTTCTCGCAAGTGATTACCCTGTTCATCACTCCCGTCATCTATTTATTCCTAGACAAGTACAGCGGCACGGGGCCGATGACGGACGAGCAACTGGTGGCGCTCGACAACAAGGCTTGAGTACGTGAGCACTTGCGTGACCCGTGACCGGCGTCTCCTTCCTGCGTGAATGGGGCGCCGGTTTTGTATGGGCAGTGATACATACGGTAACAACCGTCAAGGGAGGGCTCGGGTACTCTGGTCAGCGCTGCAAGGAATGTCGCTATCCTGTACGCTTCGGGTTGGAAAGGCCGAGGAAGTGTTCCCAAAAGCAAGGGACTCTGGCACTATGGCTGCCCTGTAATGTTATTTCTTCGCTACACAGAAAGCACGATTCATTTTGCATGACACGACCCATTTGTTGGCTGCCGATTCCGATGTTTGCCCCACCTGCGGGCAAGTGATCCAGCCACCACCGGCCTACGGGTCCAGGACCAGCACGACGCGCAAGGTGGCGCTCGGCGTGTCCGTCTTGCTGCACGTGCTGCTGGCGGCGTATGTCCTGTTGCGCGGCGACACGATCGAAAAGATTCCGCCGCCGAAGAAGGAAAGCGCGATGGTCTACATCGCGCCGCTGAAAGACAAGCCGCAACCGAAGCCGCAACCGAAGCCCACACCAAAACCGAAGGACACGAAAGTGGCCAAGGTGAAACCGCCGCCGGCCCCGAGCAAGCGCGTGGTGACAAAAGACGTGCCGCGCGACAAGCCGAAACTGGAAACCTACACGCCGCCGCTGGTATCGAAAGTGCCGTTGCCGCCGCCGCCGGCTGAAGACATGAGCTCGATGATCGAGCAGCGCCGCAAGCAGCGCGAGGCGCAGAACCCCACGCCGCCGGCCGAGGAAAGCGAAAACGACCGCGCCATGCGCGTGGCCAAGGCGAATATCGCCGGCGCCCAGGGACGCAATTCGGGCAGCGACCGCGAGGATTCGGGCGGCGTGTTTTCCATCGTCAACCAGACCTCGTTCAGCGCGGAAGTCAAGTTCAAGGGCTGGAATGGCAACTTCAAGCGCAATTGGCTGAAGCAGGAAAAAGTCGAACTGGGCAATGAACCCGATATCGAATCGGCCATCATCAAGAAGATGATTCAGCTGATCCGTGCCGAAAAACCTGGTGATTTCGTGTGGGAATCGCGGCGCCTGGGGCGTAACGTCAACCTCAGCGCCAGGGTGGAAGACACGGCCGAGCTGACGGCGTTCCTGCGCCAGGAATTCTTTTCCGAGAAGCGCTCTGGGCCGGGACGGCGCTAGGCGCCAGGACGCGCTGCAATAAAAAAAGGCTGCGTCGTGTGAACGGGCAGCCTTTTTTACGCAGCGTTGATCTCGATCAAGCCGGTTTGTCGGTTCCCGCTTCCGGCTCGACGTCGTCTTCCATCTCGATCAGTTCGACCATCTGGGCCGCGCCGTCTTCGCTGATGCCGGCCAGTTCCATGATCTTGTCATTGGCTTCGTCGATGCCGACTCTTTTCAGAGCCGAGAACAGTTGCACAGTGAACGGGAAGCCAACGCCGTCTTCATCCACGTAGCTGTCGAGCTTGGCTTTCGCCTGGCGCAAGGCATTCACGGATTCGTTGCGGTTCAGCTTATCGACTTTCGTCAGGATGCAGTGGATCGGTTTGCCCGTCGGGGCGAACCATTCCAGCATCTGGATGTCCAGGTCGGTGAACGGGCGGCGCGAATCCATGATCAGGATCAAGCCGGCCAATTGTTCGCGGCGCTGCACGTAGTCGCCCAGCAGGCGCTGCCAGTGCAATTTGGCCGAGCCCGATACTTCCGCATAGCCGTAGCCCGGCAAGTCGACCAACAGGCATTCGATCTCTTCGACGATGGTGGCATCCTTGCGGTGCTGCGCCACATGGGCGCCGCCGATGGAGAAGTAGTTGATGTGCTGGGTACGGCCAGGTGTCTTGGAGGCGAACGCCAAGCCTTTCTGATTACACAAGATGTTGATGGCGGTCGATTTACCGGCATTGGAGCGGCCGGCAAAGGCGATTTCCGGCACCGTGGTATCGGGCAGGTCACGCAATTGGTTGACGGTCGTAAAGAAGCGGGCTTGCCAGAGTTTTGACATGGGAGTAGTAAAGCAACAAAAGGGAGCGATAAGGGAGCGATAACGCCAAGAAGCTATTGTACAATAAGGGGTTGTTTATTGTTGCCGGCGTAGCAGCGATGCGGCTTGCGGCCCTGAAAATAAAGCAAAAATCCACAGGGCGCGGCAATGTCCACCACTAATTTCTCACTGTCTCAGGGTGCCTGAATGAATCGTGCGTTTTCACCGTTGTTCAAATCCATGCTGCTCGCTTTGCTGGCTGTATCGGCAACTGCCTCTGCGGTCGAAGCACCGAAACCGGCCGTCAAGGCTGACGCTGCCAAGGGCGCTACCCTGTACGCCGATGGCGATGCGGCGCGCGGTCTGCCTGCCTGCGTCTCCTGCCATGGCGCGGCCGGCAATTCGACCATCACGGTCAATCCGAAGCTGGCCGGTCAGCACGAAAGCTATATCTACAAGCAATTGGTCGACTTCACGACGCCGCAGCGCAACCAGCCCGTCATGACGACGTACGCGAAGATGCTCAGCGACGCCGACAAGAAGAATATCGCTGCCTACCTGGGCACGCAGCTGTCCAAGCCGGGTGCCGCGAAAAACAAGGATACGATCGACCTGGGCAAGAAAATCTACCGTGGTGGCATTGCTTCCAAGCAAGTTGCAGCCTGCGCCAGCTGTCATGGCGCGACGGGCAATGGCATTCCCGTCCAGTATCCGCGCATCGCCGGCCAGCATCAGGATTACACGGTGGCCCAGTTGACGATGTTCCGCAGCACCAAGGCCGATGCCCGCAAGAACAGCGCGGAAATGCACACCATCGCCGCCCGCATGTCGGATGACGAGATCGCCGCCGTGGCCGATTATATCGCCGGCCTGAAGTAAGTTTTCATAGTGGCAAGAGATTGCCAGGCGCAGCAGCGCGCGTGAACAAGGGCGGCCGTCTCAACGGGCTGCCCTTTTTCATGGTAGGGGCCAAACAGGAGTATGCTGCCGCCTTGCGCGGAGAAACACTCTGCTCCATGCCTACATTTTCTTGAAGATTGCATATCCCGTATGAGTATCCACGTATGAGCACAGGCACGACCGGAATCGAGTTAAAGACCCAACGCCGCAGCCTGGCTGAATTCGTCGAGCTGGTCTCGTCGATGCGCTTTGCCATCAGCCTGCTGACCCTGATCGCCGTCGCATCGATCATTGGCACCGTGCTCAAGCAAAACGAGCCCATGCCCAATTATGTCAACCAGTTCGGTCCGTTCTGGTTCGCCGTTTTCGACAAGCTGAGCCTGTATTCCGTGTATTCGGCCTGGTGGTTCCTCGTGATCATGGGTTTCCTCGTCGCCTCGACCTCGCTGTGCATCGTGCGCAATGCGCCGAAGATGCTCAAGGACATGCGTAGCTGGCGCGAAACCGTGCGCGAGCAATCGTTGCGCAATTTCCACCACAAGCTGGAATGGCAGGTGCCGCTGCCGCGCGCCGTGCTGGCGCAGCAGATGGTGATGCGCCTGAAAGACGCCGGCTATGCGGCCAAGGTGGTCGAGAAGGACAACGCCACCCTGGTGGCGGCCAAGCGTGGCGCGGCCAATAAATGGGGCTATATCTTTGCCCACGGCGCCATCGTCATCATCTGCGTGGGCGGCTTGCTCGACTCGGAAATGCCGATCCGTGTGCAACAGTGGTTCTTCGGCAAGACGCCATTTGCCGGCAGCGGCGTGATCGCCGACATTCCCGCCCAGCACCGTTTGAGCCTGTCGAATCCTACGTTCCGCGGCAATACCATGATTCCGGAAGGTTCGTCGAGCAACACGGCCATCATTCCCCAGGCCGACGGCGTGCTGATCCAGGATCTGCCCATCACCATCCTGCTGAAAAAATTCCACATCGATTTCTACAGCACGGGCATGCCCAAGCTGTTCGCCAGCGATGTGGTCGTCACCGATCATGAAACAGGGAAAAGTTTCCCAGCGACCATCAAAGTCAACCAGCCGCTGCTGTACAAGGGCCTGGCCCTGTACCAGTCCAGCTTTGAAGATGGCGGCAGCAAGCTCAAGTTGACGGGTTTTCCCATGACGGGCAAGACGACGAAACGTTTCGATATCGGCGGCGAAGTGGGCGGCAGCACGCCGCTCGAGCGCAGCGATGGCAATTCCTACACAGTGGAATGGTCGGGTTTCCGTCCGTTCAACGTGGAAAACCTCAGCGCGGGCCAGGATGTGCGCGCCGTCAGCAAGGCGGAAAGTTTCAACGAGAAATTCTCCGTCGGCCTGGACAAGCGCCTCGGCTCGGCCGCGAAGAACGCGAACAACAAGGATCTCAAGAACGTCGGCCCCTCGGTGCAATACAAATTGCGCGACAAGACAGGCCAGGCGCGCGAGTACCAGAACTACATGCAGCCCGTCACGGTCGATGGCACGACGGTGTTCCTGGCCGGCATGCGCGTCAACCCCAGCGACCCGTTCAGCTATCTGCGCATTCCCGCCGATGACAATTACAGCGTGAACGAATGGATGCGCTTGCGTGCCGCGCTGCAAGATCCGGCGCTGCGCCAGCAGGCGGCCACGCGCTATGCGGCGCGCGCCATGCCACAGGCGGGCGCGGAAGCCTTGCGCGGCCAGTTGCAGGAATCGGCCGCGAAAAGCCTCGGCATCTTTGCCGGCAATGGGCAAGAGGGCGGTTTCCTCGCCATTTCGCGTTTCCTGGAGAAAATTCCTGCCGCTGAGCAAGAAAAAGCGGCCGACATCTTCATGAAAATCTTGAATGGCAGCCTGTGGGACTTGTGGCAGGCGGCGCGTGCCCAGGACGGCTTGAAAGCCATCGAGGCCGATGACAAGCATGGCCGTTTCCTGCAACTGGCGACGAATGCGCTGTCCGACAGCTTCTTCTATGGCGCGCCCGTGTATCTGCAACTCGACGACTTCACGGAAATCAAGGCATCCGTGCTGCAAGTGACGCGTTCGCCAGGCAAGAGCGTCGTCTACCTCGGTTGTCTGTTCCTCGTGATCGGCGTATTTTCCATGTTCTATATCCGCGAGCGCCGCCTGTGGGTGTGGATCAAGGATGGCGAGGGCGGCAGCGAGGCCTTGATGGCCATGAGCACGCAACGCAAGACCCTGGATTTTGAAAAAGAATTTGAGAACTTGAAGGCAAAGCTGCCGCAATCGGCGTAAGCTGCGCTGAGTTGGATTGGCTGAGTTTCGGGACGCTGCAGCGCCGCCGGGAATGGAGAAAATGATGGAATTGGCAAACAAGCAAATATATACGCAGGAACCAGGATTTTTCAAGCGCCTGAGCCTGATCGATTGGCTGTATGGCGCCGGCTTGCTGGCCGCCTCCCTGTTCGGCCTGATGCGTTTTGGCGCCTTCATGGATATCTATGAAAAAGCCATCCTGCTGGCCGCGGCGCCCACGTTCGCGTGGCTGGGGTGGTACTGGAAGCCCGTGCGCTGGCTGATCCCCGTGGCGGCCGTGCTGTCGCTGTTCGCCATCGAGCTGTATGCGGGCCACCTGGAGATGGCGAACCAGAAATTCTTCCTGAAATACATCTTGTCGAGCCAGTCCGCCATCCTGTGGATGGGCACGCTTTTCGTGCTGTCGACCCTGTTCTACTGGATCGGCCTGGTGGCGCGCTCGGAATTCGGCTCGTCCGTCGGTTCCCTGCTGTGCTGGGCCGGCGTCGTGCTGGGCCTGACGGGCATGCTGGTGCGCTGGTACGAGTCTTACCTGATCGGCGCCGACGTGGGCCACATCCCCGTATCGAACCTGTATGAAGTGTTCATCCTGTTTTCCCTGATCACGGCCATGTTCTACCTGTACTACGAGCAGCATTACGCGACGCGCCAGCTGGGCGCCTTCGTCATGCTGGTCATTTCGGCGGCCGTCGTGTTCCTGATGTGGTACACGGTCACGCGCGACGCGGCCGAAATCCAGCCGCTGGTGCCGGCCCTGCAAAGCTGGTGGATGAAAATCCACGTGCCGGCCAACTTCATCGGCTACGGCACCTTCGCCCTGTCGGCCATGGTGGCTGCGGCCTACCTGCTCAAGTCGAGCGGCTACCTGGTCGACCGCCTGCCGTCGCTGGAAGTGCTCGACGACGTCATGTACAAGGCTATTTCCGTCGGCTTCGCTTTCTTTACGGTAGCGACCATCCTGGGCGCCCTGTGGGCGGCCGAAGCATGGGGCGGCTACTGGTCGTGGGATCCGAAAGAAACGTGGGCGCTGATCGTCTGGCTCAACTATGCAGCCTGGCTGCACATGCGCCTGATGACGGGCTTGCGCGGCCGCGTCGCCTCGTGGTGGGCGCTGGTAGGTTTGCTGGTGACGACGTTTGCTTTCCTGGGCGTCAACATGTTCCTCTCCGGCCTGCATTCTTACGGCAAACTTTAATGACAGAAGCGTCATGAACGGCCCGGAAAAACTGGTGTAAGGTATATCCAATCACCTTTTTCCGGAGCCGCCATGTTGATCAAGCGCAGTCCCAACGGCATTGAGTTGCCGTATTCTTCCGAAATCACGCCGCGCGCCGTATTCGAATCGCGCCGCAGCTTCATCAAGCAAGTGGCGCTGGGCTCCGTGTCCAGTGCGGCCTTGCTGGAAATGGCCAGCCGCGAAGCGTTCGCGCAAGGCACCAATCCCAAGCTGGCTGCCAAGCTCAATCCTGCCTATTCCGCGCTGGACAAGCAGACGGCCTATAAAGACGCCACCAGCTACAACAATTTCTACGAATTCGGCACGGACAAGAGCGATCCGGCGCAAAACGCGGGCACCCTGCGCACACGGCCGTGGACGGTCAGCATCGAAGGCGAAGTCAAGAAGCCGATGACCCTGGACCTCGACGCGCTGCTGAAGCTGGCGCCGCTGGAAGAGCGCGTCTACCGGCTGCGCTGCGTGGAAGGCTGGTCGATGGTCATCCCTTGGGTCGGTTACTCCTTCTCGGAAATCATCAAGAAGGTCGAGCCGACGGGCAATGCCAAATACGTGGAATTCATCACCCTGGCCGACAAGAAACAGATGCCGGGCGTGGGCAGCCGCGTGCTGCAGTGGCCGTATACGGAAGGCTTGCGCATCGATGAAGCGAACCATCCGCTGGCGCTGCTGACCTTGGGCATGTATGGCGAAACCTTGCCGAACCAGAACGGTGCGCCCGTGCGCATGGTCTTGCCGTGGAAATATGGTTTCAAGTCAGCCAAATCCATCGTCAAGATCCGCTTCGTCAAGGAACAGCCGCGCACGTCCTGGAACCTGTCGGCGCCGTCCGAATACGGTTTTTACTCGAACGTGAATCCGAACGTCGATCATCCGCGCTGGTCGCAAGCTTCCGAGCGGCGCATCGGCGAAGACGGTTTTCTCGCGCGCAAGCGCAAGACCCTGATGTTCAACGGCTACAACGATGTCGCTTCCTTGTACGCGGGCATGGACCTGAAGAAATTCTTTTAAGGAAAGACCATGGCCCTCAATCCCACAGCCAGGCAGTTGTCGCTGCTGAAAAGCCTGATCTTTTTGCTGGCGCTGCTGCCGTTTGCACGCATGGTCTGGCTGACGTACACGGGGCAGTTGGTGGAGCCGTTGGAATTCATCACGCGCGGCACGGGCGACTGGACCCTATATTTCCTGTGCATCAGCCTGGCGGTGACGCCCTTGCGCCGTATCACGCAGTGGAATTGGCTGATCAAGCTGCGGCGCATGCTGGGCCTGTTCGCCTTTTTCTACGCGGCGCTGCACTTCACCACCTTTTTATGGTTCGATCACTTTTTCGATGTGCAGGAAATGTGGAAGGACGTGCTCAAGCGCCCGTTCATCACGGTAGGCTTTATCGCTTTCGTGCTGCTCATTCCGCTGGCCGTGACGAGCACGAACGGCATGGTCAAACGACTGGGTGGCAAGCGCTGGCAGTGGCTGCACCGGCTGATCTACATCATCGCGCCGCTGGGCATCTTGCACTTCTGGTGGATGAAGGCGGGCAAGAATAATTTCGCGCAACCGATCCTGTTCGGCAGCATCGTCGCGCTACTGCTGTTAATCCGCGTTTATTTCGCCTGGAGCAAGCGGGAGAAAAGCGCCAGGGCGGCCAAGGCTGCCACCCCGGTACGCTCGGCTTAGGTTGCCGGCACGATCACCGGTGGCGGCGGCACGGGCGCCGGTTCGACGGGGCCTTTGGCTGGCGCGCCTTTGGCCGCGGGTGGCTTGGGCAGGTACAGGGGGCCGGTCTGGCCGCAGCCGGCCAGGACGCTAGAAACCACAATGGCGGTGCCGATATAAAACGCTGAGGATGACTTCACGATTAGAATCACGGTTTGATTAAGATCTTTGGAGTGTAGCATGAGCGAATCGGAATTCCTGGCCCTGGCCGAAGCCACCCTGACCCAGATCGAGGCGGCGCTGGACCGGCTGAACGATGAAGACGTGCTCGACGTCGAATGCAGCCGTAGCGGCAATGTGCTGGAAATCGAGTTCATCGATAACGGCACGAAAATCATCGTCAACAGCCAGGCCCCCATGCGCGAAATGTGGGTGGCCGCCCGTTCCGGCGGTTTCCACTACAAGCGCGTGGGCGACGAGTGGATCAACACGCGCGACGGCTCCGAACTGTTCGCGGCCCTGTCGGCCATGGCCAGCGAGCAGGCGGGCGCGCCGGTGGTCCTGAAGTAACTCTGACTGCCGTGGCAATAAAAAAAGGGCAGCCTTTGCAGGCTGCCCTTTTTGCATGATTACCGTTTAAAACAACTCGTTCTTCACGGCTTCTTTCGCTTTCTCTTCCTCCGGCGTGCCGCGCGCCGCGCCTTCCAGGCTGCCTACGCCCGTGCCCGGTGGATTTTCCGCATAGTAGTACTCGTCGCCCACGTGGATCAGGCCTTCCGGCACGGCGCGTTCCTCGACGGGAATGCTTTTCAGAGCTTTCGCCATGTAGCTGATCCAGATCGGCAAGGCCAGGCCGCCGCCCGTTTCGCGGTTGCCCAGGTTGCGCGGCTGGTCGTAGCCGATCCAGGCGATACCGACCAGCTTGGCCTGGTAGCCGGCAAACCACGCATCGATGGAATCGTTGGTCGTGCCCGTCTTGCCGGCCAGGTCGGGACGCTTCAAGGCCATGGCTTTATTGGCCGTGCCGAAGCGCACGACGTCGTTGAGCATGCTGTTCATCATGAAGGCATTGCGCTCGTCGATGACCCGGTTGGCTTCCTCGCCCGCGAGGTCCGGCTTGGCTTGCGACAACACATTGCCATCGCTATCGGTGACCTTGGCGATCAGGTACGGGTTGACCTTGTAGCCGCCATTGGCGAACACGGCATAGGCGCCCGCCATCTGCAGCGGCGTCACGTTGCCGGCGCCCAGGGCCAGGGTCAGGTATGGCGGGTTTTTGTCCGCGTCAAAGCCGAAGCGCGTCGCGTATTCCTGGCCATACTTGGCGCCGATCTTGTGCAGGATGCGGATGGAAATCATGTTTTTCGATTTCATCAAGCCCTTGCGCATGGTCATCGGGCCATCGTATTTACTGTCGTAGTTCTTCGGTTCCCACGCCTGGCCGCCCGTCTGGCCCGCGTCGAACGAGATCGGCGCATCGTTGATGATGGTGGCCGGCGACAGGCCCCGTTCCAGCGACGCGGAATAGATGAAGGGCTTGAAGGCCGAACCTGGCTGGCGCCATGCCTGCGTGACGTGGTTGAACTTGTTGCGGTTGTAATCGAAACCGCCCACCATGGCGCGGATGGCGCCGTCGGTGGTGCTGGCCGAGACGAACGCCGATTGCACTTCCGGCATCTGCGTCAAGACCCAGGCATTGCCTTCTTGCATGACGCGGATCACGGCGCCGCGCTTGATGCGGCGGTTCGGCGCCGCTTTTTCCGACAGCCAGGCCGCGCCGAAGGTCAGGCCGGGGCCGGTAATGGTGATTTCCTCGCCGGCCGAGGTGACGGCCTGCAGCGATTTGGGTGACGCCTGCAGCACCATGGCGGCGATGATGTCGTCGCTGTCCGGATGGTCGGCCAGTTCCGTTTCGATCGCATCGTCCGCTTCGGCCTTGGTTTTCGGAATTTCGATATACGCTTCCGGGCCGCGGTAGCCGTGGCGTTTTTCGTAATCCATCACGCCCTTGCGCAAGGCGATGTAGGCGGCATCTTGGTCGGCCTTGGTAATGGTGGTATAGACGTTCAGGCCGCGCGTATAGGTGTCTTCCTTGAATTGCTCGTAGACGAGCTGGCGCGCCATTTCCGACACGTATTCTGCATGCACGCCAAAGGCGCTGCTGTCGGTTTTCACTTTCAGCTCTTCATTCTTGGCTTCCGTGTATTGCTCTGGCGTGATGTAGCCCAGCTGCGCCATGCGCTGCAGAATGTATTGCTGGCGCATGCGCGCGCGTTTCGGATTGACGACGGGGTTGTAGGCCGACGGCGCCTTCGGCAAGCCGGCCAGCATGGCCGCTTCGGCCACGGTCAGGTCCTGGATATTCTTGCCGAAATAGATTTGCGCGGCCGAGGCGAAGCCGTAGGCGCGCTGACCCAGATAAATCTGGTTCATATACACTTCCAGGATCTGGTCCTTGCTGAGGTTTTTCTCGATCTTCCAGGCCAGCAAGACTTCATACGCCTTGCGTTTCAAGGTCTGTTCGCTGGACAGGAAGAAATTGCGTGCCACCTGCTGCGTGATGGTCGAGGCGCCTTGCTTGGCGCCACCCGTCAGGTTGTGCAGGGCCGCGCGCGTGATGCCCAGGTAATCGACGCCGCCATGTTCATAGAAGCGGTCATCTTCGATGGCCAGCACGGCTTTCTTCATGACATCGGGAATATCCTTGATGTGCACCATGTTGCGCCGCTCTTCACCGAACTCGCCGATCAGCACGCTGTCGGAGGTGAAAATGCGCAGCGGCATTTTCGGCTTGTAATCGGTCAGGGTATCGAGCGCCGGCAGGTTCGGATACGCCATGGCCAGGCCGAATACCACCAGCAGCACGCCGACGACGCCCAGGCCCAGGAACGATACCAGGGCCATCAGCAAAAAGCGTTTGGGTTTGCTGCCCTTCTGGGGCGGTTTCGAGCCAGCGTTGCCAGCGGATTTTGAAGATGTCATGCGTGTCATGTCTTTCAGTAAATTTATGCCGGTCAATTATAAGCGAGCTTGCCGGGGTGGCAGCGCGCTGTGGCGCTTGCCGGGGGAGACAGTCGAAACTTGCCGATACTCTATATAAGCGTGTATTGGCCCGCTGGCAACCAGGATTTGGTAACAATTATCCTGCGCCAGATCACGGCCCTGCCAGATAGGCGCCGCGCGCCGCAGACTCCAGCGTGAAATCCATTTACAAGCCAGCGCTGCCGGGACTAGGCTTTCGGGTGGCAGGACCTCCTTCCACGCTGACTTTTCTCTATGAAAAACATGTCCATCAGCAGTTTTCTTGGCACCGGCTTGCTGGGCGTCGACATGGCGGACGATGCCGTACGCGTGGTCGAGTTGAGGCGCCGGCGGGGGAAACTGTCGTGCCGGCATTACGGCAGTTCTGCGCTGGCCGCAGGAGTGATGTTTGAAGGCAATATCGAAGATCTGCAGGGCCTGGCCGATGCCGTGCGTCAGGCTTATCGCGACAGTGGCAGCGGCTGCACCCGCGTGGCGCTGGCCATGCCGGCCACGGCCCTGATCACGCATGCGATCCGCCTGCCTGCCGGATTGCCGGAGGAGCAGCTGGAAATCCTCGTGGAACTGGAAGCGGCGCAATACATGCCGTTTCCGCTGGAAGACGCCAGTCTGGATTTTGTCATGCTCGGCCCCGCGCCGCCGCTTGCCGGCCAGGCAGGCAGCGAGATCGACGTGCTGCTGGTGGCGGCGCGGCGTGCCAGCGTGCAGCACCGTCTCGATGCGGCCAAGGCGGCCGGGTTGACGCCGGTCATCATGGATAGCGAGGCGCTGGCCTTGCAGGCGGCGCTCGCACAGGGCGGCTGGCAAGCCTTGTCCGACGGCGGCGTGGCGTACCAGTTGGCCTGGGGCCTGGCCATGCACCGGTACGCCCGATGAAGACCGTGGCGAAAGTGCCGTGTATCAACCTTTTGCCATATCGCCAGGCGGCGCGCCGCAAGCGCATTCAGTGGCTGCTGTGGCAACTGGCCGGCGGGGCGCTGATGGGATTGCTGCTGGCCCTGGCGGCAGGCGCCTGGCTGCAACAGCAGCTCGACGCACAGCTGCGCCGCCAGGAGGACTGGCAACATCGCATGCAGCAAGTCAATGTCGTCCTTGCCGCGGGCAAGCGGGTGCAGGGCGAGACGGCGGCGCTGCTGCAGCGCCAGCAGGCCATTGCCAGTTTGCAAGAGCAACGCCATGCCTGGGTGCGCATGCTGGCGGCTCTGGCCCGGGCGATGCCGACTGGCGTGGCCTTGCACAGTGTGCGCCAGGAAACGGCGATGGTGCGCCTGCAAGGGCAGGCCGTGTCGCAGGACAAGGTCGCGGCATTGCTGTTGGCGCTGGAGCAGGCCGCGCCCTGGTCCCGCCCTGAAGTGCTGGAAGTGCGCGGCGCGGCCGATGGCGCCGTGGAATGGACGATACGGCTGGCTTTGGCACCTGCTGGGCAATCTTAGTCGTGGAGGTTGATCATGCTGAGCTTGAAGACCGCATCGCTGTGGCCGTTACCGGCGCGCCTCGCTTGCGCCGCCCTGGCCGGTGCGCTGGTGGCCGCGCTGCTGCACGCCGTGTGGCTGGCTGGAATGATGGCCGCCGTGCAGGCGGCGCAAGGCGAGGAGGGCCGCTTGCGCACCGATTATCTGGCGGCGCAGGCCAGGGCGAAGCAGTTGCCGCAGTGGCGTGCAGAGCAGGGCCAGGCCGGCGCCGAACTGGCCCTGCTGGAACAGCAATTGCCGGACCAGCAAGCAATGGCGGCGCTGTTGACGGACATTAACGCCGCCGGCCAGGCGCGCGGCCTGCAATTTTCACTGTTCAAGCCGGGTGCTGCGCGGCCGCAAGCGCCGTATGTCGCCTTGCCGATCGCCATACAGTTGCGCGGCGGCTACCACGCCATGGGCGCGCTGCTGGCGGACCTGGCGCGCTTGCCGCGCATCGTCACCGTGCATGCGCTGGCCCTGACCCTCGGCAAGGACCGCTTGCTGACCCTCGATGCCGTGTTGCAAGCGTATCGCTTGCCCGAAGCGGGGGAACTGGCGGCGCAAGCGGTATTGGCACCCAAGGCGGGCGCGCCCGTAGTGACACCAACTTGGCGTCCGCTTGCCGCTGTCGCGCCGCATCCCTACGAGGCCGCCGCCCTGGCTGATCCTTTTAACGCCTTGCCGCCCGCGCCCAGTCAGCAGGGTGGCGTGGCGGGGCCCGACCCGCGGCGAATGCGCGAACCGCTGGAAAGCGTGGCCTTGCCGGCCATCAGCATGGTTGGCAGCGTGCAACAGGATGGGCGCCTGAGCGCATTGCTGCTGGCGGGCCAGCGCGTGTACCGGGTGGCGGTGGGCCAATATCTGGGACCGGACCACGGCCAGGTCACGCAAATCAGTGAACAGGCGCTGCAATACAAGGAGCTGCTGCAGGATGGGGGAGGCGGGTGGCGCGAGCGGCGCGGCAGCCTGGCCTTGCAGGTGGCGGGGGCTGCTCCGAAGGCCAGCCTGCCCGAGGCGGCGCCATGAGGCCGCACCGCATGCTCCTGGCCGTGATGCTGTGCCTGCATGCCGGCGGCCTTGCCCAGGAAGCCGTGGTGCAGGTGTCGGCGCCGCGCCTGTATGCGGGCGACAAAATCTCCGTCGATTTCCAGAACGTGGGCGTGCGCGCGGCCCTGCACATCCTGGCCGATGCATCGGGGCAAAACATCATCGCCAGCGACAGCGTGGCTGGCAATGTGACCGTGCGCTTGCGCGACTTGCCGTGGGACCAGGCGCTCGACGTGCTGCTGCAGGCCAAGGGACTGGACATGCGGCGCAATGGCAACGTGCTGTGGATCGCGCCGCGCGAGGAAATCCTTGCGCGCGAAAAGCTGGAACTGGAACAGCGCGCGCAGATCGCGGAACTCGAACCGTTACAGTCAGCCATTTTCCAGCTCAATTACCAGAAGGCTGAAGCGTTCCGCACCGTGTTCGGCCTGGACGCGGGGGAAGGGCGCAGCCGGCTGCTGTCGCGCCGTGGCAGCGTGCTGATCGAGCCGCGCACGAATCAGCTGTTCGTCACCGACGTGCCGGCGCGCCTGGAACAGATCCGCCAGCTGATCGCCAAGACGGATATTGCAACGCGACAAGTGATGATCGAGGCGCGCATCGTCGAGGCGAACGACAGTTTCAGCCGCAACCTGGGCGCGCGCCTGGGTTTTACGGACCAGCGCCTGGCGGCAGGCCAGCTGCCAGGTTTTTCCCTAGGCGGCATCGGACGCCGCGCGGCTGTCGGCGGCAGCTACCAGGGCGTGGGCGAGGCGACGGGGCAAACGGTGGCCGGCAGCGGCGCCTTCGTGCCGAACACGCAATTCGTCAATTTGCCGGCCGCCAGCATCAATGGCTTGCAGCCGGCCAGCTTCGCCCTGAGCCTGTTTTCGGCGGCCGCCAACCGCTTCCTGAACCTGGAATTGTCGGCGCTGGAAGCGGACGGCCGGGGCAAGATCATTTCCAGCCCCCGCGTGGTGACGGCCGACAAGGTACTGGCGCTGATCGAGCAGGGCATCGAGCTGCCCTACCAAGTGGCCACCAGCAGCGGCGCCACGTCGATCACGTTCCGCAAGGCGAATTTGCGCCTGGAAGTGACGCCACAGATCACGCCGGATGGCAACGTGGTGCTGGAAGTGGACGTCAACAAGGATAGCGTGGGCCAGGAAACCCGTTCCGGCTTCGCCATCGACACCAAGCATGTGCGCACGCAAGTGATGGTGGAAGACGGCGGCACGGTGGTGCTGGGCGGTATTTATCAGCAATCCGAACGGGGCACGGACAGCAAGGTGCCGATTCTTGGCGACATTCCCGTACTCGGTGTTTTTTTCCGCAGCACGGGCCGCAGTCAAGAAAAAACGGAACTAATGGTGTTTATTACGCCGAAAATAGTGGCAGATCGGCCAGCAACACGTTAATGTCACATCTTTACGTTTAAGTAACAATGCAAACGAAAGCGGACTGATGGCGACTATGCGGAATGTATCTTTGAGCAACACTTATTGGAGTCGGGTATCGAATTGGCTGGTCTTGCTGGCGCTGGGCGCCTTGCTGGCCGCATGTGGCGGCGGTGGCGGCGACCCGACCCTGGGTGTCAAGGATGGCGCGAATGCCGGTGTCGGCAGCGTGGTACTGGTGGCTGGCGCAACAACGATTGTGGCATCGGGCGCGGACGGGACGGAAGTCGTGCTGACGGCAGTGGTGAAAAATCCCGGCAATAATGCCATGACTGGCCAGACGGTGACCTTCACCGCCAGTTCCGGCACCATCAGCAACACCAACCGCGTGACGGATGCGAATGGCACGGTGACGGAAAAACTCAGCGTGAAGGGCGATGCGGGCTTGCGCGACATTACCATCAAGGCCAGCAGCGGCGGCGTCGAGTCGGCCCCCGTGGTGGTGAAAGTGGTGCCTGTCACCTCGGGTATTGCCAGCTTGCTGCTGACCTCTTCCGGCGGCACTCTGGCGTCGTCGGGCGGTACCGCCGTCAACATGATCGCCTTTGTCAAAGACGCCAACAATGCCGTCGTGCCCAATGCCAGCGTGACATTCAGTGCCGATTCGGGCGCGCTGGGTGCGACAAAGGTCAATACCAATGCGCAGGGACAGGCGCTGGTCAGCCTGAATACGGGGGGCGACGCCAGCTTGCGCACGATCAAGGTCACGGCCAGCGCAGGCGCGCAGACGGCCAGCACGGACATCGGCGTCAGCGGCACCCGGCTGGTCATCAGTGCCTTTTCAACGGTGAACCTGAAGACGAGCACCGACATGGTGGTCAAGCTGGTCGATTCGAGCGGCAATCCCCTCGTTGGCAAACCGGTGACCTTCAGCGCCCGCAGCAATGCCATCACGGTCAAGGGCGGCGGCGCCAGTCCCGCGCTGACGGACAACAACGGCCAGCTGGTGTTGAGCTACAACGCCCAGGCAGGCAGCAGCGACAGCATCAGCGTCAAGGCGCAGGGTGACAGCGTCGTCTTGCCAATTGCAATCAATGCATCGAACTTCACGATCAATGCCGTGTCGGGAGGCAATGTTGCCTTGGCGACCTTGAACACGAACACCTGCTATGCGGTGACGGTGCATAGCGATGTGGCTGGCGTGCCACAAACGGGCAATGTGCGTTTCAGCACGTCGCGCGGCGCCATCTACCAGGACGCCGCCTGCGGCACGCCATTGCAGGCGCCGCTGGCGCTGGTGGGCGGCAATGCCATCGCTTACGTACAAGCCAGCGGCGCCGGCCTGACCGCCCTCACGGCGAAGTACGAAGACAGCGGCGCCTCGGTACAGTCGGAAGTGGAGTTCGTTGCGCCACTGACGGCCCAGGCCACGATCAGCCTGCAAGCCGACCCGGCGGTCATTGGCGCCAATACGGCCGGCAGCACGGCGCAGCGCAGCGCCTTGCGCGCCATCGTGCGCGATGGCACGGCGGAAAACAACCTGGTCAAGAATGCACAGGTGAGCTTTTCGATCCAGAACGATGCCAGCAATGGTTCTCTGAGCTCGCCTTCGCTGGTTGCCACCGACAGCGATGGCGTGGCCACGGTCAGCTACATCGCGGGGCAGGGCACCACCGGTGTCGATGGCGTCGTTGTCAAAGCGCAACTGCAGGGTGTGTCGAGCAATGCGGCCACGGTCAAGCTGACGGTGACGAAAAAATCGCTGTTCATCAGCGCCGGCAGCGGCAATGCGCTCGACGCCTCCGACAGCAGCACCTACCGCAAGACGTATAGCGTGTTTGTGACGGATGCCGCCGGCAACCCCGTGCCGGACGTGATCATCACGGCCGCCGCCTGGCCACGCTATTATTACAAGGGCTATCTGCAATATTCCCAGGCTGCCCAGTCGTGGGTGGTGGCGGCCGCGTTGAAGTGCGACAATGAAGACCGGGACCGCAGCGGCACCTTCAATCCGAATAACGACCTCAATCTGAATGGCCGTCTGGACCCGGGCATTCCGCTCAATCTGTCGACCGGCGGCAAGACCGACAGCTCGGGAACGGCGCTCGTCACCCTGACTTATCCGCGCGACAGGGCCCACTGGCTGGACGTCGAATTGACGATTCGCGGCAATAGTTCCGGGACGGAGGCAACTTATGTCGGTTACACTTTGCTTCCGGGGCTGGCGACGGACTTTAACCGCGTGGATATTTCACCGCCAGGCGTCATTAGTCCGTATGGACAAGCCACTGATTGTCGTAATCCAAATTAACTGTCGCAGCACATGCAAAATCTGTTTTTAGTAGGCCTCATGGGCGCAGGCAAAACCACGATCGGGCGTATCCTGGCCCGCAAGCTGGGCTTGCGCTTTGTCGATTCCGACCACGAAATCGAAGCACGCACGGGAGCGACCATCCCGTGGATCTTTGAAATCGAGGGCGAGGCCAGCTTTCGCCGGCGCGAAGCCGAGGTCATCCGTGACCTGAGCGCCCAGGAAGGCATCGTCATGGCCACCGGTGGCGGGGCCATCCTCAACGCCGACAGCCGCGCCTACCTGAAGGAGCGGGGCACGGTCGTGTACCTGCGCGCCAGCGTCAGCAACATCCTCGCGCGCACCAGCCACGACAAGAACCGTCCCCTGCTGCAGACGGCCGACCCGCGCCGGAAGCTCGAAGAATTGACGGCGCAGCGCGAGCCCCATTACATGGAAGTGGCCGACATTGTGATCGACACGGGCCGTCCTAACGTACAATCGATGGTTCAGACCATCCTGATGCAGCTGGCCAGCCTCGAATGCGAGGCCTCGCCCAACTGCGTCATTCATGCAGAGCCTTCGATGAACGAGCAATCCAAAATGTTGTTGAGCGTAGACCTCGACGAACGCAGTTATCCGATCGCCATCGGTCCTGGCCTCTTGGCCGATGCCGATGCGCTGCTGCGCCATATCAGCGGCCACAAGGTGGCCATCGTCACCAATACCACCGTCGCGCCGCTGTACCTGGGCCGCCTGCAGGCGGCACTGGCCAGCGATGGCCGCGAAGTGATCAGCATCGTCCTGCCGGACGGCGAAGAATATAAAAACTGGGCCAGCCTGATGCAGATCTTCGATGCGCTGCTGGCCAACAAATGCGACCGCAAGACCACCCTGGTGGCGCTGGGCGGCGGCGTGATCGGCGACCTGACCGGCTATGCGGCAGCGAGCTACATGCGCGGCATCGGCTTCGTGCAGGTGCCTACCACTTTGCTGGCGCAGGTCGATTCCTCCGTCGGCGGCAAGACGGGCATCAACCACCCTCTGGGCAAGAACATGATCGGCGCCTTCTACCAGCCGCGCGCCGTGATCGCCGACACCTCGACCCTGGAAACCCTGCCGGCGCGCGAGCTGTCGGCGGGTCTGGCCGAAGTGATCAAGCATGGCGCCATCATCGACGCCGCGTTTTTCGACTGGATCGAGGCGAACATGGCCAAGCTGATGGCGCGCGACAAGGGCGCCCTCGCGTATGCGATCGCCCGCTCGTGCGAAATCAAGGCTGACGTGGTGCGCCAGGACGAGCGCGAAGGCGGCTTACGCGCCATCCTGAATTTCGGCCATACCTTCGGCCACGCCATCGAGGCGGGCCTGGGCTACGGCCACTGGCTGCACGGCGAAGCCGTCGGCTGCGGCATGGTGATGGCGGCCGATCTGTCGTGCCGCATGGGCTATATCGACCAGGCTGCCGTCGAGCGCGTGCGCAAGCTCGTCGCCGCCGCTGGCCTGCCGATCAAGGCGCCGGACCTCGGTGTCGAGCGCTGGCTGGAACTGATGGAGGTCGACAAGAAGAACGAGGGCGGCGCCATCAAGTTCATCCTCTTGAAACCGCTGGGCAGCCCGTGCATCACGTCCGCACCGCACGAACTGGTGCTGGCCGCCCTGGCCGCCGGAGTGCAATAACATGCTGCCGGAAGACTTCCTCGCTCCCTATGCGGCCCATTCGGCACAGGGGCAGGGACGTCGCTTTGCCGAGGCGCCGCACGCCTCGCGCAGCCAGTTCCAGCGCGACCGCGACCGCATCATCCATTCCTCGGCCTTCCGCCGCCTCGAATACAAGACCCAGGTTTTCCTCAACCACGAGGGAGACCTGTTCCGCACGCGCCTGACGCACAGCCTGGAAGTGGCGCAAGTGGGCCGCTCGATCGCGCGCAACCTGCGCCTCAATGAAGACCTGGTCGAAGCCATCGCGCTCGCGCATGACCTGGGCCACACGCCGTTCGGCCACGTGGGCCAGGACGTGCTCAATGAATGCATGCAGGAGCATGGCGGCTTCGAGCACAATCTGCAAAGCCTGCGCGTGGTCGACACCCTGGAAGAGCACTACGGCGCCTTCGATGGCTTGAACCTGATGTTCGAGACGCGCGAAGGCATCCTGAAACACTGCTCCTTGACGCATGCGCGCGAACTGGGTCCCGTGGCGCAGCGCTTCATCGACCGCACGCAACCGACCCTGGAAGCGCAGCTGACCAACCTGGCCGATGAAATCGCCTACAACAGCCACGATATCGATGACGGCCTGCGTTCCGGCCTGATCACCATCGCCCAGCTGGAAGAGGTGGAATTCTTCGGCCGCCTGTGGCGCGACGTGCAGCAGGCGTTTCCCGGCCTGTCGGGCCGGCGCGCCATCTATGAAACCCTGCGCCGCCTGATCACGGCCCTGGCCGACGATCTGATCGTCACCTCGACCGGTCTGATTGCCGATGCCGCGCCGCGTGATGTGAACGAAGTGCGCGCCAGTGCCCCGCTGATCCGTTTTTCGGACGCCATGCGCAAGGACGCGACGGAACTGAAACGCTTTTTACGGGCGAATCTGTACCGCCACTACCAGGTCAACCGCATGCGCGTAAAGGCCAGCCGCATCGTGCGCGAACTGTACGACAGCTTCATGGCCGAACCGGCCCTGCTGCCGCCCGACTATCAGCTCAAGGATGGCGACGTCACGCAGCAGGCGCGCAAGATCGCCGACTACATCGCCGGCATGACGGACCGCTATGCGATCCGCGAGCATCGCAGGCTGTATTCGCTCGACGAGCTGTAACGGTCCCTGCGGGCACCGATCTACCCCTTGGGATGAATTGTCAACGTAGGTCGGATTAGGCCGCAGGCCGTAATCCGACAACATTGTTGGCGCGGCCGGTGGTGGCGTCGGATTACGCGCTTGCGCGCTAATCCGACCTACCCGCTACTCCGCATTGTCGATCCTGTCAATTGGCATGATCATCTAGGTCCCCGCACTATCACCCCAATACCCCCGCAGCACCTTCTTTTCTATCATGGCAGCAAGTCAACAAGGGCTTGCCGCCCATAGTCAAGGAGAGTGTCATGATTGAATCGCGCCGCAGTTTCTTGCGCGCCTTGCCAGCCGTAACGATCGGGGCGGCCATCGCGCCGCTGCCAAGCAAGGCGGCCACGAAGGGCGAAGGCGGCCAGCGCTGGGCGATGGTGGTCGATGTGCAGAAGTGCATCGGCTGCCAGGCTTGCACGGTCTCCTGCATCATGGAAAATGCCGTGCCGGAAAACAGCTTCCGCACCGTCGTCTCGACCTATGAAGTCAAGGAAGAGAACCGCTGCGGCACCTACATGCTGCCGCGCCTGTGCAACCACTGTGCCAATCCTCCCTGCATTCCCGTCTGTCCCGTGGGCGCCACCTTCCAGCGCAAGGATGGCGTCGTCGTCGTCGATGGCGACCGCTGCGTGGGCTGCGCCTACTGCGTGCAAGCGTGTCCGTACGACGCGCGCTTCATCAACCACGAGACGGGCAAGGCCGACAAATGCACGTTCTGCGCGCACCGCGTCGATGAAGGCTTGCTGCCGGCCTGCGTGGAAACCTGCGTGGGCGGCGCGCGCATCTTCGGCGACCTCAATGACCCGGAAAGCCTGGTGCACCAGCTGCTCACCGAGAACAAGGTGAAGGTACTCAAACCCGAGCAGGGCACCCAGCCCCACGTATTTTATTTGGGACTGGACACGCGCTTCGCCGGCCACGTCGAAGGCGAAGCGACTCTTTGGCAACCGAGCAAACACGGGAAATAAACCATGGACAGCCACATCACCGAAATTGTCAACGTCACGCGCGAAGCGGCATGGCTGCCGTGGGCGGTGCAGTATTTTTTCCTCATCGGCCTCAGTTACGGCAGCTTCATGCTGACCTTGCCGTACTTCGTCTTCGGCCGCAAGGCGTATGAACGCCTGGGGCGTATCGCGCTGCTGGCGTCCCTCGTGTGCGGCATGACGGCGCCGGTGGCGCTGCTGGCCGACCTGCACGGGCCGGGCCGCTTCTACCATTTCTATATCTACTTCCAGCCGCAATCGTGGATGTCGTGGGGCTCGTTCTTTATTCCCCTGTATCTGGGTTGCCTGATGCTGTACGCGTGGCTGGCGCTGCGCGTGGATTTTGCCACGCGAGGGCAGGGACATGACCGACTTGCCTTTGCCTACCGCCTGCTGGGGCGTGGTGGCGCCGCTTCCTTGCGCGCCATCCGCATCGCCGCCGTTTGCACCTTGCTGGCCGCCTTCGTGGTGGGCCTGTACACGGGGATGGAAGTGATGGTGGTGCGTGCCCGTCCCCTGTGGTTCACGCCCTTCCTGCCGGCGCAATTTGCGGCCACGGCCTTTGTTGGCGCCGTGGGCCTGGCGCTGCTGTTCAACCGCTTCCTGCCGGGTCGCGAGCAGGCGCTGGAAGTATCGCTGAACCGCGCGCTGGCCCTGTCGCTGGCGCTGGTGCTGGCCCTGGGCGGCGGCTGGCTGTTCGTGAGTCTCTCTGGCGTGAGCGCCAGCCACAGCATGGCGTTCACCCAGGTGGCGGGCATGCCGCAATGGCAGTTCACGGCTGTCTGGGCCGTGCTGTCCTCCATTGTGCCGATGGCGCTGGCCATCTGGCGCCCGGCCACGAGTGGCCTGGTCAACGGCCTGATCGCGCTGCATAGCGCCTGGATGATGCGCTGGACGATTTTCATCGGCGGCCAGACGATCCCGAAAACGGGCGCGGGCCTGTACGACTACCACCTGCCGATGGGGAATGATGGCTTGATGGGGATTATCGGCACGGCCGGCCTGTGGATCGCGCTGCTGTTGCTGATGCTGGAATTTTTGCCATGGGCCGGACGCATGCTGCGCAATCGTCCCGCCATGGCCACGCACTGAGGAGCTAGAAATGAACGAACACACACACGACGACGTCCCTGAAGACGACAATGAAAAGCGCCGCAAGCTGCTGCGCTATGGCGCCATCGGCGGCGGCCTGGCCGCGTTTGCCGCCAGCTTTTCTACCACGGCCGGCCGCATGGTCGACCACGCGCTGGGCAAAGACAAGCCTGTGCAGAAACTGCACGGCAATTCGCTGCCGCCCGAGTTTTCCGTCGACACGGCCACGGGCAAGCTGACAGTCAATCCGGACCAGCAGGTCAGCTACACCATGTGCATGGGCTGCACCACGTTTTGCGGCGTGCGCGTGCGCCTCGATAAAAAAAGCGGCAAGGTCTTGCGCGTGGCGGGCAATCCGTACAGCCCCCTGTCGGCCGATCCGGCGCTGCCATATCAAACGTCGATACGCGACAGCTTCGTGTCGCTGTCGCGCTTCCAGGAAAAGGGCTTGAAAGGCCGCTCGACGGCTTGCGGCCGCGGCAACGGCGTGCTGGAACAGATGGAGTCGCCGTTTCGCGTGCTGGCGCCCATGAAGCGCGTGGGACCGCGCGGCGGCGGCCAGTGGGAACCGATCGCCTTTGATCAACTGGTCAAGGAAGTGACGGAAGGCGGCGACCTGTTTGGCGAAGGCCACGTGCAGGGGCTGCGTGCCTTGCGCGAGCTGGAAAAACCGATCGATCCGGCGCAGCCGGAACTGGGCCCGCAAGTCAATCAGGTGGGCTTGATGTGCAGCACCGACGATGGCCGCCTGGCGTTCGGCACGCGCTTTTTCAAGCAGTCGTACGGCAGTCTGAACCTGGTCAACCACGGCTCGTATTGCGGCGGCGCCTACCGCAGCGGCTCGGGCGCCATGTTCGGCGACATGAAGAAAATGCCGCATGCGAAAGTGGACCTGGAAAACACGAAGTTCTGCATTTTCGTCGGCACGGCGCCGGGCAATGCGGGCAACCCGTTCAAGCGCCAGGGCACTTTGATCGCGAAAGCCCGTTCGGGCAAGCGCGAATTCAGCTATGTCGTCGTCGACCCCGTGCTGACGAATGCGGACAGCCTGGCCGCGGGCGACCGCAGCCGCTGGGTACCGATCAAGCCGGGTACGGACGGCGCGCTGGCCATGGCCATGATCCGCTGGATCATTGAGCACGAACGTTATGACCGCAACTTCCTCGTGCAGCCGAACCTGAAGGTGGCGGAAGCGGCGGGCGAGGCCGCCTGGTGCAACGCCACGCATCTGATCATCAACGAGAAGGGCCACGCGCGCGACGGCCGCTACCTGCGTGCGTCGGACATCGGCGCGGTGGAACTGGCGGAAGAAGAGCGCTACAAGGATGGCGACGCCTTCTGCGTGATCGACTCTGCCACGCAAGCCATCGTGCCGCACAGCACGGCCAAGGGCGAGGCGCGCCTGTTCTTCGACGGCCCGCTGGACGTGGCCGGCGCGCCGCTGCACCTGAAGACGGCGATGACGATGCTCAACGAGGAAGCGCAGCGCCACAGCATGGATGACTACGCGGCTGCTTGCGGCATCGGGCGCGACATCATCGAAGGCCTGGCGCAGGAACTGACCAGCCATGGCAAGCGCGCGGCCGTCAATGCGCACGGCGGCATGATGTCGGGCGCCGGCTTTTACAACGCGTATGCGCTGGTCATGCTCAATACCCTGATCGGCAATCTGAACCGCAAGGGCGGCACCCTCGTCAATGGCGGCAGCTTCAAGGATGCGGGACCCGGCCCGCGCTACAACCTCGAGAGTTTTGGCGGCGAGATCAAGGCGGCCGGCATGCCGATCGGGCGCAATGTGCCGTATGAAAAAACCTCGGAATTCAAGCTGAAGAAAGAAGCGGGCAAGGCGTATCCGGCCAGGGCGCCGTGGTATCCGAACGCGCCCGCGCTGGCGACCGAGTGGCTCACCAGCGCCATGAACGGCTACCCCTACACTTTGAAGGCGCTGATACTGTGGAGCTGCAATCCCGTCTACGGCATCACGGGCTTGCGCGCGCAGATCGGCAAGGAGCTGGCCGATCCGAAGAAGATTCCCCTGATCGTCGCCATCGACCCCTTCATCAATGAAAGCTCGGCCTTTGCCGATTACCTGCTGCCCGATACCTTGCTGTATGAAAGCTGGGGCTGGGCTGGCGCCTGGGGCGGCATGCCCGTCAAAATGAGCACGGCGCGCTGGCCCGTGGTCGAACCGCGCGTGCAAAAGACACCGGACGGCCAGACCATCTGCATGGAATCGTTCTTCATCGCGCTGGCCAAAACGATGGCCTTGCCCGGCTTCGGCCCGGACGCCTTGCAGGACATGGATGGCCAGCGCTTTCCCCTGCAGCGCGCGGAAGACTGGTATCTGCGCGGCGGCGCCAACATCGCCTGGCAGGGAAAAACGTCCGTGCCTGACGCGAGCGACGACGACATCGACCTGTCCGGCGTGGCGCGCATCCGTCCCGAGCTGGAACGTACCCTGAAGCCGGAAGAGTGGCGCAAGGTGGCCTTCATGCTGGCGCGGGGAGGGCGCTACCAGAGCTATGGCGAGATGTTCGGCCTGCGCCTGCCGCCACCGGCGAATGCCAAGGCGCCGGCAGTACCTGCACCCGTGACCGACGAATCGCCGTATCCGCAGGACTGGTCCACGCACCGTTACCTGAAACCGATGATGCTGTACAACGAGGGCCTGGGCGTGAGCAAGAACAGCTTGAGCGGCAAGCGTTTTCCCGGCACGCCCGCGTGGCGAGTGGCGGCGTTTGCCGATGGCACGCCCGTACGCAAAGCCTATCCGGCCAGCGAGTGGCCTTTCGAGCTGATCAGCTTTAAATCGGCGCTGCAAAACTCGTACAGCATCGGCGCGCGGCGCTTGCGCGGCATCCATCCCGACAACCCGGTCGCCGTGCACCCTGACGACGCGGCCCGCTTGAAGCTGCAAAATGGCGACGTGATTTACCTGGAAACGCCGGGCGGCAAGGCCAGGGCCACGGTGATGCTGCGCCACGGCGTGCAGCGCGGCGTGATCGCCATCGAGCACGGTTTCGGCCACAAGGAGCACGGCGCGCGCGCCCACCGCATCGGCAAGTCGCGCCAGCCCGATGAACCGGCCATCGGCGCGGGCATCAACTTGAACGACCTGGGCTTGACGGATCCGAGCCGCGGCGACAAGAACGTGTTTGTCGATCCCGTTTCGGGCACGGCTGTGCGGCAGGGACTGCCGGCGCGTATCGTGCGGACTTAGATTTGTCCACTAGTTGGTAGGTCGGATTAGCGTAGCGTAATCCGACAGACAGCCTAAATCGCCCCACCCGCCATCAGCAGCCGGGCCACCTCGGCTGCCGAATGCAGGCCCAGTTTTTCCATCGTGTTATGGCGGTGCACCTGCACCGTCTTGTCGCTGATGCCCAGTTCGCGGGCGATGACTTTCGACGCTTTTCCTTCGGCCATCAGCAGCGCCACTTCGCGTTCGCGCGCCGTCAATGTCGCCAATGCTGCCTGTGCCGTATTTGTGCTGGCGGCGCTGCGGCTTTCTTCCACGCTGCGGGCCACGGCGCGCGAGACGGCGTCCAGTAGCACCTGGTCCTTGCATGGCTTTTCCAGAAAATCGCAGGCGCCTGCCTTCATCGTCTGCACGGCCATGGCCAGGTCGCCGTGGCCGCTGAGGAAAATCACGGGCAGCGCGATCGCGTGACGCGATAGTTCCTGCTGCAATTCCAGCCCGCTCATCAAAGGCATGCGCACGTCGAGCAGCAAGCAGCCGGGCGCATGGCCCGCGTAGCGCTGCAGGAAATCGCGCGCCGATTCGAACGTCTGCACTTTCCATCCGGCTGAATCGAACAGATAGGCCAGCGAGCGGCGCATGGCGGCGTCGTCGTCGACGACAAAGATGATGGCATCGCTTTCATTCATGGTGTTTCCTCTTGCATTTCCTTGTGCGCTTCCATATGCGTATCTTCAGGGAGCCGGAACCAGACCGTCAAGCCTGGCGCATCAGCGTTGGCGTGCGCCGACAGGCTGCCGCCGAAAGATTCGATGATGCTTTTGCTGAGTGACATGCCCAGTCCCAGTCCTTCGGCTTTGGTGGTAAAGAACGGTTCGAACAATCGCGCCATCTGCGCTGCCGGCAGGCCGCATCCCGCGTCGCGCACGGCTACCGTGCAGGCGCCATTTTCACGGTGCAGCAGCACGCCGATCGGATGCTGCGGATTGCCGTTTTCCACCTGCGCATCGAGCGCGTTTTTAAGCAGATTGAGTAGCACCTGCTGCACTTGCTGCGGGTCGGCCAGCACGCGCGGCTCAAGATTGCAGCCTTCGTGGTTCCAGCTGATATGGGCGTGCGGATGTGCGGCGCGGAACAGCGATACGGCTTGCTCGACGGCGCCGGCCAGGGCGAAAGCCGTGCTGTGCGCGGGTCGCTTTTGCGCCATCGCGCGGATATGCCGGATGATGGCGCCCGCGCGCTCGCTTTGCGTGGCGATTTCCTGCGCGCCGTCGAGCAGGGGCGCCGCGTCGAGCCGGCCGGCCGCGATGCGGCGCGCCATGCCGCGCGCGAAATTGCCGATGGCCGCCAGCGGCTGGTTCAATTCGTGCGCGATGGCGCTGGCCATTTCGCCCAGGATCGCCAGGCGCGCCGTGTGGTCGAGCGTGGCCTGGCGCTGGCGCGCCTGCTCTTCCAGCGCGCGCTGCTGGTGCTGGGCCGCGCGCAATTGCTCCGTGCGCCGGCTGACCAGGTATTCCACGCGCACCGTGTGCACGGCCCAGGCAATAAGTAGGGCCAGCACCAGCAGCATCCAGCCCCAGTAGCGGCGCAGCGCCGTCTCGAAGGTCAGCTTGTCCAGGTAGGCGTAGGGGCCGATGTGCAAGTCGCGGAACAGTTCATCGACGATCTGGTAATCGCTGGGCACCGTCCAGCTGTAGCCTTCGCTGGTGCGCGGCATGGCCAGCAGGGCTTGCGCCACTTTTTTTGCCAGCGCGGGCGGCGTCTGGCGCAGGGCCACGAAGGGCCAGTCCGGATACAGCCGCGACGAGCTGACGCAGCGAAAGCCGGGTATCGGGCGCGTCGTGATCACGCGCAGTTCCTCGGCGCGCACTTCGCCGCGCGCCACCATCTGTTCGAGCAGGCAGGTGCGCACGATGCCCGCATCCATGTGCCCGGACCGCACGGCGTCGACGATCTGCTGCGAGGGAAAGCCGCTGTAGCGCAGGCTGGCAAAATCGTGCGCGGGATCGATGCCCGCTTCGCGCAGTTCGCGCGCGGCGATCTGGTAGCCGCCAAAGGCGTCGGGCGCCACGGCCATCACATTCTTTCCCGCCAGGTCGGCCAGGTCATGCAGCGGCGACGCGCTGCGCACGACGATGGCCGAGCCGATGGCCTGGCGCGGCGAGTCCGTCCATGGCGATTCCAGGGTGGCGATGCGGCTGGCGCCGTCGCTGTGTTCGAGCGCTACATAGTGGCCGCTGCTGGTGATGGCGAAGGCGATCGCTTGCGATTGCACGGCGCGCGTCAGGCCCGCCTGGTCGTAGTCGGCCAGGATGAAACTGATGCCGGGAATGCTGGCCTGCAGGTGGCGCGTCACGTACGACCAGTCCTGCTGCACGGCGTCGCCGCCCTTGTAGGCGAGTACGCCTATTCTGACTTCCGGCAGCGCCGTGTCGGCATGCACTGGCGAGAACAGGATCGCCAGCGCCAGTACGGCAAGCCTGCGCACTAAAACATGCTGCGCTGCGCCGAACGCGCATCGCCGAACAGGTCCAGCAGCAGTTTCTTGATCGGTGCAGGCAGCGGCGCATCGGCGATTTTCGCGCCGTCGTACCAGACGTGCGTCGCTTCTCCTGCCAGCGCCAGACGGCGCGCCACGGTGATACGGCAGGGGACGATGTACAGCTTGTAGTGGGTGAAGACGTGGACGATGGGCAGCAGCCGTTCCTGCGATTCGATTTCGCCGAACGGCGCCACGGCGCGCGCCAGCGCATCCTGGTCGATGTCGCGCGGACAGTCCTCGCCGGCCAGCACGTGGCCATCGAGTTCGGGCAGGGACAGCAAGCCGCCCCAGATGCCCGAACCGGGACGCTGTTCCAGCAGCACCTGGCCATCGTCGATGATGACGAGCATGACGGCGTGTTTTTCCGGGCTGGTTTTCTTCGGTTTGCGCACAGGTAAGTCTTTAACCCGATCGGTGGCGTAGGCCACGCAGCGCGGCTGCAGCGGGCAGCGGCCGCAATCGGGGCTGCTGCGCGTGCACAGGGTGGCGCCGAAGTCCATCAGGCCCTGCGTGTAGGCTTCGATGCCGGTGTCAGGCAGCAGCGCTTCGGCGCGGCGCCACATGGCTTCCTCGACCCGCTTTTCGCCGGGATAGGCGTCGATGCCAAACGTGCGCGCGAACACGCGCTTGACGTTGCCATCCATGATGGCAGCGCGCGTGCCGCTGGAAAACGCGGAGATGGCGGCGGCCGTCGAGCGGCCGATGCCGGGCAGGTCGGCCAGCAGGGCCGGGTCGCTGGGGAACACGCCGTCGTATTCGGCCACCACGCGCTGCGCGCACTTGTGCAGGTTGCGCGCCCGCGTGTAGTAGCCAAGGCCGCTCCACTGCGCCATCACGTCTTCGACAGGCGCGCTAGCGAGGTCGCGCAAGGTGGGGAAGCGTTCGAGGAAGCGCGCGTAGTAGCCGAGGACGGCGGTGACCTGCGTTTGCTGCAGCATGATTTCGGACAGCCAGATCAGGTAGGCATCACGCGTGTTTTGCCAGGGCAGCGCGTGGCGGCCATGCTGCTTTTGCCAGGCGATGACGGTGGCGGAAAAAGTCGGGTCGACATAATCTTCAAAAGGTGCCATGCCCGTGGCGGGCGAGAGCGGATGCAGCAAACGTTTCATGCAGGATTCCAGTGTTCTGTTGTCTATGTTGCGCTGGCCGCGCGCAAAGTGGCCAGCAATTGCGCCAGCTGCGCCTTGTCGCGTTCGAGTGCCGCCAGGCTCGCCTCGAAGCCGGCGATTTTCTGTTCCAGGCTGCCCGTCGCGTCGTGGATGCGCTGGATCGAGGCAAAGCGCAGTTTCAGCTGTTCCTTGTACTCGACGATCTGCGCTTCGAGCGGCGCCATGATGACTTTCAGCCAGGCGCTGGCGTCGTCATTGGCGTTGGTGAAACTGCGGCGCACGCGCGAGGCGATGGTGTCGAAGAATTTTTCCATCAGCACGACGCGGCTGGTGGTGAGCAGGGTCGCCGTGCCGAACTGCTTATGGTAGACGGCTTCGATGTCGGCGATTTCCTGGCGGTAGCGGGCCAGCGAAAACGGCATCGGCAAGGCCAGCGCCAGGCCATGTTCGGAAGCGAATTTGCGGTACATCACGTTCATCATTTCCGTGATCTCGGCCGTCTTGCCTTCCGAACGGTCCAGGTTGCTGGCAATGCGCTCGAAATACTGGCGCACGGCTTCGCGCAGGCCCGTGAAAAAGCGGCTGCGCTGCATGGCGGCGCGCACGCCGTCGATATCGTCGCGCACGATGTCCATGCCCAGGCTTGTGTACAGTTCCGTCGACAGGCGGGTAAACACGGCGCGCGTCGCCTGCAGCTTGAACAGGCTGCTGTCGAATTCCTTTTTCTCGATGTCGATGCGCCGCATCATGTGTGCGATCACGCTCTGGTTCTTGCCGCGCAGGCTGTGCAGCTCATGCAACTGCTCGGCGATGCCGCGCGCGCGGGCCGCCGCCTGCACCTGCTGCGCCGCTTCGATGGCGTCCAGGTCGAATGCCAGCTGGCGCCGGATGATGTCCTTGCGCGCGGGGATCAGCTCCTCGAACAGGGCCGTCTCCAGCGGCAGCAAGCGGCTCTTTTCCAGCAGCGCCGCATCGTCGTTGATTTTGCCCACGAGAGCCTTTTGCGCCGAGACGGGAAACACCTGGCTCGCGTCGAGTGTCAACAGATGCGCCACGCTGGCCTGCTGGCGTTCGATCGCCTGCGCCACCTCGGCATCGCCGCGCAATTCGTCCCACATGCTGTCGATCTTGTTGAGCACCACCAGGCGCCCCGCACCGGCGCCGATATGGTTGCGCCATACCTCGATATCGCTGCGCGTGACGCCCGTGTCGGCCGCCAGGATGAACAGCACCGCGTGCGCATTCGGGATCAGGTTCAGGGTCAGTTCCGGTTCCGTGCCGATGGCGTTCAAGCCCGGCGTGTCGAGGATGACCAGGCCCTGTTTCAGCAGCGGATGGGGGAAGTTGATGATGGCGTGGCGCCACATGGAGATTTCCACCTGGCCGTCCTCGTCGAGCATGGCGGGGGCATCCGCGTCGTCGGCGTCGTACAGGCCGTAGCGCGCCGCTTCCTCGACGCTGACTTTTTTCGTCAGGCTGACCTGGCGGATCGCTTCCTGCATGTCGCCGCCCGCCTCGATATTCAGTGGCAGGACGGTCCAGGCGGCGGGCAGGTCGCGGTAGTCGCTGGTCGACAGGTTCTGCGCGCGCGTCTCGATGGGCAGCAGCCGGATCGAGGGCGGCCAGGCCGCGTCGTACAGCAGCTCGGTGGGGCACATGGTGGTACGTCCCGCGCCCGATGGCAGGATGCGCTGGCCGTAGCCGGCAAAGAAGATGGCGTTGATCAGCTCGGATTTTCCGCGCGAGAATTCCGCCACGAAGGCGACAGATAAACGGTCGTCGAGCAGGCGGGAACCACAGCGCGCCAGGCGCAGCGCGGAGGCGCCGTCGACCAGGCCCGCCGCGCTGGCGGCTTGCCGGTATGCCTGCAAGGCGGCCTGCACGTCCTGCCGCCAGGCGCTGTATTGTTCCAGGTCTCTGACCATCTGCTCCCCTTTACCTATGACTTACTTTTGACAATTCACGCAGTAGAACGTGGAACGCTGTCCCTGCACGATCTGGCGGATAGGCGCGCCGCACACGCGGCAGGGCTTGCCCGCGCGGTTGTACGTGAAATACGTCTGCTGGAAGTAGCCGGACTGGCCGTTCACGCCGATGAAGTCGCGCAGGGTGCTGCCGCCTTGCACGATGGCTTCGGCCAGCACGTCGCGGATCGCCTGCGCCAGTTTTTCGTAGCGCGCCAGGCCGATGCGCCGGGCTGGTGTCTTCGGGTTGATCCCCGCGCGGAACAGGCTTTCGGAACAATAGATATTGCCCACGCCGACGACGATGTCGCCCGCCATCAGCACCTGCTTGATGTTGGTGCCCTTGTTGCGCGTTTTTTCGAACAGCAGCTGGCCCGTGAAGCCGCCTTCCAGCGGTTCCGTGCCCAGGCCGCGCAGCAGCGCGTGACCGTCCAGCGGGCCGTCGGCCTCGTCGTGCCACAGCACGGCGCCGAAGCGTCGCGGGTCCGTCATGCGCAGCACCTGGCTGCCGCCGTCCGCATCTTCCACGACGAGGTCGAAATGGTCATGCTTTTGCGCTTCCGTCCCCGTCGGCAGCACGCGCAAATGGCCCGACATGCCCAGGTGGATGATCAGGGTGCCGTGGCGGAAGTGGATCAGCAGGTATTTGCCGCGCCGCCCCGTCAGGCCGATGGTTTGCCCCGACAATTGTTCGCCCAGGGCAGGGGGGAAGGGCCAGCGCAAGCCGTCGCGGCGCAGCACGACGGAGCGCACGGCGCGCCCTTCGAGGTGGGGCGCGACACCGCGCCGTGTGACTTCGACTTCTGGCAATTCTGGCATAGGGCTCGAATGGTTGAAAACCGGGTAAAAAAACAGGCGGCTTGCCGGCCGAGGGCTGGCCCTGGCAGGCTACGCCGCCACGACGTATATATTTCGTTACATACGTGAAGTACGCGATAGTCGCGTTGGGCGTAGAATCAAACTTTGCCGTTTAGCCAGGATCAGCCTTTGAAAAACGCTTTCGCCATTGTAACCTTGTCCGCCCTGATGGCCACGCATGCCATGGCACAGACGCCTGTCGCCCCTGCCGATGCTGCGGCCAGCCCCTCTGCGTCCGCGCCCGCCGCGCCGCAGGAAGAGGGCAGCGAGTCCAAGGTGGACGCCAAAGCAGACGCCAAGGCGGATGGCTTGCCCAAGGTCGAATTGAGCAGCGACCTGCTGTACAAGCTGACCCGCGCGGAAATGGAATTCAAGAGCGGGCAGTGGCAAGGGCCGTACGTGACGATGATGGTGGCGGCGCAGCAGACGCGCGACCCGCGCCTGGCGCGCCGCGCGTCCGAAATGGCGCTGGCCGCCAAGCAGGGCAGCGAAGCGCTGGCGGCCATCCGTCTGTGGCGCGAGCTGGCGCCCGACTCGGACGAGGCAACGCAATTCTTCCTTGGCTTTGTCGTCCTGACCGACAAGATCGAGGAAGCGGAACCGATCTTCGCCGAACGCCTGGCCAATGCGCCGGGTGGCGCGCGTGGCGTGGCCCTGTTCCAGATGCAGCAGATTTTGTCGCGCTCGAATGACAAGCTGTATGCCTATTCGATGATGACGCGCCTGGTGCAGCCTTACCTGGACATGTTCGAAGCGCATCTGGTGCTGGCGCAGGGCGCCTTGTCGCTTGGCGAGCGTGACCGCGCCATCCGTGAAGCGAACAAGGCGCTGGCCATCAAGCCGAACTCCGAACTGGCCGCGCTGACCCTGGCGCAGGTGACGGGCGAACCCGAGGCGGCAAACAAGGTGCTGGCCACGTTCCTGCAAAAGAATCCGGACGCCGTCGAAGTGCGCGGCGCGTATGCGCGCCTGCTGGTCGAGCAAAAGCAGCTGGAGCCGGCGCGCGAGCAGTTCCTGCTGCTGCTGAAAAGCCAGCCCGATAACGTGGGCGCTCTGTATGCGCTCGGCATCGTGGCGCTGCAGCTGGAAGACACCAAGGGCGCGGAGCAGTACTTCAAGCGCTTCCTGGCCGTGCTGGAGAAAAATCCTGGCGATACGCGCGATCCGTTCAAGGCCCTGATGATACTGTCGCAGATCGCCGAGACGCGCGGCGACACGGCCGGCGCCATCGCCTGGCTCGACAAGGTCGACAACAGCGCGTCGGCCGGCTATGTCGAGGCGCGCTTGCGCCGCGCCCAGCTGATCGCCCGCGGCGGCAATCTCGATGCGGCGCGCAAGGCGCTGACGGAAATCGAAACGGACGATCCGGCAAGCCAGGCGCAGGTGCTGCTGGTCGATGCGCAATTCCTGCGCGACGCCGGCTACGTGCAAAGCGCGTACACGGTGATGGAAAACGCCTTGCTGCGTTTCCCCGACAATCCGGAACTGCTGTACGACTACGCCTTGCTGGCCGAGCGTCTGGACAAATTCGAGCTGATGGAAGCGAGTCTGCGCCGCGTGATGGCGCTGGCGCCCGACAACCAGCACGCGTACAACGCGCTCGGTTATTCGCTGGCCGAACGGGGCCTGCGCCTGGAAGAAGCCCATGCGCTGATCGAAAAAGCGCTGCAGATGGCGCCCGGCGACCCGTTCATCATGGACAGCATGGGCTGGGTGCAATTCCGCATGGGTAACCTGGCCGCGGCGGAAAATGCGCTGCGCCGCGCCTATGCCGTGCGCAGCGATCCGGAAATCGCCGTCCACCTGGGCGAAGTGCTGTGGCAGAAGGGCGACAAGGCCGAAGCGCAAAAACTGTGGCGCGAGGCGCAAAGCAAGGATCCGAAAAACGATGCGCTGAAAAGTACGCTGGCGCGCTTGAATGTCAGTTTGTGATTGAATCGATTAACTAAACTATAAAACCAGCGCCATGGCGCTGGTTTTTCCTTGTGCCCATGTTGAAAAAACTCCTCCCTCTCACGCTCGTCTGCCTGTCCCTCTCGGCCTGTTCGACCCTGACTTCCCCATTCTCGTCCGGCGCCGCGCCATCCGCTCAAACCGTCGCGCCCTATCGCGACCAGGTCGAGCTGACGGGCCGCCTGAACGTCGTGTACCAGAAGGATGACAAGCCCGAATCGGCCACCGTCAATTTCAACTGGCAGCAGACGGCGCAGCGCACGGACGTGACCCTGTATTCGCCCGTCGGCAGCACGCTGGCGACGATCGTCGTCACGCCGCAGCAAGCCGTGTTGACGCAAAGCGGCAAGGCGCCGCGCAGCGCGCCCGATGTCGATGCCCTGAGCGCGCAGCTGTTGGGCTGGTCCTTGCCCGTGTCGGGCTTGCGCGACTGGCTGCAAGGCCATGCCGTGGGCGCCGACGGCAAGCGCTTCGTCGCTTCGCCGGCCAACGACAGCGTCACCACCAAGGACGGCTGGCGCTTGCGCTATGTGTCGTGGCAAGATGCGTCTGACAATACACCGGGCGCCTTGCCCCAACCGCGGCGTATCGATGCCGAACGCAATGCCAGCGCGCAGGCCGATGCCGTCTCGCTGCGCATCGTGCTCGATGCCCCATCTGCTCAAGCACAATGACGTTGACTACCCTGAATAACTGCCCGGCCCCGGCCAAGCTGAACCTCTTTTTGCACGTCAACGGCCGCCGCGCCGATGGCTACCATCTGCTGCAGACGGTGTTCCAGTTGCTCGACCATGGCGACACCCTGCACTTCACGCTGCGCGACGACACGGCGATCCGCCGCGTGACGGCGCTCGCCGGCGTGCCGGAGGAGCAAGACCTGATCATCCGCGCCGCGGCACTGCTGCAGGCCGAAGTGCTGCGCCGCACGGGCGCCTTGCCGCGCGGCGTCGATATCGCCATCGACAAGGTGCTGCCCATGGGCGGCGGCCTCGGTGGCGGTTCGTCCGACGCTGCCACGGCCCTGATGGCCTTGAACCGCCTGTGGCAGGCGGGTTTGAGCCGCGAGGAATTGATGGCGCTGGGCTTGCCGCTGGGCGCCGATATCCCGTTTTTCATCTTTGGCGAGAATGCCTTTGCCGAAGGCGTGGGCGAAGCCTTGCAGCCCGTTGCCACGCCCGAGTGCTGGTATGTCGTGATCGAGCCTGGCGTACAAGTGCCGACCGCCGCAATTTTTTGCGCGGAAGGCTTGACGAGAAATACCGAACCCGTCACAATAGCGGACTTTTCCAGGCACCTCGCAGAAGGAAACGATGCGGGCGGGTTTGGTAAGAATGATTTACAGCAAGTAGCATGCAGTCTTTTCAAGCCGGTAGCAGATGCGGTAGAATGGCTGGGTGCTTACGGTGAGGCCAGGATGACTGGTTCCGGTGCTTGTGTGTTTAGTGCGTTTGATAGTCAGGAAGAAGCGGATGCGGTGCTCAGCAATGTGCCACCAGTCTGGATCGCCTGGAAGGCAAAAGCGCTGAATCGCCACCCGATGCTCACCATGTTGTAGAGAGCAAAAAAAGATTTTGCTTAGCGTCAAATAGTCGGTATAATACTGGCCAACATGACGGCAAGCAGTCAGTAACGTAGGGGAATCGCCAAGCTGGTTAAGGCACTGGATTTTGATTCCAGCATGCGAAGGTTCGAATCCTTCTTCCCCTGCCACCATTTCACCGTAGTCTGTCGATGCGAAGTTGGCGTCCAGTACGGGAAAAAGCAGATGTGCCGCCACGCGGCATATTCTAAACATGACTGACCGGGCCTATGCCCGGTTAGTGCTTTTCAAGACTTCTATATCACCTCTTGGGACTCCCATGGCTTACGAAAACCTGATGGTTTTTACCGGCAACGCGAATCCAGCGTTGGCAGAGGGGGTCGCAAAAAACCTCGGCATCCCTCTCGGTAAAGCAAACGTTTCGAAATTCTCCGACGGCGAAGTAATGGTCGAGATTAACGAAAACGTACGCGGCAAGGATGTTTTTGTTTTGCAATCCACCTGTGCTCCAACCAACGACAGCCTGATGGAAATCATGCTGATGGTTGATGCCTTGAAACGTGCTTCCGCTGGCCGCATCACCGCCGCTATTCCTTACTTCGGCTACGCCCGCCAAGACCGTCGTCCACGCTCCGCGCGTGTGGCGATTTCGGCCAAGGTGGTGGCGAACATGCTGGAAGAAGCCGGTGTCGAGCGCGTCCTGATCATGGACTTGCACGCCGACCAGATTCAAGGTTTCTTCGATATCCCAGTCGACAATATTTACGCTTCGCCAATTTTGCTGGGTGACCTGCAAAAGAAAAACTACCAGGATCTGCTGGTGGTGTCGCCGGACGTCGGCGGTGTGGTACGTGCGCGCGCCCTGGCAAAACGCCTGGGCTGCGACCTGGCCATCATCGACAAGCGTCGTCCAAAAGCGAACGTGTCCGAAGTGATGAACATCATCGGTGAAGTCGAAGGCCGCAACTGCGTGATCATGGATGACATGGTCGACACGGCAGGCACCTTGACCAAGGCTGCCGAAGTGCTCAAAGAGCGCGGCGCGAAAAAAGTCGTGGCGTATTGCACGCACGCGGTGCTGTCGGGCCCGGCGATCGACCGTATTTCGGCGTCGCCACTCGATGAGCTGGTCGTGACCGATACGATCCCACTGTCCGAAGCGGCCCTGGCCTGCGGCAAGATCCGTCAATTGACGTGCGCGCCGCTGCTGGCCGAGACGTTCAAACGCATCATCAAGGGTGACTCCGTCATCTCGCTGTTCATCGACTGATTCGATCAGCAGTAACAGACGTAATGCCTGCGGCGCGACCGGCTTTTTGCCTGTTGCGCCGCAGTGTTTTAATTTTCGGGGTGTTTTGCACCCCATTTCCGAGGATTCCTGGTCGCGGGCATCCTCATAACACAAGGCGCAAGCCTTGTTCTTCTTGGAGTTTCACATGAAAGTTATCGCATTTAAACGCGAATTGCAAGGTTCCGGAGCGAGCCGCCGCCTGCGCATTTCCGGCCAAACCCCTGGTATCGTCTACGGTGGCGCTGAAGCCCCTGTGCTGATCTCGCTGGATCACAACGCCCTGTACCACGCGTTGAAAAAAGAAGTGTTCCACTCGTCGATCCTGGACCTGGAAATCGACGGCGTTTCCCAGCAAGTTCTGTTGCGCGACTTCCAAGTCCACGCATACAAACAACTGGTTCTGCACGCTGACTTCCAGCGCGTTGATGCTAAGCAAGCTATCCACGTGAAAGTGGCGCTGCACTTCGTAAACGCTGACGTTTCCCCAGCAGTCAAACTGCACGGCGCGACCATCAGCCACGTAGCCAACGAAATCGAAGTTTCGTGCCTGCCAGGCCAACTGCCAGAATTCATCAACGTTGACCTGTCGAACATCGACGTCGGTCACTCGCTGCACGTAGGCGACCTGGTCCTGCCAGCTGGCGTGACCGCTGTCACCCACGGCGCCAACCTGACCATCGCTACCGCTTCGGTACCGGCTGGCCACGTTGCTGCTGAAGCCGCTGCTGCTGAAGTTGTTGCTGACAAGAAGTAATTTTGCCGCCGCAGCAATGCGGTAGTCGCAAGGAAAAACCCGCCAGGTTCGCCGCGCGGGTTTTTTTCCGCCTGTTTTCACCGATAATGCTTTCTTTTACATTGCAGACACAGCCATGCCCATACGCCTGATCGTCGGCCTCGGCAACCCGGGACCCGAATACGAACAAACCCGCCACAATGCCGGCTTCTGGCTGGTGGACAATCTTGCCAACAGCTTGCCCGGCACGCGCTTGCAGCGCGATTCGCGCTATAACGCCATGCTGGCCAAGACCTCCATCGGCGGCAACGAAGTCTGGCTGCTCGAACCGCTGACCTTCATGAACCGCTCGGGCCAGTCCGTGGGCGCGCTGGCGCGCTTCTTCAAGATCGCCGCCGATGAAGTGCTCGTCGTGCACGACGAACTCGATTTGATGCCCGGCATCGCGCGCCTGAAAAAGGGCGGCTCGGCCGGTGGCCACAATGGCTTGAAAGACATCACGGCCGCGCTGGGCACGCAGGATTACTGGCGCTTGCGCCTGGGCATCGGCCATCCGCGCACCCTGAGCCTGCAGCAGCAGGTGGCCGACTTCGTGCTGCACCGCCCGCGCCGCGAAGACCAGGAACTGATCGAGCAAGCGATCGACAAATCCTTGCAGGTGATGCCGCAGATCGTCGAAGGCAAGTTCGAAGCCGCGACCATGAAACTGCATACGGCCTAGTTATTTCCTGCCTGGCCGAAGCCGGCCATGATGGTTTTCGCCATCTGCTGCTGGCTGGCCTGGGCGCTGCTGCCTTCGCCCGCGTTGGCGGCGATCAGCAAGCCGTCGCCGCTGCCGGGCGCCAGCGCGATCAACGCGTGCCAGTAGCCGTTCGAGCCCAGGTGGGTGAGCACACGCTGCGGCGCTTGCGGTGGAAAATGCATCACGCCCCAGCCCAGGGCTGCATTCGTGTCGCCCTGCGCCGTGTGCAGCAAGATATACGTTTCCCGTTTCAGCAGCTTGCCCTTGCCTTGTTCGCCGTGCAGTTGATCAAGCGCAAACTTGGCCCAGTCTTGCATGCTCAGGTGAATCTCCCCATCGGGCGCCATCATCAGCGGATTGCTGGCCATCAAGCCGGCAATCGGCTTGTTCTCCTTATGCCCCAGATTCTGTCCGCGCACGGTGGGGCCGAACGCGGCCCGCATGCCCAGCGGGCCGAACACTTCGGCCTGCATCAATTCCTCATACGTCTTGCCCGTGGCCTGTTCCGCGATGGCGGCGGCGATCATGGCGCCGCTGTTCGAGTAGTGCGATTCGCCGCGCGGCGCGGCCACTGGCGCGTCGGCCAGCGCGCGCTGCGCGTATTCCTGGCGCAGCAGCGGCAAGGGGCGCGTGTTAGCGTAGGTGGAATTGATCCACGCCTCGTCTGGATTGGGCGGCAGGCCGGCACGGTGCGACAGCAGATCCATCAGGTTGACGTCGCGGTACTCGGCGCGCATGCCGCCAGCCAGCGCGGGTAGCATGCGCGACAGCGGCGCGTCCCACGACAGCACGCCCCGTTCCACCAGCCGCGCGATCAGGGTCACCGTCATGGCCTTGCCATCGGAGCCGATATTCCACACGTCATCGGCGCGCACGGCATCGTGGCCGTCATTGGCGCGCACGCCAGCTTGCGCCTGCGCATCGATCTTGCCGTCGCGAATCACGAGTATGGTCATGGCCGGCACGCTCTTGTCGGCCAGCGCCTGCTGCAGCATGGCGTTCACGTCATGGGCGCGGGCGGTGCCGCTGAGCAAAAAGGCGGTGCTGCAAACGAGCGAGGCAAGCAGGGTTTTCATGGTGTCTCCAGTCGATAAGGGTGATGGAACATGCTAAAATGTTCGCAAAACATGATTTAATTATTGTTTTACGATAATTTATTCTAACGGCACTAGCCGCTTTCGTATACTTTTCTTTTAACTATGAAAAAAAATCAGACGGCGTCCGCGGCGCTGAGCCGACGCGTGCGCTACGGCGTTTCGGGATTCTTTGTCTTGTACCTGCTGCTGACGGTGCTGGGCTGGCTGGCGCCCGCGCCGGCCGTGCAGGGAGCCGTCGGCAACGCCGGCATGTATGAGCTGTTGCTGCAATTACAGAGCCAGCCATTCGAGCGCCTGGCCGCCATGCCCTTGTGGCAGCGGGGACTGGGCCTGGCGCTGGCCTTGCCGGCCTTGTGCGTGCTGGGTGACGCCGTGCGCCAGCTGGCCACGGTCTTGCGCCAGTTCGAGCAGGGCGTGTTTTTTACGCCGCAGGTAGCGCGGCACTTTCGCCGTTTCGCCGGCGGCTTGCTGCTGGGGACGGTGCTGACTTTGCTGGAACCGACCGTGCGCGGCATGCTGTTCGGCTTGCTGGAAGAGGGGACTAGCCAGTTGCGTCTGGTCATCGACATCACGGGCGGCGACCTGTGGACCTTGCTGCTGTGTTCAGTTTTCTTTGCGCTGGCGCAAATCCTCCATGAAGGCCAGCGATTGGCCGATGAAAACAGCGGGTTCATCTGATGGGTATCGTCGTGCGCCTCGACCTGGTACTGGCCAGGAAAAAAGTGAAATCGAAGGAACTGGCCGCCTTCATCGGCATCACGGAACAGAATTTGTCTCTCTTGAAATCGGGCAAGGTGCGCGGCGTGCGTTTCGATACCCTGTCGAAGATTTGCGAAATGCTCGAATGCCAGCCCGGCGACATCCTGGAATTCGATGCGTCGCAGCCGGACGACGGGGATGGCGACAGTTAGCGGCACAGAGGGCGGTTTTTTTGAAGAGTTGGGTGCATAGAGGTACAATTGACCCTTACGAGCATTAATACAGCAAGATTATCCAGAAAACGCCGGTACAGGCCGTTTTTGCACCAGCCGCTTGCCGGCAAAATTGATTAATTAAAGGTTTTCCATGAGTCTCCAATGCGGTATCGTCGGCTTGCCGAACGTCGGCAAGTCCACCCTGTTCAATGCACTGACGAAAGCCGGCATCCCGGCTGAAAACTATCCGTTCTGCACCATCGAGCCGAACGTCGGCGTCGTCGAAGTGCCGGATCCGCGCATGGATGCGCTGGCCGCCATCGTCAAGCCGGAACGCATGGTCAACGCCATCGTGGAATTCGTCGACATCGCCGGCCTGGTGGCCGGTGCATCGAAGGGCGAGGGCCTGGGCAACCAGTTCCTGTCGCACATCCGCGAAACGGACGCCATCGTCAACGTCGTGCGCTGCTTCGAAGATGACAACGTCATCCACGTGGCCGGCAAGATCAACCCGCTCGACGATATCGAAGTCATCCAGACCGAACTGGCGCTGGCCGACATGGGCACCGTGGAAAAAGCCATCCACCGCGAAAACAAGAAAGCCCGTTCCGGCGACAAGGACGCGGCCAAGCTGCTGGCCATCATGGAACGCATGATGCCTTACCTGAACGACGCCAAGCCCGTGCGCGCCATGGGCCTGGACGCGGACGAAATGGAACTGATCAAGCCGCTGTGCCTGATCACGGCCAAGCCCGCCATGTTCGTGGCCAACGTGTCCGATTCGGGCTTCACGGACAACCCGCTGCTGGACCAGTTGACGGCGTATGCGCAATCGCAAAACGCCCCTATCGTCGCCATCTGCGCCGCGCTGGAAGCGGAAATCGCCGACCTGGACGATGCCGACAAGGGCGCTTTCCTGGCCGACATGGGCATGGAAGAGCCAGGCCTGGACCGTCTAATCCGCGCCGGCTACAAGCTGCTGGGCCTGCAAACCTACTTCACGGCAGGCGTGAAGGAAGTGCGCGCGTGGACCGTCCCTGTGGGCGCCACGGCACCGCAAGCGGCCGGCGTGATCCACACCGACTTCGAACGCGGCTTCATCCGCGCCCAAACCATCGCCTATGACGACTTCATCGCCTACAAGGGCGAAGCGGGCGCCAAGGAGGCGGGCAAGATGCGCGCCGAGGGCAAGGAATACGTGGTCAAGGATGGCGACGTGCTGAACTTCCTGTTCAACGTCTAATTCCCGACCCGCTCCCGTACGGAGCCACTACGAACCCTGCAAGTCATTGATTTGCAGGGTTTTTTATTGCCCGGATGGCCCAGCGGGCGCGTGATATGGTTGCGGCTGTCCTGTTTTTCACTATATAATGAGAATAATTCTCATTTATAATACGATGCGCCTGTTCTTGCCGGCCGTTGGCGACAGGAAGGGTATCGTGAGCACCGCCGAGTTAGCGCTTCAGCAGCAAGTCAGCAGTCTGTACACCGACCACCATCACTGGCTGCGTGGCTTGCTGCGCCGTAAACTCGGCAATGCCTTCGATGCGGCCGACCTGGCGCATGACGTGTACCTGCACCTGATGAAGACGGGCAGGGTGCCGCCGGCCGGGGAGTCGCGCCGCCATCTGACGCAGATCGCCAACGGCATGGTCATCGACCTGTACCGCCGCCGCCAGATCGAGGCCGCCTATCTGGAAGTGCTGGCCCTGGTGCCCGAAGCGCTGGCGCCGTCCGAGGAAGAGCGCGCGCTGGTGATCGAGGCGCTGACGGAAATCGATGCGGTGCTGCACCAGCTGCCCGCCAAGGCACGCAAGGCCTTGTTGCTGTGCAAACTCGATGGCCTGAGCTACCGCGACATCGCCACCGAATTGCAGGTGTCTGTCTCGTCCGTCGAAAAATACATCGCCGCCGGCCTGCTGGCCTGCTACCAGGCCATGCACACCCAAGGCGCCTGAACCATGGATGTGGTGATTGCACCGGCCATCGTGCAGCAGGCGGCCCAATGGATGGCGCGCCTGTGGTCCGATGACGCCAGCGACGAAGACCGGGCTGCCTGCGCACGCTGGTGCGCCGCCCATCCGCACCACGCCATCGCCTGGCAGCGTTTGCAGGCGTTCGAGGGCAAGCTGCACAGCGTGCCGCGCGACGCGGCCCGGCATGTGCTGCGCGAACCGGCGCCAGCCGCCTACCTGAACCGCCGCAATGCTCTGAAACTGCTGGCCGTGCTGCTGCCCGTGGGTGGCATGGCCTACATGCTGCGCGGCACGGATGCGTGGCAAGTGGCCGCGGCAGGGCATGGTACGGCCACGGGCGAGATCCGCGAGATTACCTTGCCGGACGGCACGCGCGTGATGCTCGCTTCCGCTTCCGCCATCGATGTGCGCTTCGACGCCAGCGAGCGCTTGCTGATACTGCGCAGCGGCGAAATCCTCGTCACGACGGCGCACGATCCCGATCCGGCCCAGCGGCCTTTCCGCGTGCAGGGCCGCCATGGCACGGTGCAGGCGCTAGGCACGCGTTTTACTTTACGCCAAGACGAATACACGTCGCGCGTGGCCGTCTTCGAGGGTGCCGTCGAGGTGCGCCTCGCGCATGCGCCGGGCCGTCCCGTGCGCATCGACACGGGCCAGGGCGCCGTCTACTCGGCCGACATCGTGCAGTCTGGCGCACCCACGTCCGCCAGCGCCGCGGCCTGGACCAAAGGGGTGTTGGTGGCCGACAATATGCGCCTCGATGAGCTGCTTGCGGAACTGGCCCGCTATCGTCCCGGCCTGCTGCGCTGCGACCCGGCCGTGGCCAGCCTCACCGTCAACGGCGTGTTTTCCTTGCGCGATACGGACCGCGCGCTGCACAACCTGGCGCTGGCCTTGCCCGTGCAAATCGTTGCGCGCACGCGCTACTGGGTGACCGTCCAGGCCGCTGCCTGACAATTTCGCGGGCCCGATTGAGGGTTTTGCATTCTCGTTCGGGATATAGGGTGAGAGCCACCCTTATCCATTGAACTTATGCACGCTTTTTTCCGTTTTTCCCATGAGTAGCTCACGCCGCCAAGCCGGTCCGATCAGCCGGATACTGCAGCCCATCCGCGGGCGCCTGATCGCCGCCGCCGTGCTGGCCGGTACGGGTTCCATGCTGACCCTGGTGCCGCTGGCCGGCATTGCGCAGATCGCGCAAATCGCCCTGAACCCCGCGCTGGCGCGGGGCGATATATGGCAGATCATCATCGCCAGCGTCGCCTGCCTGTTTGCCGGCATGGCCCTGACCACGCTGGGCGAGCTGGCCGCGCATCTGGCCGACAACCGCCTCACCCATCAATTGCGCCTGCAGGCCATGCAGCGCCTGGGGCAGGTGCCGCTGGGCTGGTTCACCAGCCGTGCCTCGGGCGAGGTCAAGCAGGCGATGCAGGACGATATCAATACCCTGCACAGCCTCACCGCGCACTTCTATACGACGACGGGGCGCGCCGTGGGCGCCATCGCCATCTCCGTCATTTACTTGTTCGCCATGGACTGGCGCCTGGCCCTCGTCGCCATCCTGCCATTTCCCGGCTTCTTCCTGTTCTTCGGCCGCGCCATGAAAGCCAGTGGCGGCAATATGGAGCAATTTGTCGCCGGCATGGGGCGAATTAACAATGCCGTGGTGGAATTCGTCAACGGCATTCCCGTGGTCAAGGCCTTCGGCGCCACGGGGCATGCGCACTGCAGCTACCGCGCGGCCGTCGATGCGTTTGCCGACGCGTTCGCCGCGTTTACGCGTCCGTTGGTCGGCTCGATGGCGAATGCCAATGCGCTGATCGCGCCCGTCGCCGTGCTGGGCGTGGTGGTGCTCGCCGGCACCGTCTTCGTGGCGCTGGAGGCGATGGCGCCCATCGATATCCTGCCGTTCGCCCTCGTGGCGCCCGGCATTTCCGCACCGATGCTGCTGCTGCACTACCTCACGCATGACCTCAACAATGCCACGGGCGCGGCCCAGCGCGTGCAAGCCTTGCTCGATACGCCCGTGCTGGCGCAGCCGGCGCCAGGCCAGCAGAAGTTGCCAGTTGGTACCGAGATTCGCATGGAAAATGTGGGCTATGCCTACGATGGGCAGAACAAGGTGCTGTCGGACATCACGCTGACTTTGCAGCCCGGCACGGTGACGGCCATCGTCGGCGCTTCCGGCTCCGGCAAGTCGACCCTGGCGCGGCTGCTGCTGCGCTTTTTCGACCCGACAGAAGGGCGCATCACCTTGGGCGGCGCCGACCTGCGGCACATCGCCACGCCCGAGCTGTACCGGCGCATCGGTTTCGTGCTACAGGAAGTGCGGCTGATCCACGCCAGCGTGCGCGAGAACATTGCGTTGGGCCGCCCATCGGCCAGCACGCACGAGATCGAAGCGGCGGCGCGCCTGGCGAACATCCACGAGCGCATCCTGGCCTTGCCGCGCGGCTACGATTCCGTTATCGGCGAGGATGCGCAGCTGTCCGGCGGCGAGCTGCAGCGCGTGAGCATCGCCCGCGCTGTGCTGCTCGATCCATCCGTGCTGGTGCTCGATGAAGCGACGGCCGCGGCCGACGCGGAAAACGAAGTGGCGATCCAGGATGCGCTGTCGCGCTTTGCCCAAGGCCGCACCCTGCTGGTGATCGCGCACCGGCTCGACACGGTCATGCATGCCGACAACATCGTCGTCGTCGAGAACGGCGCCATCGCCGAGCAGGGCAGCCATGCCGGCTTGCTCGCCCACGAGGGCCGCTATGCGCAACTATGGGCGCTGGGCGGCTATCAGGATTCCCAGGAAGATGCGGTGCTCCCATGCTGAAAACGTTTATTCAACTGCTGGGCGATGATGCGCCCGTGTTCCGCCGCTATTGCGCCATGGCGCTCGCATATGGCGTGCTGAGCGGGCTGACGATCACGGCGCTGGTATTGGCTCTGGGCCGGCTGCTGGCCGGCGATACGGGCGGCGCGGCCCTGTGGCTGATCGTGCTGCTGGCCGGGCTGGTCGCTTGCTGGGCCTGGCGGCGCCAGGTGGAGAAAGCGGGCGTGCGCGTGGGCGTGACGGTCTTGCAAGGGGCGCGCCAGCGCTTGGGCGACCACGTGGCGCGCCTGCCCGTCGGCTGGTTTACACCGGAGAATACGGCGAAGCTGGGCCACGTCATCACGCAAGGCATGATGAACGTCGCGCAGCTGCCTGCCCACGTGCTCACGCCCGTGATTTGCGGCGCCGTCACGCCCGTGGTATTGCTGGCCGCGCTGTTTGCGCTGCATTGGCAGCTGGGCGTGGTCGCGCTGCTGGCGCTGCCCCTGCTGGCCGGCGCCTTGCGGCTCACGGCGCACCTAGGCCAGCGCGCCGATGATGCCTACCACCATCACTTTGCCCAGACCAGCCAGCGTCTTGTGGAGTTTGCGCAAGCGCAGTCGGTGCTGCGCGCATTCGGTGGCGCAGCTGACGGCGGCACGCGTTTCCTGCAGCGAGCCATCGATACACAGCGCCACGCGGGCACGCGGCTCATATACCTGTCGGCGCTGTCCTCGGTGCTGAACGCCTGGACCGTGCAAGCCATCTTCGCCGTCTTGCTGGCCGTTGCCGCGAGCCTGCTCGGTACGGTAGCGGTGGCAGACGCCATCGCCGTCATCGTGGCCTTGCTGCTGGTGGTGCGCTTTGTCGACCCGCTGCAGGAAGTGGCCAGCTATGGCGAAGTGCTGCGCGGTGCGCGCGGCCCGCTGGACGCTGCGCGCGATATTTTCGCCGTACAGCCCTTGCCGGAAGCACACAAGCCGCAAGCGCCGCGCGATGCTTCGGTCGAATTGCGTGGCGTGCACTTCCGCTATGCGCCGGACCAGCCCGACGTCTTGACGGACATCAACCTGCAGATTGCACCGGGCAGCATGACGGCACTGATCGGCGCTTCCGGTTCAGGCAAGACGACCCTGGTGCGCCTGATCGCGCGCTTCTTTGACGCCAGTGCAGGCACGGTGCTGGTGGGCGGCGTCGATGTGCGCAACATGTCCAGCGAGCAATTGGCCGGCCAGATCAGCCAGATCTTCCAGGACAGCTATCTGTTCCAGGGCAGCATCGGCGACAACATCCGCATCGGCAAGCCGGACGCCAGCGATGCCGAGGTGCTGGAAGCGGCGCGCCAGGCGGGCGTGGCCGAGATCATCGCCCGCCTGCCGCAGGGACTTGCGACACCGGTGGGCGAGGGCGGCGCGCGCCTGTCCGGCGGCGAACGCCAGCGCATCGCCATCGCGCGCGCGCTGGTCAAGGATGCACCGATTCTGCTGGTCGACGAGGCGACGGCCGCGCTCGACGCGGAAAACCAGGCCGCCATCGCCGAAGCGCTGGCGCGGCTGCGCGGCAAGCGCACGCTGATCGTCATCGCGCACCAGTTGTCGACGGTGGCCATGGCCGACCAGATCGTCGTGCTCGATGGCGGCACCTTGGGCGAGCAGGGCACGCCAGCCATCTTGCGCGCGCAGGGCGGCCTGTATGCGCACTTCCTGGCCCAGCGCCAGGCGGCCAAAGGCTGGCGCATCGCCGCGCCCGCGCGCCAGCCTGGAACGGAGTCCGGCATTTGACACACGCGCGTCTGCTTTTCCTTTTCGTGCTGCTGTGCTGCGCCTCCTTGCTGGTCGGCGCCAGGCAGATGGAGTGGGCACAACTGTTGTCATCGTCCGGCGCGCTGTCCGACGATACGTGGCTGACCCTGACGGCCAGCCGGCTGCCGCGCCTGGCGGCGCTGGTGCTGACGGGCGTGGGCCTGTCCGTGTGCGGCGTCATCCTGCAGCACATCGTGCGCAACAAATTCGTCGAGCCGGCCACGTCGGGCGGCCTCGATGCGGCCAAGCTGGGCATCCTCGTTGCGCTGACCGTGGCACCTGCGGCGGGCACGGCCGGCAAGATGGCGTTCGCGCTGGCCTTCTGCCTTGCCGCCAGCGTACTGTACGTGGCCCTGATCCGCCGCATCCGCTTCAAGAACACCATTCTGGTGCCCGTGATCGGCCTCGTGTATGGCGGCGTGCTCAGCGCCGTGGCCGAGTTTTATGCCTACCGCAACAACATCCTGCAAAGCATGCAGGGCTGGCTGCTCGGCGATTTTTCGCGCATCGTGCAGGGCAACTATGAAATCATTTATCTGATCCTGCCCATCGTTGCCCTCACGTATGTGTACGCGCAGCGTTTTACCGTGCTGGGCATGGGCGAGGGCATGGCGACCAGCCTGGGCCTGAATTATGCGGGCACGGTGGTGCTGGGCCTGATGCTGGTGGCCGTCACGGTGGCGGCCACGGTGATCACGGTGGGGGCGATCCCGTTTGTCGGACTGGCCATCCCCAACTTGGTAGCCTTGCGCTACGGCGACAAGCTGGAGCGTACCCTGCCCATCGTCGCGCTGTGCGGCGCGTCGCTGCTGCTGGCCTGCGACATCGCCGGGCGATTGCTGATCTATCCATTCGAGGTGCCAATCGGCCTGACGGCCGGTGGCGTGGGCGGCCTGCTGTTCCTCATCCTGATCATCCGGGGGCGGCGATGAAGCGGTTCTTGAATCAACGGATGCTGTGGCTTGCCGTGTTTGCTTTGGCGCTCGCTTTCCTCTTCCTCGGCGCCAATCTCGACTTCGATTACGTCATCCCCAAGCGCCTGTCGCGGCTGGCCGCCATCGCCATCGGCGGCGTCTGCGTGGCCGTGTCGTCGATTGTGTTCCAGACCATCGCCGGCAACCGGATACTGACACCGGCCGTCATGGGTTATGAAGCCGTGTACCTGCTGCTGCAATCGCTGCTGATCCTCGCGATGGGCATGCACAGTGTGGTGCTGCTGGGACAGAACGGCAATTTTGTCGTGTCGATTGCGCTGATGCTCGCGTATTCCTGGGCCATCCACTATTGGCTGTTTCGTGATGGCAAGAACAACGTGTATTTTCTGCTGCTGCTGGGTTTTGTGCTGACGATGGTGATCGGCACGTTGACCCAGTTCATCCAGCTGCGCATCAGCCCCGGTGAATTTGCCATCTTGCAAGGCTTCAGCCAGGCATCGTTCAACAAGGCGCAGCCTGCACAATTGCTGTACTCGGCCCTGCTGGCGGGCGCCGCCTGCGTGGCTGTCGTGAAAACTTTGCCGGCGCTCGACGTGCTGGCGCTGGGGCGCGAACAGGCGATCTCGCTCGGCATCGATTACCGGCGCATGGTGCGGCTGCAGCTGGCGCTGATCGCCGTGCTGGTGGCCGTGTCAACCAGTCTGCTGGGCCCCACGGCGTTCATGGGCATCTTTGTGGCGAACACAACGTATGCCCTGGCCCGCACGGGGCGTCACCGCGCCACCTTGCCGCTGGGCTGCGCCATTGCCATCGTCATCTTCCTGGCCGCCCAGCTGCTGGTCGAGCACGTTTTCAACTACCGGACCACGGTTGGCATCCTCGTCAACCTTGTATGTGGCGCGTATTTCCTCGCGCTCATGGTCCGCACCCGGGGCACCGCATGATCCACATCAACCATATCGAAAAAAGCTACGGCGCCAGGCGTGTGCTGGACAACGTCAGCGTGCAGTTTCCCAAGGGAAAAGTGACGTCCTTGATCGGCCCGAATGGCGCCGGCAAGACCACCTTGCTGATGCTCATCGCGCGCTTGCAGCAAGCGAATGGCGGCGAGATTGCGATAGACGGGCGCAGCATCGCGGCCATCAAGATCCAGGACTATGCGAGACTGGTGGCCACCCTGCGCCAGTCACCCGATTTTCATTTGCGCCTGACGGTGGAAGAGCTGGTCGCCTTCGGCCGCTTTCCCTACAGCCGGGGTAACTTGACGCGGCAGGATCGGCAAGCGATCGACGCGGCCATCGCCTTTTTGTCGCTGGACAATCTGCGTCTGGCCTACGTCGATGAGCTGAGCGGCGGCCAGCGCCAGATGGCCTTCCTGGCCATGACGATCGCCCAGCAGACCGATATTTTGCTGCTCGACGAGCCGCTCAACAATCTCGACATGCAACACGCCGTGCAGATCATGCGCGCGTTGCGCCGCCTGTGCGACGAGCAGGGCCGCACCGTGATCCTGGTGATCCACGACATCAATTTCGCCGCCAATTATTCCGACCACATCGTTGCCATGCAGGGGGGCGCCGTGCGCTTTTCCGGTCCTGCCGACGAGGTCGTCACCGAGGCACGCTTGCGGTCACTGTACGGCATCGATTTTCACATCGTGCGCAATGAGCGCGGCTGCGTCTGCAATTACTTTACACCCACAGGAGCTTGAGATGATCTGGAACAAATCCCGCTGCGCGCTGGCCGTGCTGCTCGCCGCCATGGCCGCCCTGCAAGGCTGCACCGACAAGGTGGCCACGGCGCCGCCGGCGCCTGCCGCTTCCGCGTCGGAGCAGGCATTTACTCCCGTCACCATCGTGCACAAGCTGGGCACGACGGTGATCCAACATCGTCCGCAGCGCGTGGCCGTGCTCGACATGAACGAAGTCGATTTCCTCGACCAGCTGGGCGTGCCCGTGGCCGGCATGGTGAAGGATTACGTGCCGCATTTCCTCACGCGCTACAAGGACGACGCGAATATCCGCGACCTGGGCGCCATCGTGCAACCCAATCTCGAGCATATCCACGCGCTCCAGCCCGATCTGGTGCTGATGACGTCGATCCAGGCCAACCATTACAAGGAACTGAGCCAGATCGCGCCCACCTTGCATTTCGACGTGGACTACCAGAACAGCGAGAGCAAGCATATCGAGGTGGTCAAGCAGCACTTGCTGACGCTGGGGCGTATCTTTGGCAAGGAAGACGTCGCCAACCTGAAAGCCGCCGAACTCGACGCCAAGGTGGCGGACGCGCGCAAAATGACCCAGGACCGTCCCGAGAAAGCGCTGATCGTGCTGCATAACAATGGTGCCTTCAGCTCATTTGGCGTGCAGTCGCGCTACGGTTTTATCTTTGAGGCGCTGGGCGTGAAACCCGCCAGTTCGGCCATCGAAGCGGGCTTGCATGGCCAGCCCATTTCCAGCGAATTCATCCAGCAAGCCAACCCCGACATCATCTATGTTGTCGACCGTACGGCCGTGATGGAACACCGTCCCGTCATGACGGCCGAACAGATGGCCAATCCGCTGCTGCGCCAGACCAAGGCCTGGAAGAACGGCCGTGTCGTCTTCGTCGATGCGGATGCCTGGTACATCACGGCGGCCAGCGTGACGTCGCTGAAGCGGGTGATCGACGACGTGCTCAGCGGTTATCAATGATATTTTCGTAATGATTCGTATTGAGATTGAGGGTTTTGCCTTTTCGTTCGGGAGATAGGGTGAGAACAAGCAATCATCCCATCTGAAAGGATTTACTGTATGACACACCGCATGGCAACGCGCCACCTTCCCGCCTTGAATCTGAGCCGCATCGCCAACGCCGTGCAACTGGCGATCATCACGGGCTTGACCGTGGGGGCGCTGGGCGTGGCGGCCCCGTCAGCCTACGCACAAGCGGGGACGGGCCAGGCCAGGCAAGCGTTCAGCGTGCCGGCCGGTGCGCTGGGCTCGGCGCTCAACACTTTCGCCGCCGAGGCGGGCGTGGAATTGACGGTCGAGGCCAGCCTGCTGCAAGGCAAGAACAGCGCAGGCCTGTCCGGCAGCTACAGCGTGCCCGAGGGTTTTTACGAATTGCTGCGCGGCCACGGCTTGCAAGCCGTGCGCGAGGGCAATGGCAGCTATACGGTACGCCGCGAAGCGGCGCACAGCGCCGCCGCCGAGGCCGCCGCGACCATGCCGGCCGTGACGGTGTGGGGCAAGGGCAACACGGTGACAGATGCCTATGCCGGTGGGCAAGTAGCGTCCGGCGGCCGCGTGGGATTTTTGGGCGACAAGGATTTCATGGAAACCCCGTTCAACACCATCAGCTATACGGATAAATTCATCGAAGACCGGCAGGCGCGCGACATCACCGATGTGATTTCCGCCACCGACCCCACCGTCTTCAGCAGCGGCATGACGGGCATCATCGGCGAGAATTATTCGATACGGGGCTTCAGCTCGAATATTGGCGACGTCGCGTTTGGCGGCCTGTACGGCATCTCGCCCTACTACCGCACTTCGCCTGAAATGTTCGAGCGCATCGAGGTGCTGAAGGGACCGTCAGCATTGCTCAATGGCATGCCACCGGGCGGCTCGGTAGGCGGCAGCATCAACCTCGTGCCCAAGCGCGCGGGCGATACGCCGCTGGCGCGCGTGACGGCATCGTATATGTCGGACGCGCAATGGGGCGGCCATGTGGACCTGGGGCAGCGGTTCGGCGAGCATAAACAGTTCGGCATCCGCGTCAACGGCGTCTACCGCGATGGCGAGGGCGCCATCGACCATCAGAAAAAGAAGACCAAGCTCGTCTCCGTGGGCCTGGACTGGCGTGGCAACGGTGCGCGCCTGTCCGCCGACCTGTACCACAGCGAGGACCGCGCCGATGGCTTGAACCGGGGCGTCAACCTGGCCCCCGGCTTGCCCGTGCCGCACCCGCCGAAAGCGGAAACCTTGTTGAATCCCAGCTGGGCGTTCTACGATACCAAGGACAAGGGCGCCATGCTGCGCGGCGAGCTGGACTTGAACGAGCAAGTGATGGCGTATGCCGCCGTGGGCGCCAGCCGGGCCGACTACCAGTCGACGGGCGCGTACCTGATCCAGGTGTTCGACACGGCTGGCGACTACCGCACCAATCTTGCCGACCTGGGTTTTGATGTGGAAAAGCAGTCGGCGGAAGCGGGTTTGCGAGGCAAGCTGCGCACGGGCGATATCGGCCATCAATGGGCCGTCAACGCCACGTATTATCACCACACGGACAAGCAGTACGGGCGCAGAAATACCCTGGCAAAAGACTGGATCACGAATATCTATAACCCAGTCTGGGGTCCGGCGACGCGCTTCGAGGCGCCGCAAATTTCCAAGGCGGAACTCCGCCTGGCCAGTATCGGCCTGGTCGACACGCTTTCTTTTGCGCAAGACAAGGTGCAGCTGACGGTGGGCTTGCGCCGCCAGGAAGTGCTCAGCGATAACTTCAACATCAAGACGGGCGCGCGCACCTCGCGCTATGACGAAGGCGCCACCACGCCGGCCGTCGCCCTGCTGGTCAAGGCGAGCAAGACGATTTCCCTGTATGGCAATTACATCGAAGGCTTGAGCCAGGGCGCCACGGCGCCGTTGACGGCGGCCAACTCGGGCGAGGTCTTTGCACCGTACAAGTCGAAGCAGGCGGAGCTTGGCTTCAAGGTCGACCTGGGCGAGTTCGCGCATACGGTCAGCGTGTATGAAATCAAGCGGCCCAGCAGCTATGTCGACCCCGTCAGCAATATCTTTTCCTTTGGCGGTGAGCAGCGCAACCGCGGCATCGACTGGGGCTTCTTCGGTTCGCCTCTGCGCGACGTGCGCCTGATGGGGGGCGTGGCGTATGTCGACCCGGTCTTGAGCAAGACGCCGGGCGGCGCCAACCAGGGCAAGCAGGCAACGGGCGTGCCCAAACTGCAAGCCAAGCTCGGTGTCGAATGGGATACACCCGCCATCCCCGGCGTGACCCTGACGGCGAATGCGACGGCGGCATCGAAGCAATACATCAATGCCGACAATTTGATGTCCGTGCCGGGCCGTACCGTGTTTGATCTGGGCGCCCGCTATGCGACGAAGGCGGCGGGCCGGCCGTTGACCGTACGCGCCAGCGTGACGAACGTCGGCAACAAGGCATACTGGGCGCTGCCGCAATGGACCAGTCTGGGCCTGGGCGCGCCGCGCACGGTCATGCTGTCGGCCACGACGGAGTTTTAAGCCGTCTTGTTGCTATTCGTCCGCGCCCCGCGCCAGGCTGTCCGAGCGCCGCCACGTCCACATCAGGCCGATGCCGGCCGAGGTGCCGCTGTTCTGGCGCAGCAGGGGGCTGGCGCGGTTGGCGGCGCCTGAGTAGTTGTCATAGCGTAAAAAAGCAAAGGCGCGCCAGTCCCGGTGCAGCCGGTACGAACCGCCCAGGCCCAGCCGCGTGAGCATCAGCCCGCTTTTTGCCGCATACGCTGGCCGCTGAGCGGTGACAAACGCGGGGCTGACGCCATAAAAATAATCATTGATGGCGGCATTGCCCAGCACGGCGCCCAGGCTGGCGTCCACATGCCATGCCTGCTGCCCGCCTTGCAGTCCATACACGAAACGCGGCTCGAACGTGGCGCCCTGGCGGCGCAGGCCGCCGCGCGCTTCGATGACGGCGCGCAAGGGCAGTTCCAGGCCCAGGCGGCTGTGCTGCGTCGGTTCGGCCAGCTTGATTTTCAGGCGCGGGCCAAATTCCACCAGGGTGCCCAGGTCGGGCATGCCGCGCCGGGCCGGCACGTCGCTGGAGCGGGCCGGCAAGGACAGGGCAAAACCGATATCGAAGTCGAGGCGGTCCGTATCGAGCAGGCGCGCGCCCACGCCCGAACGGTCGGCGCGCAACACTTTCCCGCGATAAATCAGATAGGGCAGGGCCAGGCTGCGCGTCGAGCGTTCGCTGGCGCCGGGATAGGCGGGCGTGACGGCCGTGCCGCCAAATACCCCCGCTTCCCATAAGGGCAGCGGTGCTTCGGCGGCTTGCGCCGGCGCCATGGCGGCGGAGAAGGCACAGGCGGCCAGCAAGGTGCGGGCGGTGTTCATCGAGGAAATCCGCAAGGTTTGCCGGCCTGTAGCGATTCCAGCGCCTTGTCGCTGAGGGCGCTCGATTGACCGCTTTTCTTTGCCAGCGCGATGGCGCGGCGGAAATGAAAGGCGGCCGCCTCGTCGCGGCAGGCGGCGCTGGCGGCGCGCCCGGCTTCGTGGTGCAGCCGCGCCTGCCAAGCGAAATCGCCATGGCCCAGTTCGGCATTGTTGGCGGCGTCCGCGTAGTTGCGCATGGCTTGCGCCCAGTCGCCCTGGCTGGCCGCTTCCCGCGCGAACTGCTCCTGCTGCGCCGCCGTGCGCAGTTCGATTTGCGTGGCGCAGGCGCCCAGGGCCATCAGGACGAACGGCAGGACGAGGCAAGTGCGGAAGGACAGGAGTGTGGACATGGCGCCACTGTAGCGCATGGGAAGGGGCGCACGTTTGCGCTGAACGCGTGAATCTGGGCTTTTTTGTAGCACTGATGACATATAATTTGCACTCGACTTTGTTATCTTTGACACATCACCGAACAGGAGCACCATGTTTTCACGTAAATTTCATTCTTGTGCACAGCTGATGCTGGCTACCTTGCTGATGGGCTTTGTCGCGGCCTCGCCTGCGCGTGCGCAGCAGGCGGCCGTCAAATTGCCGAACGTGGTGATCCTGGCAACGGGCGGCACCATCGCCGGCAGCGGCGCCGACAGCACCACCACCGTCGGCTACACCTCGGCCACCGTGGGCGTCGAACGCCTGATCGCGGCCGTGCCGGAACTGAAGAAAGTGGCAAACGTAAAAGGCGAGCAAGTATTCCAGATCGCCAGTGAAAGCATGGGCAACAGCCACTGGCTGACCCTGGCCAAGCGCATCAACGTGCTGCTGGCCTCGAACGACGTCGATGGCGTGGTCGTCACGCACGGCACCGACACCATCGAGGAAACCGCGTATTTCCTGAACCTGACCGTGAAAAGCCACAAGCCGGTCGTGGTCGTGGGCGCCATGCGTCCGTCGACGGCCATCTCGGCTGACGGCCCCATCAACCTGTACAACGCTGTGTTGCTGGCCGGTAGCAAGGAAGCCGTGGGCAAGGGCGTGCTGGTGGCCTTGAACGACCAGATCAACGCCGCGCGCGAAGTGAGCAAAACCAACACCTCGACGACCGATACCTTCAAGTCGCCGGAACTGGGCATGCTTGGCTACATCCAGGGCAGCAAACCTTTCTTCTACCGCCAGTCGACGCGCAAGCACACGCTGGAATCGGAATTTGACATCAGCAAGCTCGATGCCTTGCCGCAAGTGGACATCGTCTACGGCTACGCCAACATGAACCGTGTCGGCATGGACGCCTTCATCGCCGCTGGCGCCAAGGGCATCATCCACGCTGGCGTGGGCGATGGCAGCGTGGCCGCACAAATGAAGCCGGCCCTGGTGGAAGCGCGCCAGAAGGGCGTGCTGATCGTGCGTTCGAGCAGAGTCGGCCAAGGCATCGTGGCGCGCAATGGCGAAGCCAATGACGATGAACTCGACAGTGTCGTCTCCGACACCCTGAACCCGCAAAAAGCCCGCATTCTGCTGATGCTGGCCCTGACCAAAACGAACAGCACGCAAGAAATCCAGCGTATTTTCTACACGTATTAATCACTGCTACGCCACACTCAGCCTTATTGGCTCAGTGTGGCTGATTTACGCTTGCCCGCTTTGCTGCCATACTTCGCTTCTGAATAATTTCCTGACAGAAGCTGCAACACTGTCTCCGGTTCATGGCCATCCTGTCCGACATCATTCTGTATCCCATCAAATCGTGCGCCGGCATCCATTTGCGCGAGGCGGTCCTGACGCGTTCAGGGCTGATGAGCGAGCACGTGTTCGACCGCGAATGGATGGTGGTCGATGAGCAGGGCCGCTTCCTGACCCAGCGCGAACATCCGCGCATGGCGCTGATCGTGCCATCGATCAAGGCCACCACCCTGGAATTGCGCGCGCCGGGTATGTTGCGCCTGGAAATCGAGCTGGGCTTGCCGCATCCGCAACACTCGCCCATGCTCGACGTGCAAGTGTGGGACGATTGCGTGCGCGCCTACGATTGCGACGACGTCACGGCCACCTGGTTTTCCAACGCCATCGGCGTGCCGTGCCGCCTGGCGCGCTTTCACCCGGACGTGGTGCGCGCCACCAGCACCAAATGGACGGACGGCATTGCCGCCGAGACCATGTTTGCCGATGGTTATCCGGTGCTGATCGCGGGCAATGCCTCGCTAGCCGACGTGAATGACAAGCTGCGCGCCGCCGGCCGCGAAGCGCTGCCGATGAACCGCTTCCGCCCCAACCTCGTCATCGGCGATATCGGCGCCTTCGAGGAAGACTACGCCGACTTCCTGCAATTCGGCGCGACCGTGCTAAAACCCGTCAAGCCGTGTTCGCGCTGCCCGATTCCGTCGGTGGACCAGGCCACGGGCGTGCCCGGACCGGACCCGCTCGACGTCATGCATGGCTATCGCGCCAAGCCCGAGCTCGACGGCGCCATCTGCTTCGGCATGAACGCCATCGTCACCGAAGGCGGCGATGAGCGTATCGTGGTGGGGCAGGACATCGGTTTCGAACTGGCATTTTAAGCATGGCGCCCGCACACAAGGGTTTAAGGTTTCTATGAATCAAGCAATACCGCCGGACCCGCGCATTGCCAGCCTCGAAGCCGAAAACCAGGCCTTGCGTGCGCGTATGGCTTTCCTGCTGGAACAGGCCGAGCGCAACCATGACATCATGTGCCGCCACCAGGCGTTCGACCTGGAAATCGTCAGCGCGTCCACGTTTCCTGAATTGATTGGCACCATTTTCCGCACCTTGCCCGTGATTTCCGACCTCGACGGCGTCACTCTGAGCCTGCTCGACGAGGATGACGATATCGTGCTGGTGATGGAAAAGCTCGGTGTCGATTTCAGCGCCTTCCCGCAGTTGCTGTTCGTACATGCCGTGGCGGAGCTGGGCTTTGCCGCACCAAAGCCCGTGGCCGAGGGCGAAGCGGCCTTGCCGCCATCGCCGCTGCTTGGTGTCTTCGACTCTGCCGTGCATGGCCCCCGTTTTCCGCAGATCGACGCGCTGCGCAGTGTGGCGCTGGTGCCCTTGCTGCGCAACAAGCGCCTGATTGGCAGCCTGAACCTGGCCAGCAGCGATGTGACGCGCTTTACGCCCGCGTTGGGCACGGATTTCGTCAAGCATATGGCGTCCATCATCGCCATTTGCCTGGAAAACGTGATCAGCAATGAAATGCTCAAATACATCGGCTTGACCGATTCCCTGACGGGCGTCTACAACCGGCGCTATATCGATCGCCGCCTGCTGGAAGAAATCGCCCGCGCGCGGCGCCAGAATTATTGCATCTCATGCATGTATATCGACATCGACCATTTTAAACTGGTCAATGACACGCATGGCCACCAGGGCGGCGATGAAGTACTGCGCGAAGTGGCTACGCGCATCCGCACGGAATTGCGCCGCTCCGATGCGCTGGGCCGCTTCGGCGGCGAGGAGTTCGTTGTGCTGCTGATCGATGCCGACCTCGACAGCGCGACCTTCGTGGCCGAACGTATCCGCGCCAGTATCGCCGGCACCATGTTCGACTTGCCGGGCAGCGCGCAGGCGTGGGTCAGCGTGTCGATCGGCGTGGCCAGCCTGGAAGCGGACGCGGCGCTGCTGCCGATTGAAACGGTGGCGCAGCAACTGGTGGCGCACGCGGACCAGGCCCTGTACCAGGCCAAGGCCGATGGACGTAACAAGGTCGTCAGCTGGAAAGCGCAGCGCGACTGATTATTTCAACAGCAAGGTCTCGGCTTTGGCCACGGCGTCGGCCGTGCCGCGCAGCACCACCACATCGCCGCTGGCCAGCTGCGTCTCGGGGGTAACTTCCAGGCGGCCGCGGCCGCGGCGGATGGCCGTCACAAACGCGCCGCAGCCGGCCACGTCGACCGCACTCAAGGGCAGTCCCACGCAATGCGCGTCCTCGCTGACGGTGACCGTATGCAGGCGTTCCAGCTCGGCATCGTCGCCCGCGTCGCTGGAACCGTGGAAATAGCCGCGCAGCGAGGCATAGCGTTCCTCGCGCGCCGCCTGCACCCGGTGCACCACGCGGCGCAGGGGCACGCCCATCATGATCAAGGCATGTGAAGCGAGCATCAGGCTGCCTTCCATCAATTCCGGCACCACTTCGGCCGCGCCCGCCTTCTTCAACTGGTCGAGGTCGGTATCGTCGTGGCTGCGCACGATGACGGGCAGAGTCGGCGCCATTTCGTTCAGCAGATGCAATAACTTCAGTGCCGAGGGCGTGTTGGCATACGTGATCACGACGGCGCTGGCCCGGTAGATGCCGGCCGCCACCAGGCTTTCGCGCCGGCCCGCATCGCCATACGAGACGTTGGCGCCGGCCAGCTGCGCTTCCTGCACCCGTTCCGGGTCCAGGTCCAGCGCGTGGTATTCGATTTTTTCTTCCGCCAGCAGGATGGCCAGGCTTTGCCCGCTGCGCCCGAAGCCGGCGATCAGCACGTGTTTTTGTGACGCCATGGTGCGGGTGGCGATCCTGGTCAGCGCCAGCGACTGCATCATCCAGTCGTTGGCCGCCAGTTTCATGACGATGGCGTCCGACTTGGCGATGAGGAAGGGCGCCACCAGCATCGACAGCACCATCGAGGCCAGCACCACCTGCACGACGAACGGGTCCATCAGCTTGATGCCGCCAGCGAGGTTCAGCAGCACGAAGCCGAACTCGCCCGCCTGCGCCAGTCCCAGTCCCGTGCGCAAGGCCACGCCGTTGCTGGACCCGAACAGCCGGGCCAGGCCCGCGATCAGCGCGAATTTCAGCAGCACGGGGCCGCACAGCAAGAGCAGCACCAGCCACCAGTTATCGAGCACCACGCGGATATTGAGCAGCATGCCGACCGTGATGAAGAACAGGCCCAGCAGCACGTCGCGGAAGGGCTTGATATCCTCTTCCACCTGGTGCTTGAATTCCGTCTCGGAAATGAGCATGCCGGCAACAAATGCGCCCAGGGCCAGCGACAGCCCGGCCCGTTCCGTGATCCACGCCGCGCCCAGGGTAATCAAGAGCAGGTTGAGCATGAACAATTCTTGCGAGCGGCGCTTGGCAACGATGGTCAGCCAGCCGCGCACCATCTTCTGGCCGATGAACAGCAGCAAGATCAGTACGACCAGGGCCTTGCCGCCGGCCCAGGCCAGGGTTTCGGCCAGGTTGTCCGAATCGCGCGTGAGGGCGGGGATCAGGATCAGCAGCGGCACGACGGCCAGATCCTGGAACAGTAAAATGCCGATGATCTTGCGGCCGTGTTCGCTTTCGAGCTCGAGCCGCTCCGTGAGCATTTTCGAGACGATGGCTGTCGACGACATGGCCAGCGCGCCGCCCAGGGCGAACGCGGCTTGCCAGCTCAGGTGGATGTAGGCGGACAGGTAGCGCCCGACGAACCAGCCGAAGACGACGGTGGCGATGATGGTGGTGACCACCTGCGCCATGCCGAGGCCGAAGACGATGCGCCGCATGGCGAGGAACTTGGGCAGAGAAAACTCGAGCCCGATGGAAAACATCAGGAAGACGACGCCGAACTCGGCCAGCGTATGGCTGGCCTCGTTTTCGGCCGCCAGGCCCAGCGCATGGGGGCCAATGACGATGCCAACGGCCAGGTAGCCCAGCATGGGCGGCAAATGCAACATTCTGAAAGCGACCACGCCCAGCACGGCGCTGCCGAGTAACATCAGGGTCAGTTCAAGCGAGGAAAACATGGGTTGCCCGGTACGGTCAATGGAAATCGTTGTTTGTTGTGACTGGCAAGTTTTTTGCTTTCCTAATTCGTTTATACTTTGGGCATGAGTGTAACCCATGAAAAAACAATGCTGAAAGCTTTTGATCGAATTGACATGCAAGCGACGACCGAGCGCGCTGTCGCGCTGGCCCGCACCACCTTGCAGATCGAGTCCGACGCCATCGTTGCGCTGCACGCGCGCCTGGCCACGGACGACAGCGTGGGCCGCGCCGTGGCGCTGTTGCTGCAATGCAAAGGAAGAGTCGTCGTCTCCGGCATCGGCAAGTCCGGCCATATCGCGCGCAAGATTGCCGCCACCCTCGCTTCCACCGGCACGCCGGCCCTGTTCGTGCATCCGGCCGAAGCGGCCCATGGCGACCTGGGCATGGTCACCTCGGACGATGCTTTTATTGCCATATCGTACTCGGGCGAGTCGTCCGAACTGATGGCCATCATGCCTGTCGTCAAGCGCATGGGCGGCGTACTGATTTCCATGACGGGCAAACCGAATTCCAGCCTGGCCCAGCTGGCCGATGTGCACCTGGATATTTCTGTTGAGAAAGAAGCCTGCCCACTGAACCTGGCGCCGACGGCCAGCACCACCGTCACCCTGGCCCTGGGCGACGCGATCGCCGTGGCCTTGCTCGACTTGCGCGGCTTCAAGGAAGAAGATTTCGCCCGCTCGCACCCTGGCGGCGCCCTGGGTCGCCGCCTGCTCACGCATGTGCATGACGTCATGCGCAGCGGCGAAAGGGTGCCGAAAGTGCCGGTAGAGGCATCCCTGCTGCAGGCGCTGGAAGAAATGACGAAGAAGGGCATGGGCATGACGGCCGTCGTCGACGCGGACAACCGCCCCGTGGGCGTGTTTACGGATGGCGACTTGCGCCGCATGTTCGAGCGCGTGCAGGATTTCACGCAAGTGGCGATCCGCGACGTCATGCATGCGCAGCCGCGCAGCATCGCGCCCGAACGCCTGGCCGTCGATGCCGTGGCCGTGATGGAGCAGTTCCGCATCAACCAGATGCTGGTCGTCGATGCCGACGGCAAGCTGGTGGGCGCGCTGCATATCCATGACCTGACGCAAGCGAAGGTGATCTGATGGACAGCGTAGCGGACAACCTGGCACGTGCGGCCAAGGTCAAACTGATGATCTTTGACGTCGATGGCGTGCTCACCGACGGCAGCCTGCATTTCGGCCCCGATGGCGAGATGATGAAAACGTTTAATGTGTATGATGGCCTGGGCATCAAGCTGTTGCAGGAATCGGGCGTGCAGACGGCCATTATCAGCGCGCGCCGCTCGGCCATTACGGCACGCCGCGCGCAAGACCTGGGCATTACCCATGTGCACCAGGGCGGCCACGACAAGCTGACGCCGTTTCGCGAACTGCTGGCGCTGACGGGCTTGACGGAAGAGCAATGCGGCTATATCGGCGACGACGTCATCGATGCGCCCATCCTGAAACGCGTCGGTTTCGCCGTCAGTGTGCCGGGCGGGCGTCCGGAAGCGCTGGACCTGGCGCACCATGTGACGCAGGCCGGCGGCGGCCGCGGCGCGGTGCGCGAGATCTGCGAATTCCTGCTGCGCGCGCAGGACAACTATGCGCGCGTCATGGCGCCGTTCCTGGAGTGAGGCGCACCTTGCCGCCAGTGATATTGGAAAGAGTGAAATCCTATGCGTAAGCCAGGAGGCGCCCATCGCTGGCGCACGATTTTTACCTTGCTGGGTGCGGTTGTTGTCGCGCTGGCCAGCTTTTGGCTGCTCGAAGTGATGAACAAGAACAGCCAGGACATCAAGGCCAGCAAGCATCTGGATGAGCCCGATTATTTCATCACCAATTTCAGCCTGGTGCGCATGGATTTGACGGGTAAGCCCAGCTATATCGTGTCGGGCACCAAGCTCACGCATTATCCGGCCGACGATTCGTCCGATATCGACCAGCCCTTCGTGCGCAAGCTCACGCCCGGCATGCCGCCGTTGAACATGAATGCGGAACTGGCGCATATCGACCAGGACAATACCCGGCTGCAACTGCACCGCAAGGTCGTGATCGACCGCGCGGCCAGTCCGAAGGCGCAGAACCTGACGGTCAGGACGGAAGCGCTGACGGTGTTTCCGGACGAGGAAAGAATGGAAACGGACGTGCCTGTCGATATCCTGACGGGGACTTCGCGCCTCAATGGCATCGGCATGAAAGCCAATAACGCCACGGGCGTGGTGGAAGTGCAGAATGCGCTGCGCATGGTCCTCCCGCCGAAACCGCGCCCTGCCGCGGCGGCAAAATGACAGAATGAAACAAGGAAACCATACTATGAAGAACATCTTGCTGTTGACCGTATTTTCGCTGGCCATCATGGGCGTGGCGCATGCCGAGAAAGCCGATTCCGAGAAGGAAGCCGTCATCACGGCACGCAGCGGCCACGTCGATGACGTCAAGCAGGTGCGTACCCTGACGGGCGACGTCGTGCTGGTCAAGGGCACCCTGACCATGAAGGCGGGCCGGGCATTGATCACGGAAGACCCGCAAGGCTACCAGTTCATCACCTTCTGGGCCGATCCCGGCAAGCTGGCCACGTTCCGCCAGAAGCGCGATGGCGCGGGCGACCTGTGGGTCGAAGGCGAAGCGGAGCGCGTGGAATACGACAACAAGACGGAAGTGGTGAAACTGTTTTCCAAGGCCAAGCTGACGCGTCTGGAAGGCACGAAAGTAACCGACGTGGCCAATGGCGCCTTCATCTCGTATGACAGCCGCAAGGAAGTATTCAAGATGGAAAATTCCGACAGCGGCACCAGCACTTCCGATGGCGGCAGCGTGCGCATGGTGATCCAGCCGAAGACCAAGGCGCCGGAAGCGGAGAAAGCGCCGGCCACGCCTGTGCCAGGAAAGAAATAATGGACAATACTCGTTGCGGCAGCACCCTGATCGTTCGCGGTCTGCAAAAAACCTATGGCAAGCGGCAAGTCGTGCATGATGTCTCGCTGCAAGTCGAATGCGGCGAAGTGGTGGGTTTGCTGGGCCCGAACGGCGCCGGCAAGACCACCTCGTTCTACATGATCGTCGGCCTGGTGCCGTCGGACGGCGGCAGCATCGACATCAGCGGCGTGGACATTTCCAGCCTGCCGATCCACCGCCGCGCGCAGATGGGCTTGTCCTATCTGCCGCAGGAAGCGTCCGTCTTCCGCAAGCTGACGGTGGAAGACAATATCCGCGCCGTGCTGGAAATCCAGACCGTCGAAGGCCGTCCTTTGAAGAAGGCCGAGATCGAGGAGCGCCTGGATAAACTGCTGGCCGATTTGCAGATTGAAAAGTTGCGCGAGAACCAGGCCTTGTCCCTGTCGGGCGGCGAGCGCCGCCGCGTGGAAATCGCCCGCGCGCTGGCCACCGATCCCCGTTTCGTGCTGCTCGACGAGCCGTTCGCCGGCGTCGATCCGATCGCCGTGATCGAGATCCAGCGCATCGTGCGCTTCTTGAAGGAGCGCAATATCGGCGTGCTGATCACCGATCATAATGTGCGCGAGACGCTGGGTATTTGCGACCGTGCCTACATCATCAACCAGGGCTCGGTACTGGCGTCGGGACGCCCCGACGACATCATCGCGAACGAGTCGGTACGCCGGGTCTATCTGGGCGAACACTTCCGCATGTAAGCCAATGAAACAATCATTGCAGCTGCGCACTTCGCAGCACCTGGCACTGACGCCGCAGTTGCAGCAATCGATACGCCTGTTGCAATTGTCGACCCTGGAATTGCACCAGGAACTCGAGCAACTGTTGACGGACAATCCCCTGCTCGAGCGCCTCGACGATCCGCTCGACCGTTCGCTGCGCCTGCTGTCCGACGGGGCCTTGAGTTCCACGGCCGCGCCGGCCGAAGCGCCGCCCCAGCCGCCAGGCCAGGAGGCGCCTGCCGCGCCGGCCGAAGCGGAAACCTTTGACGGCGAGGCGGGTGAGGGCCCGGCCGCCGCGGATGGCGGCGACAGCGACTGGAGCGAGGCGAGCCGGGGCAAGGCGCCCGACGACGAAGATTCCCGCCCGCAACTCGAGGCCCATCACTGCACCCTGCGCGAACACCTGATGGAGCAGATGCGCGTGACGGTGCTTGAGTTGCGCGACCGTGCGCTGGTCGAGCTGATCATCGACGCGCTCGACGACAATGGCTACCTGGAAGAGTCGCTCGACGACATCCTGGCGCGCCTGCCGGAAGAGCTGGAAATCGACGCCGACGAGATGCGCACGGCCTTGTCGCTGCTGCAAAGTTTCGATCCGCCCGGCGTGGGCGCGCGCAATGCGTCCGAATGCCTGGCGCTGCAGATCAAGCGCTTGCCGCACATCGCCATGGTGACGCGGCGCATGGCCCTCGTCATCGTGGAAAAGCACCTGGCCTGGTTTGCCCAGCGCGATTTCAACAAGCTGAAAAAAGCCCTTGATTGCGACGATGAAGACTTGCGCGAAGCGCAGACGGTGATTCGCCAGTGCAATCCGCATCCGGGCGCCGTGTTCGCCTCGGACGTGTCCGATTATGTGGTGCCCGACGTCGTCGTCAAGCGCGCGCGCAATGGCTGGCAAGTGACCCTGAACAACGACGTCATGCCGCGCCTGCGCATCAACGCCATGTATGCCAACTTGCTCAAGCAGGGCAAGGGCGAGGGCGCCATGGGCGCACAGTTGCAGGAAGCCAAGTGGCTGATCAAGAATATGCGCCAGCGTTTCGACACGATTTTGCGCGTGGCACAGGCGATAGTAGAAAGACAAAAGAACTTTTTCTCGCATGGGGCCGTTGCCATGCGCCCCCTTGTGCTCCGTGAAATAGCTGATACACTGGGTTTACACGAGAGTACTATCTCGCGGGTAACAACTCAAAAGTACATGCTGACCCCGCACGGCATGTTCGAGTTGAAATATTTCTTTGGTAGCCACGTCGCCACCGAAGCGGGGGGCGAAGCGTCATCGACGGCGATACGGGCATTGATCGTGCAACTGACAGGAGCAGAAGACCCTAAAAATCCTTTATCCGACAGTAAGATTGCGGACATGCTGGGGGAACAAGGCATGGTGATTGCGCGACGTACTGTTGCCAAATACCGGGAAGCGTTGAAAATTCCGCCAGTGAGCCTGCGTAAGTGTTTGTAAGTTTTTTTCGGTTCCTCTGCGGGCCGGATAGGATGGACCGCACGAACCCGATCATCTTTAGGAGTGTGTATGAATCTCACCATCAGCGGACATCATCTCGAAGTGACACCAGCCATCCGTGAATACGTACAAACGAAGCTGGAACGCGTGAAACGTCATTTCGATCAAGTTATCGATATCGCCGTGATTCTGACCGTGGATAACCTCAAAGAGAAAGAAAAACGTCAAAAGGCCGAAGTCAACCTGCGTTTAAGTGGCAAAACCGTCTATGTGGAAAGCCTGGCACAAGACCTGTATGCCGCGATCGATGCCCTGATCGACAAGCTCGATAGGCAAGTGATGAAATACAAAACCAAAGTGCAAGGGCACGGTAAAGAGGCGATCAAGCATCTGCCAGACAACTCCGAGGAAGACGCCGTCGTCGCCGTTTAAGGCCACCCGCTTCCAGCAGTTGTGATCAACTAAGGGCGCACATTGCGCCCTTTTTTGCGCCTGGACCTTTTGAACGCAATGTTCCCCGCGCAGGCGCTAGAATGTTTGTACTTTCACTTCTTTCACGCCTGCCATGAACGACTTCGTCCAGACCTCCATCCGCAACCGCACGGGCCATATCGTGCTCGACCGTGCGAAAGCCTTGAATTCCCTGTCGCTGGAGATGGTGCGCGCCCTGAGCGCTGTCCTGCTGGCCTGGCGCGACGATCCGCAGGTGGACGCCGTCGTGATCCGCTCGAGCAGCGAGAAAGCACTGTGCGCCGGCGGCGACATCCGTTTCTTCTACGATGCGGGCCTGGCCACGCCGCAAGGCGGCAGCGCCTTGCTGGAAGATTTCTTTACGGAAGAATACGCGTTAAATCATGTGATTCATTTCTATCCGAAACCGTATATCGCCGTGATGGATGGCGTGGTGATGGGCGGCGGCATGGGCGTGGCGCAAGCCGGACCCGGCAACCGCTTGCGCATCGTCACGGGCCGCACACGCATGGCCATGCCGGAAGTTAATATTGGCTTGTTCCCCGATGTGGGTGGCAGTTATTTCCTGTCCCGGCTGGCCGGCCAGCTGGGCCTGTACCTGGGCTTGACGGGCTTGACGATCAACGCGGCCGACGCCCTGTACACGGACCTGGCCGATGTCTACCTGCCCGAGGCGCAGATGGGGGCGCTGCTGGCCCTGTTCGAATCGACGCCGGGCGAGGCCTTGCCGGTGGCCATCAAGGCGCTGGCGGCGCCGTTCCAGGCCGAGGCGGGTATCTCCTCGCTGGCGGCGGCGCGCGTGGCGCTGGACCGTCACTTCGGCGCGGGTTCCGTGGCGGCCATCATGGCCTCGCTGGCGCAGGACGACAGCGCGTTCGCCAGCAAGGCGCTGGCGGCCATGCGCCTGCGCTCGCCTTTGATGATGTCGGTAACTCTGGAATTGCTGCAGCGCGGGGCTCACTTGGGCGTGGCCGATTGTCTGCGTCTGGAGCGCACGGTGGTGCGCCACAATTTCGAGCATGGCGAAGTGCTCGAAGGCGTGCGTGCGCTGGTGGTCGACAAGGACAATGCGCCGCGCTGGAACCCATCAAGCCTGTACGAGGTCGATGCTGCCATGGTGGCGCGTTTCTTCGCACCGGTCTGGCCGGCGTCAGCGCATCCGCTGCGCCACCTGAATTAACTAGCTACGTTCGCGGTGGCGCAAGACCACGCGCTCGTTGGGGCCGAAGTATTGCGCCAGTCGTTCCGCCATGTACACGGAGCGGTGCTGGCCACCCGTGCAACCGAGGGCCACTGTCAGGTAGCTGCGGTTGTCGGACTTGAATGACGGCAGCCATTTCTCGATGAAGGCGCGGATGTCGGCCAGCAGTTCCAGCGCGCTCGGCTGTGCGTCGAGGAAGGCGATCACGGGCGCGTCGCGGCCATCGAGCGGGCGCAGCGCCAGGTCGTAATACGGGTTAGGCAAGGCCCGTACGTCGAAGACGAAATCGGCGTCCAGCGGCACGCCCAGCTTGAAGGCGAACGATTCGAAGAACAGGGTCAGCGGTGCGCGTTCGGAAGCGATCATATCCTTGATCCAGGCACGCAATTTGTTGGCGCTCAGTTCGGACGTGTCGATCACGTGGCCCAGCTGTTCGATGGCCGACAGGCGTTCGCGCTCTTCCGAGATGCACTCGATCAGGGTGCGGCGGCTGGCCGGATTCTGGTTCGGACGCAATTCGTGCGACAGCGGATGGCTGCGCCGCGTTTCCGAGAAGCGCGCCACCAGCGAATGCGTGGTGGCCGTCAGGAACATGACCTTGACGTCGTGTCCCTGGTCGCGCAGCAGCGCCACATTGTGCGGCAGGCTGACGAGCGACTCGGCGCTGCGCGCATCGACGGCGACGGCCAGTTGCGGTGTACCTTCGTCGAGCAGGGTTTGCACCAGGCTGGGCAGCAAGGCCGGTGGCAGGTTGTCGACACAATAGTAGCCGGTATCTTCCAGCACATTGAGCGCGACGGATTTACCGGAGCCGGATATTCCGGTGATAAGGACGATATGCATAGCCCGATCATACAATAAAGATCGGCACTCTGCTCCAAGGCAATTATCTTTACAAATTATTGCAATTTAGACTGTGGTATTTCTTTGCTGCATACGTCAATCATGTTGTCGGATTACGCGGGGCCTTGCCCCGCCTCGGCGGCCCCGCTAATCCGACCTACGTTGCTAATCGCCACTCATGGCGAGTCGTTGGTGCAGCAGGGAATTCACGCAGCACTGCTGCGTGCCTGTGTAACGGTTCGCCCTTGCAAGGGCGAACTCCTTGGCAACATTAATCGCCACTCATGGCGAGTCGTTGGTGCAGCAGGGAATTCACGCAGCACTGCTGCGTGCCTGCGTAACGGTTCGCCCTTGCAAGGGCGAACTCCTTGGCAACATTAATCGCCACTCATGGCGAGTCGTTGGTGCAGCAGGGGATTCACGCAGCACTGCTGCGTGCCTGCGTAACGGTTCGCCCTTGCAAGGGCGAACTCCTTGGCAACATTAATCGCCACTCATGGCGAGTCGTTGCCGTTCCATGAACTCCTGCAAGGTATCGATGCCGCGCAGTTGCAAAATGGTATTGCGTACGGCCGCTTCCAGCAGCACGGCGATGTTGCGGCCGGCGGCGACGGGGATGACGACCTTGCGCACGGGCAGGCCCAGCACGTCTTCCGTGGGGAACAGGAAGGGCAGGCGCTCGACTTCTTCTTCCAGCGCGTTGCGGCGCACGAGATGCACGATCAGTTTCAAGCGCATCTTGCGGCGCACGGCCGTTTCGCCAAAGATGGCCTTGATGTCGAGTAAGCCCAGGCCCCGTACTTCCAGCAGGTTTTGCAGCAGGGGCGGGCAGCGCCCTTCGATCATGTTCGGCGCGATGCGCGAGAATTCGACGGCGTCGTCTGCCACCAGGCCGTGGCTGCGCGAAATCAGTTCCAGCCCCAGCTCGCTCTTGCCCAGGCCCGAATCGCCGGTGATCAGCACGCCCACGCCCAGCACGTCCATGAACACGCCATGCATGATGATGCGCTGCGCCAGTTTTTTGGACAGGTAGACGCGCAGGAAGTCGATCACTTGCGCGGCCGGCAACGGGGTGGAGAACAGGGGAATGTTTTGCTCGTCGCAAATGGCGAGGATGTCGGGCGGCGTTTCCAGCCCTTGCGCGATGATCAGCGCGGGCGGGCCGCCGGCGATCAGCTCGCCGATCACGTGGGTACGCGTATTGACCTTCAGGCGCTGGTAGTAATTGATTTCCTGGTGGCCGAAGACCTGGATGCGGCCCGGATGGATCAGGTTCAAGTGGCCGACCTGGTCGGCGGCCGACGAGACGTCGCCCGAGATCAGGCGCTCGCCGCCGGGGAAGCCGGCGAACCAGCCCAGTTGCAGACTTTCACGATTATCGTCGTACAGGCGTTGTATCGTCAGCGGCGTTTGCAACATGGCAGTCTTCTTCAGGAGTGGAGGAATACCTGAAGTTTAACCCGCCGCTTGCAGACTGGGTTGCCAATTGACGATGCGCGAATGCACGGATTTCGGTTCCGGATCCGTGGCCAGCGCCGTACGGAAGGCATCGTCGGAAAACATTTCGGCGATTTCCGACAGGATTTCCAGATGTTGCTGAGTGACATGATCAGGAATCAGCAGGAAAAACAGCAGATTGACGGGCTTGCCATCGGGCGATTCGAAGGGAATCGGCTCGGCCAGGCGCACGAAGGCGCCCAGCGGCGATTTCAAGGTTTTACTGCCCTTGACTCTGCCATGCGGCACGGCCACGCCATGGCCCAGACCCGTCGAGCCCAGGCGTTCACGGGCAAACAGATTGTCCGAAACGGTAGAGCGGGCGATGCCGTAATTGTTTTCGAAGATCAGGCCGGCTTGCTCGAAGGCGCGCTTTTTACTGGAGACTTCCAGGTCCAGCAGGACGTTTTCGAGGGATAATATTTTGCTAAGATTAGTCATGACACTCAATGAAATGGTGCAATGCGCAGAGGGCTTGCGAGCCGAATTATAGGCCTGTTTCGGCGGCCTGTAACGCCAATTCTCAACAGTATACGCCCGCTGCGGGCGCAGTGGGCGCTACAGCCCACGTGGCCATCATTTTAGCAAAAAAATAACATCGGCGTGTATCGGCTATTTCTTGATTAAAAACACGGCGCGCGCCGGTTTTTCCGCCGCCGAATGCCGATTTTCCGATTTTTCAGCGTCTGTGACATGCTCTGCGGCACTACTGCAACGTTGTTTTAAAACACAGCCAACATTCCTGCTGGCATGGTTGCGTGGTGGTGTCTGGTGTTACTGGCGCGCATTGCGCAGATTGCCCGGCATCGTACCCGTGCTGAAATTGCTGCGCCATGGATTGATATCGAGGCCGCCGCGGCGCGTATAGCGCGCATACACGGACAGTTTTTGCGGCTTGCACTGACGCAAGATATCGACAAAGATGCGCTCCACGCATTGCTCGTGGAATTCATTGTGCTCGCGGAAGCCGATCAGGTAGCGCAACAGGCTTTCCTGGTCGATCTGCGGCCCCGCATATTCGATCTGCACGCTGCCCCAGTCTGGCTGACCCGTCACCAGGCAATTTGATTTGAGCAAATGCGAGACGAGTTTTTCTTCCACGGGCGCTTCATTCAGGGCGGCTTTCAGCAGCAGCGGCGAAGGCGTGTATTGCGTGATTTCCAGGTCGAGGCGGTCGAGCAGTACGCCGTCGAATTCGCCCATTTTCAGCTTGCCGAAATCTTCCTGCAAGGTCAGTTCCACTTGCACGGGCGCGCCGAAGCCGTTCGACAAATCCTGCTTGAGCAGGGCCAGCAGCGCTTCGGGGTTGTCCAGCTTGGTCTGGTTGAACGAGTTCAGGTACAGCTTGAACGATTTCGACTCGATGATGTTCGGCGAATCGGCCGGCGCGCTGACCTTGGCGATGGCCACCTGCGGCTTGCCGCGCTGGTTCAGCCACGACAGTTCATACGCATTCCAGATATCGAGGCCGAAGAAGGGCAGAGTGCCGCGCAGTTCCAGCTCGTCGCGCTTGCCCTGGCGCGGAATCGGAAACAGCAATTCCGGCGCGTAATCGGTGCGGTAGGCGGAGCTTTTGCCCAGGGGAGATTGTTCGGCGAGATCGTTGGTGGTGGTCATGGTCGTGTGGCGTGAATTCAGTCAAGGACGCATGGTAGCCTATTTCAGCCCAACGGCAAGGACAGGGGTCAGACCCGACGGGTCGGACCCCAGCATTTGCAATTGGGGTGATTACCCCAAAAATAATTTATACACAGGATTGCTGCTCTCATCCCAATAGCGGTACCCGAGGGTATCGAGGAAGCGGGCAAACTCGCCCATTTCATCGGGCGGCACTTGCAGGCCGATCAGGATGCGGCCCACGTCGCCGCCCTGGCTGCGGTAATGGCACAGGGAAATATTCCAGTTCGGCGCCATGCTGTCGAGGAAACGCATCAGCGCACCGGGGCGCTCGGGGAATTCGAAGCGGTACAGCAACTCGTCCTGGGCCAGTCGGCTCTTGCCGCCCACCAAATGGCGGATGTGCGACTTGGCCAGTTCGTCGTGGGTCAAGTCCAGGGTCTTGAATTCGTGTTCCTCGAAGGTTTTCGCCAGCACGCTCGACTCATGCCGGTCGGCAATTTGGATGCCGACGAATACGTGCGCGGCTTTTTCATCGCTGATGCGGTAATTGAATTCCGTCACGTTGCGCGCGCCGATGAGCGAGCAGAAACGCTTGAAGCTGCCCCGCTGTTCGCGCATGGTGACGGCAAACACGGCTTCGCGGAATTCGCCCAGTTCAGCCCGTTCCGCGACGAAACGCAGCCGGTCGAAATTCATGTTCGCACCGCTGGCGATGGTGACCAGGGTTTCATTGTTGACGGGGTGCTTGGTCAGGCTGGCCCGTTCCACATAGGCTTTGGCGCCGGCGATGGCCAGCGCGCCGGACGGCTCCAGAATGCTGCGCGTATCCGTAAACACATCCTTGATGGCGGCGCAGATGGCGTCCGTGTCGACCGTGATGATTTCATCGACATACGCCTGCACGAGACGGAAGGTTTCCTCGCCAGCCAGGCGCACGGCCGTGCCGTCGGCAAACAGGCCCACGTCGTTCAGGGTGACGCGTTCGCCGGCCTTGAGCGAGCGGGCCATGGCGTTCGAATCGACGCTTTGCACGCCGATGATCTTGATGTCGGGGCGAATCTGTTTCACGTAGGCGGCAATGCCGGCGATCAAGCCGCCGCCGCCGATGGGCGCGAAGATGGCGTGGATGGGGCCGGCGTGCTGGCGCAGGATTTCCATGCCGATCGTGCCCTGGCCGGCGATCACGTCCGGATCGTCGAACGGGTGCACGAAGGTCAGCTTCTGTTCCTTTTCCAGGGTCAGCGCATGGTTGTAGGCATCCGTGTAGGACTCGCCGTGCAGCACCACTTCCACGTTCACGCCGCCGCGTCCTTTGACCGCCTCGACCTTTACCAGCGGCGTGGTGGTCGGCATGACGATGACGGCACGGCAACCCATGCGCGCGGCGGACAGGGCCACGCCCTGGGCATGGTTGCCGGCCGAGGCGCAAATCACGCCGCGCTTGCGTTCCGCTTCGCTGAGCTTGGACATCTTGTTGTAGGCGCCACGAATCTTGAAGCTGAACACGCTTTGCATGTCTTCGCGCTTGAAGTAAATCTGGTTGTTCAGGCGCTGCGACAGGGCAGGGGCCAGTTCCAGCGGCGTTTCGGTGGCGACGTCATAGACGCGGGCGGTCAGGATTTTCTTGAGGTAGTCGATGTTCATAGTCTGCAAGCAAGTGATTCTGGGCCAGAAAGGGTCTGGAGCGTGTCTGTCGATAGCGGCGGCGCCGCGGCGGATAGCCTGGCGACAATAATGCTCTGTGGAACTGCGGGCGGGTATGCCTTTGCCGGCCGGCGCGATGTGTGCGGCGCCCAGGCTGCTCTTCATTATAATGGAGAGCCTTACTGCATCGCGAAGTGTTCCATGATCGAATCCGCAATCGCCTGGCTGCTGCAGCTGATCGCAGCACCGGAAGTCGGGCTGACATCGGTCTTTCTGATCAGCTTTATTTCCGCCACCTTGCTGCCGCTCGGCTCGGAGCCGGCCGTGTTTGCCGTCATCAAGGCCAATCCCGCGCTGTTCTGGGCCGCCATCGGCGTGGCCACCCTGGGCAATACCCTGGGCGGTATCGTCGACTACTGGCTCGGCTACCGGGCCAAGCAGGCGTTTGCCAAGGAGCGCGACACGCGCTGGTTCCGCTGGCTGGCCCGCTATGGCGCCAAGACCATGCTGCTGGCCTGGCTGCCGCTCGTGGGCGACCCGCTGTGCACTTTGGCTGGCTGGCTCAAGCTGCCGTTCTGGCCCAGCGTGGCCTACATGGCCGTCGGCAAGTGCGCGCGCTACCTGACCATGACGGGCTTGCTGCTGTACGTGCCCGATGGCGTATGGCACCGGATCGGCCAGATGCTGGCCTGAATGGGACTGCCTGCAACGCCAGTTTGCCCCATTTTTGGGCAGGTCGATAGTTTGCAATAGAGTCCGATTCTTGGCATTTTTGCGTCAAAAAATCATGGAAACTGGTTTTTTATTCGCGTAAAAGAAGGCTTTTCCATATTTGCTATGGGGGCGGATGAGGTGCTTAAACCTTGGGCGGCATAAGGCTGTTCCCGCATGGTGCGGCGCAATAAGATAAAATGGCCCTTTAGGGTCCAGTCTATATCGTCACCACACTCCATGAACGCTCCCGCACAAATCCAAGCTTTACTGGCAGAAACGCCGAATGGTCCCGCAGCAAGCCGCCTGCGCGAAATCCCGTATAACTACACGTCGTTTTCCGATCGCGAGATCGTCATACGCCTGTTGGGGGAGGACTCCTGGCGCCTGCTCGACGAGCTGCGCGGCGCCCGCCAGACGGGCCGTTCCGCCCGCATGCTGTACGAGGTGCTGGGCGATATCTGGGTCGTGCGCCGCAATCCCTACCTGCAGGATGACTTGCTCGACAATCCGAAGCGCCGCCAGGGCTTGATCGATGCCTTGCATCACCGCCTGGCCGAAGTCGACAAGCGCCGCCTGTCCATCGATGCGGCCGGCGGCGACGCGCTGGCGGCTGGCGAAGCGCCGGAAGTGGCCAAGGCGCGCAGCGCCAATGTGGAGTTGCTGCTGAAGGCGGCCAGCAAGGCAGTGGCCGACTTTGGCGACGAATTCCGCAAGACCTACGACTTGCGCAAGCGCACGGTCAAGGTGCTGGGCCGCTACACGGAAAAACACAATGTGCGCTTCGACGGCATGACGCGCGTGTCGCACGTGACGGACGCCACCGACTGGCGCGTGGAATATCCGTTCGTCGTGCTCACACCCGACACGGAAGAGGAAATGGCCGGCCTCGTCAAAGGCTGTATCGAGCTGGGGCTGACCATCATCCCGCGTGGCGGCGGCACCGGCTACACGGGCGGCGCGATTCCGCTGACGCCGATGTCGGCCGTCATCAACACGGAAAAACTCATCACCCTGGGCGCCGTGGAAATGACGGTCTTGCCGGGATTGAGCCACGAATACGCGACGATCAATTCGGGCGCGGGCGTGATCACGAACAAAGTGTCGGAAGCGGCGGAAAAGGCCGGTTTCGTGTTCGCCGTCGATCCGACCTCGGCGCACGCCTCTTGCATCGGCGGCAACGTCGCCATGAATGCGGGCGGCAAGAAAGCCGTGCTGTGGGGCACGGCGCTGGACAACCTGGCCTCGTGGCGCATGGTCGATCCGAACGGCGACTGGCTCGACGTCACCCGCCTCGACCATAACCTGGGCAAGATCCACGATATCGCACTGGCACGTTTCCAGCTGGAATGGCGCCACCCGAGCACGCGCGACGCGACAAAACCGAACGCGCCGTTCAAGACGGAAATTTTGGAAATTCCTGGCCGCAAGTTCCGCAAGGAGGGGCTGGGCAAGGACGTCACCGATAAATTCCTCGCCGGCTTGCCGGGCATCCAGAAAGAGGGTTGCGACGGCCTGATCACGTCGGCGCGCTGGATTTTGCACAAGATGCCGAAATTCGCCCGCACCGTCTGCCTGGAATTCTTTGGCCAGGCGCGCGATGCGATCCCGTCGATCGTGGAAATCAAGGATTACCTGGACGGCTTGCCGGCCAAGGGCGAGCAATACACGAGCATCCGCCTGGCGGGCCTGGAGCATCTGGACGAGCGCTACCTGCGCGCCGTCGGCTACGCCACCAAGTCGAAGCGGGGCGTGTTGCCGAAGATGGCCCTGTTTGGCGACATCGTCGGCGACGATGAAAACGCCGTCGCGCAAGCGGCGTCGGAAGTGGTGCGCATCGCCAACACCCGCGTGGGCGAAGGTTTTGTTGCCGTCAGCCCGGAAGCGCGCAAGAAATTCTGGTTAGATCGTGCCCGCACGGCGGCGATCGCCAAGCACACCAATGCGTTCAAGATCAATGAAGACGTCGTGATTCCCCTGAACCGCATGGGCGAATACACGGATGGCATCGAGCGCATCAATATCGAGCTGTCGATCAAGAACAAGCTGCAACTGGCCGACGCCCTGAGCGCGTTCTTTGCCAAGGGTAACTTGCCAATCGGCAAGAGCGACGATGCGTCCGACGACCGCGTCGATGATGCTGAAATGCTGGGCGACCGCGCCGAGCAGGCGCAGCAGTTGCTGGCGCAAGTCACGGCACGCTGGACTTATCTGCTGGCCCAGCTCGACCGTCCGCTGGTCGACGCGAAGGCTGAATTGGCCGAACTGGGCATGGAGCGCTTGCTGCCCGTGTTCGAAGCACGCCTGGAAACGCAGCCGAACGCCACCCTGTTCGACGTGGTGCAGGACCGCACGGTGCGCATCACGTGGAAGCAGGAAATCCGCGCCCAGCTGCGCCAGATCTTCAACGGCGCCGCCTTCAAGCTAATCCTCGACGAGGCGACGGCGATTCACGCGCGCATCTTGCGTAGCCGCGTGTTCGTCGCGCTGCACATGCATGCGGGTGACGGCAACGTGCACACGAACTTGCCCGTCAACTCGGACAATTACGAAATGCTGCAAGACGCCCACGAAGCCGTGGGCCGCATCATGATTTTGGCCCGCTCGCTCAATGGCGTCATTTCCGGCGAGCACGGTATCGGCATTACCAAGCTGGAATTTTTGACGGAAGAAGAAATCGGCGACTTCCGCAGCTACAAGCAGCGCATCGATCCGGAAGGCCGCTTCAACAAGGGCAAACTGCTGAATCTGCCGGGCATGGGCGCCGACTTGCGCAATGCCTACACGCCATCGTTCGGCCTGATGGGCCACGAGTCGCTGATCATGCAGCAAAGCGATATCGGCGCCATCGCCGACAGCGTCAAGGATTGCTTGCGTTGCGGTAAGTGCAAACCCGTGTGCTCGACCCACGTGCCGCGCGCCAATTTGCTGTACTCGCCACGCGACAAGATCCTGGCGACCTCGTCCCTGATCGAAGCCTTCCTGTACGAAGAGCAGACGCGCCGCGGTATTTCCATCAAGCATTGGGAAGAGTTCGAGGACGTGGCCGATCATTGCACGGTCTGCCATAAATGCGTGACGCCTTGCCCGGTCAACATCGACTTTGGCGACGTGTCGATGAACATGCGCAACTTGCTGCGCAAGATGGACAAGAAGAGCTTCAATCCGGGCACCAAGGCCACGATGATGTTCCTCAACGCCACCGATCCCGTGACCATCAATGCCACGCGCAAGGTCATGATCGGCTGGGGTTACAAGGCGCAGCGCCTGGGCCACGACTTGCTGAAGAAGTTTGCCAAGAAGCAAACCAAGGCGCCGCCGCCATCGACGGGCAAGCCGCCCGTCAAGGCGCAGGTGATCCACTTCATCAACAAGAAAATGCCGGGCAACCTGCCGAAGAAATCGGCGCGCGCGCTGCTCGACATCGAAGACGACAAGGTCATCCCGATCATCCGCAATCCGAAGACGACGACGGCCGATACGGAAGCCGTGTTCTACTTCCCCGGTTGCGGTTCGGAGCGCCTGTTCTCGCAAGTGGGCCTGGCCACGCAAGCGATGCTGTGGGAAGTGGGCGTGCAGACGGTCTTGCCGCCGGGCTACCTGTGCTGCGGTTATCCGCAGCGGGGCGCGGGCGAGTTCGACAAGGCCGAGAAGATGATGACGGACAACCGCGTCCTGTTCCACCGCATGGCCAACACGCTCAATTACCTGGACATCAAGACGGTGCTCGTGTCGTGCGGCACTTGTTACGACCAGCTGGCCACGTATCAGTTCGAGAAGATTTTCCCTGGCTGCCGTATCATGGATATCCATGAGTATCTGCTGGAAAAACAGGTGAAGCTGGAAGGCGTCAACGGCACCCGTTATATGTACCACGAGCCATGCCACAATCCGATGAAGCTGCAGGAATCGGGCAAGACCATCAATTCCCTGATCAGCACGGTAGATAACGTCAAGATCGAGAAGAATGACCGTTGCTGCGGTGAATCGGGTTCGCTGGCCGTCACGCGCCCTGACATTTCCACGCAAGTGCGTTTCCGCAAGGAAGAAGAGATGGTCAAGGGCGCCGACAAGCTGCGCGGCGACGGTTTCACCGGTGACGTGAAAATCCTCACCAGCTGCCCATCGTGCCTGCAAGGCCTGTCGCGCTACAATGACGATTCGGGCACGACGGCCGACTACATCGTCGTCGAGATCGCCAAACACTTGCTGGGAGAGAACTGGATGCCGGATTACGTGAAACGCGCCAATGACGGCGGCATTGAACGGGTGCTGGTGTGACCTGCGATCTGTGCACATTGCTGGACGGCTTTGCCAACAAGCAGGGCTGTGAAGCCTTGCTGTGGCGCAGCGAGCGCCTGTCCGTCGTGGCCGTCGATGACGCCGCCTATCCCGGCTTTTGCCGCGTGATCTGGAACAAGCACGTCAAGGAAATGACGGATTTGACGCCTGGCGAGCGCAACTACGTCATGGAAGTCGTGTGGCAAGTCGAGCTGGCCGTGCGTGAAGTGATGCAGCCGGAAAAGGTCAACGTGGCCAGTTTCGGCAACATGACGCCGCACGTGCACTGGCACGTGATTCCCCGCTACCGCGACGACGCGCATTTCCCGAACCCCAGCTGGGCTGTCGTGCAGCGCGAGACGGCACCCGAGGTGCTGGCCGCGCGCCGCGCCCTGTTGCCGGCCTTGCGCGACGCCATCATTCAACGTTTATCCGCATAAAGCATCGTCATGACTGAAAAAGCAGCAACACCGCAACCGACCGGCTTGACCGTGCACAACCAGTCGCGCGTGCTCGACGTGGCTTTCGACGATGGCAGCGAATTTGCGCTGCCGTTCGAATACCTGCGCGTGTACTCGCCGTCGGCCGAAGTGCAGGGCCATGGCAAGGGCCAGGAAACTTTGCAATTAGGCAAGCGCCTGGTGGGCATCACGGGCATCGAGCCGGTCGGCAACTACGCCGTGCAGCCCACCTTCAGCGATGGCCACAATTCCGGCCTGTACACCTGGGCATACTTGTACAAGCTGGGCGCGGAAAAAGACAGGCTGTGGCAAGCCTATCTGGACCAGCTGGCGGCAGCCGGCTATCCCGGCGACAGCGGCCGCGACGCCAAGGCGGACATGACGGTCAAGCAATCTTCCGGCCACGTCCACGGCCCTAGCTGCGGGCATAAGCATTAAACTGAAAAATAATGCGGTAAGCTTGTCGGATTGCCGCATATCCATTCGTCGTATGAATGCCCGCGCTTGCGGGCATTTTTCTTTTGGAGAAGAGACTATGGAATACATGATCCTGATCTACGCCGACGAGGCGCGCTATGAATCCATGGAAGACGGGCAGATGGCCAGCCTGATGGCCGACTTTGCCAGCTATACGCAGGCGCTGGAGGCGGCAGGCGTGCTGCGCGGGGGCGCCGAACTGGCGCCCGTGGGCAGCGCCACCAGCGTGCGGGTGCGCAATGGCAAGCCCGTCATCACGGATGGGCCGTTCGCGGAAACCAAGGAGCAGCTGGGCGGCTACTATCTGCTAGCCTGCGCCAACCTGGACGAGGCGCTGGCCTGGGCCGGGCGTTGCCCTGCCGCTTCCCTGGGCACCATCGAAGTGCGGCCCGTGACGGCTTGACGATGGCCGGCGACGCCATTGCGGCCGTCGAGCACGTCTTTCGCCAGGAAAGGGGCAGGGTGCTGGCCGGCCTGATGCGGCGTTTCGGCGACCTGGGCCTGGCGGAAGATGTGTTACAGGAAGCGTGCCGCAAGGCGCTGGAACTGTGGCCGCGCACGGGCATCCCCGATAATCCCGCCGCCTGGCTCAGTTCCGTGGCGCGCAATGCGGGCCTCGATCACGTGCGCCGGGCGGGCAAGAGCGTCAGCGATGCCGAGGCCCAGCTAGGCAGCCTGACTGCGGCCGTGGCGGTGGAAGCGCCGCCCATCGAAGACGACCGCCTGCGCCTGCTGTTCATCTGCTGCCATCCCGCGTTGGCGCCCGAGGCGCAGGTGGCGCTGGCCCTGCGCATCTTGTGTGGCCTGTCCACGGGCGAGATCGCGCACGCCTTCGGCGTGGCGGAAGCTGCCCTGTCGCAGCGGCTGTTGCGCGCCAAGCGCAAGATCTCCGAAGCGCGTATCCCGTTCGAGTTGCCGCCGGAACAAGAATTGCAGCCACGGCTGGCGCAGGTGCTGCACGTGATTTACCTGGTGTTCAGCGAAGGCTATTGCGCCAGCGGCGGCGACACCCTGCTGCGCGCGGACCTGTGCGCCGAGGCGCTGCGCCTGGGACGCTTGCTCGACAGCCTGCAACCGGGCCAGCCCGAAGTGCAGGGGCTATTGGCCCTGATGCTGCTGCAGGCTTCGCGCGGCCCGGCCCGGCTATCGCCTGAAGGCTATCTGCTGACCCTGGAAGAGCAGGACCGGCGCCTGTGGCAGGGGGGCTTGATTGCCGAGGGACTGGCCGTGCTGGAACTGGCCTTGCCGGCGCGCGCGCCAGGGCCATATCAGCTGCAGGCGGCGATTGCCGCCTTGCACGCCAAAGCGCCCACGGCCAGCCAGACGGACTGGCGCCAGATCAGCGCCCTGTACGGCGCCTTGCTGCGCCACAAGCCGGAACCGTTGATCTTGCTTAATGCCGTGATCGCCTGTGCGATGGCGCATGGCGCCGCACACGGGCTGGCGTGGCTCGATCGCCTGGAAGCCTTGCCCAGCCTGACGCTATCGCATTATCTGCATGCGGCCCGGGCCGACTTGCTGCGCCGCCAGGGCGACCGGCAGGGGGCGCTGGCGGCGTATGCCCGGGCGGCAATGCTCGCGTCGAATGCAGTGGAAAGGCAATACCTTCTCCGGCGTCACGGGGAAATGCGCCTGCCGCTTGTATAATGCTCCCAAGTTCAAACAGACTGCCTACCATGACCAATACGACCCATTTCGGATACAAAACAGTTGCAGAAGACGACAAAGTGCGCGAAGTCGCCAAGGTGTTCCATTCCGTCGCTGCCAAATACGACGTGATGAACGACTTGATGTCGGGCGGGCTGCACCGTCTGTGGAAGACGTTCACCATTGCCAATGCGGGCGTGCGCCCCGGTTTCAAGGTGCTCGACATCGCCGGCGGCACGGGCGACTTGTCGAAGGCGTTTGCCAAGCAGGCGGGCCCTACCGGCGAAGTCTGGCTGACCGATATCAATGAATCGATGTTGCGCGTGGGCCGCGACCGCCTCTTGAATCGCGGCTTGCTCACCCCCACCATGTTGTGTGACGCGGAAAAACTGCCATTCCCCGATAATTATTTCGACCGTGTCAGCGTGGCCTTTGGCCTGCGCAACATGACGCACAAGGATGTGGCGCTGGCGGAAATGCGCCGCGTGCTGAAACCGGGCGGCAAGCTGCTGGTGCTGGAGTTTTCCAAGGTGGCCGCTCCCCTGCAAAAGCCGTACGACCTGTATTCGTTCTCGGTCTTGCCGTGGTTCGGGCAGAAAATCGCCGGCGACGCGGAAAGCTATCGTTACCTGGCAGAATCGATCCGCATGCACCCGGACCAGGAAACCCTGAAGACCATGATGGAAACGGCGGGCCTGGAGCGCGTGCAGTACTACAATTTGACGGCAGGCATTGCCGCTTTGCACACCGGTATCAAGATGTAATGCATCAACGTTGGTGATTTTAGGAGATGGAATGAAATTGAAGAAATTTATGGTCGGCATGATGCTGGCCGCGACCACGGTATCCATGCTGGGCGAGGCGCTGGCCCGTCCCATGGGCGGTGGCCGTTCGATAGGCCGTCAGTCGCAAAGCGTGAGCCGCCAGGCGCCCGCGCCGGCCCCAGCGCCGGCACCGGCTGCCACGCCACGCCAGGCGCAACCTGCGCCGGCTCCTGCGCCAGCACCTGCCGCCAAGGCACCGAGCCGCTGGAAGGGCTTGCTGGGCGGCGCCTTGCTCGGTCTGGGTCTGGGCGCGCTGCTGTCGCACTTCGGCCTGGGCGGCGCCCTGGCCAGCATGATCAGCACCTTGCTGATGGTGGCTTTGCTGGCCGGCGTGGTCTTCTTCATCTATCGCATGGTGCGCGGCAAGCGTGCTGGCAACAGCAGCGGCAATGCACCATTCGCCGGCTTCGGCAACCAGCCTGCGCCAGCGGGCAACGTGCCTGACATCGGTTCGCGCATTCCACCGCTGCCGCCGCTGCAGCCCGTCTCGTCCGGCGTCGGCCTGGATAAGCCGGACCCGGTCCCGGTGCCGGCTGCCGCGCCATGGGGCGTGCCAAGCGACTTCGACAAGGAAGCCTTCCTGCGCCACGCGAAAAGCAATTTCATTCGCCTGCAAGCGGCCTGGGACAAGGCCGACGTCAACGATATCCGCGAATTCACGTCGCCGGAAGTGTATGCGGAACTGCGCATGCAAATCCAGGAGCGGGGCACGCAGGCAGACTTTACCGATGTCGTCACCATCGATGCCGAGCTGCTGGGCATCGAGACGAGCGTCAACGATTACCTGGCCAGCGTGAAGTTTGTGGGCCTGATCCGTTCGGCGCCGGGCGCGGCAGCGGAACCGTTCGCGGAAGTGTGGAATATGTCGAAACCCGTCAGCGGCAATAGCGGCTGGGTCCTGGCAGGCATCCAGCAATTGAATTAATTGTAAAAACTTGCTGAATAATGGCTTAAGTCCATGCGGAATGCATGATGCTTAACAGATATTTCCTGCTGAACTGGTAAGATCGAAACCGCCCACGTTGTTTTACGGGCGGTTTTTTCTTTTTGGGGGCGCGAAGCGCGCAACATGATGGCACCACTTTCCGACCTTTCCCTGATGACGCCCGTCATTGCAACCATCAACCACTTGCTGGCGCAAGAGCCGTGGGCGCGCCAGCAACTGGCCGTTCACGCCGGCAAGCTGGCCTGCATCGACACGGGCGCCGTGGCCCTGCGCCTGCGCGTCGACAGCGCCGGCATGCTGGAAGCGGCGCCGGCCGACATGCCGGCCAACGTCACCATTCGCGTAAAATTGTCCGATGTGCCGCTGATCCTGCAAAACCGCGAGCGGGCGTTTTCCTACGTCAAGATCGAAGGCGATGCCGAGTTTGCCAATGCGATTTCGCAATTGAGCAAGGGCTTGCGCTGGGAAGCCGAGCACGACCTGGAAAAGGTCGTCGGCCCCATGCTGGCCACGCGCCTCGTTGCCGGCGCCAAGGATGCCGCCGCGTTTGTGCGCACGGGCCAGCAAAAGCTGGCGGAAAACGTGGCCGAATATTTTCTCGACGAACAGCCCATGCTGATCCGTCCTTCTACCCTGCAAGAGTATTCCGCTGGCGTGACGCGCGTGCGCGATGACGTCGAACGCCTGGCCAAGCGCCTTGCCCGGCTGGAAAAGGCGGCCGCCGCCGTCCAGCCGCAGTCTTCCTCACCGGATTTGTCTACATGATATTGAAATTCCTGCGCCTGTTTAAAATCATCCGTGTTTCCATCAAGTACGGTCTGGATGAGATAGCGATTTCTGGTCTGCAAGTTCCCCGCACCGCCAAATTGATCGACACCCTGATTTTCTGGCGCGACCTGTCGTCGCCACGGGGCTTGCGCCTGCGCCTGGCGCTGGAAGAGCTGGGCCCGATTTTCGTCAAATTCGGCCAGGTGCTGTCGACCCGGCGCGATTTGATGCCGCTCGACATCGCCGAAGAACTGGCGCGCCTGCAAGACCGCGTGCCGCCTTTCGATTCCGACCTGGCCATCGCGCAAATCACCAAGTCGCTGGGCGCCCACCCGGACCAGCTGTTTGCCCACTTCGAGCGCGAACCGGTGGCGTCCGCCTCGATTGCCCAGGTGCACTTTGCTACCCTGAAAGATGGGCGCGAAGTGGCCGTGAAGGTTTTGCGTCCAGGCATGAAAAAGCTGATCGACGAAGATGTGGCCCTGATGCACATCGCCGCCGACTGGACCAGCCGCCTGTGGGCCGACAGCAAGCGCTTGAAGCCGAAAGAGGTGGTGGGCGAGTTCGACAAATACCTGCACGACGAGCTGGACCTGATGCGCGAGGCGGCCAACGCCAGCCAGCTGCGCCGCAATTTCGCCAACTCGGACTTGCTGCTGGTGCCGGAAATGCACTGGGATTATTGTTCCAGCAGCGTCATCGTCATGGAGCGCATGGTCGGCATTCCCGTGTCGCAGACCGAGCGCCTAGTGGCGGCCGGTGTGGATTTGCGCAAGCTGTCCAGCGATGGCGTGGAGATTTTCTTCACGCAAGTGTTCCGCGACGGCTTTTTCCATGCGGACATGCATCCGGGCAATATTCTCGTGTCGATCGCGCCGGAATCGTTCGGCCGCTATATCGCGCTCGACTTCGGCATCGTGGGAACCTTGAACGACTACGACAAGGATTATCTGTCGCAAAATTTCCTCGCCTTCTTCCGCCGCGACTACAAGCGCGTGGCCGAGGCGCACATCGAATCGGGCTGGGCGCCGAAAGACACGCGCGTCGATGAACTGGAAGCGGCCGTGCGCGCCTGTTGCGAGCCGATCTTCGACCGTCCGCTAAAAGATATTTCTTTTGGGCAGGTATTGCTGCGTTTGTTCCAGACGTCGCGCCGCTTCAATGTGGAAGTGCAGCCGCAACTGGTGCTGCTACAAAAGACCCTGCTCAATATCGAAGGCCTGGGCCGCCAGCTGGACCCGGAACTGGATCTGTGGCAAACGGCCAAGCCCTACCTGGAAAAATGGATGAGCAACCAAGTGGGGCCGCAAGGCTTCATGGAGCGCCTGCGTGCCGAAGCGCCCCGTTATGCGCACATCTTCCCGCAACTGCCGCGCTTGCTGCACCAGGCTTTGACCGTGCATGGCGAGCCGCGCGAAAACGATGTGGAACTGATGAAAACCTTGCTGGCGGAGCAACGCCAGACGAACCGCTTGCTGAGCTTTATCGTGTATTTCGTGGGCGCCTTCGCCCTCGGCGCGCTGGGCTTGCAAGTGTTCATGCGCTGGCATCAACTGCCGTTTTAAAGGCTGAGGACGTAAGTGATGGCTGACTTCAATACCCGCGATCCGCTCTCGCCCGCCTTCTGGGACGAGCGTTTCGAGAAGCAATTCACGCCCTGGGACCACGGCGGCGTGCCCATGCGCCTGCGCAGCTTCGTCGCCGGCAGCCCGGCGCCGCTGCGCTGCCTGATTCCCGGTTGCGGCTCGGCCTATGAGCTGGTCTTTATGCTCGATCACGGCTGGGATGCCACGGCCATCGACTTTTCGCCGGCTGCCGTGGCCGCTGCGCGCGCCGTCGTCGGCGAACGGGCAGGGCAGGTGGTGGAAGCCGATTTCTTTGCCTGGCAGCCCGCAGCGCCGCTGGACCTGATCTATGAGCGGGCTTTTTTGTGCGCCATGCCGCGCGCGATGTGGCCGCAGGTGGCGTCCCGCTGGGCGCAGCTGCTGGCGCCGGGCGCCATGCTGGCCGGTTACTTTTTCTTTGACGACAATGCCAAGGGACCGCCATTTGGTATTTCACGGGAGAAACTGCAGGAATTGCTGGCCCCGCATTTCGACTGCCTGGCCGACGAAGCCGTCGATGATTCCATCGCCGTCTTCGCCGGCAAGGAGCGCTGGATGAGCTGGCGCCGCCGGGCGGACTGAGGCGGACCGGTCAATTTCCGTTGAGGGCAAAGGAAAAGCTTTATAATTCAGGGTTTTTGATGATTTTCTCGGAGTAGAGATGCCGATTTACGCTTACCGTTGTGACGAGTGTGGTTTTGCCAAGGACGTCTTGCAAAAGATCTCCGATCCAGTACTGACGGTGTGCCTGTCGTGCGGCAAGCCCAGTTTCAAGAAACAATTGACGGCCGCCGGTTTCCAATTGAAGGGCACTGGCTGGTACGCGACCGATTTCCGCGGCGGCACGGCGCCCACCACGGCCATTCCGACGGGCCCGGCCGATAACGCCAAGCCTGCCCCGGCCGCCGACAGCGCGCCTGCCGCAGCCCCAGCGCCCGCCCCGGCTGCAACCGCGCCGAAAGCGGACTGAAAGCGCGCCGCGCCGATACGATCCCTTACCGAGAAACTGATGCGTAAATACTTTATTACCGGATTACTGATTTTGGTGCCCCTGGCCATTACGGCCTGGGTCCTGAATCTGGTGATCAGCACGATGGACCAGTCGCTGTTGCTGGTGCCCGGCAGTACGCAGCCCAGCGTCTGGTTCGGCCACAAGGTTCCCGCGCTGAGCACCATTCCCGGCCTGGGCACGGTATTGACGGTACTGATCGTGTTCTTCACGGGCTTGCTGACGAATAACCTGGTCGGCAATTACGTGGTGAAGCTGTGGGAAAAATTGCTGCAACGCATACCCATCGTCAATTCCCTGTATTCGAGCGTCAAGCAAGTGTCGGATACCCTGTTTTCCCCGTCGGGCAATGCGTTCCGCAAGGCCGTGCTGGTGCCATATCCGCACCAGAACTCCTGGACCATCGCTTTCCTGACGGGCGTGCCGGGCGGCGATGCGGCGAACCACCTGGTGGGCGACTTTGTCAGCGTGTATGTGCCGACGACGCCGAACCCGACATCGGGCTTTTTCCTGATGATGAAGCGCAGCGATGTCGTCGAACTCGACATGAGCGTCGATGCGGCGCTCAAATATATCGTCTCGATGGGCGTGGTGGCGCCTGCGGAAGTTGTTGCTGTACCGGCCCCGGCAGCCAAAGAATAAAGGCAGGCGTCCCATGCGGGACGTGGCCGGATTGAACACTCACTAACCTGAACTGAGAATTTTATGTCTATGCGTACTGAATACTGCGGCCTCGTTACCGAAGCCATGCTGGGACAAACCGTCAGCCTGTGCGGCTGGGTACATCGCCGCCGCGACCACGGCAGCCTGATTTTCATCGACTTGCGCGACCGTGAAGGCCTGGTGCAAATCGTCTGCAACCCGGAACAAGCGGAAATGTTCAAGGTCGCCGAAGCCGTGCGCAACGAATTCTGCCTGCGCGTGACGGGCGTCGTGACCAACCGTATCGAAGGCACGATCAACAACAACCTGAAGTCCGGCAAGATCGAAGTGGTCTGCTCGGAGCTGGAAGTGCTGAACCCTTCCGTGCCTGTGCCGTTCCAGCTGGACGACGACAACCTGTCGGAAACGACGCGTCTGACGCACCGCGTGCTGGACCTGCGCCGCCCGCAAATGCAGAACAACCTGCGCCTGCGCTACAAGGTGACGATGGAAGTGCGCAAGTACCTCGACGCGCTGGGCTTCATCGACATCGAAACGCCGATGCTGACCAAGTCGACGCCAGAAGGCGCGCGCGATTACCTGGTGCCGTCGCGTGTGAACGCGGGCAGCTTCTTTGCCTTGCCGCAATCGCCACAGTTGTTCAAGCAACTGTTGATGGTCGCTAACTTCGACCGTTACTACCAGATCACCAAGTGCTTCCGCGACGAAGACTTGCGCGCTGACCGCCAGCCTGAATTCACGCAGATCGATTGCGAAACCTCGTTCCTGACGGAACAGGAAATCCGCGACCTGTTCGAAGACATGATCCGCGTCGTCTTCAAGAACACCCTGGACATCGACCTGCCGAACCCGTTCCCGGTGATGGATTTCGCCGAAGCGATGGGCCTGTACGGTTCCGACAAGCCGGACATGCGCGTCAAGCTGGCCTTCACCGATTTGACCGAAGTCATGAAGTCGGTCGAATTCAAGGTCTTCAACGGCGCCGCCAACATGAAAGGCGGCCGCGTGGTTGCCCTGCGCGTACCGCAAGGCGGCAGCATGCCCCGTTCGGAAATCGACGCCTACACCCAGTTCGTCGCCATCTATGGCGCCAAGGGCCTCGCTTACATCAAGGTCAACGAGAAAGCCAAGGGTCCTGAAGGCTTGCAGTCGCCGATCGTCAAGTTCCTGCCTGCCGACGTGCTGGCCACGATCCTCGAGCAGACGGGTGCGCAAGACGGCGACCTGATCTTCTTCGGCGCCGACAAGGCCAAGGTCGTCAACGACGCCATCGGCGCGCTGCGCGTGAAAATCGGTCACAGCGAGTTCGGCAAGAAAGCCGGCCTGTTCGAAGACGTGTGGAAGCCATTATGGGTGGTCGACTTCCCGATGTTCGAGCACGACGAAGAAGCGGACCGCTGGACGGCAACCCACCATCCATTCACGGCGCCAAAAGACGGCCATGAAGACATGCTGGAAAGCGATCCGGGCGCCTGCATCGCCAAGGCCTACGACATGGTCTTGAACGGCTGGGAACTGGGCGGCGGTTCGATCCGTATCCACCGCGAAGAAGTGCAGTCGAAAGTGTTCCGCGCACTGAAGATCGATGCCGAAGAAGCGCAGCTGAAGTTCGGCTTCCTGCTCGACGCCCTGCAATACGGCGCGCCACCGCATGGCGGCCTGGCATTCGGCCTGGACCGTATCGTGACCATGATGACCGGTTCCGAATCGATCCGCGACGTGATCGCCTTCCCGAAAACCCAGCGTGCGCAAGACTTACTGACCCATGCGCCGTCGGAAGTGGACGAGAAGCAACTGCGCGAACTGCACATCCGTTTGCGCAGCGCCGAGCCAAAAGTAGTGTAATGAAGCATGCGGCTGCCCCGGCGGCCGCTGTTTGATCCACTATGCAAAAAAAGGCGCTGTCGTGGCGCCTTTTTCATTGTTGATATGACTCATAAAATCCCTGTTTCCGTGCTGGTCGTCATTCATACGGCTGACCTTGACGTCTTGCTCATCGAACGCGCGGGCCAGCCCGGTTTCTGGCAATCGGTGACGGGTTCCGTCGATGCCGTCGACGAACCGCTGCTGCAGACGGCCGCGCGCGAACTGTTCGAGGAAACCGGCATCGTTGCCGATGGACACGATATCGTGCTGCGCGACTGGAAATTGTCGAATGTGTACGAGATCTATCCGATCTGGCGCCACCGCTATGCGCCCGGCATGACGCGCAACACGGAGCACGTGTTCAGCGTGCAAGTGCCGCGCGACATCGCCATCACCCTGAGCCCGCGCGAACACTTGCAATATGCGTGGCTGCCGTACTTGGCGGCGGCCGACCGCTGTTTCTCGTCGTCCAACGCGGAAGCGATTCTGCAATTGCCGGCCATGACGGGCCTGGCGCGTCCCACCTGATTTTCCTAGAAAGCATTCCATGTTGAACTGGTTACATTTGACTGCGCAGCAAAAACTGCTGGGCACCCTGGGCATCGTTTTTTGCCTGTGCTTTATCTTCCTGCTGTTCAGTTCCACCGTGCCTGGCCGCACGCCGCCGATCGGCATGCCGCTGATGGCGATCGGCTGGCTGCTGCACCCGGGCGCGTTTGCCAAGGGCAAGCGCACCGTGGCCTGGCGCGGCGCACCGTTGCTGGTCAAGATCGTCTGGGCGGCCGGCATCACGGCGCTGCTCGTCAGCGTGACGGCGGGCGTGGGACGCATGCTGGCCTGAACACCCGATAGCGAACGATTACCCGGCAACATTTTGATATGAATAACAACGTCAGCGATGACGAGAGGATGGCATGCTGAATTGGTCTCAACTTTCTTTACGGCAGCGCATGATCAGTGTGCTATTCCTGTCTTGGGTGTTGGGCAGCCTGTATGCCGTCTGTTTCCCGGAGCAGCCGCATGCCAGTTTTCCGCAGGCGGGCTTGCCCTTGTTGATGCTGGGATTTTTGCTGCATCCGCGTTTCTTCGCTGGCGGACGCGGACCGTTCAGCTGGAGCAGCGCGCCCAGTTTGATAAAGGGCTTGTGGGTGACAGGCGCCATCGTCGGCAGCATCAGTGCCGCTAGTAGTCTGCTGCTGTCGGCTGCAGGCAAATAAAGCTGCCGTAGGTGCGCACGCGCACCTACGCTGGCGCCGCGCGGGGCCCGTCTGGGAGTAGAATCAATGCATGAAAATCCGCGTAGCAACTTATAATATTCACAAGGGTGTCTCCTCCGTGCGAGGCTTGCCCCGCGTACATGCTTTAAAACAGGCGATCGCCCTGTTTCATGCCGATGTCGTCTTTTTGCAGGAAGTGCAAGGCAAGCATGACCGCAATGCGGCCCGCTATGGTGCCGAGAAAAACGGCCACAAGCATTGGCCGGAAGCGTCGCAGCACGAGTTCTTTGCCGGTGCCGAGCACCATTCCGCGTATGGCATGAATGCCGTGTACGATCACGGCCACCATGGCAACGCCTTGCTCAGCAAGTTTCCCATCGCGTCGCAAACCAATCACGACGTCTCCGACCATGCCTACGAGCAGCGCGGCATCCTGCATTGCGTGCTCAAGACGCCGCAGGCCGACGTGCACTGCTATGTCGTCCACCTGGGCCTGTTCGAGTCGGGACGGGGCCGCCAGACGCAGGCGCTGATCGACGCCGTGATGGAATCGGCGCCCGATGGCGAGCCCGTCATCATTGCCGGCGATTTCAACGACTGGCGCAACACGCTCAGCGACAAGCTGCGCAATGCGCTGGGCGTGGTCGAGGTATTCGACCAGCGCGCGTCGAACTCGGCCTTGGGCGACCTGGTGCGCACCCTGGCGCGGCGCCAGACGAAAACGCCGATCCCCGTGCCGGCGCGCACCTTTCCCGCCGCCTTGCCCTGGTTCCGCCTGGACCGCATCTATGTGCGCGGTTTCCACGTGGAGGGCGCGCAAGTGATGCATGGCACCTTGTGGGCAAAACTGTCGGACCACGCGCCGATCGTTGCTGCTTTGAAACTCGCGTAGACTGCCGGCATGCGTACAGTCAATTTCATCGCCCACAACGACATCAAGCTGCTGTATTGCGGCACCGATTACTTCCCTGCCTTGATTGCGGCCATCGACGGTGCGCGCTCGGAAGTCTATTTCGAAACGTATATCTTTGCCGACGACGCGACGGGCACCCTGGTGCTCGACGCCCTCAAGCGTGCCGCCGCGCGCGGCGTGCTCGTGTGCATGATCACGGACTGGTTCGGCACGGGCAACCGCCGGGTCAACGCCATGCATGCGCAGCTGGAGGCGGTTGGCGTGCACCACCGCATCTTCAACCCGTGGTTCCGGCGCGGCATCACGCGCACGCACCGCAAGATCTGCGTGGCTGATGGCGAAATCGCGCTGGTGGGCGGCATCAATATCAACGACGACATGTTTTGCGACTACGATCACAACATCAGCCTGGAAGCGCCGCGCTGGGATTTTGCCGTGCAGGTGAAGGGGCCGCTGGTCGACGCCATCCACGAAGAGGTGCAGGCGCAGTGGGCGCGATTGGGCAAGATGAATCTGGTGCGGCGTATCAAGCTGTACCGCAAGATGCGCGTCGTCAGCAAGGAGCTGGCGAAAAATCCCGTCGTGGCCGGCTTTGTCGTGCGCGACAACCTGCGCAACCGCCGCACCATCCAGCGCGCCTACCTGCAGGCGCTGGGCCAGGCGCGCAAAAGCGTGATGCTGGCCAACCCGTATTTCGCACCCGGACACAAGCTGCGCCACGCGCTGGCCCAGGCGGCCCAGCGGGGCGTCGACGTGGTGCTGCTGATCGGCGTGGGCGAGTTCCGTATGCAAGATGCCGTGGCGCACTCGTTTTATCCGAAACTGCTGGCCGCCGGTGTGAAAATCGTCGAATACCGCAAGACGCAGCTGCACGCCAAGGTGGCCGTCGTCGACGACGACTGGGCGACGGTGGGCTCCAGCAATATTGACGCGCTGAGCCTGTTCCTGAACCAAGAGGCGAACGTGGTGATCAAGGACGTGGCCTTCGCGCAAAGCTTGCGCCAGCATATCGAGCAGGGCGTGGCCGACGGCATCGTCATTCACCAGGACGATTTCAAGCACATCGGCCGCTTCCGGCGCATCGGCTATGAAGCCGCGTTCCTCGCGTACCGGCTGGTGATGCGCATTTTTTCAGTAGGCAAGTACGCATGAACGAGATGACAACGGTAAGGCTGGACAAATGGCTGTGGGCGGCGCGCTTCTTCAAGACGCGCTCGCTGGCCAGCGAAGCTGTCGACACGGGCAAGGTCAAAGTGGGCGGCGAGCGCGTGAAACCGGCGCGCAGCGTGCGCGTGGGCGACGAGCTGGCCATCGACAATGGCGCGGAGACATGGGAAGTGGCCGTGCTGGGCCTGTCCGACAAGCGCGGCGCGGCGCCCGTGGCGCGCTTGCTGTATGGCGAAACGCCGGCCAGCATCGCCCGCCGCGAGCAGCTGGCTGAGGAGCGCAAGCTGTTCCGCGAGCCTGGCACCACCATCAAGGGGCGGCCGACCAAGCGCGACCGCCGTCAACTGAACAAGGCAGGCGGCCTCGACTGAGGCACGCTGGCACTCAGGCGGCAGGGGCGCGCGCCGCTTTTGCCTGCCTGAAATCGCTACAAACACGCGGCTAAAAAATGCTGCGCCGCACCAATAGAACACCGGCTCTAAAGTTCCCGTTTGACTTTTACGTGGTAGTGGATAATAGTACGAGCGTTCGGATTTTTTCGAAGCGTGCTTTTTTTTACCCTCGCTTCAGTCCGCCAGATCGGCAACATCACTTTGAGAACGGACCTCTTGAATACTTCAGTCAAATTCATGCGCAAGGGCGAACTGACCCGTGCAGCCATCCTCGACGTGGCGCTGGACCTGTCCAGCCGCGACGGCCTGGAAGGCCTGACCATCGGGCTGCTTGCGGACAAAATGAACATGAGCAAGTCGGGCGTGTTTGCCCACTTTGGCTCGCGCGAAGACTTGCAGATGGAAGTGCTGAAGCTCTACCACTATCGTTTCGAGCAAGAAGTCTTTTTCCCCAGCATGAAAGAACCACGCGGCATCCAGCGCCTGCAATCGATGTTTGCGCGCTGGGTCAAGCGGGTCAGCGTGGAAATCGCTTCCGGCTGCATCTATATCAGCGGCGCCGTTGAGTATGACGACCGTCCCGGTCCCATCCGCGAGGCCCTCGTGGCCATGGTGCGGGCTTGGCAGGGCGCGCTGCTGCGCTGTGTCGAGCAATCGATCGCCACGGGCGACCTGAAAGCGGACACGGACGCCCAGCAGCTGGTGTACGAGATGTATGGCCTGATCCTGGCCCTGCATCACGACGCGCGCTTCCTGCGCGTGCCGGGCAGCATCGAACGGGCGCAAGCTGGCTTTATCCGCCTGCTGGCGTCGTACCAGAATTCCGTCACAAGCAAATAAGCCGTCAGGCAGTATCCGCAACAACGCACACGCACTTACAAGTACAACACTTTAGCTAATCGCCTTCAGGAGAAAATTATGGGTCAATACGTCGCGCCAATCCGGGATATGCAATTCGTCCTGCATGAGTTCCTGCAAGTGGAAGAAGAACTGAAGCAAATGCCGTCGTACGCCGACGTCGACGCCGACATCATCAACCAGGTGCTGGAAGAGGGCGGCAAATTCACCTCCGAGGTATTGTTCCCGCTGAACCACTCGGGCGACCGCGAAGGCTGCCACCACGACCCCGTCACGAAAAGCGTGACCACGCCTAAAGGTTTCAAAGAAGCCTACAAGCAGTACGTCGAAGGCGGCTGGGCAGCCTTGGCTTGCGATCCGGAATACGGCGGCCAGGGCTTGCCTGTCGTGCTGAACAATTCCTTCTATGAAATGCTGAACTCGTCGAACCAGGCCTGGTCCATGTACCCGGGCCTGTCGCACGGCGCCTACGAGTGCCTGAAGGAACACGGCACCGACCACCAGAAGGAAGTCTACCTGCCGAAACTGGTGTCGGGCGAATGGACGGGCACCATGTGCCTGACCGAACCGCACTGCGGCACCGACCTGGGCCTGCTGCGCTCGAAAGCGCTGCCTGAGGCGGACGGTTCCTGGACCATCACCGGCAACAAGATCTTCATCTCGGCCGGCGAGCACGACATGGCGGAAAACATCCTGCACCTGGTGCTGGCCCGCGTACCGGACGCGCCGGAAGGCTCGAAAGGCATCTCGCTGTTCCTGGTGCCGAAATTCCTGCCGAACGCGGACGGCACGGTCGGTGAACGCAACCCGATCACCTGCGGCGCCATCGAAGAAAAAATGGGCATCCACGGCAACTCGACCTGCCAGATGAACCTGGACGGCGCGAAAGGCTGGATCATCGGCCAGCCGAACAAGGGCCTCAACGCCATGTTCGTCTTCATGAACGCGGCCCGCCTGGGCGTGGGCATGCAGTCGCTGGGCCTGACGGAAATCGCCTACCAGAACGCGCTGATCTACGCCAAGGACCGCACGCAAATGCGTTCGCTGTCCGGCATCAAGAACCCGGAACTGCCGGCCGACCGCATCATCGTGCACCCTGACGTGCGCCGCATGCTGCTGACGGGTAAAGCCTACGCCGAAGGCGCGCGCGCTTTCACCTCGTACGTGGCGCTGCAGATCGACCGCGAACTGCATCACCCCGACGCCGACGTGCGCAAGGAAGCGGCCGACGAAGTGGCGCTGCTGACCCCTGTCATCAAGGCCTTCATCACCGACAACGCCTGGATCGCCACTTCGGACGCGATGCAAGTGTTCGGGGGCCACGGCTACATCTCGGAGTGGGGCATGGAGCAGTACGTGCGCGACGCGCGCATCAACATGATCTACGAAGGCACGAACACGATCCAGTCGCTGGACCTGTTGGGCCGCAAGATCCTCGGCGACAACGGCGCCAAGCTGCGCAAGTTCGGCGAAAAGATCAAGGCATTCGTCGAAGACAACGGCACCGATGAAGCGATGAGCGAATTCGTCACCCCACTGGGCGACCTGGGCGACAAAGTCACCAAGCTGACCATGGAAATCGGCATGAAGGCCTTCCAGAATCCGGACGAAGTGGGCGCGGCATGCGTGCCTTACCTGCGCGTCGTCGGCCACATGATCTACAGCTATCTGTTCGCGCAGATGGCCAAGATCGCCCTCGAAAAAGAATCCAGCGGCGACAAGTTCTACACCGCTAAACTGGCTACCGCACGTTTCTACTTCGCCCGCTTGCAGCCTGAAACGGCAACCCTGATCCGTCAGGCGCGTTCCGGTTCGGCCAACCTGATGGCACTCGACGCAGACCTGTTCTAAGACTTGAGGAAAATATGACCAATTTCATCGTTAAAAAAGTAGCCGTCCTCGGCGCCGGCGTGATGGGCGCGCAGATCGCCGCCCATTGCATCAACGCGAAAGTGCCGGTCGTGCTGTTCGACCTGCCGGCGAAGGAAGGTCCAAAGAATGGCATCGTGCTGCGCGCCATCGAGAACCTGAAAAAGCTGTCGCCTGCCCCGCTGGGCAACAAGGATGACGCCGCGCTGATCCAGGTCGCCAACTACGAAGACAACCTGGACCTGCTGGCCGGTTGCGACCTGATCATCGAAGCCATCGCCGAGCGCATGGACTGGAAACACGACCTGTACCAGAAGGTCGCACCGCACATCGGCCCGAACGCGATCTTCGCCTCGAACACCTCGGGCCTGTCGATCACCAAGCTGGCCGAAGGCTTCGACGCCGACCTGAAATCGCGCTACTGCGGCGTGCACTTCTTCAACCCGCCGCGCTATATGCACCTGGTCGAAATCATCCCGACCGAGTTCACCAAGCCTGAAATCAGCGACCAGCTGGAAGGCTTTTTGACCACCACCCTGGGCAAGGGCGTGGTACGCGCCAAGGATACGCCGAACTTCATCGCCAACCGCGTTGGCGTGTTCGGCATCCTGGCCATCGTCCACGAAGCTGAAAAATTCGGCCTGTCCGTGGACGTCGTCGATGATTTGACTGGCGCCAAGCTGGGCCGCGCCAAATCGGGCACCTTCCGCACGGCGGACGTAGTTGGCCTGGACACCATGGGCCATGTGATCAAGACCATGCAGGACTACCTGCCGAACGATCCGTTCGCCGCCGTCTACAAGACGCCGGCCGTGCTGGCGCAACTGGTGGAAAAAGGCGCGCTGGGCCAGAAGAGCGGCGCAGGCTTCTACAAGAAGGTCGGCAAGGAAATTCAACGCCTCGATTTCGCCACCGGTGAATACGTGGCCGGCGGCGCCAAGGCTGCCGACATCATCGCCCGCATCCTGAAGGAAAAGGATCCGGTCAAGAAGATGAAGGCGCTGCGCGAATCGACGAACCCGCAAGGCCAGTTCCTGTGGGCGATCTTCCGCGACGCTTTCCACTACATCGCCATCCATCTGGATACCGTGGCCGACAATGCGCGCGACATCGACTTCGCCATGCGCTGGGGCTTCGGCTGGAACGTCGGTCCGTTTGAAACGTGGCAGGCATCGAACTGGCTGCAAGTGGCCAACTGGGTCAAGGAAGACATCGACGCCGGCCACGCGCTGTGCAACGCACCGCTGCCAGCCTGGGTCTTCGAAGGTCCGGTCGCTGAAAAAGGCGGCGTGCATACGCCGGAAGGTTCGTACTCCGCCGTGTCGAACAGTTTCGTGCCACGCTCGACCCTGTCCGTGTATGACCGCCAGCCATTCCGCGCGCCAGTCCTGGGCAGTGGCGCCATCGACGGCAAGACCGCCGGCACCACCGTCTTCGAAGACGAATCCGTGCGCGTCTGGCATACGGGCGACGACGTCCTGATCATCTCGTTCAAGACCAAGATGCACGTGATCGGCGAAGGCGTGATCAATGGCCTGAAACTGGCGCTGGCAGAAGCGGAAAAGAACTTCAAGGGCCTGGTGATCTGGCACGCGGACGCAGCCGAAGGCGGTGCCTTCTCGGCCGGCGCCGACCTGCAATCGGCCCTGCCGGCGTTCATGCAAGGCGGCGTGAAAGCCGTCGATCCGATCATCGCCGAACTGCAGAACACCTTCATGTCGCTGAAATACGCGAACGTGCCGGTGATCGCCGCGGTCGCTGGCCTGGCACTGGGCGGCGGTTGCGAACTGGCCCTGCACGCATCGAAGCGCGTGGCCTCGATCGAGTCGTACATCGGCCTGGTGGAAGTGGGCGTGGGCCTGATTCCTGCCGGCGGCGGCTTGAAGGAAGCGGCGCAGCGCGCCTACAAGGAAGCCAAGGGTAACGACATCCTGCAATTCCTGAAAACGGGTTTCACCAACGCAGCCACCGCCAACGTGTCGAAGTCGGCGCTGGAAGCGAAGAAGATGGGTTACCTGAAGGAAGACGACGTGATCGTGTTCAACGCCTACGAGCTGCTGCACGTGGCCAAGGTCGAAGCGCGCGCCATGTTCGACGCCGGCTTCCGTCCAGCGCTCCCATCGCTGATCCAGGTCACGGGCCGTTACGGCTGGGGCACCATCAAGGCGCAGCTGGTCAACATGCGCGACGGCGGCTTCATTTCGGCGCACGATTTCAAGCTGGGCGAGATGATCGCCGAGATCGTATCGGGCGGCGACGTGGACCAGGGCAGCTTCGTCAGCGAACAGTGGCTGCTGGATATGGAACGCAAGGCATTCCTGGAGCTGTTGAACCATCCGAAAACCCAGGAACGGATCATGGGCATGATGCAAACCGGTAAGCCGGTACGCAACTAAGCCTGACGTCGATGACGATCCTGTCCATTATTTTTAAAGTATTGCTGCGCGTGAGGCCAAGCATGGTGTATGACCGTATCAAACAACAGATGATGGACACCTTGCCCTTCGTGCGGCTGCTGGGGATCAGCATCGACGACATCGGCGCCGGCACCTCGAAGGTGTCGATGCCGGAAGATCCAAAACTGAATAATCACCTGGGCACGCAGCATGCTGGCGCCTTGTTTACCCTGGCCGAAACGGCTTCCGGCGCGGCCATGGCTGGCGGCTTCGCCGAGCTGATACTGGGCTTGCGCCCGGTGGCCAAGGAGTCGCGCATCCAGTACCAGAAGGTGGCCCGGGGCGCGACGCGCGCCGAAGGCCGGGTACCGGGCGACCTGGCTGCCTTGAAGGCGCAGCTGGCGCAGGACGGCAAGGTGGCGTTTCCCGTGGCAGTCGATATTTTCGACGCCGAAGGCACGCTGGCGGCACAGGTGACGGTGGACTGGTATTTGTCGCAGAAGCGATAGGCCAGCATCCCGGACATTCGACAGAACACGAACCTCGTTCAACATCTTTGAAAGCATAAAATGAGCAAACAACTTCAAGACGCGTACATCGTCTCTGCAACCCGCACCCCGATCGGCAAGGCGCCGCGCGGCATGTTCAAGAACACCCGCCCGGACGACCTGCTGGTGCGCGTGCTGCAATCGGCCCTGGCGCAAGCGCCTGGCCTCGACCCGGCACTGATCACCGACGCCATCATCGGCTGCTCGTTCCCGGAAGCGGAGCAGGGCTTCAATATCGCGCGTAACTCGGTGCTGCTGGCCGGCTTGCCGAAAACCGTTGGCGGCGTCACCGTCAACCGTTACTGCGCTTCGGGCATCACGGCGATTGCCATGGCGGCCGACCGCATCCGCGTGGGCGAAGCCGACGTGATGATCGCCGGCGGCATCGAATCGATGTCGATGGTACCGATGATGGGCCACCACCCATCGATGAACCTGGACATGTTCAGCGACGAGAACATCGGCATGGCTTACGGCATGGGCCTGACGGCTGAAAAAGTGGCGCAGCAATGGAAAGTGTCGCGCGAACAGCAGGACGCGTTCTCCGTTGAATCGCACCGCCGCGCCATCGCCGCGCAGCAAGCCGGTTTCTTCAAGGCGGAAACGACGCCAGTGGAAATCATCACGCGCACGCCGAACCTGGCCACCGGCCAGGTCGATGTAACGCGCCGCACCGTCGACACCGACGAAGGCGCGCGCGCCGATTCGTCGATGGAATCGCTGGCAAAACTGAAGCCTGTCTTCGCCGCCAAGGGTTCCGTCACGGCCGCCAACAGCTCGCAGATGTCCGACGGCGCCGGTGCGCTCTTGATCGTCAGCGAAAAAATCCTGCGCGAGCACAACCTGACCCCGCTGGCGAAATTCTCCTCGTTCGCCGTGCGCGGCGTGCCGCCGGAAATCATGGGCATCGGTCCTAAATTCGCCATTCCTGCCGCCTGCGCCGCCGCCGGCATCACGCAAGACCAGCTGGACTGGATCGAGCTGAACGAAGCGTTTGCCGCGCAAGCCCTGGCCGTCATCGGCGACCTGGGCCTGGACCCATCGAAGGTCAACCCGATGGGCGGCGCGATCGCCCTGGGCCACCCGCTGGGCGCGACCGGTGCCATCCGCGCCGCCACCGTGATCCACGCACTGCAGCGCACCAAGCAGAAGTACGGCATGGTCACGATGTGCGTGGGCGCCGGCATGGGCGCGGCAGGTATTTTCGAACGCGTATAAGTTCGACGGGCTAAAGCAATAAAACAGGGCGCTGCGGGATTACCCCGGCGCCCTTTATCTTTTTGGAGACGACATGGATATTTTGTGCAGCAAGAGCGAGGGCATCCTGACCCTGGAATTCAACCGCCTGGAACGCAAGAATGCGATCACGGGCGCCATGTACCAGACCCTGGCCGACGCGCTGGTGGCGGCCGAGACCGATGATGAAGTACGCGCCATCCTGATCTGCGGCAAGCGCGAGATTTTCACGGCCGGTAACGACCTCGACGACTTCATGAAGACGGCGCGCCCGAAAGATGGCTCGCTCGACCATGACCGCCCCGTGTTCCAGTTCATGCGCGCCCTGTACGGCAGCAGCAAGCCCGTGGTGGCGGCTGTTTCCGGTCCCGCCATCGGCATCGGTACCACCTTGCTGATGCATTGCGACCTCGTCTATGCGGCCGACAACGCCAGCTTCTCGATGCCGTTTACGCAGCTGGGACTGTGCCCGGAATTCGGCTCCAGCCTGCTGCTCACGCAACTGGCCGGGTACCCGCGCGCGGCGGAAAAATTGATGCTGGGCGAAGCGTTCCCGGCCAGCGAAGCGCTGGAAATGGGCCTGGTCTCGAAAGTCGTGCCCCTGTACGACTTGATGACGTACGCGCAAGGCCAGGCGGCCAAGCTGGTAGCCCTGCCAGCGGCCTCCATCCGCGCCACCAAGCGATTGATGAAGCAAAGCCGCATGGAGCCGATGAAGGCGGCCATCGCCGAGGAAAACAAACTGTTCAGCGCCATGCTGGGCGGCGCCGAAGCGAAGGAAGCGTTTACGGCGTTCTTTGAAAAGCGGAAGCCGGATTTCAAACAGTTTGCATAAGGCAGGGCCTGACATCTCGTCGGGCCCGGCACCATCTGATTTGGACATGATGATCAGTGATGAGAATGCGGTGGCCGGTGCTGCCGCAATTCATCGAATGGATTTTTCTCAGCTCCCGACCTGCGTATGAGGATGTGCCTTCAACGAGGGATGGAAGCGGCCAATTCCGAGCTATCGAGGAAGAATGCGCGGTTGTCAGCGAGTTTCTCGATCATGAAGTCAATAAAAGTCCTCACCCGCAGAGACTGTTCCGCCCGATGCCCATAGTAGATATAGATGGCGCCGCACTCGCTGACATGCTGCATGAGCAAAGGCACGAGCCGGCCGCTACGGATATGCGGCATGGCCTCGAAACTCCCTAGCTGTCCAATGCCAAGGCCCGACAACACCGCCCGTGTCTCCATCGCGGTGTCATTCACGCAAATGACGGCCGGTATGTCCCGATGCACAATTTCATCGCCGATCTGGAACTGCCATTGGGCGACCTTGCCTGTATTTGCCCACCGATAGCCGGTGCAGCTGTGCTGGCTCAGTTCGTCTATCGTCCGAGGAGCGCCGTGGCGCTGAATGTAGTCCGGCGATGCGCAAACGATCAACTGAATGGGCACGAGCCGCCGCGCAATCGACGCTCCCGAGGGCGGCGGTCCACCCCGGAAACCGACATCGGCGCGTCCGCTCACCAGATCGGTGAACTGGTCATCGAGCTGGATGTCGAGCTGCACTTTGGGATGGGACTGGTGGAATAATTCGAAAAATTGCCAAAGCACGGACAGCCCCAGCGACTGGGCAGCGTTGATGCGCAATATCCCGTTCACTTCTTCCTTTGACCGGCGCGCTTCGTCGAGGGACGACGACAGTATGGCCAGTGCCGGTTTCACGCTGTCGAACAGGCGCTGGCCTTCTTCCGTCAAACTCAGCTTGCGCGTGGTCCGGTGGAACAGGCGCACGCCAAGTGATTTTTCCAGCTGGATCACCGATTGGCTGGCCGCCTGCGGCGAGATGCCCTGGTCGATGGCCGCACGCCGCAAACTGCCCAGCGTTGCCGTGCGGACGAAGACGGTAATGGAGCGGATATCGTACATGGAGCGAGAATGATTAGCAAGTTTTAGTTGATTATCATTCTAGCATTTGACCACTAGTTCATGCCAATTTTTGCTTCTATCATTCGCCCTTTAAGCACCTCGGGAGCAGAATGATGAAGAACGTTCAACAGCACGAATTCAAGCGCGTCTGGTTGATTACCGGTGCATCCAGGGGCATCGGCGCGCTGATTGCAGAGGCGGCACTGGCGGACGGCAATGCGGTGGTCGCAACCGGGCGTAACGCGGCAGCGGTCGTCGAGCGGCTTGGCACATCCGCCGCGTTGCTGCCGCTTGCGCTCGACGTGACGAATGAGGAGCAAATCAGGCTGGGCGTGCGTGTTGCGCTGGAACATTTTGGGCGTATTGACGTGCTCGTCAATAATGCGGGCTTCGGTCTGCTGGCTGCCGTGGAAGAGTCTGGCGATGCGGATGTGAGACGGATGTTTGACACGAATGTCTTCGGCTTGCTGAACGTGACGCGCGCCGTGCTACCCACAATGCGGGCGCAGCGTTCCGGTCACGTGATCAATATTTCATCGATCGGCGGCTATCAGGCTGCGGCAGGGTTCGGGGTGTATTCATCGACAAAATTTGCCGTCGAAGGCATCACGGAAGCCATGCATACCGAACTCAAGCCACTGGGAATTCACGCCACCATCGTTGAACCAGGTTATTTCCGCACCGATTTCCTCGATGCCTCGTCGCTGCTCGTAGCACCCGATGAAATTGGCGATTACGCGGCGACTTCGGGCGCCGTGCGCAAACAAGCGTTAGCGCTGAACCACAATCAGCCCGGTGATCCCAAAAAATTGGCGGCCGCCATGCTCCGCCTTGCCGACGCGCCCAATCCGCCACTGCGCCTTCCCATGGGCACCGACACGCTGGCTGCTATTGCCGCAAAAAACGCCTTTGTGGCACAGGAAATGGAGACGTGGCGCGAGCTCTCCGCATCGACGGATTTTCCCGCCTGACAGAGTTTGACCGGGGGCCATGCCTGAATTTGCCCATGTAAGCGGTTCGCAGCTGCATCCCCCGATGCTTGAAACCATTGTTGATATCGCGTTCGCTGGCAAGGAATAACGCATGAGCACACCTGATTCTGTTGTCAAAGTTCTCCACCATCACATACGGCGGATGTCAGGACGCGATCCGCACGAGCCGCACCGTGTCGCATCGTCTCTGGAATTGTTATTCGACCTGACTTTCGTCACATGCTTTGCGTTTGCCGCGGCACAGTTCGCACACGCACTCGCGGCAGGCCATTACGCCAGCGCGCTCATCGGATTTGGATTTTCGAGCCTCTGCATCTGCTGGGCCTGGTTCAATTTCACGTGGTTTGCATCCGCCTACGACACTGACGACTGGATTTTCCGCATCACCACCATGGTACAGATGACGGGTGTGCTGGTGCTGGCGGTTGGCTTGCCGCGCCTGTTCTCTTCCATCGAACACGGCCAGCAGCTCGATAACTCGGTGATGGTACTTGGCTACGTGATCATGCGCGTGGCGCTGATATTTCAATGGTTGCGGGCAGCGAGGCAAGACGTCGCACGGCGCCGCGCGTGCCTCAGCTATGCCGCCGCCATTGCGATTGCCCAGATAGGCTGGATAGCGATTATTCTTTTCCCTTTCTCGATGGGCGTGACCATTGTCCTCGTTGTCATCTGGTTTCTCATCGAGTTCGCCGGCCCCATGCTGGCGGAGCGCAAGGATGGCGGTACGCCCTGGCACGCGGAGCACATTGCCGAACGCTACAGCCTGTTCGCCATCCTTGCCTTGGGTGAAGGGTTGGTCGGTACGGTCGCGACTTTGTCTGCCGAAATAGAGCACCAGGGCTGGACACTGGAAACGGCGCTCGCTTGTCTTGCAGGTGTCGGACTGACCTTTGGCATGTGGTGGGTGTATTCCATTCTGCCGTCGGCAAATGTGCTGCACGTGCATCGCTCACGCGCTTTCATCTGGAGCTATGGGCAGATACTGATCATTGCATCTATTGTGGCAACGGGGGCTGGCCTGGACGTCGCGGCGAACCTGATTGAAAACAAGGCCCATATCGGCACACTCCCGGCCCTGCTCGCCACCGCGCTTCCCGTGACCATTTTCCTCGCCTTGATTTATGCGCTCCACTATTTTCTTGTGCGCCGCTTCGACCAACTGCATATATGGCTTTTGCTTGCGACAGCTGCCGTCATCGCGACAGCGATCATGGCGGCGATCTTTGGCGCGAATATCGTTGAATGTCTCGGTATTCTGCTCTTTGCACCGGTCATCACGGTCGTCGGCTATGAAGTCTTGGGACACCGTCACCAGGGCGACATGCCAACGCCGCGTTAGTGTGTGACGCAGTGCGCGAACCGATTGCATGCTGTTGATAGGGCTGCCGACAAGCAAACCTGACATTTTTATCTTTTATGATACTTTTCTGAAGAATTTCATTTTTTTACGCTAATTCATTGATTGCGACAATTGTCATTCTCAAATGATGTGAGAGTCCGTAGCCATACGCTTTCACAGCCATGACGGCCAGTTAATGCGTATTGTTCGAGTATTGCTGCTGCAGTTAAAAACAGGAGGAGCATTCATGATTCGATTGGTGTTGCTGTTATTGGGCGTCGAATATCTACGCAAGCGCTGGCGCGGTATCCTGTTGATCGGATTGATATGGCTGCTCGCAGGCCTGGTCATATTTATCGACGCACTCGATAACGCGCTGTACTTCCCGATCAATTTCTTTGCTTACCTGTTCCTGGCCGAAGGCCTGGCAACGCTGGCTGTGGCATGGACCGGCGTCGGCGGCCAACGCATCCTGCGATACGTGAAAGGCTGCGCCGTCGTGCTGGCGGCGATGCTGATCTTCGCCGGTCACCACCATGGCAATTTCCTGTTATCGATGATTTTTGGGACGCTGTTTCTCGCCGATGGGCTGATACAGTGCATTTCCGCTTACATGGTCCGCTATCGCCGCTGGCGCGTGGCCTTCTCGTGGGGTGTGGCCGAGATTGCGCTGGCCATTTTCTTTTATCAGCCCTACCCGACGCATTATGTCGGCACACTGCCGTATTGCCTGGGCTTGTTCCTGATGTTTGGCGGCGCCAACTTGATCGCCCTGGCCGCCCGTGTTCGCCGCATGAGCGATAACCCGGCGCTGTCGGAATCGGTGCAGCCTGACATTCAGCCGGATGAGCAGCTTGCTTCCGCATTCACGCAAGTGGAGTGGGAAGGTCCTCCCGCGGACCATGAGCAGGCGCTGACGGTGCACGTCTGGACGCCTTCCGGCTCAGCCAAGTCGCCCACCCAGAATTACCCGATCGTCGACCGCTATATCGCCGCGGTCGATGTCAACGGCGTGATCTCCACCGGGCATGCGGCATTGGAGTCGCCGGAGGGTATTTATATCAGCCTGTATCCGAGTGTGGAGATTGACCGTTCGCCCGACGATTTCGGGCGCCTGCTGCGCGCCACCCGCGAAAATGACGTACCGGGCGTATTCCAGCCCGATTACGCGACAGAGTCGAAGGCATGGTGCCCGTCCACCGTTCAGGTCCGTATCCGGAATTATGACCCACGCCAGCTGCAGTCTTTCTGGCGCCATTATCGCGAGGACGCGACTTACAATCTCACGCATCGCAATTGTTCCAGTACCGTCGCCCGGGCTCTGGAAGCGGCTATCGACGGCGCCGTTGGACGCCTGTACGGGGAGCGAGCAGGCTGGAGAGTGTTTTTCCGCATCCTGGCGACACCGGAACTGTGGGTCGCCGCCCAGATCCGCAAGCGTGCCGTGACGATGGCGTGGACGCCCGGGCTGACGCTCGATTACTCCCGAGCGCTCAGCATGCTGGCCGACCCGCGTCCGTTCGCCTGGTGGAAATTGGCAAGGACCGCCTTCAGCCGGATGGCGCAATTGCGCCGCGAATGGCGCGCCCAGGATCATGGCGCCGTTGATCTTCGCGAGCAGCCTGATGAAGACGCCATGCGTGACAAGCGCGCGTAGGTCGCCGCTGCTGCATTGAAATAGAGGTCTATAGACGACTGGTCTAATTGTGCTACAATGCCTCGCATGAAAGCTGAATACACCGACGTGCGCCAGCACATTATCGACCAAGGCAAGGCCATCATCACGCGCAAGGGTTTTGCCGGGGTGGGGCTGAACGAGATCCTGTCGGCCGCCGACGTGCCCAAGGGCTCGTTCTACCATTACTTCAAGTCCAAGGAATTGTTTGGCGAAGCGATGCTGGAAGATTACGTCACCGGCTACCTGGCGGAAATGGAAGACGTGCTGGGCCAGCCGGGCCAGAACGCGGCGCAGGCGCTGATGGCGTATTGGGCCAGCTGGACCAGTGCAAGCCTCGACGGCAGCGGCTGCGATTGCCGCTGCCTGGTGGTCAAGCTGAGTAGTGAAGTGGCGGACATGTCGGAGCCGATGCGCGTGGCGCTGCTCGACGGCACCCACCGCATCATCGCCAGACTCGCCCTGGCCATCGCGCGCGGCAGGGTGGACGATTCGCTGCCATCGGTGGCCGATCCGGCGCAGATGGCCGCCACCTTGTACCAGCTGTGGCTGGGTGCGGCCATGCTGACCAAGCTGCGGCGCGACGCCAGCGCCTTGCAAACAGCGTGGCGTGCGACCCTGGCGATGTTGCAGCTGCCGCCGGACAGCGACCGATAGGCAGCAAACCAAGCAAACAAGCGGACGCACCATGTCCGCATTTTTTGAACTGCATTCTAGACGACCAGTCTAATAATAGAGGAGCAGCAGCATGAAGAATTTTGAATTCCATAACCCGACCAAGATCGTGTTCGGCGCCGACACCGTCGCCAAATTGTCCACCCTGGTGCCGCATGATGCGCGCGTGCTGATTTTGTACGGCGGCGCCAGCGCGGAAAAGACGGGCACCCTGGCCGAAGTGCGAGCTGCGCTTGCGCTGGGCCAGCGCAGCGTGCAGGAGTTTGGTGGCATCGAACCCAATCCCAGCTATGAAACCCTGATGCGCGCCGTCGCCCAGGTGCGCAGCGAGAAAGTGGACTTCCTGCTGGCCGTCGGCGGCGGCTCCGTGATCGACGGCACCAAGTTCGTCGCCGCAGCCGCCCTGTACGACGGCGAGCCGTGGGAAATCGCCGAGCGCGGCGGCGCCAATGTGCAGCGTGCCCTGCCGTTCGGCACGGTGCTGACCTTGCCAGCCACGGGGTCGGAAATGAACAGCGGCGGCGTGGTGACGAAAAAAGCCACGCATGCCAAGCTGAGTTTCCGTAATCCGCTGCTGTACCCGCAGTTTTCCGTACTCGACCCCAGCAAGACCTTCACCTTGCCGGCCACGCAGGTGGCCAATGGCCTGGTCGACGCCTTTGTCCACACGACGGAGCAGTATCTGACCTATCCGGTGCAGGCGATGGTGCAGGACCGCTTTGCCGAAGGCTTGCTGCAGACGCTCGTCGAGATCGCGCCGCAGGCGGTCGCTTCGCCCGACGATTATGCGACTCGCGCCAACCTGATGTGGACCGCCACCCTGGCCCTGAATGGCTTGATCGGCGCGGGCGTGCCGCAGGACTGGGCCACCCACATGATCGGCCACGAACTGACGGCCCTGTACGACATCGACCATGCGCGCACCCTGGCCCTGGTGCTGCCGGCCCTGCTGGACGTACAGCGCGAGCAGAAACGCGGCAAATTGCTACAGTATGGTGAACGTGTCTGGAACATCACCAGTGGCAGCGACGACGAGCGCATCGATACCGCCATCGCCCGCACGCGCGCCTTCTTTGAAGGCCTGGGCATCCCAACCCGTTTGTCGGCCTATCAGCTGGGCCAGGAAGCGGTGGAAGCGGTACTGAAACAATTGGAAGCACATGGCATGACCTCACTCGGCGAACACCGCGATATCGACCTCGCGCGCAGCCGCCGTATCCTCGAAGCAGCACTGTAACCCTGACATAAAAGGACACAACATGAACATCCTGATGGTACTGACCTCGCACGACCAACTCGGTAATACCGGCAAGAAAACCGGCTTCTGGCTGGAAGAATTCGCCGCGCCCTACTATGCCCTGAAAGAAGCGGGCGCGAAGCTGACGGTAGTGTCGCCCCACGGCGGCCAGCCGCCGCTGGACCCGAAAAGCGACGAGCCGGATTCGCAAACGGACGCCACGCGCCGCTTCAAGCAGGACGCCGATGCGCAAGCTGTGCTGGCCAACACGGGCAAGCTGGCCGACGTGAAGGCGGGGGACTTCGATGCCGTGTTTTACCCGGGCGGCCATGGCCCGCTGTGGGACCTGGCCGAAGACCCGCACTCGATCGCGCTGATCGAGCAGATGATCGCCGCCGGTAAGCCCGTCGCCGCCGTCTGCCACGCGCCCGGCGTGCTGCGCCACGTGAAGGCAGCCGATGGCACGCCGCTGGTGCGCGGCAAGCAGGTGACGGGCTTTACGAATACCGAGGAAGACGCCGTCGGCTTGACGGCCATCGTGCCTTTCCTCGTCGAGGACATGCTCAAGCAAAACGGCGGCGTCTACTCGAAACTGGGCGACTGGCAGCCGTACGCCGTCACCGATGGCTTGCTGGTCACGGGCCAGAATCCCGCATCGTCGGAAGCGGCCGCGCAGGCGCTGCTCAAGCTGCTGGGCTGATGCCAGGGTAGTGCGTCCGGCCGCTGGACGTCACACCGCAGTGCGTCCGGCGGTCATGCCCGCCAGGATCAGGCCGACCGAGACGTGCCATTGCGTCTCGCTGGCCGGCCTGCCCGCCAGCGCATAGCCGTGCAGGAAATCGACGAGCGTATCGCGCCCGCGCAGCCGGGTTTTCTTGTCCAGCGCGAGACCGTAGAGGGCTTGCTCAAACAGCGCCGTGAACCGCTGGGCCACGTCGGCTTGCTCCACCAGCCCGCGTGCCATCAGGCGCACGAAATACGGCGTGGCGCTGACCAGTTCCAGGTACAGCGCGCACAGCGCGAGCACACGCCGTGGCGCTGCCTGGCGCCGCGTAAATGGCGGCTGCTGCGGGTCGAGCACGGTAAAACGCTGCGCCATCAAGGCCAGCAACAGTTCCTCTTTCCCCGCGTAGTAGTGATACAGGGCCATGGCATCGACGCCCAGGCTCTGCGCCAGCGCGCGCATGGAAAACGCGTCACCTTTTTCTTCCAGCAGGGCCAGGGCCGCTTGTAGGATGGCGGCGCTATCCAGCGCGGGCTTGGTGCGGCGCGGACGCCCGGCGCGGCGCACGGGAGATTCCGTGGCTTGAAGTTTTTGGGTTTTCATGGGCATAATTCTACACTGTAGAATTAAATCAAGGAGCACCCATGCAAAAAACTTTCGTCAGCGTTTTTCTCGGTATCAGCCTCGATGGCTGCATCGCGGGAGAGAACGGCGACCTGTCCTGGATGGCCGAACTGGCGCCCGACTCGCCCGATGCCACCGGCTACACGGCATTGATGGAGCAGGTCGATACCTTGCTGATCGGCCGCACCACGTATGACGCCGTGCTGGGGTTCGAACCGTGGCCGTATGCGGCCAAGCGCGTGCAGGTATTGAGCCACCGCGGCTTCGCGCCGCGCCATGGTGAACAGCGCCGCGAAGGCAGCGTGCGGGACGTGCTGGAGGCGCTGGCGGAAGAGGGTTGCCGCCACGTGTATCTCGATGGCGGCGCCGTTGTCCGCGCCGGTTTGCGTGAGGGCGTCATCGACAGCCTGACTTTGTCCGTGCTGCCTGTGGTGCTGGGCAAGGGCGTGCGCCTGTTCGAGGACGGCTTGCCGCGCAGCGACTGGCGCCTGGACGGCACGCGCCAGCTGCCCAGCGGCGTGGTGCAGCTGCGCTATCGGAAAAATTAGCCCGCGCTGGCGATATCGACGATGAAGCCGGGATCGTAGCGTTCATTTTCCGGCGTGCCGTCGGGCCGCTTGTAGCCGCAAGGGTTGCACACGACGCGGCAATCCTGGACGCGGTAGTCGAGCGAGGCGTGCATGTGGCCATGCACCCACAGGTCCGCCTGCGCCACCAGTGCATCGAGCTGCGAGGCAAACGCGGGCGAGCCGAGATTGGTCGCGTATTGCGCTTCCACCGACAGCATCGAGGGCGCCATGTGCGTGATGACGACCGTCTTGCCCTCGAAGGGTTGCGCCAGCTGCTGTTCCAGCCAGGCGCGGTGCCGTGCGTGCAGCTGCGCCGTGTCGCTGGCGCACAAGAGGCGCGGCGTGTCGCCGCCCGTGCTGATGCGCTTGTAGTCGGGCATGTAGGCTTGCGCCGCGCTCAATGCTTCGTCCCGGCGCTCCTCGCCGAACAGCAGGAAATCCGTCCACAGCGTGACGCCGAGGAAGCGCATGCCGCCGAGCGTCACGGCGTCGCCGTCGAGCAGGCGGATGTTGGCGCCGTGCGCATTGGCGCTGGCGCAGGCGTCGCGCACGGCGTCCTGCATGTGTTCGAGCTGGTGGCCATAGCCTTCATGGTTGCCGTGCACGTACAGCACGGGCAGGGCGCCGAAGGTGCGCGCGGCCCAGGCGATGGCATTGCTGCCCGTGTCGATGTCGCCGGCCAGGATCACCACGTCGGGTCGGCAGGCGGCAAGGTCGATGGCGGGTGTGTCGTCACCCCAGACTTCCAGGTGCAGGTCGGACAGGATCAGCAAACGCATGGCAATAGGGGAGCAGTGACTGGGCCTCTATCGTAGCGCAAGTTGCCGCGCCCGTCTGCTTGACCGCGCAAGGGTAGCGACGTTACCCTGTGGCATCGATTACCGCAACTTACCCTGGAGCCGCATGCCGCCTTTCTTCCTTCCCAAGTCCTTGCTCAGCATCGCGCTGGCCGCCATGGCGCTGCCGTTTGCCGCACATGCGGAAACGCCTGCCATCGATCCCTTGACGCAGCCGATCGCCTCGCCGTATGCGGCGCAATGGAACCGCCCGCAGCAGCCGGCACGCATCCACGGCGACACGTATTACGTGGGCGTGGGCGGCTTGAGCGTGGTGCTGATCCACACGCGCGAAGGCTTGATCCTGATCGACGGCGCGCTGCCGCAATCGGTGGCCGCCATCAAGGAGCATATCCTGGAGCTGGGCTTTCGCCTGGAAGACATCAAGTTCATCCTGAATACGGAAGCGCATTTCGACCATTCAGGCGGCATCGCCGCCCTGGCCCGCGACAGCGGCGCGCAAGTGATCGCCAGCCCGCTCGGCGCGCAGGCGCTGCGCGCGGGCTCGGTGCTCGCCATGGATCCGCAAGCGGGCGAAATCGACCCCATGCCGGCCGTGGAAAACGTGCGCGAAATCGCCGATGGCGAGACCCTGGAACTGGGCGGCGTGAAGGTGACGGCGCGCTATACGCCGGGCCACACGCCGGGCAGCACCAGCTGGACCTGGGTGTCGTGCGAGGATGCGGAGCGTACGGACTGCCTGAACGTCGTGTTTGGCGCCAGCCTCACGCCGGTGGCGGCCGACGATTTTCACTACCTGGGCGATGAACGCCATGCTGACCTGACGCCGGCCTTCCGCCGCGTCATGCAGGACTTCGCCAAACTGCCATGCGACATCCTGATCTCGGCCCATCCCGACCATTCCGGCGGCGACCGCAAGCTGACGCAATTGCTGGAAGGCGTCACGCCGAATCCCTTCATCGATGCGCAGGCGTGCAGCAGCTACGCGGCCAAAAATGAAGCGAAGCTCGATGCGCGCATCGGCAAGGAAAAAGCGGCTGCGACAAAATAACAACGTTGGCGCGTTCGCCATGAAAAGCGGTTGACGCACTGCAGCATCCGGTGCAGAATCATCGTCCGCAGTGCAGATTAACCCAACAAAAGAAAGGATACCCATGTTCGAGCAGGCTGGCAGCAAGTCGTACTTCCACTAGCCCCGCGCATGACGCTCGGGGCCACCGGCATCTTGCCGATCCCGAGCCGGTGTCCTTGAAAACCCCGGTGAGGAAACTCGCCGGGGTTTTTTGGTTTACCAGGACCCCGGCATAACGCAGACATCAGGAACACCGTTATGCCCATTCATCAGACCCTGCGCGGCGCCCATGTGCCCGTGCATATTTTTACCGACGATATCGACGCGCAGGCACTGCGCCAGCTGCACAATATCGCCAGCCTGCCCATCGTCCATCCATATGTGGCGGCCATGCCCGATGTGCATGCCGGCATCGGCGCCACCGTCGGCAGCGTGATTCCCACGCGCGGCGCCATCATTCCGGCCGCCGTGGGCGTGGACATCGGCTGCGGCATGAACGCCGTGCGCACCACCCTGACGGCCAGCGACTTGCCCGACAACCTGGCGCGCCTGCGCAGCGCCATCGAAGCGGACGTGCCCGTCGGTTTCGAGCAGCACGACTGGAGCCGCGTGCAGGGTTCGCGCCATGCACGCGCCACGCGCCCCCTTGCCGGCCGCCTGGAGCATATCGTCGAGCGCCACCGCGGTATCGCCAAGATGCTGCGCCAGTTCGAACGCACGTGGATCTGCCAGGCCGGCACCCTCGGCGGCGGCAACCATTTCATCGAGATCTGCCTCGACGAGGAACAGCGCGTGTGGATCATGCTGCATTCGGGCTCGCGCGGCATCGGCAACGCCATCGGCCGATACTTCATCGCCGCCGCGCAGAAGGACATGCGGCGCCACCAGCTGCAGCTGCCGGACGCGGACCTGGCCTATCTGAGTGCAGGCTCCACGGTGTTCGACGACTATGTGGAAGCGGTGGACTGGGCGCAGGATTATGCGCTGCTCAACCGCAGCGAAATGATGCGCCGCGTGCTCGACGTACTGGCGAAGTTTGCGCCGCCGTTCCAGCTCGACGGAGAGGCCATCAACTGCCACCACAACTACATCGCGCGCGAAACGCATGGCAATGCCGACTTGTACGTGACGCGCAAGGGCGCCATTTCGGCGCGGCAGGGGGAGCTGGGCATCATCCCCGGCAGCATGGGCGCGCGCAGCTTCATCGTGCGCGGCAAGGGCAATCCGGAGTCGTTGTGTTCCTGCTCGCACGGAGCGGGGCGCAGCATGAGCCGCAGCGAGGCGAAGCGCCGTTACGACCGCTTCGATCTGGCCGAGCAGACTGCCGGTATCGAATGCCGCAAGGATGGCGGCGTGGTCGACGAGATTCCGGCCGCCTATAAAAATATCGACGCCGTGATGGCGCACCAGAGCGACCTGGTCGAGGTGGTGCATACCTTGCGCCAGGTCGTCTGCATCAAGGGTTGAAAGGAGAGCATATGAAAATCAAAGTGAAAGCCACGCCCAAGCCGCGCAATCCGCTGGTGGCGGCAGCGAAACTGCGCGGCGGCGCCGGCGCGCACCAGTCGGAGGCGTCGCCGCGTGCGGCGCGCCGGGCCGGCAAGCACCGCCTGCAGCAAATGCTGGCGGGCCGCCTCAAAGCTGACGATTAGCGGACCGGCAGTTCGACGATGAAGTTCGGATCAAAAGCGGGATTTTGCGGCGTGCCGCTGCGCGTCTTGTAGCCGCACGGGTTGCTGACGACGCGGCAGCGGCCGATGCGGTAGTCGCGCGAGACGTGGAGGTGGCCATGCACCCACAGGTCCGCCTGCGCGGCCAGGTCGTCCAGGCGCGAGGCGTAGGCGGGCGAACACCCTTCGCTGCCGTAGGCATCGTCGACCGACAGCAGCGACGGCGCCATGTGGCTGATGACGACAGTGCGTCCGTCGAAGGGCTGCGCCAGCTCGCGCGCCAGCCATGCTTTTTGCTGCGCATGGAACATGGCCGTATCGGCCGCGCGCAGCTTGCGAAAGCCCATGCCGGCCAGGCGGATGCGCTTGTAATCGTTCATGACGGCTTCCGCGTCGCGCATGGCCGCTTGCCGCGTGTCGTCGCCCAGCAGGCGGAAATCCGTCCACAGGGTGGCGCCCAGGAAGCGTACCTTGTTGCCTGCCTGGTCGGTGATCACATAGGACTCCGCATCGAGAAAATGCACGTTGGGCGTGGCGGCGCAGGCCGCGCGCAGCTCCTGGCGCACCTTGTCCAGATGGTGGCCATAGCCTTCGTGGTTGCCATGCACATACAGCACGGGCAGGCTCGCGAATGCGCTGGCTGCCCAGGCGACGGCGCGGGTGCCCGTGTCGATGTCGCCGGCCAGGATGACGGCGTCGGGGCAGCTGAGCGCGAGGTTGCCCTGCGGCGCTTCGTCGCGCCATAGCTCGTGGTGCAGGTCCGACAGTATCAATAAACGCATGCTGTTTTCACGCCTGTTGAAAGAGTACCATCGTACCTGAAAACCTTCACTCTTCCGGCAGCGCGGCGAAGCTGTGCGCCAGGTAGTCGATCAGCGCGCGCACGGCCGGCAGCAGGCCGCGCCGCGAGGGAAATACCGCGTGGATGATTTCGCGCTGCGGCCGCCACTGCTCCATCAGCTGCAGCAGGCTGCCATTGGCCACCTGCTCGGTGATCATCATGGTCGGCAGCTGCACCACGCCCACGCCGGCCACCGCCGCGTCGCGCAGGGTCAGCATGTCGCCCGTGACGAAGCGCGGCGTATGGCGCAGCTGGGCGCGCGCCCCATTGGGGCCATATAAATCCCACTGGTAGTGCTGTTGCGGCATGCCCAGGGCCAGGCTGGGCCAGTCGGCCAGGTCGGCCGGCGCCTTCGGCAGCGGTGCGCCGGCGAACAGTAACGGGCTGCCCACCATGCACTGGCCCCGTTCGGCCAGCACGCGCAGCACCAGGTCGCTGTCGGGCAGCGGCGGCGGACGCACGCGGATGGCCACGTCGATGCCTTCGGCCACCAGGTCGACGCGGCGGTTACTCGCTTCCAATAACAGAGTCACCTGCGGATGCGCGCGCATGAAACCGGCCAGCATGGGCGCGACCAGCGATTGCAGCAGGGCGATGGGGCAGGACAGGCGCACCGTGCCGCGCGGCGCGGCCCGCGTCAGTTCGATCGCTTCCTGCGCCGCTTCCGCTTCCACCAGCATCGCCTTGCAATGCTCGTAAAACGTCTGTCCCACGTCGGTAACGGAAAAATGCCGCGTCGTGCGCTGCAGCAGGCGTGCGCCGAGGCGCTCTTCCAGCAGCGCGATGCGCCGGCTCAGTTTGGATTTCGGCATGCCCAGCGCGCGCCCGGCCGGCGCGAAGCCGCCATGGTCGACCACCTGCACAAAGTAATACAAGTCATTCAGATCTTGCATGCCACCTCCTTGATCGTTCTATTTTTGGAACGCTGATGGCCTATTTTACCGTCTACCCGCTTCATCGTTGCAGGTCTATTCTGTCTCCATCGTAATGCAAACCTCAACAGGAGATCGAGATGAACAAAGTCACAGGTATCTACAGCGCACCGCGCCAGCACTGGGTAGGCGATGGTTTCCCCGTGCGCTCGATGTTTTCGTATAACGGCCATGGCAAGCAGCTGAGCCCATTCCTGCTGCTCGACTATGCCGGCCCCGCCGAATTTGCCCCCGGCACCCGTCCGCCCGGCGTCGGCTCGCACCCGCACCGCGGCTTTGAAACGGTGACCATCGTCTACAAGGGCGAAGTGGCGCACCGCGATTCGACGGGCCAGGGCGGCGTGATCGGCCCCGGCGACGTGCAGTGGATGACGGCCGGCGCCGGCATCCTGCATGAAGAGTTTCACTCGCCTGCCTTCACGCAGTCGGGCGGCACCTTGGAAATGGTGCAGCTGTGGGTAAACCTGCCGGCGAAAAACAAGATGACGGCGCCCGGCTACCAGGCCATCACCAGCGACACGATACCCACGCTGGCGCTGCCCGACGATGCAGGTTCCGTGCGCGTGATCGCCGGCGATTTCGCTGGCCAGCATGGCCCGGCCCGCACGTTCTCGCCGATGCAGGTGTGGGATGTGCGCCTGGCCCAGGGCAAGCTGACGGAACTGCCCGTGCCCCGCGGCTGGAGCACGGCGCTGATCGTCCTGCATGGCACGGTGCTGGTCAATGGCGAGAGCGTGGTGCGCGAAGCGCAGATGGCGCTGTTCGAGCGCGACGGCGACAGCATCACCGTCGAGGCGAACAACGACGCCGTGGTGCTGCTGCTCAGTGGCGAGCCGATCGATGAACCCATCGTCGGCCATGGCCCCTTCGTCATGAACACCGAAGCGGAAATCGCGCAGGCGTTCGAGGATTTCAACAGCGGCCGTTTTGCCCGCATCGCGAAGTAATTTGTGCAGCGAATTTGTGTAGCGAATTGTGTAGTACCCGTGCCGCATCCCGCGGCACGGTTTTTCAGGAGACCACCATGAGCACCCCCGCCAACTTCCAAGGTTTGCCACCGATGATCGATCCCGACGACGCCGTCATGCTGCTGATCGACCACCAGAGCGGCTTGTTCCAGCTGGTGCGCGACATCGAGCAGCACGTGCTGCGCGGCCACGTCACGGCGCTGGCCAAGCTGTCCCGCCTGGCCAAGATGCCGACGTTTACCACCGCGTCCGTGCCCGACGGCCCGAACGGCCCCTTGATCCCGGAAATCCACCATTTCAATCCGGAAGCCGTCTACATCCCGCGCACGGGCCAGATCAACGCCTGGGACAATCCGGCCTGGGTCGAAGCCATCGAGAAGACGGGCCGCAAGACCCTGCTGATCGCCGGAACGCTCACCAGCGTGTGCATGGCTTTTCCCACCATCAGCGCGCTGGCGGCCGGCTACAAGGTGTTTGCCATCATCGACGCCTCGGGCAACTGGTCGAAGATGGCCACCGACATCACCATGGCACGCGTCACGCAAGCGGGCGCCGTGCCGATCGACACGTATGCCGTGCTGGCTGAAGTGATGAGCACCTGGAACCGCGCCGATGCGATGGAATTCGCCGCCATCATGACCGACCACATCGTGCCGCCGTACCGCGCGCTGATCGAAAGCTACGACAAGGCGCAGGGCGTGCAAAAGAATGGCCGCGAAACGAAGCTGGAAATCCTCGAGGCGGCATCGAAGGGTTAGTCGCCGCTACGGCGCTTCGTAGCTGCTGCGTATCGCCGCCAGCACGCCGCGCTGTTCCAGGCGTGTGATGGCGGCGTTCAGTTGCGCCAGGTCGGCGGGGCTGGTCGTGCGCGCGTTGAGCATCAGGTGCACGGGCGCGCGCAGTGCCAGGAAGGGCAGGGTGTTCAAGGCCACGCCCTGCAGACGCGCTTCGTGGCGCACGGCTAGCACGTCGCCCAGCAACAGGTCGGCGCGGCCTGCGTCGAGCATGAGGATGCCTTGCCGGAAGCTGCCGAAGGTATTCAGGCGGCCGTCTTTTTCCATTGCCGGACGGGCCGCCGCATAGTCGGCCCCGTACCAGCCCACCTTGGGCGCGAGCAGGGTGGACTTGCCGCGCGCGAGCTGCGCGAAGCTGGCGACCTGGCGGTGGTTGCCGTGCGCGCCGGATTTGCTGAAGACACCGACGGCTTCATCGCGATACGAGAGGGAAAAGCGGGCATAGGACTGGCGTTCCGGCGTCTCGGACGCGGCGGGCAGCAGGTCCAGTTCGCCTTTCTGGAACAGCAGCTGGCGCCGCGCCGTGGGCAGTTCCGGCACGGTCAGCAAGGTGCAGCGCGCCTCCTTGAAGATGGCGCGCAGCAGTTCCAGGTCCAGCCCCGTATAACTGCCCTGGGCGTCGCGGTAGACATACGGCGGCCATTGCTCGAGCGCCATCGTCATGCGGCAGGCCAGGGCGGGCAGGACGCTGCCAAGCAGCGTTGCCGCAAGCAGCACGTGGCGCAAGCGCATGGAACATCTCCGCAGTGGTTCAAGTGTAGTGCTTAGCAATTTGCCAGAATGGCCACGGAAGTCAAGCAGTGCATGGCGGGTTGCGGATATCAAATGGGCTATAGTGGCGGCTGTCTTCATCCAAAGGAAATCCGCTTGACTCCCCCGCTCGAGATCGCCGCCAATGTCTTGATGACTGCTTCCATCATCCTGGCCGGACGCAACAACATTCATTCCTGGTGGATCGGCATGGTCGGCTGCGTGCTGTTTGCCGTGCTGTTTTTCCAGGTCAACCTGTACGCCGACGTGATGCTGCAGCTGTTTTTCATCGTCACCTGCGTCATCGGCTGGCTGCAATGGCGGCGCGGCGCCGGCGGCAAGCCGTTGCCGATCACGCGCACGGGTTGGCGCAGCCTGGCCTGGGTCGTGCCGGCCGGTATCGCCTCCGTGGCGATCTACGGCATGCTGCTGCACCGCTTCACGAACGCCTACGCGCCATTCATCGATTCGGCGGTGTTGGTATTTAGCATCATCGCGCAATTCCTGCTGATGAGCCGCCGCATCGAAACGTGGGCTTTCTGGCTGCTCGTCAACACCGTCGCCGTGCCGCTCTACTACAGCCGCGGCCTGCACCTGACAGCCGTGCTGTATGCGGCCTACTGGGTCAACGCCGTCATTTCCTGGTACTGGTGGAGCGTGCAGGCACGCCGCGCGGCGGCCGCACCGCCGGCGCTGGCCGACGCCTGATATTGCCAAAAACCAAGTCCTTAGATCCAAATCGTATATACATTCAATTTTTAATTCGTTCACCCCATAAAGACACCGGGATATAGTGGCCTTTCCCCGCTTACCGGTGTCTTTTATGTTGCGTTTTACCCTTTCTGCCTGTTTTTACGCCGCCCGGCACCAGCTGACCATGCAATGCATGGCGCAGTGGATGCCGATGCGTGCCCGTCCACGCATCCCGTAATTCCTTCATCCCCCCGTCGTCGTTTTGCCCGCAGGCCAATCCGGTCCGTGTGCCCCTGCTCGGCCTTTTTTATCTGAAAAAGGCTGCAATCCCAATAAGAGGAAACCATGTTCAAACCACTCGCCATCAGTCTTGCCATCGCCGCCGCCTTTCCCGCCGTCTCCACCATCGCCCATGCCGAGGACGACATGCTGCGCGTCAACGTCACCGGATCGAATATCCGCGTCAGCGAAAAAGAGGGGGCCAGCGCCGTGCAGGTCATCACGGCCAAGGAATTGAAAGCCAGCGGCAAGACCAGCGTGTCGGATGTGCTGCGCGCCATCTCCGCCAACAGCGGCAACAGCTACAACGAACAATATACGGGCAGTTTCTCGGCCGGCACCTCGGGCCTGTCGCTGCGCGGCATCGGCCAGAAAAATACCCTGATCCTGGTGAACGGCAAGCGCGTTGCCAGCTATGCGACGGCGCAAAACCTGCAGGAAACCTTTGTCGACCTGAACAGCCTGCCGATGGCGGCCGTACAGCGCATCGAGGTGCTCAAGGATGGCGCCTCGTCGATCTACGGTTCCGATGCCGTGGCCGGCGTCGTCAACATCATCCTGTACAAGGAATTCACGGGCACGGACATCACGGCGCAGTGGGGCGGCTCGACCGAAGGCACGGGCCAGCATGAAAAGAGCGCGGCGCTGCAGACGGGTTTCGGCAAGCTCGAGGAAGACGGCTACAGCCTGGTCTTCTCGATCGACGCGCAGCAGCGCGACAAGCTGCAGCAAAGCGACGTGGCGTGGATGCGCGATGCGGACTTCCGCAATCAGCAGCGTGGCGCGCTTGGCTGGGTAGCCACCAATTATGCGGGCAGCGATCCGACGCGGACCCTGGGCGGGGTGCGCGGACCGCTGCAGCTGGTCAATTATGGCGACATCACGCCCGGCAAGACGGGGCAAGTGCTCGCGTATAACCCGTCGCCGTATAAAACCCTGATCCCCGGCATCCAGCGCGTGCACACGGCCGCGCGCGCCACCTTCAAACTGAACGCGGACACGGAAGCGTACGTCGACTTGCTGCACAGTTATTCGCGCGCCGACCAGACCTTCAGCGCGCCGCTCACTGTCAACAATGCCACGCGCGTGTGGAACAACGCCACGCAGGCGCTCGACACCATCCCCGTCGTGCTGCCGGTCGGCCATCCGAACAATCCGGGCGCCACGCCCCTGCCGTTCACGGCCACCCTGTTCGACCTGGGACCGCGCCTGAAACAGGACAAGGTCACCTTCTACCGCGCGCTGGCGGGCGTCAAAGGCACGCTGGCGGGCTGGGACTGGGATGCGGCCGTGGGGCACTCCAGCAGCAAGCTGGAAGAAACCGTGCAGAACTTCGTCAACCGCTACGAATTCCAGAAGGTGCTGGCCGATGGCAGCTATAACTTCCTCGACCAGTCGCAAAACAGCGAAGCGGTGCGCAACCGCCTGCGCCTGTCGACCCTGCGTCCGGCCGAGTCGACCCTCGACACCGTCGATTTCTCGGCCGCGAAAGACCTGTGGCAATTGCCGGCCGGTCCGCTGGGCTTTGCCGCCGGTGCCCAGTGGCGCCGCGAAAAGATGGATTCGCAAACCTCGACGGCCGTGCTGTCGGGTACGGAGCTGCGCCCGGCCATCAACATCATCAACGGTTCGCGCAGCGTGTCGGCCCTGTTTGCCGAATTCAACGTGCCCGTCGTGAAAGACCTGTCCGTCAATCTGGCGGGCCGCGCCGACCATTACAGCGATTTCGGCAATGCGTTTTCGCCGAAGGCCAGCGCGCGCTACCAGGCGGCGCCGTGGCTGCTGGTGCGCGGTACCGTGTCGCGCGGCTTCCGCGCGCCGTCGCTGCCGGAAATCACGCAAAGCACGGCCGTCAGCTACGTCAGCGTGCTCGATCCGCGCGACCCGATCACGCCCACGCAGACGCGCGGCGTGACGGCCATTACCATCGCCAATACGGCGCTGCGTCCGGAGCGCTCGAATAACCTGAACCTGGGCGTGGTGGTGTCGCCGACCAGCAGTTCGAGCATCGGCCTCGATTACTACCGCATCAAGCAAGATGGCGTGATCGGCACGGAAAGCGCCACCACCACGCTCGCCAATGAAGCGTCGGCGCCGCAGAAGATCACGCGCGATGCCGATGGCCGCATCACGACCCTGTACCGCCAGTACCGCAACCAGGGACAGCGCGAAGTGTCGGGTATCGACCTCGACCTGCGCCAGCGCTTCGTCGACAAGGACTGGGGCAAGCTGACCCTGGCCGGCCAGTTGAGCCGCGTGCTGCGCTTTGCCGAGCCGCTGTCGGACGGCGCGCCGCTCACCGATGGTGCCGGCACCAATTATTTCGGCTCGATTCCGAAATGGCGCGGCGTCACGTCAGCCACGTGGGAGCAGGGCAAGTGGTCGTCCACGCTCACCTGGAACTACGTGGGCAGCTATGCGCAAAACACGCATCTCGATGAATCCGTGGCCGCCTTCAGCACGTTTGACGTGACCACCAGCTGGCAAGTCACGCCAGCGGCGAACGTCACCTTCATCGTGCAAAACCTGGCCAACAAGCGCGCGCCGTGGGATTACTCGGCCTCGGGTTTCGACTATACGCAGGCCGACCCGCGCGGCCGCTTCGCCTCGCTCAAGCTGAACTACAAGTTCTAATGACCGTTTGACACCTGCCGCTGGCCCGTCTGTTCATGCAGGCGCTGGCGGTAGGCGCTGGGCGTGACGCCCATGCGTTCGCGGAAGGCCGTGGCGAAGTTGCCCGCGTTGTGAAAGCCGATCAGCAGGGCGATATCCTGCACGTCGATCTCGGTCTGCTGCAGCAGTTCCACGCCGCGGGCGATGCGCGCTTCACGGATGAAAGCGAAGACTGTCATGCCCGTCTGCTCGCGGAACATCAAGGTCAGCTTTTCGCGGTAGGTGCCCACGCTGCGGGCGATTTCGGACAGGTTGGGCAGGCTGCCCAAGTTGTCGAGAATCAGTTGTTTGACGGCATTGACGAACACGAGGTCCGGATGTTGCTGCCGGTCGCTGACCGGGGTCGCTGTCGGTGGCGTGCTGTTGCTTCTACGCATCAATCCCAGATGGATATGGATGCGCGCGGCCAGTTCTTCCGGCAAGAAGGGCTTGGAAATGTAATCGACGCCGCCCACCTGCAAGCCCATGATGCGTTCCTTGGCGGCATCGGCGCCGCTGAGAAAGATCACGGGTATCTGTTCCGTTTCGGGATTGGCCTTGAGCAAACGGCACGCCGTGTAGCCATCCATCTCGGGCATGCGCACGTCGAGCAGGATCAGGTCGGGATGCGTGGCCAATGCCAGCTGGTAGCCCTGGTAGCCATTGAAGGCAATGCTGAAGCGATAGGGCTGCTCGCTGAGCAGCTCCATCAGCATGCGCTGCTCGAACGCGGAATCGTCCACGAGCAGGATATTCTTTTTGATGGTTTCGCTGGTCAATGGCATGGCATGGATGACTTAACCAAATAGCAAGTTGTTGCTTATTATGCCCTGCTTTTTCTTTTTTTTCTGCTTTTCTCGTGTTTCAAAAGATGTTTCTCCGCCAGAAGAAGCGCGGATTTCCCAGATCGCCAATAATTCGCTCATGCATTGATTTTAAGCAATGTCGATTGCCAAAAAATCTGTTTTGCAAATGCTGCAAACAATGCCGGAGTCCCCGGGTTCCTGACTCTCGGCACAAGTTTTTTGTCGTCCTGGTTTGCGTGCCCAAGAAAACGCCGGCAATACCGTGACTATCCTCGATGCCCTTCATATTGGTGGGCTCATTAATGATGTTCCATCATCAGGAGGTATCATGTTGCGAGTTATTTTTCCCCGCCTTATCGTTGCCGCCAGCGTGGCGGTTGCCGCCACGGCGTTCCTGCCGCGTAGCGCCGACGCCGCCGTGTATCTGAATGGCAGCGCCACCACCACCTTTGACGTCACCCTGAAAATCATCGCCAATTGCACCATCGCGGCGGCCAATCTCGACTTTGGCCAAAGTCAGGGTGTACTGGCTACTGCCGTTAACGTCAATACGACCGTGAATGTCACCTGCACCAATACCACGCTGTATAACGTGGGCCTGACGGCCGGCTCGGGCACGGGATCGAGCGGCACCACGCGCTATATGAGCGGTACTGGCGGCAACCTGGGGACGGTGCAATTCAATCTGTACCAGACGGCCGGCAGCACCTTGTGGGGCGATACCCAGGGCACGAATACCGTCGGCGGCACAGGCAACGGTTCATCGCAGCCGATCACGGTGTACGGCAATATTCCGCCGCAAGCGACACCGGCGCCCGATACCTACAAGTCGACCATCACGGCCACCGTGTACTTTTAAGCCAGGCGCTGCGTGAAGGCCGGTGCTGTTTCCCTGATGAAAAGCGTGCTGGCGCTGCTGGCCTGCTGTGCGGCGGGCGCACACGGCGCCAATCTGCAGATTTCGCCGGTGACGCTCAATTTGCGCGCGCCACAGAATGCGGCCGGCATCAGCCTGCAAAACCTCGGCGACCAGCCCATCTACGGACAGGTGCGGGTGTTCGCCTGGGAGCAGCGCGATGGCGAGGAAACTCTGGCGCCGACGCAGGAACTGGTGGCCAGTCCGCCGATCGTGGAAATCGCCGCCAACAGCCGGCAGACCATCCGCCTCGTGCGTGCCCAGGCCGGTCCCGTGGCGCAGGAAAAGACGTATCGCGTGCTCATCGATGAAGTCAGCCGCGAAGATGGAGCGGGCCGCAGCGGCATCGATATCCGCCTGCGCTATTCGGTGCCCGTGTTCGTGCTGCCGGCCGGTGCGCCGGGCAAGGAAATACTCGACTGGCAAGTGTTTCGCGAGCGGGGCGAGTGGATGTTGCGTGTCAAGAACAGCGGCAATTTCCATGCACAGATCGGTGCGATGACGTTGACGAACCAGGCGGGCAAGGAATTTGTCATCAGCAAGGGGCTGTTTGGTTATGTCCTGGCGGCACGCATGCGCGTCTGGCGCTTGCCCGTCGCCAGGGAGGCCGAACTGGATGGACCGTTGAGTATTGCGGCAAACGTGAATGCAAAGGCGCTCGTTGCCACGAATTCGACACCTTGAACCGGGCCGCCATGGCGGGCGGGTTTGCCGCGAACCGGGTTAAACCATGAGACGCGCACTGGCATCCTTGCTGTTGCTGTTGCTGTTGCTGTTGCTGTTGCTGGCCATGGCACCGGTGGCCAGGGCCGATGGATCGGCCGCCGAAACGGGTGCCGATCCGGGACCGGCCAGCTTGCCGAGCGATCCGATGGCGCCGAATGAACTGTATCTGGAGGTGACTGTGAATGCTGAATCAACCGGGCTGATCTTGCGCTTTACCCAGGTGGGCAAAGGCTTGCGCAGCAGTGTGGCGAACTTGCAGCAGTTGGGGCTGGACCCGGCGCGCCTGGTCGCACCCGGTCAGACCGAGGTGGCGCTTGATGCGATTCCCGGACTCAGCTATGACTATGATGCGGCGCGCCAGAGCGTGTCGCTGCAGGTGGCGGACGACTTGCGCTCGCCGTACCGCATCAACGCGCGCCTGGCCCCGCAGACGCCGCCGTCGCGCGTTACGCCCGGCGCCGTCCTCAATTACGAAGCCTATGCGGAACTGGGCCGGACGCGGCGCGCCGCCATCTTCAACGACTTGCGCTATTTCAATGACAGTGGCGTGTTCAGCAATACCGGCACCGTGAACCTGGGGTCGGACCAGCGCAAGTACATGCGCTTTGACACCTTCTGGAGTCACGCCGACCCCGAGACCCTGCAGACGTGGCAAGTGGGCGACCTGATTTCGTCTTCGCTCAGCTGGAGCCGCGCCGTGCGCGTGGGCGGCGTGCAGTGGCGCAAGAATTTCCAGCTGCGCCCCGACCTGCTGACCTTTCCCGTCGCCTCCGTCGATGGCACGGCGCTCGTGCCCTCATCGCTGAGCCTGTACGTCAATGGCGTGCAGCAATATGCTGCCAGCGTGCCCAGCGGTCCGTTCGTGCTGAACCAGGTGGCCGGCATCAATGGCGCCGGGCAAGCCACCCTCATCACGCGCGATGCCCTGGGGCGCAGCGTGACGACCGTGCTGCCCCTGTATGTCGATACGCGCATGCTGGCTGCCGGCTTGAGCGATTATTCGGTCGAGGCGGGCGCCGTGCGGCGCGACTATGGCCGCCGGCTGTTCGGCTATGAGCGGCAGCTCGTTGCCAGCGCTTCCGTCCGCCATGGCGTCAGCGACAGCTTCACGATTGAAGGCCATGCGGAACTGGCTGCCGGCTTGTATCAGGCGGGGGCGGGCGCGCTGGTGCGGCTGGGCCAGGCAGGCGTGCTCAGCGGATCGCTGTCGGCCAGTGCCGGCCACAGCCTTGGCGTGCAGCTGGGCGCAGGCTACCAATACATGGGGCCGCGCTTCAGCGTCGACGTGCAAAGCGTGCGCGCCAGTGCCGGATTCGGCGACCTGGCCTCGCGCGACGGCAGTCCCGTGGTGCGCGCGGCGGACCGCTTTACCGTAAGTTTGCCCTTGCCGGCGGGAAGCAGCATCAGCAGCAGCTATATCCGCTACCGCGCACCGGGCGCACCGTCATCGAAGCTGGCCACCCTGGGCTATTCAGCCACCCTGTTGCACGGCCTGTTCCTGAACGCCAGCCTGTTCCAGGATTTGCGGCAACGCGAGAAGCGGGGATTTTATGTCGGCCTGAGCATGGCCTTCGACAATAATCTGTCCATCAGCACGAGCGCCAGCCGGCAAAATGGCGAGAGCGGCCACAGCGTCAGCGCGCAGCGCGCGGCGGACTTTGGCGGCGGCTTCGGCTGGAACTTGCAAGCTGGCACGGTGGGCGGCAATGCCTACCGGCAAGCGCAAGTGGAATACCTGGGCAATGACGGCCGAGTTAGTGCGCGCACGCAAAGCAGCAGCATGGGCAATGCCTCCTCGCTGGGCGCGGCCGGCGCGCTGGTGCTGATGGATGGCCATGTCGAGACGGCGCGCCAGGTGGGCAACGGTTTTGCGCTGGTCTCCACTGGCGGCGTGGGCAATATTCCTGTGCTGCATGAAAACCGCCAGATCGGCGTGACGGGCAGGAGCGGCTATCTGCTGGTGCCGAATTTGAATCCCTATGGCAATAACCAGATCAGCATCGCCACGGATGAACTCGACGTCGACGCGCGCGTGCCCGTGAGCAATATGACGGTTGTGCCGCAACACCTGGCCGGCGTGCTGGCGGCCTTTCCCGTCGAACGCTACAGCGCCGCCACCGTCATCGTGCAGGGCGCCGATGGCAAGCCGCTGGCCACAGGCATGCCCGTGCTGCATGTGCAAAGCGGCAAGCAGACGGTCGTGGGATTTGACGGCATCATTTTCGTCGACGATCTGCACGAACAGAATCAGTTGCAAGTGGGTGAGGAGGACAGCGCGTGCACGGTCGGCTTTGCGTATGTGCGTCCTGCCGCGGGCGGCTTGCCCGTGATCGGGCCGTTGCGCTGCGCTGCCACCGGAGGAGGCCGCTGATGCGCCGCCTGCTGCCATGGCTGACCTTGCTGCTGGGCTGCGCCTGGGGTAGTGTGGCGCAGGCGGCCGATACCTGCACGGTCAGCATGACGAATATCAATTTCGGCGCCGTCAGCCCGATTTCCGGCACCGATTACGTGGCGCAGGCCACGGGCACCTTCAGCTGCCTGTTTTCGTCGCTGAACCTGGGACAGTTGCTTACGCCCAATGCGCAAGTGTGCATCTCGCTGGGGCTGGGCACGAATTCCACCTCGGCCCTGCCGCGCAAGCTGGGCAATGGCAGCAACCGCATGGAGTACAACGTGTACGTGGACAGTTCATATGCGACGGCGAAGATCTGGGGCGGCGCCGGCGTGGCGGGCGCGCCATCGACCTTTGGCATGACCCTGTCGGCCGGCTTGCTGGCCCCGCCCGGCACGTATTCCACCACCTTTACCGTGTACGCGAAGATTCCTGCCGGCACGGCCCTGGCCGCCGTACCCACGGTCGCCAACGCCAATACCGTCTATGCGTCGAGCTTTGCCGGCGTGGGCACCTACACGTACACGACGTATGGCCTCGTCAACCTGCAGGGGTGCTCGGCCACCAGCGGCAGCTTCGGTTTCACGGTAAGTGCCACGGCCGTCAACGACTGCACCATCGCGGCCAGCCCGATGGCATTTGCCAACGCCTCCATCCTGACGGGCAACTTGCGCAGCACCAGCACCTTGTCCGTGCGCTGCGTGAACAATAACGTCTATCAGATTGCCCTGAACGGCGGCAGCGTGGCGGCCAATGTGGCCAACCGGCAAATGAAAAACCTCTTAACGACGGACAAGGTCAGCTACCTGCTGTCATCCACGCTCGATGGCGCGCCCTGGGGCGATGGCACGGCAGGCACGAGCATGGTGACGGGCACGGGCACGGGCACGGGCGCCAGCGTGCCGCTGACGATTTACGGCCGCGTGCCGGCGCAGGTGTCGCCCCGCCCCGGCGACTACAAGGACACGGTGACGGCAACGATTTATTTTTAGAACGTGACGGTAACGAGGCCGGCGCCCGATGGCGTCGCCTGCTGGTGCAGCAGATAAGGCGTGTTGTGCTGGCAGCGTACCTGGGTGATGTTGCGCTGCGAGATGATGGTGCACGCTTCCTGCACGACGAAGGTGGCCTGCAGCGTTGCGGAAGCGGCGGTACCGGCGGTGGTGGTCTGGCAAAGGGACAGGGCGAGCAGGGCAGGCAGTACGGCAAGCTTCAAAGGGGTCATCGTGAACGCATCGAGTGAAAAACGGGCGTGGGCAGCAGCGCCGGAAGGCGTGGCTGGCACCGTTTTTCGCACCGGGATTGGGAGAGCAGAACCAGCCATGATTGTACTTGAACAAGGAAAGTGTGAGTTTTCGTGTATTTTCAGCCCGCCGCAGGGGCAAGCACCTCACTTTCAAAATGATAGTAACTAAGTTTCCGTGTTGCAACTGAAATTTTTTTCGATTGTTGTGTTGAATCAATGTGAGGAGATGGCCATGAAACATACCAACTTTAATAATTTGCCTTGCCCGATTGCGCGCAGCCTGGGCAAGGTGGGCGAATGGTGGAGCATCCTCATCCTGCGCGAAGCGTTTTACGGCAAGACGCGCTTCGACGAATTTGAAAAAAGCCTCAAGATCGCCCCCACCATCCTGACGCGCCGCCTGGCCGACCTGGTGGAAGGCGGCTTGATGACGCGCCGCCTGTATTGCGCCAAGCCGCCCCGCTACGACTATGTGCTGACCAAGTCCGGGCGCGCCTTCAAGCCCGTCTTGCTGGCGTTTATCGCCTGGGGAAATGAAAACTTCGCGCCCGAAGGCGCCAGCCTCGTCATCGCCAGCCGCGATACGGGCCTGGCCGCCGATCCGGTGCTGGTCGACGCCACGACGGGCTTGCCCATCAATGACGAGTATTACGCGTTCGCGCCAGGGCCTGCCGCCAGCGACAGCATGCGCAGCATCATCCTCGACGCGGAAAAAAGCAGCGGCATCGCGCCCAAGCCGAAGGCGCCGGCCGCCAACCGCGGCTGGGTGGCGGAAGGGCATCTGGCCTGAAGACGCGCTGGCGGAGGTGCGCCGAGTTTGGCGCAAAGCAAGACGGACTGCACGGCATGGCGTTACCGTCGCACTATGCAATGCAAGTGCGGCGCAGGCCCGGCTGTGCAGGGCGAGGCGCCATCCGTGACCCGATGTCCGTTGAAGGAGTACTGCGATGACTACATTGCCACAACACGCTCGCCGCGCCGCCACCGTGCTGGCGCTGGCCGCCCTGCTGGGCGCCTGTTCCCATGGCCCGCATCAGCCGGGCGGCCATGACGTCACCTTGACGGGCGCGCAGGAAGTGCCGGCCAATACGAGCACGGCCAGCGGCAGCAGCACCATCCGCGTCGCTCATGACCGCAGCGTCAGCGGCGGCGTGCGCTATACGGGCATGGTGGCCACCGTCGCGCATATCCATGAAGCGCCGGCCGGCGCCAACGGCCCCGTCATCATGCCCCTGGTGAAAACGGCCGAAGGCATGTTTGCCGTGCCGGCCGGCGCCATGCTGACGCCGCCCCAGTATGCGAGCTACCAGGCCGGCAACCTGTACGTGAACGTACACAGCGCCGCCTACCCGGCCGGCGAGATCCGCGCCCAGCTCAAGCCATAGCCGCCGGCGCTTTCCCGAAACCTCCTTGGGCCGCGCGAGCGGCCTTTTTTTGCGCCCGGCGGCCAGCCACGGCAGCGCGCTACAATGGCGCTTCATGCTGACCATCCTCGCCATTACCTTTCCCTTCTTCGCCCTGGTACTGTGCGGCTACCTGGCCGTGCGGCGCACGCTGCTGCCGTTGGCCGCCATCGGCGGCTTGAACAGTTTTGTCCTGTACTTCGCGCTGCCGTGCATGTTGTACCGCTTCGGCGCCGCCACGCCCATCGCGCAGCTGCTCGATGGCAGCGTGTTCGGCGTCTACTTGCTGTGCGCCCTGATCATGGTGGGCGTCACCACGGCCATGACCCTGAGCCACCGCATCGACTGGAACAACGCCGCCTTCGGCGCGCTGGTGGCGGCCTTCCCGAACACGGGCTTCATGGGCGTGCCCCTGCTGTTGACCCTGCTCGGACCCCGTTCGTCCGGTCCCGTCATCGTCACCATCGTCGTCGACATGCTCATTACCAGCTCGCTGTGCATCGCCCTGTCGCGCATCGGCAGCGGCGGCGCGCACGGCAGCCGCGCCGCCATCGTCAACGCCATGAAGGGCATGCTGGGCAACCCGATGCCGTGGGCGATCGTGCTGGGCGCCATGTCATCGTGGCTGGAACTGGCCTTGCCCAAGCCATTGATGCAGACGGTGGGCCTGCTGGCCGACGCCGCCTCGCCCGTTGCCCTGTTTACCATCGGCGCCGTGCTGGCCCGTTCGCAAATGAGCACGGCCGACCCGGCGCCGCTGGGGGAGTATGTGCCCGTGGCGCTGAAAAAACTGCTGCTGCATCCGCTGCTGGTGTGGGGTATTGGCCATGCGGCCATCGCGCTGGGCGCGCCGCTCGATCCGTTCGCGCTGACCTGCATGGTGCTGGTGGCTTGCCTGCCCAGCGCCAGCAATGTCTCGCTGCTGTCGGAGCGCTTTGGCGCGAACACGGCGCGCATCGCCCGCATCATCCTGGTATCGACGGCGCTGTCGTTTTTGACGTTTTCGGCAGCCGTCAGCTGGCTGGCGTGAGGGTGGCCGCGTGGCCCCGGGCCTCGCCGCGCGCCTTGCGCATCGTCGAGAGCACAGCGACGGCGCGCATCGCCCGCATTATTCTGGTCTCGACGGCGCTGTCGTTTTTGACGTTTTCGGCGGCCGTCAGCTGGCTGGCGTGACGTTGGCGGCGATCAGCGCACCGAGTGCTTGCGCCGCGCCGGGCTGGGTGCCGGCGGCCAGTTCGCGCGCCATGGTGGCCTGGTCCTGCATGCTGCGGTTCTGGCCCAGCTTCCATTTGCCCGTGATGCGCGTGAGGGGGATTTCGATGCCGACGATGGCTTTCAAGAGTTTCTCGATATAGGCGGCCGGCGCGTCGCTCACCCGCCATGGCGCGGCTTGATCTGCCTCATGGCGTGCCGTCAGCCGCTCCACCAATCCCAGCAGCCACGCCGCATCGTCGATGGCGCGCAAGGGGCCGTGGGCGTGCACGACGGCGTAATTAAAGGTCGGCACTTCCTTGCCGCTGCGCTGCTTTTCCGCATACCAGGCGGGCGTGATGTAGGCGTGCGGGCCCTGGAAGATCACCAGTGCTTCGTCGTTCCCGCCGGCGGCGCGCCACAGCGGATTGGCGCGCGCCACGTGGGCCCGCAGGCTGCCGAATGGGGCGTCGGGCGTGGGCGCGGCGATCTCGAACGGCAGGTGGTCGGCGCACAAGCCATCGACGCCCTGGCGCACCAGCGCGCCCAAGGGATGGGCGTCGATCAAGCCATGCAGCACGTCGAGGCGCTCTTCGCGAAAGCTGGCGGGCGAGTACATTTAATCGGCTCCTTCCACGACCACGTCGGCCGTCAGCGAATTGGCGATGTAGCAGCGTTTGTGCGCGTCGTGGTGCAGGGCGGTCAGCGCCTCGGGCGAGGGCGGCGTTCCCGCAAACGCAATGCGTGGACGCAGCACGATGCGCGTCATGGCCAGGCGGCCTTGCGCATTCTTGCCCAGCTCGCCGGTGGCCTCGTCGCGGTAGTCGTCGATGACGTAGCCGCGCTGCGCCGCCAGCGACAGGAAGAACAGCATGTGGCAGCTCGACGTGGCCGCCACCAGCGCTTCTTCCGGATCGATATTTTCCGCCACCGACATGGGCAGCGGCACGGACAGGGGCGACGACGAGGCAGCTACCGTCAGGCCGCCGTCGAACTGCCATTCATGGCCACGGCTGTAGCGCTGGCCGGCGAAATCCTGGCCGTCGCGCTGCCAGGCCACGGTGGCGAAAAACTGATGCATGGGTGCTCCGCAAGAGTAAGGGGGTATGTCATCTTAGCGCCAGTCTTGGCTATTTAAAACAGCCAATAAGTGCTATCTTGAAGATACCAATTCAAGAGTGCCGCCATGCCAGCTTCCCATTTGCACCAGATCATCGCCACCTTGCCGCTGCAGCGCGGCGCCAGCGAGCCGCTGTTTCGCCAGCTGTATGCGGCCATCAAGGCCGCCATCCTCGATGGCCGCATGAATCCCGGCATGCAGCTGCCGCCCACGCGCGACTTTTGCCGCCTGCTGGCCGTGTCGCGCCAGACGGTGCTCAATGCGTATGCGCTTCTGACGGCCGAAGGCTATCTCGATGGCGCCGTGGGGCGCGGTACTTTTGTCAGTCGCGACGTTCCGCTGCCGGCGCCTGTCCCTGCCGTCGCGCCTGGCCTGCTGCGCCCCCTGTCGGCGCGCGGCCAGGGCGTGGTGACGGCCATGCGCCAGGTGGCATATCACCGTGGCCCGCTGCGGGCCTTCCGTGTCGGCATGCCGCGTATCGACCATTTCCCGTTCGACGTGTGGAACCGCCTGGAAGCGCGGCGCTGGCGCCGGCCCGACCACCATTTCGGCTACAGCGATCCGGCCGGCTACCTGCCGCTGCGCGAGCTGCTGTGCGTGTATCTGAAGGCGTCGCGCGGTGTCCAGTGCACGCCGCAGCAGATCGTCATTACGTCCGGTTCGCAGCAGGCGCTGTTCCTGCTGTCGACCATTTTGCTGGCGCCCGGCGACCCGGTCTGGATGGAGTCGCCCGGCTACCGGGGCGCCAGCGGCCCGCTGCGCGCGGCCGGCGCGCGCGTGTTTCCTGTCCCCGTCGATGCGCAGGGGCTGGACGTGGCGTATGGCGTGGCGCACTGTCCGCAGGCGAAGCTGGCGTACGTGACGCCGTCGCATCAGATGCCGCTGGGCGTGAGCATGAGTTTACCCCGCCGCCTGGCCTTGCTGGCCTGGGCCGCACAGCACAAGGCGTGGCTGGTGGAAGACGATTACGACAGCGAATACCGCTACGCGGGCGCGCCATTGGCTTCGCTGCAAAGCCTGGACCGGGCCGGCTGCGTGGTGTATGTCGGCACCCTGTCGAAAGTGTTGTTCCCTGGCCTGCGCCTCGGCTACATGGTGGCGCCGCCCGCGCTGGCCGACGCGCTGGTGCAAGCCAAGGCCGTGATGGACCGGCACACGGCCATCGTGCCGCAGATGGCGCTGGCCGACTTCATCGCCGAGGGCCACTTTGGCCGGCATATCCGCCGCACGCGCGACAGCAATGCCGAACGGCGCGACCTGCTGGTGCGCGGCATCGCGCGCGAATTGTGCGACCAGCTCGCGTGCGGCCCGGCCGACAGCGGCCTGGAATTGTGCGCGTATTTTCGCGCCGGCCACGATGAAGAAACGGTCGCGCGCGCGGGCCTGGCACGGGGCATCGAATTGCGTCCGTTGAACCACTATGCCGATCCGGCGGCGGGGCCCGAGTGCGCCACGCCGCCCGGGCTGCTGCTGGGCTTTGCGGCCATTCCCCCGGCCGAGATGGAGCACGGCTTGCAGGAATTGGGCCGCATCCTGCGCGGCCGATAAACTATACTGGCACTTGCCTGCACATTAAGAACACGACCATGACCACCATCCGCTGCTCCTGGGCCAACCCGGCCAATCCCCGCTATCTCGACTACCACGATACGGAGTGGGGCGTGCCCTGCCACGACGAGCACCGGCTGTTCGAGATGCTGAACCTGGAAGGCGCACAGGCTGGCCTGAGCTGGGAAACCATCCTCAACAAGCGCGACACCTACCGCGCCGCGTTTGACGACTGGGACGCGGAAAAGATCGCCGCGTATGGCCCGGACAAGGTGGCGCAGCTGCTGGCGGACCCCGGCATCGTGCGCAACCGCCTGAAGGTGGCGGCCGCCATCACGAATGCGCAAGCCTATTTGCGCCTGCGCGCGCAAGGCCAGACCCTGGACAGCTTCCTGTGGGCGTATGTCGATGGCCAGCCTATCGTCAACAGCTGGCAGCCGGGCGAATTTCCTGCCAAGACGGCATTGTCCGACCAACTGTCGAAAGACTTGCTCAAGCTGGGCTTCAAGTTCGTCGGCTCGACCATCATCTACGCCTACATGCAGGGCATCGGCATGGTCAATGACCATGCGCCCGCCTGCTTTTGCCGCGCGGGGCGCTGATGCACCGCGTGCTCGTCCTGCTCGATACGGATTTTGACGGCGCCCGCTTGCGTGCCGCCTGTGCGGCGCATGGCGGTCGCCGCCTGCATTACATCGCGCTGGCGCCGCGTCCCGTCGATGCGCGCCACTTGCCCGAAGAGTGGCGTGCGCAATGGCCGCCCTGCGTGCCGGGCCTGCATCGCATGGTCTCGCACGATGGCCTCGTCACGCTCGATGTGCTGATCGGCGAAGCCGATACCTGCCTGGCGCAACTGTCGGCGCGCGTCGATGAAGTACACCTGGCCTGGGTGCCGCCAGCCACGCCGGTGCTGGCGCGCCTGATGGCTGATGGCGCCCGTCTGCAAGCCGTGCATCTGGACGAGGCGCAGCGCGCGGCCCTGCAAAAGAATGGCTTTGTTTTTGACGAGAGCCGTTTGCGCGCCGTGTTTTATGCGCGGCGCGCAGAGTACGCGGCCGTCACCGCGCCCGAGCGGCGCGCCATCGTCATCGGCGCGGGCGTGGCCGGCGCGGCCGCCTGCGAACGGCTGGCCGCGCGCGGCTGGAAGGTGACCCTGGTCGAGCGCCACATGCAACCGGCCAGCGAGGCCTCGGGCAACCTGGCCGGCATCTTCATGCCGCTGATGTCGAAGGACGACAATATCGCCACGCGCCTGGTGCGCGCCGCCTACCTGTATTCGCTGAACCGCTGGAAAGACCTGGGAGGCATCGGCGCCGCCATCGAGGGTGCGCAAAGCGGCGTGCTGCACCTGGCGCGCGACGGCGCGCATGCGCAGGTGCAGCGGCAGATCGCCGCCAGTGGCCTGTATCCGCGTGAATTCGCCCGCTGGCTGGAAGCGCCCGAGGCGACCGCCATGCTGGGCGCACCGGCGCCCGATGGCGCCTGGTGGTTCGAGCAGGGCGGCTGGGCGCGCCCGTCTTCCGTCTGCGCGGCCATGCTGGACGCCTGCGGCGCCTCGCTCACGCGGCGCTTTTCCAGCAGCGCCTTGCGCCTGGAGCGCGGCGACCAGGAATGGCTGGTGCGCGATGCGGACGGCGCCCTGATCGCGGCTGCACCCAACGTCATCCTGGCGGCGGGCACGGGTGCCGTCGATTTCGAACAGGCGGCCGGCCTGCCGCTGGACGCCGTGCGCGGCCAGGTCACGCACCTGGCCGAAGGAAGCTTGCCATCGTTGCCGTTCGTCGTCTGCCGCGAAGCCTACATGACGCCGGCGCACCAGGGCATCGTGTGCGTGGGCGCCAGTTACGACGCGGACGCGGACACCAGCTTGCGCCCATCGAGCCAGGAAGACAATATCGCGAAGATCGCCGATATCCTTGGCGTGGCCCCGTTCGCCGCGCCGCTGGCCGGGCGCACGGGCTTTCGCTGCATGGCACCGGACCGCCTGCCGCTGGCGGGCGCCTTGCCCGACCGCGGCGTACCGGGCCGCTGCGAGCGCCTGCGCGACGTGCCGCGCTGGCCCGGCCTGTTTGGCTTGCTCGGCTACGCCTCGCGCGGCCTGATCTGGGCGCCGCTGGCGGCCGAGCTGCTGGCGTGCCAGCTGGAGGGGGAGCCGCTGCCGCTGGAGAGTCAATTGGCCGCTGCCTTGGATCCTGCGCGATTTTTATTGCGGGAACGGCGCCGCGCTTCCTGAGGACACCCAAAGGCAAATTCCGGGGTCAGACCCGGCGGGTCTGACCCCGGCTTTACGCTGCAATATCTCCATATACGTTTTTCAGCTTTCCAAACTCTTTTTAATTTGTTTTCCGAACAACATAAGTTCGCTACAGTGGACTCGTGCTGGTTTTTGACGACGGAATAAAGAGGTGGAAAGATGGCTGCTGCAGAACTGATTTTCGATCCCCGCGCCGCGCACGGCGAGGCGGCTTTTGACGAAGTGCTCAATCTCGCGCGTACCCAGGCGCAGGCGCAGGGCTTGCCGTATGCGGGCATCGTCAGCGCGCAGGATGCGTGGCAACTGGTGCAGGCCGGCAAAGCCGTGCTGGTCGACGTGCGCACGCATGAAGAACGCACGTTCGTCGGCTACGTGTCCGCCTCGTTGCACGTGGCGTGGGCCACCGGCACGGCCATGAACCGCAATCCCCGCTTTACGCGCGAACTGGAAGCAAAGGTGGGCGGCAAGGATGCCGTCGTGGTGCTGCTGTGCCGCAGCGGCAAGCGCTCGGCCGCGGCCGCCGAAGCGGCCGCCAAGGCCGGTTTCACGCACGTTTTCAATATCGCGCAAGGCTTCGAGGGTGACCTTGACGAGCAGCAGCAGCGCGGCCACAGCGGTGGCTGGCGCTGGCATGCGCTGCCCTGGCTGCAAGATTGAACCTCTTCCCCGGGACCACCATGAACCAGCGAGCCATTCCCCCTGCCTCTCTTGCCGCACAGCCGCAATGGGAACTGCGCCAGATCGTCGATGAATTGCGCGCCGTGCGCGAGCAGTGGCGCGAAGGATTGGCCAGCAACCAGGAGTGCGGCGCGCGCGAATTCCCGTCGCGCCAGCACTTGCACGACATCATCAAAGCCCTGTGCGCGGCGCTGTTTCCCATGCGCCTGGGGCCCCTCGACCTGCAGCAGGAGAGCGAAGATTTCTTTGTCGGCCACACGCTCGACACGAACCTCACGGGCTTGCACGAACAGGTGCGGCGCGAACTCAGTTACCACGCGCGCCAGCACGGCTTGCAGCAGACGGTCTCCATCGAACAGCAGGCGCTGGCCATCGTGCAGCGCTTCGCCCGCGCGCTGCCGCGCATCCGCACCCAGCTCGACACGGACGTGGCGGCCGCCTTCCATGGCGACCCGGCCGCGCACAGCGTCGATGAAGTGCTGCTGTGCTATCCGGGCATCCTGGCCATCATCCATTACCGCCTGGCGCACACCCTGTATGCGCTGGGCGCGCCGCTGGTGGCGCGCATCATCGCCGAAGTGGCCCATTCGCAGACGGGCATCGACATCCACCCGGGCGCCATCATCGGCAGCAGCTTTTTCATCGACCATGGCACGGGCGTGGTGATCGGCGAGACGGCCATCATCGGCGAACGCGTGCGCATCTATCAAGCCGTCACCCTGGGCGCCAAGCGCTTTCCCGCCGGCGCCGACGGCGTGCTGAAAAAGGGACTGGCGCGCCACCCCATCGTGCAGGACGACGTGGTCATTTATGCGGGCGCGACGATCCTGGGACGGGTGACCATCGGCCAGGGCTCCGTCATCGGCGGCAATGTCTGGCTGACCCGCAGCGTGGCGCCCGGCAGCCATGTCACGCAAGCGCACAACCAGCAGGAGGCACCGGAATTGCCGGCGCCATCCCACCCCGCCTTTGCCCACCACCCATGAGGACAGCATGTTGATCAAACAGTTTGGACTGGCCGTGCGCCAGTTGCGTGAAGGGCATGGCTGGTCGCAGGAGCGGCTGGCCGAAGCGGCCGACTTGAACCGCTCGTTCATCGGCGAAATCGAACGGGGCGCCGCCACGCCGTCGCTGCTGACGGTGGAAAAGCTGGCCGTCGCGCTGGGCGTCGGCCTGGCCGGATTGATGGCGCGCTGCGAGCCGGAGTTGGTCGATTAAAAACGGGTAAAACGCTTAACAAAGCCGTGGCGAGCGGCAGTGAGTTGTGGCCGAGAAGCGCAGCTGTGCGAATGCACAGTGAGCATCGCAGGCTGCAAATCGCGACGCGCAGTAGGTTTGGTTAAGCGTTTTTTGGTGGCGATAGCATGTTGAGAGAAGAGGGGAGACGCTCGATACTTTATTCGTTTTTCAGATAAGCATATTCACTTTTCTCATCAGGAGTAGTCATGGCAGAAGCAACAGAGAGCCAGTTCGCGCTGGGCGATAACGCCGCGCGCCAGCTGGCCAATGCAAGCAAGAGCATCCCCCAGTTATCCACGATCACGCCGCGCTGGCTCGTGCACCTGCTGCAATGGCTGCCCGTGGAAGCGGGTATCTACCGCCTCAATCGCGTGAAAAATCCGAAGGACGTGCGCGTCGCCTGCTCGCAGCGCGACGAGTCGGAACTGCCGCAAACCTTCGTCGACTACGACGACCAGCCGCGCGAATATTTTCTCAACGCCGTCAGCACGGTGCTCGATGTGCACACGCGCGTGTCGGACCTGTACAGCAGCCCGCACGACCAGATCAAGGAGCAGCTGCGCCTGACCATCGAGACGATCAAGGAACGCCAGGAAAGCGAATTGATCAACAATCCCGACTACGGCCTGCTGGCCAGCGTGCATGACGACCAGCGCATCTTTACCCTGACGGGCGCGCCCACGCCGGACGATCTCGACGAACTGCTGACGAAAGTGTGGAAGGAACCGGGCTTCTTCCTCGCCCACCCGTTGGCCATTGCCGCCTTTGGCCGCGAATGCACGCGCCGCGGCGTGCCGCCGCCGACCGTCAGCCTGTTCGGCTCCCAGTTCCTCACGTGGCGCGGCGTGCCGCTGGTGCCATCGGACAAACTGCCGATCGAAGACGGCAAGACGAAGATCATTTTGCTGCGCGCGGGCGAACAGCGGCAGGGCGTGATCGGCCTGTTCCAGCCTGGTCTGGCGGGCGAGCAAAGCCCGGGCCTGTCCGTGCGCTTCATGGGCATCAACCGCCATGCGATTTCGTCCTACCTGATTTCGCTGTATTGCTCGCTGGCCGTGCTGACCGACGATGCGCTGGCCGTACTGGAAGACGTGGAGATCGGTAAATACCATGACTACCCAGACACCTACAAGTGATGGCGCGGCGGGCTTGCCTGCCGTCCCGTTTTTACCCGATGAAGCGACTTTGAACCGCCTGGCCGGTGAATTCTTTGCCCGTTTGCCAGGGTTGGCCCCCGCGTTGGACAAGTCGCCCAGCCTTGGCGGTTCCGGCAGCGTGCTCGATGCGGCGCCCCGCTATGCGAACCGTCCGCCGCCGCAGCCCGGCCCTTCCTTCGCCGCCATCGCCCCCGGCGTGGCGACGGCGCAAGTGCCGCCCGTGACGCCACCTTTGGAAGCACCGGTTGCGCCGGCGCCGGCTTCCGTGCCGACGCCGCGTGCATCAAGCCTCGGTGCGCCGTCGCCGTATTACTTTGTCGGCGGCGCACATGGTTATCCCGCGTCGAACGGCAAGCTCGATGGCCTGGCGCAGCAGGGTCTGGGACAGGCCGCGCCGCAGCAGGCACCCGCGCGCCAGCTGCCCGTATCGCCGGCGAACAGCCAGCCCGTGTTCTACTTCCAGACCGAGCTGCCCTCGGCGACGAAGCCGGGCCAGCACCAGACGCCGGCGCCGTTCGACGTGCATGCCGTGCGGCGCGATTTTCCCGTGCTGGCGGAGCGCGTCAACGGCAAGCCGCTGGCCTGGTTCGACAATGCGGCCACCACGCACAAGCCGCAGTCGGTGATCGACCGCGTGTCGTATTTCTATGCGCACGAGAATTCGAACATCCACCGCGCCGCGCACGCATTGGCGGCGCGTGCCAGCGACGCGTACGAGGCCGCGCGCGCCAAGGTGGCCAATTTCCTCGGTGCGGCTTCGCCCAATGAAATCATTTTCGTGCGGGGCGCCACCGAGGGCATCAACCTGGTCGCCAATACGTTCGGGCGAAAATACATCGGCAGCGGCGACGAGATCATCGTCTCGCAGCTCGAGCACCACGCCAACATCGTGCCGTGGCAGCAACTGGCGGCGGAAAAGGGCGCGACCCTGCGCGTGATTCCCGTCGACGACAGCGGGCAGATCCTGCTCGATGAATTCCGCAAGCTGCTCAACGGCCGCACCAGGTTGGTGTCCGTGACGCAGGTGTCGAATGCATTGGGCACCGTGACGCCCGTGGCGCAGATCATCGCGCTGGCGCATGCGGCCGGCGTGCGCGTGCTGGTCGATGGCGCGCAAGCCGTGTCGCATCTGCGCGTGGACGTGCAGGCGCTGGGTGCGGATTTCTATGTGTTCTCGGGCCACAAGGTATTTGGCCCGACGGGCATCGGCGCCGTGTATGGCAAGGCGGACTTGCTCGAGCAATTGCCGCCATGGCAGGGCGGCGGCAACATGATCGCCGACGTCACGTTCGAGCGCACCGTCTACCAGGGCGTGCCTAACCGTTTCGAGGCGGGCACGGGCAATATCGCCGATGCCGTGGGCCTGGGCGCGGCCATCGATTACGTGCAGCGCATCGGCCTGGAAAACATCGCCGCCTACGAGCACGCGCTGCTGGAATACGCGACGCATCACTTGCAGGCCATTTCCGGCGTACGCCTGATCGGCACGGCGCTGGACAAGGCGAGCGTGGCTTCGTTCGTGCTGGCCGGCTACGAGCCGGCGGAAGTGGGGCGCGCGCTGAACGACGAGGGCATCGCCGTGCGCTCGGGCCACCACTGCGCCCAGCCGATTCTGCGCCGCTTCGGCGTGGAAGCGACCGTGCGGCCATCGTTCGCCTTCTACAACACGTATGAGGAAATCGACCGCATGATCGTCGTGGTCAAGCGCCTGGCGGGCGCGCGCCGCTGATCTTGCCTGCTTGTCAAGCTGATGCCGCCCCTGCGCAAGCGGGGGCGGCATTGTTGCGTCATGTCACGGACTTTACGTGCGGCTGGCTGGCGCCTGCAGGCTGGCGGTATAATTTATCCTTGGCAATATTGAAGCTGCGGCCCAAGGAGATATCCGGTGGAAGATCAACACAGCTCGCCCGAGCTATTCCTGTTCCTGGCGTCGACCGCGCACGACATGAAAAACTCGATCAGCGTGGTCAGCGGCACGTTGGAGTCGCTGCTGGCGGCCGAGCAGGCGAAAACAGCCCCCCAGGCCGACCCCGCCTACCTGCAGATGGCGCAGATGCTGTACCAGACCAAGCGCCTCAACGATAACCTGATCCAGCTGCTGGCCCTGTACAAGGAAGTGGGCAAGCCCGGCTACCCGTTCGACGTGCAGCCGCAGCTGGTGAGCCAGGTGGTCGACCAGGTGGTGGACCAGGAAAAGATATTGCTGGCGTCGAAAGGCATCCGGCTGGAGACGGCCTGTGCGCCGGAGCTGATCTGGACCCTCGATGAAGACCTGGTCATCGGCGTGCTCGCGCATGCGATCAACAACGCCATCCGCTACACGAAAGACACGATCCGCCTGTCCGTGCGGGAGCACGGCGGCATGCTCGAGCTGCGCGTGGAAGACAATGGCGACGGCTATACGCAGGCCTTGCTCGACGCGGGCAGCGCGGCCATGGATGGCATGGCGGCCGGCGTGAACTTTTCCACCAACAGCACGGGCCTGGGCCTGTATTTTTCCAGCGAAGTGGCAAAGATGCACAAGCACCGTGGCAGCAGCGGCAGCATCGCCCTGGAAAACGGCGGCGCCCTGGGCGGCGGCTGTTTCATCCTGCGCCTGCCCTGAACGAGGATGCCATGACGACAGACAGCCACGCCACCGCCGCCGAAGCGGGCAGCACCGACTGGGCCGACAAGCATTATCTGTTGGTCGACGATTTCATCGGCATCCGCATCCTGCTGCGCGAATCGCTGCGCAACCTGGGCGCGCGCCATATCGACCAGGCGGCCAGCGGCGGCGAAGCCATGAAGCTGCTGGCCAAGACGCGCTACGACGTGGTGCTGTGCGACTACAACCTTGGCGAAGGCAAGAACGGCCAGCAAGTACTGGAAGAGACGCGCGTGCGCAACCTGACGGCGCCGTCGAGCGTCTGGCTGATGGTGTCGGCCGAGAAAAGCGTGGAATCCGTGATGGGCGCGGCCGAGCACCAGCCCGACGCGTATCTGATCAAGCCGATCACGGAAGGCGTGCTGCTGACGCGGCTGAACCGCGTGTGGCACAAGAAGCAGGTGTTCCGCGAAATCGACCAGGCCTGCATGGAAAAGGATTATCTGCGCGCGGCCAAGCTGTGCGACGCGCAGATCGAGCTTAACAAGCTGCACGAGCTGGAACTGCTGCGCATGAAGGCGTCGTTGCTGCTGAAAAGCGGCGAGCCGGAAAAGGCCCGTGCCGTGTACGAGAAAGTGCTGGCCGACCGCGATTACAGCTGGGCCAAGGCTGGCCTGGGCAAGATCCGCATGAACAACGGCGAGCACGAGGCGGCGCGGCAAATCTTCCAAGGCGTGATCGTGGAAAACAAGTACTACATCGATGCCTACGACCAAATGGCCGTCGCCTACCAGCTGATGGGCCAGCACGAGGAAGCGTGCGGCGTGCTGGAAAAGGCGGCGCGCCTGTCGCCCAATTCCGTGCCGCGCCAGCGCAACCTGGGACTGGCGGCCTTGAAGGTCGGCAATGTCAGCATGGCGGAAAAGGCCTTTCGCAAATGCATCTCCATCGGCGAGTTTTCCGTCATGAAGACGCCGGACGCTTACCTGGGCCTGGCGCGCGTGTGCGGCCTCAAAAAGGATGCCAAGGAAGCGCTGCAGTGGCTGCTGCTGGCGCAGCGCGAATTCTCGCCCGAGCAGATCGGGCTGCGCGCGAAGATCACGGAAGGCATGGTGCACCACGAAACGGGCGATTACCGGCGCGCGCGCAAGTGCGGCGACGAGCTCGAAGCGATGCTGGCCGAAGACCCGGCGCGGCCCGAGAAAAGCATTTGCATGGAACTGGCGACCCTGCTGTTCGCCGTCGGCGTCAAGGATGCGCCGGCCGGCCTGCTGTGCTACGTGGTCAAGAACAACCACGATAACCAGGTGGTGCAGGACGAAGTGCAGAAAATTTTCGACAAGGCCAAGATGGGCGACGAGGGCACGAGCCTGATCATCGCCTCGCGCAAGGAAGCGTCGGACTTGATGAACAAGGGCGTGCTGCTGTGGAAGACGGACAAGCTCAACGAAGCCGTTGCCTGGATGCGCACGGCGCGCGACAAGCTGCCGAACAACTTGCGCATCCTGTTCAATTCCGCGCAAATCATCGTGTCGTTCCTGGAGCAGCGCGGCTACCAGGCGGAATTGGCGGCCGAAGCCATGGAAGTGTTGTTGTATGTGGACAAAATTGCACCAGGGCAGCAGCGCTTCGCGCAATTGATGGAGCAACTGGTGCAGCTGACGCCGCCGCCCGGGCCGGAAGAGGCCGTCGTGGTGCCGGAAAAAGCGCCGCCGGTGCCGGAAAAAGGGGGAAAAGTCGTGCGTGAGCGTGCCGGATGATAAACTAGGGGCCAGCGTGGGTTCGCCCGTGCTTGAGTTGCTCTACAACAATAAGGAAGAAACTATGCGTGATGTGGTCAATGAAGTATACAAAAAAATGAAAGTCGGCGCCGTTGCCTGGGTACGCCCGGTCGCCGCCAAGGGAGACACGCTGGAAACATTCCAGTCTTCGTACGAGCACGCCAAGGCGCTGGCCGACGAAGGCCTGATCACGATCGGTGACGTAAAACGCCAAGCCGACAATCAGATCGAGGCGATCCGCATTCATCGTATCGCCTGATCATGTCGCCAGCTTGAAACATCAGGCCTTGCCTGGTGCTTTCGACTTGGGTGCCGCGCGCTTTGCCGGCGCCTTGCGCAGCGGGGCCTTGGCCTTGGCTGCCGTGCCTGCTTCAGCGGGCTTGGCGGATTTGCCGGCCGCTGGCTTGGCCGTCGCTCCAGCCGCTCCACCGCCAAAACTGGCAGCATCGGGCGACATCGCTGTCGACACGGCCTGCTTGAACTGATCTTGTAATAAATTCCACCAGGCACTTGGATTGGCCAGCTGGGCTGCCGCCTGGCTGCCGGCATCGCTGGGCGCCGCCGCAGCCGGTTCCGGTGCGGGGGCAGGCGCCGGTTTCGGTTCAGGCGCTGGTGCCGCAGCTGCGGGTGCGGCTTGCTGGAAAAATGCGGAAGCGTAGGGTACCGATTCAAACACGGATTTCTCGCTGGCGCCGGGCTGGGTGATGGCTGCCGCCAGGGAAGCGCCCATCGATTTCAGGGTAGCGATGGTGCCGCGCTGCACTTCCAATGCCTGGATACTGCCGCGCAGCATGCTGGTATTGAGGTTCAGCCAGGCTTCGACGGCTTTCAAGTCGTTGATTTTCTTGTCCAGCTCTTCCACCGACATGGTGGGCGCCGTGATGCCAGGCACGCCCATGCCGGGCACGCTCATGCTGCCCCACAGGTTCTTGACGAAGTCGAGGGTGTCGGTCACAACTGCTGCGCCCGGCATTTGGGGCATTTGCGGGTTTGCCATGCGAAATCTCCTGGTAGGTGGATGTGCCTAGCGTAGCAGATATCAGCTTGCAACTGACGCAAAGCCGCCAACATTTTCTTACATAAAACAGCAGGAGTTGAGTACGGGCAAGAAGCGGGAAGTAGGGGGAAGGCGTTACACTACGGCCTATGATGCCTGACTCCTTCTTTTCGCCACCGCGCCGCCGCACCGTCATTTTTGTCGCGGTCATCGGCGCACTGCATTACGTGGCGCTGGAATGGCTCACCTCGCGTGCCAGCATGGTGCCGCTGGGGCAGGATCATGCGCAGGTGGTCAGCATGGCCTTGATCGCCGAGCCGCCCGCACCCGTGCCGGTGCCGCCTCCGCCTCCGCCTCCGCCGCCCAAGCTGCGGCCCTTGCCCGAGCCCCGCTTGCCGCCACCGCCGCCGCCGACGGAGCTGCCGTCGAGCGACACGGCCCAGTTCACGGCGCCCGCCAGCGACGCGCCGCAAGGGCCGGTCACGCCAGCGGCACCGGCGGCCAGCGCGCCAGCCATCACGGCGCCACCGCCCGCCGTGGCGGAAGCACCGGCACCGGCCAGTCCGCCGCCGCCGCCCGTCGAGCAGGCGCGGCGCTACAAGACGAATGCGCCTGCATCGGCCCAGTTCGACCTGCATGTGGACCGGCGCGATGCGGACGGTACCAAGTGGCAGGGCGTGGCCGCCATGGCGTGGGACAACCGGGGCGAGACGTACCAGCTGAAACTGGAAGTGGGCTTGAGCATGTTGATCACGCGCATCAACCTGCTGGTACTGACCAGCGAAGGCCTGATCGATGGCAGCGGCATCGTGCCCGTCACGGCCACGGAAAAGCGCAAGGGCCGCGCGCAAACGGCCACGCATTTCAACCGCGACGCCAAGGCCATCACGTTTTCGGCCACGACGGCCACGGTGCCATGGCAGGAGGGGGCGCAGGACAAGGCCACCGTGCCATTCCAGCTGGCCGCCATCGGCCGCGCGGACGTCAACCAACTGGCGGGCAATATTGACATCCTCGTTGGCGAGGAAAAAGAAGCGACCGTGTTCCGCTTCCAGCTGGTGGGCGAGGAAGAACTGGAGACCAAGATGGGCCGCCTGGTGACCTGGCATTTGCGCCGGCCGCCGAAACCCGGCACGTATTCGTCGCAGCTCGATATCTGGCTGGCGCCGTCCATGCAATGGTATCCGGTACAAATACGCAATACCGAAGCGAACGGGGCGCTGACCACGCAAACCGTGACCCAAATCCGCGTCAATGACGCTACAGGAAAATAAATGATGACTCTGAATTCTTTGAAACACTTGCTGGCCGCCGGCGTGCTGGCCGCCACCTTCGCTCCCGCCATGGCCGACGCGCCCGTGGAGCATCCCGTCATCAAGCGCCCGTACAAGCTGGCGCCGTCGGCCGACCTCGTCTATTCGATCAAGGCGAAGCAGCGCGGCATCGCGCTGTCCGGCGAATCGGTCAGCAACTGGCGCGCTGGCGATGGCAAGTACTCGCTGCTGGCCGAAACCAAGGCCGCCCTGTTCGGCAAGATCCTCGAGCAGCGCAGCGAAGGCACGGTCGACGATTACGGCCTGGCGCCAGCGCAGTTCGTGGAAAAGCGTTTCCGCAAGGAAGCGGCCACGACTACTTTCAAGCGCGACAGCAAGACCATCGTCTTCAGCGAAGGCGACGACAGCTATCCGCTGAAAGGCGGCGAGCAGGACCGTAACAGCACCGTCTGGCAACTGGTCAGCATAGCGCGCGCCGCCCCCGAGAAATTCACACCCGGCTCGGAATGGAGTTTCTTCGTTGCCGGCCGCCACGACGCCGAGCCGTGGACCTTCAAGGTCGTCAAGCAGGAGACCGTCGCCACCGGCCAGGGTCTGGTGGAGGCCGTGCACCTGATCAAGGCGCCACCGCCGGACAAGAAGGGCCAGCAAGTAGACCTGTGGCTGGCCCCGTCGCTGGAATGGTATCCCGTGAAGGTGACGTTCGCCGATGAAGATGGTGATTACGTCGAGCAAACCTTGCAAAAGGTCGTGCAGAAGTAAGTGCTTGCTGTTGTTGTGGGGTCAGACCCGCCGGGGGGAGGTGCCCAATGGGCGCATCCCGATTCCAAAGGAACTGACCCTTGTCCGCCCGTTTTCGCCATCAGGAGTCTTGATAAGCAGGCGCCAGCGTTGCGCCGTGTCCGCACCTCCCCCTCCCACGCGCTAAATTGCATGTCAGAACTGATATACTGACGCCCCCGCCCCGCAGCGCTGCGTTAGCCCGCTGCGCCGCCCGCTGAACACTCATCCGGAAAAGAATGATTGATATAATGGCAAGTGCAGCCGTGGCTACGGATGCAAATCAGACAGAGCAAGAGCATCACGATTCCTTGCAGGCGCATTTCCAGCCCAATATTTCGGCCGATGAAATAGAGCAAGTTTTTCACTTGAAGCGGGCGCAGCCTCTGCTGCAAGTGTTTACGGCCCTGTTCCACGGCGGTTTCGATGGCGTGCTGGTGCGTCTGCTCGTGTTGCGCGAACTCGCGTCCGATGCGGCCACGTCCGCCTATACGCGCGCCGATATCAACACGAAACTCGCCTACCTGTTGCCGGAAAGCCTGGAAACGGTCTTGCTGCGCCTGCGCTCGAACCAGTTGCTGGCCTGGGATGCGCAGCAGGGCGTGTATCGCGTGACGCCGATGGCGCGCAATGTGCTGTCGGCCATCGACAGCTTGCTTGGCCTGGGCCAGACGGAAGACGAAGCGGAAATGGGTTTTCTGCTGTCGCAGGTAGCGGGCGCGCAAGCCGTCGGCGGCGTATCCGTTGAACAACTCCAGCATTTGCTGGGGCGCCTCGTGGACTTGACGGAGGAGTTCTCCGACGCCATCGCGTCCGGTTCCGAATTCCGGCTGCGCACGGCGCAGGCAAAGTGGAACATGGCGTGCGACTGGGTCGAGAAGGGGTCCGAAATCCTCGTGGCCATCACGTCCGATGAAAACGCGGATAGCGCCACGCACAAGGCGGCGCAGGCGATCGGCCGCGCGCAAAGCAAATTGCTCAACATGCAAGGCATGTTTTCGCGCGCCCTGAACCAGATCGAGCGCCAGCGCGTGCACCTGGGCCAGTCGGGCCTGTCAACCACGGACATCAAGCGCTGGCTCTTGCTGCACGAAGACCTGGCCAGCCTGGCCGAAGGCGCCATCGACCAGCCCGTCGTGCCGCTGTTCTCCACGCCGGCCGAGATGATCGACGTGGCCGAAACGGAACTGCTGTCCGAACGGGCGGCAGGCGTGACCAACACGGGCCTGCCCAGCGGAGAGGATGCGCCCACCACCATCAGCGACGGACCCGCCATGCAGCTTGAACTCGATGACCTGTTGGACCGCCTGTCGAACTTCGCCAGCCTGGGCAATTTCCCCAGCATCGGCGAAGAGGGGCCGAAATCGGTGCCCGTGCAGGATTCCTTGCTGCCGGCCAGCTTTGCCGTGGCGTCATACCGCGCTTCGATGCTGCCGCTGCTGGGCGACGTGTCCGAAGCGAGCTTGCAAGGCTCGACGGCCGAACTGGCCCGCTTGCCGATTACCTTTACACCGACCGACGAGATGGTCCAACTGACCGACCCCCACGTGGCGGCCATGTCGATCGCCTCGCTTTCACTGAATGTTTCACTTGATTTAGATAGCGGCACTGCCGATGAATGACGATTCCCAAATCCTGATTGCGCGCCTGCTCACGCATCAAACCCTGCGTCGCGACGACAAGCTCGTCAAGCGCGTGCTGTCCGACGAGCTGTTCCGCGCCGAGATCGATGCGCGATTGCTGGCCTGCGGCTTGAAACTGCTCGACAACGTGTATGCCGACCACGTGACTTTGGCACTGACGCGCACCATCGAACCGAAGATTTTCGGCGCGCGCGACGTGTGGCAAAACAATAATTTCGGTTTGGCGCGCGATGGCGTGGCCTTGCTGGTGGTGCTGTGGGCGCAGATCATCCTGCCCAAGCGCGAACGCCAGGAAACGCACCAGCATGCGGACGATGACCAGAACGATATGTTCGGCACGGAAAAGCCGCTGCCGCGCGCGGAAGACGCGTCGATCGGCATTTCCTACAAGGCGCTGCTGTCGGACTTCGGCGACAAGCTGGGCAAGAAGACGCGCATGGACATGAATCTGGGCACCCTGGCCAAGCTGGGCTTCATCGAGCGGCGCGGCGATTTCATCCTGGAAGGTCCGCTGCTGGACCTGATGATGGACACGGACGTCTTGAAAGAGCGCATCATCAACGGCGCCCTGGCCGACGTATTCAAGCGGGCGCCGGCGCGCCTGGTGGCCATCGATCCTGACGCCGATCTGGCAGACGACCTGTCCGCCGATATCGGCGACCTGCCTGACGCTGGCGACGAGCCCGCGTCCGACCTTCCTCACTGAAAGCGCCCATGTTTCATATCAAATCACTTGAACTGGTGCACTGGGATTACTGGCAGCGCATCAAGAATATCCCGCTCGACGCGAAGATCATCACCATCGCGGGGCAGAACGGTTCCGGCAAGACCACCTTGCTCGACGCTTTGCGCACCCTGTTCGGCCTCGACTGCTCGATGGGCCGCACGTATAAACACTATGCGCGCCACTCGGGCCAGCAGACGGCCTGGCTGCGCGCCGTGGTCGACAACAAGAACGTGGGCAAGCAGCTGTCGAACCGTCCGTTCCGCAGTTCCGGCTTCTTCAGCGACGATGAAGTGACCCTGTTTTGCCAGATCCAGAAAAATGGCGGCGACTGGAAGCGCCAGTATCTGATGCGTCCGGGCAATGTGCAGATCGAAGACATCACGGATGCCAACGACTGGCTCGGTGTGGAAAACTACCGCAAGCGCCTGGCCAATGCGGGCTTGTCGCCAGCCATGTCGAAAGTGCTGGCGCTGGAGCAGGGCGAGACGGACAAATTGTGCGAATATGCGCCGCGCCAGCTGCTCGATCTGGTGTTCCAGGTGTTCGGCGACAAGGAAGTGCTGGACGCCTACGACGAAGCCAAGCGCCACCAGCGCGACACGGAAGTGGAGCTGAAACGTTTTGAGACGGAACTGGAAGCGTCGAAGACCAACCTGGAAGGCTTGCGCCTGCGCGTGGCCAATTACCACCAGTGGGAAGGGCTGCATAAAGAGCGCCGTAACCTGCTGGAAGAAGTGCTGCCCAGCCTGCAATACCACGAGGCGCGCGAAAAGGCGGCCATCGCCAGCCGGCAATTGCGCGACGCGCGCAAGCCGATGGCGCAGGCGGACCAGCAACTGACCGATAAACGCAATGCGCTGGCCGCGCAAGCGAAGGCGCTGTCCGACGCGCAGATGAACGAGACCCTGCTGGAGCAGGAATCGATCGGCCTGCAGAGCCGCCTTTCCCTGATCAATGCAAAACTGAAACCGCTGGACAGCCTGCTGGAACAGAAGGACCGCTTGCACAAGCTGGCGGCGGACTCGGGCAGCGACATCGCCGAAGTGGCGGCCCAGCTGGAACAGAAGGAAGCGGAATTGCTGCGCCAGCGCCAGCAGCGCGACGCCCTGTCGGCGCGCATCGCGGGCGAGCAGGCGACGATTGCAGCATTGCAAGGCAAGACGGCCATGCCGGAGCCGGACAATGTGCGCGGCATACGCCGCGCGCTGCGTGACGCGGGGATCAGCCACGCCATGCTGTCGGACATCGTCGAAGTGACGGACAGCCGCTGGCAGGGCGCCGTCGAAGGCGTGCTGGGCGGTTACGCCTCCGTCGTTCTGCTCGACAAGGCCAAGGATGCCGCCGCCGCTTACCGTCTGGCCGAGAAGGAACGCTACCGCCACTTCATCGTGCCCGACTTGGTCACGGCTCCGGTAGCGAAAGACGAAAGCTTGCTGGCTGTGGTGAAATTTTCCGCGCCCGTGCCAAGCTGGCTGATCGAGCAGCTGTCGCGCATTGCACGCGTCGATTCCGTCGAAGCCGGTTTCAAGCTGGGCAACCATGAAGAGTGGATCACGCCCGAGGCTTACCACCGCGAACGCCGAGGCGGACGCTCGCTGTTCGTGGAAGCGTCGCGCTACCGCTTCGGCCAGGCTGGCCGCAGCGGCCGCCTGGAAGCGCTGCTGCGCTCGCTGCCGGGACTGGAAGGACAGGAAGACACGCTCACCCTGGCGATCTCGAAGCTGGCGGCCGAAGTGGGTGCCTTGAAGGCGCGCATCGCCGGCGTCGACGCGGCCAAGGAACTGAGCGCACGCCAGGAAGAATTCGCCGAAGCGCTGCGCAATTCGAAGCCGCTCAAGGAAGAGCGCCTGGAAGTGGGCGGCCGCCTGGGCGAGCTGCAGAACCTGACGAAGAACGCCACCGTGGCGCGCACGCGTGCCGATACGGTGTGGCAAAACGCGCGCCTGGCTTTGTCGGAAGCGGAAGCCGGTTCGCGCCTCGGCTACAAGAAGCAAATTGAACAGCGCGCCGAGCATGCGCGCGCCTTGCTGGCCCTGCGCCATGCGTGGCGCCACCTGCCGAAAAGCTGGCGCCGTCCCGCTCGTCGCGCAGCCCTCGTGGCCGAGCACCAAAATGCGCACCAGGTCGATCTGCGCGTGGCCAGCCTGCAAAACAGCCTGGCGCGCGACGACTGGGAACTGGACGCGACCGTCATCGACCAGCATCACCGCCTGTCGGACCAGCTGCATGGCCGCCAGTCGGAAACGGACGAGCGCCGCTACCAGAACAACCGCGCCATCGAAGCGACGGGCAATGCCCGCGGCGCCTATATGGAGCGCTTGCGCTACACCATCAAGACCTACAGCAAGAACATCAAGGAGCTGGGCGAGCTGGCTGGCATCGAAGTCCATGCCGACCCCGTGCGCCTGGAAAACGACGATGTGCAACTGTCGCAGGCTGGCTTGCACGTGCGCTTCAAGTTCGACGGCAAGGGCGTCATCGGCATGAACGATGGCGAAGCGTCGGGCGGCCAGCAGGTGATGAAGTCCCTGGTGCTGCTGATCGGCTTGCTGAAATCGGAAGACGGTTCCGGCGGCTTCGTCTTCATCGACGAACCGTTTGCCCATTTGGATATCCGCAACATTCAGCTGGTCGGCGAGTTCCTGAAGAATACGGAAGCGCAATACCTGATGACGACGCCGCTGACGCACAACACGGACGTCTATGATCCGTCCGAGCTTACTTTGATCACCAGCAAGAAGAAAAAGGATACCCAATGGGCGCAACCGATTTTCGTGCTGCAGCGCCGGGTCGAACCCGCGCCGGGCAAGGCGGCGTGATGCTTGTACGCACTTTGCTCGCATCTGCAGTACTGGCGCTGGCGTGCTCGGCGCCAGCCGTGGCCAACGACGGCATCGGTTCCGTCAGCGCGGGCGGCATCCTGTTCGGCAAGACGGATGCCGTGGCCATGAAAAAGGAAGTGCTTAGCGTGAGCACGGACTTGATCAAGGTCGAGTATGAATTCCTCAACGAGTCGGCCAAGGATGTGGAAGAGACGATCTTCTTTCCGCTGCCCGAATACTCGGCCGGCTACCATGGCTCGCCCACGTATTACGGCCAGCCGCAGCAGTTCACCGTCGACGTCGATGGCAAGCGCAAGGACTATCAAACGACCTTCGTCGCCAAGCTCGACGCCGAGGACGTGACGTCCCGCTTGCGCCAGCTGGGCCTGTCGGATGCGCAAATTGCCTATTTCCCCTCACACACCCCGTTCGACAAGAAGGTGGCGCCGCTGACGGCCGCGCAGAGCAAGATCATGATACGCGAAGGCTTGCTGGCCCAGCTGTATGACGAGGAATGGGTACCGGCCTGGACCGTCAAAGTCATCTATCTGTGGCAGCAGAAATTCCCCGCCGGCAAAGTCGTGCGCGTGCGCCATCAATATGCGCCATTTGTCGCGGCCGGTCCGGGCGCATCCTACCTGGGCGATGGCGATACATTTGAAAAGAAATACTGTGGCGACAAGGCCTTCTACAAGACGTGGAACCGCCTGGCGGCCAAGCAGGGCGAAAGCGGCTTCGTCAATGCCGTGTGGGTGTCGTACATTTTGACGACCGGTAACACGTGGAAGAATGGCATCGAAGACTTTACCTTGAACCTGATCAAGGGCAAGCCGGACGAGCTGGTCAGCCTCTGCTTCCCCGGCACGTTCACCAAGATCAACCCCACCACCTTGCAAGTCAAGCTGCGCAACTTCCATCCGAAGCAGGACCTCGACGTGTACTTCGGCAATGTCGAAGGCGCGGGCGACCACGACGGCGTGGCGCCACGGATCCGGCCATAGCAATGAGCACGCAGGAAGCGCTGGCCGCGCGCTTGCGCGCCATCGCCCGCGCCACGCCGTGGTGCATGCAAGCCCTGCACGCCGTGGCGCAGCTGGGCTTGCCCCACTGCTGTATCGGCGCCGGCGCCGTGCGCAACCTTGTGTGGGACGCCTTGCACGGCTACGCGCAACCGTCGGCATTGAGCGACATCGACGTGGCGTATTTCGATGCGCACGATGTGCATCCGGAAAGCGAAACGCAGTTGCGCCAGCGCCTGGAGACTGTGCTGCCCGGTGTGCCGTGGGAAGTGTGCAACCAGGCCCGGGTGCACCTGTGGTTTGAAGACGAGTTCGGCTACGCCGTGCCGCCGCTGCTGTCGCTCGACGACGCCATCGCTTCCTGGCCCGAGTTTGCCACGGCGGTCGGCATCCATCTGCAGTCTGACGGCGGGATCGGCGTCATCGCACCGCATGGCCTCGATGACCTGTTCGACATGGTGGTGCGGCGCAACCCGGCGCGCATCAGCGAAGACGGCTATGCGCAGCGCCTGGCCAGCAAGAACTATGCGGCGCGCTGGCCGCGTGTCACCATCATCGCTTGAAAAATGCTGGCGTAAAAGCAATTAAATACACTGTGGATACAGATTGCCTATAATTGCCAGTTATCCAATAGTGTTTTCCTGATCTCATGTCCCTGTCCATTTCCATGCCGCTGCGCCGCCTAGGCCGTTTGTTCTGCCTTTCCTCCGCCCTCGTGGCGCCCGCCGCCTGGGCCGACAGCTACAGCGATTTCCAGCAAGCGAGCGGCCAGCTGGAAGCGCTGATGGCCAAGGCCACGCCGCAAAGCGGCTTGCCGCGCCTGGGCGACCCTGGCGTGGCGCAGCTGTTTGCCCATATCGCCGATGGCCCGCGCCTGTTCCAGGCGCCCGTCGCGGCGCTGCAGGACGTCAACCAGAGCGTGTCCCTGTGCGAACGGAGCACCAATCTGGGCAAGTCCTATTACCAATTTGGCCTCACGCGGCCGCTGCTGTTGTCGGGCGCCGAATTGCAGCAGGCGCGCAGGGAACAGGTGACGCAGAACCTGGCCGACTACGGCGATGAAATGGCTGCCTTGTTCGCCTTTGGCATGCATTGCCATGCGCACTTGATTGGCTTGATGGAAAAGGAGTTCAGCAGCCAGCCCTTGCCCGAGGTGAGCAGTGCGGAGCGCATGCGTGCCCGCGCCTTCAGCAAGGGATCGAGCACCATGTTTGTGAACGTGGTGCAGTTCGTGCAAGTGCCGTTCTGGAACGTGGCGCAAAAGAAGCGGATGCTGGAAGCGGCGGCGCAGCACGCCGCGGCGAATGCCAATCTGATGGCGCCGCCCTTGCGCGAGCGTTTACTGACCAGCCTGGCCGATGCGGACAAGGATCTCGATCCGGCCCTGGCGTCGGCGCTGGCGGCGATACGCCAGGCGCTGTCGGTGACGACGTGTACCGGCCTGTGCCAGTACTACTGACTGATGTGACTTACTCCGATGCCTGCAGCGGCTTGTTGCGCTGGCGCCAGCGCACGAGGCCCCACGCATACACGGCGTAGTAGCCGATGACGAGGCCGTAGGCGGCCATGGTCAGCGGACTCTGGCCGAACGGTGGCGGCGGCACGGGCACGTCCAGGCGCGTGTTCAGGTAGATTTCCATGCCGCGGTACAGCAGGCGGGCGATGAACAGCATCGTGATGGCCAGGCCCAGGTAGCGGTGCTGGGTAAAGAAGAAATCCTTGCCGACCTGTTCGAAGCGCGTCAGTTTCAATCCCAGCACGCCGAGCCAGCCGCCGGCCAGCGCGCCCGCGCCCAGGCTGGACAGGGGCAACAGCTCGAATTTCGTCGTCGTCGCCAGGAACAGCAGCAGCGCGGGAAAGACGACCGCCACGCTCCAGTGGCGCCACAGCTGCGACTTCTGGCGCGCCACCAGTTTCTTCAGACGCGAATAAATGCGCCAGACCAGCAGCGGGACCAGGAACAGCAGGGCGAGAGTAGTGGTTTCCATGTAGACATTCGGGTGCGGGTAAAACAGCGATTGTAAGCCAGATGGGGATGGGCGGCGATGCTTGTCAAACAGCAAAAGTTGCTGGTTGACATTTACATGGCATGAACGCACTATGCCCTGTCACACAGCGCCGCCATGAGCGGTGCGGTGCGCTTGCTTGTTGTCGCCACCTTCATACACTGGAGTTCCATGTCTACTCGTTTGCCTTTGCTGCCCATCACTGTCGGCCTGATGGCCTCGTCTTCCCTGGCCATGGCGCAAGATGGCGCGTATCAAGCCCCGCCAGCGCCTCTGCAAGCCATCGTCGATGCGCCGCGCGCGCCGACCCTGAGCCTGAGCCCGAAACGCAACCTGGCGGCCGTGCTGCCCACGCCATCCTTGCCCAGCATCAGCGAAGTGGCGCAGCCGGAACTGAAACTGGCGGGCTTGCGCATCAATCCACGCACGTATTCGGCCAGCCGTTTCAGTTTTCACACGGGACTGGGTTTGCTCGACATCGATACGCAGAAGGAAATCAAGGTCAGCGGCTTGCCAGCTTCGCCCCGCATCGCCGACCTGGCCTGGTCGCCCGACCAGCGCTACCTGGCGTTTACGCACATCGCCTTTGCCGATCCCGCCAAGGGCGTGAAGGAATCGGGCGTGGAACTGTGGCTGCTTGACGTGCAGACGAAAGCGGCGCGCAAGCTGGGCAATCAAGCCCTGTCGACCGTATATGGCCGCGGCTTTTCCTGGCTGCCAGACAGCAAGACCTTGCTGGTGCAGCTGAAACCGGCCAAGCTGGGCGCGGCGCCCGTGGCCAGCGGCATCCCGACGGGCCCGTCCATCCAGGACAGCGTGCCGGGCGGCGGCGTCAAGCAATTGCGCACCTATCCCGACCTGCTGAAAAACGAACAGGATGCACAGCTGTTCGAGCACTACATCACCGTGCAGCTGGCCTTGCTGGACGTGGCGGGCAAGCAGCGCCTCGTGGGCCAGCCGGGCCAGTTCTCGCGCGTGGCGGCCTCGCCCGATGGCAAGCACCTGCTGACGACCAGCATCGTGCGTCCGTATTCCTACATCGTGCCGGCCTCCGACTTTGCGCACAAGATCGACGTGCGCGACCTGAATGGCAAGGTGGTGCATGCGGTGGCGGCCCTGCCGCTGGAAGAAGGTCTGCCGCCAGGCAATGATGCCGTGTCCGCCGGTGTGCGTTCCGTCAGCTGGCGCGTTGACGCGCCAGCCACCCTGGTGTGGGCCGAGGCGCAGGATGGCGGCGACCCGGCCAAGGTGGTCGAGATCCGCGACATCGTCTACACGCAGGCGGCGCCGTTCACCGCCAAGCCGGCCGTGCTGGCCAAGCTCGGCTCGCGCTATGCGGGCATCGCCTAGGGCCGCGGCGACCTGGCCCTGCTCAGCGAAGCGTGGTACAAGACGCGCGCCGTCAAGCAGTGGAAGATTTCGCCAGACCAACCTGCCGCGCCGGCCGACCTCGTGTATGCGGGATCGTTCGAAGACCGCTACAACGATCCGGGCCAGCCGGTGATGCGCGCCGACGCGGCCGGCTTGCCGCGCCTGCTGATCGCCTTTGACAACTCCATCCTGCTCGACGGCCAGGGTGCGTCGAAGGAAGGCGACCGTCCCTTCATCGACCGCCTGAACCTGGCGACGAAACAGAAGCAGCGCCTGTTCCAGAGCGCCGCGCCGTATTATGAAAACGTGGTGGCCGTGCTGGATGAGGACGGCAGCCGTTTGCTGTCGACGCGCGAATCGCCGACCGAGCAGCCGAATTACTATGTGCGCAACCTGAAGCAGCAGGGTGCGGCGCAATTGACGGCTCTCACGCATTTCCCCCATCCGCTGCCGCAATTGAAGGACGTGCAGAAAGAGCTGATCCGCTACAAGCGCGCCGACGGCGTGGACTTGACGGCGACCTTGATGCTGCCGCCGAACTACGACGCCAAGCGCGACGGTCCGCTGCCGACCCTGATGTGGGCATACCCGCAGGAATTCAAGACGGCCAGCGCCGCCAGCCAGACCAAGGGTTCGCCGTACAAATTCAATGCCGTCAGCTACTGGGGGCCGGCCGCCTTCCTGTCCATGGGCTACGCCGTGCTCGACAATCCATCGTTCCCCATCGTCGGCAATGGCGAGCAGGAACCGAACGACACGTATCTGCCGCAGCTGGTGGCCGACGCCGAGGCTGCCGTCGAGGAGGTGGTGCGCCGCGGCGTGTCCGACCGCAACCGCATCGCCATCGGCGGCCACTCATATGGCGCTTTCATGACGGGCAATTTGCTGGCGCACACGCGCCTGTTCCGCGCCGGCATCGCCCGCAGCGGCGCCTACAACCGCACTCTGACGCCGTTCGGCTTCCAGGCGGAAGAGCGCTCGTTCTGGCAGGCGCCGGCCGTCTACCAGGCCATGTCGCCGTTTAATTATGCGGACAAGATCAAGGATGCGCTGCTGATGATCCACGGCGAGCAGGACAACAACTCGGGCACTTTCCCCATCCAGAGCGAACGCATGTTCCAGGCCGTCAAGGGACTGGGCGGCACGGCGCGCCTGGTGATGTTGCCGAACGAGAGCCACGGCTACCGCGCGCGCGAATCGATCATGCAGATGCTGTATGAAAGCAACAACTGGCTGGAGAAATATGTGAAGAACGCGGCACCGCCAGCCGCCGACGCCAAGCCGGCAAGCAAATAAGGGCAGCGGCGCGCATCTCGTGGTATGGTCTTCCTTTGTCTGCAGGGAGGCCAGCCATGTCAGTCATCCATACCCACCGCGCGCCCGACCCGGCGCCCGTCGATGAACCCATGCCGGCGCCGGAGCCGCAAGAAGCGCCCGGGCGCCAGCCGGGGCCCGTGCACCCGGTGCCGCAGGACGATCCGGTGCCGCACCCGCATCCCAGTTAATCTCTTCAAGAAAGGCTGTTTTAGATGGCAATTGTCAAGGAAGTCTACACACGCAAAGTCAGCGGAGAATCGTTCGACTATGAACTCGATTACACCCAGGGCGCGGACGTGGCCTGGATTGCGCGCGTGTACCACGACGGCGTGCTGAAAGGCTCGCCGCACGGCGCGCTGACGGCCAACGTGCTGTCCGGCCCCGCGCTGGAACAATACCTGCGCGCCTACGTCGAAGGCATGATCGAGCGGGGGCTCGACGTGGCCGAGTAAGCTGTTTGCAGTATTGATGAAAAAGGGCGCCGCGGCGCCCTTTGTGTTTCTGCTGGTGTCGGATTACGCGGCTGCGCCGCTAATCCGACCTACGCGCATGCACATGGAACGTAGGTCGGATTAGCGGGGCAACGCCCCGCGTAATCCGACAACATGGTTGGCCGCCAATTTAATCAAACGCCCACGTGTACAACACGTCGAGCGCATTGTTCGTGCCCGTCTGGAATTGCAAGGTGATGCGGCGGTTCAGCTTATAACGGAGTTTGACCAGGCTCGTCGCCGTGCTCGTGCCTTGCTCGAACGTCAGGTAGGCGCGCGAGGACAGGCGCTTGCCGACGGTGACGACCGTGCTTTCCAGCCCTTGCGCCTGCGACAGGCCCACTTCATCGAGGCCCAGCGAATTGGCCAGCTTGCCTTGCAGGCCGCCGCCGGAGCCGCCGAAGAGGGCGCCGGCCGCCGTCGTCAGGAGGGCCATTTCATCGCCGGCCGCCGTTTCCGCGCCGTGGCCGAGGATCAGCCAGGCCAGCTTGTCGCTGTCCGATACGCTTGGCGTGGACACCAGCTTGGCCGTCGGCGCCTGGGCCGTGCCGCGCACTTCCACGCCCGCTTCCACGTTCGTTTCCGACAAGGCTTCGCCTTCGGGACGCTTGCGCACGGCCAGGATATTGAGCGACGGGTTATCGTAGGCGCCCGTGAAGGCGATCAAGCCCCGTTCGATCGACAGCTTCTGCCCGTAGGCCGCGTACTGGCCGCTGGTGACCTTGATGCTGCCCGTCACGCGCGGCGCGGCGCGGTTGATGACTCTGGCGCGCACATTGCCCGCCAGATCCGCATCGATGCCCATGCCGCGCAGGTGGAAGGCGTTGCCCAGGTCGAACTCGAGGTCGATATTCAGGGGCAGCGACGGCGCTTCCTTGCTGCCCTTGACTTCCTTGCCCAGCACCACCACGTCGCTGCTTTGCGTCGGCGTGTCTTGCGGCGCCAGTTCGATCAGCGCGCGGTTGGCCCTGAACTTGCCCTCGAAGCTGAAGCGTTTGTCGTTGCGCACCAGGGTGCTGTTGCCTGACAAGACCAGGGTACGGTCGGGCCGCGACAGCGCCTGCAGGCGGTCGGCCAGCAGTTTCAGTTCCAGGCTTGCTTCACCATTCGCAAAGCGTACCCAGCCATCTGCCTGCACCTTGCCATCGCCGCCGTCAAAGCTCAGGCGCTGCAATTGCAGTTGATCGCCGGCCAGCTTCGCCTGCAGCACGCCATTGCGCAATTTCAAGCCCTGGTCGGCCCAGTTGACGAGCAGCTTGCTGCCGTTGATGTCGCCATTCAATTGCGGCGCGCCGATGGTACCGCTGCCGGACAGGGCCACCTTCAAGGCGCCGCCCAGTTCCAGGCCCGGCTGGCCCGTCAGCGGCGCCAGCCACGCCAGCGAATCGATATTGGTGGTGCCCGTCAGCGAGAGGGCGCTGTCGTTGCTGATGCGTCCGCCCAGCATTTGCACGGTGGCATTGATGTCGCTCTGTCCCGCGCGCGCGCCATCGAGTTTCACGGCCAGGCGCAGCTGCTGGTTGGCCACGTCCACTCTCGCATCGAGGGTGCGCAAGCCCAGCGCCAGCGGCTGCTCCACGCCCACCGTCACGTCGCCTTTTTCGCGGTAGATGTGCAGCATGCCGGCCAAAGATGGATCCTTCTGTTTCGCCGTCGGCACTTGCATGTCGAGCGACCATTGCGCGCCCAGGGTCAGGTCGCTGCGCGCATTGGCTTGCAGCGCGGGAATCACTTGCGCCAGATAGGTCAGCGCTACGCCGGCCGCCTGGCCGGAACTGGTCCAGCGGGGGCCGTTCTTGACGAGGCTTTGCATGGTGATGCTGCCTGCCGGCAATTTGATGACGGTGTTGCCCACGCTGATCTGCTCGGGCTGGCCCAGGCCCGCCACGCCGCTGTTGGCAGGGCCCGCCACTTTCACGGGCACGGGCGCTTGCAGCACGAGTGCATAGCGGCCCTTGTTTTGCAGGCTGTCGATGGTGCCCGTCCAGCTGGCGCCGCTCTGGCTGCCGCGCACTTGCACGGTGGCGTCGAAATCGTCATTGCGCGCCGCCAGGCTCACCGTATGGCTGCCGCGCGTACCCGTCGTGCCCAGGCGGGCGCTGGCCAGCTTGAAGGTGGGCGTGCTGTAGCCCGTGATTTCCAGGCTGCTGACCATGGGGTCGAGCGCGCCCTGGCCGGCGCCCACGCTGGCGCTGCCTTTGACGGCTTTCAATTGCTGGTCGCCAAAGAAGGTCAAGTCCTTGCCGTCGAGCGTCAGCTGGGCTGCGGGCGCATCCATCTTGCCCGAGACGGAACCGGCCGCATGCAGCACGCCGGCAAAGCGCGGTCCCAGGGTCGACAGTTGCGGCGCATCGAGTTTCCACGTCAGCTTGTCCGTAGCGCCGCCCAGCGCGCCCTTGGCCAGCAGGCTGTTCGGCCCCAGGCGCAATTCCGTATCGACGCTGTCGATGCGTTTTGCGTTGGCCGACAGCTTGGCGTAGCCGGCCAGCGGCGCGTTTTGCAAGGTCGATTCGCGCAAGGCAAGGTTCAGGGCCACTTGCCAGTCGCTCGTCAGGCGGCCGCTGCCGTTGAAGTCCGCATTGACGTTACCATTGGGCAGCGATGCGCCAAACGCGGCCGGGTTGATCTTTTGCAGGGAACCCGTCATTTTCAATTCCGCTTGCTGCTTCGGCCCCGTCAAGCCCACTTCGCCGCTGGCGTGGATGGCGCTGTCGGGCGCAGGGCGCTTGCCGCTGGTCAGGCCCAGGCCCTTCGCATCGGCAACAAAGCTCGTGCGCGGCTGCTGCATGGTGCCCTGCACCACGCCGCTGGCCAGTACCGTGCCCAGCAAGTCGCCCTGCAAGGCGGAAAGTTGCCGCGCATCGACGTTCCAGTTGAGTTTTTCGCCGGCGCCGCCAAAGTTGCCCTTAGCCGTCACGTTGTTCTTTCCCAGCGCCAATTGCACGTCGATGCCGCTGAAGTGGGCCGCATCGGCCGTCAGCTTGCCCTTGCCCGACAGGGGCTGGTCGAGCAGCTTGCTGGGGCGCACGGTGAAGTCCGCATTCGCCAGCCACTTGGGCGCCACGTGACCATTCGCGCGCACGTCGAGGTTCAGGTCGGCCACGGGGAAGGCGCCGAAGTCGGCGGGATTGAGACGGCTGGTACTGGCCACGGCCTTGAATGGCTGCTCGTCCTTCAGGCTGATCTGGCCCGTCGCATTGACGCTGCTTTTGCCCGCTTGCAAGGTCGCCTTGCGCAGTTGCACCAAGGAGTCGGCCAAGGTCGCTTCCACGTCCAGGCGCAGTTTGGCTTCACCGAGCTTGGCGCGCAGCGTTTGCGTCTTGCCGTCGCTGTCGAGCACGATGTCGCCGACGATCTTGGTGCTGTTGATGCTGCTGTAAATGTGCTGCAAGTCGATCTTGTCCGTGTGCAAGGTCAGCTGCGCATTGCCGATGGGCGCGTCGGCCGCGTCGCGGTTAAGCTTGCCGCCGCCCGTGAATTTGCCTGCGTTGCCGAAGTCGATGATGGCCGACTCGAGCGTCGTGGCCGTCAGGGTGCCGCCCAGGCGTGCCTCGAACTGGCGCAGCGGCAGCTTTTGCTGGTCGATGGGGCCCGGCGTGGCGTGGTTGAGGATGGCCAGCTTGCCCGACACGGTTTGCGCGTTGGGGCGCGTGTCGATGGCGGCGTCGAGTTCCAGGCTCAGGTCCGCCTGCGGCAAGGTGGCGTCGAACTTGCCCGGATTGATGTTGCGGCCTTTGATGCTGGCCGAGCGCAGGATGATGACGGGATCGAACGGCGCCAGCGCCAGCCGGGCGTCGGCCGTGGCCGCGCCCGCGCTGCCCTTGGCCGTGACGTTCAGCACGTTCAAGTCGCCGCCCAGCTGCAAGGCGAGGGCAGCCGGTTTTTCGCCGGCGGCGGGGTTGAGCTGCGTCAAGCCGGCCTTGCCCGACAGTTTGAACGGCTGCGTGGCGGCTATCGTCGCGCTGGCCGTGGCCTGGCCGAACGGCGTCAGGGCTGAGGCGTCTTCCAGCTGCCATTGCGACTTGTCACCCGACAAGGTGAAATGGATTTTTTCAAACACCGTGTTGCCGCTCGGGCTGACCAGGGTCACCTTGTCCAGGCGCGCGTCGGCAATGCCGATCCTGAACGGCGCGGCCAGGCTGGTGGGCATGGTCGACGGTTCCTCGGACGGCGCCGTGCTTTCCACGGACAGGCTGGCCACGTGCAGTTCGCTGATGGCAATACCTTCCGAGAAGAACTGGAATGGCGACCAGTTGATGTCGATATTGTCGGCCGTGATGTGCTGGGTCTTGCTGCGGTAGCTGACGTGGCCCAGGTGCATGCGGTTGTACAGCGAACCGGACACGCCCGACACTTCGATCTCGCCGCCGCTGGCGCTGGCCACTTTTTGCACCAGCATCTGCAAGGTCGATTCGCGGCCCAGGAACCAGAAGGCGCCGCCCAGCAGCAGGGCCAGGCTGGCGACGGCGATCAGTACGTAGCGCATCGCCCGGCGCGGTTTTTTTGCCGGCGGAGGAGGGACGGCGCCGGGGGATTCGGTAGAAATATCGGACATCAGAAAGTGAATCCCAGAGAGAAGTGCAAACGGTAGGCGTGGACGGCGTGGCCATATGCCACGTCGACATTGATGGGACCGACGGGGCTCTTGTAGCGCCCGCCCAGGCCGTAGCCCGATTTCGGCGTCATGGCCGCTTTCATGGTGTCGGCCGCGTTGCCGGCGTCATAGAAGGCGGCAATGGCCCACTTCGGCTTGAACCAGTACTGGTATTCGGCGCTGCCGGTGAGCATGTAGCGCCCGCCGACGGTAGCGTCGCCCTCTTTGACACCCAGTTCCTGGTAGGCATAGCCGCGCACCGACTGGTCGCCGCCCGCGCGGAACAGGTAGACGGCCGGCACGCCGCGTTTTTCCTTCGAGCCCAGCGCGCCCATTTCGCCGCGCACGATCAGCTCGCCCTTTTCACCGAGCGGACGGTAATACACAGCCTTGCCGGCCACGCGCACGAAGCGCTCGTCCGTCAGCAGGGGCAGCAGGGCGCCGCCCACCTGGGCGTTGATGACATAGCCCTTGGTGGGGAACAGCAGGCTGTCGAGGCTGCGCTTGGTGATGGCATAGGTCAGCGGCAAGCTCTTGCTGCGCGTCTGTTCCAGGCCCACGACGGTTTTGTTTTCGCTGAGGAACTCGAACGTCAGGCTGCGCTCGAGGTTGGTGCCGCCCCAGTTGCGCTTGGCCGAGATGGTCGTCACGGCCGTGATTTCGTTGGAAATGTCGCTGCGCTCGAACGAGGCGCCCGCGCTGTCGTTGTAGCCGCGCTCGGTCGTTGGAAAGTAAAAATTGGCGTGCGCCGCCTGTTTCTTCGTTTCCATCGTGAGAGCGCTCTTGAAGCGCGTGCCCCACACGTTCAGGTTGTCATAGTTGAGCTGGGCGCGGTTACCCGTGTTGGTACTGAAACCGAGACCGGCGCTGACGTTCTGCTGCTTGTTTTCCGTCACGCGCACGACCAGCGGCAACTGCGGCGCGGGGCCGCGGTTGGCGGGCTTGGCGTCGGGCGAGGCGCCGGCGGCATCGGCTTGCTGGCTTTCCTGGCCCGCCTCGATCTGCTCGCTGAGGATGCTGCTCATGTCGGCGCTCACTTCCACGCTGGCAAAGTAACCGGTGTCCTGCAGGCGCGCCTGGAATGATTGCAGCGCCGATTCGCTGTAGTACTCGCCCGGACGTATCTTGTCGAGGTTGCGGATGATGCTGGCATCGTAGCGCTTCAAGCCTTCGATGCGCAGTTCGCCAAAGCGCAGCTCGGGGCCGCTGTCGAGCACCACCAGCAAGGAAACCTTATGCGTTTCCGGGTCGACCACGGCTTGCGTATCGACCAGCTGGGCGCGCGGGTAGCGCGTCTGCACCACTTCGCGCAGCAGCGCGCGCTTGGCCGCTTCCCAGTCGGACTGGCGAAACACGCTACCCGTCTTCAGGGCCCAGCTGCGCTTCAGGGCTTCCGTATCGTAAGGCTCGCTGGCGGCCAGCGGCGGCGTGGGGTCGAAGCCGCGCAATTCCAGCTCGACCTTGTCGATGGTCGCAGGCTGGCCCGGGTCGACGTCGACGATGACGACGGGCTTGGCGCCCGTCGTATCGACGCGCACCGTGACGACGGGCGTATAGTAGCCGGCCGTGGCGATGAGGTTTTTGGCTTCCTCGGGCGTAGCGCGCACGAGGCGGCGCAATTGCTCGCGGTCCATGCGCGGGTTGCCGCGGAAGCGTTCCAGGTCCAGGTTTTTTTCGAGCAACTCATCGAGGTCGCCGGGCGCGTTGACCTTGACCTCGTACTGCAGCGGGGCAGGCGCCGCTTCCGTGGCGCTGGCGCTCTCTGGAGCAGCATCTTGCGTGGCCTCTTGTGCGGCAGCATGGGCGGCAGGAAACAGCAAGATGGCACCGCCGGCGGCCGCCAGTGTCAGTTGACCCATTACTTTTGCCACTACTTGTGCCAAAATTCGTGGTCGTATCGCCTTGCCGGCAGCCGTATGCCGTATGGGTCGTGCAGAAAACATGGTGCTCCAGATAAGTAAATGCTGACTGCATGTTACCGGAATAGGTAAACTGATGGCGGACGAATAAGTATTTTTTGCGCAGGGAATCATGTTTTCCCGCGCACCCGGACAGAATAAAACTGAAAAGAAAGAAATTATGCTAGCAACGGACTCCGCACTGGTGCTCTTTAGCGGTGGACAAGATTCCACCACCTGCCTGGCCTGGGCCCTCAAGCACTATAGCCGCGTCGAAACCATCGGCTTTGATTATGGCCAGCGCCATGCGATCGAGCTGACCGTGCGCCCAGGCGTACTGGAACAGATGCGCCAGCAGTCGCCCGAGTGGGACAGCCGCCTGGGTCAGGATCACATGATCGACCTGTCGCTCATTTCCGCCATTTCCGATACGGCCATGACGCAGAACGTCGAGATCGTCATGCAGGAAAACGGTTTGCCGAACACTTTTGTTCCTGGCCGTAACTTGCTGTTCATGACGGTGGCCGCCACCGTGGCCTACCGCCGCGGCTTGACGGTGTTAGTGGGCGGCATGTGCGAGACGGACTTTTCCGGCTACCCGGATTGCCGCGACGACACGATGAAGGCACTGCAAGTGGCCTTGAACCTGGGCATGGACACGCGCTTGAAGCTGGAAACGCCGCTGATGTGGCTGGACAAGGCGCAAAGCTGGGACCTGGCGGAAGACCTGGGCGGCCAGCCGCTGGTCGACCTGATCCGCAGCGGCACGCATACCTGCTACCTGGGTGAGCGGGGTGAATTGCACGACTGGGGCTATGGCTGCGGCACTTGCCCCGCCTGTGCCCTGCGCGCGAATGGCTACCAGCAATATGCTGCGAGAAAAGCCCTGAAGTAACAGGTTGCGCCGTTTCTTCAAGCGGCGCGGCGGGGAGACCAGCCATGCTGTGGTTTTTGCCACAGGAGTGTCTTGCCATGAAATCCCTCTTTGCCGCGCTGTACGGCCCCGTGTTCTGGGCCGGCTTCATCGGCGCCGCCGCTTGCCTGATCGCGGTGTGCCACTATTCCCTGTGGGTCTTGCCACCCTTGCTGCTGCTGGCCCTGCTCACTTCCTTTCTTGCCGAGCGCTATGCGCCGTATGACGGCGCGTGGAACGACGGTCACGGCGACAGCTGGCGCGATACGCTGCACGCGCTCGTCAATGAAGCGCTCTACTTGCTGGGCCTGGCGGCCTTTCCCCTGCTGGCCGGGCATCTGGCGCTGGGGCCGTTCTGGCCGGGCCAACTGCCGTTCTGGGCGCAGCTGCTGCTGGCGATCCTGATTGCCGACTGCGGCATCACGCTCGTGCATTACCTGAGCCACCGTTATTATTTTCTGTGGAAACTGCATGCCGTGCACCACAGCGTGCAGCGCATGTACGGTTTTAATGGCTGGATGAAACATCCGCTGCATCTGCTGCTCGAAGCGGCGGGCGGCATGCTGCCCTTGCTGCTGCTGGGCATACCGGAGAAGGTCATGGCCGTGCTGGCGTTTGCCGTGGCGATCCAGCTGTTGCTGCAGCACGCGAATGTCGACATGCGCATGGGGCCGCTGCGCCACGTGTTCGCGTGGGCACCCTTGCACCGTTTTCACCACATGAAGTACGGCACGGCCGGCGACGTGAATTTCGGCCTGTTCTTTACGTGCTGGGACCGCCTGCTGGGCACGGCGTTCGACGCGCCCGGCTACCGCATGCGGGGCGAGGACCTGGGCATCGGCAGCCGTCCCGATTATCCCGTTGCTTATGGACCGCAGCTGCTGGAACCGTTCCGCGCGGAAGAGGGCGTGCGCGCGCCGGAGCTGCCGGCCGGCTTGCGGCAGGCGCTCAATCGTGCCGTCAATCGAGCAGCTTGACGTCGAGCTGGCGCAAGCTGCGGTCGGCGCGCACGCCGAACAGGCTGCGCATGGTGCGCGAAAAATGTGCGGCATCGGCAAAGCCGGCGCCGTGGGCCGCCTGCGTCAGGGTACTGCCGAGCAAGATGAAGCGGATGGCCAGGCGCAAGCGGCGCCACAGCACCAGGCGCCGCACAGGCAAGCCCAGCTGGGCGCTGAACAGGCGCTCCAGCTGGCTCAGCGACAAATGCGCGGCCTCGGCCACTTCCGCCGCGCTGACCTTGCCAGACAAGAGCGCATCGACCTTGTCCAGCGCCCGCAGCAGGCGGGGATCGGGCAAGCGCTCGCGCGGCTGCGCCTGCAGCGCGGCGGCCAGGCTGTCGAGACTGGGTACGCCGGCGCTGGCGGCCGCCGCCAGCAGGGCCGCGCCGCCCAGGCGCTGCGGTTCCGCATAGATGGTCAGCATGGGGTCCGGCGCGGCGATGATGGCGTGCGGGCGCAGGCTGTCGACCAGCAAGTGCCGCGCTGTGTGGATGATGCCGTCGAGCTCGGCCGTGAAGGGCGCTCCCGTGCTCAGCATCAGCTGGTGCGCATAATGGGCGTGGCTGTCCGTGGCGCCCGCTGCGCCATGCAAGATGGCAAAGTCCGGCGCCAGCCAGAGTGTTCCCTGCCAGCTATCTTGCTGCAAACGCGGCTCCTCGGTAATGGATTGCGGGGCGATCATACCAGTGTCGGGCGATGGTTTTCATGGCATCGAATTTTCCTGGAGTACACATCATTGCGTTCACGAAATATGTGCTCTTTTTAATACAATATTCAGCATTGCAAGGGCGCCCGCTGTAACGTACTATCATTCTCATCGACTACCGATGGTAGTTGTACAGCCCGCTGCCAGCCATGTTGCTGGCCGTGAAATGGTTTGATGTCGTCCTGCCTGTCAGCCTGTCATGTCTACACGCGCGTCTTCGTCGTGGTTTGCCAAGCCAGTGTCGCACTGGGTGGGACCGCGTGCGTTGGCCGCGCTGGTGCTGGCGCTGTGCCTGGGGTTGACGTACGGCGCCTGGCGCAATGCCGACGACGCCAGCGAACAGCAGGTGCAGGCCGATTTCGATTTCCGCGTGCGCGAACTGGTGGGCAACATCGCCGGCCGCATGCAGACTTATATCCAGGTGCTGCACGGGGTGCAGGGACTGTATGCCAGTTCGCAGGAAGTCACGCGCCGCGAATTCCATGCCTATCTGTCGGTGCAGCAGGTGGACCGTCACTTTCCCGGCATCCACGGCATCGGCTACCTGCCGCTGTTGCCCGGCGCCGCCCTGGCGCGGCACGAGGCCAGCGTGCGCGCGGAAGGCTATCCCGGCTATGCCGTGCGTCCGCACGGCCAGCGCGCCTGGCATGCGCCCATCACCTATCTGGAACCTTTAAGCGACAGCAACCTGCTGGCCTTCGGCTATGACCTCTGGTCCGAACCCGTGCGCCGCGCCGCGCTCGAGCAGGCGCGCGATACGGGGCGGGCCGCCATGACGGGCAAGATTCACCTGGTGCAAGACAGCGGCAGCGCGCAGGCGCATGGCTTCCTCGTCGTGCTGCCCGTGTATGACAACGGCATGCTGCATGCGAGCGTGGAACAGCGGCGCGCCGCCTTGCGCGCCTGGGTGTTTGCGCCGTTCCGCATGGGCGACCTGATGGCGGGCGTGGGCGGCGAGGCGGCGCGCCAGCTGGACCTGGAAATCTATGATGGCGCGCAACTGGCCGAGGCGACCCTGATGTACGACAGCTTGCCGGGCGGCTTTTCCTCTGCCGCGTCGGACAGCCTCGTGTCGCGGCAAGTCATCACCATCGCCGGCCGCCCCTGGACCTTGCGCGTGCGCGCCATGCCGGGCTTCGATGGCGAGCTGCTGGCGCGGCCCCGTCTGGTGGCCTGGACCGGCTTGCTGGCCAGCATCGTGCTGGCGCTGGCGGCCTGGCTGCTGGCGGCGGGCCGTGCCCGCGCCCAGGCGGCGCTGGCGCGCTCGAGCGAGCTGACCGGCCAGCTGGAGCAGGGGCAGGCGAGCGTGCTGGCGATGGCCGAGGCGGCGCAGCGCAGCCAGGCCATGCTGCGCAGCATCCTCGATTCGACCATCGACGGCATTCTGGTCGACAACGTCAACGGCCGCATCTTCACGTCGAACCGGCGTTTCCGCGACCTGTGGCAAGTGCCCGACGCGCTCGACTGGCAAGCCGATGGCACGGCGCTCGTGCGCCATGTGGAAAGCCAGCTCGAGCAGGCGGCGCCTTTCCTCGGGGCACGCGCCCATGCGCCGCACGGCCACCGCGAGCGGCGCGACGTGCTGCACCTGCGCGATGGACGGGTGGTCGAGCAATACGTGCGCAGCATGCAACTGGGCAATGAGCAGGCGCGTTTGTGGACTTTCCGCGATATCAGCGAGCGCAGCCAGATGGAACGGCGCGAGCACACGCGGCGGCAAGTGCTGGAAATGCTGGCCACGGGCGCGCCGCTGGAACGGGTGCTGGAAAGCGTGGTGCTGAGCGTGCAGGCCGACCATCCCGCCATGCTGTGCAGCATCTTGCTGCTCGACGAAAGCCGCCACCGCCTGGTGCTGGGCGCGGCGCCGAGCTTGCCCGCGTTTTTCAACCTGTCCAGCCATGGCCACGACCTCGACACCCTGCAGGGCGTGCATGGGATCGCCGCGCAAGCCGTGCGCGACGGCCAGCGCGTGATCGTCGGCGACCTGCATGCCGCTGCGCAGGAAACGATGGAACTGGCGTGCCGGGCCCAGCTGCAGTCGTGCTGGGCCGAGCCCGTGCGTGGCGGCTCGGGCAAGCTGCTCGGCGTGCTGATGGCGTATCACCGCCAGCCGACCCTGCCGGGCGCGGCCCATCTGGCGCGGCTGAGCGAGGCGGCGCACCTGGCCGGCATGGCCATTGAACAGGCGCAGGTGGCGCTGGCCCTGCGCGCCGGCGAAGCGCGTTTCCGCAGCCTGTACGACCATGCGCCCGTGGCCTTGTGGGAACAGGACTGGTCGGCCGTGCGCGCCGCGCTCGATGCTATCGAGCAAGCGGGCGTGCGCGACCTGGGCGCCCACTTCCAGGCCAATCCGGACGCGCTGCGGCGGCTGGCGGGGCTGGTGCGCATCATCGATGCGAACGGCGCCGCGCTGGCGCAGGTGCGCGCCAACGAGGACGACCAGCGCCGCGGCGCGCTGAGCCTGGCGCAGAATTTCGACGACAGCGCCTTGCCCCGTTTCGGCGATGCGCTGCTGGCGCTGGCTGGCGGCGCCCACCTGTACGAGTGCGAGAGCAGCTTCGTGCGTCTCGATGGCGCGGCGCGGCAAAATGAATTGAGCTTGCTGGTGATGCCTGGCCATGCGGACAGCCTCGATTTCGTCATGGTGTCTTCGCTCGACATCACCGAGCGCAAGCGCATGAACGCGGAACTGCTGCAGCTGGCCACCACGGATTTCCTGACCGGCTTGCCGAACCGGCGCCACTTCATGGCGTCGCTGGAAAACGAGCATGCCCGCTTGCAGCGCGAACTGGCCAGCTGCGCCAGCGTGCTGATGCTCGACATCGATCACTTCAAGCGCGTCAACGACGAGTATGGCCATGCCGTGGGCGATGCCGTACTGCGCCACCTGGGCGCGCTGATGTGTCAGGCGTTGCGCAAGGTCGACGTGCCGGGCCGCGTGGGCGGCGAGGAATTTGCCATCTTGTTGCCGGGCACGGATCTGAGCGCCGCCGCCGTGTTTGCCGAACGGCTGCGCCGGCGCGTGGCGGAAAGCTCGCTGACCATCGATGGCGGCACGGTGATCACCATCACGGTGAGCATCGGCATGGCCGCCATGGCCGGTACCGATGCCGATTGCGATGCCGTGCTGGCGCGCGCCGACGAGGCGCTGTACCGGGCCAAGCGGGGCGGGCGCAACCGCATCGAACAGAATGATGGCGGCGGCGACGGCGTGCTCAGCAAATTTATGGCGCAGTGATTACAGGCTGTGCTGACGCGCTTGCGTCTGCTTGCGGTTGCGGCTGACGATCAGCCAGACGATGGCCACGGGAATTAGCAGCGGCAGCAGCACGGGCGTGCTCAGCGCGAGCGCCAGCACGACGCACAGGGCCACGGCGGCGATCAGCACCACGCCCACGCCGGCCAGCACCACGCCCGCCACGATGGCGGCGCACACCACCGCAATGGCGGCGATCAGCAAGCCGCCGCCGGCAAACACGAGGCCGAACAGCCACTCAAGCGGACCGTCGATATCGTCGCCGTTGAACTGCATGTGCATGTCGCTGCCGCCGACCTTGTCGAGGAACAGGCAGGCGAGCATGACGGTGAGGACGAAGGTGAGCAGTTTTTTCATGGTAGGCCTCGCAGTGTGGGTGATCGGGTATTGCATGGTCACACTGTAGGGGCGCGCCCGGCTTGCCGCCAGCGGCGTGCGACAGGCCGTCATTTTCACGGTATGGAAGGCGCTGGAGGCCAGAAAACGCTGATCTGGAACAAGATTTCTTTTCTTGTAATGTGCGCAAGCCGTCCTATACTGAATACCTCACTCTCGCAAGGAGGGCAACATGCTTTTGTTTGCAGATACCGGGGATCAATCGCTATCCCCCCCTGACCATCGAATCACGCGCCAGCGTAGCGCCACGCAGTCCTGCGCCGAGCCCGTCGGTGCGCCATCGGCGATACCGCCGATCATCATCAATCCGTTTAATTACCATGCGCCGCTGCCGGCCATCGACCCGCGCTGGGTGCCGCCGGGCCCGCCGCTGACCTGGCCCAACCGGCCTGCCATGTCCATGTGCTGACAGTCGCGTGGGAAGATGCCGGACGGAAGTGTTGAACGTTCACCCGTGCCGCCGGGAACGCGGCACGGGCGGGCGTTTTCGACTATCATGCTAGCCCCGACCTTCCATCACGAGCACCGCCATGAGTACCGATTTTCCCGACTTTTCCGACGAAGCAGCCGAGCAGGACAATGACGCCCCGATCCAGGAGCCGCGCCTGTGGGTAGGCAATGGCTGGACGGCGAGGGTGATCAAGAACGAGGAAGATGAAGGCTGGGCCGTGGCCATGATCAAGGATGGCGAACCGGAGCCGGCGCTGGTGGGTCCGTGGACCATGGGCCGCGACAAGAAAAACCCGAAGCCGCTCGACGTCAACGCGTTCAATACCCTGGTCAAGACGGCGTCGGAAGTGCTGCGCCGCCACGAGCAGCAGCTGCATGCGCAATTGCACAAGAACCTGTTCGTCGCCACCGACGAGGGGCAAGTCAAGGTGATGTTCGACATCGTCCCCGACGAAGACCACCCGTACGCGGAACTGAGCGCCTACGACGCCGACGGCGAACAGATCGCCAAGGTGCGCACCTCGGCCGCGTTCAAGTTCAATGCGACGTCCGCCGCGAACTGGATCGAGGGCGGCTACCGCCGTCCGTAATCCAACGCCACCACCGGCGTCAACAATGTGTCGGATTACGCGCTTGCGCGCTAATCCGACCTACCTCTTGCGGCATACGCCAGCCGGTACAGCAGGGGCAGGCGTAGGTCGGATTAGGCCTGAAAGGCCGTAATCCGACATATTGTTTGCGCCAGTGGTGGTGTCGGATTACGTTCCTTCGGACCTAATCCGACCTACCTTTTGCGGCATACGCGAGCCTGTACAACAGCGGCAGCACCAGCAAGGTCAAGGCCGTCGACGATAAAATGCCGCCGATCACCACGGTGGCCAGCGGACGCTGCACTTCGGCGCCCGTGCCCGTGGCGATCGCCATCGGCACGAAACCGAGCGACGCCACCAGCGCTGTCATCAAGACGGGCCGCAAGCGGGTGATCGCCCCTTCCCGTATGGCATCGTGCAAGGGCATGCCCTGTTCGCGCAGCTGGCGGATGTAGGCGATCATCACGAGGCCGTTCAGCACGGCCACGCCGGACAGGGCGATGAAGCCGACAGCGGCCGAGATCGACATGGGGATGTCGCGCAGCCACAGGGCGACGATGCCGCCTGTCAAGGCGAACGGGATGCCGCTGAACACCAGCAAACCATCTTTCACGTTGCCGAACATGGCGAACAGCAAGACGAACACGAGGGCCAGCGCCACCGGCACCACCAGTTCCAGGCGTTTCGTGGCCGACTGCAGCTGCTCGAACTGGCCGCCCCAGCTGGTCCAGTAGCCGGCGGGAATGGCCACTTGCGCTTGCAGCTGCTGCGTGGCGTCGGCGACAAACGAGCCGATATCGCGTCCGCGCACATTCGCGCTGATGACGATGCGGCGCTTGCCGTCTTCGCGGCTGATCTGGTTCGGTCCCGGCGCCACTTGCAGGCTGGCCACTTCACCGAGCGGAATGAAGCGGGCACGGCCTTCCGCCGCCGCGCCCAGGGGCAGGGCGATGGGCAAGCGTTTCAGCTGCTCGAGGTCGCTGCGCAGGCTGTCGGGCAGGCGCACGACGATGTCGAAGCGGCGGTCGCCCTGGAACAGGGTACCCGCCTCTTGCCCGCCGATGGCCGTGGCAATCGCCGCTTGCACGTCCGCTATGTTGAGGCCGTAGCGGGCCGTTTGCTCGCGGTCGATCTGCACCGTCAGCATGGGCAGGCCCGTCGTCTGCTCGACCTTCACTTCCGTCGCACCGGGAATCTTGCCCAGTACGCCGGCGATCTTCGCGGCCGTCCCGTCGAGGACAAGCATGTCGTCGCCGAACAGTTTCACGGCCACGTCGCTGCGCACGCCGGAAATCAGCTCATTGAAGCGCAGCTGGATCGGCTGTGAAAACTCGTAGTTATTGCCCGGTAAACTGGTGGCCGTCGCTTCGATTTCCGCCAGCAATTGCTCGCGTGATTTTCCCGGTTCCGGCCATTCGTCGCGGGGCTTGAGCATGATGTAGCCATCGGAAATATTCGGCGGCATGGGGTCGGACGCGATCTCGGCCGTCCCCGTGCGGGCGAACACGCGCGCGATTTCCTTGTGGTTTGCCATCAGCTTGCTTTCCAGCTGCTGCTGCATGGCCAGCGATTGCGTCAAGCTGGTGCCGGGGATGCGCAGGGCCTGGATGGCGATGTCGCCCTCATTCAGGCTGGGCACGAATTCGCTGCCCATGCGCGTGGCCAGCAAGCCTGACAGCACGACGGCCACGGCCGCGCCCGTCAGCACGACGGGCGTGTTGCGCATCACCTTGTCCAGCAGCGGCGCATACCAGCGCTTGGCGGCGCGCATGATGGCGTTTTCCTTTTCCGCCACCTTGTCGCCGATGAACAGCGCCACGGCGGCCGGAATGAAGGTGATCGACAGCAGCATGGCGCCCAGCAGGGCGATGACGACCGTCAGCGCCATCGGCGTAAACATGCGGCCTTCCACGCCCGTGAGCGCGAAGATGGGCAGGTACACGACCATGATGATCAGCTGGCCGTACAGCAGGGGACGGCGCGCCTCTTGCGATGCGGCAAACACTTCGTGAAAACGCTCCTGCAAGGTCAACGGCCGTCCCAGTTTCTGCTGCGCGTGGGCCAGGCGGCGCACGCAGTTTTCCACGATCACGACGGCGCCATCGATGATGATGCCGAAATCGAGCGCCCCCAAACTCATCAGGTTGGCGCTTACATGGTATTGCACCATGCCCGTAAACGTGAACAGCATGGCCAGCGGAATCACCATGGCCGTGATGACGGCCGCGCGGATATTGCCGAGGAACAGGAACAAAATGGCGATCACCAATACCGCGCCTTCGAGCAGGTTTTTCTTTACCGTATTGATGGCCTTGTCGACGAGGACCGTGCGGTCATACACGGTGACGGCGTGCACGCCTTTGGGCAGGCTGCGGTTGATCTCCACCATCTTCTTGTCGACGGCTTGCGAGACGGCGCGGCTGTTCTGCCCGATCAGCATGAAGACGGTGCCGAGCACCACTTCGCGGCCGTTTTCCGTGGCCGCGCCCGTGCGCAGCTCGCGCCCCAGCACCACGTCGGCCACGTCGCGGATGCGGATCGCCACGCCCTGCACGTTGGCGACGACGATGTTGCCGATGTCGCTTTTCGACGCCACCTGGCCCGGCGCGCGTATCAGCAATTGCTCGCCCTGCTTTTCGATGTAGCCGGCGCCCACGTTGCTGTTGTTGCGCTCAAGCGCCGTCACCACGTCTTGCAGGCTGATGCCGTAGGCGGCCAGTTTTTCCGGATACGGCGCCACCTGGTATTGCTTGGCGTAGCCGCCGATGGCGTTGATTTCCGTCACGCCCGTGACGTTGCGCAACTGCGGCTTGATGATCCAGTCCTGGATTTCGCGCAAGTCCGTCGGCGTGTACGGCGTGCCGTCCGGCTTTTTCGCGCCAAGTTCCGTTTCCACCGTCCACAGGTAGATTTCACCGAGGCCCGTGGAGACGGGCCCCATCTTGGGCGTGATGCCGGACGGCAGGCTTTCCCTGGCTTCCTGCAAGCGCTCGTTGATCATCTGGCGGGCAAAATAAATGTCCGTGCCATCCTTGAAGATCACGGTCACTTGCGACAGGCCATAGCGTGACAGCGAGCGCGTCTGTTCCAGGTTCGGCAAGCCGGCCATGGCCGTCTCGATGGGGAAGGTGACGCGCTGCTCGGTTTCCAGCGGCGAATAGCCGGCGGACTGGGTATTGATTTGCACCTGCACATTGGTGATGTCGGGCACGGCATCGATGGGCAGCTTTTGATAGCTGTAGATGCCCAGGCCAGCCATGGCGGCCACGGCCAGCATCACCAGCCAGCGCTGGTCGATGGCGAAGCGGATCAAGCGTTCAAACATGATGGTTTCCTTTCGTTTGACGTGATCAGTGTTCGTGGCCGGCGGAGTCTTTGCCCAGCTCGGACTTCAGGACAAAACTGCCTTGCGCCGCGTACGGCGTGCCGGCTGCCAGGCCCTGCTTGATGTGCGTCAATGTGCCATCGCTGCGGCCCGGCACCACGGGCGTGGCCTGGTAGCCGTCTTTTACCTGCACGAAGACGACGGGCTTGTCTTCCACCGTCTGGATGGCCGTGCTGTGCACGGTGACGGGCGCGTCCGCTTCGCCGGACACCACTTCCACCGTGACGAACAGGCCCGGGCGCCAGGCCATGTCGGGGTTTTGCAAGCTGATGCGTGCCTTGGCCGTGCGCGTCTGCTCGCCCAGCAGCGCGCCCACGTAGGTGATCGTGCCTTGTGCGCTGGCGTCAAACGCGGACGCTTTCACCTCCGCCTTGCCTCCCATGCGCACGGTGGCCAGGTCTTTCGCCGGCACGGCGATTTCCGCCCACACGGTCGACAGGTCGGAAATGACGAAGATATTCGCGTCTTCCTTGACGGCCTCGCCCAGGGTGATGTGTTTTTCCAGCACCATGCCATCGAACGGCGCGCGGATGTCGTAGCGGTTCAGCGGACCTTTGCTGGTACTCGTGGCGCCCAGCGCGCTGAGCTTTTGCTGCGCGTTCTGCACGGCGATTTCCGCTTCGCGCCACGCCTGCTGCGCCTGCAGATAATCCTGTTCGGCCGAAATTTTCTCGAGCCACAGTTTTTCCTCGCGCTCATACGTGGAGCGGGCCAGCGACAAGCGCCGCTGCGCCGACAGCAGCGCGCTGCGCTGTTCCGACAATTCCGTGCTGGCGATGACGGCCAGCACTTGTCCCTTCTTGACCAGCTGGCCCAGGTCCGCTTGCACCGTTTCGACCACGCCGGCCAGGCGCGGCACGACGTGGGCCGTGCGGTCTTCATTAAAACGGATTTCACCGGGCAGGGCGACCGTCGTCTTGATGCGGCCGGGCGCGGCCATGGCGATGACGACGCCGGCTGCCTTGCTTTGCGCCGCCGTCAATTCCAGCTTGCCTTCCACTTCTTCGTGGCCGTGTTCGTCTTTCTTTTCCGCATGTGCTTCCGCCTTGACGGCAGGGACCGAAGGGGCGCTGGACTTGCCGGTGCCGAGGATCAGAAAGGCCAGCACGATGCCGGCGGCCGCGATGGAAGCGATGGCGACCGCCTGCTTTTTGTTGAGTGTGATGTGCATGGCTGGTGTTCCTTACAAAGGAGCTGGTGTACCCAGCAGGCGCTCGATGTCGGCGGCGGCGTGTTGCGCTTCCGTCAGCGCGCGCAGGTATTGGTTTTTGGCTTGCAGCAAGGTGCGCTGGGCATCGAGCACGTCGAGGAAGGCGAACTTGCCGAACTCGAAACCTTTGCTGGCCGCGTCATAGGCGCTTTGGGCACCAGGCAAGATGTCCTGGCGCAAGCTTTCCACGTCGAGCCGGGCCGTGGCCAGGCGTTCGGTGGCGGCGGCCACGTCCGCTTGCACGGCGATGCGGGCGGCGGCCAGCTCGTCGCTGGCCTTGTCGCTGCGGCGCAGGGCGTCGAGCTTGTTGCCCGCATTGCGGTCGAACAGGGGCAGCGGCAAGGCCAGGCCGATGATGGCCTGGCTGCGGCCCAGCTCTTCCGAGCGCTTCATGCCGATGCTCACCGTGACGTCGGGCGTGGCGCGCCGCTGTTCCACGTCGAGCATGGCTTGCCGCTGGGCCAGCGCACTTTGCGCCTGGCGCACGGCCGGGGCTTGCTCCAGGCGCGCCGCCAGTTCGCTGGCCGGTGGCAGCGCCGGCAAGGTTTCCAGCCGTCCTTCCGCGACGCTGAAGCGCGGCGTGGCGTTGCCCCACAGGGCGGCCAGGCGCTTGCGGGCGCTGGCCAAGGTGCTGCGAGCCAGGTTCAGTTCCAGCCGCACGCTCGCTTCGGCGACCCTGGCGCGCGTTTCCTCGACGGGCGAAGCCTTGCCGGCCGTTACCCTGCGCGCCGTGATGTCGCTGGCGCGCGCGGCCAGGGCTTGCGCGCTGTCGGCCAGGCGCAAGCCTTCCTGCGCGGCCAGCACGTCGACAAAGGCACTCGTGACGGCGGCGCGCGTGTCGGCTTGCTGCATTGACAGGCCCGCTTGCGCCAGGTCTGCGCCGCGCTGGGCAACGGCGGCGCGCGCCCCGCGTTTGCCGCCCAGTTCGATGAGCTGGTTCAGTTGCACCGTGGTGCTGCGCGTGGCGCGCCGCGTGTCTTCCAGCACGGTTTGCAGTTCCGGATTGGGCAGGGCGCGTGCCTGTTGCAGGGCGCCGCCCTGCGCCGCCAGTTCGTGGCGGGCGGCGGACAGGGTGGCGTTGCCGCCCTCGGCCAGCGCCAGCGCGGCGGGCAGGGTCAACGGTGCGGCGGGTTCCACGCCAGATTGCGCGTGGGCAAGGTTGCCGGCCAGCAGGCCAGCGGATAGCAAGAAAATGAATCGGTGCATCGAATTCTCCAAGGTACGGAAAAAGAATTCGACGGGACGCGCAGGCCTGCGCCTGACTTACTGCGATAAGTGATTGAAACGTCCCGTCGGCCTAGATGGCCGACGACCAGTCAGGGCGCTTGGGAGCGTCCGGGATGTGGGAAGCGTAAAAGAAGGGGGAGGTGTCCGCGTTGACGGAGGCCGTGTCGCCGATGGGCAGGCTGGAGCCGGCTGGCAGCCATGCATGGCCGATGCCGTGGCAGACGTTGCAGTCGCTGTGCGGCTGGCCTTTTTTCTGCTGGTCCGCCACTTTTTTGTCGCCGGCAGGCTGCTTGTCCGCATCTGCCTTGTGCTGATGGCTGTGGTGACCCAGGTGCTGCGCCGCCTTGCCTTCCTCGTGCAGGCAATACGCGCTCGCCGCGGCCCAGGACATCTGGAGCGGAAGCACGAACAGCAGAAAAATGAGGAAGAATCGGCGCATGGTGACGGCTATTGTACAGAAAGAAAGAAGGCCGTGCCCATGTCAGCGCGGCTGGGCGCGCCACGCCTTCAGCTGCGCGGCGATGGCCTTGCCCTGGAACAGTTGCGGCTCGGAATGCTCTTCCGCCTCCATGCCGCCTTCGTTAAAGTCGGCCGCTTCGCGCGCCTGCACCAGCACTTTGGCCTTGTCGAACGCTTCGGCAAAGCCAGCGCTCTTCGGCAAGGCTTCCTTGAAATACGCTTCGCTGAAATACGTAAAATCGTTCTGGTCGTCGCAGCCGAACGAGGTGCGGTCGCTGCGCGCGGCCGTGATGATGAGGGTATTGTCATCTTTTAAGGGCGCAATGAAGCCGCCCGCATAGCAGGCCGAGATCACGATGACTTTCCAGCGGATGCCGCTGTGCTTGAGCATGGAAGCCAGCTCCTGCGCGGGCAGGCTGTGCAAGTCCATGCCGTTTTGCGCCAGCGCCAGTTCGTGCTCGGGCGAGCCGTGGCTGGTGAGGAACAGGAACAGGATGTCGTTGGCCTTGTCCATCTTGGCGCCCAGCGCGTCGAGGCTGGCCGCGATGCTGGTGCGCGTGGCCATCGGCTGCTGGGCCACCGTGTTGCGGCTGTTGACCAGCATCAAGGAGCGGCCCACGGTACCGTAATCGCGGTCGAACTGGCGCTGCACGAAGGCCGTTTCGCGGTGGAACACTTCCTGCGCGCCATCGCCGGCCACGCCCAGCAAATACAGATTGATCTTTTTCGCCGCATCGCGCGGCGCGATGCGGGCCAGGGCGCCGTCGAGCAGGGTGCGCTGGTTGTACAGGGCCAGTTCGATATTGTCGCGCGTGAGCTTGTCCAGGGCCGGGTCGTCCAACTGGCCTTCCGTCCAGTTGCCGCTGTCTTCGCGCCGGCCGTCCGCTTGCGCCACGGCGTAGCGCAGCACGCCCTTGCCGTCGAACTGGCCATTCTTGAAGCCGCCCCGGTATTCGTCGCCGTCGGCCGTGCGCAGCACGCCTTCACCTTCGAATTTCCAGTCTTTCAGCTCGCCTTCGTAGTGGATGCCGTCGCTGGTGGTGACCTTGGCCTTGCCTTGCACCTGGCCCTGGACGAAGTCGCCTTCGAAGACGGTGCCGTCCGTGTCGGTCAGTTTGCCGGCGCCGTGCGGGCGCCAGTGCTTGAAGTGGCCTTCGAAGGTGGCGCCATCGGCGCCCTGGAAGCGGCCTTGTCCCTCGAAGCTGCCCTTGACGAAGTTGCCCGCATAAATCTCGCCCTTGGGCGAGGTGTAGCGGCCGATGCCATCGAAGGCGCCCTGGCGGAAGGCGCCCGTGTATTCGACGCCCGAAGCCTGGCGCAGCTTGCCCTGGCCGGAAAACACGCCGCGCGCGAAGCCCCCTTCGTAGAACGCGCCGCTCGCGTATTCGAGCCGGCCCTGGCCATGCATCTTGCCCGCGACGAGGGGACCGAAATAGCGTCCGCCATCGGCCGTTTCCGCCGCCGGCGCCTTGGCTGGCGCGGCGCACAGCGGCGGCATGCCCAGCGCGGCAAAGGCCAGCAGGCCGGCGAGGGTATAGGGACGAAGCGAGGCGCGTAGCGTGGCGGTCATGAGGACGGTCTGGTCTGTAGGAAGGGGCCTAGTCTGCCACTGTATTGCCAGCGTGGCAAATGTGCGCGTGGCGTGCGTTGCTCTGCCTCAAGGCAAGATTCTCCGTTTTATGCCGTGCCAAGGCCGGGCTGAACTGATAATATTGATTTTCAGAACATATACTTGCACAAGGTACATAGTCACCCATGGAAAGCCGTCTCAGCCGTCTGGAAGCCGTTCAAACCGTGTTGCTGGAAATCGGGCAGCGCTCGAGCACCTGCAGCGATATCAGCGAATTCCTGCAGGCGGTGCATGCGGCGCTGGGACGCATCATGTATGCGGCGAACTTTTACGTGGCGCTCAGCGACCATGACGACGGCCTCGTGCGCTTTCCGTATTTTGTCGATGAATTCGACGCCGCGCCCGACCCGGACGAGGGCGTGCGCCTGGCCAGCGCCGCGCAGTCGCCCACGGCGTGGGTCATCGTCAACCGCAAGCAGCTGGTGATGACGGCCGACGACGACGCCATGCGCGCCATCGGCGGCGGCGCCTGGGGCGGCGGCACGGCGGCCGAGCACTGGATCGGCTGTCCGCTGCTGGACCAGCAGCACCAGGTGCTGGGCGCCATCGTCATCCAAAGCTATGACGCGCAGCACCGCTTCAGCCTGGAAGACCAGGCCCTGTTCGCGCTGATCGCCACCCACGTGTCGAGCGCCCTGCAAGGCATGCAAAGCATGGACAGGCTGGAAAAGGCGGTGCAGGAGCGCACGGCCCTGCTGGCGCACGAGGTGGCCGAGCGGCGCCGCGCGGAAAACCTCCAGCATGCGCTGTATGAAATCGCCAACCTGTCGGCGCAGGCGGCCGACGCGACGACCCTGTATGCGCGCCTGCACGCCATCATCAGCGAACTGGTGACGGCCAAGAATTTCCTGATCGCCCTGTACCACCCGGACAACAAGGACATCACGATCCCGTATTTTGTCGACGAGAAGGATGCGCAGGCGCCCGTGAAACGCTTTCATTACGGCATCGGCATGAGTTCGTACGTGCTGGCGCGGCGCAAGGCTTGCCTGCTCGATGCCAGCAGCTATGCGGCGCTGGTGGCCAGCGGCGAGATGGACGAACCGCTGGGCAATGTCGGTATCGCCAGCTGGATGGGCGCGCCCATGCTGCTGGGCGAGCGCAAATATGGCGTGATCATCGTGCAAAGCTATGACGAATCCGTCGTGTATGGCCAGGCGGAACTGGACGTGCTGGCCTTCATGGCCAGCCACGTGGCCGTGGCGATGGCCCGCATCCAGGCCGACAGCGCCATGCGCCAGGCCAAGGAAGCGCTGGAAGAACAGAACGCGGCCCTGAACAGCGCCCTGAGCGCCTTGCAGGAAGCGCAGTCGGAACTGGTGCGCCAGGAAAAGCTGGCGTCCCTGGGGCGCCTGGTGGCGGGCGTGGCGCATGAAATCAATACGCCGTTGGGTATTTGCGTCACGGCCACCAGCCACCTGGTGCAGGAATTGAAACTCACGCGCGAAGACTTGGAAGGCGGCCAGCTCGACGAGGACGGCTTGCGGCAATTCTTCGACATCATCGACCAGACCCTGCGCATCATGACGACGAACACGCAGCGCGCCGCGGCGCTGGTGCGCAGCTTCAAGCAGGTGGCCGTGGACCAGTCGTCGGACGAATTGCGCAGCTTTAATTTGCGCAAATACCTTGATGAAGTCCTGCTGTCCCTGCAGCCCAAACTCAAGGGCAAGCCGGTCAAAGTGGAGATCGATTGCGCGCCCGAGGTGCAGCTGCGCAGCTATCCGGGCGCCGTCTCGCAGATCGTCACGAACATGGTGGTCAATTCACTGGTGCACGGCTTTGCCGAAGGCGAGCCGGGCAAGATCAAGCTGTCCGCCAGGACGGCGGGCGACATGCTGGAACTTGACTACAGCGACGATGGCATGGGCATGGACAGCGCCACCCTGGCACAGCTGTTCGACCCCTTTTTCACGACGAAGCGGGGCTCGGGCGGCAGCGGACTCGGCGCGCATATCCTGTACAACCTGGTGACGGGGCCGCTGGGAGGGACGGTGAAGGTGGTTAGTGCGCCAGGCATGGGATTGCATTACAAGATACGCTTCCCGCTGGAGCCACGTAGGTCGGATTAGGCCGCAGGCCGTAATCCGACGCCGGCGGCCAAAAACGGCGGGCCGGAGACGCGGGCCTGAGAAAATGCCGATGGCGGCGTTGCAGCTCCTTGCCGTACATGCGTACTGTCTGCGTCGCTGCGCCTTGCCCTCGACATTTTTCAGGCCCGCTTGGCCCGGAGTGCCCGTGTTGGGGGCTTGGGCCGAAGCGTATTTTGCTGGCGTGCGTATCGCTCGGAGGCACTTGGCTCTGATCTGCTAATCCGGGAAGCGCTGATTCAACGCCAGCGCCTCATCCAGATTCGCAATCAGCAACTCCACATACTGCGGATCGAGGTGGCTGCCGCTCACTTCGCGCAGGTAGCTGACCACGCGCTCGAGTGGCCAGGCGTCCTTGTAGCAGCGCTTGTGCATGAGGGCGTCGAAGACGTCGGCGACGGCGGCGATGCGTGCGTATTTGTGGATGTTTTCGCCGACCAGGCCTTGCGGGTAGCCGCTGCCGTCGAATTTTTCATGGTGCTGGTGGGCGATCACGGCCGCTGCCTTCAGGAGCGGGCGCTGCGAGCCGTCGAGGATGGACATGCCCACCGTCGGATGCTGCTTCATGATTTCCCATTCGGCCGCATCGAGCTTGCCCGGTTTGAGCAGCACGGCGTCGGGCGTGGAAATCTTGCCGATGTCGTGCATGGGCGCCGCGTGGCGCAGCACCATGGTTTCTTCTTCCGACATGCCGGACGCCTGCGCCAGCAGCTGGCACACTTCGGCCATGCGGCGCACGTGGTTGCCGCCTTCGTGCGAGCGCGATTCGACCACGTCGCCCAGGCGCAGGATCAGCTCGGCCTGGGTATCGGTGATTTCCTGCGTCAGCAGGATGTTGTCGAAGGCGATGGCCACGCCCGAGCAGAATACTTCCAGCAATTGTGCGTCGAGGTCGGAGATTTCTTCCACGCCTTTGAGTACCAGCAAGGACGCCTTGCCGCTGCTGTTCGGGAAATAGCCGACATAGGTGTCGCCATGCAGGCGCGAAATCTTGTTGCTCTTGGCATCGTCCAGTTGCGACAGCAGGGACGGGCTGAGGATGCCGCCATCGGCTTCATGGTCGCCGATCTGCGCGAGGATTTCATAGTCTTGCTCGCCCGTGATGGCGCTGGCGCCGCGCAGGCGCAGCAGCATGCTCGTTTCCAGGCGCAGCAGGGCGACGACTTGCTGCAGCAGGCCGCTGGCGAAGTCGCGCAGGTTGCGCTGCTTGAAGATGTGCGCCGAGGCGGCGATGACGCGCTCGAGTCCTTCTCGGTAATGGAGCTGGGCCTGGCGCGCTTCTTCCACCTTCATGATGTCGCGGTAGGCGCGCAGGGCGGCAAAGGTGGTGGTGAACAGCTTGGTGCGGTCCAGTTCCGTCTTTTCCTTGTAGTCATTGATGTCGTAGTTGACGATCACCCGTTCTTCCGGCGCCTGTCCCGGCTGTCCCGTGCGCAGCACGATGCGCGTAAACTGGTTGCCCAGGTCTTCGCGCATCCAGCGCGCCACTTCCAGGCCGCTGTCTTCGCGTTCCATCACCACGTCGAGGAAGACGAGCGCGATGCCTTCTTCGCGCGCCAGCACCTGCTTGGCTTCGGCGCCGCTGTACGCGTGCACGAAGCTCAGCGCGCGGCCTTCGAGGCGGAAACGGCTCAGCGTCAGTTTGGTGATGTCGTGGATGTCGGGTTCATCATCGACGAGCAGGACTTTCCAGGGAGGTAACTTGGGCGATGCTGAAGACAAAAATGACATAAGGGCGAGTTCCGCTAAAAGGCATAACTGACGCAATGCTGAGACGCCCGCGCCAGGAATTCCTGTGCGCCATGACCGGCGTTGCGCGTTTTTCGGGCGCATTTTGTCGATTGTAGACTGACAGCTAAGTATTAACAATAAGCAAGAACAATTGACTAAAATCATGCAACACACGTGCTAAAAAAGCACTTTAAATCCGTGCTGCCGACACTATCTATACTTTATCGCTTAGGCAACTATATTTTCAAGACAATACTTTGTTTTAATTAATATTGCCAATGAATCTGCAAAAAAGTCGGCGGCCGGTCTTGTCAGAGTTGCCGTAGGAAAAGGTAACAAGGTATGAATTTCGCTTTGAACGGCGGCGCATGGGGGTATAGTGAATCGGATAAAAAGTGGCTCATGCGCCACCCATATTTTTCCTGAAAGGATTACATCATGAAAAAGAAGACAACGCGCGTCCTGATCGCCGGCCTGGCCTTGCTGGCCAGCAGCGCGGCCTGGGCAGGAACCGAAGTGCATTTCAGCAAACCGGATCAATTCACGGATGTGCCGTTCGATCCGAACGAACGGGAAGACGTACTGAAGGAGCTGACCCGGCATTTCGAGAAGCTGGGTACGGCGCTGCCGCCCGGGCGGACCTTGAAAATCGACGTCACGGATGTGGACCTGGCGGGACGTGAAAATCCTTCACTGCGTGCCGGCCATGATATCCGTGTCATGAATGGCCGGGTCGACTGGCCGCGCATGCGCTTGCAGTATGTGCTGGAACAGGATGGCAAGGTCATCAGCAGCGGCAATGCGGCCCTGTCCGATATGTCATACCTGAGCCGCATCAATCCTTACTTCAGCAATGAAAAGTTGCGCTATGAAAAGCTGATGATCGATGACTGGTTTTCCGATACCTTTGGCGTCAAGGTGAAACGCCACGCGCGCAAGTAGTGAGCAAGTAGTAAATCAGCGCAGGTAAGCGCCTTCGATGCGCGCCAGCTCGCCGTTCTGCCGCATGGCGAGCAGGGCGGCATTCATCTTCTCGATGAAATCGGCCTTGTAGGCGGGCGTGTTGCGCGCGCTGTAGGCGATGTAGGTGGCTTCGGACGACAATTCCAGCACTTCGCGCAATTGAAAACCGTAGCCGGCCAGTTCCTCTTGAAGCTGGCGTGCCGTGTGGCGTGCCGCGCCGCGGTCGCTGGCGTAGCAATCGATGCGCCGCAGGGCCAGTTTCTTCAGGTTCGCTTCATTCCCCTTGGCCGCTTCCAGGCGCAGCAGCCCCTGGCGGGCTGGCGCCATCAACTTTTCCGACAGCAAAAAACCCGTGTTGACGCCAATGGTCAGACCCGCAAAGTCGGTCGGGAAGTGCGTGCGCGGCGTGCGCATGACGGCGTCATGGCAAAACAGCACCACCGATTCGCGGTGCAGCACGGCCGAATATGGTTGCACGTACGAGCGTTCCGTCTTGCGTCCGGGCGGAAACAGGCCGAAAACCTGGCCTTTTTCCAGCGCGTCGAGCCCCCGTTTCCAGGGGCGCGGCTGCAATTCCAGCCGGTAGCCGGGCATCGTGCCCGCCGCCTGGCGCAGGATGTCGATATACATGCCCTTGAAGACACCATTTTCCACATAGCTGTACGGCGCGTAGTCATCATCGCCGTACAGCGTGACGGTTTGCGGCGCGGCCAGGGCGCATGGCAAGACGCCCAGCAACGCCAGGGCCAGGCACAGTCTTGCCGTTATTGCTGATTGCATGCCGCTCCAGAATTAATTATCTTCCTGGCAAGGATACAGCATGGCGGCATCGAGCTGCTGTCAATCGATCCAGTTCACCTGCGGGAACTTGCTGCCGAACTCTTCCGGCATGGGCACGACCTGGCTGCGCTTGTAGTTGAAGAAGACAAAGCCGGACTTGGCCATCGCGATCAGGGTGTTGTCGCGCGGGCGCGTGATGCGGAAGGTGATGTCGCCGCCATACTTGTTGAAATCCATGACGCCCACTTCGAACAGCAACTGGTCGCGCGCATGGGCTTCGGCGCGGTAGGTGGTGGCCAGGTCGGTGACGATGATACCGGTGCCGTCCGCTTCGATGTCGCGCACGCCATATTCGAACAGGAAGCGGGCGCGCGCCTCGGAAATCATGGAAATCATGGAATCGTTGCCGAGATGGTTGCCGGCATTGATGTCCGTCGTGCGTACCGTCAGTTGCGAGGAATAGCAGTACTGGTCTTCGGGAAATTCAAGTTTCAAACGGGCCATGGTGTTCTCTTGGGCTGGTGCGCAGGGCGCGGCGGAAAAACCAATTCTAGCCGGTTCCCCGCGCCCCGTCGAAAAACGCGGCCTCAGGCGTGCGTCGCCATGACTGCTTGCACATGCTCATTGGCCCACCTCATTGGCCCACCTTTTTGCGTACGCTTATTTGCGTACAATCTTGTACACCTTGCCCGTGCCGCTCAGCATGTACAGCTCGTTTTGCGCATCCTGGCCGAACGACAGGATGTTGCCCACGTTCGTGATGCCCCAGTCTTTCACGGCCGATGCCGTGCCATTGCTGTAGCTGAAACTCTTCAGCCAGGCGCTGCAGTAATCCGAATACAGGTATTGCCCCGCCAGTTCCGGCAAGGCCGCTCCCCGGTACACATAGCCGCCCGTGATTGAGCAGCCGTTGGCCGTATCGTTGTTGTACGTGATGGCGGGCAAGACCAGCCCCGCCTGGTTGCAACTGGTGCTGTTGTAGCACTGCGTGCCCTCCATGATGTTCCAGCCATAGTTGTTGCCCGCCTGGCCCACGGGACGCACGTCGACTTCTTCCAGATTGGCCTGGCCCACATCGGCGATGTACAGCAGTTGGGCTGGCACGTCGAAGGCATAGCGCCACGGGTTGCGCAAGCCGTAGGCCCAGATTTCAGGACGCCCGCCTGCCGTGGCAAACGGGTTGCCGGGCGGAATGGCGTACGGCTGGGCGGCGCTGCTGGCGTTGACGTCCAGGCGCAGCAGCTTGCCCAGCAGGACATTCGTGTTTTGCGCGTTGCGTGGCGGGTCGCCCGCGCCGCCGCCATCGCCCGTGCCCGCATACAGATAGCCGTCCGGCCCAAAGCTGAGCAGGCCGCCATAATGGTTGCTGAACGTGGGGTGGGGGATCGTCAGGATGGTCAGCGCTGACAGGGGATCGGCCATGTTGGCGTTGCCGGCCGACACCTGCCGGCGCTCGATGACGATATCGCCAGCCAGGTTGGTGTAATACAGGAAGAAATAGCCATTGCTGGCGTATTGCGGATGGAAGGCCATCGACAGCAAACCCCGTTCGCCGCTGGTGGTGGTGAGCGTACTGATGTCGAGGAAGGGCGTGGCCAGCAGAGTGCCGTTCTGCACTACGCGGATGCGGCCGGCCCGTTCGAGGATGAACAAACGGCTGTCGCCGGGCGGCGCCGTAAGGAAGATGGGCACGCTCAAGCCGCTGGCCACCTCCTGCAGGCCCAGGGTCAGCGGCGTGGCCGCCGCATACAGGACGCTGGCGCTGGCCGTCGCCCCCGCATTGACTTGCACCTGCTGCGTGACGGGCGTGGGCGCCAGCGGTCCCGTGCCTTGTGTCACGCTGGCGGCGTTGAGCGTATAGGCGCCGGGCGCCAGATCCGTGAGCGTGGCGCTCGCCGTCAATGTCTTGCTGTAGGACGCAGGTCCCGTCACCGTGACGGCGCCCGCCACGCCGGCCGGCAAGCCGCCGATGCTGACCGTCAGGCTGCCGGTGGTGGGGCCAGGCGCGGGATCGTCGTCGCCACCGCCGCCACAGCCGGCCAGCAGGGCCAAACAGCATGCCAGCAGCAGGGCCAGCCAGGGCCGGGGAAAGCGGGAAAGGATATGGCGCATGTCGGTCTCCTGCGGGAACGGCGCAACGGCGGCTCAATCGGGGAGCCTGTGCCAAGAATGCGCGTCTTTGTGCCTGTAGGTTTGCGTTGGCGCAAACGTGCGGCGCCATCGGACAAATGCGCCGCGTTTTCAGACAAGCGCGTGGCCAGCCGCGCCATCGCGCCCGCCAGCGCCCGATAATGGCGCATCTGAAACCGAGCAGGAATGACACACATGAAAACCAAAGCCGCGATTGCCTGGAAGGCGGGCGCCCCGCTGACCATCGAAGAAGTCGACCTGGCCGGCCCGCGCGCCGGCGAGGTACTGGTCGAGCTGAAAGCCACGGGCATTTGCCATACCGATTACTACACCTTGTCCGGCGCCGATCCGGAAGGCATCTTCCCTGCCATCCTCGGCCATGAAGGCGCCGGCGTCGTCGTCGACGTGGGCCCGGGCGTGACGACCCTGAAAAAGGACGACCACGTCATCCCGCTGTACACGCCGGAATGCCGCCAGTGCAAGTTCTGCCTGTCGCAAAAGACGAATCTGTGCCAGGCCATCCGTTCCACGCAGGGCCGCGGCCTGATGCCGGACGCGACCAGCCGCTTCTCGCTCAATGGCCAGCCCCTGTTCCATTACATGGGCACGTCCACGTTCTCGAACTACATCGTCGTGCCGGAAATCGCCTTGGCGAAGATCCGCGAAGACGCGCCATTCGACAAGGTGTGCTACATCGGCTGCGGCGTGACGACGGGCGTGGGTGCCGTCCTGTTCTCGGCCAAGGTGGAAGCGGGCGCCAACGTGGCCGTGTTCGGCCTGGGCGGCATCGGCCTGAACGTGATCCAGGCGGCGAAAATGGTCGGTGCCGACAAGATCATCGGTATCGACATCAACCCGGCGCGCCAGGCCATCGCGCGCAAGTTCGGCATGACGCATTTTATCAACCCGAACGAAGTGGAAAACGTCGTCGACGCCATCGTGCAGCTGACGGACGGCGGCGCTGATTATTCGTTCGAATGCGTGGGCAACACGACCTTGATGCGCCAGGCGCTCGAGTGCACGCACAAGGGCTGGGGCAAGTCCTTCATCATCGGCGTGGCGGCGGCGGGCCAGGAAATTTCCACCCGTCCATTCCAGCTGGTGACGGGGCGCGAATGGCGCGGTTCGGCCTTCGGCGGCGCGCGGGGACGCACGGACGTGCCGAAAATCGTCGACTGGTATATGGAAGGCAAGCTCAATATCGACGACCTGATCACGCACCGTTTGCCGCTCGAACGCATCAATGAGGGCTTCGACCTGATGAAGAGCGGCGAATCGATCCGTTCCGTGGTCCTGTATTAATCGTATTGTATTAATCTTATCGGACTGTACTCATTGCGCAACACTTGACGGACGGGGCAGGGCGGCACGCTGTACTTCGCTGCCTGCCCCTGCTAGTGTGAAGACATCCGCCTTGCTTTGGGAGCCGTCCATGTTTGCCACTGCCTATCTCGCGACCTTGCGCCGCATGCTGCCCGTCTTCCTCGGCGCGGCCCTGTCTTCCCTGCTGGCCTTGTGGTGGAGCAATGCCGCCAGCCTTGCAACGCCCGCCATCTGGCTGGCGCTGCTGGCGACGTATCTGCTGTGCGCACTCCTGTTTACGCCGCTGGCCCTGCAGAGCCGCCAGCTGGCCACGCGCCACGTGCGTCACGGCAAGCCGCGCTGACCTGCTAGCGCGCCGTGCTGGAAAAGCGCTCGCGATAGTCGCGCGGCGTGATGGCGAGTTTCTTTTGGAATAGGCGGCGCAGCCTGTCCTCGCTATGCAAGCCCGCCTGCACGGCCACCTGTTTTAAGGAAGATACATTGTCTTCCAGCAAACGGCGCGCCACTTCGAAGCGGGCCGTGTCGATGAATTCCGTGGGGCTGGTGCCCGTTTCGCGCTGGAACACGCGCGTAAAATTGCGTTCGCTCATGGCCAGCCTGGCCGCCAGCAGCGGCACGGTGAGTTCTTCGGCAAGATGCTCCATGATCCAGCCCTGCAACTGGCGGATGGTCGGATGCGTCGTCATCTGGCTCGACAGGTGCACGGAAAACTGCGACTGGCCGCCGGGCCGCTTCAAATACACGACCAGGTCGCGCGCCACTTCCAGCGCGATATCGCGGCTGAAATCGTCTTCCACCAGGGCCAGCGCCAGGTCGACGCCGGCCGTCACGCCGGCCGACGTCCAGAATTTCCCTTCCCGCACGAAAATCGCATCGGCATTGACCTGTATCAATGGATAGCGCTGGCGCAGGCTGTCCACGGCGCTCCAGTGCGTGGCGGCGCTTTTGCCGTCGAGCACACCGGCTTCGGCCAGGAAGAAGCAGCCCGTGCACAGGGCCGCCAGGGTATCGATGCGCGGCGCCGCTTCGGCCACCCAGGCGGCGAGCGCGGGGATGTCCTGCAAGACTTGCTCGACGTGATGGCAGCCAACGATGACGGCCAGGTCGGGCAGGCGGCTGGCGTCGAGCGCCTTGCTTGCGTGCAGCGACATGAGCGTGTCCGATTCGACCGGGCCGATGGCCGTCGAGGCGATGCGCACGTCGTAGCCGCCGGGCAGCTTGCGCAGGCGCAGATGGGTGTTGGCATAGTCAAACACCTTCATGGCGCCGATGGCTTCGAGCGCCTTGAAGCCGGGATAGACGATGATGTCGACTGTGCGCAGGGGAAATTCTTTGGGGCTTTGCTTGATCATGCGATATGCGCGAGGGGGATAAATACTGCCATAATGCAACAACAGCGATGGCGTAGGTTAGCATGAAATAATCGACGCGCCCGCTGGCTCCCCACCGATCGGATTCCTGAATATCGTGCGCTTACTCCACCTTTTTGCCGCCCTGACATTGCTGTTGGGCTCATCCCTTGCCCACGCGGCCACGCTCAACTTCAATGGCGGCGCCGTCAGCGGCTGCGGCCTGAGCCAGGACGGTTTGCAATACACGTGCGCCTCGCTGGCGCTCGGTTCTACCGACGTCATCGTCATCGGCAGCGCGTATGGCGTGACGGTCAACAGTTCCTTGTCGATGAGCTACAACCAGGGTTTGACGATGAGCGGCAATGCCGCGCTGACGGTCAAGGGCAATCTCGACATCAAGGACATCAATCCGCCGAACCTGAAGGTGACGGGCGGAAACCTGACAGCCGAGGGTGGCACTTTCTTCCTGGGTGCGCAGGAACAGACGATTACGGCGAATATCTCCGCCACGGCCATCAAGATGGGCTCGAACAACGTCACGGTGACGGGCAGGATCAGCGCCAAGGGGCCGGTGGAAATCGCCTCGGGTTCGCTCATCAACGGGCCCATCAGCGGCACCATCGTCAATATCCTGGCCGCCAATACCCGCATCCAGGGCGATATCACGGCGACCACTTCGCTGACCATCGGTTCCGGCAGCCAGGTGACGGGTAACCTGAAATCGCCGGCGATCGACTTGAAAGCGTCCGGCCTGCTCGTCACGGGCGACGTGGAAGCCAGCAATTCCTTGTCGATCGCCTCGGGCAATGGCATCAAGGGCAATGTGGACGCTGGCGAGGTAACGCTCGACTCGTCCAACGCCTATATCACGGGCAACGCCAAGGTCGACCACATCACTCTGGGCTGGCAGGGCCGGGTGCAGCAAACCATCACTTGCAAAACCTATACGCCGTCGTATCCATGTAGCTGCGTGACGAACAACAGCGGCTGGGCTTTCAATGAACCGATGGGTCCGAAGTGCGGGCCCGGTACGCAGGCGGGGCCCCACCATTTCCAGATCGAGCATTCGGGCAATGCCCTGACGTGCGCGCCGCAGGCGGTGACGGTGACGGCATGTGCGGATGCCGCCTGCAGCGCCAAGTACACGAACGGCGTGAATGTCACTGTCAGCCCTGGCGGCACGGCGACGCAGATAGGCAACACCGGCGTGGCGACGGCCAGCGTGCGCCAGTACACGGCCGGCACGGCCACCCTGAGCCTGACGAGCGTGCCCGGTACCACGGGCGCGCTCGTATGCAAGCGTGCTTCTGACAACAGCAGCAGCTGCGACATGAGCTTTGCGGCGACAGGCTTGACGGTCACTCCCGTCAATCATGTTTCTGCCAAGCTGCAATCGTTCAGTATCAGCGCCGTGCAGGCGCCCCCCAGTGCGACCCCGCAGGCTTGCGTACCCCTGTTCAAAAGTACCAGCAAGAACCTGAACCTCGCTTGCAGCTATGGCAATCCCGCCAGCGGCACCCTGCCTGTTTTCGTGCAGGGAACCGGGGCGCTCGTGCCACTGGCATCGAACAGCACCAGCGCCTGCGGCACGGCGGGCGCGAACGTCAACCTGGCGTTCAACGACCAGGGCGTCGCCACCGCCATCATGTCGTATGCGGACGTGGGACAACTGAATTTGAAGGCCACCTATACGGGGTCGGCCACAACCGGCGACGCCGGCTTGAGCATGACGGGCAGTGGCAAGGTTACCGTCGTGCCGGCCTCGTTCAGCGTCGTTGCCATCGCCAACCCCCAGCGCGCAGGCGCGGCAGTGGCGGTCAGCATGCGCGCGCTCAATAGCGCGGGCGCCGTGACGCCGAACTTCGGCAACGAAAATCCGGCGGAGACGGCGCTGCCGACACTGGCCAGCCTGGTCAAGCCGACGACCAGCGAGATCGCCGCGCCGGACACACCAGCCAAGCCGGCCATGCAGGGTGGCGTGGTCTTCACGAATGGCAGCGTTGTCAGCAGCGACATGAACTGGCCGGAAGTGGGCACCATCACCATCGCCTTCAATCTGGCCAACCCCAACGGCTACCTGGATGCCAACCTTGCTATGCCGGCCTTGCCCAAGGCTTCGGGCGTGAGCGGGGAGGTGCAGTTTATCCCGCACCACTTCATTACGGAACTGGTGAAAACCGGCGCTCCCGCCGGCATCGCCACGCCGTGCGCCGCACCGCTCACCTGCGCCAACGACGGGGAAAAAGGCCGCTACGCTTACTCGGGGCAGGCGATAGGCATGCGCGTGACGGCGCGCGCCTTGGGCGGGACGCCGACCAAAAACTATGACGACCGCGTCCCGAGCGTCCTGGCGCCCGTGCTGCTCGAAGGCCTCGATGCGGCCACGGGCACGATTTCCTTTCCGCCGAGTACCCCCGATGGCAGCAGCCGGCTTACCGATGGCAAGAAGGCGCAGACCACCATCACCGGCGTGGCGCCCGCGAAATTCACCCTCGGCGTTGCCCTTCCCATGGTCGCCTACCGTTTTCCGGGCAAGGCCGGCGTGCCGCTGAAGGTGGCGCCTACCGACGTGCGCTTGCGCGCCAGCAGCACCTATCCCGGCGGCGCCGTCGTCAGCTCAAGCTCGGCAGTGATACAGAACGAGGCCCGAATGACTGTGCTGTCGGGGCAATGGATGGTGCCCCACGGCTATGGTTCCGAGTTGTTGCCCGTCAGGCTGGCCGTGCAAGTCCAGTACTGGAACGGCACGAAATGGGTCACGAATCTGCTCGACAACGTCAGTGCCTTGAACAAGTCGGACGTGTTGTTTGTCAATTGCAAGAAAACGCTGGACTGCGGCAAGCTGGCCGTTGATGACCGGATATACACCGTCACGCAAGGCGCACTGCCGCAAACCAATCTCCTGACCTTGCTGGCGCCCGGCGCCGGCAAGGCCGGCAGCGTGGATGTTTCCGTGGGCAGCCATCCCTACCTGGCCAGCACCATCGGCACCGTCGTCTTCGGCGTCTTCAAATCGGGTCCCGTGATTTACCTGCGCGAGATGTATTGAGCCTGTACCAAGGGCAGGCGCAGACAGCGCGAAAAACCAGTAACATGGCTGGCTGTGGCATTCCCCCCAACCTCAGACTGGAGTTTTCTATGAGCACAACTTCGCAGTGGATCGATATCGCCGGCCCGGACGGCAGCTTCCAGGCTTACCTGGCCGTGCCGCACGTGGGCAAGGGCCCCGCCATTATCCTGTTGCAGGAAATTTTCGGCGTTAACGAGCACATCCGCGCCGTGGCTGACCAGTATGCGGCCGATGGTTACGTGGTGCTGGTGCCGGACCTGTTCTGGCGCGCCGGCGCGCACATCGAGCTGGGCTATGACGCGGACGGCTGGAAGCGCGCCGTCGAACTGATGCAGGCCACCGACAATCCGCAGGCCGACGCCGATATCGCCGCCACCATCGCCGCCCTGCGCGCGCGTCCGGAAGTGACGGGCAAGCTCGCTTCGGTCGGCTACTGCTTCGGCGGCCGGCTGTCGTATCAGGCGGCCGCGGCTGGTCTCGTCGATGCGGCCATCGCCTATTACGGCGGCGGCATCCAGAACAAGCTGGACCTGGCCGACCAGATCAAGGTGCCGCTGCTCATGCATTTCGGCGGCCAGGACAGCCATATTCCGCCGGAAGCCGTGCAAAAGATCGCCGAGCGCTTCGAAGACCGCCAAGACGTGGAAATCCATATCTACCCAAGCGCCGAGCACGGTTTCAACTGCACCCACCGCGACAGCTACCAGCAGCGCGCCGCCGCCCAGGCGCATGGCAATTCGTTGATTTTCCTGGCGGAAAACCTGTAAGACAGCCACCCCAGGCTGGCCAGTTGCCATAGTTTGCTCAGCAGCAAAGCGGCATGGGCGCTAAAATAGCGGCTGTGCCGGGCAACTCCGGCCGGCCGGGCACGGCGCTCGGCAAACCTGGATGAGGAACCGAATTAAAGATGGCCCAAGTAATTGTTTCTGTAACATTGGCGGCAAGCGCCGAACGAGTGTGGGATTTTATCGGCGGCTTCCAGTCGCTGGCTGAATGGTCGAGCTCGATCAAGACCAGCCTGTCCGAGCACGGCGGCCGCGTGCGCCGCCTGAAAACCACGGACGGCGCCATCATCGCCGAACGCCTGCAAAGCTACAGCGAAGCGGACAAGAGCTACAGCTACACCATCGTCTCGGGCCCGATCCCCGTCAAGAACTACCGTTCCACCTTGCGCGTCACGGGCGAGCCGGGCGCGAACGAGTGCGTGGCCGAATGGTCGAGCGAATTCGACGCGGCCGAAGGCGTGGAAGAGGTCATGGTCGGCGCGTTTCAGCATCTGTATGAAACGGCGTTCGTCGACCTGAAACGCATCATGGCAATCTGAAGCCGCGTATCCGGCATTCCCACCGGCGCTAACAATGTTGTCGGATTACGCGGCTGTGCCGCTAATCCGACCTACGGGATTGTGGCCGGCACGCTTGTAAAAACACCGGCACAGGCCGGTGTTTTTCATGATGCCTAGCGCTTGACCTTCCCAAACGCTTCGCCCTTGTTCCACACCGGCAAATTCTTGTCGTTCGCCACTTCATAGCCGAGGTTCAATGTAAATTGCGCCTGCTGCACCATGCCGGACAAGTCCCACGACGGGTTGTACTCATCGGTGACCTGGTGGTAGTCCTTTTTAAATGCGACCAGGCGCTCGCCCGACGCTTTCGGCTCCTGGACGAAGTCGAACGAGCCGTCGCCGGAAAACACTGCCGAACCCACGTTGAAGGCGGGTACGCCAGCCTTGGCGAAGGCAAAATGGTCGGCCCGGTAAAACGCGCCGGACAGGTCGGGGATCGTCGGTGCCAGACGCAGGCCCATGCGCTTGGCAACCTTGGCGGCGCTCGCGTACAGGCTGCTGCGCTCGGCGCCGGCCACGCCGATGTCGTGCGTCTTGCCGACAAAATTCATGCTGTCGAGGTTCAGGTCGGCGGCTGTCTTGGCCAGCGGCCACAGGGGCGCGCGCGTGTAGGCCGTGCTGCCCAGCATGCCCGTTTCTTCGCCGGCCGGCCACAGGAAGATCTGCGTGCGGCGCGCCGGCTGTTTTACGGCCACTTGCGCCATGGCCAGCAGGGCGGCCGCGCCCGACGCGTTGTCGATGGCGCCGTTGTAGATATGGTCGCTTTGCCCGGCGCGCTGGCTGCCTTCGTCATCCTTGCCCAGGTGGTCCCAGTGGGCCGAGTAAATGACGGCCTCGTCCTTCAATTTCGGATCCGTGCCCGGCACGATGCCGGCCACGTTGAATTGCTCGATGCTGCGTACCTGGCTATCGAGCGCCACCTTGACCGTGGCGTTCAGGGCCACGGGGCGGAACGCGCGCGTTTCCGCCTGCGCGCGCAAGGCGTCCAGGTCCTGTCCGCCGGCCTGGAACAGCGTGCGCGCCATGTCTTCCTGCAGCCAGCCTTCCATCGCATTGCCCGCACCGGCCAGGTTGAAGCGTTCATGGCCGAAACCGTTGGCCGGTACCGACCACGGATACGAAGCCGATGCGGTCGTGTGTATCAGCAGCACGCCGGCGGCGCCCTGGCGCAGCGCTTCCTCGTACTTGTAGACCCAGCGGCCGTAATAGGTCAGCGACTTGCCGGCAAAGCGCTGCGGTTCGGCGCTTGTGGGCTGCGGGTCGTTGACCATCATGATGACGAGTTTTCCTTTTACATCAACGCCCTTGAAATCGTCCCAGTTTTCTTCTGGCGCGCGGATGCCGTAGCCGGCGAACACGACGGGCGCGTCGAACGCCACTTTCTGCTGGCCATTTGCCGCGCCAAAGACGATGTCCTTGCCGAAGGCGGGAGACAAGGTCTTGCCGCCCGCGCTGAACGTGACTTTGCTGGATGGCAAGGCCTTGCTGCCGACGATGGTCAGCGCCTGGCGGTACGTGCCATCCTTCAACGGTTGCAGGCCGGCCACGGCCGCCTGCGTTTCCAGGTAGCGCACGGCCAGGTCGCCGCCGCGCTGGCCCGTGCCGCGTCCTTCCAGTAAATCGTCGGCCAGGAAGGACAGGTGGGCGCGCAGAGGCGCTTCGGCCACGAGCGGTTGGGCGAGGGCGGCCGTGCTGAACAGGCTGGCGGCGAGGACGAGGGGAAAGCGCATGACAACTCCAAAAGTGAATACGGGAAAGCAAAGCAGCGACAATCTTACTCTACCGCAATGCCCTGGCGTAGCGCGCGTCGCGCGCGGGCCAATTGCGGCCACAATGGCTGCTGGTCCACCGACAAGGAGCTTTCCATGACTGCCACTGACTTGCAATCGAGCAATACCCTGCGTACCGCCGACGGTACCCTGATCCACTACAAGGACTGGGGCAGCGGCCCGCCCGTCGTCTTCAGCCACGGCTGGCCATTGTCGTCCGACGCGTGGGAAGACCAGATGTTTTATCTGGCCTCGCGCGGCTACCGCGTCATCGCGCACGACCGGCGCGGCCATGGCCGCTCGAGCCAGCCGTTTGACGGCAACGACATGGATACCTATGCCGACGACCTGGCCGCCCTGATCGACGCGCTGGATTTGACGGGCGCCACCCTCGTCGGCCACTCGACGGGCGGCGGCGAAGTGGCGCGCTACATCGGCCGCCATGGCACCGGGCGTCTGGCCGGCGCCGTGCTCGTGGGCGCCGTGCCGCCGCTGATGCTGCAAACCACGGAAACCCCGCTGGGCTTGCCCCTGTCCACATTTGACGCCATCCGTGCCGGCGTGCAGGCCGACCGCAGCCAGTTTTTCCAGGACTTGAGCGAGGCCTTCTATGGCTACAACCGGCCCGATGCAAAGCCGTCGCAGGGCGTGCGCGACGGTTTCTGGCGGCAAGGCATGCAGGCGGGCATGCCGGCATCCTACCTGTGCATCAAGCAATTTTCCGAGACGGATTTTACGGCTGACCTGGCCAAATTCGACGTGCCGACCCTGGTGATCCATGGCGACGACGACCAGATCGTGCCGATTGCCGCCTCGGCGCGGCGCACTGCCGAACTCATCATCGGCAGCAAGCTGCTCGTGTATGCGGGCGCGCCGCACGGCCTGGCGACGACGCACAAGGACCGGCTGAACGAGGACTTGCTGGAATTTTTGCGCCACTCGGTCGATGCGGCAAGCAATATCGAGGCACACTTGTAAAACCGGCATATCCATTGCAAAACATATAATATTGCTTGGTTTTTGCACCAATTGCGTGCGGATCGCCGATTTTTCTGCGTTTTAGACTGCAAAAAATGGCGTTCTGCCGCCCCGTTCCACCCGGTAAGGTCCAGTAAAGAGTAAACTAGCGGATACACTCTTTCGCATTGGGCGATTCGAGCGAACTTGTGAGTGATTTCATGTCTGATACACCAATTTCCTTATTTTCCGACCTTAACCTGAGCGAGCCGCTGATTCGCGCGCTCAAGGATGTCGGTTACGAAACACCGTCGCCTATCCAGGCGGCCACGATTCCATTATTGCTCGCGAACCGCGACGTGCTGGGCCAGGCGCAAACGGGCACGGGTAAAACCGCCGCCTTCGCCTTGCCGATCCTGTCGCGCATCGATCTGAAACAAAGCTCACCCCAAGCCCTGGTCCTGGCACCGACGCGCGAACTGGCCATCCAGGTCGCCGAAGCGTTCCAGGTGTACGCCGCCCACATCCCCGGCTTCCACGTGCTGCCGATCTACGGCGGCCAAAGCTACGGCCCGCAGCTGTCGGCCCTGCGCCGCGGCGTGCACGTCATCGTCGGCACCCCAGGCCGCGTCATCGATCACCTGGACAAGGGTTCGCTCGACCTGTCCAAGCTGAAAACCCTGGTGCTCGACGAAGCCGATGAAATGCTGCGCATGGGCTTTATCGACGACGTCGAACGTATCTTGAAAGAAACCCCGGAAGGCCATCAAACGGCGTTGTTCTCGGCCACCATGCCTTCCGTCATCAAGCGCATCGCCACGACCTATCTGGTGAACCCGGCCGAAGTGACGGTCGCCGCCAAGACGGGCACGGCCGACAACATCCGCCAGCGCTACTGGCTGGTGTCGGGCATGCACAAGCTCGACGCGTTGACCCGCATCCTGGAAGCGGAAGCGTTTGACGGCATGATCATCTTCGCCCGTACCAAGCTGGGCACGGAAGAGCTGGCCGGCAAGCTGCAAGCCCGTGGCTTCTCGGCTGCCGCCATCAATGGCGACATCCAGCAAGCCCAGCGCGAGCGCACGATCCAGCAGTTGAAAGATGGCAAGATCGACATCCTCGTGGCCACCGACGTGGCCGCCCGCGGCCTGGACGTCGAGCGCATCAGCCACGTCGTCAACTACGACGTGCCGCACGATCCGGAAAGCTATACCCACCGCATCGGCCGCACGGGCCGCGCCGGCCGCAGCGGCGAAGCGATTTTGTTCATCACCCCGCGTGAAAAGAACTTGTTGAAAGCCATCGAACGCTCGACCCGCCAGCCGATCGGCATGCTGGAACTGCCAACGATCCAGGCCGTCAACGACGTGCGTATCGCCAAGTTCAAGGAACAGATCAGCGAAACCCTGGCCCTGGGCGAACTGGAACAGTTCCAGTCGCTGATTGAGGATTTCGAACGCGAGCAAAACATTCCCGCCATCGAAATCGCCGCTGCCCTGGCGAAGATGGCGCGTGGCAATACGCCGCTGCTGCTGGACAAGAACAAGGCGCGCGAGCAAGCCACGTGGCAAGACGACCGTCCAGTGCGCCAAGACCGTTTTGACCGCCCTGAGCGCAGTGACCGTTTCGAGCGTAATGACCGCTTCGACCGCAACGAGCGCAGCGAACGCCCGGCCTTCCCGAAAAAGGAACGTATCCAGCGTCCAGCCGACGCCGGCATGCAGACCTTCCGCATTGAAGTCGGTCATCAGCATGGCGTGAAACCAGGCAATATCGTGGGTGCCATCGCCAACGAAGCGGGCATCGATTCGAAAAACATCGGCCGCATCGAAATCTATGACGACTACAGCGTCCTGGACTTGCCGGACAGCATGCCGAAAGAATTGCTGGATCAGCTGAAAACCGTGTGGGTCGCGGGCCAGCAGCTGCGTATCAGCCGCGACGGCGACGCGCCGGACCTGGCGCCGCCAGCCGCGCCGCGCAAGCCGTTCGCCGCCAAGTCCGCGCCAGCGTTCAAGGATGCGCCAGCGGACGCGGGCGACGCAGCCCCTGCGCCGCGCGCGCCGAAGAAGGAACGCCCACGTCCAGGCGTGACGGCTTACCGCATCGAAGTGGGCCGCGAACACGCCGTGACGCCAAGCAATATCGTCGGCGCCATCGCCAACGAAGCGAACCTGGAAGCCAAGCATATCGGCCGCATCGATATCTTTGACAACTACAGCGTGCTGGACCTGCCGGAAGGCATGCCGCCGGAAATCCTCGACCACCTGAAATCGGTCGTGGTCTCGGGCCAGAAGCTGCGCATCAGCCTGGACGATGGCACGACGGAGCGCAAGCCTGCGCCACCGCGTCCGAAGTCGCCACCGCGTAAGACCTACAAGTAAGCCATCCCCACGGGCGCTTCGGCGCCTGTGTCGCGGATTGGAGACACATCCCCCACTGGCGCATTCGCGCCAGTTTTTATTTTCCCTCAAGAAATGAATATTGTTGCCGCGTTATTGTTGGCGGCAGGCGTCGCCACATGCCGGCCATTGCGCCAGTTCCCTCGCGCCTTTTATCGGCGCATACGCCGTATTTATTGCCTGCTTCGCCGATAAATAATTTTTTATTAATTATTGTGTTTGCGCGCAATTTGAATTTTGCATTCAATAAAATCAATCAAGTTGAATCAAAGTAAATTCTAAAACATAAATGAATTAGCTTTTATTAAATTGTTTGACCAGTGTCACTGTCGCCGGGGCGATATATCATGGGTGCTTGATGTGGTATATTGTTTTTATGATTTTGTTATGCTAGTTGAAAAAAATAGAGGAGCGACGATGCGGGTCAATACGCCTATCACGCAAAATGAATACGTATTAAATGAAGGCATGACGATTGTTTCCACGACGGATTTACAGGGAAACATCAATTACGCCAATCAGTATTTCATTGAAGTCAGCGGTTTTTCAGAAATGGAACTGCTGGGTGCGCCACAGAATATTCTGCGTCATCCCGATATGCCGGCCGAAGCGTTTGCCGACCTGTGGGATACCATCAAGACCGGCATGCCATGGACCGGCATGGTCAAGAACCGCTGCAAGAATGGCGATTTCTACTGGGTCTTCGCCAATATCACGCCCGTCATCGAAAACGGCCGCCCGATCGGTTATATGTCCGTGCGCACCAAGCCCACGCGCGAGCAGATCAACGAAGCGGCAGCCCTGTATAAAAGTTTTAAAGACGGTAATAGCGCCAAGCTGGCGATCCGCAATGGCCGCGTCGTGCGCCAGGGCTTGGCCGCCAAGCTGGCCGAGTGGCGCAAGCTGACCCTGTCGCAAGACCTGGCCCTGCATTGCATCGTCTTTGGCGTGGTGCTGGCCATCCTCGGCTGCGCCGTGTGGAATATCGACGGCGACACGAGCACGGCCACGCGCAGCTGGCTCAGCGGCGCCGCCGCCGCGGCCGTGGCGCTGATGCTGTATTTCTGGGCCCATTTGCACAATTCCCTCGTCGCGCCGCTGGGCGAGGCCATCACGGTGGCGCGCAAGATGGCTGGCGGCGACTTGACGGGCGTCATCGACAAAGTGCGCGACGACGACATGGGCCAATTGATGGCGGCCTTGCGCCAGACGAATATCAACTTGCACAGCATCATCGGCGACGTGCGCGCCAACTTCGAGGATATCCGCGTCACCACGGCCGAGATCGCCACGGGCAATATGGACCTGTCCAGCCGCACGGAATCGCAGGCGTCCAGCCTCGAACAGACGGCGGCCAGCATGGAAGAGCTGACTTCCACGGTGCAGAACAGCGCCGACCACGTGGACACGGCCAATAAGCTGGCGGCGCAGGCGTCTACCGTCGCGGCCAAGGGCGGCACCATCGTCAGCGAAGTGGTGACCACGATGGACGAGATCAGCACCTCGTCGCGCAAGATTCTCGACATCATTGGTCTCATCGACGGCATCGCCTTCCAGACGAACATCCTCGCCTTGAACGCGGCAGTGGAAGCGGCCCGCGCGGGCGAGCATGGCCGCGGCTTCGCCGTCGTGGCCGGCGAAGTGCGCAGCCTGGCGCAGCGCTCGGCAACAGCGGCGAAAGAAGTGAAGAACCTGATCGACCATTCGATCGCCACCGTGAATGCGGGCAGCGTGCTGACCAGCAATGCGGGCGCCACCATGACGGAAGTGATCGCCTCGGTTGCCAGGGTGACGGAAGTGATGGACGAGATTTCCTCGACCACGCGCGAGCAGAACCAGGGCATCGGGCAAGTCAACCAGGCCGTCATCCACATGGATGGCATCACGCAGCAGAATGCGGCGCTGGTGGAACAGGCGGCGGCAGCCGCCACCAGCCTGGCGCAGCGCACCGACAGCGTGGCCCAGTCGATCGGCATCTTCAAATTGAAGGCCTCTCCCAAGCGCAAGACGGCTGGCGTGGGGCGCAGCGTGGGCGCGGGCGTGGCGGCAAGGGCCTTGCTGAAGGCACGCTAATTACCCCAACGGCGAAAGGCTGGGGTCAGACCCGTCGGGTCTGACCCCGGGTTTTGCCTGGGTACTTTTACTGCTTCACCCGATACACCTCTCCGCTGCGCACCTTCACCACCACCCCATCCCCGCCAAACAAAATCACATATTCCCCCTGCGCGCCCGAGACGGCCGGGTAGGTGTACATCCATACTTCATTGCCGCTATCGAAGCTGATGGACGTGCTTTCTCCCAGCGCCGCGCGCACCTGTTCGCGCGTGCTGCTGCCCGGTTGCACCGTCTGTTCCAAGGTGGCATATGGCACGTTCTTACTTGCCTGCAAGGCGCGCGTGCCGGAGCAGGCGGCCAGCAGCGCCAGCATGGCGATCAGCAGCCATTTCATGGCGCCACCTCGTCCATGTAAGTAAATTCCAGCAGGGTGTCGTCGGGCCAGCTGGCATCCCACAAGGGCGCGTAATACGTGCGGTCGAGCAGGACCTGGCAATCGCAATAGGGCAGCGAGGCGGGCGTCTGCTCGCCGCCCGCATACAGCATCTTGAACGGTAACGCCAGGCGGCGCTCGCCATGCACGAGGGTCACGCCGAACAGGGGCCGCTCCGTGAAGAACAAATAATTGCCGTCCGGCTCGGAACAGACCTTGTCCGTGCTGTAGAGCATGCTGGACAGCCAGGCGATGATTTGCGGGTCGTTCGAGATCAGGCCCGAATCCATGCCGGCGCGGCATTCCAGGCGCAGGTCGCCCAGGCGCCGCGTGCCGGGCGGCAAGCCGGGCGTGATCACTTGCGCGCGCCAGCTCATGGTGGTCGCCTTGCGGTTGGCGATCAGCACGGCGTCTTCGCGCGCCGCTTGCGCATTGCGCACGGGAGCAAAGCTGTTGTCTTCGGCCAGGGGTAACGGGATGCTGACGGTGTCGCCGGCGATGCGCAGCTGCACGCCCGTCATGTCCACGCCAGGCTGGCGCGGCAGCAGACGAAAGCGCAGGCTCGCTTGCGGCGCCAGCGCACGGTCGCGTTCGAAACGGTCCACGCCCTGCAGCATCTTGCGGTACGATTTATCGACGGGGTCGCGCGTGGCGCCCACTTTCACCTGCGGCACGGGCGAGGTTTGCGCCAGGGCAACCGGGCCAGGGAGCAGGCAGGCAAGCAGCAGGGGAATAGGGATGCGCATGGCTGGATGCTACGCTTTTTTGCGCATCAGCCACGCACGGATGGCTGTTCAGTATTCGCTGTATTTGCGCGCGTCGCCGCGTACCTGCTGCGCCGGGTATTTCTGCGCATTGAGTTCCATCTTTTCCAGCACGGCTGCGTGCAGGTCGACGCCGCTCTTGTCGGCCAGGCGCACCAGGTACATCAGTACGTCGGCCAGTTCGTAGCGGATGCCCGTGCGTTTGGCATCGTCCAGCTCGGCGTCCGCGCCCGTGGGCAGCCACTGGTAGTGCTCGGCCAGTTCCGCCACTTCGACGGACAAGGCCATGGCCAGGTTTTTCGGCGTGTGGAACTGGTCCCAGTCGCGCTCGTCGGCAAAGGCGCGCAGGCGCGTGCGGATGTCAAACAGGCTGTCGGCAGGCGTACTCATGCCGCCACCTGCAGCGGTTTTTCCATGAAGACACTGAACGGATCGTCGGGATAGTCGCCGTACGGCCCGCGCCGCTGGTAGCCGTGGCGCGCGTACAGGGCGATGGCTTCGGGCTGGTGGATGCCCGTCTCCAAGGTCAGCAAGCGGCAGCCGCGCGCCAGCGCCTGTTCTTCCAGCAGGGCCAGCAGGCGCTTGGCCAGGCCCAGGCCGCGGCTGTCCGGGTGCACATACATGCGCTTGACTTCGCCGAAATCGGGCGTGACGACGATGGCGCCGCAAGCGCGCGCCGCGCCTGCCGCATCGCGGGCGACGGCAAACAGCAGGGTATCGGACGGCACGGACGCCAGGTCCAGCGAATACACGCATTCGGCCGGGTACAGGGTCTGTTGATAGGCATCAAGCTCGGCGATCAGGGTTTGCACGTCGGCTTGCTGCGGCGATTCCAGGCGGATGGTCATGGGGAGGTCGAATGAATGGGACTTCCCCCATGGTATCACTGCGGTGGTGCCAGGCGCATCGTCAGGCCGATGGGTGACATGACAAAACCCATCAGTTCCTTCGCTTCGCCGCCATCGGGCGTGTCGACGCCGGCGATGTCGAAGCTGCCCAGCAGCATGGCCATGGCGATCTTGATTTCCAACAAGGCCAGGTAGCGGCCCGGGCACGTGCGCAAGCCGGCGCCGAAAGGCATGGCGGCGCGCTTGTTGTTCGCCTCGCCGCCTTCCAGCCAGCGTTCGGGCTGGAAGGCCTGGGCGTCGGGGAAGTGCGCATCGGATACCGTGTCGTTGCGCATCACGCACCACACGAGGGTGCCGGCCGGGACGGCGATGTCGGCGATGACCGTGTCGCGCAGCGCCTCGACGGGCAGGAAGGGGGCCACCGGTTTCAATCGCATGGCTTCGCTGGCGCAGGCGCCCAGATAGTCGAGGCTATCCATCTGCTCGATCGTGAAGTGGGCCACGTCGGGCGCCAGGCGCCGCACTTCCTCGCGCGCCCGGGCCAGGGTGTGCGGATTGCATTGCAACAGATAGATCATCCAGGAGACCGTATTGGCCGTCGTATCCTCGCCCGCCAGCAGCATGGTCAGCACGTTGCCGGCCACGTTGCGGTCCGTCACACCGCTGCCTTCCAGGTCGGCGGCGGCGACCATCGCTTCGAGCAGGTTGGGCGGACGCTCGCGGCGCGCCGGGTCGCGCGCCATGCGCGTGCGCGCCTGCTGCACCAGGTCGGACACGGCGGCGGACAGGGCCGCCACGTCGCGGTCCAGCCGCCGGTCGGCGGGCAGCTTGACATAGCGCCAGTACGGAAACATGGACAGGCTGCGCCGCGCCACGGCTGGCAGGATGTCGTCCATGTGGCGCTGGATCACGTCTTCGCCCGATTCGAGCGTGTTGACTTCGGTGCCGAAGGCCAGGCCGGCGATGATGTCGACCGTGTAGCGTTTCAGGTCGCCGTCGAGGTCGATGGCCTGGCCTTGCGTGGCGGCCAGATGCCAGCGTCTTTGCAGGCGCTGCGCCACCCTCACCAGCGCGGGAAAATACGCCTTGATGGCGCCGGGCGCCATGCCGGCCATGACCATGCGGCGCTGGTTGCGCCATTCCGTGCCCTCGGCCAGGAACAGGCCGGGCACGCCGCCCATTTCGTCGGACACGATGGAGCTGCTCAGGGGCCGGCGAAAACCGTCTGGCCGGTCGCGCAGCACGGCGCCGACGGCCTCGCTGTCGGCCACCACCAGTACCAGGGTGCGGCCGAACCAGGCGCGCATGAAAGGTCCATAGCGGCGTACCCACTCTTCCACGTCGCGGTGGATGCGCGTGAGCTTGATTTGCAGGCTGTTGCCGACGATGGGCAGGGCGAAGGGCCCCGGCAAGCGGCGGATCTGGCGCAGCGGCGCGGTGGTGGCGGGTGCGGCGGCGTGGTCGAGTGGTGGCATGGAAAGCTCCTGTTGTCGTGGGAACGATGGCTAGACTCTAGCGCGCTTGCGGGCACGCGTCTTGAACGAATACGACATCGCGCGCGGCCAAAAATTGCCGGTACAATCGTCGCCATGCCTGCCGCCCCCATGCCCCTGACCCGCTTGATCGCGCCGCGTACCGAACTCGCTTCCTGCGTGCGCGCCTTCCTCGTGCGCGACACCACGCATTGCGCGCCGCTGCCGCCCGCGCAGCGCCTGAACCGCTTTCCCGCCACGCCCATGTGCTGCCTGCTGTGGACGGTCGCGGGCGACGTCGAGGCGGCCGCGCCCGGTCCCGACCTGCTGCACGTGCGCATGCCGCCCGCCCTGTTCAGCGGGCCGCGCGGCTATCCGCTGGTCAGCTACAACCCCGGCCCCGTGCACTCGTTCATGGTGATGCTGTATCCGGCCGCCCTGCACGCGCTGACGGGCATCGACATGGCGGCCCTGTTCGACCAGGTACTCCCGCTGGAACCGCTGTTCGACGCCGACTGGCTGGCCTTGTCCGACGCCGTGCTGGCCGCACCCGACGATGCAGCGCGCATCGCGCTGGTGGAAGCATTCCTCGCGCCGCGCTGGGCGTTGGCGCGCAAGAGCGGCGACCATCCCACCGGCGCCATCCAGGACTGGGTGCGCCGCCTGGGCGTACAGGCGGCCTCGACTGGCCTGGCCAGCGGCGCGCGCAATATCGAGCGCCGCATCAAGGCCTGGGCCGGCCAGCCCATGCGCACCCTGCGCCGCATGCGCCGCGCGGAACAGTCGTTTCTCGACGCACGCGAGGCCATGCTGCAAGGCAATGCTTCATGGACCGATATCGCCGCCGAGGGCGGCTACGCCGACCAGGCCCACCTGTGCCGCGAAGTGCGCGCCATCACCGGCCTGAGTCCCACCGAACTGGCGCGCGCCAGCCGCGAAGATGAAAGTTACTGGATCTACAGGATTTGGGCGTAATCCGGCCGGTGGTGATGTCGGATTACGCGGCGTACCGCCGCTAATCCGACCTACCCGTGGTGGCGAGTAGGTCGGATTAGCGTGGCAACGCCACGCGTAATCCGACAACATCGTTGGCGTGGCCGGTGGTGGTCATGCCGACCTACCGCTCGCTGTACACCTTGCCCTTGGACAGGGTCACTTCATGGTGCCCCGCGCCGGGCGCCATCATGGGGAAACAATTTTCTGCGCCATGCACGCGCACGTCGAGGAAATACGGGCCTTCGGATGCCAGGCAGGCCGCCAGCGCCGCGTCGAGGTCTTCGCGCCGGCTGACCGTATGCGCCTGCCAGCCGAACGCCCGCGCCAGGGCGACGAAATCGGGCAGCGCTTCCGTATAGCTGTGGCTGTAGCGTCCGCCATGGATGAGTTCCTGCCACTGGCGCACCATGCCCATGTAGCCATTGTTCGACAGCACGACCTTGACGGGCAGGCGGTGCTGCACGGCCGTGGCCAGTTCCTGGATATTCATCAAAATCGACGCGTCGCCGCTGACGCACACGATGCATTTTCCCGGATGGGCGATCTGCGCGCCGATGGCGGCCGGCAATCCATAGCCCATGGTGCCGGCGCCGCCCGAGGTCAGCCAGCGGCGCGGCTGCTCGAAGCGCAAATGCTGCGCCGCCCACATCTGGTGCTGGCCCACGTCGGTGGACACGATGGCGTCCTGTCCGTCCAGGGCCGCCTGCAGCCGGCGCATCAGCGCCTGCGGCGCGATCACGTCCGGCGTGTCGTCGAAGGCCAAACTATCCTGCGCGCGCCAGCCGTCGATGCGCTGCCACCACGGCTGGCGGTCCGCCAGCAAGCGGCCGCGCAGCTGCGCCAGCAATGCCGCCAGCACGGGCGCGCAATCGCCGCGCAGGGCCACGTCGGCGCGCACCACCTTGCCGATCGACGCCGGGTCGATATCAACGTGGATGATTTTCGCGCCGGGGCAGAAGGCGTCCAGCCTGCCCGTGACCCGGTCGTCGAAGCGGGCGCCCACGCAGACGATCAGGTCCGCATGGTGCATGGCCAGGTTCGCTTCCAGGGTGCCGTGCATGCCCAGCATGCCGAGGAAGGCCGGATGCGAGGCGGGAAAGGCGCCCAGGCCCAGCAGGGTCAGGGTGCAGGGCGCGGCCGCCAGTTTCACCAGCTGCTGGAAAGCGGCGCAGGCATCGAGCCCGGAATTGATGAGGCCCCCGCCACCATAGAACACGGGCTGGCGCGCGGAGGCGATCAGGATGGCGGCCTGCTCGATATCGGCCGCCTCGGGCAAGGGGGCGGCGACGTTGGCGACGGATGGCGGCGGCGTGTTGGCCGCGACCTGCGCCAATTGCATATCCTTGGGAAAATCGATCAGCACGGGGCCGGGCCGGCCCTGCGTGGCCTGGATAAATGCTTCGTGCACGACGGCGGCCGTCTCGTCGGCCGCGCGGATTTGCCGGTTCCACTTGGTGACGGGGCGCGAGATGCCCAGCGCGTCGCATTCCTGGAAGGCGTTCGTGCCGATGCTGGTGGTGGCTACCTGGCCGCTGATGCAGATGACGGGAATCGAATCGCACAGGGCGTCAAGCAAGCCCGTGGTGGTATTGCTCATGCCGGGGCCGGAGGTGACGAAGACGACGCCAGGCCGCCCCGTGCTGCGGGCATAACCCTCGGCCGCGTGCACGGCCGCCTGTTCGTGGCGCACCAGCACGTGGCGCAAGCGCGGTTGCGCGTGCAGCGCATCGTACAGGGGCAGCACGGCGCCGCCCGGGTAGCCGAAGACGGTGTCGACGCCCAGGGCCAGCAGGGTGTCGATCAGGGTGCTGGCGCCATTGCGCGGCGCAAGATCGTGGGCGGGAGCGAGGAGGGGAGCGGGATCGGGTTTCATGTGTCTATTTTCTGCTTGCCCTGGCAGAAAAGGTTGCTGGTTTTCTCGTATAAAATGCATACTTCAACAAAATTTGCTGCAAAATATGGAAGAAACAGAATGAAGCTCGACAAATTCGACCTCGCTATCCTGACGGCCCTGCAGCAGGACGCCCGTATCAGCCTGCACGAGCTGAGCGCCAAGGTGGGCCTGACTTCGTCGCCGTGCTGGGCGCGCATCAAGCGCATGGAGGACGACGGCGTCATCGAAGGCTACACGGTGAACGTCAACGCGGCCAAGGTAGGGCTGGCCGACACCGTCATCGTGCAAGTCACCCTGGACGACCATTCCGACCAGGCCCTGTTCGAATTCGGCCACGCGCTGGCCATGATCCCGGAAGTGCTCGAAGCGTTCCTCGTCTCCGGCGACTACGACTACTACCTGCGCATCGCGGTCAGCGACACGCGCGACTATGAACGGCTGCTGCGCGAGCGTTTATACAAAATTCCCGGCATCCGCCACAGCAAATCGAGTTTTGTGCTGCGCCAGCTCAAGCAGAGCTATCTGCCCTTGCAGCGATAGCCTGCCCGCACGGCGGGAGTTTTTCCCTAGTTCATCGATGGTGGCTGTCCGATAATGGACAGACATAAAAACCATGATAAAAACGGGGACCCGCATGAAACTGACTTTATTGGCTGCCGCTGCCATGGCGCTGTGCCAGGCGCAGGCTGCCGAGCCTGTTGCCGCCAGCATGGCCGCGAACCTGGCCGCCTCGGGCGACTTGCCCACCGTCATCATCACGGGCAGCATGCCGCTGCCCACCGTGGAGCAGCCGCGTGATACCTTGGCCGCGCCCGTGCAGACGGCCAGCGCACAGCAGATCGCCGCCAGCGGCGCGCTCGATATTTCCGCCTTCCTGCGCCGCAACCTGGGCAGCGTTTACGTGAACGAAGTGCAGAACAACCCGTTCCAGCCCGACGTCAGCTACCGCGGCTATACGGCCTCGCCGCTGCTGGGCACGCCGCAGGGACTGTCCGTGTATCTCGATGGCATGCGCCTGAACCAGCCGTTCGGCGACGTCGTCAGCTGGGACTTGATCCCGCGCCTGGCGATCGCTTCGCTGACCCTGATGCCCGGCTCGAATCCCCTGTTCGGCCTGAACACCCTGGGTGGCGCGCTGGCCCTGCAGACCAAGGATGGCCGCAGCAATCCCGGCACCGCCGTCGAGGCGCGCCTGGGTTCCGATCAACGGCGCGCCGTGGAAGTTGAACATGGCGGCAGCAATGCGCAGGGCTGGCACTGGTACGTGACGGGCAACCGCTTCAAGGAAGTGGGCTGGCGTGACGATTCGCCATCCGACGTGCGCCAGGTGTTTGGCAAGCTGGGCTGGGGCGATGCGCGCACCGATATCGCCGTCACCGTGGCCCACGCGGACAATGCGTTGACGGGCAACGGCTTGCAGGAACAGCGCATGCTGGCGCGCGACTACCGCAGCGTCTACACCAAGCCAGACTTGACGGAAAACAGGTCGACCTTGCTGAACCTGACGGGTAAGCACCAGGCCGGCGCCGCCTTGCTATGGTCCGGCAATGTGTACTACCGCAAGATCGACACGCACACCTTCAATGGCGACCTCAACGACGAGTCGCTCGACCAGTCCGTCTACCAGCCCGGCGCGGCCGAGCGCGCGGCCCTGGCGGCGGCCGGCTACACGGGCTTTCCCGTCAGCGGGGCAAATGTGACCAATACGCCGTTTCCGAAGTGGCGCTGCATAGCCAACGTGCTGCTGAATGACGAGCCGGCCGAAAAATGCAATGGCATGATCAACCGCAGCCATACCGAGCAGGAAAACTATGGTTTTTCCGGCCAGTTCACCGCGCTGGCCGACGTGGCCAGCATGCGCCATGCCGTCACGGCTGGCGCCGCCTATGATACGAGCCACGCCACCTTCCGCCAGACGAGCCAGTTCGGCTACCTGAACCCGGACCGCGGCATCACGCCCGTCGACTTCTTTGCCGACGGTACGCAAATCGACGACGATGGCACGCCTGTCGATAACCGTGTCGACTTGAGCGGACGCATGCGCACGTGGAGCGTGTATGCGAGCGACAGCATCGCGTTCAATCAAGACCAGACATTGACCGTCTCCGGCCGCTACAACCGCAGCACGGTGCGCAACCGCGACGCCATCACGCCCGGCGGCGGCAGCGGCTCGCTCGATGGCGACCACCGTTTCAGCCGCTTCAATCCCGCCATCGGCCTGGCCTATGCGCCAGTCAAGGGCGTGAGCGCCTACCTCGGCTACAACGAAGGCAGCCGCACGCCGACGGCCATCGAGCTTGGCTGCGCCGACCCGGACAACCCTTGCCGCCTGCCCAACGCCATGGCTGGCGACCCGCCCTTGAAACAGGTGGTGACGAAGACGTGGGAAGCGGGCGTGCGCGGCCAGTGGGACGAGGTGGCGCGCTGGAGCGCTGGCGTGTTCCGCGCGGAAAACCACGACGATATCCTGTTTGTGGCCGACAACCAGGCCGGTTTCGGCTACTTCAAGAATTTCGGCAAGACGCGCCACCAGGGCATGGAGCTGGCGCTCGACGGCAAGGCGGGCGCGCTGGACTTCGGCGTCAACTACACGTGGCTGCAGGCGACGTATCAAAGCCGGGAAACCGTCAACGGCAGCGCCAACAGCAGCAGCGACGCGGACGCGCCTGGCCTCGAAGGCAATATCGTCATCACGCCGGGCAACCGGATTCCCCTCACGCCCAGCCATATCCTGAAGGCGCACGTGGAGGTTCAGGGCGGACGCGACTGGACGGTGGGCCTGGCCATGATGGCCGTGTCGAGCTCCTATGCGCGCGGTAATGAAAACAATGCGCACCAGGCGGGCGGGCCAGCGTACCTGGGCGCGGGCAAGAGCGGCGGCTACGCCGTGGTCGAGCTCAATGGCAAATACCAGCTGACACGGCAACTGAGCGTGTTCGCCCAGGTCAACAACCTGTTCGACCGGCACTATGCGACGGCGGCCCAGCTGGGCGCGACGGGTTTCGACGCCAACGGCAACTTTGCCGCCCGGCCACTGCCGGCCGTGAACGGCGAATATCCGATGGTCAACGCGACCTTCTACGCGGCCGGCGCCCCGCGCAGCGTGAATGTGGGCTTGCGCTACGTGTTTTAAGGGTGGATCTGTTCAATGACGCCATTGCGCAGGGCAAGATGGACGAGCGCGGCGGGGCCGGGTACGTCGAGCTTTTCCCTGATGCAGGTCTGGTGGTTGGCCACCGTCTTGCTGCTCAGGTGCAGCAGGCGGGCGCAGTCTGCGGCGCTGCGGCCTTCGGCCAGCAGGCGGAAGATTTCGAATTCGCGCTGGCTCAGGCTGCTCAAGCGCTGCGCTTCCATGCTGGCGGTGTCTTGCAGCACGCCGGGTACGCTGTGCGGATCGAGGTAGCGCCGGCCCGCATGGGCGGCACGCACGGCGTCGACCAGGTGTTCCGGGTCGGCCTGCTTGCTGACGAAGCCGCAGGCGCCGCCCTCAAAAGCGCGGGCGATCAGCTGCGGCGTGTCGTGCATGCTGAACACGAGCACGCGGGCACCGGCATCGCGGGCGATCAGCTTGCGCAGCAATTCCAGGCCGCCGATACCGGGCATGGACAAATCCGTCACGCAGACGTCGGGCGCGTGCTCCTGGTACAAGCCATACGCCGTTTCGCCATTGCCCGCCTCGGCCACGACGGCGATGTCGCCGCCCTGTTCCAGCAGGCGCCGGTAACCGGTGCGCACCACCGGGTGGTCGTCGACCAGCATCACGCGGATCGGGGTCATGGCCGCGTTCATGCCGCACCTGCCGCCAGCGGCATCGCCACTTCGATGCGCAAGCCGTTGCCCAGCGCGCTGATCCAGCGGATATGGCCGCGCAGGCCGGCCACTCTTTCGCGCATGCCCAGCATGCCGAAGCCATCTGTCGGCGTTTTGTCTGGATGCAAACCCTGGCCATTGTCTTCGATAGCCAGGTGCAGCAAGCCGTGCGCATCGGCGCGCAATTCCACCGTGGCCCGGTTGGCGCCCGCGTGGCGCGCCACGTTCGTCAAGCCTTCCTGCACCAGGCGGTAGATGGCGGTGGCGGTGCAGTCGTCGAGGTTGGCGGGGATGGCGTGCGGTGCGAAATGGCAGGCGATGCCGTGCTGCTGGGACCAGCTGTCGCACAGCGCCTGCAGGGCCGGCGCCAATCCCAGGCTGTCGAGCACGGGCGGGCGCAGCCGGCGCAGCATGGTGCGCACCATCGCATGCAGCGCTTCCGACGAGCGCGCGATGCTGGCGGCGCACGCCTGCACGTTCGCCTGGTCGCCATCGCGCGCGCGCAGGATGTAGCTGGCGGCCGCGCGGATGGCTGTGCAGTCTTGTCCCACTTCATCGTGCAGCTCGCGCGCCAGCGCGCAGCGTTCCTCCTCCTGCGCGCGCAGCAGGCGCTGCGTGAGGGTGCGGTTTTGTGCCAGCAGCAGCGCCACCTGGCGTCCGCGCCGCACGGCAAAGCCGGCCAGGGCCAGCGCCAGCAACAGCAGGCTCAGGGCCAGTTCATCGAGTTGCCAGTGTTCGTGGCGCCACAGCGCGTACGTCAGCCGTTCGGCCAGATCCAGCCTGGCGGCCAGCAGGAAAAAAGCCAGCGCCAGCGCGCAGCACACGAGGAGGCGCCGGGCCGGCCGCGTGCCTGCGCTGCCGTTGCCGGCAAATTGATGGTGTTCCATGATGCTGCTCCCTGAGCGCGGTCGATTCCCTTGTTGTGCAAGCTTCATGCCATCGCGCAGGGGCTGTGGCCGGGCGCTTCGCGGCGAGAGACAAGTGTTCCAGGATGGAACAGGTGTACCGCGATGTGACGGGGATGACGGCGCGGCAGGCGCGGTTTTCGAGCTTATCTGAAGTCGGGCCGGCGCGCTGGCGCGCACGTCTGCGGTGCGAGGCATTGTTGTTCCGATGTAACGTTGAGATTGCTCAAGCTTTCATAGATAAAACAAAACAAAGTATCGCAGAGTTAGATAAAAAATAAATAAATGATATTAAAAATATGATATTTGTTTTGTGTGGTTTGCTATATTTGTTGACACTTTTGTGAAAAAGCTGAAAGCGGGCGCGAGACCTGCCGACCTATCTATCCACAACAACCAAGGGAATAGAATGAATCGTCCATCACATGCGCGGGTATCGCCCGCCACCGCCGATCGGCCCGCTACCCGCGGCCGCGCCACCATCCTGGCCGCGCTGGCCACCTTGTCCGTGCTGGCCTCGGCGCCGGCCATGGCCGGTGTCCTGACCTTCGATAATTTGCCCCCCGACGTGTATGAAAGCGGCCAGACGCTCAATACGTCGAGCTACAACCTGCTGTTCCTGGCCGACCCGACCACGGCGGCCGGCGGCGGCGTCAGCGGCGTGGGCGCCATCCTCGATGGCCGCGTGGGCTCGTCGTGCGATATCGCCGCCTGCCCGCAGGGCGCCACCGGCAACTACCTGGCCATCCTCAACGATGGCGGCGTGAATTTCGCGCGTGCCGACCACCAGGCGTTCAGCCTGGCCGGTTTCGACTATTCCTTCATCGGGCCCGTTTCCGGCTTGCCCAACATGCAGTGGGGCCAGCTGCAACTGAGCGGCACCCTCAGCAACGGCCAGGTGGTCAGCACGTCGCTGGCGTTTCCGGGCCAGGGCAGCGATGGCAATTACCATTTCCAGAGCGCATCCCTGCTGGGCGGCTTCAGCAACTATTCCTTCACGGGCCTGACCTTCAACGCCTGCATTTTCAATGACACTGGCGCGTGCAGCAATTCCATCGATTTCCCCGCCTTTAACCAGGGCCAGTTTGCGCTCGACAATATCAACATCAGCGCCGTGCCGGAACCGTCGACCTACATGCTGCTGCTGGCCGGCCTGGGCGCCATCGGCATGCTGTCGCGCCGCCGCAGCGGCAAGTTCGCAGCGTTCACCGTGCAAGGAGCGTGAGATGAAATTACGTCCCGTCTCTCTCGGTATCCTCCTGCTGGCCGCCAGCCTGGCGCAAGCGGCGCAGGCGCAGGAACGCCGCTCCTACATCGTGCAGCTGGTCGACAAGCCGGCCGCCACCTACACGGGCCAGGTCGACGGCCTGGCCGCCACCAAGCCGGCCCCGGGTGCGCGCATCAACGTGGGCGCCGCCGATGTGCAGGCCTACCTGAGCTACCTCGACAGCAAGCAGGCCGCCGTGGCCGGCACCGTCAGCGCGGCGGAAATCACGCACCAGTACAGCGTCGTCTTCAACGGCTTTTCCGCCTTGCTGACGGACGATGAAGTGCGGGCCCTGAAGAAAAACAGCGGCGTGGCCAGCATCAGCGCCGACTCCATTCTGCAGCTCGACACCAGCTACACGCCCACCTTCCTGGGCCTGGACAAGCCGGGCGGCCTGTGGGAACAACTGGGCGGCAAGACACACGCGGGCGAAGACATCATCATCGGCATCGTCGACAGCGGCATCTGGCCCGAGAACACGGCCTTTGCCGACCGCCTCGACGAGAACGGCGTGCCCAGCCACAGCGGCAGCAACGTCGTGTACGGCGCGCCACCGGCCAGCTGGCAGGGTACCTGTCAGACGGGCGAAGGTTTTAGCGCCGAGAATTGCAACAACAAGCTGATCGGCGCGCGCTACTACCGCGCTTCCACGTCGGCGCTGCACTGGACGGAATTCCTGTCGCCGCGTGATTCCGTCGCCGGCCTGACGGGACACGGCGGCCATGGCACGCATACGGCGTCCACGGCCGGCGGCAACAATGGTGCCCTAGCCACCTCGAACGGCGTGTCGCTGGGCAAGGCCTCGGGCATGGCGCCGCGTGCCCGCATCGCCGCCTATAAAGTCTGCTGGACGGCCGCATCGACGGGCCGCAACGGTTGCGCCACGGCCGACAGCGTGGCCGCCATCGACCAGGCCGTCAAGGATGGCGTCAACGTCATCAACTTCTCCATCGGCCCGAACGCGGGCGGCGGCGCCTTCGACGAGCCGACGGAAGTCGCCTTCCTCGGCGCGGCGGCGGCCGGCGTGTTTGTCGCCACGTCGGGCGGCAATTCCGGCCCATCCACGCCAGCGCCCGACGTGCCGGCGCCCGTCTCGCACATCAGCCCGTGGCTGGCGACGGTGGCCAATTCCACGCACAACCGCCTGTATGCGGGCAATGTCATCCTCAGCAATGGCACCAGGCTGGAAGGCGCGTCGAGCAATGCGAAGACGCCGGCGCTGCCGCTGATCCGCTCGCGCGATGCTGGCCTGGCCGGCGTGCTGCCGACGGACCTCAATTTGCTGCGCTGCTTCGGCGGGGCCGATGCCACGTCCGCTTATCTGGACCCGGCGAAAGTGGCGGGCAAGATACTCGTGTGCGACCGTGGTGGCAACGTGCTGGTCAACAAGAGCGCGAATGCCAGGACGGCGGGCGCGGCGGGTGTGGTCATCGCCAACGTGGCCGGCGGCGCCAACACCATCATCAACCAGGCGCACACGCTGTCGACCGTGCACCTGGCGCAGGCGCAGGGCGACGCGCTGAAGGCTTTCATGGCGTCCAATCCGGACGGCACGGCGGCATTGGGCGAGATCCATACGATCGCCGACACGACGGTGCAGGCGCCGATCGTCAGCGACCGTTCCTCGCGCGGACCGAACGTGGCCAACGCGAACATCCTGAAACCGGACATGTCGGCGCCCGGCACCAACATCCTCGCCGGCGTGACGGCCGACCTGACGCCGGCGCAGCGCGATGCCGTGGCCGCTGGCGGCGCGGCGCCCGTGGCGGAATGGGATTTCTATTCCGGCACCTCGATGGCCAGCCCGCACGTGGCCGGCGTGGCGGCGCTGCTCAAGCAGCAGCATCCGGGCTGGTCGCCCGCGGCCATCAAGTCGGCACTGATGACGACGGCCTTCAGCACGTATCCCGATGGCTTGAACGGTTCCGTGTCGTGGGATGCCACGGCGAAGAACTCGGGCCAGCTGCCATGGGGCCAGGGCGCCGGCCACATCGCACCGAACAGCGCTGCCGATCCCGGCCTCGTGTACGACGTGTCGGAAATCGACTATGCGCGCTTCCTGTGCGGCCTGAACCTGAAGGTCTACAGTCCCGCCACCTGCCAGGCCGTCGGCACCATTCCTGCCTACAACCTGAACCTGGCGTCGCTGACGGCGGCCAACGTGCTGGGTACGCAAGTGCTGACGCGCACGGTGACCAACGTGGGCGCCAGCAGCGCCGTCTATAACGTCTCGGCCAGCCTGCCCGGCTACACGGTGGCGGTGACGCCAACGAGTCTGAGCCTGGCGCCGGGCGCCAAGGGCCAGTACCAGGTCAAGCTGACGCGCACCACGGCGCCGGCCAATACCTGGACCTACGGCGCCCTGAGCTGGACGGATGGCACGCACACGGTGCGCAGCCCGCTGACGGCGCGCGGCACGTCGCTGGCCGCCATTCCGCTGGTCAGCAGCGAGGCGGCCACGGGCAGCAAGGTGCTGACCCTGGGCACGGGCTTCACGGGCGCGCTGGTGGGCGTCAAGTCGGGTCTCGTCGAAGCCGTGCGCCAGACGCGCACGATCGGCCAGGCGGTGACGGGCGCCGCCGCATCGGCTGCCTGCAAGGCGGGCGGCGCGACGGGCGTGAACGTGCACAACGTGGTGGTCCCGGCCGGCACCCTGGCGGCGCGCTTTGCCACCTACGATACGGAAACGACGGGCGGCGCGAATACCGACCTGGACATGGAGGTCTACAACGCCGCCAATGTGCTGGTCGGCAGCAGCGGCAATGAAAGTTCCAATGAGCAGGTGGAACTGCGCCTGCCCGCCGCCGGCACCTACAAGGTGTGCGTGATCGGTTTTGCGCCGCAAAACGGCCAGGCCGACTACACCTTGTCGTCGTGGGTGCTGGCGCCGGGCTTGAACAACGGCAGCTTCAAGGCGCTGATGCCGGGCACGGCCTTCATGGGCGGCACCGCGTCTGTCTCGCTGAGCTGGTCCAACCTGGCCGAAGGCAAGCGCCACCTGGGCGCCGTCGGCTACCAGGTCGCTGGCGTGGTGCAGGGCGTGACGGTGGTCGAGGTCAATACCAATGATCCCGTGCCGCTGTTCCAGAACGCGCGCGGCGCCAAGCCGGTGCTGGCCGAGTAAACCGTTGCAGATGTCAGCGCAAGGCGTGCCTCCGGGCACGCCTTTTTTTTAACGCAGACCCCTGTTCGGGAGGAATAGCACTTGCATGGCGGTAACGCCCCCGGTATCTTGTCGGATAGCCATGGCTTTGTGGCCTGGCATTCTTGGGGAGTCGCGCGTGACCAGTTTCCGCACCAATACCGACCGCCTGCTGGAAGTGCGCCTGCAGGATGAAAAAGTGCTGGCGATTGCCGGCGCGATGGTCGCCTATACGGGCGCCATCAAATTTGAAAAGTCCCTGCTCGGCGGCGAGGGCCTCTTCGGCGCGCTCAAGCGCAAGGTGACGAACGAAGGCATGCAGGTGATGCAGGCCTCTGGCACCGGCACGGTGTTTTTCGCGCAGAATGCGGCCGAGATCACCGTCATGGCGCTGGCCGGCGAAAAGTTGACCATCGAAAGCAGCAGCCTGCTGGCCTACGACACGAGCCTGAAGACGGGCACCAGCTTTGCGGGCTTGCGCGGCGCCAGCTCGGGCCAGGGCCTGTTTTCCACCACCGTCGAAGGCAACGGCAACCTGGCCGTCATTTCGCGCGGCAACCTGATCATGCTGGAAGTGACGCCCACGCATCCGCTGCGCGTGGACCCGGACGCCTTCGTCGGCTTCAAGGGCGACATCCGCCAGGAATTCGTTTTCGACGTCAACTGGCGCACGATGATCGGCCAGAGCTCGGGCGAATCGTACCAGCACAAATTCACAGGCCAGGGCGTGGTGTTCATCCAGCCCGCCGAACGTTAAGTTAGCGAGGACCCGCGATGCCTGTCTATCAGCAGATCAATGAAAAGATGCTCGAGGTCAAACTCGGCAATGAAGAAGTGTTCGCGCGCAAGGGCGCCATGGTGTCGTACCAGGGCGACGTGGCGTTCAGCCGCTCCTTCCTGGCTGGCCAGGGCGTGCAAAGCCTGGCCATGCGCGCCGTCACGAACGAAGGCTACGCCATGATGTCGGCGCGTGGCACGGGCAGCGTGTTTTACGCGCAAGGCGGCCTGTTCGTCACCATCGTCCCCGTGCGCGGCGAAACGTTTTACGTGGAAAGCGATTCCCTGCTGGCCTTCGATGCGCGCTTGACGGCCGGTACCATGTTCCTCGGCAACCAGGGCGGCGTGCAGGGCGTGGTGCGCGGCATGGCTACGGGCCAGGGCTTGTTTACCACCACCTTGCAAGGCACGGGCGACGTGGCGATTTTGTCGGATGGTAATGCCATCGGCTTGCCCGTCACGCCGGACGTGCCCGTCTTTGTCGATCCGCAAGCGTATATCGGCCACACGGGGCAGCTGAGCTCGACCATCGTCACGGACTTGAACTGGAAAACCTTCGTCGGCCAGGCGTCCGGCGAATCGTACCAGGTGAAGTTCACGGGCCAGGGCACGGTCTACATCCAAGCGAGCGAAAGGTAAGCCATGACGATTTACACTCCCGATACCTTGCCGAAGAACGATAACCTGAACCGTTTTTCGTATGTCATCGACGTCAAGGAACAGATCTTCATTCGCAAGGGCAAGATGATCGCCTTCTATGGCGAACTGCGCTTCGAAGCCATGGGCAGCAGCGTGCTCGACCTGATCGTGCGCAATGCCTTCAATGCGCCGAAATACATCCACCACTTTGTCGTCGCGCAAGGGCAAGGCCAATTGATCCTGGGCGACAACGGCAACGACCTGGCCTGCTACGACCTCGATAACGCCAACATGACCATCCGCGCGAAAAACCTGCTGGGTTTTACGAAGGATGTGATTTGCCAGGAATCGACCTTGCCCGGCTATCTGACCATGATAGGCACCGGTAAAGTGATCGCCTCGTCGAACGGCCCCGTGCATTTCCTCGAGTTGCCATGCCGCGTGGACGAGCAGGCCGTGCTGGGCTGGGCCGATTGCCCCAGTCCTTCGTATCACTACGATTACGCCCACGTGCAGGGCTGGGCCTCGGCCGCCGGCGCGCTCACGGGCTTTACCCTGTCGGGCGAGGAAAAGCAGATCGACTTCACGGGCGCCGGCACGGTGCTGGTGCAGTCGTCCGAGCTGGACGTGACGGGCAGCTCGGCCCTGGCCAACCTGCTGGCGCAATTGCCGATGCTGGGCAAGGAAGACCTGGGGACCTTGAGCTTGTCCGTGCAGCAGCAGATGAAGCAGGAGCGTTAAGTTATATTACGGCCGCGCCCAGTTGGGCGGCCGCTTTTCCAAGAAGGCGGTGACGCCTTCTTCCGCATCCTCTTCCATCATGTTGCGCGCCATCACGTCGCCCGCATACGCGTACGCGTCGTCCAGCGGCAGCTGGCGCTGCCGGTAGAACATCTGCTTGCCGTAGCGGATGGCCGTCGGGCTTTTCGCCATGATCTGCTGCGCCAGGCGCGCCACGGCGTCGTCGAGCGCCGCGTCGGCCACCGTTTCATTGATCAGGCCCCAGTCGGCGGCCGTGTCGGCGTCGATGAAGCGCCCCGTCACCAGCATGTCGAAGGCCCGCTTGGGCGACACATTGCGCGACAGGGCGACCGATGGCGTGGCGCAGAACAGGCCTACGTTGATGCCGGAGACGGCAAAACGGGCGGAGGCGCCCGCCACGGCCAGGTCGCAGCTGGCGACCAATTGGCAGCCGGCCGCCGTGGCGATGCCGTGCACGCGGGCAATCACGGGCACGGGCAAGGTTTGAATGGCTTGCATCACGCGCGAGCATTGCGCGAACAGGATTTGATAATATGCAAGCTGGCGCGTGGCCTGCATCTGGCGCAAATCGTGGCCCGCGCAAAAGGCTTTGCCTTCGGCGGCCAGCACCACGCAGCGCACGTGCGGCTGCTGCGCGATCGTGTCGAACGCTTCCTGCAGCGCGGCCAGCATGGCTTCGGACAGGGCATTGAATTGCAGCGGGCGGTTCAGCCGCAGGGTGACGAGGCCATCGTGCTCCTCGCGCAGTACCAGCGGCGCTTCGGTATCATGTGTTGCGGTCATGCGGTCTCCAGTGGCCTGATGGCCTTGTTGTTCTAGGAAGTCTTATTTTGCGGCATTGACGCTGCCGATGCCGGCGATCGATTTGTGCACGATCTTCGGCTTGCCGTAGTAGGTCAGTTCGCCCATGCCGCGCACCACGGCGTTCAGCTCGCCCGAGGAATACACCTTGACGGAGCCGATGCCTTCGAAATTCACATCGACGTTTTTCGCCAGCAAGGCTTTCGTATCGACCTCGCCCACGCCTTGCGCCTTCAGGCGCAGCCAGTCGACCTGGCCATCGGCGGCCAGGCGGCCCGCGCCCTTGTAGCTGATGTCGACTCGTGGGCCATTGAGCTTGGTGAGGATTTTTTCGCCCGCGCCTTCCGCGATCAGCTTGCGCAAGGTGGGCATGGTGATGATGATGCGCGGATCGCCCTCGGTCTTCTTGATGTCCTTGTCCTTCATGGAAATTTTCAGCTCGCCATCGACCACTTCCGTGATGACGCCGCTGAGGAATTTCTGGTCGCCGCGCAGCAGCAGGCTTTGCTCCTTGCCCGATTCCACTTCGATGCTGATGGGGCCGCGGATGTCGATGGCGTTGAAGGCGGCTACCGTGCGGGTTTGCTCGTCGGCATGCGCGAGGGTCGAGAGGCAGGCGAGGGACAGGACTGACAACAGGAACAGAGGACGCATGGCGGTTTCCTTGAGTAGTTGATCAGTGTATTCTATGTTGCAACATCTCCAAGGGGGAGAAATTTGCGATGAACGGCACAAATCGCGGTGCCGATGACACGCCGCGGCCGGCCAGCCGCGCGCCCGGCAAGGCGCCGTTGGTCTATGCTATGGCGTACCGCGTCCTGGAGAGCAGATGAAAAATTACCACAAAGAAGATTATCCCGTCGCCGATATCCGGCGCTTTCTCGAACCGGGGCCGGTGGTGCTCGTCAGTTCAACGTGGCAGGGCGAAAGCGACGTCATGACCATGGCCTGGCACATGCTGATGGAATTCACGCCATCGTTGCTGGGCTGCTTTATTTCCGACGCGAACCACAGCTATGAAATGATCAAGCGCAGCATGGAGTGTGTGATCAACCTGCCCACGGCCGACATGGTCGACCAGGTCGTCGCCATCGGCAATTGCAGCGGCGAAGACACGGACAAGTTCACGGCCTTCGGCTTGACGCCCCAGCCAGCCGAACTGGTGGGCGCGCCCCTGATCGCCGAGTGCTACGCCAACTTCGAATGCAAGCTGGCCCAGGTGGCGGGCAATCCGAAAGGCGGCTTCTTCATCTTCGAGTGCGTGAAAGCCCACGTGGCCACCTCGCCCAAGCTGCCGGAAACGTTACATTACCGCGGCAACGGCGAGTTCATGGTGTCGGGCCGGACCATCAGCCGCAAGAGCCTGATGAAGCCGGAGATATTGTAGACACCTGACCAAACCTACTGCGCGTCGATATAGGCGGCCTGCGATGCTCACCGTACTTGAGTACGGTTGCGCTTCTTAGCCACCTCTATCTTCCGCTCGCTACGGTTTTGTTAGGTGTCGTGAGGCCGCTTAAATCACCCCCCTTAAATCACGCCCTGCGCCAGCATCGCATCGGCCACTTTCACAAAGCCGGCGATATTGGCGCCATCGACATAGCTGACCGTGCCATCGGCGCGCGTACCGTATTGCTTGCACGCGGCGTGGATGCCCTGCATGATCTGCAGCAAACGCGCATCGACTTCCTCGCGCGGCCAGGAAATTCGGGCCGCGTTCTGGCTCATTTCCAGGCCGGACGTGGCCACGCCGCCCGCATTGCTGGCCTTGCCCGGCGCATACAGCACGCCGGCCGCTTCGAATGCCTTGGCTGCCTCGATGGTGGTCGGCATGTTGGCGCCCTCAGCCACACACTGCACGCCGTTGGCGATCAAGGTGCGCGCGTCGTCGATATGCAATTCATTTTGCGTGGCGCAAGGCAGGGCGATGTCGACCGGCACATGCCATGGCGACACGCCGGCCTCGAAGCGCACGCCCGTGCGCGCGGCGTAGTCGCTGACCCTGCCATACAAATGATTCTTGACCTCCATCAGGATGGCCAGCTTTTCCGGCGTAAAGCCTGCCTCGTCGATGACGGTGCCGCTCGAATCGGAGACGGTGATGACTTTCGCGCCCATCGCCATGGCTTTTTCCACAGCGTACTGCGCCACGTTGCCCGAGCCGGACACGGACACGCGCATGCCTTCGAACGAGCGGCCCCGCGTTTTCAGCATTTCCTGCGCAAAATATACGGTGCCGTAGCCCGTCGCTTCCGGCCGCATCAGCGAGCCGCCGAAGCTGGCGCCCTTGCCCGTGAACACGCAGTCGGCGCGGTTGCTGAGTTTTTTCATCATGCCGGCCATATAGCCCACTTCACGCCCGCCCACGCCGATGTCGCCGGCCGGCACGTCCGTGTCCGAACCTACGTGGCGGAACAGTTCGCTCACGAACGCCTGGCAGAAGCGCATCACTTCGCCCGGACTCTTGCCCTTTGGATCGAAGTCGGAACCGCCCTTGCCGCCGCCCATCGGCAAGGTCGTCAGCGCATTCTTGAACGTCTGTTCGAAGGCGAGGAATTTCAGCACGGACAAGGTCACGGAAGGGTGGAAGCGGATGCCGCCCTTGTACGGTCCGATGGCCATGCTGTGCTGGATGCGGTAGCCGCGATTGACTTGTACTTGCCCGTGGTCATCGACCCACGACACGCGGAACATCACCACGCGCTCCGGCTCGATCAAGCGTTCCAGCAAGCCTTGTTCCGCATATTTCGGGTGCTGCTCCAGGAATGGCCACAAGCTCTCCATGACTTCGGTGACGGCTTGCAGAAACTCGGGTTGACCTGGATTGCGTGCGGCGACATGCTGGACATACTCGTGAGCAGATGCGTATTTCATCAGAATTCCATGGAGGTAATCGGTTATTTGGACAACTATCATCGCAGATTTTGCACAAAAATGGTGCGGAAATTTGGTTTTGAGGGGTTTCTGCTACATTGTGGGGATTTTTTGGGATGCTGCGGCCGATGCGAGCCGTAAACGACAACGCCAGCCCTAAGGCTGGCGTTGTCGTCATTCTTGCGTGCCTGGCTGGTCAAGCCAGGACAGGCATCACCCCGCCATGCTGCGCAGAATCAAACCGGTGATGTAGGCGCCGTAGGTGCCCAGCGCGTAGCCGAGCACGGCCAGCAGGACGCCGACGGGGGCCAGGGATGGGTGGAAGGCGCTAGCGATGACGGGGGCCGAGGCGGCGCCGCCAATGTTCGCCTGCGATCCCACGGCCATGAAGAACAGCGGGGCGCGGATCAGCTTGGCGACGAGCAGCATCAGGCCGCCATGCACGGCGATCCAGATCAGGCCCAGCAGGAACAGGAAAGGCTTGTCGAACAGGGCTTTCAAGTCCATGCGCATGCCGATGGTAGCCACCAGCACGTACAGCATGGCCGAGCCGATGGTCGAAGCGCCCGCGCCTTCCAGGCTGCGCGCCCGGGTAAAACTGAGCAGCAGGCCGAAGGTGGTGGCGAGCACGACGATCCAGAAGAAGTTCGACGTCAGGCTGTAATCCTGCAAGCGCCATGCGGCGGGCAGGGTGCTGATCCAGCCGATGATGGGGCCGGCCAGGAAGTGCGACAGGCCCGTCACGCCCAGGCCCACGCCGAGGATGATCATGATGTCGGTCAGGTTGGCTACGCGCGCGTGCTGGGCGCGGTAGCTTTCGATGCTGTCCTTGAGCGCATTGATGGCGGACAAATCGGCACCGGTCCAGCGGTCGAAGGCGCCCGCGCGGCCGGCCAGGAACAGCAGCACGGCCGTCCAGACGTTGGCCACCAGCACGTCGACGGCGACGAACTGGCCAAACAGCGTCGCATCCACTTCAAACACTTCCTTCATGGCCGCCTGGTTGGCGCCGCCGCCTATCCACGAGCCGGCCACGGTGGTCATGCCGCGCCAGGTGTCGCCGGCCACCGTTTCCGGGTGGATCAAACGCAAGGCTTCGAACGAGACGAGGGCGCCCAGCATGACGCCCAGGGTGCCCGTCAAAAACATGATGATGGCCTTGGGACCGAGGCGGATGATGCCGCCGAAATCGATGGCCACGCACAGCAGCACCAGCGCGCTGGGCAGCAGATAGTCGCGCGCCACGGCGTACAGGCCGGACGCGTTGCCGTCGATGATGCCGAACGTGTTGAGCAACGCCGGGATCAAATAGCACATCAGCAGCGACGGGATATACGTGTAGAACTTTTTCCAGAAGCCGTCTGGGCGGGAAGCGCTCCAGAAGACGGCTCCCAGGGTCATGGCGAGCAGGCCGAGGACGACGGCGTCATTGGTGATCAGGGCGGGTGTGGCAGGTGGCATCGGGGATTCCGGTGAACGTGTCAGGGACGCACGGGATGCCGATAAGGCCCCGGGCGCGGGTGGCCGTATCGTATAGCAATGTTGAAGCCTAAACAAATTATTTAGGTAGTGCCAGCCGGAATTTTTCTTGTCAAATCAAACACTTGTAGACTGCTTCGCTACCCCGCGCAGCAGACTGGCGGTTACAAATAACGGGCCAGCAAGGCCTTGTCGAGAGCGCCGTCAAGTTCGATGCGCACGAAGTGGCCGCTGCCGGGCGCCACCTGGATCTCTTTGCCGTCATCGCTGAGCATGCGGGTAATGGTGACGTCGCGGTTGCCGCCCGGATGCACGGCCTCGATGCGGTCGCCCACGGCGAAGCGGTTTTTCACTTCCACCCTGGCCCAGCCGTCCGCCACGCCCAGCACGTCGCCCACGTACTGGCTGCGGTCCGCCTCGGACGCGCCGCGCATGTAGTTCTGGTGCGCCTGCGTGTGGTGGCGCTGGTAAAAGCCGTCCGTGTAGCCGCGGTTGGCCAGGCCTTGCAGCTGGCCCAGCAGGCTGATGTCGAAGGGGCGGCCCGCGACGGCGTCATCGATGGCCTGGCGGTAGACTTGCGCGGTGCGCGCCGCGTAGTACAGCGACTTGGTGCGGCCCTCGACCTTCAGCGAATCGACGCCGATTTTCACCAGGCGCTCGATATGCTCGACGGCGCGCAAGTCCTTCGAATTCATGATGTAGGTGCCGTGCTCGTCTTCGAGTATCGGCATCAGCTGGCCCGGGCGCTGGGCTTCTTCAATCAGATAGGGCTGGTCGGCCAGCGGGTGGCGCGGTTGCTGGTGCAGGGCGGAAAACGCATTGTTGTCCGCCTCGGCCAGCGCCTGGTGAAATTCCAGCGGCACCACCTGCATGCCGCCCAGGTCGCCGCTGGCGTCTTCGGACGCGTTTTTCACCTTGTAATCCCAGCGGCAGGAATTCGTGCAGGTGCCCTGGTTCGGGTCGCGGTGGTTGAAATAACCGGACAGCAGGCAACGGCCCGAATAGGCGATGCACAGCGCGCCGTGAACGAAGACCTCGAGCTCCATTTCCGGGCAGCGCTGGCGGATTTCCTCGATCTCGTCGAGCGACAGTTCGCGAGATAAAATCACGCGCGTCAAGCCCATGCGGTGCCAGAACTTGACGTCGGCCCAGTTGACGGCGTTCGCCTGCACGGACAGGTGTACGGGGACGTCCGGCCACTTGTCGCGCACCATCATGATCAGGCCCGGGTCGGCCATGATCAGCGCGTCGGGGCGCATGGCGATCACCGGTTCCATGTCGCGCAAATACGTTTTCAGCTTGGCGTTGTGGGCGAAGATATTGCTGGCGACAAAGAACTGCTTGCCGCGTGCATGCGCGCCATCGATGCCCTCCTGCAAGGCTTGCAAGGTCGAAAAATCGTTATTGCGCACGCGCAAGCTGTAGCGCGGCTGGCCCGCGTAGACGGCGTCGGCGCCATAGTCGAAGGCGGCGTGCATCTTGGCCAGGGAGCCGGCAGGCAGGAGGAGTTCGGGAGCGTGGCGCATGGAGGATGGGCAAAGCCGGCGATCTTATGCTGGCTGGCCGCATATTGCATTGCCTTGGGTCAAGGGATTGGCATCCGCTGCCGGCGTGCTCAGGCGTCAGGCGTTCAAGCCTGTGTGTCCCTGGTGCCGCTCGTGCCGGGCTTGCGCTTTCAGCAACCGGCGCAAGCCCTGGCCGGCTAGTGCGCATGCGCGGTCCCGCTGTTGCCGGCCTGTCCCGTCATGGGCAGGTGTTCGGGCGGCATGCCGTCCTTGAACAGTTGACGCAATTGCTGGCGCAGTTCCGGCGTGTCGTGGTGATGGTGTACCGAGACCGCGTGCTCCACGGCAATACCCAATAGCTCTTCCTCGCTATCGGCCGAGATGGCCACCGAGCAATGCGTGTCGCTTGGGAATTCCCGGCAATCGATGAATTTGCGCGTCATGATCGACTCCTTTCCGAAAAGAGCGGGCACAGCACCCGCTCAATTCAGTATAGGCCGCAAATTCGCCTAGGCGGCGCGGCTGTTGATATCGGCCCCGTGCGCCTGCAAGTGTGTAGGCTGCGCCGCAGCGGGCGCAAAATCGTCGACCTGTATCAAGCCGTCGACCAGGCGCGCATAGTCGAGCAAGGTGTTGTGCTCCTGGCAGCTGACCGAACCCGCCGCCTTGGCTGCGGCCAGCCACTGCTGCATGGCGGACAGGCTTTGCGGCAGGTGCCGCAGGGCCGCGCCTTCGGGCGTGTCTTTCAGGCGTTTTTCGATGTGCAGGATGTCGGGCAGCAGGGCGAGGGCCCGCTCGGCGCAGGCCACGGGGTCGTTGCTGTCGTTGGCCACATAGCCGTCGGCCAGCAGGCGTTCGCGGTCGGCGCCCGGCGTTTGCAGGGCCAGCGCCACCTCGCTGCCCAGTTCGTCGGAAGGCGGACGGTGGGGCAGGCCAAACGGAAACAGCAAGGTGCGCAGCAGCGCCGCCAGCACGCGCGCGGGGAAATTGTCGAGCACGCCCGTCAAGCCCTGCTGCGCCTTGACCAGCGCATCCTGCAGCGACCAGTGTACATAGGGCAGGTCGGCCTCGGGACGGCCATCGTCTTCGTAGCGCTTCAGCACGGACGACGCCAGGTACAGCTGCGCCAGCACGTCGCCCAGCCGGGCGGACAGCCGCTCGCGGCGCTTGAGTTCGCCACCGAGCACGAACATCGACATATCCGTCATGACGGCAAACGCCGTCGACAGCCGCGTCAGGGCGCGGTAGTAGGGTGTCAGTACAGGCGCGCCGGCATCGGGCACGGCCGCCAGGCGCGCGCCGCCCAGTCCGTACCACAAGCCCCTGGCCAGGTTGCCCAGCACAAAGCCGACATGGCCAAAGAAGGCCGAGTCGAAATCGTGCAAGGCCTTGCGGCCGTCGCTTTCGCTGACGGCAGCCATTTCTCTGAGCACATACGGATGCGCGCGGATGGCGCCCTGGCCGAAGATGATCAGGCTGCGCGTGAGGATGTTGGCCCCTTCGACCGTGATCGCGATGGGGATTTGCTGGTAGGCGCTGGCGAGGAAATTGTTGGGGCCGATGCAGATGCCCTTGCCGCCGAGAATATCCATGCCGTCGTTGACGAGCGCGCGGCCCCGTTCCGTGACGTGGTATTTGACGATGGCGGAAATGACGGCCGGCTTTTCGCCCAGGTCGACGGCGTGCGCGGCCAGGGTGCGCGCCGCATCCATCAGGTACAGGTTGGCGCCCATGCGGGCCAGCGCTTCCTGCACCCCTTCGAACTTGCCGATCGGCATGTTGAATTGGCGCCGCACGGCCGCATACGCGCCGGTGCCGCGCACGGCCATCTTGCCCATGCCCACGCTGGACGAGGGCAGCGAAATGGCGCGCCCAGCCGCCAGGCACTCCATCAGCATGCGCCAGCCTTTGCCCACTTGCGCCTGACCGCCGATGACCCAGTCGATGGGGATGAACACATCGTTGCCCGACGTGGGGCCGTTCTGGAAAGCGGCGTTCAATGGATGGTGGCGGCGCCCGATCACCACGCCGTCGTGGCTGGCGGGGATCAGCGCGCAAGTGATGCCGGGCGCATCGTTGTCGGACAGCAGATGATCGGGGTCGCTGGTCTGGAATGCCAGGCCCAGCAAGGTTGCCACGGGCGCCAGGGTGATGTAGCGCTTGTTCCACGTGAGGCGGAAACCGAGGGTAGCGCGGCCCTCATGCATGCCCATGCAGACCACGCCCAAGTCTGGAATGGCGGCCGCATCGGAACCCGCGTACGGGCTGGTCAGGGCGAAGCAGGGAATCTCGGTGCCGTTGGCCAGGCGTGGCAAATAATGGTTTTTCTGTTCTTCTGTGCCGTAGTGCAGCAGCAGTTCGGCCGGTCCCAGCGAGTTGGGCACCATCACGGTCACGGCCAGCGCCGAACATCGGCTCGACAATTTCATCACCACTTGCGAATGCATGTAGGCGGAGAATTGCTTGCCGCCATATTGCTTCGGGATAATCATGCCGAGGAAACCTTGCGCCTTCATGTAGTCCCACGCCTGGGATGGCAAATCCTGCGCCTGCTGCGTTTCCCAGTCGTTGACCAGTTCGCACAGCCGCTCGACGTCGTGCTCAAGAAAGTGGCGCTCCTCGGCCGTGAGCGTGGCGCGTCCATAGCTCAGCAGCTTGGGCCAGTCGGGTTTGCCGGAAAACAGGTCCGCATCCCACCACGTGGTACCGGCTTCGAGCGCGTCACGCTCCGTGTCGGACATCGTCGGCAAGATGCGCTTGAACAGGGCCAGCAGGTGTGGGGTAATCAGGGCGCGGCGCACGGGGCCGGGCGCGAACAGTACAACCAGGCCCAGCAGGGCCACCACCAGTATGATCGTCAGCATGCGATATCTCCCTGTTATATGACAACAGGATAGGCCGAGATGGCGAATGTTACTGTGCGGTACAGCGCATACGCACAACGCCAACCGGATGGGTTGGCGTTGTGGTGTCCGGAGTAAAGCGTATTAACGTTGTGGAACGACAATCACCGTGTCGCCCGTCTTACCTTTGGCGCCGTCGTCGCCCTTGGCACCATCGTTGCCTTGTGCTCCAGTGGCGCCCTTGGCGCCGTCATATCCGGCGGCACCGCTGTCGCCGGTCTGTCCCGTGGCGCCGGTGGCACCGGTCGCGCCGGCAGGGGCTTCAGCGCCCGTGGCACCCGTCGCGCCGGCAGGACCAGGCGCGCCGGCAGGGCCGGGAACGACTTGTACGACGGTGGGTGCGGGTGGTGCTTCGCGCTGGCAAGCCGTCAGGGCAAGGGTAGAGGCGAGCGCGAGCAATATCAGGGTAGTTTTCATGATGCATCCTTTGGCAGTGTGCCGTAATGTACGGAACGGCTCGACGGCGTCGGGCGCGAGTTTCGCATGGCGGTGTAGCGGGGAGAACTGGCCAGGTGGCCGTTGCGCCGTGTCGCGCAGGGCGCTGGCGGCGGGAAGGGTGTGTGGTCTGCCTGCAGCATGGGCTCTTGGGCCGCTGCAGTCCGTACGTTTGCGTACACAGCGGTGGGGCGGGAGAGATTTTGTGCAAAGAAAAACAAAAAAGCCAACCCGAAGGTTGGCTGAGGATGTTCAAAGCGGGCTGGCAGCTCCCTGATTGATCGTCTGGTGCTGCCTGGCGCGTTTATTTAACGGTGAAACTTTTGTCGTAGCCACCATTCGTACTTGTATATCCTAATGTGTCACGGAACGCTGTCCAGCCAACCACCCATTGCCCCGCTTTGGCGCCTGCGGGTATCGTCACCGTTGAACTGAACGTAGCATGCTTCGCGTCGCCGGATGCCAGCACCCATTTGCTGTCGATGCGTGTTCCGCCGATATCGGCGATGTTGTACCAATAGGGATTGGGCAGGACGTTGAGATTGATCCCGGTGGCATCTGTCACGATGACGGTGGTCGTCACCAGTTGACTTGTCTGAGAGACATCAACGGTGGTGGGATTGACGGTGATGGCTGAAACGGCGGGACCCGATGTGTCGCTGAGTCCATTACTTTGCACGGTGAAACTCTTTTCGTAGCCGCCATTCGTACTCGTATATCCTAATGTGTCACGGAACGCTGTCCAGCCAACCGTCCAGGAGCCGGCTTTGGCGCCTGTGGGTATCGTCACCGTTGAACTGAACGTAGCATGCTTCGCGTCGCCGGAGGCCAGCATCCATTTGCTGTCGATGCGGGTGCCGCCGATATCGGCGACGTTGTACCAATAGGGATTGGGCAGGGCGTTGAGATTGACCCCGGTGGCATCTGTCACGGTCACCGTGGCCGTCACCAGTTGGCTTGCCTGCGAGACGTCAACGGTGGTGGGATTGACGGTGATGGCTGAAACGGCGGGGCCCGACGTGTCGCTGAGTTCATTACTTTGCACGGTGAAACTCTTTTCGTAGCCGCCATTCGTACTCGTATATCCTAATGTGTCACGGAACGCTGTCCAGCCAACCGTCCAGGAGCCGGCTTTGGCGCCTGCGGGGATCGTCACCGTCGAACTGAAGGTGGCATGCTTCGCGTCGCCGTAGGCCAGCACCCATTTGCTATCGATGCGGGTGCCGCCGATATCGGCGATGCTGTGCCAATAGGGGTGGGGCAGGGCGTTGAGATTGATTCCGGTGGCATCTGTCACGGTCACCGTGGCCGTCACGCGTTGGCTTGCCTGCGAGACGTTGACGGTGGCGGGGGTGACAGTGATGGCTGACACGGAGGGTCCCGATGTGTCGACGGCACTGGCGCTGACAGTGACCGTTGCATCCGCACTGCTCGCTTTGCCATCGTTGACGATGAGCTTGGCGACATACAAGCCGGAGGCATCGGCGGTAAAGCTGGTCCTGGCTGCGCTGGCAGAGGACAAGGTGGCCGTACTGTTCGCCGGTTTTTCCGTCAGCATCCAGGCAAACGTCAAGACATCGCCATTGGCATCCGAGCTGGCGCTGCCATCGAGTTCGACCACGCTGCCGGACAAGACATTTTGCGCGTAGCCTGCGTTCGCAACCGGCGCCGCATTGGCTACACTGGCCGTAATGCTGACCGCCGCGGCGTTGCTGCTGACCTTGCCGTCGTTGACGATGACGCTGGCGACATAGGTGCCAGCCACATCCGCCGTAAAAGTGGGCCTGGCGGAGGTCGGCGACAACAAGCTTGCCGTGCTGCCTGCCGGTTTGGATTGCAGGGTCCATGCATAGCTGAGTGTACGGCCGGCATAGGCCGAGCTGGCGCTGGCATCGAGGGTAACGACAGTGCCCGTTACCACGCTTTGTGCCGGCCCGGCCTGGGCGACAGGGGGGACTGCGGCAATATCGGCGATGACTTGCTTGATGGTGTCTGGATTGCTGATCTTGGCCAGCGCGGTCACGACCTGGGTAAGCTGGGCGGCATTGATTTTTATTCTGAGCGCATCGAGAACCCTGTCCTGTGCATCGCCGCCGGCGGGGTTGCCTTGCGTCGCCGCTTTCAAGGGCGTGGAAAGGAAATCAGCGAGCGGGGTCGTGTCGACGACACCGCTCAGTACCGCAGCCACGTCGGCCTGCGCCGCTTTCACCGCAGTGCTATTGATCTTGCTGCCGGCAATAGCGGAGTCAAACGCGGCAAAGAAGACCGCGGGTTCGTTACCCAATACCCGCGCCGTCAGCATTTCGGTCAGTGGCGTGATGTTGGCAGTGGCGGCGTTGCCGCTTCCCAGCACGAGCGTGTGTAATTTCGAACCATCAGCCGGATCGGTGATCTGGAGCAGGCACGGTAGTTGGCCACCGGCGGCGGCAAGGCTGTAGCTGCCGTCGGCCAGCGACGTGGCGTTGCCTGTGCCCGTCTGGCATTTGGCAGTAATCATGGCGCCAGCAATTGCTTTCCCCGTTGCGGCAGTGCCGTTGACGGTTAATTTTGCCGGGTTAGCAGGGGCCGGTGAGGAGCTGCTACCACCACCACCGCATGCAACGAGCATGCACGAACCAAGCATAATTGCCAAAATCTTCATCGAATATATCCATTTTCAATTTTTAAAGTGATGCCATGTGGCGTCACGTTCAAACGGCCAAGCTCTTGCCGAAGTCAGTCTGTTAAGGGAAATTATATATCTTTAAGCAATATTTTATGCCTTGAAATTGAAGGCTATGCACTTGAAGGGGCGTAGGGATGTATTTTTTCATGTGGCGCGCAGCGCTGCGCGGCTTGCAGCGTGACTGGCGACAGGCTGGACGCGAGCAATTCAGCAAACAAAAAAGCCAACCCGAAGGTTGGCTTTTTGCTATGTGCTGCTGAATTCTTGGTGGCCCGGGGCGGAATCGAACCACCGACACAAGGATTTTCAATCCTCTGCTCTACCGACTGAGCTACCAGGCCAAGGCGGCGAATTATAGCAGAAAGACTTTCTACCTGACCAGAGCTAGCTGTGTTCAAATGCAACAGATGGCCAAAACATGGTGTTTTGGCATCCTTGTATGACCCGAAGGGATGTGGCGATGCAGCGACGTATTGGAGTGCAGGGCCTGGCGGTGGCGGGCTTGTTCAGTTTGTTTTGCGGCGCGGCCCGCGCCGACGGGTTGGCCGATCTGACTGCGGCGCTGGCCCGATTGCAGGGCCAGATGCCGATCAAGGCGCAGGTGGAATCGAAAAGCTGGCGCCGCGAGGGCGAGGGCAAGGCGGCGGAAGAGGATAGCGGCCAGGCGACAGTCACCGTCGAAGGCGGGCCGGCGGGCTTGCAAGTGCTCTACGGCAAGGATTTGCTGGCGAAAGTGGAGGCCGAGCAGCGCGCCAGGGTGAAGGATCCGAAGGTCAAGACGCCGATCGGCTTTGCGCTGGGAGAAATGAAGGCGACGGAGTTGCGTTCCATGGTGTCGGCGGCGGACGCCCTGTCGCGCGAGATCGAGGAAGCCGTGTTCAGCAGTGAAAAGATGGATAGCTACAAGGGCAAGCCGGCGCGTCTGCTCAGCTTTACCTTGTCGCTCGACAAGGTAGCTGAGAAAGACCGCAAGTATGTGAAGAAGTTCGAAGGCGGCATCGAGGTGTGGATCGCCGCGGACGGCACGCCGCTGGCCAGCCATTTCCACTTTGACGTGAGCGGGCGCGCCTTTGTGGTCGTCAGCTTTACGCAAAAGTCGGACGAGACGCGCCAGTATGGCGTCAGCGGCGACCATTTATTGTTGCTGCGCAAGGAGAGCAAAAACACCACCTCAGGCGCGGGCGAGAGGGTGGAGAGCAAGATCGTCAAGACCTTGCAATTGCAATCCTGACGTGTTGCCGGCACATTCGATTACATGGCGGCGTTGCCGCCCATGGCGCTCTTTTGCAGCACGCAGCGTCCCGCTTCGCAGGTGGCGCCCGGGTCCGTGACGATGGAGCAGGTCGACATCATGCCGTCCGTTTGCTGCTGCTTGCGGCTGGCCTCGGCTTGCGCCTGGGCCAGTGCCTTGAGCTTCTTGCCGTCATTGTTTTTGCTGGACCAGGCCAGGTAGCGCTCGGGGCCGCCGCAAGCCTTGGCGCCGATCGCGATGGTCTGACATTGCTGGGTGGAATCGCAGGCGGCGGTGCCCACTTCCGCCTGGATTTGCGCCAGCAAGCCGGCATTGCCGGGGGCGGGCGGCGCATCATCTTGCGTGGGGGCGCTGCCGCAGGCGCTGGCGGCCAGCAGCAGGAAGCTGGCGCACGTGGCGCGCAACAGGGCGGAGTAGGTAGGCGTTTTCATGCCTTCATCATGTGCCACGCTTGCGTAAATGGCAAGCGCGATTCGCACTTGGCCAGAACCTTGATCCCGGTCATTTCCATTGTCAACCCGTCAAAGTTAATATAAATCAACATCCAATCAGCGATGTACGGGTGGCGACCGGGCCGGCGCGCTGCATTCCCGCGCCGGCGCGCGCCGCCGATTCGGGAATGTTTCCAGGAGTTAGACTATGCGCCGCACCATGTCCCCCTTCCTTTTCATCGCCAGCCTCGCTCTCAGTGGCGCGCTGCACGCCGCCAGCAAGGAGCCGATCCAGCCCATCACTGCCGCCAAGGTTGCCAATCCAGCGATGGTCGAGCTGGGTAAGAAACTGTTTTTCGATCCGCGCCTGTCGCGCTCGGGCTTTATTTCCTGCAACAGCTGCCATAACCTGAGCATGGGCGGCACGGACAATATCAAGACCTCGATCGGCCACAACTGGCAGCGCGGGCCCATCAATTCACCCACAGTACTTAATTCCAGCATGAACGTGGCGCAATTCTGGGATGGCCGCGCCAAGGATTTGCAGGAGCAGGCGGGCGGCCCCATCGCCAATCCGGGCGAGATGGCTTTTACGCACGAGCTGGCCATCGACGTGCTGGCCTCGATTCCCGCTTACCGCGCGGAGTTCAGGCAAGTGTTTGGCCAGGACAAGCTGTCCATCGAGCAAGTCACGCGCGCCATCGCCGCCTTTGAAGAGGTATTGGTGACGCCCGGTTCGCGCTTCGACCAATGGCTGTCGGGCAAGAAAAGCGCGTTGACGAAAGACGAACTGGCCGGCTACCAGCTGTTCAAATCGAGCGGCTGCATCGCCTGTCATAACGGTCCCGCCGTGGGCGGCAACACTTTCCAGAAGATGGGCGTGGTGGAACCGTACAAGACGGCGATGACGGCTGAAGGGCGCTCGGCCGTGACGGGCAAGGATGCGGACCGCTTCAATTTCAAGGTGCCGACCCTGCGCAACGTGGAGCTGACGTATCCGTACTTCCACGATGGCGAAGCGGCGACCCTGACGCAGGCCGTCGACGTGATGGGCCGCTTGCAGCTGGGCCGCACGTTTACGCCCGATGAAAACGCCAAACTGGTGGCTTTCCTGAAAACCCTGACGGGCAAGCACCCGCACATCGTGCTGCCGATCTTGCCACCATCGTCGGATACGACGCCACGGCCGGTGCCGTTTGACTGAGTGAGTGTGGTGTCGGATTACGCCCTTGCGGGCTAATCCGACCTACTCTCTACGCCGGAGCGGGTAGGTCGGATTAGCGGCGTAGCCGTGTAATCCGACATTCTGATATCGCTTACTTCAACGTACGCTGGAACAATTGATAGATGCGGCGGTACTCGTCATACCACGCTTCAGGCTGGACGAAACCGTGGCGCTCCATCGGGTAGCTGGCCATTTCCCAGTTATCCTTTTTCAGATCGATCAGGCGCTGCGACAGGCGCACGGAATCCTGGTAGAACACGTTGTCGTCGATCATGCCGTGGGCGATCAGCAGGTTGCCAGTCAGCTTGTCCGCGTATTCGATCGGCGACGAGATTTTATACGCCTGTGGATCGATGTCCGGCGTGTTCAGGATATTTGCCGTGTACTCGTGGTTGTAGGTCGTCCAGTCCGTCACGGGGCGCAGGGCGGCGCCCGATTTGAAGATGTCCGGCGCGCGCATCAGGGCCATCAGGCTCATGAAGCCGCCATAGCTGCCGCCATAGATGCCCACGTTCCGGATGTCGCCTTGGTGCTGTTGCGCCAGCCAGTTGGCGCCATCGACAAAATCTTCCAGTTCCGGGTGGCCCATCTGGCGGTAGATGGCCGTGCGCCAGGCGCTGCCGTAGCCGAGCGAGGCGCGGTAGTCGACGTCGAGCACGATGTAGCCTTGCTCGACCAGCAGGTTGTGGAACATCTGTTCGCGGAAGTAGACGGGATAGCGCTCGGTCACGTTCTGCAGGTAGCCGGCGCCGTGCGCGAACATGACGATCGGATAGCGCTTGCCCGCTTCCAGCTGCGCGGGCCGGTACAGCTTGGCCCAGATGGGCGCCGCGCCATGCGTGGACGGCACTTGCACCAGTTCCGGCATGACCCAGTTGCGCGCCTTGAAGGCGTCGCTGCGCGTATCGGTGAGGATAGTCGCCTTGCCGCCAGAGACAGAAACGGTGGCCAGCTGGGCCGGCATATAGCTGGTGGAATAGCGCAGCAGCAGCTTGCCGTTGTCGGGCGACAGGCCGAAGTTTTCCACGCCTTTCAAACTGGTGACTTCGCGCGCGCCGCCATCCCTGGCCGTGCTGGCGCACACTTCATACGTGCCTGGCGCCTGCCGGTTGCACATGAAATAGGCGGTCCTGCCGTCGCGGCTCCATTCGACGGCGCTCACTTCCCACTGGCCGCTGGTCAAGGCGCGTGCCGGAGCCGCGCCCTGTTTCGTGTACAGGTGGGCGTAGCCGCTTTCCTCGGACAGATACCACAAGGTGGCGTTGTCGGGCAGCCAGCCGAATTCCTCGGCGCGGCGGTTGACCCAGGCCGTGTCGCTGATGCGGTGCACGGGCACGAGGGTACCGTTGGCCAGGTCGACGTTGGCGAGCCAGCCGTCCTTGTTGTCGATGGCGCGGATGCGCACGGCGGCCTTGCTGCCGTCATCGGCCCAGGCGATGCCGTCGCGCTGGGCGTCGATGCGCACGGCGCGGTTGCCTTTCAACGGCGGCAGCTTCTGTTCGGCGCGCAAGGCTGCCAGCGGGTCGGTGGCGATGCCCGGCAGGCTGTCAAAGGCGATCTCGCGCACCTGGCCCGTGCGCAGGTCCGCCAGTTTCAGGCTTTGCGCGATCGGCATGTTGCGGCCCACGCGCGTGCGCTCGTCGTCCGCTTCCGGATAGCCCGTTTCCGTGACGTAGCGGGCCAGTTTGCCCAGCTTGCCTTTTTCGGCGGCCTTGTCTTGCGTGACGAACAGCAGCCAGCGGCCGTCCGGCGACAGGGCGCTGCCGGAAATCGTCACTTTCTCGCCCAGGTAGATCGGTTCCGGCGCGCGCGTGGCGTCCAGGCGGCGCTCTTCATGGCGGCGTTCGCGGCTCGCGTCGCGGTCTTCCTTCTGGCGCGCCAGGTTGACGATCAGGCGCAGCTGCAGTTCGCGCAGGGCGTCCGCTTCCGGCTTGGCGTCCGGATCCTTGGCCGCGCGCAGCAGGGCGACGGGGGCGCTCAGGCGATCGAGACGGTTCCAGCTGAACCAGTCCGTGCCGCTGCGGTATTGCACGGCGCCGCCGTCGCTGGAATATTGCGGGTCGCTGATGGCCGTCACGCCGCGCGTGATTTGCGTCAAGGCGCCGTTTTTCAGGTCGCGCTCGAACAGGTCGCCGTTGCGCAGCAGGATGGCGCGCGTGCCGGCCCGGTTGACGACCATCTGCTGGCCATCGAGGTTGGCCAGCTGCGCATCGTCGACCTTCTTGCCGCTATTGAGCTTGGCGTTCGCGCCTGGCAATTGATAGGTGTCGCGCAGGGGCGAACCGAGGCGCTTTTGCTTGTAGTAGAGCTGGCCATTCCAACCCCACCATGCCGCTTCGACGGGTGTGCCGATCCAGTCGGGATCGGCCATGGCCTGGTCCAGCGTGATCGGCGTGGGCGCAGTGACGGTGGAGGAAGGGGCCGCATGCGCGGCGGGCAGCAGAGAGAGCAGCAGGGGAAGAACCAGACGCATCGGGGATCACTTTAATCAAAGGGGATGGTGAAGGTACAGGCTATGAGGCCGGTATTCTAGCGGAGGAGTTGCGTGCAGGAAATGTCGGAAAGCTAAGCTTGACGCCCGGCCAGCCAGGCGAGGAAGTCGGCGAGCGGCATCGGCCGCGCATACAGGAAGCCCTGCAAGCCGTCGCAATCGTGGGCGATGAGGAAGTCTGCCTGCTCCTGCGTTTCCACGCCTTCGGCCACGACGCGCAAGCCCAGGTGGCGCGCCATGGCCAGGATCGCTTGCACGATGGCCGTGCCGCGCGCATCGTGCGGCGTGTCGTCGATGAAGCGCTTGTCGATTTTGAGTTCATACAGCGGCATCGAGGTCAGGTAGGCGAGGCTGGAATAGCCGGTGCCGAAATCGTCGATGGAAAAGCGGATGCCCAGGTCCGCCAGTTCGCGCATGCGCGCCAGCGAGGCGTCGCGCTGATCGATCAGCAAGCCTTCCGTCAATTCCAGGATCAGGGCGCCGGCCGGCGTGCCGTGTTCGGCCAGCGCCGCCTGCACGCGGGAAGCGAAATCGGGCTGGCGAAACTGGGCCGGGCTGACGTTCACGGACAGGGCGACGGGCGATCCCGCCTGCGCCAGCACCCTGGCGGCGCGGCATGCTTCGCGCAGCGCCCAGTGGCCGAGCTTGACGATCAGCCCCGATTCCTCGGCGATGGGAATGAATATATCCGGCGCGATGTACGTGCCGTCCGCCTGCGGCCAGCGCATCAGCAATTCGGCGCCCGTGACCCGGCCGTGGCGGTCGACCTGCGGCTGCACGTGCATGCATAAAACATGGTCATCGAGGGCGCGCGCCAGCGCCCGTTCCAGGGTCAGCCGGCGCTCCACGCCCGCCTGCATGGCCGCTTCGAAGAAGGCGATGCCGTTGCGCCCTTCCGCCTTGGCGCGGTACATGGCGATGTCCGCTTCGCGCAGCAGGTCGTGCGCCTGCTGTTCCATTTTCGGCAGCAGGGTCACGCCGATGCTGGCGCTGCAATGATAGGACTGCGCGCCGATTTCGAAGTCGCGCGCGATGGCGGCGCGGATTTTCTCGGCCACCTGGGCTGCTGCGCGCGCGGCGCTGTCCAGGTCATCGGCCAGGTGCGCCAGCAGCACGACGAATTCATCGCCGCCGATGCGCGCCACTGTGTCGGCCTTGCGCATCAGCTGCGCCAGCCGTTCGCCGGCCAGGCGCAGCAGCGCGTCGCCGGTGGCGTGGCCGCGCGCGTCGTTGATGTGCTTGAAGTGGTCGAGGTCGATGAACATCAGCGCGCTGATGGTATGGTTGCGCGGCGCGGCGGCCAGCAAGTGGCCGATGCGGTCCATCAGCAGGCGCCGGTTGGGCAGGCCCGTCAGCACGTCATAGAAAGCCAGGCGGTGGATGTCCGCTTCCGATTTCTTGCGCTCGTCGATTTCGCGCTCGACGGCCACCCAGTGCGTCTGCCTGCCGTCCGCATCCGTGAACGGCACCAGTTCCGCCTCGACCCAGTAGGCCTTGCCGGCCTTGTTGTAATTCAGTAATTCCGCCCTGGCTGGCTGGGCGCGGGCCATGGCGGCGGCGACGCGCGCCAGTTCGTCCGCATCGGTGGCGGGGCCTTGCTGGAACAGCAGGCTGCGGCCCAGCACCTCGGCGCGCGCATAGCCGCTGCTGCGCTCGAAGGCATCGTTGACGAAGATGATGCGCGTGGCGGGCACCGTACCCGCGCCTAACGCGGTATCGGCCACTTCGGCGATCATCACCATGTCGTTCAGGCGGGCCAGCGCCGTGGCCGTCAGGCGCAGGTCGGCGTTCAGCTGTGACAGGGCCTGGCTGCTGCGTTCCAGGTGGCGCAGCAGGAAGGCGCAGGACAGGGTCAGCACGGCGGCGATGAACAGGAAGTTCAGGGCCACGATCAGCGCGCGCAGCACGGGTGAATCGGGCACGCCGCGCAATTGCAGCTCCACGTCGGGATGCAGGCCGAGCAGGAAGATGGTCAGCGACGTCAGGGCCAGGGTCGACAAGGCTGGCCGCATGCCCAGCAGCAGGGCCGCCAGCACGGGCATGAGCATCATGTAGATCTGGCTGACGGGGCCGATTTTCATCAGCAGGCCCACGCCCACCAGATAGGCGACGATGAGGAATTGCCACACGCGCCAGCGGTAGGGCATGGCGCGCAGATGCCAGATGAGGCCGATCCAGCCGATGGCCAGCAAGTCGAGGGCGACTATGGACCAGATAGCTTCGCGCGCGGCCAGCAGGGCGCTGGGAATGGCAGTGACGATGCCCAGCAGCAGCACCGCCTGCAGCAGGCGCGCAAAAATCTGTCCGCGCCAGTGCGCGAGGTCGTTTGACGCGGCCACGCTGCCGTCCTTTCCCCAGGGAGCTGTGCTGCCGAGCTGAGCAGTATGGTAAAAATATTACGCGGTATCTTTCTGCATGTCATCTTGATCATTCGGCATGATTGACGGCGCGACCACAAGGCGCATAGGGCCGCCTAGTCCGTTTGCGCCGTGGGCCAGTAGTGGCTATCGGGCGTATCGCGCGCGCCGAAGATGGCCTGGCCGACGCGCACGACGGTGGCGCCTTCCTCAATGGCGATTTCATAATCGCCGGACATGCCCATCGACAGCTCGTCGAGGCTGATGCCATCAGGGACGTCCTGGCGCAGCCGGTCGCGCAGTTCGCGCAGCAGCACGAAGCAGCGGCGCACGCGCACGGCTTCCGCCGACAACAGCGCCAAGGTCATGAGTCCGCGCACGCGCAGCGCCGGGAAGGCGGACAGCTGGCGCAGGAAAGCGGCCACCTCGTCCGGCGGCAAGCCGTACTTGCTGGCTTCTCCCGAGGTGTTTACTTGCACGAACACATCGAGTCCGCGCCCTTCCGCTTGCAGGCGCCGTTCCAGCGCCTCGGCCACGCGCAGGCTGTCGAGCGCCTGGAATTCGCTGGCAAAGCGCGCCACCAGCTTGGCCTTGTTGGTCTGCAAATGGCCGATCACCGACCATTGCAGGTCGGCCAGATCCGCCATCGCTTCCCATTTGCGGCCCGCTTCCTGCGGCTTGTTTTCTCCCAGCATGCGGCAACCGGCGGCGTAGGCCAGGCGCAGGCTCGCCTCGGGCTTGGTCTTGCTGACGGGCAGCAGCCGCACGCCGGCCGGATCGCGCCCGACCCGCTGGCATGCGGCCGCCATGCGCGCATGCACTGCCGCCAGATTGCGGCGGAAGTCGTCCACCGACACGGCTTGCGGCCAGCGCCCATGCCGCTCATGCATGGTGGGAGTGAGCAGGGGAGTGTCATTGTTCATGTGTCAGCCTTGTGTTCGCCTTCTAGCGGCAGGAGTCGCGGGAGTGGTGTATTATTGTCCTATGCCAAAATATATCATGTCTGAGACTATCGTGAAGATTGCCGGAAAAACCGCCGCGGAACTGTTCGACAGCATCCGCGCGCTGACGCAGGCGGGCGAATTGCTGCCGGGCCAGGAGCTGCCGACCGTGCGCGAGCTGGCCGCGACCCTGGGCGTCAACCGCAATACCGTGTCGCTGGCGTACCAGCGCCTGGTGACGGCCGGGATCGCGGTCACACAAGGGCGTTTGGGCACGGCCATCCGCGCGCAGCGCGATCCCGGCGAGCAGGAAGGCCTGCTGCCCGGCTCGCCGCTGGCCGACCTGGGCGGCGGCAATCCGAACCTGGCCTGGCTGCCCCACGTCGGCGCGGCCCTGTCGCGCAAGCCATACCGTCCGCGCCTGTATGGCGAAGCCACCGTGGACCCGGAACTGGAAGTGCTGGCGCGGCGCTGGCTGGCCGGCGATTGCCCCGAAGGCCTCGACATCACCGTGACGAATGGGGCCGTCGATGCGGTCGAGCGCCTCCTGGGGGCGTACCTGGCCGCGGGCGACAAGGTGGCCGTGGAAGACCCGTGTTTCGTCAGCAGCATCAACACCTTGCGCATCGCCGGGCTGCACGCCGTTGGCGTGGCCGTCGATGCCGAGGGCATGCAGGCCGTGGCGCTGGAACGGGCGCTGGCGCAAGGCGCGCAAGCCGTCATCGTGACGCCGCGCGCGCACAATCCCACCGGCTGCAGCCTGAGCGCGGCGCGCGCGGATCAGCTGCGCGCCGTGCTGGCCGCCTATCCGCACGTGCTGGTCATCGTCGACGACCATTTCTCGCTGTTGTCCACCGCCGGCTACCAGGACGTGATTCCCCCTGCCGCCAAGCGCTGGGCGCTGGTCCGATCGGTATCGAAGATCTTCGGCCCCGACTTGCGCCTGGCCGTTGTCGCTAGCGACGGGCAGACGGCACAGCGTTTGCGCCTGCGCCTGGCGCCCGGCACGAACTGGGTCAGCCATCTTTTGCAGGATGCCGTGAGCGCCTGCCTGTCGTCGTCCGACGTGTCCGCGCAGGTGGTCCTGGCCCGCGCAGACTATGCGCGCCGCCGCGACATGGTGGCGGCGGCGCTGGCGGCGCAAGGCCTGGTCTGCGCCAGTCCCGCCGATGGGCTGAACCTGTGGCTGCCGCTGCCGGACAGCAGCCAGGCGGCCGTGCTGGCGCTGGCCCGGCATGGCTGGCTGGTGCGCGGTGGCGAAGCCTTCGGCGTGCAGGCGCCGGCGCGGGGATTGCGGATCACCGTGTCGGACATCGACGAAGCGGGCGCGCAGGCGTTCGCCGCGGTGCTGGCCCAGGTGCTGGGCCGGCCATAGTTTCATTTACTCGCTACAGAAGGGGAACATCATGAAAGTCCATTTCGTCGTGCATGAAGCATTCGAGGCGCCGGGCGCCTACGAAACATGGGTGCGCGAACGGGGCCACGAGGCCACGTATTCCCGCGTCCATGCCCATGAGCCGCTGCCCGGTTCCATCGCGGACATCGACCTGCTGGTCGTCATGGGCGGGCCGCAGTCGCCGTCGACGACGCGCGGGGAATGCCCGCATTTCGACGCCGCAGCCGAACAGGCCTTGATTGCCGCCTGTGCCGCGGCGGGCAAGGCCGTCGTCGGCGTTTGCCTGGGCGCGCAGCTGATCGGCGCGGCCCTGGGAGCACGGCACGCGCACAGCCCTGAAAAGGAGATCGGCAAGTTTCCCATCATGCTGACGGCAGACGGAAAGGCGAACGACAAGTTCACCCATGTCGGCGACGTCCTGGAAACCGGGCATTGGCACAGCGACATGCCGGGCCTGACCGACAGCGCGAAGATCATCGCCTATAGCGAAGGCTGCCCGCGTCAGATCATCGAATACGGCAATCTGGTGTACGGCTTCCAGTGCCATATGGAATTCACGCCGGAGGTGGTCGAACTGCTGATCGCCGCGTCAGAGCCAGAGCTGGCCACGCTCACGTCGCACCGCTTCGTGCAGCAGCCAGCGGCCCTGCGCGCCCACAACTGGCAAGCGATGAACGGCCAGCTGTTTATCTTCCTCGACCGGCTGATGCAGGCTTACGCAGCGCAATAAAAAACGCCAGCATGACGCTGGCGTTGTTGGGGCAAGCGGCGAGGCGCTTATTTCTTCGGCGCGCTCAGGCATTCCTTCATGAACGCCTTGCGGGCGTCGCCCTTCATGTCCTTGGCGTCGACATTGCACGCCTTCATCTTGTTTTGCTGCGTCATGGCCGGCGCCGGCTTGGCGCTCAGGCATTCCTTCATGAAGGCCTTGCGCTCATCGCCTTTCTTGCCGGCGGCATCCGCATTGCAGGTGGTCATTTTTGACTGTTGGGCCGTCTTGGCGACGGGCGCCGCTTCCGGTGCGGCGGCAAAGGCGGTGCTGGCAAACGCGGCGGCGATGCAGAGGGCGATGAATTGTTTCATGGTAAATCCTTTAGGCGCAGTCAGTGGAAGGGGACATGCAAGCGGCAGGCAATGCCGATATGCAGAACGTAACTAACTATATGACATTTATCAACAAAATTTCCACTCGAGTGTGTCTTTTTGTTACTGACAGGCACAAGGCGCCTGCCGGCTGGCCCGGGCAGCCATGTTGCGGCGGCAGCGTCCCTGTTTTTTGCTATGCTAGCGTCTTTCCACCGGCCGATGCCGCTGCCTTGGCCGGCGCACCCTAAATACGGAGTAGTTATGGTCTCGTTGCAAGAGCAGTTTTTAAAGGCCGGCCTGGTCGACAAGAAGAAGGTCAAGCTGGCCAACCAGGACAAGAGCAAGCAAAAAAAGGACGAGCGCAAAAGCGGCACGCAAAGCGTCGATGAAGTGCGCCTGGCCGCGCTCGAGACGCAGCGCAAGAACGCGGAACGCGCGCGCGAACTGAATGCCCAGCGCGACGCGGCCGCCAACCAGAAAGCCATCGTGGCGCAGATCGCGCAAATGGTGCAGAAGAACCGCCAGAGCAAGGGCAACAACGGCGACGTGCCGTATAACTTCACGTTCAACAACAAGATCGAGCGCATCTACGTGACGGCGGCCGTGCAAGCCCATCTGGTGGCGGGCCGTCTGGTGATCGTCTGCCTGGGCGGGGCCGTGGAACTGGTGCCGCGCATCATCGCCGACAAGATCGCCGAACGCGACCCCGCCATCGTCGTGCGCGTCAAGCAGGCCAGCACCGAAGTGGATGAGGACGATCCGTACGCGGCGTTCCAGATTCCTGATGATTTGATGTGGTAAAAGCGATGTGGCTGGCCGCAGGCGGCCGCCTTGCGTGATTTGAGAACGCCAACCTTCGGGTTGGCTTTTTTTTGCATTAATTCGGTGCGACAGGCAGGCCAAATCCTGCGGGTAATCGCCCCAGAATGTCGCCGGTGATGCCGGAGTAAAAAATAATGCCAGCCATATTGCCGGCAAGGTAAATGCTTTGTATTGTTTTCATGTCCGTTCTGTCCGGAGTAAACTCGGACCGGTAGAAATTATAGACCAGGTAAGGCGCCGCCACTTTCATCACGAGCAGCGCCTTCAAGGCAGGTAGCTCTTTTGCCGCGACGGCATTTTCCATCGTCAACTGGATTACAGGTTTCTTGTTAGATTGGAAATTGTCACGCTGAAAATCCAGGAACGGGATGCGATTGACTGCAATGCCCAGCCTTGCCGTGTCGGTTTCTTCGATGGGGTATTTTGCGCGATAGCTGCCATGCCCCTTGTACGGACCTTTTGATTTCAGTTTGGAACTCAATTGAAATTGATCCAGGCCCTTGTATCGCAGTTTGTTGAGGTCGTAGTCAGGAGCGCCGATGCCATTCAGCTCAAAAGAGTAAGGCAAGACAAAGAGCTTTACTTTTCCTGTATTCGCATTGAATTCGTAGCTGATGGCATTTGAAGATTGTTCGTTATTCTTGACCGGGGTCACCAAGGCAAACCAGTCATTCAAGCTTGAGTTGCCGATGATTTTTTCATCCAGGGCAGCGGTCTTTCTACGCTGATAATCAGCCGTCGATTCGAATTCGCCTTTTTTGTCGGCCAAGAATTTTTGTATGGCGGTCACGGCGAGGCCAAGCGGCAAGCCAGGGTAGTCGGGATCAATGCGGCCGCTTGCCAGCATCTGCATGGAAAACGTCGACGCTGCCAGCCTTTTTTCCCATGGCCTGAGTGGGATTGCGCGCCGAGGTTCCTGCTGCGTGGCGCTTGAAGACGTTGTCACCTGTGCTGCGACTTGCGCAGGCTGCGCCATCCCGGTACTGGCAAGGGCACTGGCAACAGCCAGTAATAAACATTGTTTCACGGTCATGTTCCTTGATACGGGCGTTAATCTTTGATTAATCTTAACATGTTCCCGTGGGGAAAATCCTGTGTCAGGAATGCCGGCGTCTTGTGCAATGGTGCCGGATGATGAGCTGGGAGGGAATGTGACGGCGCCACAAACAAAAACGCCACCCGAAGGTGGCGTTTTTGAACGTGAAACTAATTCTTGGTGGCCCGGGGCGGAATCGAACCACCGACACAAGGATTTTCAATCCTCTGCTCTACCGACTGAGCTACCAGGCCAAGGTGGCGAATTATAGCAGACCAAAACGGGAATGCAAGAGCCGGTGACGACTTTTCCCGGATTTCCTGCATGGGCATCAGCTTACTTGCCTGTAGATCAAATATGATTTGACATAAACGGTATTTTTCTCAACAAAGGATGGGCGCATAGTGTGGTCATCGACATGTATTTGAGAGGACTGCCGCATGAATACCACCACCAATCACACCGCCATCCCTGAAATCGGCCTGGGCACCTTCCGCCTGCAGGGCCAGGTCGTCATCGATTCCGTCACCGCGGGCCTGGACGTCGGCTACCGCCATATCGACACGGCGCAAATCTACGGCAATGAAGCCGAAGTGGGCCAGGCGATCGCCGCCAGCGCCGTCCCGCGCGACGCGCTGTTCGTCACCACGAAGATCTGGATCGACAATCTGCAGCGCGACAAGCTGATTCCGAGCCTGAAGGACAGCCTGCGCAAGCTGCGGCTGGAACAACTGGACCTGACCCTGATCCACTGGCCGTCGCCGAACAACGCGATTCCCGTGGCCGAGTACATGGAAGCGCTGGCGCAGGCGAAGGCGCAGGGACTGACCAGGGCCATCGGCGTATCGAATTTCACCAACGCGCAGCTGCGGCAAGCCATCGATACGGTGGGCGCATCGGAAATCGCCACGCAGCAGGTCGAGATCCACCCGTTCCTGCAAAACCGCAAGGTCATCGATTTTGCGCGCAGCCAGGGCATCCACATTACGGCCTACATGCCGCTCGCGTATGGCAAGGTGATGGCGGACCCCGTGATCGCGGCCATCGCCGCCAGACATGGCGTGACGCCGGCGCAGGTGGCGCTGAGCTGGTCGCTGCAGCAGGGCTTTGCCGTGATCCCGTCGTCGACCAAACGCGTCAACCTGGAAGCGAACCTGCATTTTCAGCGCATCACCCTGTCGCCGGACGAGATGGCGCAGATGGCGACCCTGGAGCGGGGCGAGCGCCTGGCCAACCCGGACGGCCTGGCGCCGCAGTGGGATTGAAATGGGTGCCATGACGAAGCTGGGGCAGAGCGGTTTCAGTATCGGCCTGGAACTGCCGCTCGACAATGACTGGTCGTCCACGGGACGCCAGGCGAATGCGGTGTCCGGCCGCGTGCCGGGCGAGCCGGATATGACACAGCATGCGGCGCTGGCGAAGCTGGCCGACCGCCTGGGTTTCCGGGCCTTGTGGCTGCGCGACGTGCCCCTGTACGACCCGTCGTTTGGCGACGCGGCCCAAGTCTTCGAGGTGTTTACGTATCTCGGCTACCTGGCCGGCATCACGGACAATATCTTGCTGGGCACGGCCGCCGTGGTGCTGCCGCTGCGCGAGCCGGCGCTGATGTTAAAAGCGGCGGCCAGCGTCGACCAGTTGAGCGGCGGGCGTTTGCTGCTGGGCGTTGCCAGCGGCGACCGGCCGGTCGAGTATCCCGTGTTCGGCCGCGATTTCGAGCAGCGCGGCGCCGCCTTCCGCGAGCAGGTCGCCATGCTGCGCGACTGGGGCGTAACGCGCCTGCCGGCCGGCATCCGTTTGCTGCCCCAGCCGGCCGCACCTTTGCCGCTGCTGGTGGCGGGGCTGGCGCAGCAGTCGCCCGCGTGGATTGGCGCGCAGATGGATGGCTGGCTCGCCTATCCGGGCACGCCGGAAGACCATGCGCGGCGCGCGGCGCAATGGCGCGCCGTGGCCGGCGACGACAAGCCGTATGTCAGCTTCATTCACCTGGACCTGGATGAAGACCCGAGCTTGCCGCTGCAGCGCTTCCGCTTCGGCGGGCGCACGGGACGCGATGGCCTGATCGCCGAGCTGCACGCCATGCGCGCGGCCGGCGTGCGGCACATCGGCTTGCAGCTGCGGCAGAACCGCCGCCCGCTGGCCGAGACGATGCAGGAGATCGCGGACCACGTGCTGCCCGTCTTTCATGGCGCCGCTTGACCTGGGGCACGCGTTCTGTACTTCCGGAGTATCTGAAACAGGTGGGGCAAACGCTATAATGGCTCCATGAACAGTCCCACTTCCCCTACCATGCGGCGCTTCATGGACAGCCACAGCGACGTTTGCATCGTCGGCAACGGCGCCATCGCGAAAACCACGGCGCTGGCGTTTGCCCAGGCAGGACAAAGCGTCACCTTGTTATCTCCGGCGAGCCCGCCGGTGACCGCATCCCCTTTGGTCGCCAAGCCGGTCGAAGCCAGCTGGGACGTGCGCGTGTATGCGCTCAATCACACGGCGCACGACTTGCTGTCTTCGCTGAAGGTGTGGGGCGCGCTGGAGGCTGACAGGGTGGCGCCCGTCGACGCCATGCTGGTCAACGGCGACGGCGCGCAGGCGGGCGGACTCGGTTTCGACGCCTACGGCGCCCATGTGGGCAGCCTGGCGTGGATCATCGAAGACCGCAACCTGGGCCAGGCGCTGGACGCCGCCCTGAAATTCGCGCCGAACGTCAGCGTGCTGCAGGGCCGCGCCAGCCGTCTGGAATGGACGAACGACTCGGCCATCGTGCACCTCGATGGCGGCGACACCATCACCTGCGCGCTGGTGGTGGGCGCGGACGGCGCCCAGTCGTGGGTGCGGGGTCAGTGCGACATCGGCCTCGATTACCGCTCGTATGGCCAGCGCGGCGTGGTCAGCAACTTCGCCTGCGAAAAGCCGCATCATGGCGCGGCCCACCAGTGGTTTACGGGCAGCGAAGGCATTGTCGCGCTGCTGCCGCTGCCGGGCGAGCGCGTTTCTCTCGTCTGGTCGGCGCCCGATGCGCTGGCCGATACCTTGATGGCCGAACCGGCCGACGCCCTGGCCGCGCGCTTGTCCGCATACTGCCAGGACAAGCTGGGTAAACTCACGCCTTTGCAGCCGGAGCTGGTGCGTGCCTTCCCATTGACTCTGATGCGCCCGCACGCCATGGTGGCGCCGCGCGTGGCACTGGTGGGCGACGCCGCCCACGTGGTCCATCCGATGGCTGGCCACGGCATGAATCTGGGCTTTGCCGATGTGGCGCAGCTGGTCAAGACGATCGGCGAACGCGAAGCGCACCGCGGCATCGGCGACGAACGCGTGCTGGCCCGCTATGCGCGGGCGCGCAAGGAAGACGTGCTGCTGATGCAGCTGGCCACCGATGGCCTGGCGCGATTATTTGGCGCCGATCTGGAACCGTTGCGCGTGGTTCGCAATTTGGGATTAAACTTGCTGGATAAATTACCTGCCCTGAAGCGGAAAATGATTTCGCACGCATTGGGACATCAGTAAATATCAGCGTATCTTAAGATATCGCCGGATAATGGCAGCAGTGAAAATTCAAGGTCGCCGCAGCTGGTCTGCGGCGCTCGTTTTATTAAAGAGATAACGGCGCCGGGCCCCCTGCCAGTTTCGCCGGGCGTTTCAAGTGGAGAAGTGATAGTGATAACAATGAACAGAAGCATGAGCAAAATCGCCTTGCTGATGGCCTCGGGCCTGATGATGTCGTGCGCTGGCGCCGAAACGCCGACGGAAGCGAACATTAAAAAGCTGATCGAGCCGCGCCTGGGCGAAGGCGCCAAGGTCGATTCGGTCAAGGAAACGCCGTACGGCGGCCTGTACGAAGTGCGCACGGGTGGCGACATCCTGTACACGGACAAGAGCGCGCAATACCTGTTCGTCGGCCACGTCTTCGACGCCAAGACGTCGCAGGATCTCACCAAGGTGCGCCTGGACGAAGTCAATCGCATCAAGTTCTCCGACCTGCCGCTCGATTCGGCCATGAAGACCGTCAAGGGCAATGGCAAGCGCGTGATCGCCGTGTTCGAAGATCCGAACTGCGGCTATTGCAAGCGCTTCCGCCAGAACGCTTTGAAGGAAATCGACAACGTCACCGTCTACACCTTCATGTACAACATCCTGTCGCCCGATTCGATCGTCAAGTCGCGCAATGTGTGGTGCGCGCCGGACCGCAACAAGGCCTGGGATGACTGGATGTTGAACGGCAAGGCGCCAGCCACGGTCGCTGCCAATTGCGCCAACCCGCATGAAAAAATCCTGGCCCTGGGCCAGCAGTTGCGCGTCTCGGGCACGCCAGCCATCTTCTTCGCCGACGGCAGCCGCATTCCGGGCGCGGTCGATGCGAAAACGCTGGAACAGAAATTCTCGACCATTAAGTAATCCGGGCTGTCGCCAGGAAGGCTGGACGGCGCGCCCTCGCAAGGCGCGCTTTTTTTTGCGTTTTTTTCCGCTGTCGTATCATCAAGTGTTGTTCGTAGACGCCATAACAATCCAAAAAAGGGGAAGCAGCAGATGATTACCTTGAATATCAACGGACGCGACACGCAAGTCGACGCCGATCCTTCCACGCCCATCCTGTGGGCGCTGCGCGATAACCTGAACATGACGGGCACCAAGTTCGGTTGCGGCGCTGCCCTGTGCGGCGCCTGCACGGTGCACCTCGATGGCCAGCCTATCCGCTCGTGCATCACGCCGATTTCCTCGGTGGGCGCACAAAAGATCACCACCATCGAAGCGATGGAAAACGACCAGGTGGGCAAGGCTGTCCAGGCGGCATGGGTACGCCACGACGTGCCGCAATGCGGCTACTGTCAAAGCGGCCAGGTGATGAGCGCGACGGCGCTGCTGCGCACCAACAAGGCGCCCAGCGATGCCGACATCGACGGCGCCATGAGCGGCAATATCTGCCGCTGCGGCACCTATCAACGGATCCGCGCGGCCATCAAGGACGCGGCCAAGACCCTGGCCTGAGGAGAACGGCATGCGTATCGAATGGTTGAATCAGGAAGCATTGCAGCATGGCGGGGTGACCCTGGGCGCGGCGCTGGCATCGGCGCCGGTGGCTGTCGTTGGCGCGGCCGATGGCGTGTCGCGGCGCGGTTTCATGAAGGCCGGCGCTGTGGCCGGCGGCGGCTTGATGCTGGGCTTTTTCCTGCCCGGCGCAGGCAAGCTGGCGCAGGCGGCCGATGCCGCACCCGCCAAGCCCGTGTATGCGCCGAACGCGTTTTTGCACATCGCTCCCGATAACACGGTGACGGTGCAGGTGAACCGGCTGGAATTTGGCCAGGGCGTGCAAACGAGCTTGCCCATGCTGATCGCCGAGGAACTCGACGCCGACTGGAGCCTGGTGCACGGCGCGCTGGCGCCCGCCGGAGAACAATACAAGGATGCCGCCTACGGCATGCAGATGACGGGCGGCTCGGGCAGCATCGCCCACTCGTTTACGCAGTACCGCGAAATCGGCGCGAAGGCGCGCGCCATGCTGGTGGGCGCCGCTGCCGCGCAGTGGAAAGTCAATCCCGACCAGGTACGCGCCGCGAAAGGCGTGCTGTATGGCCCCGGCGGACAAAAGTCGACGTATGGCGAGTTTGCCGACGCGGCCATGCGCCAGCCTGTACCTACTACCGTGAAGCTGAAAGACCCGCGCGAATTTTCCATCATCGGCAAACCCGTGAAACGCCTCGACGCGTCCGCCAAGTCGACGGGCAAGCAGCAGTTCGGCATCGACTTCAAGCCGCCAGGCGCGAAAGTGGCCATGGTGGCGCGCCCGCCCGTGTTTGGCGCCAAGGTGGCGAAATTCGACGCCAGCAAGGCGAAAGCCATCAAGGGCGTGCTGGACGTGCTGGAAGTGAAGACCGACCGTGGCGGCAGCGGCGTTGCCGTCATCGCCGACGGTTACTGGCCCGCCAAGCAGGGGCGCGACGCGCTGGTGATCGAGTGGGATACGAGCGCCGTGGAAAAGGTCAGCAGCGACAAGCAGCTGGCCGCCTTCAAGGCGCTGGCGAAAACGCCGGGCACTATCGCCAGGCCTGCCGACATGGGCAAGCTAGCCAAGGCGCCGAAAAAGATCGAAGCCGTGTACGAATTCCCCTACCTGGCGCACGCGCCGATGGAGCCGCTCAACTGCGTCGTCGATCTGCAAGCGGACAAATGCACGATGTGGGTTGGTTCGCAATTCCAGACAGGCGACCAGGCGGCGATTGCCGCGACTTCCGGCCTGAAGCCGGAGCAGGTGACCTTGCACACGATGATGGCGGGCGGCGGCTTTGGCCGACGCGCCGTGCCCTCGTCCGACTACGTGGTCGAAGCCGTCAACGTCGCCAAGGCTTACCGCGCGGCGGGCAAGAGCGGTCCGTTAAAGCTTATGTGGAGCCGCGAGGACGACATCAAGGGCGGCTACTACCGGCCGTCGCACGTGCACCGCGCGCAGATCGGCCTTGACGCCAAGGGCAAGATCCTCGCCTGGGACCACACCATCGTGGGCCAGTCCATCATGGCCGGCACGCCGTTCGAAGCCTTCATGGTGAAAAATGGCGTCGACGGCACCATGGTCGAAGGCATGGGCGAGCCTTACACCTTGCCGATGAAGCTGTCCGTACACACGGCCAAGGCGAACGTGCCCGTGCTGTGGTGGCGCTCCGTCGGCTCGACGCATACGGCCTTCGTCATGGAAACCCTGATCGACGAGGCGGCGCACGTGGCGAAGATGGACCCCGTCGCCTACCGCAAGCAGCTGATCGATGCCAAGCACACGCGCCACATCGCCGCGCTGGATCTGGCCGTGGCCAAGTCCGGCTATGGCAAGAAGAAGCTGCCGAAGGGACAAGCCTGGGGCGTGGCCATGCACGAGTCGTTCAATTCCGTCGTCGCCTACGTGGTGACGGCTTCGGTGGTGGAAGGCGCGCCCAAGCTGCACCAGGTATGGGCGGGCGTGCATTGCAACCTGGCCGTCAACCCCTTGACGATCGAGGCGCAAGTGCAGGGCGCCGCGCTGATGGCGCTGGGCATGACCATCCCCGGCGCGGCCATCACGCTCAAGGATGGCGTGGTGAAGCAGCAGAACTTCGGCGACTACCCGGTGCCGCGCATGCCCGACATGCCCGTGATCGAGGTGCACCTGGTGCCGTCGGGCGACGCGCCGACGGGCATGGGCGAGCCGGGCGTGCCGCCACTGGCGCCGGCATTTGCCAATGCGCTGTTCGCCCTGACGGGCAAGCGCCTGCGCAAGCTGCCGTTCGACCTGGCGGCCGCATGACGGCAGCGGTTTTTTGAGTACGGTCGGCATCTTGCTGGCAGCCGGAAGGGGACGCAGGTTCGACCCTTCCGGCGTACAGAACAAATTATTGCAGCCGCTGGCCGAAGGCCCGCATGCGGGATTGCCCGTGGTGGTGGCGGCAGCAAAAGCCATGCTGGCCGCCTTGCCGCGCGTGCTGGCCGTGGTGCGTGCCGACGACACGCAGGTGGCGCGCGTGCTCGGCGCGCTGGGCTGCGAAGTGCGCGTCTGTCATGATGCCGACACGGGCATGGCCGCCTCGCTCACCTGCGCCATCGATTACGTACGCGGCGCGCCGGGCTGGCTGATCGCTCTGGGCGACATGCCTTTCGTGGAAGCGGCTACAATCGCCGCCTTGTCGCAAGCCATTGGCGATGGCGCGCACATCGCCGTGCCCGTGTTCGAGGGACGGCGCGGCAATCCTGTCGCGTTTGGCGCCTATCACTTGCCGCTGCTGCTGGCGCTCGATGGCGACCAGGGCGCGCGCAGCATCGTCAACAGCCATGCCGTATGCGAAGTGACAGTGGACGACGGCGGCATCTTGCGCGATATTGATACACCTGACGATTTGTCGCCGGTGCATGGCGCGCCCGGGCGATTGAAGAATATCCATGCCAGACACGAGGAAAACATGAAGAAAGCACCGATTAAAAAAATCACCGCAAAAGCCTCCGGCAATGCCACAAGCAAAGCCGTTGCGAAAACCAAGACGAAAGCCGCACCGGCCGCCGGCATCATCTACAGCATCGCCGCAGCGGACCTGGCCGGCCACATGTTCAAGGTGACGTTGACGGTCAAGTCGCCGGCCGCCATCGGCCAGGTGCTGTCCTTGCCGGCCTGGATCCCGGGCAGCTACATGATCCGCGAATTTTCGCGCAACATCGTCAGCATCCGCGCCGAGTCCGAAGGCAAGGCCGTGGCGCTGACCAAATTGGACAAGCACTCGTGGCAAGCCGCCCCGTGCAAGGGCCCGTTGACGGTCGAATACGACGTGTATGCATGGGATCTGTCCGTGCGCGCCGCCCACCTGGACCAGAATCATGGCTTCTTCAACGGCACCAGCGTGTTCCTGCGCGTGCTGGGCCAGGAATCCGATGCCCATGAGGTGAACATCGTGCAGCCTAAGGATGCGGCCTGCAAGACCTGGAAAGTGGCCACCACCCTGCCGGAGCTGAAAGCGAAGCGCTATGGCTTCGGCAGCTACCAGGCCGCCAACTACGATGAGCTGATCGACCACCCGGTGGAAATGGGCGACTTCGCGCTGGCCACCTTCACCGCGCATGGCGTGCCGCACGATATCGTCGTCACGGGCAAGGTGCCGAACCTGGACCTGGACCGTCTGTGCCGCGACCTGAAAGCCATCTGCGAAACGCAGATCGCCTTCTTCGAGCCGAAAACCAAAAAAGCGCCGATGGACCGCTATGTGTTCATGACCATGGCCGTCGGCGACGGTTACGGCGGCCTCGAACACCGCGCCTCGACGGCGCTGATCTGCGCGCGCGCCGACCTGCCGACGACAGCGTCGAACAGCACGGAGATCGGCGACGGCTACCTGAAATTCCTGGGCTTGTGCAGCCACGAGTACTTCCACACCTGGAACGTCAAGCGCATCAAGCCGGCCGCCTTTGCGCCGTACAACCTGCAGGCGGAAAGCTACTCGCCGCTGCTGTGGCTGTTCGAAGGCTTCACCAGCTATTACGATGACCTGATGCTGGTGCGCGCGGGCCTGATCGATGAAGCGGCCTATTTCAAGCTGCTGGGAAAAACCGTCAACAGCGTCTTGCGCGGCAGCGGCCGCACCAAGCAAAGCGTGGCCGATTCCAGCTTCGACGCCTGGGGCAAGTACTACCGCCAGGATGAAAACGCGCCGAACGCCATCGTCAGCTACTACACCAAGGGTTCGCTGATCGCGCTGGCCTTCGACCTGACGATCCGCAGCAAGACAAATGGAGAAAAATCGCTGGACGACGTGATGCAGGCGTTGTGGCAGCGCTATGGCCGCGATTTCTACAAGGGCAAAGCGCGCGGCGTGACGCCGGCCGAAGTCGAAGCCCTGTTCGATGAAGTTTCCGGCACGCGCATGAAGCCGTTCTTCGAGCGCTACATCCGCGGCACGGACGACGTGCCGCTGGCGCGCCTGCTGGCACCATTCGGCGTGAAATACAGCGACGCGCGCAAGGCGGAAAAAGCCAGCCTGGACGTCAACCTGGGCCGCGACGGCAACGACGCCAAACTGGCGCAGGTGCACCAGGGCGGCGCCGCCCACGCAGCCGGCCTGTCGGCGGGCGACGTGCTGGTGGCCGTCGATGGCTTGCGCGTGACGGGCACCAACCTGGACACCCTCTTGGGCCGCTACGCCGTCGGCGCCAAGGTGGCGGTTCACGCCTTCCGCCGCGACGAGCTGATGACGTTCGCGGCCGTGCTGCAGGGCGACCGCGTGCCGGGCGTCAGCCTGGCCCTGCTGCCGGCGCCAAAGAAAGCCACGGGACCGAAGCGTCCTAGCGCTGTATAAGCTGTTCGTCATGCGGTAAGACAGAGAACCGGCCGTCACTGGCCGGTTTTCTATTTCAGGCTGCAATTTCTCAATGCAGCGTATCCGCCGGCCGCCTTGGCCTCTTGTCATCATATTTACTGCAAATGAACTAATTTTTCTTTAACTAAACTAAAATTGCCGAACTGCTTCTTTTAGATCGCGCCCAACGTGCAAACCCTCGATCCCCGAACCATCATGCTGATGACGACCCTGATGTGCGGGGCGATGAGCATCGTCATGTTCTCGGTGTATCGCAGCTTCCGGCGCGAGGTGCAGGGCCTCGGGCATTGGGCGGCCGGTCTGCTGTTGCTGGTGTGCGCGTCCCTGCTGTTCGGCACCCGCGAGGTGCTGCCGCCGGCATTGTCCATGATCGCTGCCAATGCGGCGCTGGTGGCCGGCATCGGCCTGTCGATGCTGGGCACGGAGAAATTCTTCGGCCTGGCGCCCAGCCGCCGCGCCTATCTGCTGATACTCGCCCTGGCCATCGCCGGCAATAGCTGGTGGCTGCTGGCGCGCCCCGATTTCTCGGTGCGCGTGGCGGTTTTTTCCCTGCTGGTCTTCCTGTTTTATGCGCGCCAGGTGCAGCTGGTGTGGCGCCATGGCGAGCGCCACTTTTCCAGTTTTTTCTTTGGCGCGCTGATGCTGATGCAAGCTGTCGTGGTACTGGCGCGCGGCGTGTCGGCCTTGCTGCATGGCGGCGCCAGCGTGAACCTGATGGTGGCCGGCACGCCGGCCGGCATCTATCTGGCGGTCGCCAATTTCATGGCGCTGCTGCTGACGGTGGGCTTCATGACGGTGGCCACGCGCCGCCTGCAGCAGATACTGGAACGTCGTTCGACCCACGATCCGCTGACGCAGGTGCTGAACCGGCGCGGCTTTGGCGACGCCTATGCGCGCGAGACAGGCAATCTGCGCCGCCGCCGTTTGCCGCTGACACTGCTCAGCATCGACCTCGATTACTTCAAATTGATCAATGACCGCTACGGTCACGCGGTGGGCGACCAGGTGCTGGCGCACGTGGCCGCCGTCATCGGCAGCGCCTTGCGCGAATCGGATTGCGTGGCGCGTTTCGGCGGCGAGGAGTTCGTCGTGCTGATGCCGGACATGCCGGCGCATAATGCGCTCGGCGTGGCCGAACGCATCCGCGCCTTGCTGCACGAGCCCAGTCATGCGGGGCTGCCACCGTGTACGGTCAGCATCGGCGTCGCTTGCCAGGCATCGGTGGTGGAAGGGCTGGAACAGTTGCTGTCGCGCGCCGATGCGGCCCTGTACCTGGCCAAGGAGCGGGGACGCGACCGTATCGAACTCGATGCCTGCGCGCTTACTGAGGGCCGGACAATGTCCGCAGCTGGAAGCGGTACTGGTCGTTGAACAGGAAGGTTTCGGAAAAATCGAAGGTCCGGGCGTGGCGGCGCATCAGGTGTTCGGCCGGTGGAAACGCGTTTTGCACACGCCGCACGGCGGCCAGCGCGGCGGCAGATGCTTCGCTGTTGCGCGAACGGTGCACGTGCACGCTTTTCAGTTCGCCGTTAGGGCCCACGCTCAGGTCGAGCACGACGATGGCCGGCAGCATGGGCGGCAAGCGCCCGCTGAACGTGTATTCAGCGTTGGCCGCCATGATCTGCTGCGCCACCAGCGATTTGTAGGCGTCGATGCTGGCGGCCAGCTTTATCGCGGCCGGCGTGCGAGAGGACGTGGACGTGGGCATGTTCGCCGCTGGTGGCGGCGTACTTTGGCAGGCTGCCAGCAGGCTGGCGGCGGCAAGAACGGTGATCGCGTGTCTCATGGCTGCCAGCCTACCACGGTTTAACTGAACAGGCGTTCCAGCTCCACGCCGGGGTCTGGCGCGCGCATGAACGCTTCACCCACGAGGAAACTGTGGATGTGCGCATCGCGCATGCGTTGCACGTCGGCCGTGCTGTGGATGCCCGATTCCGTGATGATCAATTTGTCTTGCGGGATGCGCGGCAGCAGGCCGAGTGTCGTTTCCAGCGACGTGTCGAACGTGCGTAGGTTGCGGTTGTTGATGCCGATCAGTGCGCTCTTGAGCTTGAGGGCCGCCGTCAGTTCTTCACCGTCGTGGCTTTCGATCAGCACGCCCATGCCCAGTTCGTGGGCGCACGCTTCCATCTCCGCCATCAAGCCATGGTCGAGTGCCGCGACGATCAGGAGGATGCAGTCGGCGCCCATGGCGCGCGCTTCATAGATCTGGTACATGTCGACCATGAAATCCTTGCGCAGCACGGGGATGGCGCAGGCGGCGCGCGCCTGCTGCAGATACTCCACGGAGCCCTGGAAGAACTGCTCGTCCGTCAGCACGGACAGGCAGGCCGCGCCGTGCTGGGCATAGCTGGCGGCGATGTCGGCAGGGCGGAAGTCGGCGCGTATCACGCCTTTCGACGGCGATGCCTTTTTCACTTCGGCGATGATGCCGGGCTTGCCGGCGGCGATGTGCTGGCGCAGGCTGGCTTCAAAGCCGCGCAGGCCGGCGCGCAGTTCGCTGTCGCTTTCCACATCGCCGCGCAGGCTGGCCAGGCTGCGGCGGACTTTGGCCTTGGCCACTTCATCGGCTTTGACGGCCAGGATTTTATCGAGTATGTCGGACATGATGGTCGCTATTCTATAAAGGAGGGCGGAGGACTTACGCTTGCGCCGGGGTGCCCAGCTGCTGCGTCACCTGCACGAATTGGTCGAGTTTCGCCAAGGCCGCACCCGAGCTGACGGCGGTGCGCGCACGTGCCAGGCCGTCTTCGATCGAGCTGGCCACGCCGGCTGCATACAGCGCCGTGCCCGCGTTCAGGGCGACGATGTCGGCAGCGGCTCCGGGCTCGCCGCGCAGTGCTTCCATCATCTTCGCTTTCGATTCGATGGAATCGGCCACCTTCAGGTTACGGCTGGCGATCATCGACATGCCGAAGTCTTCCGGATGGATTTCATATTCGCGGATTTCGCCGTTGACCAGTTCACCGACGAGGGTAGAGGCGCCGAGCGACACTTCATCCATATTGTCGCGGCCATACACGACGATCGCATGCTGCGCTCCCAGGCGCTGCAGCACGCGCACCTGGATGCCGACCAGGTCGGCGTGGAACACGCCCATCAAGATGTTCGGCGCGCCGGCCGGGTTGGTCAGCGGCCCGAGGATATTGAAAATCGTGCGCACCCCCAGCTCCTTGCGCACGGGCGCCGCATGCTTCATGGCCGCATGGTGGTTCGGCGCGTACATGAAGCCGATGCCCGTTTGCGCGATCGACTGGGCGATCTGCTCGGGCTGCAGGTTGATGTTGACGCCCAAGGAATCGAGCACGTCGGCGCTGCCGGACGAGGACGACACGCTGCGCCCGCCATGCTTGGCCACGCGCGCGCCGGCGGCGGCCGCCACGAACATCGAGGCGGTGGAAATGTTGAAAGTGTGCGCGCCGTCGCCGCCCGTGCCGACGATGTCGAGCAGGTTGGTGGTGTCGGCCATGGGCACCTTGGTGGAAAACTCGCGCATCACTTGCGCGGCGGCGGCGATTTCGCCGATGGTTTCCTTTTTCACGCGCAGGCCCATGGTGAGGGCCGCGATCATGGTGGGCGACATTTCGCCGGACATGATCTGGCGGAACAGGTACAGCATTTCGTCGTGAAAGATCTCGCGGTGTTCGATGCAGCGCAGCAGGGCTTCTTGTGGTGTGATCGGCATGATGCTTCCTTCTTCAATGATGGCGCAGGAGGACACTGATGGCACGCCGTGGCGTGCGCATGGGATCAGCGCTCGAGGAAATTCTTCAGCAGGGCGTGGCCGTGCTCCGAGAGGATCGATTCGGGGTGGAACTGCACGCCCTCGATATCGTATTCCCGGTGGCGCACGCCCATGATTTCGCCGTCGTCCGTCCACGCCGTCACTTCCAGGCAGGAAGGCAGCGAGGCGCGTTCGATCGCCAAAGAGTGGTAGCGGATCACTGTGAAGGGGCTGGGGATGTCCTTGAAGACACCCACGCCTGTATGCGCGATGAGGGAAGTCTTGCCATGCATGACTTGCTTGGCGCGGATGACTTTACCGCCAAACGCTTCGCCGATGGCCTGGTGGCCCAGGCACACGCCCAGTATCGGTTTCTTGCCGGCAAAGTGCTTGAGCACTGCCACCGAAATGCCAGCCTGCGCCGGCGCTTTCGGGCCGGGCGAGATGCAGATGCGGTCCGGGTTCAGCGCCTCGATCTGTTCGATCGTGATTTCATCGTTGCGGTAGACCCGCACGTCTTCGCCCAGTTCGCCAAAATACTGCACGATGTTGTAGGTGAAGGAGTCGTAGTTGTCGATCATGAGCAGCATCTTAAAACCCTCCATCCAGGCCATCTTGCACTTGTTCGGCGGCGCGCAGCACGGCGCGCGCCTTGTTTTCCGTTTCCTGCCATTCCATTTCGGGGATGGAGTCGGCCACGATGCCGGCCGCGGCCTGCACGTACAGCATGCCGTCCTTGACCACGCCCGTGCGGATGGCGATGGCCACATCCATTTCGCCGCCAAACGACAGGTAGCCGCAGGCGCCGCCGTAGATGCCGCGCTTGGTGATTTCCAGTTCGTCGATCACTTCCATGGCGCGCACTTTCGGCGCGCCCGTCAGGGTGCCGGCGGGGAAGGTCGCGCGCAGCACGTCCAGGTTCGACAGGCCCTCCTTGAGGGTGCCTTCCACGTTCGAGACGATGTGCTGCACGTGCGAGTATTTTTCGATAACCATGCGGTCGGTGACGTGTACGCTGCCCGTCTCCGCGATGCGGCCGATATCGTTGCGCGCCAGGTCGATCAGCATCACGTGCTCTGCGATCTCTTTCGGGTCGGCCAGCAGCTCGGCCGACAGTTCGGCGTCGCGCTCGGGCGTGGCGCCGCGCGGACGGGTGCCGGCGATGGGACGCAAGGTGACTTTCTTGCCGCCGTCCGCCGTCTTCTCGTTGCGCACCAGGATCTCGGGCGAGGCGCCGATGATCTGCATGTCGCCGAAATTATAGAAGTACATATACGGCGAAGGGTTGAGCGAACGCAAGGCGCGGTACAAAGTCAGTGGCGAATCGACATACGGCTTGCGGATGCGCTGGCCGATCTGCACCTGCATCAGGTCGCCCGCCATCACGTATTCATGCGCCTTGGCGACGGCCTTCAGGTAGTCTTCCTTGGAAAAGTCGCGGATGGTTTCCGTGCGCACGGACGCGCTGGTGACGGGCGCATCGACACCGCGGCGCAGCATCATGCGCAAATCCTTCAGGCGCTGCTGCGCTTTCGAAAACGATTCGGGCTGCGTCGTATCGGCGTAGACGATCAGGTAGAGCTTGCCGGACAGGTTGTCGATGACGGCCAGTTCTTCCGTCACCATCAGCTGGATGTCGGGCAGCTTCAAGTCATCTTTCGGCGCGCCGCCGGCCAGTTTTTTCTCGATGTGGCGCACGGTGTCGTAGCCGAAGTAGCCGGCCAGGCCGCCGCAGAAGCGCGGCATGCCGGGGCGCAGGGCCACCTTGAAGCGCGACTGGTACTGTTCGATGAAGTCGAGCGGATTGCCTTCGTGCTCTTCGATCACGACGCCGTTCTTGACGATCTCGGTGCGCTTGCCATGGCTGCGCAACACGGTCGTGGCGGGCAAGCCGATGAAGGAATAGCGGCCGAAGCGTTCGCCGCCGACGACGGATTCGAGCAGGAAGGTGTTCTTGCCGCCTTGTTGGGACTGTGCCAGTTTCAGGTACAGGGTGAGCGGGGTTTCCAGGTCGGCGAACGCTTCTGCGATCAGGGGGATGCGGTTGTAGCCTTGCTGGGACAGCGATTTGAATTCGAGTTCGGTCATGTTTCTCTCCATGCCGTCAGGGTATGCATGTGCATAGTGCACAAACCCTGCGGTGGGTTATCAAAAAACTTGCCGGGGCACGCAACAGGCGCAATATGCGCAAACTATACGGGTGCAGCCGGCAGCAATCGTAACGGCTCGGCCCTTAAGCCTGCCAGGATTGCCAGCGTCGCCAAAGCCAGGCCTCAATCGAGCCGGTTTGGGTGACATTGTGTTTTTTGATGAGAAACGTGTTCACGATATGGTGGTGGGTTTGGTCAGTATGCCGGTTAGTTTTGCATGCTAATAAAACGGGCTGCTTCGAGCAGTGTCTTTACTATACCATCGGAATCGGTATCGTGTATAGAGTGTCCGTGATTGTAGCCATAGGGTACCGTCAGTACGGGACAAGCCGCAGCCCTGGCCGCTTGCGCGTCGTTCGAGGAGTCGCCGATGGCCACCACTTTGGCGGGCGCCAGGTCGAAGTCCGCGCACACTTGCAGCAGCGGCAGCGGGTCCGGTTTCTTCCTCGGCAGCGAATCGCCGCCGTAGACGATCTCGAAATACTGGTCGAGATTTTTCTGCTTCAGCAGGGGCAGGGCGAAGGCGATCGGCTTGTTGGTGACGCAGGCCAGGCGCAGGCCCGCCGCCTTCATCGCCGCCAGCCCCGCTTCCACGTCCGGGTACAGGGTGCTGAACTGGCCGTTGATGGCCAGGTAATGGCGCTGGTAGCCGTCCATCGCCTGCTCGAAACGCTGTTCCACGCCGGCCGCGTCGAAGTCGAGCGCCAGTACGGTGCGGATCAGGTTTTCCGAGCCCTTGCCGACCATCAGCTTGATGGCGTCGGCGCTGATGGGCGCCAGGTCCAGTTCGGCGCGCATGCCGTTGATGGCGACATGGAAATCGGGCACGGTGTCGAGCATCGTGCCATCGAGGTCGATGATGGCGGCGCGCACGCCGGTCAGTACGTGGTCTTTCACCGTGCCCGCTTGCATCAGGCGCCCTTGACGGCTGCCAGCTCGGCGCGCATGGCGTCGATGACGGCTTTGTAGTCGGGCTTGCCGAAGATGGCCGAGCCGGCGACAAAGGTGTCGGCGCCGGCAGCGGCGGCAGCGGCGATGTTGTCGATCTTGATGCCGCCATCGACTTCCAGCATGATGTCACGGCCCGATTCGTCGATCATGCGGCGCGCTTCGGCGATTTTCTTCAGCGCCTGCGGGATGAAGGACTGGCCGCCGAAGCCCGGGTTGACGGACATGATCAGGATGATGTCGATCTTGTCCATCACGTGTTCCAGGTAGTGCAGCGGCGTGCCCGGGTTGAATACCAGGCCCGATTTGCAGCCATTGTCGCGGATCAGCTGCAAGGAGCGGTCGACGTGATCCGACGCTTCCGGGTGAAAGGTGATGATGTTCGCGCCAGCCTTGGCGAAATCCGGGATAATGCGATCGACAGGCTTGACCATCAGGTGCACGTCGATGGGCACTTGCACGTGCGGGCGGATCGCTTCGCACACCAGCGGGCCGATGGTCAGGTTCGGCACATAATGGTTATCCATCACGTCGAAGTGGATGATGTCGGCGCCGGCGGTAACGACGTTGCGCACTTCCTCGCCCAGGCGGGCAAAGTCGGCGGACAGGATGCTGGGAGCGATACGGAATGTAGTCATGGTGGAGTAGCCAAAGGATAGAAAATGCGAAGATGCGCTATTTTACGCTTGACGCCGCTGCCATGCCTTATTGAAGCACGATGAAACACAGAATACGCGGCACGCCGTGGCCAATGCGGCACACGCGCCGCCATAATGACTGCAATGTCTGAATAGGAATGACGATGGCGACTTATGAATTTACGGTAACGGTCAAGACGCAATACCTGCCCGAGCAATCGGCACCGGACCAGGGGCGGCACGTGTTCAGCTACACGATCCGCGTCGTCAACACGGGCACGGCTGGCGCGCAACTGATTTCGCGCCACTGGGTCATCACGGATGCGAACAACAAGGTGGAAGAGGTGCGCGGCCTGGGCGCCGTCGGCCACCAGCCGCTGCTGCAGCCGGGCGAACAGTTCGAATACACGAGCGGCACCATGCTGGGCACGCCGCAAGGTTCGATGCACGGCGAGTATTTCTGCGTGGCCGAAGATGGCCATCAGTTTGAAGCGCCGATTCCCGAGTTCGTGCTGTCGGTGCCGCGCACCCTGCATTGACGCAACGCCGGGGGGCTTGCGCCCCTTACTTCAGTTTTTCGGTGCTGTCCTGTTCTTCGCCGAGCTGCTTGCGCGCCGGCGGTGCGGGTTTTTTACCCGAATACATGGTCCACCAGACTATAAATGCCAGCAAGAAGAACGCCACCAGCGCCTCTATCATCAAGATCCACATACGCACCCCTATGTTATTTACCCGCAGCTTAGTATTTACCCGCCGTCTGTTGACACGCGGTAGTCTACCCGTTTCAATCGGCGCCGTCGCGCTTGCGTTGTCCGCCTGTACCACGCCGCCCGCGCCGCCCGCTGCCAGCGGCAAGGCGCCGCCCATCGCGCCGACCGTCGTCAGGCCGGTTCCGGCCAAGCCGGCCGACGCCAAGGACGCCGCGGATGTGGCGGCACCCACCTTCGTGCCCGCCAAATTTTCCGCCTTGCCTGGCTGGGCCCGCGACGACATGCGCGCCGCCTGGCCCGCCTTCATGGCGTCGTGCGGCGTGCTTGTGAAACGTCCGGACTGGAAGGAATCGTGCACGATCGCGCGCCAGGTGAATGCCGACAGCGACAAGGCCATCCGCCTGTTCTTCGAGACCTTCTTTGTGCCGAATCAAGTCATCACGGCCGATGGCGCCAGTACCGGCTTGGTAACCGGCTACTACGAACCGCTGCTGCACGGGGCGCGCAAGCGGGGCGGCCCATACCAGACACCGCTGTACAAGGTGCCCGACGACCTCGTCTCGGTGGATTTGTCCGGCGTGTATCCGGAATTGAAGAACATGCGCTTGCGGGGCAAGCTGGTCGGCAAGAAGGTGATCCCGTATGCGACCCGCGCCGACATCGAGCGCGCCACGTCCGTCACGGGCAAGGAATTGTTGTGGGTGGATGATGAAGTCGAGGCCTTCTTCCTGCAGGTGCAGGGTTCCGGCCGCGTGCAGCTGACCGATACGCAGGAAACCGTGCGCGTGGCCTACGCTGACCAGAATGGCCATCCGTACAAATCGATCGGCCGCTACCTGGTCGACAAGGGAGAGCTGACCTTGAGCCAGGCGTCCGCGCAGGGCATCAAGGCGTGGATCGCCGGCCATCCCACGCGCAAGGATGAATTGTTCAACGCCAATCCCAGCTATGTCTTCTTCAAGGAAGAGCGTTTGCCCGACCCGAAAGTGGGGCCGAAGGGGGCGCTTGGCGTGCCATTGACGCCGCAGCGTTCGGTGGCCATTGATTCGCGCTTCTTGCCGCTGGGCGCGCCCGTGTTCCTGTCCACCACGCAAGCCAATAGCGAGATTCCCATGCAGCGCCTGGTGATGGCGCAGGATACGGGCGGCGCCATTCGCGGGCCGATCCGTGTCGATTACTTCTTTGGTTTTGGCGCGGAAGCGGCCGAGAATGCGGGCCGCATGAAGCAGAGCGGCGCCGTGTGGGTGTTGTTGCCGAAGCAGGCGCCGGCGCGCTAGGGAAAGCGTCGCCGGGCAGTTCGTGGTGTGGCTTAGCGCAAGACCATCACTGGCAAGTGGGTGTGGGCCAGCACTTTTTGCGTTTCGCTGCCCACGAACAGCTTGTTCAAACCCTTGCGGCCGTGCGAAGCCATCAGGATGATGTCGCAATGGTAGGTTTGCGCCGCGTTGACGATTTCATCGTGCGGGCTCGGCGACACGGCCACCACGCCTTCGAAAGGCACGCCGGCGGCGCCTGCCGCTGCGCCGATCTTGTCGATGGCGCGTTGCGACGCTTCCTGCATCTGCTGTTCATACAGGCTGGCGTCGAGCACGATGCCGCCGTCCGCCATCGGCGAGAACGGGAACGGCTGTACCACGCTGATGGCGACCAGCTTGGCCTTGTTCAATTGGGCGAAGGCGAGGGCGGTCTCGGCGGCTTTGTCGGACAACGGCGAGCCGTCGGTGGGAAATAAGATGGTGTTAAACATAGCGTGCTCCTCAAGTGATGTAAGACAGCTTATGGATTTACATCAATTAAAACCTTGATGTAAATCAAACCTCACAGGCTTTGGCATGAATAGTGTCGCCAAGGCAATCTTTCACCAGTGTATTCCCGTTCATCGCTTCAGGTGCGCACGCTACGTAGCGGCGTGCCCCACACCATGGCGACCGTCAACACAATGCTGCCTGCCGCGATGCAGGCCAGGCCATTGCGCACGCCAAAGTGTTCCGCTACCCAGCCGGCGGCCAGCGCGCCCAGCGGCGCCGTCGCCACCGTCAGGAAGCGCATGGTCGACGTCATGCGGCCCAGCATGGGATCGGGCGTGACCTTCTGGCGCAAGCCCAGGTAGGGAATAAAGAACAGCATCACGCCGCAATCGAAAAAGAACATCAAGATGGCATACGCCACGGCGCTGGCGGCCGCGCTGCCGAACAGCGCGGCGGGTATCGTGGGCGTCAGGGCAAAACAGAGCGAGGTCGATGCCAGGCCGAGCAGGATGGTGCGGCCGGCGCCATAGCGCTGCGTCAAGGGCTTGACGATGAAGGCGCTGAGCAGGACGCCGGCGCCGCCGAGCATCTGCGTCATGCCCAGCACGCCAGGGCTCATGCCCAGGTCGCGCGTGGCAAACAGCACCGTCAAGGCCATGCTGGCGTAAAACAGGAAGTGCCAGATGCCGGCGCCCCAGGCCAGCGCGCGCAGCAGCGGTTCGCGCCAGACGAACAGCAAGCCGTCGGCGATGTCGCGCAAGGCGTGCTTGTCGGATGGCGCTGGCCGCGGATCGCGCACGCTCATGGCGCGCAGATTGAAAACGGAAACCAGATAGCCGCACGCCGTGCACAGGATGGCGACGGGCGCCGACAGCACTTGCACGAGTACGCCGGCCAGGCCGGGACCGATCAGGCGCGAAGCTGATTCGGTGGCGGCAAATTTCGACTGCGCATCGATCAAGCCATCGCGGCCCACGAGGAAAGTCAGAAACACCTGTTCGGCGCCACCACCGACGACGAAGCCCGTGCCGATGATGAAGCCCACTATATATAACCATGGCATCGACAGCACGCCGCACCAGTAAGCCACGGCCACGCTGGCCAGGGCCAGGCCCGACATGCTTTCGCTGAACAGCATGATCGGGTGCTTGCTGCGCCGGTCAAGCAGCACGCCGACGGGCAAGCCGAACAGGGCGAACGGCAGCGCCTGCAGCGCAACCAGCACGCCCATCTGTTCCGGCGTCGCATGCAGCAAGAGCACCGCGCACAGGGGCAGGGCCAGCGAGGTGATCTGGGCGCCGAAGCAATTGAGGCCGTTGCTGAACCACAGGCGGCGGAAATTGACGCTGGCGGCGCTGCCGTCGCCGCGCAGGTAGCTGGCGCAATACTGGAAGAGGGAAGAGAAAATATGCTGCTCGATAAAAAAGATCGGGCTCACAATAATAGCAGCGCACCTGCCGCGCCGCTGCCGTTAGCCGCTACAATCGTTGCACCGTTCATCGAGAGGAGACACCATGCAATACGAAGACCTGATCATCGATATCCAGGACAAAGTGGCGGTCATCCGCCTGAACCGCCCCAAGGCCCTGAACGCCTTGAACGAGAACATGATGAATGAGCTGGGCGACGCCTTGCTGAAGTTCGACGCCGACGAGAGTATCGGCTGCATCGTGCTCACGGGCAGCGAAAAAGCATTTGCCGCCGGCGCCGACATCGCGGCCATGGCCGATTACACCTACCCGGATACCTATACCCAAGGCTACATCAGCCGTAACTGGGAGCATATCTTGCGCGTGGGCAAACCGGTGGTGGGCGCCGTGGCCGGCTATGCGCTCGGTGGCGGCTGCGAACTGGCCATGATGTGCGATTTCCTGATCGCCGCCGACAGCGCCAAGTTCGGCCAGCCGGAAATCAAGGTTGGCGTCACGCCGGGCGCGGGCGGTACGCAGCGTTTGCCGCGCGCCATCGGCAAGGCCAAGGCCATGGACTTGCTGCTGACGGCGCGCACCATCGATGCCGCCGAGGCGGAACGCATCGGCCTCGTGTCGCGCGTGGTGCCGGCAGATAAATTGCTGGAAGAAACCCTGGCCGCCGCCAAGACCATCGCCGCCATGCCGACTTCGGTTGCCATGATGATCAAGGATTGCGTCAACCGCGCCTTTGAAACGACCTTGACCGATGGTGTCGCCTACGAGCGCCGTTTGTTCCAGGCCGCCTTCGGTACGCCGGCGCAAAAAGAAGGCATGCACGCTTTCCTGGAAAAGCGCTTGCCAAACTTCGACGGTCTTTGATATGATTCGCCTCCCCGATGAGACGCACTAGTTTGCGGCACAAAAGGGACGGCCTTCCGGGGCTGGGTAGTAG
>NZ_JAZHPB010000009.1:0-271901 GCF_036543145.1 Janthinobacterium sp. LS2A
CGAACTCCCCGCAAGCGCTAATTTGCATCTGGGCAAATATTGCTGTGTGATATCGTAGTGCCAACCATACCCTGCCTCATCCATATAGATTCCCATGCCTATCCCACACATTACCTCTACCGCCAATCCCACCCTGTCCAGCGCCCTCGAACACGCCATCAATAGCAAGACCAAGCCGCTGGGCAGTCTCGGCATGCTGGAAACCCTGGCCCGCCAGATCGGCCTGATCCAGCAAAGCACGCAACTGGCATTGCGCCAGCCCGCCATCATCGTTTTCGCGGCCGACCATGGTGTCGTCGCCGAAGGCATTTCCGCCTATCCGCAAAGCGTGACGTGGCAAATGGTGGAGAACTTCCTCGGCAACGGCGCCGCTATCAATGTCTTCGCCCGCCAGAGCGATTGCGCCCTCTATATAGTAGACGCCGGCGTGAACCATGACTTTGGCTCACGCGACGGCTTGCTCGACCGCAAGCAAGGCCCAGGCACCCGCAACTTTGCCAAAGAGCCCGCCATGAGCGAGGAGCAATGCCTGGCCGCCATGCAAGCGGGAATGGACCTGGTCGCCACACTGGATGGCAATGTGCTGGGCTTTGGCGAAATGGGTATCGGCAACACCACGGCCGCCGCCGCACTGATGCACAAGCTGACCGGCACACTCATCGCCGACTGCGTGGGCGCCGGCACCGGCCTGTCGAAGGAAGGGATACTGCACAAACAGCAGGTGATCGAAGCGGCCGTCGCCCATCATGCGGCAGTCAATGCGCCACTCGACGTGCTGGCCACCTTTGGCGGCTTCGAAATCGCCATGATGGCCGGCGCCATGCTCAAAGCGGCCGAACGGCGCATGATCTTGCTGATCGACGGCTTTATCGTCAGCAGCGCCCTGCTGGTGGCAGCCCGTTTGCAGCCGGCCATTCTCGATTACTGCGTGTTTTCGCACTGCTCCGATGAAAATGGCCACCGCCAGTTGCTGGCCAGCCTGGAAGCACGTCCGCTGTTGCAGCTCGATTTGCGCCTCGGTGAAGGCACGGGTTCGGCGCTGGCCTTGCCGCTGCTGCACGCGGCCGTCAACTTCATGCGCGAGATGGCGACGTTTGCCTCGGCCCAGGTCAGCGAAAAGTCCACGCCAGACTAAGACGATGGCCAATCCCGTTTCCGCCGCCATCCATCAATGCCGATTATTCTTCATCGCGCTGCAGTTCTTCACGCGCCTGCCCATCCCTCGCTGGGTGGGTTTCGAGCCAGCATGGCTGCAGCACGCTTCGCGCTACTTTCCATTGGTGGGCGTCGTGGTGGCCGCCATCAGTGGCGTCGTGTATCTGCTGGCAAGCTGGCTCCTGCCTTCGGCGGTGGCCGTGCTGCTGGCCGTCGCCGCCGGCATTTACCTGACGGGCGCTTTCCATGAAGACGGCTTTGCCGACATGTGCGACGGTTTCGGCGGCGGCCTGACGCGCGAACGGGTGCTGGAAATCATGAAGGATTCGCGCATCGGCGCGTATGGCGCGATCGGCATCCTGTGCCTGCTGGCAATCAAATGCGCGGCGCTCGTTTCGCTGCCGCCTGCCACGGTGGTAGCCACCTTATTCATCGCTCATCCACTCTCGCGCCTGGCCGCCGTCTCGCTGATCTGGGCCATGGATTATGCACGCGATGAAGGCAAGGCCAAGCCGATGGCGCAGGAGATGACTACGGGAGAATTCATCATCGCCGCCGTCTGCGGTCTGCTACCTGCCATCGCCTGCGGCCTGCTGGGAATATTCTATTGGGCCACGCTGGTCTTTGCTATCGTGGCGGCGGCGGCTGCCGCATTCTGGCTGGGCCGCAAATGCCAGCGCCGCCTGCAAGGCTATACGGGCGACTGCCTGGGCGCCGTACAGCAGGTGGCGGAAGTGGCGATTTACCTGGCAATCCTTTCCAGCTTCCAGCCTCCATTGCGCTTCTACTGAACAAGCATGCGCCTGATCCTCGTTCGCCACCCCACGCCGCAGGTGACCAGCGGCACCTGCTATGGCCGCAGCGACGTGGCGGTGGCGCCGCACGAAATGGCCACGGTGCGCGCCAGCCTGCAAGCGACTTTGCCGGCCGGCGTGCCGCTCTACGCCAGTCCGCTGCGCCGCTGCGCCGGCCTGGCGTCAGCATTGGCGCAAGACTTGCCCTCCAGCGCCCTGCACCTTGATGCGCGGCTGGTCGAAATGGATTTCGGCGCCTGGGAAATGCAGCCCTGGCACGCGATTGCGCGCGCGGACATCGATGCCTGGGCGGCCGACCTGGCCTGGTACCGGCCCGGCGGCGGCGAGAACGTGCTGGCGATGGCTGCCCGCGTCGATGCGTTTTTAGGCGATCTGTTGCGCGAACAACACGAAACGGCCATCATCATCTGCCATGCGGGCACCATCCGCCTGCTGTCGGCATTGCAAGCCCGGCTGCCATTGGAGGAAACTGCCCTGCTGGCCGCCCGTTCCGCCCATAAAATCGCCTACGGTGCGACGGTCGTCGTCGATTTCTGATATCGAAGCGCCCAGCCAGCCATTTCAGTCCACGCCCACTGCACGTATAATGGCGGGGTTTTGGTGCCCGCGTTCATGTCCATGAGCGCAGTTAAACGGGAAACACGATGCCGCGCTCGCGGCGAACGTGTGCTGCCCCCGCAACGGTAAGCAAGTGTCGCCCCTCCCAACAGGACGCGGGCGACAAGCTATCTCTGACAACCACTGTGCTTGCAATCATCGAGCATGGGAAGGTGGGATAGCCGCACTTGCCAGCCCGGATACCGGCCAGGACAGGTGGAAGTGTGCGAACGGGGATGTTCGCGATCCGAATGGCCCATGGCCATCTTCGATCGTCATCTTCAGTTCCCACTTCTGTTCAATCTGGCCTACGGGGACGTCGGCTGGTTGCATATTACTTACTGAAAACTATCATGACCCATGCTGTTTCCCGCCACGCGGCGCTCACGTCGCTCGCGCTAGCCATTGCCGCGCCTGCCGCTTTCGCCCAAGCCACGCCAGACACCTTCGATCCCGTCGTCGTCACCGCCAGCCGCTACCCGCAACACCTGAGCGAAGTATTGAGCGATACGCAGACCATCAGCTCGGACGACATCGCGCGCTCGGGCGCCAGCTCGATTGTCGACCTGCTGCAAAAACAACGCGGCATCGAAGTGGCGCGCAACGGCGGCGCAGGCACCGCGGCCAGCGTCTTCATTCGCGGCGCGAACAGCAACCAGAATATCGTGCTGGTTGACGGCGTGCGCATTGGTTCGTCCACCCTGGGTACGGCCAACTGGAGCGCCCTGCCCCTTTCCAGCATCGACCACATTGAAATCGTCTACGGCCCACTGAGTACCATGTACGGTGCGGACGCCATCGGTGGCGTGATCCAGATCTTCACGAAGAAAGGCGACGGCGCCGCGCGCGTCTCTGCTTTCGCCGGTTACGGCAGTAACAACACGCGCCAGGTCGAAGCCCAGGTGGCAGGTTCCACCGGCGGTCCGAACAGCTTCAGCTATGCGCTGGCGGCTGGCAAGGAAAAATCGGATGGCTTCTCGGCTTCGAAGATCGGTGCATCGCCTGAGTACACCTACAATCCGGACAAAGACGGCTACGACAAGGAAAGCTTCAGCGGCCAGTTCGGCTACCAGATGGCCAAGGGCCATGAAGTCGGCCTGGTCCTGTTGAACAGCAAGCTGAAAGCCCAGTACGACGCCGGTCCTGGCTACGATGCGCGCAGCAACCAGAAACTGGAAAACATTTCGGTCTTCACGAAGAACGAATTCCTGCCCAACTGGACCAGCGAACTGCGTTATGCGGAAGCACGCGACAAGTCGGGCGACGACAGCAGCGCCGGCTCGTGGGGCAAGAGCCAGATCGACACCAAGCAGACCGATATAACCTGGCAGAACGACATCCGCATCGGGCGCGACAACCTGCAGCTGCTGGCCAGCTACCGCGATGAAGACGTCACGTCGAGCAGCACGCCGGAAGTCACGGGCGCACGCCATACCAAGTCCTTCGCAGCGGCGTACAACATGGTGCGCGGCGCGCATCTGTTCAACATCAGCGGCCGCAGTGACGACAGTTCCGCATTCGGCACGCACAACACGGGCAGCGTCGCCTACGGCTACCGCATCACCAACGCATTGCGCGCCAGCGCCAGCTACGGCACCAGCTTCCGCGCACCGACCTTCAATGAACTGTACTACCCGGGCTATGGCCTGGCGACGAACAAACCGGAACAGGGCCGCAACGTCGAAGTGGGTCTGCGTTACGACGACGGCGTGTCGAAACTGAGCGCCAGCTACTACCACAACAAGGTCACCGACCTGCTGGTCAATACCTCGCCTTGTCCCGATCCGCTGTTCACCGGCTACGGCTGCGCCTACAACGTCAACAAGGCGCTGCTGGAAGGCCTGACGATCGCGGGTGCACGCAAGTTCGGCGCGTTCAACGTCAGCGGCAACATCGATCTGCAAGATCCACGCGATGAAACCAAGGACAAGCAACTGGTACGCCGCGCCAAGAAACACGCCAACTTCGCCGTCGACTACACGTTGGGCGCGCTGACCTCGGGCGCCGAATGGCAGCTGTCGGGCAAGCGTTTCGACGATGCCGCCAACAAGAACGTCCTGGGCGGCTATGGCCTGGTCAATCTGTACGCCACCTACCAGTTCGCCCGCGACTGGTCGGTGCTGGCACGCTGGAACAATATCGCCAACAAGGACTACGAACTGGCCCGCTTCTACGCGACACCAGGTTCGAAAGTCTTCGTCGGTGTGCGCTACGGCATGAAATAAGCACGTAGTAATGATGTAAGCTGCGGGCGATGGCATTGTTGTCATCGCCCGCAGATGCAGTTCTGCAGTCCCCGTTTTTAAGGCAGTACATGCACCCATTTTTCCGCAATATGCGCCACCGCGCCACCGTGATCCTCACGGTGCTGATCGTGTGCGCGATTGCCAGCCTGATTTTCTCCGGCATGATCGGCTCGATCGCGATCCCGTTCGCCGACCTGCCTTCCGCCCTGTTCCATGTCGTACAGGGCAAGACCGACACCCTCGCCTCCACCCTGCTCGACCTGCGCCTAGGCCGCGCGCTGACTGCCTTTGTCACCGGCGCGGCGCTGTCGCTGGCGGGCCTGATGATGCAGGCGTTGCTGCGCAATCCCCTGGCGGACCCGTATGTACTGGGCATTTCCGCCGGCGCTTCCGTCGGTGCGCTGGCCGCGCTGCTGTTCATGTGCGCGCTGTGGGTGGTCGATGCGGCCGCCTTTGCCGGCGCCGTCGGCGTCTCCATGCTGCTGTACTTCTTTGCCCGGCGCGACCTGCGCGGTGGCACGGCGGCCGAAGGCGGCGCCTCGCTCTTGCTGCTGACGGGCGTGATCCTGGCTTCGGCCTGCATGGCCATCGTCACCCTGATGCTGTCCATCGCCCCGGAAAGCCGCTTGCGCAGCATGGTGTTCTGGATGATCGGCGACCTGTCCGGCGCACCTGCGCGGCTGATGCCGTGGCTGGTCCTGGCCGGCGCCCTCGTCTTCGCCTTGCGCTGCGCGCGCTCGCTGAACGTCATGGCGCTGCACGCGGAAGCGGCCAGCACCCTGGGCGTGCGCGTGGGCGCGCTGCGCAAGGGCCTGTTTTTCTGTTCCGGCCTGCTTACGGCCAGCGCCGTCACCAGCGCCGGCAGCGTGGGCTTCGTCGGTCTGATCGTGCCGCATGCGCTGCGCTTTGCCTGCGGCCCCGACCACCGCCTGCTGATACCGGCCGCCGCGCTGGCTGGCGGCACCTTCCTCGTACTGGCCGATACCTTGGCGCGCACCGTGCTGGCACCCTTGCAGCTGCCCGTCGGCGTGGTGACAGCCATGATCGGTGCGCCCGTCTTCCTGTACCAATTGCACCGTTTGCGCAGGCGATGAAACAAGCATGATACGCACCTACCAACTCGGCCTGAAAGCGGGCACACGCTCCCTCGTGGAAAACCTCATCTGGCAAATCAGGGATGGCGAATGCTGGAGCGTGATCGGCCGCAACGGCGCTGGCAAAAGCACCTTGCTGCGCACCCTGGCCGGCTTGCGCGAACCGGATGCCGGCCACGTGACGATACAGGGCCGCGCCCTGATCGACTGGCCATTGGAAGAGCTGGCGCGCGAACGGGCTTTCCTGGCGCAGGCGCGCCACGACGCGTTCTCGTACCGCGTGATCGAAACGGTGCTGTCGGCGCGCCACCCGTATCACGACAATCACTATTGGGAAGGCAGCGACGACCAGCGCATCGCCCTGGCGGCGCTGGCCTCGATGGAAGTGGAACACCTGGCCGAGCGCGACGTGCGCAGCCTGTCCGGCGGCGAACGCCAGCGCGTGGCGATCGCCGCCATGCTGGCGCAAGATACGCCCTTGCTGCTGCTCGATGAACCGGCCAACGCGCTGGACCTGGCGCACCAGGTCAGCGTCATGGGCCTGCTGGCCAGACTGTGCCGCGAACAGAATAAAACCGTGGTCATGGTGGGGCATGACCTGAACCTGGCGCACAGCGTCTCGACCCATGCGCTGCTGCTGATGGGCGATGGCGGCTGGCTGGCTGGCCCCGTGGCCGACGTGATGCAGGCGTCCATCCTGGGCGACTACCTGGGCCACCCTATCGAGATCATCGAGCACGGCAAACGCAAGATATTCATACCAAAAGAGGACTGACATGAGCGAAAACAAAAACATCGATGCGGACACCGCCGCCATCAACGAGCGCCACCGCGTGCGCATGGAACGCAAGAAGGCCATCATCGACGCGGCCATCGCCAAGGCCGACAAGGAAATCGGCATCATCATCGTCAACACGGGCAATGGCAAGGGCAAGAGTTCGAGCGGCTTCGGCATGGCCATCCGCGCCATGGGCCACGGCATGAAAGTGGGCGTGGTGCAGTTCATCAAGGGCGCCATGTCGACGGGCGAAGAAAAATTCCTGCGCCGCTTCCCCGACGAAATCAGTTTTCATGCGATGGGCGAAGGCTATACATGGGAAACGCAGAACCGCGAGCGCGACATCGAAAAGGCTGAACTGGCATGGGAACAGGCGAAGACCTTCCTGGCCGACCCAAGCTATGGCCTGGTGCTGTTTGACGAACTCAATATCGCCCTCAAGTACAACTACCTCGACGTGCACAAGGTCATCACCGACCTGCTGGAACGCCCGGCCATGCAGCACGTGGTCATCACGGGCCGCGGCGCACCGGACGAACTGATCGCGATCGCCGACACCGTCACCGAAATGGCCGTCGTCAAGCATGCGTATGCGGCCGGCATCGGCGCACAAATCGGCACCGAGTGGTAACAGCGCCATGACGCGCACCCTGGTCTTCGGCGGCGCCCGTTCCGGCAAGAGCGCCCATGCAGAAAAGCTGGCCCGCGAGTCCGGCAGGGAAGTACTCTACATCGCCACCGCGCAGGCGGGCGATGGCGAAATGGCCACGCGCATCGCGCATCACCGTGCGCAGCGCCCGGCCGAGTGGGCCACCTTGGAAGAACCGCTGCGCCTGGGCGACGCCATCCTGCGGGAAGCACGGCCCGGCCGCCTGCTGCTGGTCGACTGCCTGACCCTGTGGCTGACGAACCTGATGTTTTCCACTGGCGAGACGTACCCGGACGTGGGCGACATCGCCCTGCCAGAACTATTCCACAGCGAGCGCGCCCACCTGCTGTACGCGCTGGCCGAAGTCGAAGACACCGGCTGTGATCTTGTACTGGTCTCGAACGAAGTAGGCATGGGCATCGTGCCCTACGGCGCCATCTCGCGCTGCTTCACCGATGAAGCGGGCCGCTTGAACCAGGCCGTGGCGGCCGTGTGCGACAAGGCTGTCTTTGTCGCCGCCGGCCTGCCGCTGTACCTGAAAGGCGGCCCATGCTGAGCGGCCTGTCGCTACCCATGCTGGCCGCCTTGATGACGGCCGGCGTGCTGCTCGACATGCTGCTGGGAGAAACGCGCCGCTGGCATCCGCTGGTCGGATTTGGGCGCATCGCCAACGTACTGGAACGCCTGCTGAACCGGGGCCGCGGGCGTTTGCTGCGCGGCGCGCTGGCGTGGTCGCTGGCCGTGCTGCCCATCAGCTATGCGGCCTACTGGCTGTGCGGCCTGGCGGGCGCAGCGCTCCACGTCTTCCTGCTCTATCTTTGCCTGGGCCTGCGCAGCCTGCGCGACCACAATCAACCGATCGCCGATGCCCTGGCCATCGATGACCTGGACAACGCGCGCCTGCTGACGGCGCGCATCGTCAGCCGCGACACGGCCAATGCCGACGCGGCCAGCCTGGCCAAGGCCAGCACAGAATCCTTGCTGGAAAACGGCAACGACGCCGTCTTCGGCACCCTGTTCTGGTTTGCCGTGGCGGGCGGCCCCGGCGCCGTGCTATTCAGGCTGGCCAATACGCTCGACGCCATGTGGGGCTATCGGAACGAGCGCTACGACTGGTTCGGCTGCTGCGCCGCGCGCATCGACGATGTTCTGAACTATCTTCCGGCGCGCCTGACGGCCCTGTCGTATGTCTTGCTGGGCAAAACCATGGCCGACAAACAGCGCGCCTGGCACTGCTGGCGTAGCCAGGCCCCCAACTGGGGCAGCCCGAATGCGGGTCCCGTGATGGCCAGCGGCGCCGGCGCCCTGGGCCTGGCCCTTGGCGGTGACGCCATCTACGACGGTGAACTGGAACGCCGTCCGCCGCTGGGTGCCGGCCGCCCGGCCGAAGCGCGCGATATCGACCGCGCCTGGCGCCTGGTGGCGGAAACGGCCGTCCTGTGGCTGATCTGGGTGGCGCTGCTGGCGGGCCTGTTCTACCTGAAGGGGAAATACCTTGCTTGAACATGGCGGCAACCTGCGCGACGCCGCGCGCGAATATGGCAGACCGCTGGCCGACTGGATCGACCTGTCGACCGGCATCAACCCGCACTGGTATGCAGCGCCAGCACCCGACGCCAATGCCTGGCACCGGCTGCCGGAGTCCGATCCTGCGCTGGCCGCAGCCGCCTGCAGCTACTATGACGCGCCAGCCATGCTGCCCGTGGCGGGCACGCAGGCCGCCATCCAGGCCCTGCCCCGGCTGCGCGCGCCGTCGCGCGTGGTGGTGGCCGCGCCCTCGTATGCGGAACACGCACACCACTGGGGCCAGCAAGGCCACCAATTGCGCCAAGTGCCGTATGCGCAACTGGCCGATGCGGTGGACAGCTGCGACGTGCTGGTCGTCTGCAATCCGAACAATCCCACGGGCGAACGCATCTCCCCCGCACTGCTGCTGGAATGGGCGGGCAAGCTGGCCGCGCGCGGCGGCTGGCTGGTGGTCGATGAAGCGTTTGGCGACACGGAAGCCCACGCCAGTCTCGGTCCGCACTCGGGCCAGCCGGGCCTGATCGTGCTGCGCTCCATCGGCAAATTCTTTGGCCTGGCGGGACTGCGCCTGGGCTTTGTCGCCGCCCATCCCGCGCTGCTGGGACAGCTGGCCGACATGCTGGGCCCGTGGGCCGTCAGCGGCCCGGCGCAGCAGGTGGCACTGGCGGCGCTTACCGATACGCACTGGCAAAACGCGATGCGCGAACGCCTGCGCGGCCAAGGCGACCGCTTGCATCAGCTGTTGGCCGCGCACGGCATCGCCAGCAGCGGCACGGCGCTGTTTCAGTGGTGGCCCGAAGATCGCGCCGAAGCGTTCTGGCGCCACATGGCGGAATCGGGCATCTGGGTGCGCCTGTTCCGCCACGCCGCCCACGGCATCCGCCTGGGCCTGCCCCCCGACGAACACGCCTGGCTGCGCCTGCAGCAGGCCCTCACCGCATGGAAGCACACATGAAAATCCTGAACATATCGCTGCTGCTGGCCGGACTGGTCTCGCTGCAAACGCATGCCGCCATCACCGTGCGCGACGACGACGGCAATACCGTCACCGTGGAAAAACCGGCGCAGCGCATCCTGGCGCTGGCCCCGCATGTGACGGAACTGCTGTTCGCAGCCGGTGGCGGCGAGAAGATCGCCGGTGTCGTCAGCTATAGCGACTACCCGGAAGCGGCCAAGAAGATTCCGCAGGTGGGCGATAACCGCCAGTACGACATGGAACGCATCATCGCCATGAAGCCGGACCTGATCGTCGTGTGGATGCATGGCAGCGCCGAGCGCCAGATCGCCATGCTGCGCCAGTTGAAGGTGCCGATCTATCACAGCGAACCGCGCAAGCTGGCCGATATCCCCGACAGCATGGAGCGCCTGGGGCAGCTGATGGGCACGGAAAAGACCGCCAAGCCGGCCGCCGCCCAGCTGCGCGCCAAACTGGCCAGCTTGACGGCGCAATATGCGCAGCGCCCGCCCGTGCGCGTGTTTTACCAGGTGTGGGATAAGCCCTTGTACACCTTGAGCGGCGCGAGCATCATCAGCGATTCGATGCGTGTATGCGGCGGCCAGAATGTGTTCGCCGCGATGAAGGTGGTGGCGCCCGTCGTCACGCCGGAAGGCGTGTTGCAGGAAGACCCGGAAGTCATCTTCGGCACCAGCGAAAAAAGCGATCCGCGCAGCGAAGGCGGTCTGGCCATGTGGCGCGCCTTCCCGTCGATGACGGCCGTGCGCAAAAATAATCTGTTCCGCCTGAATGGCGACCTGCTGAACCGCGCCGGCCCGCGCATGATCGAAGGCACGGCCGCCATGTGCGAACAGCTGGAAATGGCCCGCCAGCGCCGCACCAAGGCTGCTCAATGAGTCACTACCAGCGCATCGCCTGTTTGTCGACGGAAGCCGTGGAGACGTTGTACGCGCTGGGCGCCGAAGACGTCATCGCCGGAATCTCCGGCTTTACCGTGCGCCCTCCTCGCGCACGCGAGGAAAAGACCAAGATCAGCGGCTTTTCGTCCACGAACCTGGAACGCATCCTGGCAGTGAAACCGGACCTCGTGATCGGTTTTTGCGACATGCAGGCCGATATCTGCCGCGACCTCGTCAAGGCCGGCATCGAAGTGCACCAGTTCAACCAGCGCACGGTGGACGGCATCCTGCGCATGATCGCCGTGCTGGCCGCGCTGGTGCGGCGCGAGGAAGCGGGCAACGCATTGATCGCCAGCCTGCGCGCGGACATCGCCACTGCCCGAGCCCGCGCCGCCGCCTGGACGCGCAAGCCCGTGATTTACTTTGAAGAGTGGAACGATCCCCTGATGAGCGGCATCGGCTGGGCGGCGGAACTGATCGGGATCGCCGGCGGCACGGACGCTTTCCCGGAACTGTCCGCGCATCCCGGCGCGAAGGAACGCATCATCGCCGATCCGTTGAGCGTGGTGGCACGCGCGCCCGACATCATCCTCGCCAGCTGGTGCGGCAAGAAATTCCAGCCAGCACAACTGGCGACACGCCCGGGCTGGGAGGCCATTCCCGCCGTACGCAATGACATGCTGTTCGAGATCAAGTCGCCCGACATTCTGTCGCCTGGCCCGGCGGCGATTACCGAAGGGCTGCGCCAGATCAGCGACATCATCGCGCAGTGGCAGGAGCGGCAGGCATGAAGAGTCCCTTCCCCGCCCTGATGGTGCAAGGCACAACATCCGACGCGGGCAAGAGCACCGTCGTCGCGGCCCTGTGCCGATTGTTAAAGCGCCGTGGCGTGACCGTAGCGCCGTTCAAGCCGCAGAACATGGCCTTGAATAGCGCCGTGACGAGCGACGGCGGCGAAATCGGCCGCGCGCAAGCCTTGCAGGCGCTGGCTTGCGGTATCGCGCCGCACACGGACATGAATCCGGTGCTCTTGAAACCGTCGTCGAACACGGGCGCACAGGTGATCATCCACGGCAAGGTGCGCGCCGAGATGGATGCGCGCGACTACCAGCAATATAAAACCATCGCCATGGGCGCCGTGCTGGAATCGTACGCGCGCTTGCGCCAGCAGTACGATGCCGTCGTCGTCGAAGGCGCGGGCAGCCCGGCCGAAGTCAACCTGCGCGCGCGCGACATCGCCAACATGGGCTTTGCCGAAGCCGTCGACTGCCCCGTGATCCTGGTGGCCGACATCGACCGGGGCGGCGTCTTCGCGCACATCATCGGCACCCTGGCATGCCTGTCCGACAGCGAGCGGATGCGCATCGTCGGTTTCGTCATCAACCGCTTCCGCGGCGACATCTCGCTGCTGCAACCGGGCATCGAGTGGCTCGAACAGCAGACGGGCAAACCCGTGCTGGCCGTGCTGCCCTATCTGCAAGGCCTGTTCCTCGACGCGGAAGACGCCGTCGAAGCAATGCAGGCCGAGCGGGGCGCCTTCAAGGTGGTGGTGCCGCAACTGCCGCGCATCAGCAACCACACGGACTTCGATGCGCTGCGCGCCCACCCCGAGGTCGACCTGCAATTCATCCAGCAGGGGCAGCCGATTCCAGCGGCCGACCTGGTGATCCTGCCCGGCAGTAAAAACACGCGCGGCGACCTGGCCTGGCTGCAACAGCAAGGCTGGCCCGCCTACATGGCAAAACACCTGCGCTACGGCGGCAAGGTGCTGGGCATTTGCGGCGGCTTCCAGATGCTGGGGCAAAGCGTGCGCGATCCGCTGGGCGTGGAAGGCGCGGCGGGCGAGTCAAAGGCACTGGGACTGCTCGACATGGTGACGGAACTGACAAGCGAAAAACGGCTGGAACATGTGAGCGGCCACTGCGCGTTTGACGGCGCGGCCGATGCGCGCGTGGCAGGCTATGAAATCCATATGGGACTCTCGCATGGCGCGGCGCTGGCGCAGCCGGCCTTTGTCATCGATGGCCGCCCGGAAGGCGCCGTGTCGGGCGACGGGCAAATCCTCGGCAGCTATTTGCATGGCATGTTCGACACACCCGCCGCGTGTTCGGCGCTGCTGCGCTGGGCCGGGCTGGACTCCGGCCACACGGTGGATACCGCCGCCCTGCGCGAGGCCAGCCTGGAGCGGATTGCCGATGCGGCGATACCGTTGATGGATGCACTGGAACGTCTGCCACGCTGATGGTGGTGTCGGGTTACGCCGTACCGGCTAACCCGACCTACTCACACAGGCACGTGGCGGCACCTCTTAATTTTTCAGGCACGCGCCCATATACGAGCGGTCGGTCGAGAATTCGACCGCCATGCTCGACGACACCGGCATGAACATCGAGTAATCCGCCGGCACGTCGGCCGGGTCCTTGAACACGGCGATGCCATCGAAATCGACGGCCTGCGCGCCCAGGCCCAGCTTGTTGATGGTGATGGTTTCCGCATGCGTCTTGCCGGCGGTGTTGTTGGTGATGGTGGCGGTGCTGCCGGCCACCATGATCTTCGCGCTGATGCCCGGCGCCGCGCAGGCGTAGCTGCCGGCGATTTCGGCGCCGATCTTTTGCTGTTTGGCGGCGACGATGGTGCCCACGCGCAGCACGTTCTGCTGGTTGCGGCTGTAGCGGTCGATGAACAGCGCCAGCCCCCGGTCCCCGGCGTGCACGTGCACGATGCCGAAGTCCTGGTCACCCTGGCGGGCGATGATCAGACCATGCGCCGCGTCACGGACCAGGGTCAGGCTGGCATTTTCCGCTTCCAGCTGCGGCGATACCGCGGAGCACACGCCTTGCGCATTGAACACACCGCCATTGCACAACTGCGCGCTGCCATCGGTCGCCACCTTGAGGCTGCCTTTCGGATTGAAACGGTCGCCGCCGTTCGAAGCATTGCGCATGGCACCGAGGAAGATATAGTTGCCGGCCAGCTTGGCCACGTCCGTGACGGCATAGCCGGTGCCGCTGACGTTGGAATGCATGTTGCCCAGTTTCACGGTCCCCGTCAGCAAGCGCGTACGCGCATCGACGGTGACGCTGAAATCCGTTCCCGTGTAAGTGGTGAGATGGCCGATGGTGGCAGCGCTGAACGTGCCGCTGCGGTCGGCCAGGCCGAACTGCGTCGACAGCACGCGGATGGCGTAGGTTTTCTTCGCGCTGTCGAACGTGATGCGCCACGTGTCGCCGATATCGGCCGCCACGTCATACACCGTCTCATCCCCATTGGCGCCGGCGATCACGGCCAGGCCAGCCTCCTTGGCCACGGCGGCTGACGCCACGGCCACGCTGTCGGCGGAAACGACGGGCGGCGTCACCACGACGGGCGGCGTGACCGGTGCTGCCGGCGTGCCGCCACCGCATGCGGACAGGACCGCGCCCAGGACAAGGAAGGTAAGTGCATTTTTCATGTGGTGTGACTTTCGGGGAAATAGAGAGGGAGCTGCCTGAAACACATGCTAGCCTTGCCCACAATCTATTGCCATGGAACAAATGTTCCATGGACTCTGCCCCGGCACGCTGCCAAAATGAAAGGCGCGGGCGGCACGCCTGCGTCATTTATGTGACAATTCGTCGTACTGTCGGCTCCGTTTTTCCTCCTCAGGCTCGCATCCATGACCAGTTCCCCGATTAAAAGCTACCTTCCCTGGGTGGTCGCCACCGCCCTGTTCATGGAGCAACTCGACTCCACCATCGTCAACACCGCCATCCCCGCCATGGCCGCCAGCCTCAACGTGACGCCGCTGAGCCTGAAGGCCGTCGTCACCAGCTACATCCTGAGCCTGGCCGTGTGCATTCCCATCAGCGGCTGGATGGCCGACCGCTTCGGCACGCGGCGCGTGTTTTCCGCCGCCGTTGCCATCTTTACCATCGCTTCCATCCTGTGCGGCCTGTCCGTGAATGCCCCCATGCTGGTGGCCGCGCGCCTGCTGCAAGGGGTGGGCGCGGCCATGATGATGCCAGTGGGCAGGCTCACCATCATCCGCACCTTTCCCAAGTCGCAATTGCTGGCGGCCATGAATTTCGTCATCATCCCCGCCCTGATCGGCCCCCTGCTGGGCCCCACGGTGGGCGGGCTGATCGTGCACTGGCTGTCGTGGCGCGAGATTTTCTTCGTCAACGTGCCTGTCGGCCTGGTGGCCTTGTACCTGGCGCACCGCTACATGCCCGATTACTATGGCGACAAGCCCCGTCCACTGGACCTGATCGGCCTGGTCCTGTTCGGCACGGGCATCGCACTGCTGTCGTGGCTGCTGGAAATCTTCGGCGAACACCGCATCGACGGCACCTCGTTTGCCGTGCTGCTGTTCATTTCCATCAGCCTGCTGGCCGCGTATGCCTGGCATTCGAGCGAAGTGCTGCACCCGCTGCTGCGCCTGACCCTGTTCAAGATCCGCACCTTCCGCGTCTCCGTGGTGGGCGGCTTCGTCACGCGCCTGGGCGTGGGCGGCCTGCCCTTCCTGTTGCCGCTGCTATACCAGCTGGGCCTGGGCTTGCCCGCCTGGCAGTCGGGCTTGCTGATGATGCCGTCGGCCGCGGCAGCCATGGGCATGAAATTCATTTCCGCGCGCGTGCTGGCCCGCTTCGGCTACCGCCAGGTGCTGATCGTCAACACCGTACTGATCGGCGTCACCATCGCCATGTTTTCGCAGGTGGGCGTGGGCACGCCCCTGTACGTGATCGTCGCCATCAGCCTGTGCATGGGCTTTTTCAATTCGCTGCAGTTTTCCAGCATGAACACCATCGCGTATGCCGACGTCGACAAGGCCGATTCCAGCATGGCCAGCACCATCGCCAGTTCGATGCAGCAACTGTCGATGAGCTTTGGCCTCGCCTTCGGTTCGCTGATCACGGGCTGGTACCTGGGCGACATGCCGCAGTCGGACCGCGCCATGCTCAGCACGGCGCTGCACCACGCCTTCCTGACCCTGGCCGCCCTGACGGTGCTGTCCTCGCTGACGTTCTGGACCTTGCGCCGCGACGATGGCGAAAGCATCAGCAAGGGCACGGACAACGACGAGGAAGATGCGGCCGACGTGAAGGCCCAGGCCGTTGTGCAGACGGAAGTGCAAACCAAGAAAGGCTGAGCCACATCAAGCTTGCCGCCAGCGCCGCTGGCGCTTTGGCCCGGCGCTGCTACTGTGACGGCAGGAGGTGCACATGGCGGCCGAGCGGCGCTTTGCGTGGAAAGGCACGGATCGCCATGGCAAGGCGGTCGATGGCATCTTGCGCGCGACCGACACCACCACGGCCAAGGCCGCGCTCAGACGCCAGGGCATCCTTGCCAGCAAGGTAAAAGCCCCGCGCGCCGCGCCCGGCAAGGCCATCACACACAAGGATATCGCCCTGTTCACGCGCCAGCTGTCGACCATGATGGCGGCCGGCGTGCCGCTGCTGCACGCCTTCGACATCGCCGGCAAGGGCCATGCCAAACCGGCCGTCACGGAGCTGATGCGCGACTTGCGCCACGACATCGAAGCGGGCAGCAGCCTGCAGCAGGCCTTCCGCCAGTTCCCCCTGCTGTTTGACGAGCTGTATTGCAACCTGCTGGCGGCGGGCGAACAGGCCGGCATCGTGCAGGACTTGCTGGCGCGCCTGGCCACCCACCAGGAAAAGGCCATCGCCCTGCGGCGGCAAGTGCGCGGCGCGCTGATGTATCCGCTGGTCATCGTGCTTGTCGCCATCGTCGTCACGGCCATCATCATGAGCGTGGTCGTGCCCGCCTTCCGCCAGGTCTTCGACAGCTTCGGCGCGCCCTTGCCGCTGCCCACCCTCGTCGTCATGGGCGTGTCCGCCTTCCTCGTCCATTACTGGCTGGCCTTGCTGGCGGCGCTCGTGTTCGCTTGCGTGCTGCTGCGCCTGGCCTGGCGCCGCTGGCCCGCCTTGCGGCGCAACACACAACTGCGGGCGCTGCGCCTGCCCGTGTTCGGCCCGCTTCTGCGCAAGGCGGCGATCGCCCGCTGGACACGCACCCTGGCCGCCATGTTCGCCGCCGGCGTGCCGCTGCTCGACTCGCTCGGCCTGGTAGGCGCCGCCTCCGGCCACGCGCTGTACCAGGAAGCGACAACGCGCATCGAGCGTGAAATCCGGGCCGGCGGCAGCCTGGCCCTGGCCATGGAACACAGCGGCGTGTTTCCCCCGCTGCTCACACAACTGGCCCTGATCGGCGAGGAATCGGGCGCCCTCGACGCCATGCTGTCGCGCGCGGCCGACATCGTCGAGGCCGACATCGACGTCACCGTGGCCACCCTCTCGGCCCTGCTGGAACCGGCGCTGATGGTCGTGCTGGGCGTGCTCGTCGGCTCCCTCGTGATCGCCCTGTATTTGCCGATTTTCAAGCTGGGCGCCGTGATTTAAAGGTGAAGCCACGCAAAACGTCCCCATGCACCGGCAGATGTTTTACACTGCGGCAGTGCCAGGCAATGTTTGCGCGGCAACATCATCACCTCAGACCACTCCACCATGCTGCAAGATACCCTGCTGTTCGCCGCGCCCGGCAACCTGCCCGTCGCCCTCGTCGCCGCCCTGTTCGGCCTGATCGTCGGCAGCTTCCTCAACGTGGTGATCCACCGCGTGCCGAAAATGATGCAGCGCGACTCCGACAATTACGTGGCGGAAGAAAGCGGCTTGCCCTTGCCGCACACGGACCGCTACAACCTGATGCTGCCACACTCGAACTGCACCGCCTGCGGCCACCGCATCACGGCCATGGAAAACATTCCCGTCCTCAGCTACCTGCTGCTGCGTGGCAAGTGCAGCGCCTGCAAGGCGCCCATCTCCGTGCGCTACCCGCTCGTCGAGCTGCTGACGGGCGCGCTGTCGGCCCTGTTAATCTGGCACTTCGGCAGCGGCTGGACGGGCCTGGCCACGCTCCTGTTTGCGTATTTGCTGATCGCCATGACCTTCATCGATGCCGATACGCAAATGCTGCCAGACGACCTCACCTTCCCCCTGCTGTGGGCAGGACTGCTGGTCAATATCAACGGTACTTTCGTGCCCCTGCAAGAGGCCGTCATCGGCGCGGCCGCCGGCTACCTGGCCTTGTGGGCCGTGTACTGGGCCTTCAAGCTGGCGACAGGCAAGGAGGGAATGGGCTATGGTGACTTCAAATTGCTGGCTGCGCTCGGTGCGTGGCTGGGCTGGACCATGCTGCCGACGATCATCCTGTTGTCATCGCTGGTGGGTGCCGTGGTCGGCATCGGCCTGATCGTGTTTGCCAAGCGCGGGCGCGACAAGCCGATTCCGTTCGGCCCCTACCTGGCGGCGGCGGGCCTGATCGCGCTGCTGTACGGCGCACCCCTGTCGCGGCTTACACTGGGCCTGACCGGCTGACCGGCGCTGCACTGCGCCCCTATGGATAAATACATGCAACGACAAAACGCCCCGTATTTCAGCGTCGGCCTCACCGGCGGCATCGGTTGCGGCAAGAGCACGGTGGCAGACATGTTCGCCGCGCGCGGCGCCTCCATCGTCGACACCGACCAGATCGCCCACAGCCTGACGGCGCCCAATGGTGCGGCCATGCCGGCCCTGGTGGCGGAATTTGGCGCCGGCTACGCCGATGCGCGTGGCGCCCTCGACCGCACCAAAATGCGCAACCTCGTGTTTTCCGACGCCGCCGCCAAGGCGAGACTGGAAGCCATCCTGCACCCGCGCATTCGCCAGGCCACCCTGGCGGCGGCCGAAGCAGCGACGGGCAGCTACGTGATCTTTGCCGTGCCCCTGCTGGTCGAGTCCGGCGGCTGGGTGGAACGGGTCAACCGGGTACTGGTCATCGATTGCGTGGAAAGTTTGCAAGTGTCGCGCGTGATGGCGCGCAATGGCTTATCTGAAGAACAAGTCAAAGCCATCATGGCCACGCAGGCCACGCGCGCCATGCGCCTGGCGGCGGCGGACGATGTGATCGACAACAACGGCGATTTGGCGTCCTTGGCACCGCAGATTGCCCAGTTGCACGATTTATATCTGGCATTTTCAAAAAGAATGGCTGGAATGGCCCCGCAACGTTTGTAATTTGTCGACGCTTGGTTCAAAATCACGGGATTGTTTGCAGGTCCTTACTTAAGGGAATTATTTTGATTGTCTACGAATACCCTTTCAACGAACGCATACGTACCTTGTTGCGGCTGGAAGACCTGTACGACAAATTCAAGTTCTTCATCCAGCAAGAGCATGCAATGCAGCACCATGTTGCCTTGGCAACCATTTTCGATATGCTCGAAGTGGCGGGCCGCGCCGACCTGAAGTCCGACCTGCTGCAGGAACTCGAGCGCCAGCGCCAAAGCCTGCTCGGTTACCGCAGCAATCCGAATGTGGAGCCGGAAACCCTCGATGCCATCCTCGGTGAACTCGACAGTGTCAGCGGCGCCCTTGTGGCGGCGCAAGGCAAGACAGGCCAGAATATCCGCGACAATGAATGGCTGATGAGCATCCGCGGCCGCACCATCATCCCGGGCGGCGCCTGCGAATTCGACTTGCCGTCGTATTTTGCCTGGCAAAAACGCAGCTCCGAACAGCGCCTGACCGACATTCACGCGTGGTTCGCCCCGCTGGCGCCGCTGTTCGATGCGCTGGCCCTCGTCTTGCGCCTGCTGCGCGATTCCGGCGGACCCGTTAAACTGATCGCCAATGGCGGCAGCTACCAGCAAATGCTGCAAGGCAAGGTGTACCAGATGCTGCGCCTGAGCCTTGATGAAAACAGCGGCGCCATCCCGGAAATTTCCGCCAACAAATACATGCTGTGGGTACGCTTCACTACCCAAGGCGGCGACTTGAAACCCAAGCCGCTGGAAGAAGATGTCCCGTTCGAGCTCACGCTCTGTAATTTTTAACTGTTACTTATTTGCCCCATCATGACCGTCGTTAACTGCCCTACCTGTGCCGCCAAAGTCGAATGGACTGAAGCCAACAAATTCCGCCCCTTCTGCTCGGAACGCTGCAAGCAGATCGACCTGGGTGCCTGGGCCGAAGAGAAATACACGATCCCCGCCGCCGACCCGTTTGAAGATCCCCTTGCGGATGAAGACAACAAGCCACAGTAAGCCGCAATGAGCCTCAACTAAACGGATTTTCCAGGCGCAGCCCCTGCGCCACGAAACTGTCGAGCCTGCCACTGACCACCGTCAAGCCATAGGCGATGCCCATCGCCGCGATCTGCCCATCGACGCCATGTGCGTGGCCGCGGCCATGCAGACGCGCGCATACGAGCGCACAATCGAGGTCGAATTCCAGCAGCCGCGGCGCATATTCCGCCAGCACGGCTTCCAGCCAGCCTTCCAGCGCCAGTGCTTCCAGCGCCGCTTCGCGCCGCCAGCAGCACTGTATGCCTGCACGCAATTGGGCGATCACCTGCACCGGCACATAACGCGCCTCGGGCGCCACCCGCTCGAAAAAATCGGCCACTCCCGCCGGCGCGGCGCTGCCCTTGCGCGCCGCAACGATTACATCCGTATCGACCAGGTAAGCCGGCATGGCTCAGGGGCGGCGCTCGAAATCCGCATCGAAGCCCACGTCGGGCATGCCGCGCAAAATATCGTCGAGCGGACGCTTCGGCAGCGGCCGCAAGGCGCTGCGCAAGATGTCGCGGTGCTCGTCTTCGATGCTGCGCCCATGCGCGCGGGCACGCTTGTGCAAGGCGGCAATCAGCAATTCATCGGTATCGGTAAAGGTCAGTGTCAGCGGCATGCGAAACTCCCGGTGCTTGATGAAAGCACTGTAGCGCAAAGCGCCGACTATACAAGGAGAGTCACAGCAAAGCTTGCGCCAGCACGCAGCATGCTGCTGCCCGCTGGCACAAGTAAGGATTAAGCAGGTGCCAGCGATTCCCGGCGTACCTCATTTAACCATTCCAGCAGGGGAATGGTGGCCGGCAGCAAGGGTTCCACGCCGACCGTGCCCTGCCAGGCGAACGCCTGTCCTTCCAGGCTTTGCGGCTCGCCCCGCCATTCGCGGCTGATATAGAAATGCAGGCGCACATGGGCGTGCGGATACACATATTCGACGCCGCACCAGGCTTCGGCACTGTCGATATGCAAGCCCAGTTCCTCGACAAACTCACGTTTCAAGGCATCAAAAATGGCTTCGCCAGGCTCGACTTTACCGCCAGGAAATTCCCAATAGCCGTCATACGGCTTACCGGCCGGACGCTGGCCCAGCAGCACGTCGCCATTCGGCTTCATCAGGATGCCGACGGCGACGTCGACCGGTTTGATTTTCACTTCGCTCATTGCGGCAACTTTCCCGCAGGAAGTTTCCCCGCATAATCTCGCGCAAATTGCCACGCCACCCGGCCCGACCGGGAACCGCGCTGCAAGGCCCAGCGCAGGGCATCGCCACGCGCTGCCGCGATCTGCTCCGGCGTGCAACCGAACGAGGCGAGCCAATGGGCCGCGATATCGAGGTAATCATCCTGCTTGAACGGATAGAACGACAGCCACAGGCCGAAGCGTTCGGACAGCGAGATTTTCTCTTCCACCGTCTCGCCCGGGTGCAGATCGCCATCGTCGTCCGTCTTGTAGCTCGTGTTGTCCGACATCCGTTCCGGCATCAGGTGACGGCGGTTCGAGGTGGCGTAGATCAGCACGTTGTCCGATTGCGCGGCGATGCTGCCGTCGAGCGCCACTTTCAGCGCCTTGTAGCCGCTCTCGCCCTCTTCGAACGACAGGTCGTCGCAAAAGATGATAAAGCGCTCGGGGCGTGCCGCCACCAGGTCGACGATGTCGGGCAAGTCGGCCAGGTCCGCCTTGTCGACTTCGATCAGGCGCAGGCCCTGGTCGGCGAACTGGTTCAGGCATGCCTTGATCAGCGACGACTTGCCCGTGCCGCGCGCGCCCGTCAGCAGCACGTTGTTGGCCGGACGCTTAGCGACGAACTGGCGCGTGTTCTGCTCGATCTGCGCTTTTTGCGTGCCGATATTGTGCAAGTCGTCCAACGCGATGTTCGACACGTGGGCCACGGCCTGCAAATAAGGCAGCGCGCCCTGGCGCCGGCGCCAGCGGAACGCAAAGCTGTTCCAGTCGGTTGCCGGCAAGGCCGGCGGCAAGATCGACTCGAGGCGCGCCAGCACCCGCTCGGCGCGGATCAGGAATTGATCGAGGCCGGTCATGAGCGGTAGTCGGCGTTGATCGACACGTAGTCATGCGACAGGTCGCACGTCCACAGGGTGGCCGTGGCATCGCCGCGCGCCAGCTTGACGCGGATGGTGATTTCGCTTTGCTGCATCACGCGCTGGCCATCCTGTTCCTGGTAGTCGGGGTTGCGGCCGCCATTCTTGGCCACCCACACGTCGTCCAGGTACAGATTCAATTGGCCCACGTCCAGATCGTCCACGCCCGCATAGCCGATGGCGGCCAGGATGCGGCCCAGGTTCGGGTCGGACGCGAAGAACGCCGTTTTCACCAGCGGCGAATGGGCGATGGAATAGGCGATCTTGCGGCACTCTTCCACGTTGCGGCCGTCTTCCACGGTCACGGTCATGAACTTGGTCGCGCCTTCGCCATCGCGCACGATGGCTTGTGCCAGAAAGGTCGACAGCTCGGTGACGGCTGCGGCCAGTTCCGCATAGTGCGGCGAGTCGATGGAATCGATGACCAGGCTGCCGGCGCCCGTGGCGACCAGCATGAACGAGTCATTGGTGGACGTGTCGCCGTCGATGGTGATGCAGTTGAACGATTTATCGGCCGCCTGTTTCACCAGTTGGTCCAGCACCGGTTGCGCCACGGTGGCGTCGAACGCGAGGAAACCGAGCATGGTGGCCATGTTCGGCTTGATCATGCCGGCGCCCTTGCTGATGCCCGTCAGGGTCACCGCGTGGCCACCGATGGTGACCGTGCGCGAACCGGCTTTCGGCTGCGTGTCGGTGGTCATGATGGCTTCGGCGGCCGAGAACCAGTTATCCGAGGTCAGCGCGGCCACGGCTTGCGGCAAGCCGGCGACGAGGCGCTGCACGGGCAAGGGTTCCAGGATCACGCCAGTGGAAAACGGCAAAATCTGCTGCGGCGTGCAGCCCAGCAGCTCGGCCAGCGCGGCGCAGCTGGCCTGCGCGTCGGCCAGACCCGATTCGCCCGTGCCCGCATTCGCGTTGCCCGTATTGACCAGCAGCGCGCGGATCGGCGCGGCGCCGGCCGTCACGGCCGCCAGGTTGGCTTTCGAGATTTGCACGGGCGCGGCGCAGAAGCGGTTCAATGTGAACACGCCGGCCACGGTGGCCGTCGGCGCCAGTTTCAATACCAGCAAATCCTTGCGGTTGGGTTTCTTGATGCCGGCTTCGGCAACACCGATTTCAATGCCGGCGACGGCTTTCAAGTCGGCGGCGACGGGCTTGGGAGAATTGACGGCCATGGTGAGTTCTTCTGCGAGGGAAAATGGAAGCGCTATTGTAGCGCCTTCGCGGCGCTGGTGAACATGCGTGCCCACACATGCGCGCCCGCAAATTGAAAAGGCATAAAAAAACGGAGACCGCAGTCTCCGTTTTTGTTCAGGCTGTCAAACCGCCTTATGCCAGCTTGCCGTGGCAAGCTTTGTATTTTTTACCGCTGCCGCAAGGGCATGGGTCGTTACGGCCCACTTTGACGCCCATGCTCACGCTCATGTCGTCAACGTTGTCCATATTGCCACCGGCCGCAGGCGCCAGCAGTTCTTCCGGCGCCGCGTTCGGGTCGAATTCGGCGTGCTGGTAGTGCACGTTTTCCACGTGCGACTGCTGCATCGCCTGTTCGGCCGCATCGACTTCTTCGCGCGACTGGATGCGTACCGTCATCACGTGTTTCGTGACGTCGTTCTTGATCATGTCGAGCATCTGGCCAAACAGTTCAAACGCTTCGCGCTTGTATTCCTGTTTCGGGTTCTTCTGCGCATAGCCGCGCAGGTGAATACCCTGGCGCAGGTGATCGAGTGCCGCCAGGTGTTCGCGCCAGTGGCTGTCCACGCTTTGCAGCATGACATTGCGCTCAAAGCCGCCAAACGATTCCTTGCCGACGATATCGATCTTCGACTGGTACACGGCATCGGCCGCGGCCAGCACTTTTTCCAGGATCTCTTCGTCCGTCAGGGTCGAATCAGCTTCCAGCAATTGCTGCAGCGGCAAGTCGAGCTGCCATTCGCTGGCCAGGGTGTTTTCCAGGCCCTTGATATCCCACTGCTCTTCCACCGATTCGTGCGGCACGTACTCGTGCACCAGGTCGGTGAACACGCCGTGGCGCAGGGAAGCGATCATGTCCGAGATGTCGGTCGTTTCCAGCAGCTCGTTGCGCTGCTGGTAGATGACTTTACGCTGGTCGTTGGCGACGTCATCGTATTCCAGCAATTGCTTGCGGATGTCGAAGTTGCGCGCTTCGACCTTGCGCTGGGCCGATTCGATCGAACGCGAGACGATGCCTGCCTCGATCGGTTCGCCTTCCGGCATTTTCAAACGGTCCATCACGGCGCGCACGCGGTCGCCGGCGAAGATGCGCAGCAGCGCGTCGTCGAGCGACAAATAGAAGCGCGACGAACCAGGATCGCCCTGGCGGCCGGCACGGCCACGCAGCTGATTGTCGACGCGGCGCGATTCGTGGCGTTCGGTGCCGATGATGTGCAAGCCGCCCGCATTGACCACGTGGTCGTGCAGGGATTGCCATTCATCGCGCAAGGTCTGCGACTGGGCTGCCTTGTCGGCGTCGCTCAGTTCAGCATTGGCTTCGATGAATTTGATCTGGTTCTCGACGTTACCACCCAATACGATGTCCGTACCGCGACCGGCCATGTTGGTGGCGATGGTGATGGCTTTCGGACGGCCTGCCTGGGCGATGATTTCCGCTTCGCGCGCATGCTGCTTCGCGTTCAGCACGTTGTGCGGCAAACCGGCCTTAGTCAGGATGCCCGACAGCAGTTCCGAGTTCTCGATCGAGGTCGTACCGACCAGCACGGGCTGGCCGCGCTCGTAGCAGTCGCGGATGTCGTTCAACATCGCGTTGTATTTTTCCGCCGACGATTTGTAGACCTGATCCTGGCGGTCCTTGCGCTGCAGCGGACGGTTTTGCGGGATCACGACCGTTTCCAGGCCGTAGATTTCCTGGAATTCGTACGCTTCGGTATCGGCCGTACCGGTCATGCCGGCCAGCTTGGCGTACATGCGGAAGTAGTTCTGGAAGGTGATCGAGGCCAGGGTCTGGTTCTCGTTCTGGATCTTGACGCCTTCTTTCGCTTCGACGGCCTGGTGCAGGCCATCGGACCAGCGGCGGCCCGTCATCAGACGGCCCGTGAATTCATCGACGATCACCACTTCATTGTTCTGCACCACATAGTGCTGATCCTTGAAGTACAGCGCATGCGCGCGCAGGGCCGCATACAGGTGGTGCACGAGGGTGATGTTGGCCGAATCGTACAGCGACGCGCCTTCCGGCAGCAGGCCCATCTCCATCAGGATGCCTTCGGCCTTTTCGTGGCCGGCTTCCGTCAGCAGCACCTGGTGCGCTTTTTCATCCTTGGTGTAGTCGCCCGGTACTTCAACCTTGCCCTTGCCGTCCGGCGTTTCTTCGCCGATCTGCAAAGTCAGGCGCGCAGGCACTTCATTGATCTTGTGATACAGGTCCGTATGGTTCTCGGCCTGGCCCGAAATGATCAGCGGCGTACGCGCCTCATCGATCAGGATCGAGTCGACCTCATCGACGATGCCGAAGTTCAGGCTGCGCTGCACGCGTTCGCGCGCTTCGTAGACCATATTGTCGCGCAAGAAGTCGAAACCGAATTCATTGTTGGTGCCATACGTGATGTCGGAGTTGTACGCCTGCTGCTTGGCGCTGTGCTCCATCTGCGACATGTTCACGCCAGTCGACAGGCCCAGCCATGCATACAGGCGGCCCATGGTCTCGGCATCGCGCTGCGCCAGGTAATCATTGACGGTGACGATATGCACGCCCTTGCCCGACAGGGCATTCAGGTAGGCTGGCAAGGTTGCCATCAGGGTCTTGCCCTCGCCCGTGCCCATTTCCGCGATCTTACCGAAATGCAAGACCATGCCGCCGATCATCTGCACATCGAAATGGCGCATGCGCAGGACGCGCTTGCTGGCCTCGCGGCAGACGGCAAATGCTTCCGGCAACAAGGCATCGAGCGATTCGCCAGCGGCGATACGTTCCTTGAAGGCAGGCGTTTTCGCTTGCAGCTCGGCATCCGACAGCTTTTCGATGGCCGGCTCGAGCGCATTGATCTCGCGTACCGTTTTTTGGTATTGCTTGAGCAGCCGCTGGTTGCGGCTACCGAAAATCTGGGTCAGTAATGACATGCTTGAATTCTTGAAAAAACGCCGTTAAAAAAAGCTCGGTAGGGAACAACGAGGTAGGTATCGCGTCACCGCACGGAGTTCGACTATGGCAAAAGACGATGATTTTATCATGCGTTCCCGACATGGTTGGGGTAATGCGCCATATAACAATAGCTTAATGACAAACAAATGGCAGAAATTGCGGACATTTTCCATACTGTAAGGCAATACGGCCCACCCGCCTGCGCCGCACCCGCCGCAGCACTCGTCATGCACGGGCGAGTGTGCTATGTTTCGGCCATGCGAACTCCCACTTATTCTCCGGCGCCGCGCCGCGGCTACGGCTTTGCCCGTTCAGGCCCGGCCGTCACGGGCGCAACCGATTTTCTGCGCGGCAACGCGACGATGGCCTCATTGATGCCTACCGTCACGCGCCTGGCCGCCTTGCAAAAAGACTGCGCCAAGGCCTTGCCGGCCATGTTCGAGCACTGCGACATCCTGCAATTCGAAGGCGGCCAACTGGTGCTGGCCACGCCGAACGCGGCGCTGGCGGCCAAGCTCAAGCAGCAATTGCCGAAGTTGCAAGGGGAACTGGAAAGAAAGGGCTGGCAGATTTCAGGCATCAAGCTGAAAGTGCAAGTCATCAAGAGCATCGCGCCCATCGTGCATACGCGGGCGCTGGTCTTGCCGGAAAAAGCCATGTCGGCCCTGGAAGAGCTGAGCACGGCCCTGCCCGCGTCGAAACAGAACGAGCAATTGATCGCGGCGCTGCGCAATATGGTGCGCCACCACCGCGAACCGAAGGACTGAGAATAACGGCGCTAAATTAACGCATATCGCGTATGTCGGATTACGCGGGGCGTCGCCCCGCTAATCCGACCTACGTCAGCGACCACTCGCGCTCCATCTGGCGCAGGTAGGATTGCGGCGCCGCCTCGTTCGTGTCGAACGAGACGATTTCATACGCATCGGGCTGCTCCAGCAGCGCCAGCAGCAGCTGGTTGTTCAGCGCGTGGCCGGACTTGTGCGCCGTGTAGTAGGCGAGCAAGGGGTGGCCGACCAGGTACAGGTCGCCAATGGCGTCGAGGATCTTGTGGCGCACGAACTCGTCTTCATAGCGCAAGCCATCCGCGTTGAGGATGCGGTACTCGTCCATGACGATGGCGTTTTCCAGCGAACCGCCACGGGCCAGGCCCATGCCGCGCAAGCTTTCCACGTCCTGCATGAAACCGAAGGTGCGCGCGCGCGCCACGTCGTGCACATACGACACGTCGCCAAAGTCGACCGAGGCGCGCTGCATCGTGCCATCGACGGCCGGATGGTTGAATTCGATGAAGAAATCAAGCTTGAAACCGTCGTATGGCGACAAGCGCGCCCATTTCTCCGCGTCACCCTTGCCGTGACGCACTTCCACGGGCTTGATGACCTTGATGAATTTCTTCGCCGCCTGCTGCTCTTCCACGCCAGCCTGCTGCAGCAGGTAGACGAAGGACGAGGCGGAACCGTCCATGATGGGAATTTCTTCCGCATTCACGTCGATATACATATTGTCGATCCCCAGGCCCGCCGCCGCCGACATCAGATGTTCCACGGTGGACACCCTGGCGCCATCCTTGATCAGCACGGAAGCCATGCGCGTGTCGCCCACGGCCATTGCGCTGGCGGGGAACTCGACGATTGGATCGAGGTCGATGCGGCGAAACACGATGCCCGTGTCGATCGCGGCAGGACGCAGGATCAGCTCGACCTTGGTGCCGGAATGCAAACCGACACCGATGGTGCGGACCTGTTGTTTGATGGTGCGTTGTTTTAACATCTGTCGATTATATCTATTTGCCGGATTTTCGTTGCGGTGCGGCATGGATCACGCCAGAAATACCACAACCGTTCCTTACGGATGTTCGCTTTCCGCATGCACGGCTTCGCGGCGCACCAGGTAAATCCCGCTGCCGATGATGATGGCCGCGCCGATCAAGGTGTATTCGTCGGGCAAGGCGCGCCACAGCATCCAGTCCAGGGCCATGCCCCAGGCCAGGGCCGAGTATTCGAACGGCGCCACGCTGGACGCCTTGCCATGGCGAAACGCCTCCGTAATCGCCAGCTGCCCCAGGAAGCCGCTCAATGACAAGCCCGCCAGCAGCCACCAGTCTTCGCGGCGGATGCTCACCCATTCGTGCGCCGACAGGGCCACGCCGCCAGCGGCCATCATCACCATCAGCCAGAAGACCATGCTTTCGCTGGCGTCCGTGCGGCTCAGGATACGGCCCGTGACGGCGGAAATGGCATAGCAGGCGGCCGAGCCCAGCACGGCCAGTCCCGCCAGCGAAAAGAATCCCGAGCCGTCGGGGCGCAGCGCCACCAGCACGCCCATCAGTCCCACGGCGATGGCGCACCAGCGCGCGACGTCGACTTTTTCCTTCAGGATAAAGACCGACAGCACCGTGATCAGCAAGGGCGCGACGAAGAACAGCGAATACGCCTCGGCCAGCGACATGCGCTTCAAGCCATACGCGAACAGGGTGATCATCATCACGCCCAGGGCGCCGCGCAGCACGTGCAGCGGCCAGCGCACCTTCAGTACGTTCTTGAAAGCGCCGCGATACAACAGGTACAGGCACACAAGCGGCAGGGACGACAGCGCGCGCAAGGCCGTCACCTGCATGGCGGGATAATGGGCGGACAACAGCTTCATGGCCGTGTCCATCAGGGAAAACATGGCGACGGCGACCAGCATCACATAGATGCTGCGCAGGTTGGGATTGTGGGGTAGCAGGACAGACTCCTGGCGAAAGAGCGGGACCGTCATCATGGCGACGGCCGGAGCCAGGACGGCATGGCAAGGCCACACCATCAAGCCGATTATAACAAGCGCGGCCGTTTTACATTTTCAAAGGAGCAACTACACAGGCAACAGCATCACCAGTTTCAAGTCATGCTGGCGCGCCAGGTGCAAGGTCACCTGGTTGAATGCCAGCAGCCCCTGTTGCGCATGCTGAAACTGGCGCAAGCCGCCATCGCGGCCCTGCACCTGCTGCGCGCCCCACCACTGGCGAAAATCCGCACTGGCGCCGGCCAGTTCCGCGATCAGGCCGGCCAGCGGCGCCTGGTCCGCCTGCCGGCCGATATCGGCGCGGAACTCCGCCACCAGCCGCTGTGCCCGCTCGGGCCAGCCGACGACCAGGTCGCGCGCTCCAGGCTCCAGGAACATGAAGCGCAACTGGTTCGGTGCGCCGTCCCCGGCCTGCAGCCAGCCCGCAAACAAGGTGGACGCCGCGCCGTTCCACGCCACGGCGTTCCATGCGCGGTCGAGGATGTAGGCGGGCGCGTCAATGGCGGACACGATGGCGGCCAGTTCGGCGCTGGCAGGCCCACCGCCCTCGCCTGTCGCGTGGCTGGGGTCATGCTTGTCGGCCACCTCGAACAGATAGGCGCGCTCGGCCGCGCTCAGCTGCAGCACCTGCGCCAGGCGGGCCAGCATCTTGGCCGACGCCGACACGGGCCGCCCCTGCTCCAGCCACGTCAGCCACGTGGGACTGACGTCGCACAGCTGCGCCAACTCTTCGCGCCGCAAGCCCGGCGTGCGCCGCCTCCCGCCGCCGGGCAAGCCAGCCATGACGGGGGTGACGGCTTCGCGCCTGGCGCGGATGAATTCAGCAAGTTTATTCGACATGACATGGATGCATGGTAGTGAATATACCAGTATAAGTTATGGTCTTGTTACAGGATAATTTTATCCTTATTCTGCAGGAACTCACCCATCAACAGGAGAAAACCATGCAGCAGCACGATGTCGTTACCGAACAGTTTGGCAAAACGGCCAACGCCTACCTGAGCAGCGCCGTCCACGCGCAAGGCGCCGACCTGGTGCTGATGCAGGAATGCGCGCGCCGCCACGGCAAGCCCGTCGTCCTGGACCTGGGCTGCGGCGCCGGCCACGCCAGCTTTGCCGTCGCCCCCGTGGCGCAATCGGTCGTCGCCTACGACCTGGCGCAGCCCATGCTCGACGTCGTCGACCACGCGAAGGTGCAGCGCGGCTTGCACAACATCAGCACGCAACAGGGCGACGTGGCGCGCCTGCCGTTTGCCGACGCCAGCTTCGACATGGTCGTCACGCGCTTTTCCGCGCACCACTGGAACGACGTGGCTGCGGCCCTCGCGGAAGCGTGGCGCGTGCTGCGTCCGAACGGCACCTTGCTGGTGGTCGACATCGTCGCGCCGAAAACGGCCCTGTACGACAGCACCTTGCAGGCGGTGGAAATGCTGCGCGATGCTTCCCACGTGCGCGACTACCGCACGTGCGAATGGGGCGCCAAATTCAACAACGCGGGATTCACGCACAGCTTGCGCAGCGTGTGGAAACTGACGATGCAGTTCGACGAATGGGTGGCGCGCATGCGCACACCAAGCGAAAGAGTGGCAGCCATCCGCAACCTGTTCGATGGCGCGCCCGAGGAAGCGAGAAGATATTTCGCGCTGCAGGACGATTATTCCTTCGATATCGACGCGGCCATGTTCGAGGCGACAAAACCGGTGGTGCAATAAAAAAACGGCGCCAACATGGCGCCGTTTTTTTACATCGTAGGTCGGATTAGCGCGTAGCGCGTAATCCGACAACACCACGAAGGCGTCAACAATATTGTCGGATTACGGCGCTTTGCGCCTAATCCGACCTACGCCACGATTATTTCAGCTGGCCCAGCAGCGTCTCGGCATTCGACACTTCAAACTTGCCGCCCTGCTCGACGTTCAATTGCGTCACGACGCCATTGTCGACCAGCATCGAGTAGCGCTGCGAGCGCGTGCCCATGCCGTGCTTGGAGAAATCGGCGTCCAGGCCCAGTGCCTTGCTGTAAGCGGCATTGCCGTCAGCCATCATGCGCACGACGCCGGTGGCTTTCTGGTCGCGGCCCCAAGCGCCCATCACGAACGCATCGTTGACGGAGATGCACCAGATTTCATCGACGCCCTTGGCTTTCAGTTCGGCAGCGTGCTGCACGTAGCCTGGCACGTGCTGTGCGGAGCAGGTCGGGGTGTAGGCGCCTGGCAGGCCGAAGATGGCGATCTTCTTGCCCTTGACCAGGTCTTGCACGTTGAACGTGTTCGGGCCCAGTGCGCAACCTTCGGTTTCGCTTTCGATGAATTCGGCCAGGGTGCCTTCTGGCAGGGTGTCGCCGATCTTGATGGTCATGTTGACTCCTTGTGTACTGTCGGTTGAGGGTTCTGCCGGCATGATGCCGACACTGCGCGATAGTATGCCTGACTTGCCGTATTTGTGCAGAAAATGGCCGGAAAGGCAAAGTCAAAAGTCAAAAGCCGGCAAAAAAAACGGCGGCCCTCAGGCCGCCGTCATCTTTACTGACATCAGATCACCTTAATCCGCTTGCTTGCGCAGGAACGCTGGAATGTCGTAGGTCTCCATACCATTCTTTTCCATCGCGCGCACTTGCTCGGAAGCCGATTCGCGGCGCCATACTGCCGGCGCCTTCATGCCGTCGAAACCGGCGGCCGGCGTGGCCACGCCAACCGTCGTCGTCGCCGCTTGCGCGCTACCCATGGCAGCCGACGGGGTCAGCGGGCTGTTGTGGGTGCCGGTGCGCAGCACTTGCTGCGGTACCAGCTGGATGTTTTTCTTGGCGCGGCCCAGGCCCGTGGCCACCACGGTCACGCGGATGTCGTCGCCCATGGCGTCGTCGTAGGCGATACCTTGCGCGATCGACGCGTCCGGCGCGGCAAACGCGCGCACGGCAGCCATGACTTCCTTGATCTCTTTACCTTTCAAGCCACGGCTGGCCGTGACGTTGACCAGCACGCCGCGCGCGCCCGACAGATCGATGCCGTCCAACAGCGGCGAAGCGACAGCCTGTTCGGCGGCGATACGCGCGCGGTCGACGCCGGAAGCCGTCGCCGTGCCCATCATGGCCTTGCCCTGCTCGCCCATGATGGTTTTCACGTCGTTGAAGTCGACGTTGATATGGCCAGGCACGTTGATGATCTCGGCAATGCCGGCCACCGCGTTGTTGAGCACATCATCGGCGTGCTGCATCCATTCCAGCATGCTTTCGTCTTCGTAGATCTCTTCCAGCTTTTCGTTGAGGATGATGATCAGCGAATCGACGTGCAGGGACAGCTGCTCCAGGCCTTCGTCGGCGATGTCCATGCACTTCTGGCCTTCGTACGAGAATGGCTTGGAGACCACGGCCACCGTCAGCGCGCCCAGTTCCTTGGCCACTTCGGCCACGATGGGAGCGGCGCCCGTACCCGTGCCGCCGCCCATGCCGGCGGCGATGAAGACCATGTGCGCGCCGCGCAGCGAATCGGCGATGCGCGTGCGCGACTCTTCGGCCAGCTGGCGGCCGACGGCAGGCTTCATGCCTGCGCCCAGACCGGTATCGCCGATCTGGATGATGTTGTGGGCCTTCGATGTCGACAGGGCCTGTGCGTCGGTGTTGGCGGCAATGAATTCCACGCCCGACATGCCTTTGTTGATCATGTGTTGGACTGCATTGCCACCCGCACCGCCGACGCCGACGACCTTGATGACGGTACCTAAAGCTGTGTTATCGACCATATCGAACTCCATGATGTGCTCCTATCAGATGCGGTTTCCAAGCGCCAGGCCTCATATTGGTAGGAGAACTGGAGATTGAAAACTGCGGTTAAATATAAAATTAAGTTATGTGTGTGTACCTGCGATGCTGCTAAAAAACCTGTACTGCCGGGCGTAAATCATGCCCTTAAAAATTCCCTAAAAACCATTCCTTCATGCGCTGCCAGACTGCCTTCACCGAGCCGTCCTGACGCGTCACGATGTGGCCGCGCAGGTATTGCTTCTTCGCTTCCAGCAGCAGACCCAATACCGTGGCATAGCGCGGACTGCGCACCACGTCGGCCAGCTGGCCCCGATACTCGGGCGTGCCAAGGCGCGCCGGTTTCAGGAAAATATCTTCCGCCATTTCCACCATGCCGGGCATGATGGACGTGCCGCCCGTGAGCACGATGCCCGAGGACAGCACGCCTTCGTAACCGGATTCGCGCACCACCTGGTGCACCATGGCGAACAGCTCTTCGACGCGCGGTTCGATCACTGCCGCCAGCGCCTGGCGCGACAGGTTGCGCGGGCCGCGGTCGCCCAGGCCAGGCACTTCCAGCGATTCGCCGGGGTCGGCCAGGACCTGCTTGGCCACGCCATAGCGGATCTTGATTTCTTCCGCTTCCGCGGTCGGGGTGCGCAAGGCCATGGCGATGTCGTTGGTGATCTGGTCGCCGGCGATGGGAATGACTGCCGTATGGCGGATCGCGCCATCGGAGAATACCGCCACATCGGTCGTGCCGCCGCCGATGTCGATCAGCACCACGCCCAGTTCCTTCTCGTCGGGCGTGAGCACGGCATCGGCGGACGCCATCGGCTGCAGGATCAGGTCCGACACTTCCAGGCCGCAGCGGCGCACGCACTTGACGATGTTCTGCACCGCCGACACGGCGCCGGTGACGATATGCACCTTCACCTCCAGGCGGATGCCGCTCATGCCGATAGGCTCGCGCACATCTTCCTGGCTGTCGACGATGAACTCTTGCGGCACCGTGTGCAGCAATTGCTGATCGGTCGGAATGTTAACCGCTTTTGCCGTCTCGATGACGCGCGCCACGTCGGTCGCCGTCACTTCCTTGTCCTTGATGGCCACCATGCCGCTGGAATTGAAGCTGCGGATATGGCTGCCCGCAATGCCCGCGTACACATTGCGGATCTTGCAGTCGGCCATCAGCTCGGCCTCTTCCAGCGCGCGCTGGATGGACTCCACCGTCGCCTCGATATTGACCACCACGCCCTTTTTCAGGCCCTTCGATTCGTGCTGGCCCAGCCCGATCACTTCGTGGCGCCCGTCGGACATCACTTCGGCTACCACCGCCACCACTTTCGAGGTGCCGATGTCGAGGCCGACGATCAGGTTTTTCGCGTCTTTTGTCATTTCTTTCGCCTAGTTTTTTGGGCTATTAATTAATTGGGTATTCGGTTAAGCCGGTTTTTTAATCGGACTGCTGTTTTTCTTCTTGATCACTGGCTTGCCATCCTTGCCTTCGGCCGGTATCACCAGACCGGCGGAACTGAGTGCCAGGCCATTCTGGTAGCGCATATCGATCGTGTCGATATTTTCCAGCCGGCTCGCCAGCTGCGGGTAGATGCCCACCAGCCGGTCGACCCGCGCCTTCAGGGTCGTATGATTCTGCTCGCGTCCCAGCGCCACGCTCATGCCGTTATTCAGTTTCACGGTCCACGCATAGCGGCTCGACAGCGACAGGGTTTCCGGCACCATCTTCAGCGGCGCAAACCACTTTGCCAGCTGCACATAGGTGGCCAATACTTCTTTTTCGCTGCCATCGGGACCGGCAAACGCAGGCAATTCATGGTCGTCTTCGGCTTCGGCCACATTCGCCGTAAACACGTCGCCCTTGACCGACAGCAGGCGTCCATCCTCGCCCCAGGTGCCCAGCGCTTCGTGTTCTTCCAGCGCCACGATCAGCTGGTTCGGCCACTCGCGCCGTACGCTGGCACGGCGCACCCAAGGCACCGATTCAAACACGCCGCGCACGCTTTCCAGGTTGGTCGTGAAAAAATTGCCCTTGATGCGGCCCAAAGTACCGCTGCGCAGGGTCAGGTAATTCACGTGGCGCAGGCCCTTGTCGTCCGCGCTTTCCACCTTGATCGTGCGCAGGTCGAACATGGGACGCTGCGACACCCACCAGACGCCGGCGGCCACGCACACGACCAGAACCGCGGCCAGCAAGCCGTTGGCAGTCGTATTGAGGCTTTTAGCGTCATGCCACATATCAGTGCTGTCCCTTGTGCATTTTCAGACGCGCGCCAGCGACGATTTCCAGGCACAGGTCTTCATAACTGATGCCCACCGCGCGCGCCGCCATCGGCACGAGCGAGTGCCCCGTCATGCCGGGCGAGGTATTCACCTCCAGCAGGAACAGCTTGCTGTCGGCCGCACGCATCAGCACATCGACCCGTCCCCAGCCTTCGCAGCCGAGGGCGCGGTAGGCCGCCACGGCGATGCGTTCCATCTCCGCCACGATCGCCGGGTCCAGCTGCGGCGGGCAGAAATACTGCGTGTCGTCCGTGAAGTACTTGTTCTGGTAATCGTAATTGCCTTGCGGCGCGACGATCTCGATCGGCGGCAGCGCGCGCGCCGTGGCGCCCTTGCCCAGGATCGCGACGGTGAATTCGCGGCCCTTGACGAATTCCTCGGCCAGCACCGAATCATCGAGGCCGGCGGCGATGTCGTAGGCGGCCTGGAAGGCGCCCGCCTCGTTGACCGTGGTGATGCCGATGCTCGAACCTTCATGCGGCGGTTTGACGATCAGCGGCAAGCCCAGTTCCGCGGCGATCTTGGCCAGGTCGGAGCTGTCATCGAGCACCGCGTACTTCGGCGTAGGCAGTTGATGCATCAGCCAGATCATCTTGGTGTAAATCTTGTCCATGCCCACCGCGCAAGCCATCACGCCGCTGCCCGTGTAGGGAATGCCCAGCTGTTCCAGCGCGCCCTGCAGGCTGCCGTCTTCGCCGAAGCGGCCGTGCAGCGCGATGAAGACGCGGTCGAATTTTTCAGCGGCCAGTTCGGCCAGGCTGCGTTCGCCCGTGTCGAACGCGTGCGCGTCCACGCCGCGGCTTGTCAACGCGGCCAACACGCCCGTGCCGGACATCAGCGACACTTCGCGCTCGGCCGAGCTGCCGCCGAACAGGACGCCGACCTTGCCCAATTGTTTTACATCGATAGCTGAAGCTTGGTTCACATCAGGCCTTTACAGTGTTGGATGGATACGTAGTCAGTTGTTGCGGGATGCCGCTGATGGAGCCCGCGCCCATGGTCAGCACGACGTCGCCGTCGCGCGCCACGCTCATGATGGTGTCGGCCATGTCCTTCATGGACTCGACGAAAATCGGTTCGATCTTGCCGCGCGCGCGCAGCGCATGCGCCAGGGCGCGGCCGTCGGCGGCGACGATAGGCGCTTCGCCCGCCGCATACACCTCCGACAAGAGCAGCACGTCGGGCGCGCCCAGCACCTTGACGAAGTCCTCGAACAGGTCGCGCGTGCGGCTGTAGCGGTGCGGCTGGAACGCCAGCACGAGGCGGCGGCCAGGATAGGCGGCGCGCGCGGCGGCCAGGGTCACTTCCGTTTCCACAGGGTGATGGCCGAAATCGTCGACCAGCGCGAAGCTGCCGCCGTTCGGCAGCGCCACGTCGCCATAGCGCGTGAAGCGGCGGCCCACGCCGGAGAACTCCGCCAGGCCTTGCTGCGTGGCGCTGTCGGCGATGCCGATTTCGCGCGCGATGGCGATCGCCGAGCAGGCATTCTGCACATTGTGCATGCCGGGCTGGTTCAGCACCACGTCCAGGTCCGGATAGCCTTCCTGCAGCACGGTGAAGTGCATTTCCAGGCCCACGGCGCGCGCATTGATGGCGCGCACTTGCGCGTCTTCCGCGAAACCGTAGGTGGTGACGGGCTTGGTGACGAACGGGATGATGGCGCGCACGTGCGGATCGTCGATGCACAGCATGGCGCGGCCATAGAATGGCAAGCGGTGCGTGAACTGCACGAAAGCCTGCTTGAGCTTTTCGAAATCGTGCTCGTAGGTGTCCATGTGATCGGCGTCGATATTCGTGATCACTTCGATCATCGGCGTCAGGTTCAGGAACGAGGCGTCCGATTCATCGGCTTCGGCCACCAGGTAGTCGCCCGAGCCCAGCTTGGCGTTCGCGCCGGCGCTGGTCAAACGGCCGCCGATGACGAAGGTCGGATCGAGACCGCCCTGCGCCAGCACCGAAGCGACCAGGCTGGTGGTCGTCGTCTTGCCGTGGGTGCCGGCAATCGCAATGCCGCGCTTCAGGCGCATCAACTCACCCAGCATCACGGCGCGCGGCACCAGCGGAATCTTGCGCGCGCGCGCGGCCGCCACTTCCGGATTGTCTTGCGGGACGGCGCCCGACGTCACCACCGCATCGGCGTCGCCGATATTTTCCGCTGCGTGGCCGAGCATGACGGTCGCGCCCAGGCTCGCCAGGCGCTGCGTCGCCGCATTGCTGCCCAGGTCGGAGCCCGACACCTTGTAGCCGAGGTTGACCAGCACTTCGGCGATGCCGCTCATGCCGCTGCCGCCAATGCCGACAAAGTGGATATTGTTTACTTTATGCTTCACAGAGCTAACCTCATGCCAGTTTTTCCAATACGTGTGCGATCGCCTCATTGGCGTCGCGCTTGCCTGCTGCCAGTGCCGCTTGCGCCATGTGCTGGCAGGTATCGCGCGTCAAGGACGCCAGCAATGTGCTCAGCGACGCCGCACTCATTTCCGTTTGCGGCAGATGAATCGCCGCACCTTGTTTCGCCATCCATTGCGCGTTGTCGCGCTGGTGGCTGGTGGTCGACGCTACCAGCGGCACGAGCACGCTGGCCACACCGGCCGCCGTCAATTCCGACAGGGTGATGGCGCCTGCGCGGCAAATCACCAGGTCGGCCTCGGTATATGCCCTGGCCATGTCGTCGATGAAGTCGACCACATTGGCTTGCACGCCCGCCTGCGCATATGCTGCATGCAGGGCGTCGATATTCTTCTTGCCCGACTGGTGCGTCACCAGCGGGCGTTCGCCCTCCGGCATCAGCGCCAGCGCGGCGGGCAGATTGTCGTTCAGCGCTTTCGCGCCCAGGCTGCCGCCCACCACGAGGATGCGCAGCGGTCCGTTGCGGCCCGCGAAGCGAAGCGCCGGCGGCGCCATGGCAAGGATCTCGGTGCGCACGGGATTGCCCGTGACGACGGCCTTGCCGGCGGCGCTGCCGAAATCGGCAGGGAAACCAAAGCACACCTGCTGCGCCAGCGGTACCAGGGTCTTGTTCGACAACAGCAGCGCAGCGTCGGCATTGACCAGCACCAGCGGCACCCCCTTGAGGCGCGCCATCAGGCCGCCCGGCACGGTCACGTAGCCGCCCATGCCCATCACCACGTCCGGCTTGCGGCGCGCGATGAAGCGGCGGATGGCAAAGAAGCTGGCCAGCATCTTGAAGCCGCCTTTGACCGTGTGCGCCAGGCCCTTGCCGCGCATGCCCGAGAACGCAATGGCGTCCATGGGAATGCCGCTCTTCGGCACCAGGTCCTGTTCCATGCCGTGGGTCGTGCCCAGCCAGCTCACTTCCCAGCCGCGTGCGCGCATCGTCTGCGCAATCGCCAGGCCCGGGAAGATATGGCCGCCGGTGCCGGCCGCCATGATCATCAGTCTTTTCGTCGTCTTCAAGTTCGTCACGTTGTTCATAGCCGGCCTCCGCGCATCAGGATCCGGTTTTCGTAATCGATGCGCAGCAAAATCGCCAGGCCGATACAGTTAATCAGTACGCCCGTGCCGCCATAACTCATCAAAGGCAAGGTCAAGCCCTTGGTCGGCAGCAGGCCCAGGTTCACGCCCATGTTGATGAAGGTCTGCACACCGATCCAGATGGCGATGCCCTTCGCAGTCAGGCCGGCAAAGGTCTGGTCGATGGCGATCGCCTGGCGGCCGATGTCGAACGCGCGCTTGATAATCCAGTAGAACATGCCGATCACGATCAGCACGCCAACCAGGCCCAGTTCCTCGCCGATCACGGCCAGCAAGAAGTCCGTATGCGCTTCGGGCAGGTAATGCAGTTTTTCCACGCTGCCGCCCAGGCCCACGCCAAACAGTTCGCCGCGCCCGAAGGCGATCAAGGAATGCGTCAGCTGGTAAGCCTTGTTCAGCGCATTGTCTTCCTGCCACGGATCGAGATACGCAAAAAACCGCTCGCGGCGGAATTTCGACAAGGCGATGATGGTGACGAAGATCGCCGTCAGCATGGCGCCGATGCCGCCGAACCAGATGGCGTTGACGCCGCCCAAAAACAGAATGCCCATGGCGATGCAGACGATCACGCCGAAGGCGCCCAGGTCGGGCTCCATCAGCAGCAGCAGGCCGACGAAGCTAACGGCCAGCGCCATCGGCATGAAGCCCTTGGTCAGCTTGTGCATGTATTCCTGCTTGCGCACCGTGTAGTCGGCCGCGTACAGCACCATCACCACCTTCATCAGCTCGGACGGCTGCGGCCGCAGGCCCGGCAGGTTCAGCCAGCGGCGACCGCCGTTGACCGACACGCCCAGGCCCGGTATCAGCACCATCACCAGCAGCACCAGGGTGCCGATGAACAGCCACGGCGCGATCTTTTGCCAGGTGGCGACGGGGATGCGGAACACCAGCGCGCCAACGATGATCGAAATACCGATGAACAGCGCCTGGCGCACGACAAAGTAATTGTTCGTATAGGCGGCAAACTTGCGCGCGTCCGACAGCGAGATCGACGCCGAATACACCATCACCATGCCCAGCAACATGAGCAGCAGGACTACCCACACCAGCGGCTTGTCGTAGTCCATCATCTTCGACTGCCGCGCGCGGCTATCCAGCGGCTTGGCAGCCGAGCCGGAACCAAAGCTGAAGGGCAGTTGGAAGGCCATCAGATATCCTGTCCGTTTTCCAGGGCGATGTCGCGCACGGCGTCGACAAACACCTGCGCGCGGTGCGCATAGTTCTTGAACATGTCCAGGCTGGCGCACGCGGGCGACAGCAGCACGGCATCGCCGGCCAGCGCCAGGCTGCTGGCGCGCTTGACGGCTTCCGGCAAGGTGGCGCAGTCGACGATGTCCACGCCGGCCGGCTCGAGGGCCGCGCGCAGCGCAGGCGCATCGCGCCCGATCAGCACCACGGCGCGCACGTAGCGCGACACGGGTTCGGCCAGCGGCGAGAAATCCTGTCCCTTGCCGTCGCCGCCGGCGATCAGCACCAAACGCTGTTCCGCGCCGCCAAACGCCTTGCCCAGGCCGAACAGGGCCGCCACCGTCGCGCCCACGTTCGTGCCCTTGCTGTCGTCGTAGTATTCGACTTCATTGACGGCCGTGATCAGCTCCACGCGGTGCGGCTCGCCCTGGTATTCGCGCAAGCCGTGCAGCAGCGGCGCGAATGGCAAGCCGATGGCGCGGCACAGGGCCAGCGCCGCCAGCGCATTCGACGCATTGTGCTGGCCGCGGATTTTCAGCGCATCGGCCGGCATCAGTTTTTTCGCCATCGTCGGCACCGGTTCCGGTGCCGGATCGTTCTTCTTGCGCTTTTTCTCGATCACTTCTTCGCTGGGCACGGCTTGCGCCAGCCAGAAGATGCCGCGTTCATTGACGAGGCCAAAGCTGTCCACGTCCACCGGTTCGCCCGTGCCGAAGGTGATCGTCCCGGCCAGCGGATCGGCCATGTGCATGACGGCCGCATCGTCGCGGTTCAATATGCGCACGGTCTGCTCGCCGAAGATGCGCGCCTTGTCGGCAGCGTAGGCGGCCATGTCGCCATGCCAGTCCAGGTGGTCCTGCGACAGGTTCAAGACCGTGGCCGCATCGGCCTGCAGGCTGAACGTCGTGTGCAGCTGGAAGCTGGACAATTCCAGGATCCACGCTTGCGGCAAGCTGCTGGCGACGGGTTCCGCCGCTTCTTCTCCTTCAGCCACAGGCTGCGGCGCCGGTTCGGCGTCGAGCACTTCGCGCAACACGTCGAGCGCGGCCGGGCTGATATTGCCGGCCACGCGCGTGGCCAGGCCCGCGCGCTCGCACAGCAGCCCTACCAGGCTGGTGACCGTCGTCTTGCCATTCGTGCCCGTAATGGCGATGACTTTCGGCGCATAGCCGCGTTCCGCCTTCAAGGCGGCCAGCGCCTGTGCGAACAGTTCGATCTCGCCCCACACGGGGATATTTTTTTCAGCAGCGGCCGGCGCAATGTGCGCCAGTTCGCGGCCCGGCGCCAGGCCAGGGCTGACGGCGACGAAATCGACGCCATCAAGCAGGTCGGCCGTGAAGGCGCCGGCAATGAACTGCGCCTGCGGCACGGCAGCCTGCAACACGGCCAGGCGCTCAGGGGTTTCCCTTGTATCTGCCACGCGCACGGTCGCACCGCTGCGGGCCAGCCACAGGGCCATGGCCAGCCCCGATTCGCCGAGGCCCAGTACCAGTGCGGTTTTAGCGTCGTACATCATCAGCGCAGCTTCAAGGTGGTCAGGCCGAGCAGCACCAGCATCATGGTGATGATCCAGAAACGCACGACAACCTGCGTCTCCTTCCAGCCTTTTTGTTCAAAATGGTGATGCAAAGGCGCCATCAGGAAGACGCGGCGGCCGGCGCCATAGCGCTTCTTGGTGTACTTGAACCAGACGACCTGGATGATCACGGACAGCGTTTCGACGACGAAGATGCCGCCCATGATGAACAGGACGATTTCCTGGCGCACGATGACGGCAATGGTGCCCAGTGCGCCGCCCAGTGCCAGCGCGCCCACGTCGCCCATGAACACTTTCGCGGGGTGCGTGTTATACCAGAGGAAAGCCAGGCCGGAACCGGCCAGCGCGCCGCAGAAGATCACCAGTTCGCCGGCGCCCGGGATGTGCGGGATGAACAGGTAGCGCGCATACGTGGCGTTACCCGTCAGGTAAGCGAACAGGCCCAGGGCCGTGCCGACCATCACGGTCGGCATGATGGCCAGGCCATCGAGACCGTCGGTAAAATTGACGGCGTTGCTGGTGCCGACGATGACGCAATAGGTCAGCGCGATGAAGCCCCACACGCCCAGCGGATAGCTGATGGTCTTGAAGAACGGTACGATCAGGTCGGCCTTCGGCGGCAGGTCCATGGCGAAGCCCGACTGCACCCAGGCGTAGATCAGATTCCACACGTGGCCCGCGTCGGGTTCCGACACGGAGACGGAAAACGCCAGGTAAAACGCGGCGACGATGCCGATCAGCGACTGCCAGAAGTATTTTTCGCGCGAGCGCATGCCTTCCGGATCCTGGTGCACCACCTTGCGGTAGTCGTCGGCCCAGCCGACGGCGCCAAAGCCCAGGGTGACGATCAAGACCGGCCAGATGAAACGGTTCGACAGGTCGGCCCACAGCAGGGTGGAAATGCCGATGGCGATGAGGATCAGCACACCGCCCATGGTGGGCGTGCCGTGTTTTTTCAGATGCGTTTGCGGGCCGTCCGTACGCACGGCCTGGCCGACCTTCATGCGCGTGAGCATGCGGATCACGGCGGGACCGGCGCACAGGCCGATCAAAATCGCCGTCAAGGTGGCGAAGACGGCGCGGAACGTGATGAAGTTAAAGACCCGCAATGGGCCAATGTCGTCCTGGAAATAATGAGCGAGCCAGAGCAGCATGATTAGTGAGCTTCCTTGTTATTGTTGTTTGAACCAATCAAATGCTGCACGGCCCGTTCCATCTTCATGAAACGGGAGCCCTTGATTAATACTGTTGCATCCGAACGGCCGGACAAATGCGCATCGAGCGCCGCCAGCAAACCGTCGAACTGTTCGAAATACTCCACGACCGTGCCCGATTCCTGGCTCGCGGCAGCTTGCGCCGGATTGACCAGATGGCGCGCCAGGCCGCCCGTCGCCAGCACGTGTTCGATGCCTTTGGCGGCGGCGTAGGCGCCGATCTCTTCGTGGAACTGCTGCCCCTGCGTGCCGACTTCGCCCATCTCGCCCAGCACCAGGATGCGCGGTGCCGCGGCCTGCGCCAGCACATCGATGGCCGCGCGCGCTGAATCCGGATTGGCGTTATATGTGTCGTCGATGATGGTGGCGCCATTGGCGGCACGTTTTTTCTGCAGACGGCCATTCACGGGAGAAAACGCCTCCAGGCCCTGCTTGATATGTTCGATGGCGATGCCGGCGCCGACGGCGCATGCCACGGCCGCCAGCGCATTGCGCACATTGTGTTCACCGGCCGCCTGCAAGCCGACAAAGAACTGGCGCAGACTGCCGTCCTGCGCGCGCACGCTGACGAACAGGTCGCTGCCAAAATCCTCGGCCGCGCGGTGCGTGCAGCTGACGTCGGCCTCTTTCGACAGGCCGAACGTGATGGCGGCGCGTGCACCGGCCAGTTCGCGCCACAGTGGCGTGAATTCGTCGCCATGCGGGAAGACGGCCACGCCGTCGTCTGCCAGGGCCGCCAGCGCGGCGCCGTTCTCGCGCGCCACGGCTTCCACCGTATGCATGAATTCCTGGTGTTCGCGCTGCGCGTTGTTGACCATCGCCAGGGTCGGCGCGGCAATCGCGGCCAGGCGGGCAATTTCTCCCGGATGGTTCATGCCCATCTCGATGACGGCCGCCTTGTGATGCTCGCTCAGGCGGAACAGGGTCAGTGGCACGCCGATCTCGTTATTCAGGTTGCCGCGCGTAGCCAGACGCGCTTCTTCGCCGAAGGCCGCGGCCAGGATGGACGAAATCATCTCCTTGACGGTGGTCTTGCCATTGCTGCCGGTGACGCCGATGACGGGTACATTGAAGCGGCCGCGCCAATGGTTGGCGATGCGGCCCAGCGCGACCAGGGTATCGGCCACCACGATGGCCGGCACCTTGCCGCTGTCCCAGCCATCAGGCAGGCGCTCGACCACCACGGCGGCGACGCCGCGCGCGGCCACCTGGTCGAGGAAGTCGTGGGCGTCGAAACTCTCGCCGCGCAGGGCGACGAACAGCGAGCCGGCAGGGGCGCTGCGGCTGTCGGTCGAGACGCCGTCAAAAACGGCGTCGCCCGTCAGCTGCGCACCTTGCAGCGATCGCATCAGTTCCGTCAGGCTTGCGTGCATCAGGCGATCCATCAGTTCGTCCTCATCATCGTCAGGCGCGCGGACAGGGCCAGCTGCGCATGGTCGGCGTCGGAGAACGGCAGTTTCTTGCCCTTGATTTCCTGGTACGGCTCATGGCCCTTGCCCGCCAACAGGATCACGTCCGGCTTTGCCGCGTGCTTGATGGCAGACAGGATCGCGGCGGCGCGGTCTTCGATGGCTTGCGGCTGCGGGCCGTCTGCGCGCATGCCGGCGACGATCTGCGCGATGATCGCGTGCGGATCTTCACTGCGCGGATTGTCGCTGGTGACCAGCACGTGATCGGCCAGCTGCGCGATGGCGCCCATCTGCGGACGCTTGCCCGGATCGCGGTCGCCGCCGCAGCCGAACACGCACCACAGCTGGCCGCCACGCTCCTGCGCCACCTGGCGCAAGGCAGCCAGGGTTTTTTCCAATGCGTCCGGCGTATGCGCGTAATCGATGACGACCATCGGCGCTTCCTGGCCGCCCACCTGCTGCATGCGGCCCGGGGCCGGCTGCAGCGATTCGATGCCGTCGATGGCCGCGCGCAGGCCGGTGCCGTGCGCCAGCAAGGCGCCCAGCACGGCCAGCGCGTTGCTGATATTGAAGTGGCCCACCAGCTGCGTCTTGACCAGCGCCACACCGAGCGCGCATTCCAGATGGAAGTCGGTGCCGGCATTGCGGCTGCGGAACTGGCTGGCGCGCAGCATCAGCACACCCGGCAAGTCGGGCAAGGCTGCCGCATCCTGCAAGGTGTAGCCGATGACCGGATATTCGCCGGACAGCTTGCCATCCACGTGGCGCACCAGGCGCAGGCCCATGGGGTCGTCCAGGTTGATGACGGCCGTTTTCAGGCCGGGCCAGTCGAACAGTTTGACTTTGGCCGCCTCGTAAGCCGCCATGTCGCCATGGTAGTCGAGGTGGTCGCGCGTCAGATTGGTAAACATGGCCACGTCGAAATGCATGCCGGCCGCGCGGTCCTGGTCCAGGCCGATCGACGACACTTCGATGGCAACGGCCTTGGCGCCGGCGTCGCGCATCGCGGCCAGTTTGCGCGCCAGCAGCACGGCGTCCGGCGTCGTGTAGCCGGTGACGTCGAATTCGATGGCGCCGCGCGGCTTGCACAGGCCGACGCCCAACGTCCCGATGACGGACGATGTTTCACCCAGGCGCGCCAGCGCTTGCGCCAGCCACAGCGCGCACGAGGTCTTGCCATTCGTGCCCGTCACGCCGGCGCTGAACATGGCGCTGTCGGGCATGCCGTAAAAAGCATGCGCCACGGGGCCGGCCAGGCGTTTCAGGTCGCTGACCAGCAGGTGCGGCACTTGGCTCCATGCGGCGTTCCATTCCACGGCGTCATGCACGATGGCGGCGGCGCCCTGCTCGATGGCGGCGGCGATGAAATCGGTGGCGCCCGCATAGGCGAAAAACACGTCGCCGCGCTGCACGCGGCGCGAATCGGACGTAAGCTGCCCGGACGGGGCAGCCGTTTTGATCCACAAACTGATGTCTTGTATGGTCATGAGCGACTTCACATGGCCTCCGGGCCGGCATTGGCCGGGACCACGATTTCGGTAACGGAGGAATCGGGCGGTACGTTCATCGCGCGCAGCGCGTTGGTCGCAATCGCCGCGAAAGCGGGAGCGGCAACCTGGCCGCCATAGTGGGCTGGGCCGGTCGGTTCATCGATCATCACGGCAATGATGAAGCGCGGCGCCGACATAGGCACCATGCCCACGAAAGAGCCGATGTATTTGCGCGGCATCGCATAACGGCCATTTTCCACTTTATAGGCGGTACCCGTCTTGCCGCCCACGCGGTAACCGGCGACCTGGGCGCGCTTGGCCGAGCCGTGCGCGCCGGAGACGACGAGTTCGAGCATGGCGCGCATTTCGGCGGCCGTCTTCGGCTTGATCACCTGCTGGCCCACGGGCAGTTCATTGACCTTCTGGAACGACAGGGGAATCGTGTCGCCGTCGCGCGCGAACATCATGTAAGAGCGCGCCAACTGGATCAGCGAGACGGAAATGCCGTTACCGTAGCTCATGGTGGCCTGTTCCACCGGACGCCACGATTTGTATGGACGCACACGGCCGGCCACGGCGCCGGGGAAACCCCATTTCGGCTGCTGGCCGAAGCCCACCTTGGTAAACATTTCCCACATTTCCTGCGACGGCATGCCCAGCGCGATTTTCGAGGTACCGATGTTCGACGACATCTCGATGATTTCCGAGACATTGATCACGCCGTGCGGCTTGGTGTCGGTGATCGTGCGGTCGGCGATGGTATAGCGGCCCGGGCCCGTGTCGATCAGGGTACCCGGCTTGACCCGGCCCGTGTCGAGCGCCAGCGAGACCGTGATCGGCTTCAGGGTCGAACCGGGTTCGAAGGTATCGGTCATGACGCGGTTGCGCAGCTGCTGGCCCGTGAGCTTGCGGCGGTCGTTCGGGTCGTAGCTCGGATAATTGGCCAGGGCCAGCACTTCTCCCGTGTGCACGTCGAGCACCACGGCGCCGCCGGCCTTGGCATTGAATTTCTCCACCGCTTCCTTCAGCTGCGTGAAGGCGATGTACTGGATCTTGCTGTCGACGGACAGGGTCAGGTCCTTGCCGTCATGCGGTTCGTGGATGAAGCCGATGTCTTCGACGATGTGGCCCAGGCGGTCCTTGATCACGCGGCGGCTGCCGGTGGTGCCGACGAGGGTTTTTTGCTGCGCCAGTTCCATGCTTTCCTGGCCCACGTCTTCCACGTTGGTAAAGCCGACCACGTGGGTCATCACTTCGCCCTGCGGATAGAAGCGCTTGTATTCCTTGCGCTCGTCGATGCCGTCGATGCCCAGCTTGGAGATCTTGTCCGCCACGTCCATCTCGACCTGGCGTTTCAGGTAAACGAAGCTGCGGTCCGAATCGAGCTTCTTGCGCAATTCGTTGACGTTCATTTCCAGCAGGCCGGCCAGCGCATTGATTTTTTCGGGCGATGCCTGCAGCACGTCGTCGGGAATGGCCCAGATGGCTTTCACGGGCACGGACGAAGCGAGCACCTGGCCATTGCGGTCGGTGATCTTGCCGCGCGTGGCCGGCAATTCCAGCGTGCGCTCATAGCGCGCCTTGCCCTGCTTTTGCAGGAACTGCGTCGACACGCCCTGCAGCCACAGCGCGCGCGCGCCCAGGCCGGCGAAAGCGAAGAACAGCAGGAACAGCACGACGCGCGAACGCCAGACGGGCAGACGCACCGCCAGTACGGGGTTCTTCGAGAATGGCACGCCTTTCGATGCCGCCACCCGGCCGTTGCTATTACCGCCCAACTTCATTATTCGCCCTCCGTCAGGTATTGCGTACGCGCCGCCGTCAGCGGCGTCATGCTCAGGTCGCGCCGCGCGATCGATTCGATGCGTTCATGCTTGCCCAAAGTGGACTGGTCCAGCTGCAGTTGCGCCCAGTCGATGTCGAGCTGGCGCGACAGCGCTTGCGCGCGTTCCAGGTCGATCAGCAGGTGGCGCGACTGATACTGCGCGTTCACCAGCGACAGGCCGCAGCACACCAGCAGGGCCGACAGCACGACACACAGCTTGCCAGTCATCGGGCGCCGCCATTTGCAGTGGAGGCCAGCGGCAAACGCTGCGCCACGCGCATCACGGCCGAACGCGAGCGCGGATTGCCCTCGATCTCGGCGTCGGACGGCTTCATCTTCGAAATCAGCTTCATTTCCGGCTGCGGCAAGTCGACCGCGCGGATCGGCAGGCGGCGGTCAGGCTGCTCCACGTTCGCCTTCGAGGCGAAGAAGCGCTTGACCATGCGGTCTTCCAGCGAGTGAAAGCTGATCACGGCCATGCGCGCGCCGGGCGCCAGGCAGGCATACGCCTGGTTCAGGCCGATCTCGAGATCCTCGAGCTCTTTGTTAATGAAAATGCGTATGGCCTGAAAGGTGCGGGTAGCGGGGTCCTTACCCTTCTCGCGGGTCTTGACGGCGCCTGCCACGATGCCGGCAAGCTGTCGTGTGCTTGAAATTGGCTGGACTGCCCGGCCAGCAACAATCGCCTTTGCAATCTGAAAAGCAAACCGTTCTTCCCCATAATCGCGTATCACTTTCTCTAAATTCTGCTCGGTTTCCACCGCCAGCCATTCGGCTGCGGAGATGCCGCGCGTGGTATCCATGCGCATGTCCAGCGGTCCGTCGTTGCGGAAGCTGAAACCGCGCGCCGCGTCGTCGACCTGCGGCGACGAGATGCCCAGGTCGAGCAAAATGCCGTCCACCTGCCGCACGCCGCGTTCGGCCAGGCTGGCCGTCATGGTGGCAAAGCTGTCATGGACGATCTGGAAACGGGGGTCGGCGATCTGCTCGGCCGTGGCAATCGCTTGCAAATCCTTGTCGAAGCCGATCAGGCGCGCGTCATTGGCCAGGCGCGACAAAATCAAGCGGCTATGGCCGCCGCGGCCAAACGTGCCATCGACGTAAACGCCGTGCGCGCGGTCGCCCGTCAGGTCGAGGGCATCGACCGCTTCATCGAGCAGCACCGTGCGATGCTGAAATTCCGGCACCGTGAGTTGTGTCATTACGGAGCCTTAGAAAGAAAAATTGGAAAGTACATCGGGGGTGCCGGCATCGATCGCCTGCTGTTCTTTGTCGGCCAATTTGGCGGCATCCCATATTTCAAAGTGGCTGCCCATGCCGATCATCATCACTTCGCGCGCCAGCCCGACGGCGTTGCGCAATTCGGGTGAGATCAGCACGCGGCCGGCCGAGTCCAGCTCGACGTCGACGGCGTTGCCGAGGAAGATGCGCTGCCAGGCGCGCGCCGACATGGGCCAGGCGGCGATTTGCTGGCGGTGGCTTTCCCACACGGGACGGGGGAAAAACAGCAGGCAGCCATCGGGGTGTTTGGTCAGGGTCAAACGGCCTTCGCATTGAATCGCCAGCGCGTCACGGTGCTTGGCAGGGATAGACATCCTGCCTTTGGCATCGAGATTGATTGCGGACGCGCCTTGAAACACGGAAGACCTTTTTTGAGCTTGGGTTGCGATGCTTGCGCATCACGATAAAAAGGGAAAATTTCCCACAAAAACACACTTTTTCACACAGTTGCCCACTTTAGAGGAAGCAAAGATAGTGGTCAAGCGGTTTCCGATTGGCAAAACAGGAATTTTATTAATGAAATTAAGGACTTAGCGCATATCGTTGAAGGAGTCTCAAATAAAAATATATCGATAAATTAGATACTTATGAAAGATAGTGAATGTGCTACCTCATCTGCACACATGTGTTTTCCTACCGTAAACATCGAAAAAAACGAAATCAAATAATTGAATTTTTTACAGTTAGTTGACACATGACAATAATTTCCTCATCCAGGCACAACAGCAATCCAGCGCAGTGAAAGACTTGGTTTAAAGCAAAAAATAATCGTCCACGGCGCGTACCGGCCCTGTTTTACGGGGTTGACCTGATGCGGGAAAACTATTTTTGCAATGCGGCAATTAATTAGAACCAAGAAACTTTAACCAATTGTTCACTTTAGTTGTATATACAACTTTATCTTCGCCGCACTATTTTTAGAAACAAAAAAAGCCCCGTTGCGGGGGCTTTTTGGTTGGCGCGCAGCAGGCAAAGCTGCTGCGTCCGAGATGCTCCCTGGCAGACCAGGGAGCAGGAATTCAAGTGAAGCAGGCCGATAGGCCGGATTTTGTTACGGCGCCTTCCCTTGCAGGTCGGCGCTATGACAGTCATTCCTCTAGGCGCCAGATTACTCGGGCGCTCAAGCTTTCTACCCGCACGCTCCGCGAGCAGCATCATCGCGTGCCTATTTGAAATTGCACCAGGTGGAGGTTACCGCGTTTCACCGTAACTTAATACGCTCGTCTCTGTGGCCCTATTCCTCGCCTTATACCCCCTCTCCGTACAAGTACGTCGAGTAGGCTTTCAGCGGACGGCCGTTAACCGTCACCCCGCTCTATGGAGTCCGGACCTTCCTCCCGCCAGCGCATTGCTGCGCCGGCCAGCGACTGTCTGGCCTGCTTCACCCGTCATTGTACCGCGCCGCAGCATGTTTCTGCAAAAGCGCGCCGCACCGGCCGGGGGATTGTGTAATTCGGTGTCGCCATTTCAAAAGCCGGGCCAAATCGGCTCACATAGAATGAGGCAAGCTGCTTGCATGCAGGCGCATGCGTACCGCTTGCCCCATTTCTTTGCCACCCACTAGAATATAAAGAGCCGAACATGACGCAACAATCCCGTACCGGCGGCCAGATCCTGGTCGATGCCCTGCAGATCCACGGTGTCGACACCGCTTTTGGCGTGCCAGGCGAAAGCTACCTGGACGTGCTCGACGCCCTGCACGACTCGGGCATCCGCTTCATCATCAACCGCCAGGAAGGCGGCGCCGCCTTCATGGCCGAAGCCTACGGCAAGCTGACGGGCAAGCCGGGTATCTGCTTCGTCACGCGCGGACCGGGCGCCACCAATGCCTCGATCGGCGTGCACACGGCTTACCAGGATTCCACGCCGATGATCCTGTTCATCGGCCAGGTGGGCAACGATTTCGTCGACCGCGAAGCGTTCCAGGAAATCGACTACCGCCGCATGTATGGCCAGATGGCCAAGTGGGTGGCGCAGATCGACCGCGCCGAACGCATCCCCGAATACCTGGCGCGCGCCTTCCAGGTGGCCACCAGCGGGCGTCCCGGTCCCGTCGTGCTGGCCCTGCCGGAAGACATGCTGATCTCGCTGGCCACCGTGGCCGACACGCGCGCCTACCAGCCGGTGCAAGCGGCGCCGTCCGGCGCCCAATTGCAGCAGTTGCGCGGCATGCTGGCCACCGCGAAGCAGCCGCTGGTCTTGCTGGGCGGCACCACCTGGACGCCGCAAGCGTGCGCCGACCTGCAGCAGTTCGCGGAAAACAATCAGCTGCCCGTCGCCTGCGCCTTCCGCTTCCAGGACTTGCTCGACAATGCGCACCCGAACTACATCGGCGACGTCGGCATCGGCATCAACCCGAAACTGGCCGCGCGCGTGAAAAATGCCGACCTGGTGATCGCCATCGGCCCGCGCCTGGGCGAGATGACGACGGGCGGCTACACCCTGTTCGATTCGCCCGTGCCGCGCCAGCGCCTCGTGCACATCCATACGGATGCAGAGGAACTGGGCAGCGTCTACCAAGCTGAGCTGATGATCAACAGCGGCATGCCGCAAGTGTGCGCCATGCTGGCCGCCATGGCCCCCGTCGATGCTTCCGCATGGAAACATACGCCGGCCGAAGCCAAGGCCGAGCTGGCCGCCTACCAGGAGCGCCCGCCCATCTTCCAGGATGGCCAGGCGCCGCTGGACCTGTGGCAAGTGACGCAGGAGATCATGGCGCAAGTGCCGCCCGACACCATCCTGACGAATGGCGCCGGCAACTACGCTTCGTGGGCCCACCGTTTCTACCGCTACGGCGGCATGCGCACCCAGTTGGCGCCAACCAACGGCGCCATGGGCTACGGCGTGCCGTCAGGCGTGGCGGCCAAGATCGTCCATCCGGAACGCACCGTGATCACGTTTGCCGGCGATGGCGAATACATGATGAATGGCCAGGAACTGGCCACGGCCGTGCAATACCAGGCGGGCGTGGTCATCATCGTCTTCAATAACCAGATGTTCGGCACCATCCGCATGCACCAGGAGCGCGATTACCCGGGCCGCGTGTCGGGCACGACCCTGCACAACCCGGATTTCGCGGCACTGGCGCAAGCGTACGGCGCGCATGGCGAAGTGGTGAATACGACGGAAGAGTTCGCCCCGGCCCTGCAACGGGCGCTGGCGCACGCCAAGGCGCACAACTTGCCGGCCCTGATCGAGCTGCGCTACGACGGCAACCTGATCACGCCGAACGCGACCCTGGCCACCATCCGCGCCACGGCGGAAAAGGCGCAGGCGGCCAAATAAGCTCCTTGCAACGCTGCAAATAACAAAGGCCCGGTCGATACCGGGCCTTTTTCTTTTTGACAGCGGCAATCGCTCAGGCTGCGGGCACAGTCGCGCTTTCCTCGGCAGGCACTGGCTCGGCCGGCGCTTGCGGCATCGGCGGGCATGGCGTGCAGTTTTTCAGGGGACGGCCGAAATCGCGCACGCGGCTCAATTTCATCGGCATGCGCACGTTGCCGCCGCAGTAATCGCCTTCCAGGGTCAGGGTCTGGCCATCCTTGGAAAACTTGCCGACGATGGTGCGCTCTTCGCTGTCGGCGCCGGCGATGGTGAAGTCGAAAACGCCCGTGGCGGCGTCCAGGTTGACGTCGTTGGCCACGATGGGCCAGCTCAGCGCGCCGGCCGTGAATTCATAGATGACGGAATCGGCCTCGGCAAAGCGGTGCAAGGTGACGCGCTGGCCGCCGATTTCGCCGCTATCCTTTTGCAGGCACAGGTCGGAGTAGACGGCCACGCCGTAGCGCTCCAGTCCGGCCGGCTTCTTGCCCTTGACGGCAGCGGCAGCGGCGCCCGTGGCGCCAGCCAGCAGCAGCGCGGCCAGCATGGCAGCCAGACGCGGCGATGGGTATGAATACATGGCATTCCTTTACTTGAGTAACGGCGCCATTATAACTGGCGCCGCCAATGCAAAAACGCGCCGCCAGGACTAGCCTGGAGACGCGTTTCCTTGCTTATCAGCATCCCCGAAGGGATGCTGGCAGCGGAACTAAGCTTCGCTTGCGCGAATATTAGAACGAGTGACGAACGCCAACGTTGAAGGCTTTGTCGCCCGTACCAACATTGCTGTTGTTACCAACGGTGTAGCCAGCGTTGTTTTTGTTCGAGATTTTAGCGTACGAAGCGTAGGTGCTGGTGCGCTTCGACAGAGCGTACGAGTAGCCCAGCGAGAACTGGTTAGCATCGGCGTTTGCGCTGTTTTTGTCGTTCACGTGGATGATCGAAGCCATCACGGTGCCTGCTGGACCAACTGGTACCGTTGCGCCGATCAGGGCGGTGGTGCTGTCGGTGCTGAAGCCAGCCGAAGTGTAGTCAAACGCGTTAACGTTGCCGTTGTTGCGGATGGCGCTGTTTTGGCCTTTGTTCACGCCGTATGCGACGTAAGCTTTAGCAACTGCGAAGTCGTAGTTAGCTGCAGCCAACCAGTTACGGCCGCTACCGGTTTCGGTCAGCGCGGTGTCGTTGCTGGTGTTGTTGTAAGCGATACGAGCGTTCAGAGGACCGTTCGAGTAGCCAGCCGACGCGCCGATTTTGCGGCCGATTTTGTTCGACTCAGCGTTTTCGCCGAAGGTGTAAGCCACGTCAGCGTCAAAGCCGTTGAAGTTTGGCGAGGTGTACAGCACGGTGTTGCTGGTGCGGGTGTTCGCTGGGAACAAGTTTTTAGCGGAACCAGCGTAGCCAGCTGCGAATGGATCAGCAACTTTCGACAGGGTGTTGTACCAAGGGGTGTATTGACGACCCAGGGTCAAGGTACCGGTCGTTTTGCTGCTCAGACCAACGTAAGCTTGACGATTGAACAAGGTACCAGCAACGTCTTGTTGACCGTTGTCAACGCCGAAGCCCGATTCCAGAACGAACAGTGCCGACAGGCCGCTGCCCAGATCTTCGGTGCCTTTGAAGCCGATACGGGAAGCCGAAGCAATGCCGCTGTCCAGTTTGTTAACGTTGCCGTTAACACCGCCGCGCTCGCTGACGAAACCAGCGTCAACGGTACCGTAGATGACAACGCTCGATTGAGCTTGGGCTACGCCAGTGGCTGCTGCCAGAACTGCCAGGGTGATCAGAGTTTTTTTCATTGCGATTTCCTTTAATTTTTGAAGCAAAAAGTAATACAGCCTATGCATCTCGAGCTGCGCTCTAGCAGAGCGCTTTTTATGAGTGAGGGCAAGGTCTCCACCTGCCACATTGCTGTTCCGGTCAGGGGAACATTCATATCGGTATCGGCACGCTATTGCACCGATAAGCTTGAAGGCTGCATAACGACCGTCATTCGTGCGCCGGTTCGGTGCTCAAACGGCACCGGAAGCGGCACTATAACGACCGTTTCACATTCCATCAAGTTCCAACATGTTACTTCCGGTACCAGGCCGAGGGCTTTTTCAGGCATCCCGACCATCGCCAACCGTACTACGCGACAGAGCCAGTGCCCCTTGCCAACCAATGCATTGGCCTGATTGACCATTCCATCATAGCGCATGCCTTGTCGACACCCGTTGTATTAGTGCAACAGTATCAGGCGAGTGATTAAAACGTCAACATGCTTTACCCGTCATTTGCCCTCCAAGATTTACGCGACAAAGCGCACAATTTGTCAGGCGATAATGGATAAACGGGACGAAGCATACACGGCATCGCCAATGTTTGCTGCCGAACGCACAAAAATGGGAAATAAAGCGCCCGTTTTTGGTGCGTTGCCGCATTATTCAGGGGCGTAGGCGCCATTTTCGACGTCGGCGCGCGCGTCGGAAAAATAGCCAGAGTAGCAACGGAATTACTGACTTTCCGGTAATTTAAATTGCTCACATAGAAATGTTTTCCGTGTTTTCCGGACTACGCTTCAGTTATCCGATTGGAACGGATGAGGACGACTCTTGCTTGCAAATTGCGCATCACTTGAAACAATTTCTTACAATGTTGCCTTCTCAATATTTTGATATATTTGTGTCTAAAAAACGACACTTTGATCGAAATCAAGTTTTCGCCTGACCCATTCCGCACAATTTACTTTTTCTTTTTTGCATTTTTTGCTTAAAAGCATCAAGAAACCACCTTAGCGCTGGCTTGCCCGCCGCAGCATGCGCATGAAACCGCCCAGCAACGGCAGTTTTTCATACAATTCTTCCGCCGCATCCCAATAATCGCGATGCACGACCACCCGTCCCTGCGTATCGAAACGCACATGGGTTGCGCCACGAATGCACTGTTCGCCAGATACCAGTCGTTTCATGCGGAAGCGAAACTCCCACGTCAGGAACGCTTGCTGCCCCTGCCCCACGCTTTCCAGCACGACAAACCGGGGCGTATCGACTTGCACGAACATGTGCTCGAAGATGGCCAGGATGGCGGCATGCCCCACCACCTCGTTGAACGGGTCCTTGAACTGGGCGCCTGGCGCATACACGGCGCCCAGCTGGGCCAGGCTTTCCAGGCTCAGGTGCTCGTAAAACCCCACCAGGCGCGCCAGCGCCGCTTCCACGCCTTCCGTCGTGTCCAGCATACTTGTGCTCATACGCCCGTCACCTTGCGGATCAGCCAGAAATAGGCGCGGTACGGCAACAGCCGCGCCAGGCGCATGGTATTGGTAAAGCGTTTGGGAAAGTGGATGTGGAACTGGCCCCGCTCGATGCCGTCGAGCATGGCGGCGGCCGCGTCCTGCGCCGTCATCAGAGCTGGCATCGTGAAATCGTTGTCCGCCGTCAAAGGCGTGGCGACAAAACCGGGGTTGATTTGATACACATCAATTCCGCGTGCATGCAGATCCAGATACAGCGACTCTGTCAGGTTGATCAGCGCCGCCTTGCTGGCGCCGTACGCGAGGGCTTTCGGCAAACCGCCATAACCGGCCACCGAGGCGACGATGCCGATGCCGCCGCTGCCCTGGCGCAATAGCCACGGCAAGGCCTGGTCCAGGCAATTGAAGACGCCGCCCACATTCAGCGCCAGCAAGCCCTGGGCCGCCTCAAGGTCGAAGCTATCGGCACGCATGGCCTGATAGCCGCCAGCGACGACCAGTATCAGGTCGATATGCGTCCATTGCTGCTGCAATTGCGCGCAGACGGCCCGCAGCTGCGCGTGCTGCGTGATATCGAGCGGCAATGCCTGCGCCAGCGGCTGCCCCTCGCACAGTCGCTCGAGGCTGGCGCGGTGACGTGCCGACAAGGCTACGCTCGCGCCCTGCTCCAGCAGCAAGGTCGCGCACGCGGCGCCGATGCCGCTGGAAGCGCCGATGATCCACACATGTTTGCCGGCCCAGCTGGTGATCTTGCGGTTCATGGGACCGCCTGCGGACGCTTGCTGAACGACAAGGTGACGGCGCCCAGGCTGAAACCGAACTTGCTCATGGCGGCGCGGTTCAGCATGACCTTGTCATCCATCAGGAACATCCAGTCCTCGAAGTCGACGTGGTAGACCGTGCCATCGACGGGCAGCGCCAGCACGTATTGCCAGCGCAGCGCATTGCCGGCCACTTCGCCGACGGCTTCCCCGATCACGTCGGGCGCCGTGCCGATGAAGCGCCCGGGCGCCGTCTTGCGCAAGGTCCACACGCGCCGTTGTTTGCTGCCGTCGGAATACGTGAAATCCTCGTCCAGGGTGCCAATCTCGCCCGTCCAGCTGGCCCGCATCACGACGGTGAAGCGCTTGACCACCTTGCCGGCGCGGTCCTGGAAGATGCCGTGGGCGTCCAGCGTGCCGTTGAAGTACTGCTGCAAGTCCAGCTTGGGTGTTTCCTGCGCGTAGGTGGCAGGCGTGGGCGGCGTGGAACAGGCGGCCAGCGCCAGCAGCAAGGCGGCTGCCGTCATGCCGCGCCGGCAACATTTCATCAGATACATGGTCGATACTCCCCGGTTTCACTATATATATGTTGTAGAGGCGCGCGCCACAGCAGCAGCGCGGCCAGCAGTTTCAGGGCGCAGGGCAGCAAGGCATAGGCGGCGGACAGGGCCGGCAAGCCGCCGCCGCTGTTGCCAGGCACATAGCCGAGCCAGGCCAGCAGGGGCAAGGCGATGCCGGCCGCCAGCGCCAGGCTCATCTGTACGCCCCAGTTCCACCAGCCGAAATACGCGGCTTCGTGCCGCCCGGCATGGCCAGCCGCGCCGATCAGTCCTGCCAACAGGGCCGGAGGCAAGGCCAGGTCGGCGCCCAGCGCCAGGCCCGACAGCAGGCAGATCGTGGCAAAACCCCAGGCGGCGCCCGCGCCCAGGCCATACGCCCAGACAAACACGCAAGCTGCCAGCAGCATGGCGCCGCCCCAGGCGCGCGCCTCGCCAAAGCGCCGCGCCAGGGCTACCCACGCGGGCATCGAGGCTGCCGCCGCGCAAAAGTAGACGATCAAAAACGGTCCGGCGTAATGGCCGAGGCGCAAGTAGTCGGTGGCAAAGAACAGGAACAGGGTGGCGGGGATGGCGGCCGCCACGCCATTGACGAGCAAAACGGCAAACAGCCAGCGAAACGCGCGCTGGCGAAACGGCAGCTTCCAGCCGTTGCCGGAAACCGCTTCTGCGGCACTGCGCAAGGCGGGACGCGGCGCGCGCGCCAGCAGCAGCGCGCCCGCCGCCAGCAGGCAGACGGCAAAGGCCAGCGACAAGCCGTCATAGCCGAACACGGAAGTGAGGCCCGCCGCCAGGATCACACCGAACAAGCCGCAGCCTTCGCGCACGGCCGTCACCCGCGCCCGCTGCGCGCGCAGCTGGCTCAGGGCCGCACCCCAGCTCTGGTGCGCGATGCCGGCAAGGCCATAGGCGGTGTAGACGAGCAGCAAGGCAGCCAGGAACCAGGCCAGGGTCGCCGTTTCCCGCATGGCCGGTGGATGGAACAGGGCGCCAAAGCCCAGCAGCAGCAAGGGCAAGGAGGCGCCGACATATACAGCATAGCTGCGCCCGCCACGCGCCATCCAGGCACCGAGGGCCGGATCGATGAAGGCGGCGGCGATGCGGGCCGCCAGCAGCACGGCGCCGATCTGCGCCAGATCCAGGCTGCTGCGCTGCGCATAAAACGGCGCTACATATATATAGATGGGCAGCGCCAGCATGGCCAGCGGCAAGCCGAACAGGCCATAACTGAACAAGGCTTGCAAGCTCAAGGCGCCGCCCACGGCATTCATGGCAGCGGCGCCGCACTCTGCAGCAAGGCCGCGCGCAGCTTCGGCGCCGTCGTCGATGGCGACAGCCAGATGGCAAAGAACGCACGCGCGAAGTCGCCATCCGTCACGTCCGCCAGTACCTTGCCGTCGAGGTAAAAGCGTACGCCGGGCGCGATGCCGGCCCGGTAGACGCCCGCGATGCGCTGGTCTTCCTTAACGTCAGGAAAGATGCGCTGCATGGTGGACAGCCAGGCCAGGCGCTGCGCTTCCGTGCCCACGCCCAACTTTTGCATCTGTTCATGACTGGCTTCGGCGATCTTCTTGCCGTCGAGCGCGCGTGCGTAGCGCAGTTCCAGCACAAACGGCGCCGTTTCGGACGCCGCGCCCTGGTAGCCTTGCGGGCCCACCCACAGTTGCGCCCGATAAATACGCATGCCGAACCACGTGTATTCGCCCTCGCCCGCCAGCCGGGCTTCGGGCACGTCGGCAGCGATAAAGGCCGGCGGCGCGGCCGCGGCACCCAACACGGTCAATGACAGCACAATAGTGGCAAGCAGGCGGCGCATGGTCAGTCCTTGATCAGGGTAAATTGCATCACATCCGTGTTGTGCGCCTGGAAGGCGGCCTCGCAATACGCGAGGTAAAACTCCCAGGTCAGCAGGAAACGGCCATCGAAACCCTGCTTTTCCAGCGCCGTGCGCTGGACCAGGAAGCTGGCGCGCCACTGGCGCAAGGTTTCCGCGTAATCGAGGCCGAAGCTGAAGGCGTCTTCCACGCGCAAACCCTGCGCCTCGGCGGCGCGGCGAAACTCGGCCGGCGACGGCAGCATGCCGCCCGGGAAAATGTACTGTTGAATAAAATCCGTGCTCTTGCTGTAGCGCTCGAACAAGTCGTCGGCAATGACGATGGTCTGGATGCAGGCGCGTCCGCCCTGCTTCAGGTTGCGCGCCACGCACTCGAAATAGCCGGGCCAGTAGCTTTGCCCCACGGCTTCGAACATCTCGATCGAGGCGATGGCGTCGTACTGGCCGGCGCTGTCGCGGTAGTCGCACAGTTGCAAATCAGCCTGCTGCGCCAGCCCCGCGTCCTGCAGGCGCTGGCGCGCATAGGCAAGTTGCTCCGTAGATAGAGTCAAACCCGTCACGTGGGCGCCGTAGCTGCGCGCCGCCGTTTCCGCAAAGCCGCCCCAGCCGCAGCCGATTTCCAGCACCTTGGCGCCCGGCTGCAGCTGCAGCTGGTCGGCGATGCGCCGGTATTTCGCACCTTGCGCCTGCTCCAGGCTGGCGCCTTCGCTGAACAGCGCGCTCGAATACGTCATCGACGGATCCAGCCACAACTGATAAAAGGCGTTGCCGATGTCGTAATGGGCGTGGATATTCTTCTTGCTGCCGGCCCGCGAATTGCGGTTGAGCAAGTGCCGCAGCTTGTAGACGAGGTTGCCCCACCAGTTGCCATAGATCAGCGATTCGATCTGCGCGCGGTTGCGTATCATCAGCTCGATCAGGCCCGGCAAATTGTCCGTGCGCCAGTCGCCGGCGATAAACGTTTCCGCAAAGCCGATATCGCCCGAGCGCAGCACGGCCGAGCACAAACGCCAATTGTGCAAGTCCAGGGTGACGGGGTGGCTGCCGTCGCCATACAGCAAGATACTGCCGTCAGGCGTGCGCAGGCGCAGGGCGCCATGCTGCAGTTTTTCCAGCAAGCGCAAGATCACGCGCCCGGAGGCGGGCACGTCCAGGTGCGTGTGATCGGCCGTGTGGTCGGGACGGACGCAGGCGCGCGCCTGCAGGCCGGTCGGCAGGAAATCGGAGCTCATCGGGACACCTTTTCTTGTGGTGGAAGGGGTTTGCTGAAAAACGGCACGCGGCGCAGCCACAGGCGCAAGGCTTGCCAATGAATGCGCGCCATCACGCCTAACGTCATCAACGGATAGCGCAGCAGGGCCCAGGCGATGGCGCCATCGCGCAGCGGCTGCGCCGTGCCGGACAAGCTCGTCTGCAGCAGCGGGCCGTCGAGGTCGTCATAGTCGACCCGGGCCAGGTGGCGCTCGCCGCCCTGTTCGCTGTTACGCAGGAAATGGAAACGATAATTTCCCTCCACCTTGCAAAACGGCGAGACGTGGAAAATTTTATTGGCGCGCAGCTCGCTGCCATACGCGATGGCGCCGCCCTGCTCGAGCAGGTACAGATGGCGCTCGCCAAAGGTATTGCGCACATCGCAGACCACGGCGCGCAGCGCGCCATCCGGGCGGTGGCAAAACCAGAAGCTGACGGGATTGAAGACATAACCGAACATGCGCGGCATGGTTTGCAGCCAGATTTCACCACCCGCATCCGCCACGCCATGTTCACGCAGCAAGCCGTCGATCCAGTCCAGCAGCGGCGTCGCGCCATCGCCGTGGTCGCTGTCGCGGAAGGACAGCACATTGGCGCCGTTGCGCGACATCAGCCGGGCAGGAAAATCGCGCGCCCCCATGCTGCGCAAGGGCAGGCGCAGATAAAACATGCCGTAAGCAAAAGCATGTGCGCGTGGGCGCAGCCGCGCATGGCGCACCTGTCCCAGGCACAGCTGGGGCTGCGGTGCCACGGGCGGCGATGGATCACGCGGCATGGCCGAGCTCCGCCGCCGCCATGCCATTGAGTATTTGCGCCACGGCCAGGCCCGACTTCAAGCCGTCCTCGTGGAAACCATAACCCGTCCAGGCGCCCGCGAACCACGTATGCTGCGCGCCCTGGAAACCGGCCAGGCGCGCCTGGGCGGCAATGGCCGCGCCATCGAACACGGGGTGGGCATACGAAAATTCGTCGATGATGCTCGCCGGAGCGGGCTCGTCGAGCGGGTTAAGCGACACGATAACGGGCGTGGTAAAGGGCAAGGGTTGCAGCTGGTTCAGCAAATAATGCACGCACACTTGCGGCGCATCGCCTTGCGCGGCCGGCCTGCCCTGGTAATTCCAGGCCGACCATGCCTTGCGGCGCTGCGGCAGGCAGGACGCATCCGTATGCAGCACAGCTCGATTCGGCTGGTAACGCACGGCTTCGAGCACGGAGCGCTCATCGTCGCGGATATCTCCCAGCAGGGCCAGCGACTGGTCGCTGTGGCAAGCGAGCACGACATGATCGACATGCTCGACGCCGGCGGCCGTATGCAGCTCGACCATGCGCGCGCCACCGTGCGGCTGGCGGCGCACGGCCAGCACGGGGCAAGCGAGGCGCTGCTGCGGGATGCCGGCCAGCAGTTTTTCCACGTACACGCGCGATCCGCCCCGCACCGTGCGCCATTGCGGACGGTCACTCACTTGCAGCAAGCCATGGTTGTGGCAGAAACGGATGAACGTGGCCAAGGGAAAAGCCAGCATCTGGCGCGCCGGGCACGACCAGATGCAGGCGGCCATCGGCAGCAGATACCAGTGGCGGAACTCGTCGCCATAGTTGTGCAGGTCAAGGTATTCGCCCAGCGACATGGCCGGCGCCGGCACGCTGGCCGTGGCCAGGGCGCTGGCCTGGCGGTTGAAGCGCACAATGTCGCGCAGCATGCGCAAAAAGGCGGGGCGCAGCAGATTGCTGCGCTGGGTAAACACGGTATCGAGATTGGCGCCCGCCCATTCCAGCACGCGCGCATCGGATGCCGTGCCCAGCGGCATTTTGACGGAAAACGACATATCGCTGTCGGCCGCCTCGACACCGAGTTCGTCAAACAGCTGCACCAGGTTCGGGTAGGTGGCGTGGTTAAACACGAGAAAACCCGTGTCGACGCCATGCGTGACGCCATCGAGCGTGACGTCCACCGTATGGCTGTGGCCGCCAAAATAGTCGCCCGCCTCGTACAAGGTGACGTCCTGGCCCGCTTGCGCCAGGCGATAGGCACACGACAATCCTGCGATTCCTGCTCCGACGACGGCAATTTTCATGAGTGCACCTGTGTTAAGTTTGTCCTGGACAAATGAGCCTCATGGATAATCGATGAAATATTGATTTATGTCAATGAGCACTCTCAGCCGTTCAGAAACTTATACGTCGGCAATTTTCAATCGGATTCAGCTATTTGGTCCGGGGCGGCGGAAGGCGTAAAATGCACTCCACGTTCTTTTGGCATGCGAGCAAGCCCCCTGGTATGGATACTGACCTGCAACCTACTTCCGCCTTCAGCATCAGCGATGTCGAGCGCGATACCGGGCTGGCCAAGGAAACCTTGCGTGTGTGGGAGCGCCGCTACGCCTTTCCCCAGCCCCAGCGCGACGCCTTTGGCGAACGCAGCTATCCGGCCGAGCAAGTGCAGAAGTTGCGCATGGTTAAGCGCCTGCTGGACCTCGGATTTCGTCCGGGAAAAATCATGCAACACAGCACCGTGCAATTGCAGCAGCTGGCCAGCGCCGGCAGTGCGGCGGCGTCCACGCCAGCACCCCAGCTCGAACACTACCTGTCGCTGTGCCGTGGCCACCAGATGGCGGAACTGGGCGACGCCCTGCGCCAGGCGCTGGCCGTGCTGGGTTTGAAAGCGTTCACCATCGACGTGATCGCCCCCCTCACGGGCATGGTGGGCGAAGCGTGGGCTTGCGGCGACCTGGCCGTGTATGAAGAGCATCTGTATAGCGAAACCTTGCAAACGGTGATGCGCCACGCCATCTTTTCCCTGCCGCAAGCAAGCAGCCCGTCCACGCGCACGCCGCGCATCGTCCTCAGCACCTTGCCGCAGGAGCGCCATGGCCTGGGGCTGCTGATGGCCGAGGCGCTGTGCGCGGCGGCCGGCGCCCATTGCATGTCGCTGGGCGTGGAAACGCCGCTGACGGACATCGTCGCGGCCGCCCGCGCGCAGCGGGCCGACATCGTCGCGCTGTCGTTTTCCAGCGCCAGCAAGCAACGGCAGACGCGCGACAGCCTGCAGCAGCTGCATGCAAGCTTGCCGCCAGAGATGGAATTGTGGGCCGGCGGACGTAGTCCCGTGCTGTACAAGCAGCCGCCACCGTTTTTGCATGTGCTGGACTTGCGGCAAGTCGACGAAAGCATCGCCGACTGGCGCCGCCGCCATCAGGCGCTCGCCCTGCAAACCCACTGAACCGGCTGGAAAGCGCGGCAATTGCGGCGATCTCCGTGGATAGCCGCACAATGTTGCCAATCGAACAGTAAAGCATGAAGGGCCGGGCGCGCTCTGGTAGAATAGCCGGATCAACAGTGTCCGGCGCCGCCGGGCCTTAGGTCAGCACCCGCCACCACACATCCATGTTTAGTTTCTTCAAGAAAAAACCCATCGCTCCCGAGGCTGCGCCAGCCGAGCCTCTCGTCCTTCCCGCCGCCACGCCGCCTGCCGCGCCAGCAGCAGCCCCGTCCGCTGAACCGCTGAGCGGCGCGCCGGCCGAGCTCGTGCCCGTGATCGTGGCCGCCGAACCCGAGAAAAAATCGTGGATGACGCGCCTGAAGGCCGGCTTGTCGAAAACCTCGAACACCTTGTCCGTGCTGTTCGTCGGCGCAAAGATCGACGACGCCCTGTACGAAGAGCTGGAAGCGGCCCTGCTGATGTCGGACGCCGGCATCGACGCCACGGAATTCCTGCTCACGGAATTGAAGAAAAAGGTCAAGGAAGACAAGCTGCTCGACGCCGCCGCCGTCAAGGCCGCGCTGAAAGTGCTGCTGATCGAGCTGCTCTCGCCACTGGAAAAGCGCTTCGAGCTGGGCCGCCACAAGCCGCTGGTGATGATGATTTCCGGCGTGAATGGCGCCGGCAAGACCACCACCATCGGCAAGCTGGCCAAGCACATGCAGTCGAACAACCAGTCCGTGCTGCTGGCTGCGGGCGACACCTTCCGTGCCGCCGCGCGCGAACAGCTGATGGTCTGGGGCGAGCGCAACAACGTTACCGTGATTTCGCAGGAATCGGGCGACCCGGCCGCCGTGGCCTACGACTCCGTGCAGTCGGCGAAAGCGCGCGGCATCGACGTGGTGATGGTCGACACGGCGGGCCGCTTGCCGACGCAGTTGCACCTGATGGAAGAATTGAAGAAAATCAAGCGCGTGATCGGCAAGGGCATGGATGGCGCGCCGCATGAAACCCTGCTCGTCATCGACGGCAACACGGGCCAGAACGCCCTCACGCAAGTGAAGGCGTTCGACGATGCCCTGCAGTTGAGCGGCCTGGTGATCACCAAGCTGGACGGCACCGCCAAGGGCGGCGTGCTGGCGGCGATAGCCCGCGTGCGTCCCGTGCCCGTGTACTTCATCGGCATCGGTGAGAAAATTGAAGACTTGCAGCCGTTCGTGGCTGCCGAATTTGTCGAAGCGCTGCTCGGATAAGCCTACCTACATGATTGAATTTCAGCACGTCTCCAAGCAATACTCCCCCGATGCCGTGGCGCTCAGCGACATTTCGCTCAGTATTGCCAAGGGCGAGCTGGTGTTCCTGGCCGGCCCGTCCGGCGCCGGCAAATCCACCCTGCTGAAAATGATCGCCGCCATGGAACGCCCCACTTCGGGCAAGCTGATCGTCAATGGCCAGGACATGGCAAAGATCAAGCCGGCCGGCGTGCCCTTCCTGCGTCGCAACATGGGCCTGATCTTCCAGCAGCAAAAGTTATTGAACGACCGCTCCATCCTGGCCAACGTCATGCTGCCGCTGCTCGTCGTGGGCGCCCACAAGGCGGCCGCCGAGCAGCGCGCGCGCGCCGCACTCGACAAGGTGGGCTTGCTGGACCGCGCCATGGCGCGGCCGCTGTCGCTGTCGGGCGGCGAGCAGCAGCGCGTGTCGATCGCGCGCGCCATCGTCAACCGGCCGCAGATCATCCTGGCCGACGAACCGACGGCCAACCTGGACCGCGCCAGCGCCAACAAGGTGCTCGACGCCCTGAAAGCCTTCCACTCGGTGGGCGTGACCTGCCTCATTTCCAGCCATGACGAACAGATGCTCGACGCCGCCGCCCGCGTGATCCACCTGAAAAACGGCCAGCTGGTCGCCATCGACAAGGCCACGCAAGCGCCCGTCTTCGCCCCGCCCGATCCCGATTTTGCACCGCCCCCCGGCCTGGACGACGCGCAGGGAGAACAGCCATGAGAGGCTGGTTCCGTCAACACCGCTTCGCGCTGGGCTCGGCGCTGATTCATTTACGCAAGTCGCCAGGCGGCTTTCTGTTGAACGTCGTCGTCGTCGCCATTGCCCTGTCGCTGCCGTTCGCCGGCTTGACCATGCTCGACAATGTGCGCCCGATGTCGGAACAGATGTCGGTCGACCCGGAAATCAGCGTCTTCCTGAAGATTGACACGCCGCGCGAGCAAGCAGTGGCCCTGGCCAGCGCCATGCGCAAGATCGTGGGCGAGCAAAAGGCAAAGATCGTCTTCATCCCGCGCGAACAGGCGCTCGACACGCTGAAAAACAAGAATGGCCTGGCCGATGTGCTGAGTACCCTGGGCGACAATCCCTTGCCCGACAGCTATGTGCTGAAACTCGACGCCTTCAGCAGCGCCAGTGAAGCGCAGGACGTCGATGCCGTGGCGGAACAGCTGCGCCACTTGCCCGGCGTGGAATCGGCGCAAGTCGATTCGGCCTGGGTCAAGCGCCTGGCGGCCCTGCTGGGCGTGCTGCGCCTGGTGCTGCTGCTGCTGGCCATCACCCTGGGCGTGGCCGTGATCGCCGTGGTCTTCAACACCATCCGCCTGCAAGTGATGCAGCAGCGCGATGAAATCAGCATCTCGAAACTGATCGGCGCGACGGACACCTTCATCCATCGCCCCTTCTATTACACGGGCGCCCTGCTGGGCCTGTGCGCCGGCGCGCTGGCCCTGGGCGCCGTGGCGCTGGCCTTGCAACCGCTGAATACCGCGATTGCCGAGTTTGCGCGCCTGTATGCGTCCGAATTCCAACTGGTGCCGCTGGCGCCGCTGCCGATGGCGGGCTTGCTGGCCGTCAGCGCCGGCCTGGGCCTGATCGGCGCCTTCCTCTGCGTGCAGCGCCACCTGGCGCGCCTGAACTGACCATCCCTTCCATGGCGGCGCTCCTGGCGCCGCCATGCGCGTCACCCTCCCCCGTCTGCTGTTATCTTGATATTAAGCAAGTATTCTTAAGGCTCGCTTCAGCCAGAGGCCGTAGACTAGCTACGTGGTCAAATCGCTGTTCAGAGATATATATCAAGCATTAATCCGCCATAGTATTTAGGCTATCAGGACGATTAAATGTGCTGATTGGCACTCTCAGGCAGAGAGTGCTAATATAGGGACATACCAAAGGCAGTAGCGCCATGGACGCCAGATGAAGATGGTGCCGCGCTCTGCAAGTGCAAGACCGGATACGCAAAAACGAACAGACAACAGGACCACGTCGCGTGACGTGGCCAACTGGAACAAAGCAAGACTACGAGGGAGAAAACATGACTATGATGTCCGCAACGTCCGCATTGGTTCCGACCAAAAGTAATGCGCTGGGCCTCGGTTTCACTGGCAATCTGGGCAATATCGACGCCTATATTTCGGCCGTGAACCGCCTGCCCATGTTGACCCACGACGAAGAAATTTCGCTGGCGAAACGCCTGCGCGAAAAAAATGACCTGGCCGCCGCGCAAGAGCTGGTGCTGTCGCACCTGCGCCTGGTGGTCTCGATTGCCCGCGGCTATCTGGGCTATGGCTTGCCGCATGCCGACCTGATTCAGGAAGGCAATATCGGCTTGATGAAAGCCGTGAAACGTTTCGATCCGGACCAGGGCGTGCGCCTGGTGTCGTACGCCATGCATTGGGTGAAAGCCGAGATGCATGAGTACATCCTGAAAAACTGGCGCCTGGTCAAGGTCGCGACGACGAAGGCACAGCGCAAGCTGTTCTTCAACCTGCGCAGCCACAAGACGGGCCTGGACGCGATGACGCCGAAGCAGATCGATGCGCTGGCCAAGCTGCTCGACGTGAAGCGCGAAGAAGTGATCGAGATGGAAACGCGCTTGAGCGGCCGCGACATCGCGCTGGAATCGCCGACCGACGATGAAGACGACAAGTTTTCGCCGATCGCCTACCTGTCGTCGGAGCAAAGCGAGCCGACCAAGGTGCTGGAAGCGGAACAAGTGACGCGTTTGCAATCGGAAGGCCTGGAAACGGCCTTGAGCAAGCTCGACGCCCGTTCGCGCCGCATCATCGAAGCGCGCTGGCTGGCCAACGACGACGGTTCCGGCGCTACCCTGCACGCGCTGGCGGAAGAGTTCGGTGTATCGGCCGAACGCATCCGCCAGATCGAAGTGGCGGCGCTGAAAAAAATGAAGGGCGCCCTGGCCGCCTGGGTGTAATCGCAAGCAATGCCGCAATGCAAAAGGCGCCGCAAGGCGCCTTTTAGTTTTACAAGTTGATGTTTATCAACAGATAAACATGGCAGCCCATTAAGCTGCGGCCAAGCCCTTGACGAGGACTTCGGCGACCAATTCATTCAGATCCGCGCCGCGCTCCTTGGCCAGGGTCTGCAATTGCAAGACCAGATCGCTGTTCAGCTTGACGGCGAATGGCACCAGGCCCAGGGCCTGGTCGCGCTTGCGCTGCTCGCGGCGGTCGACGACCACCGCTTCCTTACCGAATGCACCGGCGCCGGGAACATTCATCTTTCCCATCAGTTTCTTGGCATCGCTTTTGGCCAGGTCGGTTTTTTTCATGGTTGTTTCCTGATTTTCAAAACAGCCATTTTACGCAGTAATCGGCGCGCCGCGTGGCTGGCGCGTCAATTCATCGGCAGCACGCCAATAGTGCGCCAGAAAAATATCATTTTGTTACTATCATTTTATCCCACGCGTGCACAGGCACGCCCGGGACGCTCTACCTGAAAGGAAAAACATGCATTCTCTGACCCGCTCTTACCGCACCATGCTGCTTCCCCTGTTCTTCGCCTGCCTGGCCGTGCTGGCCGGCTGCGGCGCGGCCGGCAGCGCCGGCGACGCGGAAAACACGCCGCGCAGCGTCACCCACGTGCTGTCGCCGGGCGAACAGGTCGCCATCACCGCCACCGATACCCTGAAACTCGAACGCGTCAACGACAGCCGCTGCCGCAAGGGCGCTGTGTGCGTATGGAAAGGCTACGTCAGCTACAGTTTCAGTTTGCTCAACAGTGCGGGCGCCACGGACATCGTCCTGTCCGATTCCATGCCCGGCGCTTCCAGTTCCGTCACCGTCAACCACCTGACGTTTACCTTGCTCGACGTCGATCCGGCCACGCCGCCAGCCCTGAACGCAGAACAGCCCACCTACCGGGTAAAGGTCAAGATCACGCAGGGCGCCCTGCCCCGCTAAGCGCTAGGCATCGTGGCGCTGGCGGCTGTCGGTCGGCGCCTGTTGCCGGTCCAGCATGCCGTAATCGCGCACGACGGCGGCGATGCGCAGCCGGTAATCGTCAAATACGCCCTGCCGGCCAGCCGCTTGCGCCGCGCGGTGCGCTTCCAGCTGCCGCCACTGCGCCAGCGCCGCCTCGTCGCGAAAGAAAGACAGCGACAGCAATTTTCCTGGATCGCTCAAGCTGCTGAAGCGCTCGATGGAAATGAAACCATCGACTTCATCAAGCAATGGCCGCAGCGCGGCCGCCAGGTCCAGATACTGCTGGCGACCTTCGGCGCTGGGCCAGACTTCAAAAATCACGGCGATCATGCGCTGGCTCCTTGCGTAAACACGGGGATGCGGGCGTTCAGCGACGCTTGATAACGCCACGCCAACGCCATGTCTTCCAGCCCGTCGGCCCACGCCTGCAAACAAGCCATGGCGATGGCGTGCGCGATGGACTGACCAGGGCAGAGGTGGCGGCCATGGCCAAAGCCCAAATTCGCATGGCCGGCGCTGGCCAGCACGACGACGATCATCTGCCCGGCCGGCACGTGCACGCCATCGAACTCCACGTCTTGCGCCATGTAGCGGCGCGTGTTGTGGATCGAGGGATCATGGCGGCTGACTTCGCGCAGCATGGCCGGCCACCGCTCAGGCGATGCGCACAGTTGCGGCAGCAACTCCGGCTGCGCGTGCAAGGCAACGATGGCATTGCCCAGCAAGCCGGCCGTGGCGTCGCACGTCTGCGACAACAAGCCCACGAGGTTGGCCAACAGGCCGCTCCCCATGACATCGGTCTCTGTCACGATACTGGCCAGCAGGCTGCCCGGCCTCGCGTTGCCCTCGCGCAGCAAGTGGCCAAAACCTTGCAGCAGGGAATCGGCCGCCTCCTGCGCGCCGGCCAGTTGTTCACCATTGCTCAGCGGCGATAGGCAGGCAACAAAATCACGCGTCCAGGCGGCCAGCGCCGGCCATTGCGCTGGCGCAAAGCCCAGCAATTGGGCCATGGCGAACAGGGGCAGTTGAAAAATCGCCTCGTTGAGCTGGGCGGCGCTGGCGGGAACGCGGTCACCAGCGAGATGTGCGACCTGCCGCTGCAGCCGCGCCAGGTCCACCTGGGCCAAGGCGCGCGCCAGCACCTGTTTCGGCACGGCATGCCGCTCGCCATCGTTCATGCGCACCAGTTCGGCAAAAATCGTACCGCACGGCGTGCCAGCCAGATTCTGCGGCACGGCCAGTCCCGGCGGGCGCACGCGGCAAGCGGGATGCTCGAGCACGGCCTGCACGCCGGCCGCGCCCGTCGCCAACCAGCAATCGAGTGCCGCATCGAAACGCAGCGGCGGGCCGTCCGCCAGGCGGCGATAGTAGTCATACGGCGCCGCATGGGTGACGGCGGAAAAAGGGTCGGCGGGGGCGGCGAGATGCATGCGCATTCCATTGCAGTGAAGTGGGGACACGAGTATGCTGGTCCTTCCACCACAACACTTCGCCAGCGAACGAATCATGGATGACAAACTTCCCTCGGCCGACATGGGCCTGGCGCAACTGGCCGGCGCCATCGCCGAACCGGCCCGCGCGCGCATGCTGTGCAGCCTGCTCGATGGCCATGCGCGCACGGCCACGGAATTGTCGACGCTGGCCGAAGTGGGCGCCTCGACGGCCAGCGCCCATTTGAGCCGCTTGCGCGACGATGGCTTGCTGTCGATGGTGGCGCAGGGCAAGCACCGCTATTACCGCCTGGCCAGCACGGAGGTGGCGCGGGCGCTCGAAGCGCTGCTGGTGGTGGCCGGCGTGCCGGCAACGCCGTTTACGCCCTCGACACCGGACCGCTTGCGCCATGCGCGCACCTGCTACGACCACATGGCCGGCACCGTCGCCGTCGCCCTGCACGACCAGTTGCACGCACAGGGCTGGCTGCTGGACGACGGCGGAGAATATCGTCTGTCGGAAGCGGGCGCGGCCGGCATGGCGGCCCTGGGCATCGACGTGCCGCAATTGCAGCGCCAGCGCCGCCGCTTCGCCTGTGCCTGCCTGGACTGGAGCGAACGGCGCGCCCACCTGGGCGGCGCGCTGGGAGCCGCACTGCTGCAACTGGCCCTGCGCCAGCGCTGGGCCGAGCGCGAGCTCGACAGCCGCGCCCTGCGCATCACGCCGGCCGGCGAGCGGCGCCTGCTGGCCGCCTTCGGCGCTTGCTGAGGGACACACGATGATCGCGTTCCAAGACCTGGCAAAACAATACGGCAGCTTCGAAGCCGTCAAGCCGCTGACCTTGCAAGTGGGCAAAGGAGAAGTCTTCGGCTTCCTGGGCCCGAACGGGGCGGGCAAGACCACCACCATCCGCATGCTGATGGGCATCCTCGTGCCCAGCAGCGGGCGCGTGCTGGTCGACGGCCTCGATTGCCACCGCGACGGCGCCGCCGTCAAGCGCAAGGTGGGCTATTTACCCGACAATCCCATCTTTTACGATTATTTGCGGGGCCGCGAAATCCTGCAATTCGTGGCCGAAATGCATGGTTTTTCACGCATGGAAGCGGCCGCCCGCGCCGCGCGTCTGCTGGCGGAATTCGGCCTCGATGAAGCGAGCGAGGATTTCGCCGTCAATTACTCGCTGGGCATGAAAAAGAAACTGGGCCTGGCTTGTGCGCTGATACACGATCCGGCCGTGCTGATCCTCGATGAACCAATCAACGGCCTCGACCCGCGTGCTTCGCGCGACGTGCAGGAACGCTTGCTGCGCATCGCCGCGGCCGGCACCACGATCTTCGTTTCCACGCATTTGCTCGATATGGCGCAAAAACTGTGCAGCCGCGTTGCCATCATCCACCGGGGCGCCCTGGTCGCCACGGGCAGCCTCGACGATATCCGCCAGCAGTTGTCCAGCGACGGCAGCCTGGAAGACATCTTCTTGCAACTGACCGATGAAACGTCGACGGCATGACACCGGCGCCACCCACAGCCTGGCGCGCCGTCTGGCTGCTGACCCGCTTGCGCCTGCAGCGCCTGCTCAACGTCAGCGGCCGGGGCTTGGCGTTCAATCGGGGGGGCAAGAGCCGGCCCGCCACGCCAGGCAAGAAACGGGGACGCTGGCTGCTGGGCGCGCTGCTGCTCTTGCCCATGCTGTTTTCCTCCGGCAATATCGCCCGCCACAACCTGCTGAACATGCATTGCCTGCTCGACCAGGTGGCCGTTTGCCAGGCCAAGGGCAGCATGAACGCGGGCGAGCGCGTGCTGGCGCCCGTCATCGCCCACTTGATCGAGCAACCCTTCAGTACGGCGCTGGCGGGCGCCCTGACCCTGCAATTGGCCCTGCTGTGGCTGGTCAGCGTTCTGCTGCCGCTGGGCATGGGAGAACTGTCGAAGCCGGACTGGGACCTGGAATGGCTGGTCACCCTGCCCGTCGAGAAAAGCAATTTGCTGTGGGCGCGCGTGCTCGAACGCACGCTGGTCAACCCGCTCGGCCTGCTGGTGCTGTGGCCCTGCACCACCATGATCGCCTGGTATTCGGGCCAAGGCTGGTTTTCGCCGCTGTCGGGTCTCCTTGCCTGCCTGCTCCTGCTGGCCCTGGCGGCCATGCTGCGTACCCTGGTCGACACGGGCTTGCGCCTATCACTCAGTCCCGCGCAGCTGGGCAACCTGCAGGCGCTGCTGTCGGTGGCCGGCCTGTTTCCCATGTATATGGGCATGTCGTTCGGCATGGGCACGGGCGGCTTCGCGTATGCCTGGGCCGCCGCCATGCCCGCCTGGAGCGCCTGGACACCACCCGGCCTGCTGGTGAGTTTGCTCAATGCCCGAGGTGCGACAGCGGCCTTGCCGGCCATCCTGCTGCTGGCGCAATGCTTGTGCTTGATGCTGTTGGGCATGGCACTGCTACGCCACCAGCTGCGCCACGGCGTGGTGGGCGCGAGCCAGCGCGAGGCCAGCCGCAAGCCGTTCCCGGCGGCACCGCCCACAGGCAAGTGGCACGCCAGCATCGGCACGGTGATCCAGCGCCGCGAACTGACCTTGCTGCTGCGCGACCGCAATTTTCTCGTGCAAACCCTGCTGCTGCCCTTGCTGATCCTCGGCGGTCAGGCCGTATTCTCGGGTCAGGCGCGCGACCTGCACGAATTGCTGTCCAGCCCCGCCTTGCTGGCCTCCACCGGCTTTTTCCTCGGCACGTATGTGCTGATGATGTCGGCCTTCCAGACCCTCAACAAGGAAGGCGGCGCGCTGTGGCTGCTGTACACGTTTCCCGTTTCCGTCGAACAGGCACTGCGGCAAAAGGCACAGCTGTGGGCCGCGCTGGCCCTGCTGTATCCATTGATCCTGTTTGGTGCGGCGCTGGCCTGGCAAGACGCCTGGCGCTGGGAAATGGCGGGTTTGATGCTGCTGGCGCTGGCCGGCATCCCCCTGTATTCGCTGATCGCCGTGGCGCTGGGCGTGTTTGCCAGCGATCCTCTGGCGACCGAGGCGACGTCAAAAATACGGCCTGCCTACACGTATCTGTACCTGCTGCTGACGGGCCTGTACATCGCCGCCCTGGCGGCCGGCAGCCTGGCGCAGCAGCTGGCCTTCGTCGTACTGACGGCGGCGCTGGCAGTGGCCCTGTGGCAAAAAGCGCGCGATGAAATACCCTACCTGCTCGATCCGGCCGCCTCGCCGCCAGCCAGAGTTTCCGCGTCGGACGGCCTGATCGCCGCCATGCTGTTCTTCACCCTGCAAACCCTGGCCTTGCTCCTGCTTAAGGGCAAGGTGGCCGAGCCGCTGGCGCAAGTGGCCATCGCCTTCGGCGGCGCCGGCGCGCTCACGTACGCGCTGGTGCGCCTGGTCTACTGGCGCAGCAAGACGGCCGGCGTGCCGCGCATGGCAACAGGCCGCCAGCCATGGCGCTGGGGAAGCGCAGGTGCCCTGGTCGCGACGCTGTTCGGCCTCGGCTACGTGGCCCTGTTGCCGCCACCATCATCACCATTGATGCATCTCAATGGCAACGGGCTGTGGCTGCTGGCCCTGGGCGTGCTGGCCGCGCCCCTGTGCGAGGAATTCATCTTCCGCGGCTTGCTCCAGGGCGGCTTGCGCCGCTCGCTGCCGGCGTGGCAGGCGGTCACTGTCGCCGCCGCGCTGTTTGCCATCGTGCATCCACCGGCCGCCATGCTGCCCGCCTTCGCGCTGGGCCTGTGCACGGGCATCGCATACGAGCGCAGCGGCGCGCTGCTGGCGCCCATGCTGGTGCATGCCGGCTACAACGCCGCCCTCCTCGCGTACCAGTTGCAAGGATAGATACAGGCACAGACAAGTTTGCTAGAATCGCACACGATTTCCGTCCGTATCCCAACCAATGACTACGCACAGATCACGCATGAATCCACGCCTGTTTGCACCATGTATCCTCGTTGCGCTGCTGAGCGGCTGCACGGTACTCGCCCTGCGCCCCAACAGCGGCGTCGAAAACCGCACGTTCACCGTGCAGGAAACCCCGCGCCTGCGCATCGACGCGCCCAAGGCGCGCATCCAGAATCCCATGCCCAACGACCACTTCATCGGCATCGCCCTGTCCGGCGGGGGCAGCCGCGCAGCCAATTTCTCGGCCGCCTCCTTGGAGCAGCTGGAACAGTTCGGCCTCGTCAGCGGCGCCTCGGCCATCTCCGGCGTCTCGGGCGGCGCCATCGCGGGCGGCTACTATGCGCTGCATGGCAAGCAAACGGATTGGCCCTTGCTGCGCAGCAAGCTGAAAACGGATTTCTTCGGCCAGACCATTTTGAAACCGGCCAACCTGACGACGATGTTGTTGACGAACAAGACGCGTACCTCGTTCCTGTCCGACGTGTTTGACGATGTGCTGTACGACAAGAAAACCTACGAGGACTTGCCGCACGACGGCCCCATCTTCCTGGCCAACGCGACGGACGCCACCGATGGCGGCAAGCGCGTGGTGTTTTCCTACGAGTATTTTTACGGCACCCTGCATTCGCCGATCCAGGATATCCGCCTGGCCACGGCCGTGGCCACCTCGGCCGCCTTTCCCGGCGTGTTCGATTCCGTCACCTTCGAGCGTTTCCGCCCGAAAAACACCTTCGTGCCGGAGCTCGGTTCCGAGTCGCGCGAATCGCCGTCGTACGTGCACCTGTTCGATGGCGGCGCGGCCGACAACCTGGGCGTGGAAACCCTGTGGGACGTGGCCCTGACGCAGCTGTACGGCAACGACATGGCCGTCGTGCCGCCGCGCCTGAACAGCAAGCCCTTCATCCTCATTTCCATCGATGCCAACGCGCCCAATTCCAGTGCCGTCTTCGAAAAGATGTCGGACGAGCGCCAGCCGCTGGACCGCATCTTCAACAAGAATATCTACGATGCCGTCGATGCCCTGTTTTCGCGCCAGCGCAAGGAAAACCTCGTCAAGATGGGCTTTGGGCAAGCCCGCTTCGATACCATCACGCATGAAAATTTTGGCGACCTGAGCCAGAAATTCGTCAAGGGCAAACGTACCTCGGCCTTTGCCATCCCCGTGCTGTGCCGTCCCCATCTGGGCCAGTACCGCTGCGAAGTCGACGCGGCCGATCCGCTACCGGGCCAGATCCGCACGCGGCTCGAAGGCTTTGCCTGGCATATTTCCATCGACCAGATCGCCTCGCTGGCGCTGCGCCTGGCCAGCGGCGATGCGCAAGTCGACAGTGCCCGCAAGGAAGAGCGCGCCGCCCTCGTCAAGCTGCAACGCCTGGCCACGCAGACGAAAACCCATCTGAAGCTGACGGGCCCGGAAAATTGCAGCCCGGAAGTGCTGCAATCGGCGCTGTACAGCGCGGCGCGTGTGCTGATCCTCGACGACGAGGAATCGCGCTTCGCCCTGTGCGACTACATGCTGGCGGGCCAGCTGATCAATGACGACACCGTCTGCAAGCAGCGCTATGTGCATGCCGTGCCCCGCTTTGCCATCGAAAGCGAAGATTTGCAGTACCGCAACTTGAGTTCGGACGGCAATTCCGTGAACGTACCGATACGCTGCAAGAAGTGAGCGGGCACGAAAAAGCCCGCACGATCGCTCGTGCGGGCTTTAGCGCAAGGATACCAAGCGCCCGGTTGATTTAGATCAACCGACTACGCCTGCGCATGTAGCTGCGGCTTAACGCACCTTCCAGTTCCTGCTCCGATTTATGCTGGTTCACCGTGTACAGGGCCAACAGGGCCGCCGGCACCCAGCCGATCACAGTGCACTGCAAGATCAAGGCGGCGGCACCGGCCAGCGGGCGCCCCAGCATGAAAAACGTGAGACACGGAAGTAGCAAGGCTATCAGCAATCGCATCACGACATACTCTCCTTCAAAATAGAGCAGCGGACAAGGGCCGGTATCCGGTCCGTCCCCCGCCCGCTGCGTACTGCTCCTTATAGATGCACGGCTATCTGCGGCATCAGGTCGTCAAACGTGCGACCGTTGCCGTTTTCGCCGATGGCGTGCATCTTCCATTCGCCGTTATGGCGGTACAGCTTGGCCATGATCTGTGCCGTGTGGGTACCTTGCACAGACAGGTTGAAACGCGCGACTTCCTGGTTATTGCTAGCATTCAAGATGCGGCAATAGGCGTTTTCCACCTGCGAGAAGTTCTGGCCAGTAAAGCTGTTGACGGTAAAGACCAGGCTTTTCACGTGCGCCGGCACTTTCGACAGATCGACATTGATCTGTTCGTCGTCGCCATCGCCCGCGCCCGTACGGTTGTCGCCCGTGTGGACAATGCTGCCGTCCTTGCTTTTCAGCTGGCGGAACCAGACGATGTCGGACGTGCTCTTGTTTTCATCGAACATGACGCACGACGCGTCCAGGTCGACGGCTTCCGTCTTCGAACCGAAACCGAGGAAACCCTTGGTCTTGGCCGCATCCCAGCCCAGGCCCATGGTGATACGGGTCAGGGTGGTACCAGCTTCTTTGTCCAGAGAAATCTTCTGGCCTTTGCTCAAATTGACAGACATACGCATAGCTCCTGTTTGCTTGGTTACATCAAATATTAGTTACGCCGGCTTGCTTTGGGTCCAGGCGAGGAAGGCCGCGCGGTTGCGCGAGCACACGAGGATTTTTCCCGTGCCTGAAAACTTCAATACCATGCCCTCGCCGCTGGTCTGGCTATTGATCAAATTGCCCAGAAAGCCGCCGCTGCTGCCGGTCGTCATGGAAATTTCGTATTGCAGGCGGTTATCCCAGCACACGACGTGCGAGTTATCGATCACCACGTCCTTGCCCGGCGTCACTTCCAGTATCGACATCGCGCCAAAACCGGACACCGCCAACTGGCCGCTGCCTGCCGTCTCGGTAATGAAAAAACCACCGCTCTGGGCAAACAGCGCATTGCCAAGGCTCTGCGTGCGCACCTTCAATTCCACGCCAGAACTGGCCGCCACGAAGGCGCCGTCGCTGATCATGTATTGTTGGGCGCCCACCTCGAGCACCCGCATCGCGCCAGGCAGAGTCGGCGACAGCAGACAGTCGCCGTCGCCCCGCATGGCTTCGATATGCTGCTGAAAGAACGATTCCCCGTTGGCAAAGGTGCGCATCAGCGCGGCGCCTATGCCGCCAGTCATCTTGCCTTTCAGCTCAAGATTGGTTTCCATCATCACCATCGCATTGGATTCGCAATAAATCTTCTCACCCTTGGCAAGCGACACATGCAGGAACGGGTCGACGTCCCCGGTAATAGTAAAAACTGGCATACCTGTTCCTCCGCGGAACACCTGACTAAACCTACTGCGCGTCGGTATAGGCGGCCTGCGATGCTCACCGTACTCGAGTACGGTTGCGCTTCTTAGCCACCTCTCCCTTCCGCTCGCTACGGTTTTGTCAGGCGTTGTGACTTTTAAATCAAATCTTATACACCTACACCAAAAGAGGCGGCGAGTGGGCCCAGACCGCCTTTGTAGCCCTGGCCGATGGCCTTGAATTTCCAATCGGCGCCATTGCGGTAGATTTCGCCGAAGACCATCGCCGTTTCGGCCGAGCCGTCTTCCGACAGGTCGAAGCGGGCGATTTCCGTGTTGCCGTTGGCATTCACGCAGCGTACGTACGCCTTCGATACCATACCAAAGTTTTGCTTGCGCGCTTCGGCATCGTGAATCGTGACGCAGACGGCGATCTTGTCGATCTCGGCTGGCACCGTGGCCAGGTCGACCATGACGGTTTCATCATCGCCATCGCCGGCGCCGGTGGTGTTGTCGCCCGAGTGGGTGACGGAACCGTCGCTCGATTTCAGGTTGTTGTAGAAAATCATGTCGACGTCGGCGCGTACCTTGCCGTCGGCCTTCAACAGGAATACGGAACCGTCGATGTCGAACGCGGCGCCATCGGTGGCGCGGGCATCCCAGCCCAGGCCGATGATCATCTTCGAGATGCCAGGAGCTTCTTTGCTCAGGTTGACGTTGCCGCCTTTTTGCAGACTGATTGCCATGATGTATTTCTCCTATGTGAAATAAAAGTCCAGCGATAATTAACTTGCAAAACACCTGGCGCCCTCCACCGGCCCGACTCCCCAGGCCGGCGGCGGCGCTTGCTGCATCACGCTGGCAAACGGGTGTAGACGTTTGCCGCGTATCTCTTACGCCTTGGCTGCTGCTTCCAGCTCAGGCTGTTTATCTTCCGTGCCTTCCAGCAAGGCCATGCGTCGCTTGTAACGGATCGACGACCACAGCGAGGCGAGAATGAAGGCCACGCCGATCAGACCCGTGAAGATCTCGGGAATGTGGAACTTCATGCTGACCAACATGATCACGGCCAGGATACCGATCGCATAGTGCGCGCCGTGCTCCAGATAAACAAACTCGTCGAGCGTACCCTTGCGCACCAGGAACACCGTCATCGAACGCACGAACATCGCGCCGATAGCCAGGCCCAGCATGATGATCACGACATCCTTGGTGATGGCAAACGCGCCGATCACGCCGTCAAAGCTGAACGAAGCATCGAGCACTTCCAGATACAGGAAGCCGCCAATACCGCCGCGCTTGACGATGTCGCCCATGTTGCCGTCGCCGTTATCGCCTTCCAGCAAGCCACTGATCACATCGACGCCCACATAGGTCAGGATACCCCACAGGCCGGCCGTCAGGACCACCAGTTTCTGGCCTTCTTCGATCATCGACAGGCTGGCCATCAGGGTGCCCAGCGCGATCATCACGGAAATCGACGATACCTTGCCCAGCGCGCCCAGTTTTTCTTCAATACGGCCCAGCCAGTGCGTTTCTTTTTCGTCGTCCAGCAGGAAGTTCAGGAACACCAGCAGCAGGAAGATGCCGCCGAAAGCCGCCACTTCCGCATGGTGATTCGTCAGGTGCATCGAGTACTGTTCAGGATTGCTCAGTGCCAGATTCCAGACTTCCATCAAGCCCAGGTCCGCCGCTTGCGCCACGATGACCAGCGGGAACAGCAAACGCATGCCGAAGACGGCGATGATGATGCCGACGCCCAGGAACAGGCCCTGCCAGAACTTGTCCCAGTTCTTCAGCACCGAGGCGTTGACCACCGCATTGTCGAACGACAGCGAGACTTCCATCACGCCCAGGATCACCGCGATACCGAGCGCCGCGAGCATCGTCTGCACGCCACCGTGCGTGTAACCCCACCAGGCGGAAATGCCCAGGCAGATAAATGTCACTAGAAATGACACTCTGAAATGTTTCATCGATAGTTCCCCTTTATCCAAATTCAATGGAACGTAGTATAGGGATGTGTGACACATTTAAAAATAGAAGATAATGGAAGTATTACTTCGTAAAAACAGAAGATAGAGGATGCAGCGATGAAAACCACGGGCTTCAATTACCGCCATTTGTACTTCTTTTGGGTGGTCGCCAAGGAAGGCGGCGTGACGCGCGCGGCTGAACGGCTGGGACTGGCCGTGCAAACCATCAGCACGCAGCTGGCTCTGCTGGAAAAGGAATTGGGCAAATCCCTGCTGCAGCCGCAGGGACGACGCTTGGTGCCGACGGAAGCGGGCCGCCTGGCGCTCGGCTATGCGGACCAGATTTTCCTGCTGGGCGAACAGATGCAGGACGCGCTGGCCGATGCGGACGCGGAAAAGATGCGCCTGACGGTGGGCATTTCCGATTCCCTGCCGAAACTGATGGCGTACCGCATGCTCGACGCCACGCGCAGCCTGGACCAGCCCATCAAGCTCGTGTGCCTGGAAGACGAATTCGAATCCCTGCTGGCCGACTTGGCCCTGCACAAGCTGGATCTGGTGCTGACAGACCGTGCCGTACCGGCCGGCGCCAGCCTGCGCGTGTCCAGCCACCTGTGGGGCGAGAGCGCCATGAAGCTGTTCGGCATCCCCGCGCTGGCCGAACAATACCGCGACAATTTCCCGCACAGCCTGCACGGCGCGCCATTCCTGCTGCCCGCGCGCAACAACGCCTTGCGCGGGCGCATCGACGAATGGATGGTGCAGCAGGGCGTGCGCCCGGACGTGGTCGGCGAATTCGAGGACAACGCCATGCTCAACGCGTTTGGCCGCAAGGGCCTGGGCCTGTTCTTCGCGTCCGCCAGCCTGGCGGCCGATATCGAGGAGCAATTCGGCGCCGTGCTGGTCGGCGACGCCTCATCCCTGCGCGAACAGTTTTACGTCATCTCGAACGAGCGCAAGATCATGCACCCGGCGCTCGACGTGATCCTGGCGGCCATCCAGGGGACGACAAAGATTCACAAGGAAAGCTGATAAATCCATTCGAAAATAACGTTTGAATAATCAATCAAAAGCGATTGTAATAAAGCCTGAGACAAACACGCGCCCAGCCCTCGCCGGAAGGGCGCGATCACCATAAAAAACAGGAGCGGCACCATGTCCACGGCAGGCAAGACGATCGATATTCCCGATCTCATCAATAACAACAAGATCGGCTCCTTCCAGATCGGCATGCTGATCCTGTGCGGGCTGTGCGTCATCATGGATGGCTTCGACGTGCAGGCGATGGGCTATGTGGCGCCCGCCATCATTGCCGACTGGCATGTGAGCAAGGCCAACCTGGGCCCCGTGTTTGGCGCGGGCCTGCTGGGCATGCTGGTCGGCTCGCTCGTCTTCAGCATCACGGCCGACAAATTCGGCCGCCGTCCCGTGCTGATCGGCTCGACCATCTTCTTTTCGCTGTGCATGCTGGTCACGCCGCTGGCAACGACCATCGAGCAATTGCAGCTGATCCGTTTCATCACGGGACTGGGCCTGGGCGCCGTGATGCCGAACGCCATGGCCCTGGCTGGCGAATACAGCCCCCTGCGCAAGAAAGTCACGCTGATGATGCTGGTCTCGTGCGGCTTTACCCTGGGCGCCGTGCTGGGCGGGCTATTGTCCGCCGCGCTGATTCCCGCCTTCGGCTGGCAATCCGTGTTTTACGTGGGCGGCGTGGTGCCGCTGGTCATCGGCGTGCTGATGTTCTTCCTGCTGCCGGAGTCGATGCAATTCCTCGTGCTCAAGAAACGCAAGCTGGACAAGGTCGCCAAGTGGCTCAAACGCATCGACCCGACGGTGACCATCACGGCCGACACGCAATACGTCGTGCATGAGAAGGAACACAAGGGCGCGCCCGTGCTGCAATTGTTTACGGGCGGCCGCGCCAAGATGACGATACTGCTGTGGGTCATCAACTTCATGAACTTGCTGAACCTGTATTTCCTGTCAAACTGGCTGCCGACCATCGCCAAGGAAGCGGGCCTGTCGACGGCCAACGCCGTGTTGGCCGGCACGGCCCTGCAAGTGGGCGGCACCATCGGCACCCTCGTCATGGGCCAGCTGATCGACCGCTCGAGCTTCCGCCGCATCCTGCTGCCGTGCTTCCTGGTCGCCGCCGTGGCCATTGCCCTGATCGGCCGTCCGGACGTGTCGCTGGCCTTCCTGTTCATCACGATTTTCATCGCCGGCTTTTGCGTGGTGGGCGGCCAGCCTGCCGTCAACGCCCTGGCGGCCAGCTACTATCCGACCACCCTGCGCTCGACGGGCATCGGCTGGAGCCTGGGCATCGGGCGCATCGGCTCCATCATCGGCCCCGTGCTCGGTGGCGAGCTGATCCGCCTGAACTGGCCCAACAGCACGATTTTCCTCGTCGTCGCCATCCCGGCCATCGTCTCTGCCGTCATGGTCTTTGCCATGCGCGGCGGACCGCAAACGGCTCCCGCCAAGGTAGCGGCCTGAGGCCGGTGCATCGGCCGATTGAACCGTACGCCGTCATAAAGTTGCATGTTTTATACTCAAATGCTCATCCATTTCAGTGAACCGACATGACCAACATTAGCAATGACGGCGCCGCAAGCAGCCTTCTGGAAGCAGCCTGGACCCAGCGCGAAGAAACGCTCTATACAGCCCTGTTCGGGAACCTGGGACCGGGCATCTACCCGCTCGACCTGTCCCTGTTCGAACAGCTGTTCAACTGCACGCAAGTCGACCCGCGCTGGCTGCATATCGGCGTGTTCGAATGCCCGCCGACACCCGAGCGGCCGCACTGGCTCTACGTGTCGTCGGGCCTGTCCAATCCATGGGACGATGAACCCGATGTGGAGGAAGAGTGGACGGGACTGGGCCGCGAACTGCTGCTGGAATGCCCGCAGCAGTCGCCATGGGCGCTGGCGCTGGTGCGCAGGTTCGCCGCGTATCAGATGCTGCTGGCGGCTGGCCGCTTCGGCGACCAGGAACCGCTGGACGCCTGGGACCGCATGTCGGTTGGCGGCCCCATCGATGGCCAGCAGTCCGCGCTGAGCGCCATCATCATGGTGCCCAGCAAACATTACCCGGAAGAATATGCACTGGTCTCGGGAAAATTTGCCTTCCTGCAGATTATCGGGCTCAGCGCTGCCGAGCTGGCGCATGGCCGCGCGCACGACTTCGAGGACTTGTTGCAGAAGCTGGGCGAACAGGGCGCCGCGCCGCTGGTCGACGCCGCACGCCGCAGCATCGTGTAAAACCGCAGGGCCGATTCGCCGGAAATTAGGATACTGCGCCCTTCGTCGTTTAAGATGACGTTTTACCAGCCCATCTTCAGCGCCCCCATGCACAATGTCTTGCTAGTCCTGCTCGCCCTCTTCCTGGTCGCGCTGAACGGTTTTTTTGTTGCCGCCGAGTTTGGCATCGTCACATTGCGGCGCACGCGCATCCGCGCCATCGCCAAGACGCAGGGACTGCGGGGCCGCATCCTGGCCAAGGTGCATGGCCAGCTGGACGCCTATCTGTCCGCCTGCCAGCTGGGTATCACCCTGGCGTCGCTGGGCCTGGGCTGGGTCGGCGAACCGGCGTTCGCCGGCCTGCTTGAGCCGCTGTTCGGCGCCATCGGCGTCACGTCGCAAGAGCTGATCCATGGCGTCTCCTTCGTCGTCGCCTTCAGCGTGATTTCCTTCCTGCACATCGTCGTGGGCGAACTGGCGCCCAAATCGATGGCCATCCGCAACCCGGAAGCCGTCGGCCTGTGGAGCGCGATTCCTCTGTACGGCTTTTACTGGACCATGTATCCGGCCATCTACCTGCTCAACGCCAGCGCCAACTGGGTGCTGCGCCTGGCGGGCCTGTCCGGCAAGGGCGGCCACGACGCCCATTACTCGTCCGAAGAACTGAAACTGATCCTGCGCACCAGCCAGCCCGGCGAAAAGTTTACGCGCGACGAGCGCAACATCCTGGCGCAGTCGCTCGATTTCGAACAGATGACGGTATCGGACCTGATGCGCCCGATCAATGAAGTGATCGCCCTGCACGCGTCGAATACCTTGGAAGAAAACCTCGACACGGTGCTGCGTAACCGCTTCAGCCGCTACCCGTATTTCGACATGAATGAAGACGACGTGCTCGGCGTCGTGCACCTGAAGGATCTGTTCTTTGCCCAGCAGGCGGGCAAGCCGATCACCTCGCTCACGCCGTTCCTGCGTCCCGTGGACATCATTTCCGCGCGCACGCCGGCACTGGAACTGTTCCGGCGCTTTCGCGACGGCGCACCGCACTTTGCCCTGATCGGCGAAAAGGGCAAGCGCCCGCTGGGCTTCATCACGCTGGATAACTTGCTCGGCGCCATGGTCGGCGAAATCCGCGATGAATTCCGCCGCAATGAAAACGACTGGCTCAAGCAAAGTGACGGCACCCTGATCGGCAAGGCCAGCCTGCCGATCTTCTCGCTCGAACGCATCCTCGGCATCGATATCGAAAACGAGGAACTGGGGCTGGACGACGTGGAATCGGTGGGCGGCTTGATCATGGTCAAGCTCGGCGACATTCCGAAGCAGGGCCAGCGCATCACCTTTGTCGACTTCGACATCGTCGTCAAGAAGATGAACGGGCCCCGCATCGTGCTCATTAAAGTGATCCCGAAGCAGGAGCGGGACCTGGATGCGGATTTAAGAGATTAACTACTTCTTGCTCGTCAGGGTATCTTTGCCCTGCGGCACGGTGGTCTCGCCCACCGTCCATGTTTGCAGCAAGCTGTACAGCACCGCCAGCAGGGTCGGCCCGATAAAGATGCCGACGAAGCCGAAGGCCAGCACGCCGCCCAGCACACCTAGCAGCACGAGCAAAAACGGCAGGCTGCTGCCGCGGCTGATCAGCATGGGTTTCACCACGTTATCCACGCCGCTGATCAGCAATCCGCCCCACACCAGCATGAAGATGCCCCAGCCCGTCTGGCCGTCATTGAACAGCCAGATGGCGGCGCCGCCCCAGATCAAGGGCGGTCCCACGGGGATCAGCGAAAAGATGAAGGTGGCCACGCCCAAGAGGGCCACGGCCGGCACGCCGGCGATCAAAAAGCCCACCACAGCCACCAGCGCCTGCGCCAGCGCCGTCCCCAGCAAGCCGTACATGACGCCGCGCACGGTGCGGCTGATGGTCAGGCCCACGCCCGGCGCGCTGTCGCCGATGATGCGGCCGGCGCCCGTCATCAGGGCGCGGCTCAGCTGCTGGCCGTCGCGGTAGAGGAAGAAGCTGACGAAGACGGCCAGGCTGGTCTGCGCCAGGCCCGTACCCAGCAGGATGCCGCCGGAAGCGAGGAAGTGGCGCGCCGGTTCCAGCATCGTCTTGCCTAAATTGAGCAATTCCTCGCGGTCAGCGAGCAGGCGATCCACGTAGCCGGCGATGGTTTCGCCCACCACGGGAATGCTGGCCAGCCAGGCCGGTGGATGCAGGCTGCCCGTTTCCAGTGCCGCGCGCAGCTGTTCATAGATGCGCGACACATTGTCGGCCAGGTTGTAGGTGACGAGGGCCAGTGGCAGCACGATGACGAGCAGCAGCGACAGGGTCATGATGGCGGCCGCCCAGTTGCGCCGGCCTTTCAGGCGTTCGAGCAGCAGCAGGTACAAAGGCCAGCTGGAAATGCCCACGCAGGCGGCAAACAGCATGGCAGCGAGGAAGGGCCGCAAGACGAAAAAGCAGCCGATCAACAGGAAGATGATGGCTGCCAGGCGGGCGTGGGGCTCGAAACGTTTGTCCATGTACTGCATGTCCTGAAGATGGCGCCTAGCGGCGCGACCGGATCAGGATAGCAGAAGTTTAAGATCGTGCGCGATGGCGGCGGGCTTTTCGCCGTGGCGCACGAACAGGCGGATCTTGCCTTCGCGGTCGAACACATAGGTGCCGGCCGTGTGGTCGACCGTGTAGCTACTGTCCGTCTCGCCCTCGACCTTGGCGTAATACACCTTGAATTCCTTGGCCACCCTGGCCGTCGCGGCCGCGTCGCCATACAGGCCGACGAAACGCTTGTCGAAGGCCGGCACATATTGCGCCAGCAAGGCTTGCGTGTCGCGCTCGGGGTCGACGGTGACAAACAGCACTTGCACTTTATCCGCCTGCGGGCCCATCTCCCGCATCACCTGGGCCATGTCGGCCATGGTGGTAGGGCACACGTCCGGGCATTGCGTGTAGCCGAAGAACACCAGCACCAGCTTGCCCTTGTAGTCGGCCAGGGTGCGCGGGTGGCCCGTGTGGTCCGTCAGCGCGAACTCGCGCGCATAGCCGAGGCCCGTCACGTCCGTGTTCTTGAATGCCAGCTTGGTCGCGGCAGGCTTGCCGCAGCCGGCCAGGACGGCGACCAGCGCGGCCGCCAACAACAGGGTCAGGGTTTTTTTCATGTGCCGAGGGGAATGTAGTGGTCGACCAGCAAGGCCGCGAACAGCAAGGCCAGGTAGATGATGGAAAACGTAAACGCCTTGCGCGCGATCAAGTCCGTGTAGTGGCGGTACATCTTCCACGCGTAGTACAGGAAGCCGGCGTTGAGCACCACGGCCGAGGCCAGGTAGATCAGGCCGCTCATGCGCACGGCGTATGGCAGCAAGGTGGTGGCGGCCAGCGCGATCGAGTACAGCCAGACGTGGAATTGCGTGAATTGCATGCCGTGCGTGACGGGCAGCATGGGCAGGCCCGAGCGCGCGTAATCGTCGCGGCGGTACATGGCCAGGGCCCAGAAGTGCGGCGGCGTCCAGACAAAAATGATCAGGACCAGCAACCACGCCTGCATCGGCACGTCGTTGGCGACGGCCGCCCAGCCCAGTGCGGGCGGCATGGCGCCGGACAGGCCGCCGATGACGATGTTCTGTGGCGTGGCCGGTTTCAGCACCATGGTGTAGATCAGCGCATAGCCGACAAAGGTGACAAAGGTCAGCCACATGGTCAGCGGATTGACGAGGTGATACAGAATCGCCATGCCCAGGCCGCCGATCACCAGCGCGAATACCACCGTCTGTTTCACCGTGATGTCGCCCATGGCCATCGGACGGCGCGCCGTGCGGGCCATGCGCGCATCGATCTCGCGCTCGGCCAGGCAATTGACGGCAAACGCGGCGCCGGCCAGCAGCCAGATACCGATGGTGCCGAACACCACCGCGCGCCAGTCAGGCAACTCCTCGCTGGCCAGGAACATGCCGATGACGGCGCAAAACACGGCCAGTTGCGTCACGCGGGGCTTGGTCAGCGCCCAATACTGGGCGATGCGGGGGGATGGTTTACGGCTGATGGTCTGAGTAGTCATTTATGCGATACGGGAAGGACTGGCTGGTGCCGAGGGCACTGGCGCGGAGGCGGAAGCAGATTTCCGCGCTACATCGAGTTGGAATTTAGCCTTGTAGTTTAACATGGTCAGCAATAACACGAGCAGCGCCGCCCCGCCGTTATGCATGACGGCAATCGACAATGGCCAGCTCAGGTAGATCGTCGCCAGCCCCGTGGCCGCCTGCAGAACCAGCACCAGCGCCACCCAGCGTGCCGTGCCGCGCAAGGACGGCAGCTTCCAAGCGCGAAACACCGTGTAGCCGATGCCGGCCAGCACGATGAAGGCGAAATTGCGGTGCACCCAGTGGATGGCCGTCAGCGCGGAAAACGGTAAATAATGGCCGGCGGCCGTCTTGCCCAGTTCGCGCCACAGATGGAAACCATGCTCGAAATCCATCTCCGGAATGACCTTGCCGCCGCACAGGGGGAAATCCGTGCAGGCCAGGGTGGCGTAGTTGGTGCTCACCCAACCGCCCAGCGCGATCTGCACGGTCAACAGCACCAGCGAAAAGATGGCCAGAACGCGCACGGGGCGCAGCACGGCAGCGTCCGCATCGGCGCGCAGCAAGGGTTGGACGGCATGGTCCTGGCGCCCGCCCAGCCATGTCAGCATGGCCAGCAAGCCCATGCCCAGCAGCAAGTGGATGGTGACGATCACGGGCTGCAGTTTCAAGGTCACGGTCCAGGCCCCGAACGCGCCCTGCAGGCAGACGAACAAAAACAGCGCCGTGGGCAGCGCGGGCGCGAATTCCTCGCGTTTGCTTTTCTTCCACTGGCGCCACGCCTGCACCATCATCGCCACGATCAAGACGCCTATGGCCATGGCCAGGTAGCGGTGGGTCATTTCGATCCACGCTTTCACCACCGTCACGGGGCCCGTCGGCATCAGCGTTTCCGCCGCCACGATGTGCTCGTGCGCGAGGAAAGGATTGGCCGAGCCATAGCAGCCGGGCCAGTCCGGGCAGCCGAGGCCGGAATCGGACAGGCGCGTAAAACCGCCAAACATGATCAGGTCGACCGTCAAAAAGACGGCGATCCACACGAGCTTGCGGTATTTATTGGCGTCCGCGGACACCCAGACCATGGTCAGCGGCAGCAGCGCCACCAGCAGACCCGTCAAGCCCAGCTGGGCGAGCGCGGAGAGATGCATCGTCGGCATGCAGACCCCTCAACCGATCGCCGAAGCTTTGAGCAGCTTGGCGATGTCTTTCTTGATCTTGTTCGGGTCCGCGTCTTTCGGGAAGCGCATCATCAGATTGCCCAGCGGATCGATCAAATACAAATGGTCGCTGGTCTTGCCGCCCGGCTCCACGGGCAGCCACGCTTTCAGGGCGTCGTTATTGACCCGCAGCATGCTGGTGCCGTCGAATTCGCGCATCACCAGGGTGTCGAGCGGCTGGGCATCCGTCACCAGCCAGACCCGTTCCAGGCGTTCGCGTTCCTTGCCTTGCATGAGGCGCAGTTGTTGCATGTCAAACAATTGCTTCTTGCATGCTTCCTGGCAATCGGACGGCCCTGTCTGCAGCAGCACCCACTTGCCCTTGAATTGCGCCAGCGGCGACGCCTTGCCGTCCAGTTCCGTCACCTGCAGCGCTGCCTCGGGTATCGGGTACAAACGCGGGTCGATCAGGGCGCCATAGTTGTTGCGGCCCGTGGGTTTGATGATGTAATACGTGAAATACGAGGCGATGATGGGAAACGCGCACACGGCCACGACGGCCAGCAGTTTCCAGCGTCCCGTATTCTGTGCCTGTTTATTGCTGCTGTCTTGCGTTGCTTCAGGGTTGTTTGTTTGCACGTCGAAATCCTGTAAAGACAAAAAATAGAAAAGCCATCAGTGCCAGTGCGTACCACTGGAATGCATAGCCGCGGTGCTTGTCGGCGCCCAGGTCCGGCGCCGGCCAGTCGCGCACGGGAAGCTGGCTGGACGCTGGCGCCGCTGCTGGGTCGACTGTTTGTTCAACGATGAATGGTTGCAAGGCCAGGCCACTGGCCTGGGTCAGCTGGCCGATATCGGCATTTTGCACGATGGCGTGCGGCGCCAGGGCCGGCGCCGTGCCCAGCTCCATCACATGGCCCGCGTTCAGGCGCGCGATGCCGGAAATCGTCACCGTACCGGCCGGTGTCGAGTAGTCGGGAATGCGCGTACGCTCGGCATTGTTGCGCGGCAGCCAGCCTTGCGCCACGAGAACGTGCATGGCTGAACCGTCGATCCGGAATGGCGTGAGCACGTGAAAACCGGCCTGGCCCTTGTAGGGGCGGTTGTCCAGGTACACCGTCCAGGCGGGCACGAAATGGCCCGTGACGGTGATCCTGCGATATTCGATCGCTTGCGCGTCGCTCGGCAACATGGGGGCGGCCGTCAATGCCAGGGGCGCGGCCTGGTTGCCCGCCTCGAGCTTGGCGGCGCGCGCGACTTTCTCGTCGCCACGGCGCTGCTGCCATTGCGCCAGCGACACGCCCAAGGCCACCAGTAGCAGCATTACAACAAATGGAATCCATCTAAAATGGAAGCGGATACGCATTACAATGAAACCTCCTCAAGCCTGGCGCTACCATCCATGAAAATCCTCGTTGCCATTGCCTTCATCCTGATCCTGGGCAGCCTGGGCTCGGCCCTGTTCTTCCTCATGCGCGACAAGGGCAAGAGCAACCGCACCGTGCAGGCGCTGGCCATGCGCGTGGGCTTGTCGATCACTCTGTTCCTGCTGATCCTGCTGGCGCACAAGCTCGGCTACATCCAGCCGACGGGCATACATTAAATGCTGGGGTCAGACCCGCGGGGGAATGCGCCTCAATGGGGCGGATTCCGATCCCGCAGGGTCTGACCCCGGTGCTAACGACGTTGCTTGGTTAGCAAAATTCTTAAACTAAGAAAAAAGCCGTACCCAGGATGTCCCGGTACGGCTTTTTTTATGGTGCCGGCGCACGCATCAACGACGCGCGCCCTGCCCCGCCATTATAACCAATACACGACCACGTACAGGCCCAGCCAGACGACGTCGACAAAGTGCCAGTACCAGGCGGCGCCTTCGAAACCGAAGTGGTGTTCCGGCGTGAAGTGGCCTTTCAGCACGCGGTACAGGATGACGGACAGCATGATGGCGCCCAGCGTCACGTGGAAGCCGTGGAAGCCGGTCAGCATGAAGAAGGTGGCGCCGTAGATGCCGGACGTCAATTTCAAGTTCAGTTCGCTGTAGGCGTGCATGTATTCGTAGACCTGGAAGCCCATGAAGATGGCGCCCAGCAAGATCGTGGCGAACAGGAACAGGGCCGTCATGCCGCGGTGGCCGGCGCGCAGCGCATGGTGCGAGATGGTCAGGGTGACGCCCGACAGCAGCAGCAAGGCCGTATTGATGGTCGGAATCCAGAACGGCGTCATGGTGGTGAATTCCTGCACCGTGCCGGCCGGGCCCGTATTGCCCCACTGGGCGGCGAAATCGGGCCAGATCACCTTGTGGTCGAGGTCGGCCAGCCATGGCATCGAGATGCTGCGCGCATAGAACAGGGCGCCGAAGAAGGCGGCAAAGAACATGACTTCGGAAAAGATGAACCAGCTCATGCTCCAGCGGAACGAATGGTCGATGCGCTCGCTGTACAGGCCCTGCTCGGACTCGCTGATGGCGTCGCCGAACCAGAAATACAGCACCAGCAGGATGCCAGCCAGGCCCAGGTAATTGACGTACGGGCCCCAGGAGACGTCGTTGACCCAGGCCGAGGCGCCGATCATGGTCAGCAGCAGGCTGGCGCCGCCCAGCATGGGCCAGCGCGACGGGCCGGGCACGAAATAATAGGGTACGGCGGCGTGGTTGGAACTCATCATCATCTCCTCAAAAACTTATAGGGTGGTTTTTTATAATTTATAAAACGACGAATTTAACAATTGAAATCAGGATGCCGATCAGGCAAGCCACCACCAGGAAGCCGGCGATGACGATGTGCACGGGATTGAGCTTGGCCGAATCCGTGTCGAAATCGCTCTTGCGGCGCAAGCCCGTGAACGACCACACGACGGCCCGCAGCGAATACAGGAACGACGCTTTTTCAGGCTGCTTGGATTCGCCCATGCCACTCTCCTATTGGACGGCCGGCGTCTGAGCCTGGCTCAGACCGGCAATCTCGAAAAACGTGTACGACAGCGTGATGGTTTTGACCTCTTTCGGCAGGGCCGGATCGAGGAAGAACACCACCGGCATCTGCCGCGCTTCCTTGGCCTTCAGGGTCTGCTGCTTGAAGCAGAAGCATTCGACCTTCTTGAAATGCGGCGTGGCGCTCTGCGGCGCGTAGCTGGGGATCGCTTGCGCGTTGACGACGCGGTTTTGCGTATTGACCACTTCGTACATGACGGTCACCAGTTCGCCCGGATGCACCTGCATGCTCGAGACGGTCGGGCGGAAGCGCCATGGCCCCTGCGCATTGCCGTCGAACTCGACGGTGATGCTGCGCGTCGTGTCGACCTGCGTATTGTTGTCGTAAGCCACCGTGCCATCTTTTTGCGTCAGCACGTTAATGCCCATCACTTCGCAAATCTGCTTGTAGACGGGAATCAGGGCATAGCCAAAGCCGAACATCAGCACGGCAATGACGAGCAGCTTGCCCAGCATCTTGCGGTTCAGGCCGCGTGTTTCCTGTTGATGGGGCGTCACGTCAGAGCCACATGCGCTTGACGAACACGGACAGGAAGAAGAAGGCCGCCAGGCCCCCCAGTATCAGTCCGGTACGCAGGTTGTTCGGTTTTTTACGCTCAGTTTTCACTTCGGTCATGACAGGCACTTTATTCAAGACGGGCCGCGCAACACGCCGGCCCGGAATACCTTATTTCACGGTCGGCGGCGTTTCAAACGTGTGGAAAGGCGCCGGGCTCGGCACGGTCCATTCCAGGCCTTCCGCGCCTTCCCATGGTTTCGCTGGCGCAGCCTTGCCGCCGCGGATGGTCGGCAAGACCACGAAGAACAGGAAGTACACCTGCATCAGGCCAAAACCGAAGCCGCCGATCGAGGCGATCATGTTGAAGTCCGTGAACTGCGCCGGATAGTCGGCGTAGCGGCGCGGCATGCCGGCCAGGCCCAGGAAGTGCATCGGGAAGAAGGTCACGTTGAACGTGATCAGGGACAGCCAGAAGTGGATCTTGCCGCGCGTTTCGTTGTACATGTGGCCCGTCCATTTCGGCGACCAGTAGTAGAAGCCGGCGAACAGGGCAAACAGCGAACCGGCCACCAGCACGTAGTGGAAATGCGCCACCACATAATAGGTATCCTGCAACTGGATGTCGATCGGCGTGACGGCCAGGATCAGGCCCGTGAAGCCGCCCATGGTAAACACGAAGATGAAACCGACCGAAAACAGCATCGGCGTCTCGAACGTCATCGAGCCCTTCCACATCGTGGCGATCCAGTTGAACACTTTCACGCCCGTCGGCACGGCGATCAGCATGGTCGCGTACATGAAGAACAGCTGGCTCGTCACCGGCATGCCGGTGGTAAACATGTGGTGCGCCCAGACGATGAAGGACAGAATCGCGATGGACGCCGTGGCGTAGACCATCGAGGCGTAGCCGAACAAGGGCTTGCGGGCAAACGCGGGCAGGATCTGCGAGACGATGCCGAAGGCCGGCAGAATCATGATGTAGACCTCGGGGTGGCCGAAGAACCAGAAGATGTGCTGGTACATGACGGGGTCGCCGCCGCCTGCCGCATTAAAGAACGAGGTGCCGAAATGGCGGTCCGTCAGCGTCATGGTAATGGCGCCGGCCAGCACGGGCATCACGGCGATCAGCAGATACGCGGTAATGAGCCAGGTCCAGCAGAACATCGGCATTTTCATCAGGGTCATGCCCGGCGCGCGCATGTTCAGGATGGTGACGATGATGTTGATCGAACCCATGATGGACGAGGCGCCCATCAGGTGCATGGCGAAAATGGCCATGTCCATGCCAGGGCCCATCTGCGTCGACAGCGGCGCATACAGGGTCCAGCCGGCAGCCGTGGCGCCGCCCGGCACGAGGAAGGACGTGGCCAGCAGCAGCGCGGCCGGCGGCAGCAGCCAGAACGAGAAGTTGTTCATGCGGGCAAACGCCATGTCGGACGCGCCCACTTGCAGCGGGATCATCCAGTTGGCGTAGCCGACGAAGGCCGGCATGATGGCGCCAAACACCATCACCAGGCCGTGCATGGTGGTCAGTTGATTAAAAAATTCAGGGTGGAAGAATTGCAGGCCTGGGTGAAACAGTTCCGTACGGATCATCAGGGCCAGCACGCCGCCCGACAGCAGCATGATGAACGAGAACCACAGGTACAGGGTACCGATATCCTTGTGGTTGGTGGCAAACAGCCAGCGGCGGTAGCCGGTGGGGTGGTCGTGGGCATGGTCGTGATCGTGACCGGCGTGGTCCAAGGTGCTCGTGCTAGTACTCATATGCGGCTCCTAATTACTTGCGTGCAGCCACGATTTCGGCTGGTTGAACGATGTTCTCTGCGGCCTTGTTCGACCAGGTATTGCGCGTGTAAGTGATCACTGCGGCAATTTCCGTGTCGGACAGCTGTTTCCAGGCTGGCATTTCAGCGGGATACTTGCCGCTCTTTTGCCCGTTCAGCAAGACGTGGATCTGATCCGCTTTCGGACCGTTCACCACCGCCGAGCCGTCCAGCGGCGCAAACGCACCGGGCACGCCCTTGCCTGTCGCCTGGTGGCAGACCACGCAGTTGGCCGCATACACTTTCTCGCCCTTGACTTTCAATTCGTCGATGGTCCACACCTTGCTAGGATCATCAGCCAATGCCGCCATTTCCTTTTGTTTTACATCAACCCAGGCCTTGTAGTCATCGGCTGATACGACCTTGACGACGATGGGCATGAACGCGTGTTCCTTGCCGCACAGCTCGGCGCAATTGCCGCGGAAGGTGCCGATATGGTCAGACTTGAACCAGGTGTCGCGCACGAAACCGGGAATCGCATCCTGCTTGACGCCAAAGGCGGGCACGGACCAGGCGTGGATGACGTCGTTGGCCGTCAGCACCACGCGGATCTTCTTGTTGACCGGCACGACGACTTCGTTATCGACTTCGATCAGGTAGTTCTCACCGCGTTTTTCCGTCGGCGGCGCACCTGGCGCACCCACTTGCGAGCGCGGCGTGGCCAGGTTGGAGAGGAAGGAAATGCCTTCGCCCTCGCCTTTCAGGTAGTCATAGCCCCATTTCCACTGCATGCCGGTGGCCTTGATGGTGATGTCGGCGTTCGAGGTATCCTTCATGCCGACGACGGTGCGCGTGGCAGGCAGGGCCATGCCGATGACGATCAGGAAAGGCACGACGGTCCAGGCGATCTCGACGGTGGTGCTTTCGTGGAAAGTGGCCGGTTTGTGGCCCAGGGACTTGCGGTGCTTGAAGATGGAATAAAACATGACGCCGAACACGGCCACGAAGATCACCAGGCAGATGATCATCATCAGGGTGTGCAAATCGTAGATTTCATGGGCGATCTGTGTCGCCGGCGGTTGCAGATTCATTTCGAACGGCACGGGACCGCCGGTGCCGGGATAGGTGCCGGCAGCCGGTGCCGCCGTGGCCCATCGCCCGATGCCAAACGCTGTCAAAGACAGCCCGAGCAGCAACGATTGAAGTCGCTTTGCATGTGTCATGTTTTCCCCAACCACCCAAAAAATAATGATATTTTAAACGGCTGCGGACTTCTCCGTACTGGACCGCTGCCGCTCCTCCATGAAAGCAACACGGCCAGAATGCGGCCATGTGCGTCAAGCACCAGCGAATTCCATGCTGGCTGCCGCAGCAAAAACGGCGGCGCGCAACCATGCTGGAACCCTGTTTTTCTTCCCCACATCGAAATGGCCTCGTGTGGAAGATGGTTACTATACTAATGCAGTAACTTCGAATTCGTCTCGCTTTGTTTTTTTTATTTTGTATGCAGCCCTTGTTTTTTCTACTTAACAAGCTGACAAACAATCAACGATTATAATCAAGTAAACTTGAATCCATCAAGCAATAATCGGCTTTGTGCGCGCCCTTCTCCCGGCCGCCGCGCGCTTTGCAACGCTTGCTGCAACATTAACGCGCGGATGCCGACCAAGTGTCGGTTTCTTTACGCTTTTATTTGGGTTTGCGCGGCAAGTCGAATCGAATGATGGCTTCCCCGTTGCGCGTCACGCGCGGTGCGGGACGGAAGGCGTGGCCATAGATCACCTCGAAACTCAGGCCCAGCTTGCCGTCGGGACGGCGCGTTTTTTCCAGCGCGGCCAGCATGCGCTGCCAGGCCGTCTTGCCCATCAGGCCGCGCCGGCGCGTGGTCAGCGGGTTACCGCCAAAAGCACGCACGTCCGCCAGCAGTTTTTCCGCCGTGTCGTAGGTCACCGTGATGATCTCCATATCCAGCACGGGCGTGGAAAAACCCGTCTCGACGAGCATGTCGCCAAAGTCGTGCATGTCGACAAAGGGCAAGGCGTGCGGATACAAGTCCGCCTCGGCAAAGGCGTCGCGCACTTCGCGGAAGGTGTCGGGACCGAAACAGGAAAACATCAGCAAGCCATCGAGGCGCAGCGCGCGCCGCCATTCGGCAAACACGCGGTCGGGCTGGGCATGCCAGTGCAGCGCCAGGTTGGACCACACGAGGTCGATGCTGCCCTGCGCCAGCGGCAAGTCGCCGAGGTCGCCGCACAGCAAATCCACGCCAGCCTTGGCCGGCAAGAGTTTGCTGAGGAACTGGTTCAGGCTGGCCAGTTTCGACGCGGGCGCGCGCGCCGCCTGCATCATCGCTTGCGCTGCATCGAGACCGATAATCTGCGCGGCGGGATAATCCTTGTGCAGCTGCGCCAGGTCCGCACCCGGACCGCAGCCGGCGTCAAGCACACGGTGCGGCGTGATTTTCACCAGCTCCAGGCGCTCGTGCATGCGTGCCGACACTTCGCGGCGCAGGAAGTCCGATGGCGCGACGCGCGCCGGACGGGAAAAGAAATCGCGTACTTGCACCGCATCGATGGGCGCACTCATTTTGGGCGGACTGGTGGGAACTGGCATGTTGAATCGGGTGAGGTGAGATAATGTCGGCAGTGTACATGGAACGACGCCATCGCGATGCGAACCGCCAGCCGGCACCGCCTTGATGCCGCGTGGCAGGCGCTGCGCCAGTGGCTGGGCGCCACGGTGTTGCCGGCCCAGTGCGCGCTGTGCGGCATCGGCTGCCCGCAAGTACTGTGCCCGCCCTGCCGCGCTCAGTATCTGGGGCAACTGCGCCACCGCTGCCGCCAGTGCGCCAATCCGCTCGACGATGTGGCAACACTGTGCGGACGCTGTTTGCGCCAGCGGCCCGCGTATGACGCCACGATCACGGCGTTCGATTATGCGGCGCCCGTCGACCAGTTGTTGCTGCAGCTGAAATTCGGTGCGCGCCTGGCGCTGGCGCCCCTGTTGGCAGAACTGCTGCACGTTGCCATTCAGCAACAACCAGAGTGGGAAGCGCCGCATCTGCTGTGCCCAGTGCCTCTTGGCCCGGCCCGGCTGGCCGAGCGGGGTTTTAACCAGGCGCTGGAAATTGCCCGTCCGCTGGCGCGCCTGCTGGACGTAGCTTTACAGCCCCGCCTGGCGCTGCGGGTACGCGAAACCAGGGCGCAAAGCGGCGTGGCGCCGCAGGAACGGCAAGCCAACCTGGCGCACGCGTTCGCCATCGCGCCCGAACACGCACCGCTATTGCAAGGGTGTCATGTCGGCATCGTCGACGACGTGATGAGCAGCGGCCATACCGTCAACGCCCTGGCCGCCGCCTGCAAGAGCGAAGGCGCGGCCAGGGTCAGCATATTGGTGGTGGCGCGCACGCCGCCACGCTAGCATCACTTATATAAGGAGAGCATTTTGTTTCACGTTGTTTTGGTAGAACCTGAAATCCCGCCCAATACGGGTAACGTCATCCGCTTGTGCGCGAACACGGGCGCGCAGCTGCACCTGGTCGAACCGCTGGGCTTTCCGCTCGACGATGCCAAGATGAAGCGCGCCGGCCTCGATTACCACGATTACGCCAACATGAAGGTGCACAAGAATTGGGACGCGTTCCTGGCCGACACCCAACCCGACCCATCCCGCATGTTCGCCATGACGACGCGCGGCTCGCGCCCGTTCGGCGACGTGGCCTTCCTGCCGGGCGACGTGTTCGTGTTCGGTTCGGAAACGAAAGGCCTGGACCCGGCCCTGCGCGACGGTTTTCCAGCGGAGCAACGCATCCGCCTGCCGATGCGCCCGGACAACCGCAGTTTGAATCTGTCGAATACGGTGGCCGTCGTCGTGTATGAAGCGTGGCGCCAGCATGGCTACCAGGGCGGCGCGTAGGTCGGATTAGGCCCAAGGGGCCGTAATCCGACAACATTGTTGGCGTTAGTGGTGTTGTAGGATTACGCGGGGCTTTACCCCGCTAATCCGACCTACCCGTTTGCATACGGCGATCAGCGCAGCGCCAGCTGCGCGTCAACGCGCGTATCCACATCCAGCATCACCAGCTGCGTGCGCAGGTCGCGCGTGGCGGCCAGCTTACCATTCACGTACAGATTCGTCTTGACGCCATACACGCCTTGCGACACGCCGGCCGGCAAGGTCAGCTCGAACGAGTTTTCAAAGCGCCCGCCCGACTTGTTGTTGCTGGCCAGGGCTTTCGAGCCGGACTTGAATGGCTGGCCTTGCGGGTCGAGCACCACCAGCTCTTCACGCACGTCATTGACGCTTTGCGCGCTGCCATTGACCAGCTCCACCACGGAATTGACCTTGAACGGCTGGCCGCGCTTGACAGTCGAGGCACTCAGCTGCGGCGTGTACGACACCACTTGCGGCTCGCGCGGCAACGCGCCGCGCGTGCGGATGTAGTCGCGGTCTGCCTGCGCCGCCGTCTTGGTCTGGCGCGAATTGACATTGATGGCCAGGCAACCGGCCGCCGCCAGGCCGCCGCCAATGGCAGCCCCTTTGAGCGCGCCACTCTTGCCGCCCGCCAGCGCACCCAGCAGCGCTCCCACGGCCGCACCGGCAGCGGCCGACGTGCCCACGCTGCACGGGTCCTCATCCGTGGCCGCCTGGCTTCCACCTTGCGGATAGGAACCGTCCTGGCGCACGCCGTTCGGATTCATCGGCGCCGTGGCGCAGCCAGCCAGCATGGCCGCGATGGTCAGCGCAGCGGCGGCGCGCAAGGTGGTGTGATTCAGCATGGTGGCTCCCAGATAGCTAATTGATCGTTGTTTCCGTCTGCAGCACTTGCCGTTCACGCTCGCGGATGCGGCGCGACAGATTGTCGATGCGCGCATTGCCCGGATCGACGCGGCGCGCGCTTTCCAGATACGTCTTGGCCGCATCGAACTTGCCTTCCAGCAAAGAACGCTCGGCATCGCGCAAGAACGATTGCGCCATTTCGTTGCGCATGGCCGCGCCGCTATCGACGGGCGACGTTTCCAGCGGACGGCGTTCGGTCACCACCGAACGTTCGACCGCGCGCACGGGCGCCGGTTCCTGCTGTGCCGACGTCGGCACGGGCGCCGGGACCGCAACCGGAGCTGCAACGGGCGCCGGCGCCGCGGCCGCCGACAGCGCCTGCACGTCGGCCTTCAACTGCGACAATTCCACCGCTTCGCGGTCGATCGCTTCCAGCCTGGCGATGCTATTGCGTGCCGCCACCGCATCCTTGCCGTCGAGCGCCTGACGCACGCCCACCAGCACGGACGCGGCTGCCGCCTGCTGACGCGCCAGCTGCTTGCGCAAGGAATCGACGCTCGATGCCCCCGCGCAATCGATGTCGAGCCCGGCGATGCCCTTGGCCGCGCTTTGCAATTGATGGCCATCGATCGCGCGCTCGATGGCGCGCACGCTGCGCTGACAACCGCTGGATGCGGCACCGGCCTTGCCGATGGCCGCCTGCAAATCGTCGGCCTTGGCGCTGGACTTGCCCGTACACACATTCTTCGCCGTCGCCAGCTTCTGGCGGGCACCGTCCAGGCTGCCATTCGCAACCAACTTGAGGCCGCTGTCGATGGCGTCGTTGCAAGCCGATTCATTCTTGCCACCCGGCTTGCCATTCATATAGACGATCACGGCTGCCAGCACGGCAATGCCGCCAAGCCAGCGCAGCCACTTGCGCGGTGGTGGCGACACGGGTGGCACCGATGGCGGCACGGGCGCGGGCTTGGGCACGGCTTGCGGCTGGGCCGGCTTCGGCGGCGCTGGCGGCGGTACCGGTACCGGTGCCGGCTTCGGCGGCGCTTTCGGTGCGGGCGCAGGCGTCGGCGCCACCGGCACGGGCGGCGGCTTGGGCGCTACCGGCGGCGGCACTGGCACCGGTGCTGGCACAGGCAGCGGCGGCGGCACGGCCGCAGCCGGCTGGGTAGCACCAGCCACCACGTGACCGCAATACGGGCAATGGCTGACAACGGTCCACAGGCCCGTCTTGCATTTGTTACAGATATCCAAAACTAATCCTTCATTCCAACGTCATTCCAGCGTTCACAGTGGCGGCGGCATCAACGGTGGCGGCGCGCTAAGGAACAAGGGCGCCAGTTCGGGGAACTGGGCCAGGTCGGCCCAGGCCGGCAAGCCCGCGCGCCACACCTTGGTGGTGCCTGGCGCTACCTGTCCTGCCTGCACGTATTGCACGATCTGCTGGGCCGTGAACGGTCCCTGCTGCTGGCCATTAATACCCAGGAAATACTGGTATTCCACCAGCGGCGGCGGCATGCCGCCCAGCGGTGGTGGCGCCATGCCGAACACGGCTGCCGCCGGGGCAGCGGCCGCGCCGGCCGGGCGCAGCAATTGTTCGAGGCGCCCCGCTTCCAGCATTTCCGCCTTGATCGCATATTTCAAACGAGGTTGGCCGTCCGCTTCCGGCTCGCGCACTTCCCAGTCGTAGGCGTCGCTGTCGGAGTCGCCGATGACGTTCGCCCATTCCTTCAGGCGGCCCAGCAAGGTTTGCACCGTGCGGTCGAGCTCATCGCTGGCCATGCCCTTGCGGCGCGCCGATTCGCGCAGACGCGCGCCCACTTCGGCGGAAATGGCGCTGCCAAAACCGACGTAGGGCAGTTGCGAACCATCGGCCTGCGCCACCAGCTTGGGCGCATACACGGTGCGTTCATAGTATTTTGCCAGCGCCGCCATGGCGGCCGTCTGCACGGCGTCAAGCGCCGTCAATTTTTCCTCGATGCGCAGGGCGATATTTTTCTCGTACGAGGCGGGCATGCCGTTCTGGCGAATGGCCCGCTCGTTGCCGATGCGGCGCAAGTCGCCCGGCTCGACGGCAAACTGGTACTGGCCCGGCGGCACGACCCGGCCCGTGTGGCGTGTCAGCACGCCCAGCATGATCGCTTGCAGGAATTCGCCGAAGTCTTCCGCCAGGCGTTTCATCTCGTCCGTGTTCGGTGCGATCGGGTGCGTGAATTGCGTCGGATCGATGTGCGTGTGGGTCGGCGCCTTGTCGTTGTCGCCTTCCTTGCGGTAACTGGTGCGCCAGCCTTCCAGGCCGCGCAGCACCGTCATCGGCACGCCGGCCAGTTCGCAATAGCAGACGGCACGCCCGCGGATGCCGGTCTCGACGATTTCCAGCTGGCTCACCGTGATGCCCACCTGGGTCGGCACGCAAGATTCGAGCTCGGCGCCGAATTTCGCCTTGAAGGCGGCCGCGTTGGCCACGCCGATCACGCATTTGAACTGGTCCGACACGACCGTGAAGTCGCCCGCCATATTGGCGTCGATCCACGGCATCGAACAGGCCAGCAGCTTGCGGAAGCGGTCCAGGCGTTCGGACACATCCATCTGTTCCAGCGCCTCGAACAGGGGGTCGGGCGTGCTTGTCGCGCCTTCCACCAGGCTCGTCGTGGCGATCATGTTCTCGGCCATGCGCGTGACTTTGGCCAGGATCAAGCCCCGTTGCGCCGGTTCGCCCAGCATGGGGAACAGCGCTTTCGAGCCGCCCATGTCCTTGAACGCTTCATCGGCCCACTGGCGCAAGGTGGCCGCCGATGGCAGCGCGATGTCATTTTCTGTGACGGGAATGACGATCAGGGTTGCGTGTTCCTTGTCCAGGTCCTTCTGCAAAATCGTATTCGCCGTTTTGAGTTCCGCCAGCATGGCCAGCACGCCTTCGCGGCCCGTTTGCAGCTCGCCCACCAGGCCATTCCACTGCGCGCGGCCTTGCGCGTCGACGCCGACCCGGTTGCCCAGCCAGCGCGACAGTTCGCCCAGCAGGATGACGGACTCGTCCGCCGCCTTGGCGCGCAGATGGAATTTCAGGGCATTCGCCATTTCCGTGCGCAAATGGTCCATCACCACGCCGGCCTGCTTTTCACCGTTGCTGAGGAAACCGAAGGTGCTGCGCGTCTGTTCCAGATTGTTCAGCAGGCGTTCGTATTCGCGCGAGCGCACGGCTTCCTTGATTTCGCGGTAGCGCTCGGCATTGTTACCGATCTGCGCCGTCAGTCCGCTGCCCGGCGCCTCGATGCGATCCTTGATCTGTTCCACCAAGGACAGCACGTATTCGAGGCCGCCGAATTCCTTGTTGTCCAGGTAGCCATACAGCTGGTCGCGCACGACTTTCTTGACGTCTTCCAGCACTTCGCGGCGGCGCTTGCTGATGCGGTCTTCCGTCGTGTCGGCCGTGGAATCCTGGTCGCGCACGGCGTCGCGTTCCAGGTGCTTCATGGCATCGCGCACTTGCGCCGGCCATTCGCTGCGGTCAAAGCCCGTGCGGATATCGTTGATGCGCGTGTTGACCCGGTTTTCCACGCCGGCCAGCAAGTGGCCGTGGCGGTCTTCCAGCAATTCGTCGACGACGCGGAAATCGATGAAGTCGCCGCTCGAGCGCTTCAGTTCGATGCTCTTGTCGGAAAACTCGGGGAAATCGCTGAACGGCGTGCCCTTCAGGAACATATTGGCAGCGAGGAAGTTATCGCGCTGCGTATCCGTGGCCCGGTTGGCGCCCGCATCCGTGCCGCCCACGCCAAAGAACGCTTGCAGCATGGCGCCGGCCCAGCGGTGGGCCCGCTCGTCGCGCGCCGCTTCCTGGCGCGTATCGAGCACGGCCATGCCGAACGAGGAAAAGCGCTTGGAGAAATACAGGCGCATGTCGCCGAAGCGGTCTTGCGGCACGGGCGCGTTGTACAGCGAGTTCTTGTGCTGCGCCTGGTTGACGGCGATCGAACGCTTGGCGCGTGCGAAGTCGGCCGAGGCGAAATCCTCGAACAGCGAATCGGCCACCATGTGGTAGACGTCGCTGACATCCTTGGTGTGCTGCTGCGCCAGGTTGCCCGAGTCGATCAGGTAGACCTCGCTGTACGGCTCGCGCGTCAGTTCCGGGCGGTCGTACGCATCCCAGCGGCCAACATAGCCCTTGTTGCCCATCATGGCCGATTCCAGCTCCATCAGCGCCGCATAGCCGTTCGCCTCGACCCGGTCCTTGTTGGCCTTGGTGTAGCCGGTCGGCAAGAACAGCATCAGCTCGACGTCGGCCGCGCCCACTTCGCTGCGCGCCAGCCAGCGCGCCAGCAAGCCCATGTCGAGGAAGGAACCGGAACCCGTGCCGCCCGCCACGGAACCGACGATGACGATGCGGAAACGGTTCGTTTCCATGCGCAAGCCCAGCTCGGCCAGCTGGCGCTCGTGCGACAGGCCCGCCTTCAGCGCTTTCAACTTCAAGCGGATCTTGTCGCGGATCTTCGCGTACTTGTCGAAGAAATACAGGCGCGAGACGGCGCGGATCTGGCCGGCGCCACTGCTCATGTCGAAACGCAATTCGCGGATGCGCTGCGGCGTCAAAGGCAGCCACTCCTTGATGTGCGGATATTTTTCCAGGGAATCTTCATCACGGCTGTACTTGTCCATGTCGAACGATTCGACCACCTTGTCATCGTCCGTGAACTTCACTTGGTCGAACTGCAAGTCCTTCGCCTGCGATTCGCCGCTTTCGATCACGGCGCCATTGTCGAGGTCGAAATGGATGAATTGCGCGATGGGAAAGTCGGCCAAGCCCTCGATGCGCGTGCGGTTGCCCGCGCCACCCCACAGGGTGTTGAGGACGCGCCGGCGCACGCGCATCAGCACCTGCATGCCCGTGCCACCGATACCGATGAACAGGGTCGGGCGCAGTTCGATGATCTTGTCCTGCTTGCGCTCGCTGGCGCCGCCGGTGATGGTTTGGTTCAGGTTCTCTGCCATGGTGATTCCTTGGATAAAGCGTGTTACGGCGTGCTTAACGGCGGCTCGAGGTAAATGTCAACAACAGGGCGACCAGGCCCACCAGCACCAGCGGCCCCATGAACAGTGGCGCGAGGAATTTATGCGCGTTCACGGCCGCCAGCACGACGCCGGTCGCCAGGCTGGCCAGGAAGATGAACAGCCACCAGCCCGAGGCATTGGCCTTGTTCGGCGGCACGCGCTTGGCGACCAGGCCATTCGCATAGGCATTCTTGGCAAAGAAAAAGGCGATGAACAGCAGCAACAGCACGACGCCGCCGATCAAGGTATCGCGCGACGAGGTATCGGTCGTGCTGACGGGATCGAGCGCGGGCGCTGGCTCGGTGGTGGACGTGGTGGCCGTGGTGGCGGCTGCGCCGGCAGCCGGTGCATCGGCGGCAGGCGGCGCGGACGCCGGAACTGGCAAAGTAAAACCTGCGTTGTCTTTGGGAGTGTCTTGCGCCATGGTATGCCTCAGGTGGATTTGACTAGTTTAAAAAGGAATCTGTGTTCAGGCCAGGCTCAGGGTGTGGCCCTCGGCCACGCGCACGACGGCCGGCTTGCCCAGGCCACGTTTGAGTTCGCCGATATCTCGGCCGTCATCATCGCGGATCTGCACGCTCTTGAACGGTTTCAACAGCACTTGCCGCTGCACGCCATCGGCCATCACCTTGTAGCGCGTGGCGCGCGTGCCAAGCAAACCCAGCGCCAGCAAGCCCAGCACCAGCGCGAGGACGCCGCCCAGTATCACCAGCACGGGCAGCAGCGGATACTGTATGCGCACCAGCAGCGGTATCGTTGCCTGCGAGGCGCGCACGCTGTCGGGCGGCGTAAACATATCCGAGATCGGGTCGCCGGGGAACAGTTCCTGCAAATCCTTGCCAAAGCTGGACGCCAGCGCCAGCCGCTGTTCCGACAGGCCCACTTGCGCCTGCATGGGCAGCATCACCTGCTTGCCCATGGCGGCGATCGCCTGCGCCGACCACGGCGATGGAATCTGCGCCATCGGCAGCGCGAACTGTACCTGCACGGACTGGCTGGCGCCCGGTTGCAGCTGGCGGATTTGATCCGGCGCAACGTGCAGCGGCGCGTTCTGTCCCGCCAGGTTAGCGTGCACTTTGGCGCTATCGATCACGTACGGGAAAAACATGTTTTGCAGCGACGCCTGCAGCACCACTTGCGGCAGCAGCTTCGCCGCATCGACGTCGAGCACGATGGTGCGCCCGTCGCGGCCCAGGCTGGCATGCACATTGGCGCTGTTCTTGACGGACTGGGGCACGATGCGCACGGCATCCTGGTCCACCGGTTTCAGGCGCGCGGGCGGGCGCGTCAGCACTTGCGACAAACGCCCTTCGGCCAGGATGCGGTTCAACGCCTCGGACGCGGGCTGGCCATACGCGAGCGCATACACCATCAAGCCCTTGGCGCTGTACAGCTTGCCCTGCACGGGCATACGCAGCGGAAACACCACCGTCTTGGTGATCGACGGTTCCAAGTGCAGCAGACGGTAAAAGTCGCGGTTGCGCTCGGCCGTCTGGCTGTCGTTGTTCGGGCTATTCTTGTTGTTCGTAAAAATCCACACGATGCCGGAGGCGGACTGGAACGGGCCCGTGATGGTCTTGGTGACGGCTTCCTGGAAATCCGTGTCGGCCAGCGCGCCACCGGCGCTCTTGCGCGCCAGACCGAGATTGGCCAGCTGGCCAGCCACGCCGGCGCCGCCCTGCCCTTGCCCGATCAGTGCGGGCGACACATTGCTGCCGCTGCTCTGGCTGAAGGCCAGCGTATAAACTTTATCGGACGGGTTCGTGGCGGCCTGCGCCACAGCGCCCACGAGGGCTTTCAGCTGCGACTGTTCATCCGTGTAGAACGGCTCCATCCAGCCCGAGTTTTGCACGAGAAACGCTTGCTGGATGCCGGCCGCCTGCACGCTGGCGGTGGCGAAAAAGGCGGCGCAGGCCGCGATCAGGACGCGCGCTTTCATGCCTGCAAGGCCCAGCCATCGATGCGCGACAGCAGCGGGTGATACGCCCACAGCATGCCTTCATGGACAAACAGGCGCACACGCCACGGCTCGCTGACGGCGAACGTGTGAAACACGGTTTCGCGCAACTCGTCGTCCTGCACCAGCTGGGCCGCCAGGCGCTCGTTCGAGCGCAGCACGCTCGACAGGCCGGCACTGGTGGCAAACTTGACGCCAAAGACGCTGTTGCCAACGCTCGATTCCAGCAGCGGCATGACGGCCTGGTTCTTGCCGCCATCGTCGCCGTGTTCCGGCTCTTCCCACGGCGCCGTTTTCAGCTTGGTGGCGAAGCGGTAATTGAAGCTGCCCGAACACAGGCGCGGCGCCAGCGCATCGGCCCGTTCGGCCTGCGCGCCCAGTTTCACGTAGACATAGGTGCCACGGCTGCGCTCGAAGCACAGCTGCCATAGGCCGCCGTCGCGCGACACGTAGGGGCTGCCGAATTCGAAATGCGGCACCAGCCCTTCGGGCCACGGGGTGAACGACGCGGCCACGTTGCCGTCCGGCTGCAACTGCAAGCGCAGCTGGCCGTTGGCGCACGGCCACACGGCCATGCGGTTGTAGGCGACGGGCGCGCTGACGCTACCCAGGTCGACCATGCCGTCGAGCAGCACGTCGCTGCCCGGCTTTTGCGCGGCGTCAAGGTTGACGAAGCGGATGCGGCCATCGTCGTCGCGCAGCGGTGCCCACAACCGGTTCTGGAACCAGACGGGGCTGGCGATGCACGGCGCGCCGCCCACGTGCTCGACCACGTAGGTCAGCGATGGCACGTCGGGACGGATGCAGGCGAGGCCGTGGCTGGTCGGCAAGACCAGCACGCTATTGAATTCCGGCACCAGCTCGGCGCGCCAGGCGCCGTGGGCCAAGTCCGATTCGGCCAGCAGGCTGCCATAATCGGGGTCCAGCGCCAGCCAGCGTTTCGAAGCGGGCAGCCACGCGTGCAAGACGGCCTTGCGCGGGTCGAGCGCCAGCAGCGCGGGCGCGCTGGTGCCGAACTGGGCGGAAAAGAATTCATATTCGCCGGGCGGCGGCATGGGCAGCGAGGCATCGGCCTGCGCATGCTCTTCGCGGACGCGCTGGTCGGCCAGTTTCAGGGGCACGCTGGCCTGGCGCAAGCCGGCCGGGCCAGCCGGCGGCACGTCGCTGACGGGGTGTGCACCGTAGGGCGGCACCCACGGCGGGGTAATAGAAGTATCGGGCGGCACTTGCAAGGCCGCACCCGAAACGGGGTCGAACGAGAATTCGGGCGGAAACTGCCGCACGGGCGCGTCGGCGGCCGTAGGCAGGCGCCGCGCCAGCATCAGCTTGCCGATATCGGCATGGCTCACCAAGGGCGAGACGTTTTGGCCGTCCGCGCTGCGCTGCATGCTCCACGCGCCCTCGTCATCGACGTACCAGGCGCCGGAGGGCAGTGGCCAATCCCCAGAAGTTTTATGATCCATTTATTTTCTATGACAAGCAATGCATATCAGACGGTGTAACGTGCTGGGGCGGTCGAAACGAAGTCGCAGCCCTGGCAGTTCTCATAGTAACGTCTTTTTATCTGTATGGAAACATTGACGAGCTTCCTCAGCCCTGCTGCGTCCGCACTTTCGTCAACAGCTTGGTGGTCGAGCGGTCATGCTCGAAATCGATGGCCACGGCCTGGCCGCCATACGCGAGCACGGCCTTGCCTTCCGGAATGGCCGCCATGTCGTAGTCGCCGCCCTTGGCATAGATTTCCGGTTGAATGTCCTGCACCACTTCCAGCGCGCTGTCTTCCGAGAATGGCACGACCAGGCTCACCGCTTCCAGCGCGGCCAGCACGGCCATGCGGTCTTCGCAGTTGTTCAGGGGACGGTCGTCGCCTTTGCCCAGACGTTTCACTGAAGCATCAGTATTCACGGCAACGATCAGCGAAGCGCCCAGCGCGCGCGCCTGCGCCAGATAGGTCACGTGGCCGCGGTGCAAAATGTCGAACACGCCGTTCGTCACCACCACCGGTTTCGGCAGGGCCGCGGCGCGGGCGCGCAGTTCGTCACGGCCGCACAGTTTGTTTTCAAAGTCAGGCATGGATATCTCTTGTTGGGTTAATTATGGTCACGCTCAGGCGTGGCTATCGCTTTGGATGCCGCCGGCATCGCGGCGCCAGGCATCGATCAAGGCCAGAATCGCCGGTTCCAGGTTCTCTTCGGCGATGCGATCTTGCCGGTTGTAAATCATCAGCGCATACACGCCGGCCAGGCGGCTGACGGGCGGCGACAGCGCATATTCATTGCCGCGCGCCGGTTGCCTGGCGCGCCAGTAATTGATCGCCGCTTCCAGCGCCTGCATCCGCAGTTCCATCGCCCTCTCCCTCCGCCGCCCGGTCCCGCATTATAGGGGGCGATCCGCTACAATACGCCATCGGCGCCACAGTTTCACGTTTGCGCCACCTTTCATTCATTGCAAGTAAGTACTTCCTGTGTTTCAATCAACCTATGACACTGACTGAACTGAAATATATCGTTGCAGTCGCGCGAGCGAAGCACTTCGGCCATGCCGCCGAAGCTTGCTTCGTTGCCCAGCCCACCCTGTCAGTGGCCATCAAAAAACTCGAAGACGAATTGGGCGTGGTCCTGTTCGAACGGGGCGGCGCGGAAATCTCCGTCACGCCGCTGGGCGCCCAAATCATTGCGCAAGCCGAGCGCGTGCTGGAACAGACGGCCGCCATCAAGGAACTCGCCAAGCAAAACAAGGATCCACTGGCTGGCCCCCTGCGCCTGGGCGTGATCTACACGATCGGCCCCTACCTGCTGCCGCCCCTGGTCAAGGCCATGATAGACCAGGTACCGCAGATGCCTTTGATCTTGCAGGAAAACTTCACGGTTCGCTTGCTCGAATTGCTGCGCCAGGGCGAACTGGACGTGGCCATCATGGCCCTGCCCCTGCCCGACCACGGCATGGCGATGCAGGAACTGTATGACGAACCCTTCGTCGTCGCCATGCCGCGCCAGCATCCGTGGACGGCGCGTGACAAAATCGCCGCGCAGGATTTGAAATCGGAAACCATGCTACTGCTGGGCAATGGCCACTGCTTCCGCGACCAGGTGCTGGAAGTGTGCCCCGAAATGGCGCGTTTTTCCTCGCCTGGCAACGGCATGCAACGCACGTTTGAAGGTTCTTCACTGGAAACCATCCGCCACATGGTGGCCAGCGGCATCGGCCTGACGGTCTTGCCGCGCGCCTCCGTCACCAATATGCACGCCACCGACGGCATGCTCGAATACCGGCCGTTCGCGGAACCCGTGCCATCGCGCCGGGTGGTGATGCTGTGGCGTAAGAGTTTTACGCGCAAGGCCGCCATCGACGCCCTGTGCGCGGCCATCGCCAGCTGCAACTTGCCTGGCATCACCCCCTTGTGCGAAGACGACGAATAGTACATTTACATACTATTTGCGATAATCGACCTTTCTCTTCAACAAGATCGAGTCTTCCATGAACAAGCTGGCGCTGTATTTCCGCCTGATACGGCTGGACAAGCCTATCGGTACCGTATTGCTGCTGTGGCCTACCCTGTGCGCGCTGTGGCTGGCGCAGCAGGGCGTGCCGGACTGGCGGCTGCTGCTCATCTTTACTCTCGGCACTTTCCTGATGCGTTCGGCAGGCTGCGCCATCAACGACTACGCCGACCAGGATATCGACAAATTCGTCAAGCGTACGGCGGAGCGCCCCATCACCAGCGGACGCATCAGCGGCAAGGAAGCGCTGGCCGTGGCCGGCGTGCTGACCGTGCTGGCCTTTTGCCTGATCCTGCCCTTGAATGCGCTGACCAAGCAACTGTCCGTGGCCGCCGTCATCATCGCCGGCACCTATCCCTACTTCAAGCGCTTCTTTGCCATTCCGCAAGCGTATCTCGGTATCGCCTTCGGTTTCGGCATTCCCATGGGCTTTGCCGCCATCACGGATTCCGTGCCCGTCGTCGCCTGGCTGCTGCTGCTCGGTAATGTTTTCTGGGCCGTGGCCTACGATACGGAATACGCGATGGTCGACCGCGACGACGATTTAAAAATCGGCATCAAGACGTCGGCCATCACCTTCGGCCGCTACGACGTGGCCATCGTCATGTTCTGCTATGCCGTTTTCCTGCTGCTGTGGCTGGGCTGCGGCTGGTACCTGGGCTTGCGTTATTGGTTCGTCGCGGGCTTGGTAGTTGCGGCCGGCTGCGCCGTTTACCACTACACCCTGATCCGCGCACGCGAGCGTATGCCGTGTTTTGCGGCATTCCGGCATAATAACTGGCTAGGAGCAGCGGTGTTTGCGGGCGTGGTGCTGGACTTTGCTTTCCGTTAAGCAATACCCCTTGCGCCGCAGTAGCCCTTGAGGCGGCGCAAGACAAGCCTGGCCGCAGCTGCCTACACTGGTATTTCACTGTGCAGTTTCACTTCCATGAGGTAATACATGAGCTCGATACATACCGGAAAATCCAGCAGCGACAGCATCCTCGCCGACGCCGACAAGGCGCGCGACAAACTGGTCGGCGACCTGAAAACCGTCATCAATGAAGCGGAAGGCTGGCTCGACGGCGCAAAGGATCAGACGGGCGAGAATGTGAAAGCCGTCAAGGACAAGTTCATCGCCACCCTGGAAACGGCCAAGAAAGACTTGATCAAGCTGGAAGAAGACTTGCTCGAACGGACCAAGAAGGCGGCCAAGGCCACCGACGAGTACGTGCAGGACAATCCATGGAAAGCCGTGGGCGCGGGCGCCGTCGTGGGCGTACTGTTTGGCCTGCTGCTTTCCTCGTCACGCCGCTAGTTAGTATCGACGCAGCACCGACGGCATAGGCCGTCTCCTGACGCGAAAGGCAGCATATGGCTATCATGCACCATGTCGCCCAAGTCGCAGCGACCCTCGCCGCCATCGTCCAGACCCGTCTGGCCCTGGCGGCAGTGGAAATGGAAGAAGAGTCGCTGCGCTTCCTGTCCTATCTGGCCCTGGCCATGCTGGCACTGCTGTGCCTGTTCGTCGGCCTGGTATTGATCGTGTTCCTCGTCATCGTATTATTTTGGGACACGCATCGCATCGCCGCCATCGCCATCACGGCCGCCGTCTTCATCGTTGCCGCCATCACCACCCTGCTGGGCGTGCGCGCCAGTTTCCGCAGCAAGCCGAAACTGCTGTCCTTCACACTTTCCGAACTGAACAAAGACCTGGACGAGCTGCAACTGCTGGCCCGCCGGGGATCGGAGCGGCCATGACCACGCATCCCACCAAGTTGTCGCATGTCCATACGGCCGCCAGCCTGGCGCAGCGGCGCGATGCGCTGCTGGCCGAATGCGCGCTGCAGCGCCTGGCCCTCGGCGTGCAGACGCGGCAATTGCTGGAACCGCTCACCGGCGGCAATCTGCGCCACACCCTGGCCACGCGCTTCAAAATTCCCCTGATGATAGGCGGTGCCGTGCTGGGCCTGCTGCTCGTGCGGCCGCGCCGTTTCCTGCCGCTGCTGCGGGCCAGCGGCGCGCTGCTCAAGCACGCGACCACCGCCATGCCCGTCGTGCTGGCGCTGGCGCAGCGTTTCAGCAAGAAAGAAACGCCGGAATAAATTATTTTTTTCCTGGCTGCATCCAAATAGCAAACCCCTGCGTAGTAATGGTATCAACCAGCCGGTTGAGCCAACTACCAGGAGTTTGCCATGCTTGCCACCATCGCCCCACGCCATACCGCCCCTTCCCTCACCGTGCTGTGCGCCGCCCTGCTGATGGCCGCCTGCGCCCCCATGAGCGCGCGCTATTCGCAGGAACAATTGCCCAACGCCGTGAAAGTGCCCGATGGCCACCAGGTTGCCATGCAGACGGTGGGCGTGGGCAAGATCGCCTACGAATGCAAGGCCAAGAAAGACATGACGGGCCATGAATGGGTCTTCGTGGGCCCGGACGCGGCTCTGAACGACCGCGGTGGCATGCAGGTCGGCACGTATGTCGGTCCTCCTGCCACCTGGGCCAACCTCGATGGCTCGAAAGTGACGGCGACGCAAGTGGCCGTGGCGCCGGCCGGCGCGGGCAACATCCCGTATCAACTGGTGAAAGCCAACCCGGCCACGGGCAGCGGCGCCATGCAGGGCGTCAGCTACATCCAGCGCGTAGCCACCAGCGGCGGCGTGGCGCCAAGCAGCCCCTGCGGCATGGAGTCCATCGGCGCCAAGCAATGGGTGCCCTACCAGGCTGACTATATCTTCTGGAAAGCCGCCTAAAAACACCTATCAAAACCTGCTGCGCGTCGGGATAGGCGGCCTGCGATGCTCACCGTACTAAAGTACGGTTGCGCTTCTTAGCCACCTCTCCCTTCCGCTCGCTACGGTTTTGTTAGGTGTTGTAAAACATTGAGGTAACGGTTGGCAAGCTGGTTTCTGGCCTATACTCGGCCTTGAAAACTTGCTAACCGTTAAACCTTGACGATTGCCCCAACCTTGCCAGCCCACGCCGCCCCTTACGATTACGATGCCGCCCTGCGCGCCTGCGCCAGGGGCGAGCAGCAGGCATTGCACGGCCTGTACCAGCAGGAAAGCCGCTACCTGCTGGGCGTGGCCCTGCGCATCGTGCGCCAGCGGGCCTTGGCCGAAGACGTGCTGCACGACGCCTTCCTGAATATCTGGCGCCGCGCCGGCAGTTTCGACGCCACGCGCGGCAGCGGCAAGGGCTGGATCTATGTGGTGGTGCGGCACCAGGCGCTGGACGTGGCGCGTGCCCGCGCCCATGAACTGTCAGCCGACGAGGATACCGTGGAAACCCTGCTGCACGAACGCCAAAGCCATGATACGGGCGAGGCCTATGCCGACCAGGCGGACCTGGGCAAGCTGCACGATTGCCTCGGCCACCTGGACGAGCCCAAACGCAATAGCATCCTGTACGCCTACGTCGATGGCTGTTCCCATAGCGAAATCGCGCAGCGCCTGCAAGCGCCGCTGGGGACCGTCAAGGCCTGGGTCAAGCGGGGCCTGGCCGCCTTGCGGGAGTGCATGCAATGATCAACAGCGACGAGGAATTGCACAGGCTGGCCAGCGAATACGTGCTGGGAACATTGGCGCTGGCCGAACGGGCGGCAGTGGAACAGCGTTTGCCGCGCGAACCAGCCCTGCGCGACGCCGTCGATGCCTGGGAACAGCGTCTGCTGCCCTTGACCACGCTGGCGCCGCCCGAAGTACCTTCAGCACAGCTGTGGCCGCGCATCAGCGCCAGCCTGTTCACGCCGAAAGCCGTGCGGCAAGCGGGCGGCTGGCAAGCGTGGTGGAACAGCCTGGCCTTCTGGCGAGTGCTGGCCGGTGGTGGCCTGGCGGCTACGGCCGCGCTGGCCGTGCTGGTCACTACGCAATTGCAAGCGCCCAGCGGACCCGGCTATCTGGTGGTGCTGGTGGCGCCGCAGGATAAATCGCCGGGCTGGATCGTGCAGGCGGGCGGACGCGGCGGCAAGAACCGCGACCTGAGCCTGATCCCGCTGGGCCCGACTGCCGTGCCGCAGCAAAAAGCCCTGCAATTCTGGACCAAGGGCAAGGACTGGGGCGCGCCCGTCTCGCTGGGCCTGGTCAAGCCGGGGCAAAGCCTCAAGTTGACCCTGGATAAGCTGCCGCCGCTGCAGCCCGATCAATTGTTTGAAATCACCCTGGAGCCGCAAACGGGCTCGCCGACAGGCAGGCCGACTGGGCCGATCCTGTATATCGGCCGCGCCGTCAAGGTGATGTAGCGTTTATTTGCCCAGCTCGTCCCCCATCTCGCGTCCGCGCTGCGCGGCCGCCTTGATGCCCTTGACGATGGCCGCCTTCACGCCGCTCTCTTCCATACTGCTGAGGGCCGCGTAGGTCGTGCCGCCTTTCGACGTGACCCTCTCGCGCAGCAAGGACACGGGGTCGCTGGAGTTCGCCGCCAGCTGCGCCGCCCCCGTAAACGTGGCAATCGCCAGTTGCGTGCCCTGCTCGGGCGTCAAGCCCAGTTCGGCCGCCGCCTGCTGCATCGCTTCGATAAAGTAAAACACATAGGCGGGACCACTGCCGGACACGGCCGTGACAGGGTCGATCTTCGCTTCATCATCGAGCCAGACCGTCTGGCCGACGGCGCGCAGGATGGCGTCCGCCGTCTTTTTCTGTTCTTCGCTGACGCCGCTGCTGGCCACCATGCCCGTGATGCCCATGCCGATCAGGGCAGGCGTGTTCGGCATGCAACGCACGATGGCCCGGTAATCGCCGAGCCAGCGCGACAGGTCTTGCGCGCGGATGCCGGCCGCGATCGACAGGATCAATGGCGCACGCTCCCCGTCGAGGAAGGGCAGCAATTGCGCCGCCACCTCGCGCATGCTTTGCGGTTTCACGGCCAGCACGATCACATCCACGCCGCGCAGCGCGTCACCAGCGGCAGTGGCCGTCGTGACGCCGAATTGCGCCTGCAGTTTTTCCAGCGCCGGCGCGTGCGGGTCGATCACGTGGATGTTGCCGCCCAGGGTCAATTTACCTGCCAGGCCGGCGATCAGGGCCGCGGCCATATTGCCGCCGCCTACAAAGGCGATATTCAATTCTGTCGTCATGCTTGTTCTCTCTTCATCAGGAATAGTTGCGGGAACCAAAGATGGCGCTGCCCACGCGCACGATGGTGGCGCCCTCGAGCACGGCGGCGCGCAAGTCGGCCGACATGCCCATCGACAAGGTGTCGAGCGCCAGCCCGTCCGCCTTCAATTGTTCGTACAGCGCGCGCAATTGCGCAAAGGCAGCGCGCTGAAGCGTGAGCTCCGTTTCCGGCTCGGGGATGGCCATCAGGCCGCGCAAACGCAGGCGCGGCAGTCGCGCCACGGCATGCGCCAGTGCCGGCAGTTCGGCTGGCGTCACGCCGCTCTTGCTCGCTTCGCCGCTGATATTGACTTGCAGACAGATATTCAGGTCCGGCAAGCCGGCCGGGCGCTGCTCGGACAGGCGCGTGGCGATCTTTTCCCGTTCCACCGTGTGCACCCAGTCGAAGTGCTCGGCGATGGGGCGCGTCTTGTTGCTCTGGATGGGACCGATGAAATGCCATGCCGGAACGTGCTGCGGCGCAGCTTCCTTCACAAAGGCGATCTTGTCGAGCGCTTCCTGCAGATAGTTTTCGCCGAACGCCGCCTGGCCCGCGCGCATGGCGTCCAGCACGGCGTCCGCGCCGAAGGTTTTCGAGACGGCCAGCAGGGTCACGTCGCCAGGGGCGCGCTGCGCGTCAGCGGCGGCCTGCGCAATACTCTCGCGCACGGCTTGCAAGTTCTGTTCGATTGTGGACATAATCATTTTCTAGTGTATAGGGGCGGCGGCACAGTGCGCCAGCCCATCAATGCGGCACAGGGATTATAAATGGACATCTCCGAACTACTCGCTTTCTCCGTCAGCAACAAGGCTTCCGACCTGCACCTGTCTTCCGGCCTGCCGCCGATGATACGGGTCAACGGCGACGTGCGCCGCCTGAACGTGCCCCCGCTCGAGCACAAGGAAGTGCACAGCATGATCTACGACATCATGAACGACAGCCAGCGCAAGGCGTATGAAGAAGCGCTGGAATGCGATTTCTCGTTCGAGATTCCCGGCCTGGCCCGCTTCCGCGTCAACGCCTACAACCAGGAAAGGGGCGCCTCGGCCGTGCTGCGCACGATTCCGTCAAAAGTGCTGACCCTGGAAGACCTGAACGCGCCGCGCATCTTCGGCGAACTGGCCATGCGCCCACGCGGCCTCGTGCTGGTGACGGGGCCGACCGGTTCGGGCAAGTCGACCACCCTGGCGGCCATGGTGAACCACGTCAACGAGCGCCTGAACCACCATATATTGACCATCGAAGACCCGATCGAATTCGTGCACGAACCAAAGAAATGCCTGATCAACCAGCGCGAAGTCGGTTCGCACACGCATTCATTCAGCAATGCACTGCGCTCGGCCCTGCGCGAAGACCCGGACGTGATTTTAGTGGGCGAATTGCGCGACCTGGAAACCATCCGCCTGGCGCTGACGGCGGCCGAAACGGGCCACCTGGTGTTCGGCACCCTGCACACCTCGTCGGCGGCGAAATCGATCGACCGCATCATCGACGTCTTCCCTGCCGAGGAAAAGGAAATGGTGCGCGCCATGCTGTCCGAATCCTTGCAAGCCGTCATTTCGCAAAACCTGCTGAAAACCAAAGATGGCATGGGCCGCGTGGCCGCGCATGAAATCATGCTGGCCACGCCGGCCGTGCGCAACCTGATCCGCGAAGCGAAAGTGGCGCAAATGTATTCGGCCATCCAGACAGGCAGCAACGTGGGCATGCAAACCTTGGACCAGTGCCTGTCCGACCTGGTGCGGCGCGGCACGATCTCGGCCGAGACGGCCCGCTCGGCCGCCAAGGCCCCTGAAAACTTCCCCGGATAAGCCATGCACACGACGCACGAACACTATGGCGCCATGCACGCGCTGCTGGCGCAGATGCGCGCACGGGGCGGCTCGGACCTGTTCATCACGGCCGGTTTTCCTGCCGCCATCAAGCTCGACGGCAAGCTGACGCCGCTGGCGGGCGGCGTGCTCGACGCGCAGCAGGCGGCCGGCTACGTGCGCGCCGTCATGAACGAACGCCAGGCGGCCGAGTTCGAATCCAGCCGCGAAGCCAATTTCGCCATCAGCCCGGACGGACTCGGACGTTTCCGCGTGTCCGCCTTCGTGCAGATGGGCCAGGCAGGCATGGTCTTGCGCTTGATCAATACCGCCATCCCCACACTCGATGGGCTCGGTTTACCGGCCATCCTGCAAGACATCGTCATGAGCAAGCGGGGCCTCGTCATCATGGTGGGCGCCACAGGCTGCGGCAAGTCGACCACCCTGGCCGCCATGGTCGGCCACCGCAACGCGCACAGCCATGGCCACATCATCACCATCGAAGACCCCGTGGAATTCATCCATCCGCACGGCAACTGCATCGTCACCCAGCGCGAAGTGGGCGTCGATACGGACGACTGGGCCACGGCCCTGAAAAACAGCCTGCGCCAGGCGCCCGACGTGATCCAGATCGGCGAGATCCGCGACCGTGACACGATGGACCACGCCATCGCGTTTGCCGAGACGGGCCATCTGTGCCTGGCCACCCTGCATGCGAACAATGCCAACCAGGCGCTGGACCGCATCATCAATTTCTTCCCCGAAGAACGGCGCCAGCAGCTGCTGATGGACCTGTCACTGAATTTGAAGGGCATGATTTCGCAGCGCCTGATTCCCAACAAGGAAGGCGGCGGACGCAAGGCGGCGCTGGAAATCCTGCTCAACTCGCCGCTGATGAGCGACCTGATCTTCAAGGGCCAAGTGCACGAGATCAAGGAATTGATGAAAAAATCGCGCGAACACGGTATGCAGACGTTCGACCAGGCCCTGTTCGACCTGCACGAAGCGGGCGCCATCAGCTATGAAGACGCGCTACGCAATGCGGACTCCGTCAACGACCTGCGCCTGACGATCAAACTCAAGGGCGCAACGGCGCCGGAACCCGCCCCGCAAACGGGCGCCACCAAACTGGGACTCCTCTGACATGACCAGCATCCACGATTTCCAGGCCGATGCGCTGGACGGCACGCCGGTCGACCTGGCGCAATACAAAGGCAAGGTTTTACTAGTCGTCAACACGGCCAGCGCCTGCGGTTTCACGCCGCAATACCAGGGACTCGAAGCGCTGTACCGCGAATTCCACGCGCAGGGGCTGGTCGTGCTGGGTTTTCCCTGCAATCAATTCCGCCAGCAGGAACCGGGATCGAATGCGGAAATCGGCGCCTTTTGCGAGAAAAACTTCGGCGTCACCTTTCCCCTGTTTGCCAAGGTCGACGTGAATGGCCCGCATACGCATCCCGTATTTGCGCAATTAAAACAGGCGGCGCCCGGCATATTGGGCACGCAATCGATCAAATGGAATTTCACCAAGTTTTTGGTGCGCAAGGATGGCCGTGTATTTCGCCGTTATGCGACGGCCAGCAAACCGGCCAGCCTGGCGGACGACATCCGGCAATTGCTACAGGAATAGCGATTTGGTGGTTTGATTAAAAACAATAATTGCTGAAATCAATCAATCCGCACTTATTTCATGCTTGATATCAATATTGTGTTTCCAATAGCAAATTTCGGTGATAATGTTTGCATAATTATTCGCAGATATCGATCAAAAAACGATGCCAGTCTTTGGGAAAATATTATCTTCATGGATGCGGATGGGAATTTATTCCCGCCTCTTTCTTCCTATTTTCTTCCTGATACTCGCCGTTTCCGCCGTTCGCTATCACGCCCTGCTCGGCACGGAAACGGCGCTGGCCAATGCGCGCTACCAGAGCGATGCGCGGCAACTCGACCTGTTCCTCGCCAATAGCGTGCTGCCGCTGGCCGTGCACGCGGACAGTCACGCGATGCACGACAGCGTGCGCAAGGTGCTGCGCAGCGCCCTGCCGCTGAACCGCAGCCTCGTTTCCGCGCGCTGGGACACGGCTGGCGGACATGTCGAGGTGCTGGCCGACAGCAAGTTGGCCGGCACGCTGGCCACGGTGCCGGCGTGGTTCGTGCGCCTGGCCGGCATCACGGCCATCCGCAGCCGCCTGACGGTGGCGCTGCCGGACGGCGGCGACGGCATCCTCGACCTGCACTACACGCCGGGCCTGCCCCTGGCGCAGGTGTGGCTCAGGGTACGCGAGCAGGCCGTCCTCAGCAGCATCAATATCGTGCTCGTCTTCGTGCTGCTGGGCTTGATCCTGGCCACCCACCGCAAGCTGCTGGCGCGCTTCGTGCAAGCGACCGACCGCTTCCGCGACGGCAACTTCGCCGTGCGCTTGGCGGCTGGCGCCACGCCCGAGGCGCAAGCCGTGTCGCAGTCGTTCAACGGCATGGCCGGCGATATCGAAGCACTGCTGACCACGCTGAAGACCAGCCAGCGCCAGCTGGGCGAGCAATTGAACGAAACCGTGCACATGCAGCAGGCGCTGCAAAAGCTGTCGTGGCAAAACTACAATGATGTGCTGACGGGTCTGCCCAACCGTGCCGCGCTGGCCGCCCGCTTCGAACAGGAACTGTTCCTCGCGCGCGAACGCCAGCGCCTGCTGGCTGTCTGCCTGTTCGACCTCGACCACTTCCAGGCCATCAACGACCGCTACGGCGCCGAGGCCGGCGATGAAATCCTCAAGCAGGTGGCCGGCCGCCTGCACGGCTTTACGGGCCAGGTCCACTACGCGGCGCGCCTGGGCGGCGATGAATTCGTCTTGCTGCTGTGCGGCCAGGCCAGCATCGCCAGCATCGAACAGAACGTCACGCAGCTGATGGCGGAACTGGGCCGCCCCTACCAGTGCGACCAGCAGGCGCTGCACATGACGGCCAGCGCCGGCATCGCCGTCTACGCGGGCAAGGACTTGAATACGGAAAGCCTGCTGCGCCACGCCGACCACGCCGTCTACCAGGCCAAGCTGACGGGGCGCAACCAGTACCATTTCTTCGACACCAATCTCGATGAAGAAGTGCGCACCCACCACAACCAGCGCACGGAAGTGCGCCATGCCCTGATCAATGGCGAACTGCGGCTGTACTACCAGCCCAAGGTGAACATGCGCGCCGGTACCGTGGTGGGCATGGAAGCGCTGCTGCGCTGGCAGCATCCGCGCCGCGGCGTGCTGGCGCCCGCGCAATTCCTGCCGCTGGTGGAACAGACGGATTTGATCATCGACATCGGCGAATGGGTGCTGCGCCAGGCCCTGTGGCAGATGCAGCGCTGGGTGGCCAGTGGCAAGCACTGGGTGGTCAGCGTGAATATCGCGGCGCGCCATTTCCAGCAACCGGATTTCGTCTCGCGCCTGGAAACCATCCTCGGCGAATTTCCCGGCGTGCGCGCCAGCATGCTGGAATTGGAAATCCTCGAATCGTCGGCCCTGCACGACATCGAAGACGTGCGCCGCATCATCCGCGCCTGCCAGGCGCTGGGCATCACGTTCGCGCTCGACGATTTCGGCACCGGCTACTCGTCGATGTCATACCTGAAACGCCTGCCGGCGAATATCGTCAAGATCGACCAGAGCTTCGTGCGCAATATGCTCAACGACCGCGACGACCTGCACCTGGTGCGCGCCGTCATCGGCCTGGCCCGCTCCTTCAGCCTGACGGTGATCGCCGAAGGCGTGGAAAGCGTCGAACATGGCGCGCGTTTGATCCAGCTGGGCTGCGACCTGGCGCAAGGCTACGGCATCGCCCGCCCCATGCCGGCCGACGCCGTGCTGGAGTGGGCCGCCAACTTCGTGCCGGCGCCCCAATGGCGCATCGCGCAGTACAGCGAAGTGCCTATATAGGCGCCAAGGCCGAGTCGATCAGCTCGATCCAGTGCCGCACGGGCGTCTCCGTACCCGACTGCAGGTGGCTCAGGCAGCCGATATTGGCCGACACGATCATCTCCGGCTCGCACGCTTCCAGGTTCGCCACCTTGTTGTCGCGCAGCTGCTGCGACAGTTCCGGCTGCAAAATCGAATACGTGCCCGCCGAACCGCAGCACAAATGGCTGTCCGCGCACAGGCGCACGTCGACGCCGACGGCACGCAGCACCTGCTCCACCTTGCCGCGCACCTGCTGGCCGTGCTGCAGGGTGCACGGCGGGTGATACGCCACCCTTTTTCCGATGCGCCCTTGCAGCAGCGCTGCCAGCTCGTTTTCAAACGTCGGCATGATCTCGGACAGATCGCGCGTCAGCGCCGCGATGCGCCGCGCCTTGTCCGCATACTGCGCATCATGCGCCAGCAAATGGCCGTATTCCTTGACGGTGGCACCGCAGCCGGACGCCGTCATGACGATGGTTTCCACACTGTCCACGCTGTCTACGTAAGGCCACCAGGCGTCGATATTGCGGCGCATGTCGTCCAGCGCCGCTTCCTGGTCATTCAGGTGATGGCGCAAGGCGCCGCAGCAGCCGGCCTTGGGCGCGACGATCAATTGCACGCCCAAGGCGTCGAGCACGCGCGCCGTGGCCGCGTTGATGTTCGGCGACATGGCCGGCTGCACGCAGCCATCGAGCAGCAGCATGCTGCGCGCGTGCTGGCGCGCGGGCCATGCACCGGCGTCGGCGCCGGGGCGCAATTTGTCCTGCAAGCTTTTTGAGAGCAGCGGGCGCAGCGCCTGCCCCGCCTTGTACACGGGCGTAAACAACCAGCGGCGCGGCAAGGCTTCCTTCAACGCGAAGCGCAAGGCACGTTCGCGCAAGGGGCGCTGCACGCGCTGCTCGACGACGTTGCGGCCGATGTCGACCAGGCGCCCGTACTGCACGCCCGAGGGACAGGTCGACTCGCAGTTACGGCACGTCAGGCAGCGGTCCAGGTGCGTCTGCGTCTTGGCCGTGACGGGCGCGCCTTCGAGCACTTGCTTGATCAGGTAGATGCGTCCGCGCGGGCCATCGAGTTCGTCGCCCAGCAGCTGATAAGTGGGACAGGTGGCCGTGCAAAAGCCGCAATGCACGCAGGCGCGCAAGATGGCTTCGGCTTCGTCGCCTGCCGGCGTATTCTTGATGAAATCGGCGAGATTGGTTTGCATGCGCGCTCAATACATTCTGTGCGGGTTGAAGATGCCGGCTGGGTCGAAAGCCTGCCGCAGACGCTGGTGGATGGTGGCCACGGCCGGCGCCAGCGGATGGAATACGCCCACGGTCTTGTCGCCGCCGCGAAACAGCGTCGCATGGCCGCCGGCGGCCGCCACGGCCTGGCGGATGTGCACGCTGCTGGCGGCATCGGCGTCGCCGTCGAGCTTGAGCCAGCGCTGCGCCCCGCCCCACTCGAACAGCTGGCGCCCTTTTAAAATCATGGCGCTGGCGTGCGGCGGCAGCGACAAGCGCCACAGGCTGCCCGCGCCAGCAAAGAATGCGTGCGTTTGCTCGCGCACGGACAGCCAGAAGGCGGATGCTTCTTCTGCTGCCAGCACTTCGCCATTCAATGATTGCAGGGCCGCCGACACGGCCGCCTCGGCGCCGGACAGGCGCACCGTCAATACACCGTCATGCCAGCAGCTGGCCGATATCGGCAGCGGCTTGCCCGCCCATTCATTGAGTATGCGCAAGGCGGCGATTTCCGCGCAGGCCACGCGAAACGTTGCTTCGCGCAGCGGCAAGGGCAGCACCTTCAGCGACACTTCCAGGATCAGACCCAGGGTGCCCAAGGACCCCGCCAGCAGGCGCGAGACATCGTAGCCGGCCACGTTCTTCATGACTTGCCCGCCGAAGGCCAGGCGTTCACCATGGCCATCCATCAGCACGGCGCCCAGCACGAAATCACGCAAGGCGCCCGCGCTGGCCCGGCGCGGGCCGGACAAGGCACTGGCGACGACGCCGCCCACCGTGGCGCCGGGGCCAAAGTGGGGCGGTTCGAACGCCAGCATCTGGTTGCGCGCGGCCAGCGCCGCCTCGATCTCGGCCAGCGGCGTACCGCAACGGGCCGTGATCACCAGCTCCGTCGGTTCATAGTCGATGATGCCTGTATATGCGCGCGTGTCGAGCACCTCGCCTGTCAGCTGCTGACCATACCAGTCCTTCGTGCCGCCGCCGCGCAGGCGCAAGGGCTTGCCCGCCGCGCTGGCCGCCAGTATCTGCTGCCTGAATTGTTCCGCTATCGCTTGCAAAGGGGTCTCCGGAAAATTAAAAACGAGGCAGGTTGGCAAACGGCAGACGTCCCGCCGTCACATGCATCTTGCCGAATTCGGCGCAGCGGTTCAAGGTGGGAATCGCCTTGTCCGGGTTCAGCAAGGTGTGGGGATCGAAGGCACGCTTGACGGCAAAGAAGGCATCGAGTTCGGCGCGCGTAAACTGCACGCACATGGAATTGATCTTTTCCATGCCCACGCCATGTTCGCCCGTGATGGTGCCGCCGACGGCCACGCACAGGGCCAGGATATCGGCGCCAAACGCTTCGGCGCGCTCGAATTCGCCGGGCATGTTGGCGTCGAACAGGATCAATGGGTGCAGATTGCCGTCGCCCGCGTGGAACACGTTCGCGCAGCGCAAGCCATGCGTCGTTTCCATGGCGGCGATACCCGTCAGCACTTCCGCCAGTTTTTTGCGCGGGATGGTGCCGTCCATGCAGTAGTAATCGGGCGAGATGCGCCCGGCGGCGGGAAAGGCGTTCTTGCGACCGGACCAGAATTTCATGCGCTCCGCTTCCGACTGCGAAACGGCGATGGCACTGGCGCCCGCCCCTTCCAGCACGGCCGTCATGCGCGCGATTTCCTCTTCCACTTCCTCGTGCGTGCCATCCGCCTCGCACAACAAAATGGCGGCCGCGTCGATGTCGTAGCCGGCCTTGACGAACGGTTCGACCATGCGCGAAGACGTCTGGTCCATCATTTCCAGGCCGGCAGGGATGATGCCGGCGGCGATCACGTTGGCCACGGCATTGCCGCCCGTGACGACGTCGCCGAACGACGCCATGATGACACGCGCCGTGGCCGGCTTCGGTATCAGTTTCACGGTCACTTCCGTGACGATGCCCAGCATGCCTTCGGAGCCGATGAAGACGGCCAGCAGGTCGAGACCGGGAGAGTCCAGGCATTCGCCGCCCAGCTCCAGCACATCGCCATCGATGGTAACGATGCGCACGCGCAGCACATTGTGCACGGTCAGCCCGTATTTGAGGCAATGCACGCCGCCCGAGTTTTCCGCCACGTTGCCGCCGATGCTGCAGGCGATCTGCGACGAGGGATCGGGCGCGTAATACAAGGCATATTGCGCGGCCGCTTCGGAGATGGCCAGGTTGCGCACGCCCGGCTGCACCACGGCCGTGCGCGCGTAGGCATCGAGGCGCACGATGCGGTTCAGACGCGCCGTCGACAGCACCACGCCATCGGCGATCGGCAAGGCACCGCCCGACAAGCCCGTACCGGCGCCGCGCGGCACGATCGGCACGCCAAGTTCGCGGCAGACGCCGAGGATGGCGATGACCTGCTCTTCCGTGTCCGGCAAGGTCACCACCATCGGCAACTGGCGGTAGGCGGCCAGGCCATCGCATTCATACGGGCGCGTATCTTCGGCGTCGGACAGCACGCAACGGGCCGGCAGCACGGCCAGCAGGGCCGCGACGACTGCTTGCTGGCGCGCGGCGGTCAATCCAGGTTCAGGAGCGGCATTGAGCATAAGATGGGGACAAATGGACAGGGGCGTGCAACGATTGTAAGCACAAAAGTGGCGCGCACCGCATTTTTTGTCCGATTTGCCCGCAAATCCGCGGCCAGGCGGCGCGCAGTGTCGTATGCTGCCCCCATTCTTCTTTACAGGATCAGCATCATGGGCAACCGACTTTCGAAAATCGCCACGCGCACGGGCGACAATGGCAGCACCGGCCTGGGCGACGGCAGCCGCACCAGCAAGGACAGCGCCCGCATCCACGCCATGGGCGACGTGGACGAACTCAATTCCAATATCGGCTTGCTGCTGTGCGAAGCCATGCCCGACGCCTTGAGCGACGAGCTGGTGGCCATCCAGCACGACCTGTTCGACCTGGGCGGAGAAATCTGCATCCCCGGCTACCAGCTGATCAAGGAAGAACACGTGCTGCGCCTCGATGACCTGCTGGCGAAATACAATGCGGACTTGCCGGCCCTTTCCGAATTCATCCTGCCGGCCGGCTCGCGCGCCGCCTCGCTCGCGCATGTGTGCCGCACCGTGTGCCGCCGCGCCGAACGCAGCATCGTCGCGCTGGCCAATGCGGAAACCATCCACGAGCATCCGCGCCAGTACGTGAACCGCCTGTCCGACCTGCTGTTCGTGCTGTCGCGCGTACTGAACCGCTTTGCCGGCGGCAGCGACGTGCTGTGGCGGCATGACCGCGCCAGATGACGCGGCCATGCACGTGTTGCTTATTCCGGCATCTCGGGATAGATGCCATTACGGCAGTTTTCAACGCAGAAATTGTAGTTGTCGCGGCAGGAAGCGTCACCCCGGCCTTCGTCGAGACAAATTCCCCTTAATTGGGCGCACTGGAAACCACAGCTTGGAGTGCTGTTTGCCGCCTTGTTGAACGACAGGCTGGCACCTGCAACTAAAAGAAAAAAAGCGATTTTTTTAAACATGCTGTTCCTTAGTGAGCGACGTGAAGTAAACACGCAACATGTCACAGTTTCATGTTGCGCCCAAAGACAAGGGATAGAATCGGCTAGCGCCTTTCTTCAGCACCGGCCAGAATAGTTATTGGATTTTCCTAGCCGCAGGCCTGAAGACACACTTTATTGGCGCGGACGCATGAAGGAACACTGAACTCCATGACACAGGCATCGAGCGCCATATAACACTCGGATTGGCATTCCGAAATGTCAGCGGTACTGCTGGCCATCGCATACGAGGCGCTGACGCCCATGGCAAACAAAAAGAAACCGAGCTTTTTGAACATACGTACTCCTTGGTGGAAATGCGGGATGGCAGGACGGATAAGGTGATTCAGCCGGCTTGGCCACGATACGGGCAGGCCGGCAACCATCATGGACGGCACATTTACGGCAAGTATGGATCGCAGCGGTCGTAGCACATCTGATGAATCTTGGTGCAGGCGCCAGGCGCGGTCGGATGGTCCGTCATGCACTGGTCCAGCCTGTCATCGCATTGCGAATAGCATTCCGGCTCGCCGCCGCCGGCAATCGCATACGAGGCGCTGACGCCCATGGCAAACAAAAAGAAACCCAGTTTTTTGAACATAAGCACTCCTGTTGAATTGACAGACGATCACTGACATCCATGGCACGCCGTCTCTTACGCGCCATCCACACTGCGTCAGCGCGTTCCTAGCGCAGGCACTGGTTCAGGCATTCCTTGTACTGCTGCATGCAAGCTGGCTGGTCGAACTCCACGCAATCGAGCATGTTGCGTTCGCAGACAAAGGTGCAATCGGGGCTGCCCGCGTGCACACTGAAGGACAGGGCCGTGCCGGCGGCAAACAGGAAAGCGGCAATCTTTTTGAACATGGTCAGCCTTTCAAGTTAACAAGTTGAAGCGTCAGATTTTCTTCAGCGCCGCTTCCAGCGCGCCTGCATTGAAACCCTGGATCTTGCGGTTGCCGATCAACACCACCGGTACGCCGCCGCCACCCAGTGCTTCATGGGCTTTTCTTGCTTCCGGGGATTTCTCGATATCGAGATCGACGAATTCGATCTTGTTTTCCTTGAAGTAGGCGCGCGTCTTGGCGCAATAGCCGCACCAATCCGTGCCGTACAGCACCACTTTCGTCTGGGCATTCGGGAAATACGCGGCGTAATTGCCCTCGGTGTAATTCGACTTGAGCAAGCCGGGCAACAAGGACAGGCCATAACCGCTGCCCAGGCCGGCGGCCAGGATCAAGCCATACATGGCAATGGTTTTAATTTTCTTTTGCATCATAAGTTTCTTAGAGGCGTAGAGGATCGATGGGCGGCCAGCGCAGCAGGCGATGACCGGCCGCCTCGCAATGCAAAAAACGGATATCAGGCGCCGATTTGGCAGACTTTCAGGCAGGCTTTGTAACTGCCGATGCAAAATGGGGATCTGTCACCATTCATCATCGTGCATTCCCGCAGCTCCTCCTCGCAGCTGGAGCAGCCGATATCGGAAGCGATGGCGTAGGAAGCGCTCAGCCCCAGGGTAAAAATAAATACTGCAATCTTTTTCATTTACTACTCTCCATGTTAGCGATTGCGCCAGGCAAACCTGGCAATCGCGTCAGACCAGTCGTAAAAAAAATCCATATGAATTTCATTTTTGCTTGCTACGAAAACGAATATAGACCGCACTTATTTTAGAGTCAACGTTTCCTTTCGATAAATTTCCGGTTTGGAAAATATATCGGGAAAGCCCATGAAATGTGGAATTTGGAGAGATTGGCAAGCGCCAAACGTCTATACAATATTGGCGCCGCAAGCAGGAAAAGGCCGGTTGCGGGCGCAACCGGCCGAGCGGCTACGCTTCAACGCGAGGATGCCACCGCGCTATCGACGGCCTGCACATGCTCGCGCAGCAAGCCGCGCAACAACTGCACCTGCGCCACCGCATCGGCTTGCAGGACTGTCAAACCTTCGGCCGCGCACGGACCCGGCGCACTGGCATCGGCTGCACCACGCAGCAGCGCATCGATTTCCCCGCTGACGGCGGCAATCCACCGTTGCAATTCGGGCGGCGCCGGCTCGGCCTGGGGACTCAAACTGATGCGCGCCGTGCTGCCCGCCACGCGGCGCAGCAGCGGCAAGGTGCGCAGCGCCGCCAGGCCCACGCCGCTGCTGCGGTCCAGGCGGCGCTCGATGCGCAGGCGCTGCAGCACTTGCTCCGCGTTATTGCTGGCCAGCCCCGCCTCGCGGCGCAGGCGCGCAATCGCGCTATCCCAGCGTCCGCCCGCCGCCAGCACGGCCAGCAGGTATTTCAGGTTGGCCGACACGGCTTTCGCCAGGCGCTGGTCGAGGTCGTCCGCCTCGCGGTCCGGCCACAGGAAAAACGTGGCCAGCAGAGCCAGCACGCAACCGAGCACGTTGTTGCCCAGGCGGCTCATCGCATACACCATCTCGCTGGCCGGCGCCGCATAGTCGGCCACCAGCACGAAGGCGGGCGTCATGAACAGCACGTGCAGGCTGTAGCTGACACGGCGCAAGGCCATGGTGGCGACAATCAGGGGAAACACCACCAGCGAGATGCCCAGCGGCGTGTAAATGACCAGGCCGATCAGCACGGCCAGCACGGCGCCCAGCACGCTGCCAGCGACCCGCTCGATGCCGCGCGGCCAGGTCGTCGATACGGATGGCTGCAAGATCAATAAGGTCGCCATCGTGGCCCAGTAGCCGAACGGAATCTGCAAGGCTTCGACCAAGAGGAAGCCGGCCGTCGTCGCCAGCGACACGCGCGCCGCATGGCGCCAGCTCAACGATTGCGGCGTGGCGTTGACCTTCGCCGTTTGCCATGCCTGCCCCAGCGCCAGGAAAGCCGCCTCGCGCCACGGCAGCTGCGTCGCGCGCGGCAAGCCCAGTTCCATGAAGTCCACGTTCAGTCGCAGCGGCAGCAAGGCGCCCAGCGCCGCTTCCAGGCGCCGTCCGCAGCCCGCCAGGCGGCGCTGCAATGCCAAAGGCGGCGTTTCCGGCTGGCGCTGTACGGCCTGTCCCAGGCGGCGCAGCAGCACGGCCATCACTTCCAGGCTGCGCCGCGCGCGCGGATCCTGGCGCAGGCGCTGCTGCTCGCGCTCGCACGTATGCGTGACGGCGATCAGATAGGCGAAGATGCGCTCGGCGTCGCTGAGCGCCAGCAGCAGGTTGTCGTACAGGGCGCTGCGTCCCGCGCGCGCGGGCGGCACGGCGGCCAGCGCCACGCGCGCCGCTTCCAGCGCTGCACGCGCCTGCGAGCGGTAGCTGGCGCCATGCGCGGTGGCGTCCGGCAGCGCCGGGCCCTGTTCCAGGAAGCGCGCATTGTCGCGCGCGATGCCGGCCAGGCGCGAGTACGCGGCACGGATGGCGCGCCTGGCCGGGCTGAACGGGTGGATGCGCCAGACGGTAAAACTGAGCACGGTGGCAAACAGGCAGCCGAACATGTACAAGCCCAGGAAAGGCGCTGTCTGCGTCATCGATTCCAACGGATGCGTGACCATCACCACGCAGGCCGTGGCCGCCAGGATGGCCACTTGCGCCGTGGCCGCACCCCAGATGCGCGCCAGCGCGCCGGCCCAGGAAAACAGCAGCACGGCGATGGCCGCCGCCACCACGCCATGGCCGGCCGCCAGCGCCGTCAAGCCGCCAGCGACCGTCGACAGCAAGCCGAAGCCCACCATCGAGACGAAGCGCATGCGCCGCGTGCCGGCCGCGTCCGCCAGGCAGGTCCAGAAGGCGCCGATGGCAGCCCAGGAAAAATCGGGGTGGTCGAACAGCAGGCCCAGCAGCAGCATGGCGCTCGAGGCGCACGCGGCCCGCAAGCCCTCGGACAGATTCGTTTCGTCGATGGCCAGGCTGACCATCCACAGGGGACGGCGCTGCGCCAGCTTGTCGGTATAGGCATGCATGCCCGTCAGCCAGCGGCCGGCCAGTGCGCGCGAACGGCGGTGAAGTTTCCTGAAATGCAAGTTGGACTTTGAAAGGGTATCAAAGCGTCATCGTAGCATTCCCCAGCGAAAAATGTTGCAGTGCAGCGTAAATTCCTGTCGACAAAAAAAAGGGCTCTGTCATCGGCAAGTAGGGGAAATTCCGGAATCTTCCCTTGTCTGTGCTGTCTGACTCTGTATATTCACCCTGCAGGAGCAGATCATGCGGTCAGCCGAATGGATCACCTTGATTGCGCAGTTTGCTCGTTTGAACCAACGCCAGCGCCAGGCAGGAATGGCCCTGCTGCGTGGCAACGCGCCACACGACGCGACCGTCGCGCTGCTGGAAAGTGTGGCCCAGCCGCGATTGGCCTGCCCCGCCTGTCACTCGGCACACCTGCACCGGCACGGCCATGCGCACGGCTTGCAGCGCTACCGCTGCGTTCCCTGCGGCCGCACCTTCAATGCGCTCACCGGCACGCCGCTGGCCCGCTTGCGCCACAAGGCGCTGTGGCTCGAGTATGCCGATTGCCTGCTCGACTCATCTTCGGTGCGCCAGGCTGCCAGCCAATTGGGTGTGCACCGCAACACCACGTTTCGCTGGCGTCACCGGTTTTTATCGCTGGCAAAGACGGATCGGCCGCATGGCCTGCATGGCATCGCCGAAGCCGACGAGTTATATCTGCTGGAATCGGAAAAGGGATCCAGAAACATGACGCGTCCGCCACGCCGCCGTGGCGACCATGCTCACAAACGCGGCATATCCAATGAACAGGTCTGCATCCTGGTGGCGCGCGACCGCACGGGCCAGACCCTCGATTTCGTCACGGGCAAAGGGGCGCTGACCAAGGCGCAGTTACACCATTGTTTGCTACCCATGATCGACAAGGATGTCTTGCTGGTCACCGATGGCCATGCTGCCTACCGGGCTTTTGCTCGGGAAGCGGGCATCAGCCACCAGGCCGTCAACTTGCGCGCAGGCATCCGCGTACAGGGCGCCGCCCACGTGCAGAACGTCAATGCTTATCACAGCCGTTTGCGGCAATGGCTAGGTCCGTTTCACGGCGTGGCGACGCGCTACCTGCCAAATTATCTGGGGTGGCGCTGGATACTCGACGCCGGGCGCATCCGTTCACCGGAAACGTTATTGAGAGCAACGCTGGGCGCGTTCCCACATCTGACGGTGACATAGCCAAAAAAAGCGGCACCGCAGTGCCGCTTTTCCTGTCGACAGATAAATTTAGCTGACGACAGCCAGGCGCGGCTGCGTGCCGCCAAAACGCTGCTCGATCGAGGCGGCGATGCCGGTGGCGTCCAGGCCCACGCTTTTCAGCAACTGCACGGGGTCGCCATGGTCGATGAAGGTGTCGGGCAAGCCCAGCATCAGGATCGGCTTGACGATGCCTTCCGCCGCCAGCGCTTCGGCCACGGCCGAACCGGCGCCGCCCATGATGCAGCCCTCTTCCACCGTCACCAGGTAATCGTGTTCCGCGGCCAGCTGTTTCACCAGCGCCACGTCGAGCGGCTTGACGAAGCGCATGTTGGCGACCGTCGCGTCGAGCTTGTCGCCTGCCGCGACACTCGGCGCCACCATGGAACCGAAGGCCAGGATGGCAATGCGCTTGCCGTGGCGCTTGAGCTCGCCCTTGCCGATTTCAATGCTGGTCAGTTCCGGCACGATGGCCACGCCGGCACCGGCGCCGCGCGGATAGCGGATGGCGGCCGGGCCCGGATAATGGTAGCCCGTCGTCAGCATTTGGCGGCATTCGTTTTCGTCGGACGCGGCCATGACGACCATGTTCGGGATGCAGCGCAAGAACGCCATGTCGTAGTTGCCCGCGTGCGTGGCGCCATCGGCACCCACCAGGCCGGCCCGGTCCAGCGCGAACGTCACGTCCAAGTTTTGCAGGGCCACGTCATGGATCAATTGATCGTAGGCGCGCTGCAGGAAGGTCGAATAGATGGCCACGACGGGTTTCAAGCCTTCGCAGGCCAGACCGGCGCCGAAGGTCACGGAATGCTGTTCGGCGATGCCGACGTCGAAATAGCGGTTGGGGAATTGCTGTTCAAATTTCACCATGCCCGAGCCTTCGCGCATGGCCGGCGTGATGCCCACCAGGCGCTTGTCGTGCGCGGCCATGTCGCACAGCCAGTTGCCGAACACTTCCGTGTACGTCATCTTGCCCGGCGCCGTGGCCGGCTTGATACCCTCGGCCGGATTGAACTTCGGCGTGCCGTGGTACAAAATCGGTTCCGCCTCGGCCAGCTTGTAGCCTTGGCCCTTCTTGGTGACCACGTGCAGGAATTGCGGGCCCTTCAACTGCTTGATATTTTGCAAGGTCGGGATCAGCGAATCGAGGTCGTGGCCATCGATGGGACCGATGTAATTGAAACCGAATTCCTCGAACATGGTGGCCGGCACAACCATGCCCTTGGCGTGCTCCTCAAAGCGCTTCGCCAGTTCCAGCACGGGGCCGGGCAACACCGACTTGCCGACATTTTTCGCCGCCGCGTAGAACTGGCCCGACATCAGTCGCGCCAGGTGGCGGTTCAGCGCGCCCACGGGCGGCGAGATCGACATATCGTTGTCGTTCAAAATCACCAGCAGGTTGACGTCTTCCTGCACGCCCGCATTGTTCATCGCCTCGAACGCCATGCCGGCCGTCATCGAACCGTCGCCGATCACGGCGATCGCGTGCAGCGGGTCGCCCTTGATCTTGGCCGCCTGCGCCATGCCCAGCGCGGCCGAGATCGACGTCGACGAGTGCGCCGTGCCGAAGGTGTCGTATTCGCTTTCGTCGCGCTTCGGGAAGCCGGAAATGCCGTCTTTCTGGCGCAAGGTATGCATGCGCTCGCGGCGGCCCGTCAGTATCTTGTGCGAATAAGTCTGGTGGCCCACGTCCCAGACGATGCGGTCATGCGGCGTGTTGAACACGTAATGCAGCGCGACGGTCAGCTCGACCGTACCCAGGTTGGACGACAGGTGGCCGCCCGTCTTGGAGACGGAGTCGAGCAAGAAGCTGCGCAGTTCCTGGGCCAGCGGCACCAGTTGCGAGCGGGCCAGCTTGCGCACTTGCGCTGGTTCATTGATGGTTTCTAACAGTTTCATTTATGCCTTCCGCTGCACGACCAGGTCCGCCAGCTCGCGCAGACGGCGTGCCTTGTCCCCGAATGGCGCCAGCGCCGCATGGGCGTCGCACCGCAATTGTTCTGCCAGGGCTCTCGATGGTTCCAGCCCCAGTATCGATACGTAAGTCGGCTTGTTGGCAGCCGCATCCTTGCCTGCCGTCTTGCCCAGGGTGGCCGAGTCGGCCGTGGCGTCGAGCACATCGTCGACCACCTGGAACGCCAGCCCGACGGCGCGCGCATACGCGTTCAGCGCCGTCATCTCGTCTGGCGTCAAATCCTTGCCGGCCAGCGCGCCGAGGATCACGGCCGCACGCAGCAAGGCGCCCGTTTTCAACTGATGCATCTGTTCCAGCTGCGGCAAGGTCAAGGCCAGGCCGACGCTGTCGAGATCGATCGCCTGGCCGCCGCACATGCCTGCCGAACCCGAGGCGTGCGCCAGCAGCTTGAGCATGGCCATCTGCCGCGCCGGAGGAATGGCCGCGTCGTCGGCCAGCAGCATGAAGGCCTGCGATTGCAGCGCGTCGCCGACCAGCAGGGCCGTCGCTTCATCGTAGGCGATGTGCACGGTGGGCTTGCCACGGCGCAAGGCATCGTCATCCATGCATGGCATGTCGTCATGCACGAGCGAATACACGTGAATCATTTCTAGCGCGCAAGCTGCTCGCGCGAGGGTATCTTGATCGGCATCAAACAATTCACCCGCCGCCATCACCAGCAGCGGGCGCACGCGTTTGCCGCCGCCCAACAGCGCATAGCGCATGGCCGCGTGCAGCTTGTGCGGCACGACATCTGCCGCCGGCAGGAACTGGTCGAGCCGGCCTTCCACGCCGGACTGGGTCGATTGCATCCAGTCGCCGAAGGTGACGCCGTCTTGTTGCACGCTGGCCATCATTGGGCGGCCTCGCCGGCATCCACGAACGGTTTCAACATGTCGCCTTCCAAAACTTTCACCTGCGCTTCAACGCTGTCGAGCTGGGTAGCGCAATACTTGACCAGTTCCGAGCCGCGCTGATACGCCGCGACCGATGCTTCCAGCGGCAACTGGCCCGCTTCCATTTGCGTTACCAGCTGCGCCAGTTCCGCCATCGCCTCTTCAAACGAGGCCGGCGCTGCGGCAGCGGCAGTTAATTTCTTCGACATAGACTCAGATCTCTTCGTGGCACGAGGGGCTTGTAGGGAGACGCCGGGGATTCCCGGCCAGCATAGAAGCGTTATTTTAGAACAAACCACACTATTAAGTGAAAACTAAAGCGCAATCGGCGCGCTCAAAGTCAATAGCGTTGCCAGCTTGTCAGTGGATTTTAGCGCAATCGTCCCCATCTACCGGAAATTGCGCGCCAAATGACAATGTTTCTCATTAATAGACTATTTACCGGGGGGGTTTTGGCAATGCCGAGGCCGATACGCGCTATAATCGCCGGTTCTGTCCGAAATACCGTTTCAACAAATTTGAATTCAGGTCTTTGCGGATTCTTTCTCTCTGTAGCGGTTGCCCAGGGAATGGCCTGGGGCACTGCTGACCGTTGTACATTTATGGGGGGTTGGGATGTCCGATCTGGCTACTCACGCCAAGCTGGCGCGCTCAAACGCGCAACTTCCGGTCCACGTCTATTTTGACGAAACGCTGTTGCAGCGTGAAATGCAGCAATTGTTCCAAGCCGGCCCGCGCTATGTCGGGCACGAGCTGATGGTGCCGGAAACCGGCGATTTTGCGACCCTGGCGTCTGAGAACGAAGGGCGTATGCTCGTGCGCAACGCCAACGGCATCGAAGTGCTGTCCAACGTATGCCGCCACCGGCAGGCGCTGATGTTCAACGGCCGCGGCAACGCGAACCATATCGTCTGCCCGCTGCACCGCTGGACGTACGACCTCAAGGGTGAACTGATCGGCGCGCCGCATTTCCCCGAGACGCCGTGCCTGAACCTGTCGAAAACGCCGCTGCAAAGCTGGAATGGCTTGCTGTTCGAACAGAATGGCTACAACGTGATGGAAAAATTGAAAGATTTGTCCGTCTCGAAAGACCTCGATTTTTCCGGCTACATGTTCGACCACGTGGAAATCCACGAGTGCGACTACAACTGGAAGACTTTCATCGAAGTGTACCTCGAGGATTATCACGTCGAACCGTTCCACCCGGGCCTGGGCAGCTTCGTCAGCTGCGACGACCTGCGCTGGGAATTCGGCAAGGATTACAGCGTGCAAACGGTGGGCGTGCACCGCGGCTTGCAGCAGGCCGGTTCGCCCGCCTACAAGAAATGGCAAGAGCAGGTGTTGCAATTCCGTGGCGGTGAAGCGCCGCCGTATGGCGCCATCTGGCTGACCCTGTATCCGAACATCATGGTCGAATGGTATCCGCACGTGCTGGTCGTCTCGACCCTGTGGCCCGATGGTCCGCAAAAGACGCGCAACGTGGTGGAGTTCTATTATCCGGAAGAAATCGTGCTCTTCGAGCGCGACTTCGTCGAAGCGGAACGGGTTGCCTACATGGAAACCTGCGTCGAGGACGATGAAATCGCCCTGCGCATGGATGCGGGCCGCAAGGCCCTGATGGCGCGCGGTGTCAGCGAAGTGGGCCCTTACCAGTCGCCCATGGAAGATGGCATGCAGCATTTCCACGAGTGGTACCGCAATAATATCGAACTGTAATTCCCTCCAGGGCCGCATTGCGCGGCCTTTTCTTTTTCATCGTCAGGATTTCTCATGCAATCGCTTTGGATGCTATTTGCCAGTTTCATGTTCGCCATCATGGGCGTGTGCGTCAAGCTGGCGTCGGATATGTATTCGACGTCCGAAATCGTCATGTACCGCGGCATCATCGGCATGATCGTCATGAGCTGCACCATCCTCTACCAGGGCGGCAGTTTTAAAACCACGATGCCGGGCCAGCATCTGTGGCGCGGTGTGGTGGGCGTGATCGCCCTGTGGCTGTGGTTTTACGCGATCGCCATCCTGCCGCTGGCCACGGCCATGACCTTGAATTACATGGCGCCCATCTGGATCGCCGTGATCCTGCTGGCCGGCGGCTTCTGGAAAGGCATGAAACAGGTCGAGTGGCCGCTCGTGGCGGCCATCGCCATGAGCTTTGTCGGCGTGACCCTGCTGCTGCAGCCCGTGTTCGAAACGGACCAGCTGGCCGGCGCCATTACGGCCTTGATTTCCGGCATGCTGTCTGCCCTCGCCTATTTGCAGGTGCGCAAGCTGGGCTTGCTGGGCGAACCCGAATACCGGGTCGTATTTTATTTCTCGGTCGTTAATTTCCTCGCCGGCGTGATCGGCCACGTGGCCAGTGCCGGCGGCGGCCCCGTCGTCTGGCATGCGCACACAAGCGCCTACGGCATCGGCTTGCTGGCCGCCATCGGCCTGTGCGCCACCATGGCGCAGATGGCCATGACGCGCGCCTATCGCCTGGGCAAGACCCTCGTGGTGGCAAATCTGCAATACACGGGCATCGTCTTTTCCAGCTTCTGGGGCGTGGTGATCTTCGGCGACCTGTTCGACTGGCACGGCTGGACCGGCATCGGCATCATTCTCGCTTCGGGCATCGCAGCAACCTATTACAATACCCGCAACACGGCCCGTGGCGCGGCGATCGCGCGCACGGATCCGATTGCCAGCGAAGTGTAAAGGAGCGTTTCCGATGTACACCACCTTGATCCAGGCCAGCGAACTGGCCAGCCACCTGAACGACAGCAACTGGGTGATCCTCGATTGCCGCCACGACTTGCTTAACCCCAATGCGGGCAGCGACGCGTTTGCCGCCGGGCACATCCAGAACGCGCAGTTCGCCGATATCGACACGGCCCTGTCCGGTCCCAAGACGGCGCGCGGCGCGGACTTTACGGGACGCCATCCTTTGCCCGACCGCAACGCCCTGCTGGCCACCTTGCGCGGCTGGGGCATCAATGACGACACGCAAGTGGTCGCCTATGACGGCCAGGGCGGCATGTTCGCCGCCCGTTTATGGTGGCTGCTGCGCTGGCTCGGCCATCCGGCCGTCGCCGTGCTCGACGGCGGCCTGGCCGCCTGGCAGGCGCAAGGCTTGCCCCTGGTCACGCCGGTAGCGCCCCGCCCTGTCGGCAACATCACGGAAAAAACCAGCCTGACGCGCACGGTCAGCGTGCAGGACGTCATCGCCAACCTGGAAACACAGGCACTGACCGTCATCGACGCGCGTGCACCCGACCGCTATCGCGGCGAAAACGAAACCATCGACCCCGTGGGCGGCCACATCCCCGGCGCGAAAAACCGTTTCTTCAAGGATAACTTGCAAGCCGACGGCCGTTTCAAGAGCGCGGACGAACTGCAACGCGACTTCAGCGCATTGATAGACTCACCGCAAGCGGCCGTCCTGCAGTGCGGCTCCGGCGTCACGGCTTGCCACAACTTGCTGGCCCTGGAAGTGGCTGGCTTGCCGGGGGCGGCCCTGTATCCAGGCTCGTGGAGCGAATGGTGTGCCGATCCGGCGCGGCCTGTGGCGACGGGCACTGAATAAAAAAATGGCGGACCAACTGGTCCGCCACCTTTTACCAGTGGATAACTACGACGTTATCCCCAGCACTTGATTCAAGCGTTCCAGTTCCGCCAGCCACGCCTGCTGGCTGGCCGGCTTCTGGTGGCGCGGCTTGCGGGCCAGGTCCTCCGCCAGCAATTGCTCCAGTTCGCACAAGCGTTCCAGCTGCACGTCGACATCCGCCAGTACCGCAGATGCATGCTCCACGCGCGGCACGGGCGTCAACGCCTGCCCATCTTCCACACTCAGCCGTGCATACGCGCTGGCCGCATCGGGCCACTCTTCCAGCTGGCCATCGGCCACCACCCAAAAACGGTTGCACGCCGTCTCGATCAGGTCGCGGTCGTGCGATACCAATAAACAGCCACCCGCAAAGCCGTGCAAGGCTTGTCCCAGTTCCGCCTTGCCCTGCATGTCCAGGTGATTGCTCGGCTCGTCCAGCAGCAGCAAGTGGTAGCTGGCCAGCGACAAGCCCAGGAACAACAGCCGCGCCCGTTCGCCGCCGCTCAGGGTCGCCACCGTCTGGCCATGGCGCGCATAGGGAAAACCTGCCGAGATCAAGGCCTGCTTGCGCGCCACCTGGCTGCGCGCGGCCTCGTTCTGCACGGCAAACGGATACAGGGCGTCGGACAGGTCGGCGTCATCGGACAGCTGCTTGAGCGACTGGTCGTAGTAACCGATGTTGGCGGCGTGGTGGTAGCGCAGGTCACTGCGCTCCTCCTGCGCCTGTATCGCTTGCCAGCACAGGCGCAGCAAGGACGACTTGCCGCTGCCGTTGGCGCCCAGCAAGGCGATGCGGTCGCCCGGTTTCAGCCACAGCTGGCCGACGTGGAACAACAGCGGCGAGGCGAGCACGGCGCGCACGTCCAGGCCATCGAGCGCCAGCAGCTGGTCGGCCGCCAGCGCCTTGCCGCGCAAGCTCAAGCGCCACGGTGCGCCCTCGCTGACGAACGACTGTTCATCCTGCAGTTTGTCGATGCGCCGCTGCATGTTTTTGGCCTTGCGCGCCATGCCGACGTTATCGTAGACCTTGCCCCACATGGCCAGGCGGGTGCTGCTGACGGCCAGGCGGTCGATTTCCTTCTGTTCGGCCGCATGCCGGGCGGCAGCGGCCATGTCCGCTTCGGCCAGCGCCGCCAGCGCGGGGCCGCACGGCAAGTCGAAATCGTACAGGCGGCTATCGCGCAAGATCCAGCTGCGCGTGGCCACGTTGTCGAGCAGGCGCTGGTCGTGCGAGACGAGGATGAAGGCGCCGCGCCAAGCCAGCAGGAATTGCTCGAGCCACAGCAGCGACGGCAAGTCCAGGTGATTGCTCGGTTCGTCGAGCAGCAGCACGTTCGGTTCCTGCAGCAGGGCGCGCCCCAGCAGCAATCGCGTGTGCTGGCCGCCGGATAAAGAATGCACGGGCACTTGCGCGGTTTCCTGGTCGAAACCCAGCTCGGCCAGCAGGCTGTCGACCCGCCAATGCAGCTCAGGCTGATCCAGCACGGGCGCCAGCAAGGCGTCGTACAGGCTCAGGCTGGCAAGTTCGGCTGGCAAATGCTGCTCCACGTGCTGCAAGCGGCAGGCACGGGCGACATGGATGGTGCCGGACGTCGCTTCCCGCGTGCCGCTGAGCAAGCCCAGCAAGGTGGACTTACCGCAGCCATTGTGGCCGATCAGGCCGATACGGTCGCCCTGGCGCAAGGTAAAGGCGAGTTCGTTGAACAGGAAACCGTCGTGGGTATCCAGCTGTAAAGCTTGTGTCGAGATAAGGGTAGTCATGGCTCTTGTCTTTGTTCGGGATGCAAGCATCCGCGTTAACAGGAGCGCTAACGACAACGGAGTACCAGGAAAGGACTCGTGGAGGAGGGTAACTTTGCTCTGGCCAGGTTATCGCAGCGCGATAGAACGTGGGCAAGAGCTGGCAAATGTGCTTAAAGAACGCGCATCCCATAGGGCGAGCATAAAAATTTCCATATTTTCCTCCTTTCTGTGCAAGTTAGTCAGAAAGGCAATACTACACCCACACAGTCAGTACATCAACCGCCGTGGCGCTTGTGCGTCAGGAACAGCACGATGCACACGCCCAGCGCGATCAAGAGCACTTGCGGAATGGTTTCGCGCAAGGTGGCGCGGCGCTGCATCTGCGGCATCAGGTCGGACAAGGCGATATAGATGAAGCCGGACGAGGCGAACACGAGCACGTAAGGAATCAGATTGCTGGCGCGGTCCAGGGTGAAATAGCCGAGCAGGCCGCCCGCCACCGCCATCAGGCTGCACAGCAGGTTGAAGATGTAGGCGCGCAGGCGCGAGAAACCGGCGTTGAGCAACACGATGAAATCGCCGATTTCCTGCGGGATTTCATGCGCGATGATGGCCAGGCCCGTCACCAGGCCCAGCTTCGGGTCGGCCAGGAAGGCGGCCGCGATCAGGATGCCGTCCGTAAAATTGTGCATGCCGTCGCCGACGAGTATCATCCAGCCGGCCTTGCCCGCCTCGTGCTTGTCGTGGCCGTGCGCATGGTGGTGGCCATCGCCTTCGTGGTGGTGCGAATGGCGCAGGATGGCGAATTTTTCCAGCATGAAAAAGGCCAGCAAGCCGGCCAGCAGGGTGGCGAACAGGGTGCGCGGATCCGCCTGCGATTCGAACGCTTCGGGCAAGGCGTGCAGCAAGGACGTCGACAACATGATGCCGACGGACAAGCTGACCATACGCTCGACCACTTTGGACAGGAATGCAAACGAAAAGATCGCCGCCGCGGTAATGCTCAACACGCCCGCGATCGTGGTCGCGAGCAAAATGGATATAAGGACGGGATCGATGATTTTCTTACCTCAAAATGGCGCCGGGTCACTGGCGCCCGCGATGCTGGCGTCTGGCCTGATGAATGCGTTGTTATCTATTGTTTAATTTTTTGCGCGTTTGGCGGCAGCGTCGCGCGATGAAGATGCAATTGTACTGCATTGGCGCGCAGCGGGCATTTTACAGCCCGGTGCGCCTTTCGCGCCAACTTCTGGGAAATGCGGTGTTTTTCTGTTGCGGCATCACGCCACGCCGTGCTGCTTGAACCAGGCCAGGCAGCGCGCATAGCCGTCTTTCGCATCGGCCGCCACGTAGCTGGGACGGTAATCGGCATTGAAGGCGTGGCCCGCATCGGGGTACACGACAAACTCCGATTTGTTGCCGCCCTTGGCCAGCGCCTCCTTCATCTTCGCGATCGATTCCTGGCTGATGCCCGTATCCTTGCCGCCATACAAGCCCAGCACGGGGACCTTCAAGGTGGCGGCGATATCGATGGGGTTGCTTGGCTGCAAGGGATTGGGCTCGCCCACGAGGCGGCCATACCAGGCCACGCCCGCCTTGACGGCCGGATTGTGCGCCGCGTACAGCCACGTGATGCGCCCGCCCCAGCAGAAACCCGTGATGCCCAGGCGACTCGTGTCGCCGCCATTCTGTTTCGCCCACGCCACCACCGCATCGAGGTCCGCCATCACCTGCGCGTCCGGCGTCTTGGCGATGATGCCTTTCATCAACTCCGGGATGCTGCCCACTTTGGTCGGGTCGCCCTGGCGCACGAACAGATCGGGCGCCAGCGCCAGATAACCCTGCTTGGCGAAACGGCGCGCCATGTCGGCGATATGTTCATGCACGCCAAAGATTTCCGAAATGACCAGTACCACGGGCAAACCCGTTTTACCCTCCGGCTGCGCCGCATACACGGGCACGGCCTGGCCATCGACCATCACCGACATGCTGCCCGTGACGAGCCCGGCGGAATCCGTCTTGATGACGTTTTGCGCCGCCACGGGCAGCACGGCCACGGCAAAGCCCGTGCCCAGCGCCACCTTCAGGAAACCACGCCGGCCATCCGGCCCGGACAAGCTGCTCTGGCCCAGCAAACTTTCACAATCGGTGATCATGTCGCTCATGCGTTTCTCCTGAAAGATGTGTTGACAAAAAATGTCGGCTTACGCGCTGCGCGCTAAGCCGACCTACGGTCATTGCTGCTATGCCACATTGTTAATGCGCTTCGTCCCAATTTTTACCGACGCCCACTTCCGCCGTCAGCGGCACCTTCAGCGCGGCCACGCTGGCCATCAGTTCCGGCAGCTTGCGCTTGACCAGCTCGAGCTCGGCGTCAGGCACTTCCAGCACCAGTTCATCGTGCACCTGCATGATCATCTTCGTCTGCAAGTTGTCCGTTTCCAGCCAGCCTTGCACTGCGATCATGGCCAGCTTGATCAGGTCGGCGGCCGTGCCCTGCATCGGCGCGTTGATCGCCGCCCGTTCGGCGCCTTGGCGGCGCGGGCCGTTTGGCGAATTGATTTCCGGCAGCCACAAACGGCGGCCGAACACGGTTTCCACGTAGCCGCGCGCCTTTGCTTGCTGGCGCGTGTCTTCCATGTACTGTTTCACGCCGGAAAAACGGGCGAAGTAACGGTCGATATAGCTTTGCGCGGCTGTACGGTCCACGCCCAGGTTACCGGCCAGGCCGAACGCGCTCATGCCGTAGATCAGGCCGAAATTGATGACCTTGGCATAGCGGCGCTGCTCGCTCTGCACTTCCGCAGCTGGCACGCCAAAGATCTCGGCGGCCGTGGCGCGGTGAATGTCGATGCCGTCGGCAAACGCGCGCAGCATGGCTTCGTCGCCCGAGATATGCGCCATGATGCGCAATTCAATTTGCGAATAGTCGGCCGAGACGATGTGGCTGCCGGGCGGCGCAATAAAGGCTTCGCGGATGCGGCGGCCTTCCGCGCTGCGGATGGGAATATTCTGCAAGTTCGGGTCGTTCGATGCCAATCGCCCCGTCACGGCCACGGCTTGCGCATAGTTCGTATGCACGCGGCCCGTCGTGACGTTGATCATCTTCGGCAATTTGTCCGTGTAGGTCGACTTCAGCTTGGCCATGCCGCGGTATTCAAGCAGCACTTTGGGCAATGGATAATCCTCGGCCAGCTTTTGCAAGACTTCTTCATCCGTCGAAGGCGCGCCCGTCGGGGTTTTCTTGACCACCGGCAGTTTCAGCTTTTCAAAGAAAATCTCGCCGATCTGCTTGGGCGAACCGAGGTTGAACGGCTGCTCGGCCAGTTCATACGCCTTCTTTTCCAGTTCCAGGATTTTCACGGCCAGCTCGGCCGACTGGATGTTGAGCAATTCGTCATCGATCAGCACGCCGTTGCGCTCGATCTTTTGCAAGACCACGGCCGTCGGCATCTCGATCTTTTCATAGATGAAGGTCAGCTTGTCATCGCCCGCCACATTGCCCCACATGGCATTGTGCAGGCGCAAGGTGACGTCGGCATCCTCGGCCGCGTATTTCGCCGCCTGTTCCACTTCCACCTGGTTGAACGTGATCTGCTTGGCGCCTTTGCCGCACACGTCCTCGAACGGGATCGTCGTATAGTTCAGGTGGCGCAGGGCCAGGCTGTCCATGTCGTGTTTCTTGTGCGACTCGAACACATACGATTCGAGCAGGGTATCGTGGGCGATGCCGCGCAGGGTCACGCCGTGGTTGGCGAAGATGTGGCTGTCGTATTTCAGGTTCTGGCCCAGCTTGGGCTTGTTGGCATCTTCCAGCCACGGGCGCAGTTTCGCCAGCACGTGTTCGCGCGTCAACTGTTCCGGCGCGCCCGCGTAATCGTGGGCCAGCGGGATGTAGCAGGCGCTGTGTTCGGCAACGGACAGGGAAATGCCGACCATTTGCGCCGTCATCGGTTCCAGCGACGTGGTTTCCGTGTCGACAGCCGTCAGGGGCGCCGCATCGATCAGCGCGATCCATTTGTCGAGCTGTTCATCCGTCAGCACGGTTTCATACACGGCTTCCACTGCCGGCGAGGCATCGGCGAACATGTCGCCCGTCGTATTCGCGATGGTGGCACCGGCAACTGTCGGTGCGCCAACGGGAGACATCGGCGGCGGCGCCGCGCCCAGTTCGCGCAGCAGGGCCTTGAAGCCGTAGCGGTTGAAGAAGGCCAGCAGCGCTTCCTTGTCTTCGTGTTTCGCCACCAGCGAGTCGGCGATCGTTGTCATGTGCCCGGACAAATCGCAATCGGTCTTGACGGTGATCAAGGCGCGCGCTTGCGGCAGCCATGGCAGGGCCGTGCGCAGGTTTTCCCCGACGGCGCCGCCCACACTGGCCGCGTTTTCCATCACGCCTTCCAGGCTGTCGTACAAGGTCAGCCATTTGACGGCTGTCTTCGGACCGCATTTCGATACGCCCGGCACGTTGTCGACCGTATCGCCGATCAGCGACAGATAATCGATGATGCGGTTCGGCGGCACGCCGAATTTGACCAGCACGGCTGCTTCGTCGAGCTTTTCATTGCTCATGGTATTGATCAGGGTCACCTGGCTGTTGACCAGCTGCGCCAGGTCCTTGTCGCCCGTCGACACCACCACGTTCATGCCGGCGGCGGCCGCCTGCACGGCCAGGGTCCCAATCACGTCGTCCGCTTCCACGCCGTCGACCATCAAAATCGGCCAGCCCATGGCGCGCACGGCTTCGTGGATCGGTTCGATCTGCAAGCGCAGGTCGTCCGGCATCGAGGCGCGCGTCGCCTTGTACTCTGGATACATGTCGTCGCGGAAAGTTTTACCCTTGGCATCGAACACGCAGGCGATGTAGGCGGCCGGGTAATCGGCGCGCAAACGGCGCAGCATGTTGACCATGCCGTGCATGGCGCCTGTGGGATAGCCGTCCGGGCTGCGCAAGTCGGGCAGCGCATGGAAGGCACGATAAAGGTAACTGGAACCGTCGACTAACAGCAGGGTGTTTTGCATAATGCCAATAAAATAAGGTGAGCCGCGCCAGCCGGGAAGAAACAGCGGCGGACGGGCGGAATATCGCACAATTATCGCAGAGTTTAGGGCCGCGCCACCGGCCGCAACTCTTGCCGTTCCTGGCGTTTTTAGCAAGCTGGCGGCCCCGTGCGTGCGGGCGGGCTGCCGTTGCCAGCCATTTCGGCACATTTAAACAGCATTGCCTACCAGTTTGTTACAATGCCTTATAGATAAATTGACGGCATTACACACTGCACGCGCTGCAGTCCCACACATGGAAGCGAACCCATCATGATGCGTACATCGACACTCTGGACATTCCTCGCCCTGCCCCTGCTGGCATGTTCGGCCATTGCCAGCGCCCAGACGCCGGCCAAACCGAGCGACGCGCCGCCACAGCTCGAACGTATCGAGGAAATGGGCGAAGCACCGATCACCGTGGCGCCAGCGGCGGCCAAGCAGCAAATCACCGAAAAACGCGAAGCGGGCGTGACGTCCGAAGTCAAAGTCACGAGCGGCGGCAGCACCTATTACATGAAGCCGGCCGCCGGTGGCGACCAGGCCAACGGCAACGCCTTGCGCGGCCCGCAATGGAAAGTGCTGGAATTTGACCTGGGCAAGAAGAAACAGAAACAACGCGATGAAGAGGCAGCGGACGCGCCAGCACCACCCGCACCAGCGAAGTAAGCAGCCACTCTCTTCTGCCCTGCCCCGGCCATCTGCGGGGCAGCCGGCTTTTTTTGACCTTTTAGACCATTCCCCTCTTTCCCATGGCAGTTTTTACCGCGCTACACCTGGACGATATCGGCCAGTGGATCACGCAGTTTCCACTCGGCAAACCTCTGGCGCTCAAGGGCATCGCGTCCGGCATCGAAAACAGCAATTTTTTCCTGAGCACGGAGCGCGGCGAGTATGTGCTGACGATCTTTGAAAACCTCAGCTTCGAGCAATTGCCGTTCTATCTGCAACTGATGCGCCATTTGGCGGACCGGGGCGTACTGGTGCCGGCGCCGATCGCCAATGCCGATGGCGAACTGGTGACGGCCCTGCAAGGCAAGCCGGCCGCCATCGTCAGCAAACTCGACGGCAGCTCGCAGATGGCGCCGCAAGCCGTGCATTGCGCGGCCGTCGGCGCCATGCTGGCGAAGATGCATCTGGCGGCGCAGGATTTCCCCCTGCAGCAGCCGAATTTGCGGGGACTGGACTGGTGGAACGCCACCACGCCTTTGGTCTTGCATCACCTCGACGATGCCAAAGCGCACTTGCTGCGCGCGGAAATCCATTTCCAGGACGCCTTTGCTGCCTGCGATACCTATAAAGCCATCCCGCGCGGCCCCGTGCATGCCGACTTGTTCCGCAACAACGTCATGTTTGACGGCGAGCAACTGACAGGCTTTTTCGACTTTTACTTTGCCGGCTGCGACACGTGGCTGTTCGACGTGGCCGTCACCGTCAACGACTGGTGCGTGGACTTGGCCACGGGGGTGCTCGATACCGAAAGAGTGCGCGCCCTGCTCGACGCCTACCAGGCCGTGCGCCCGTTTACGCATGAAGAACAAACGGCATGGCAACCGATGCTGCGCGCCGCCGCACTGCGCTTCTGGCTGTCGCGCCTGTACGATTATTACCAGCCGCGCGAAGCGGAAATGCTGACCCCGCACGATCCCACGCATTTCGAACGCATTCTGCGCGAACGTATTGCCACACCTGCTCCGGAACTGTTTTAAAAATGGAAAAATTACCTGCAAGTACAGGTTGGCAATGGGTGAAACAAGGCTTTGCCCTGTTTCGCAAGCAACCTGGCGGCATGTCGATGTTGTTTCTCGGCTATATGTTCTGCATGCTGGCCGTCAGCATCGTGCCTGTGCTCGGCCAATTGCTGCCCGTCATCCTGGTCCCCGTGTTTTCCGTCGCCTTCGTGCAAGGCTGCCTGAATATCGACCAGGGCAAGCGCGTCCTGCCCAGCCTCTTGATCTCGGGCTTCCGCAAGCCCGCTTTTCCTTCCCTGTTCGGCCTGGGCGTGCTGTACATCCTGATGGCCATCGTCGCCATCGGCGCCTCGACCCTGGTGGACGACGGTTTGCTGTGGAAACTGGTCACCGGGCAACTGACGGAAGAAGCGGCACGCGCCGCCATCCCCGAATCGCGCCTGGGCCTCGGCATCCTGCTGGCCATCGCGATGTACGTGCCTGCCGCCATGGCCTTCTGCTTTGCCGCACCGCTGATCTACTGGCAACGCATCAGCCTGGGCAAGGCGCTGTTCTTCAGCTTTTTCGCCGTCTGGCGTTCGCTGTCGGCCTTCATCGTCTTCGCCGCCACCTGGTTCGCCATCAGCATCGTCACCAGCCAGTTGCTGGCCGTCATCTTTGGCCGCACGCAGCTGATGATGCAACTGATGATGCCGCTGTCGATGATCTTGACCATCATCATGCATTGCTCGTTCTACGCCGCCTACCGCCAGATCTTCGGCCTGCCCGTCGATGACAGCAAGACGGTGTCGCTGGACAAGACCGGCGAGTGATCGTCAGACACCGGTCGGCCGCGTAATCCGACGCTGCGAGGCCAGCAATGGTGTCGGATTACGCTTCGCTAATCCGACCTACGCGACCGGCCAGTAGGTCGGATTAGCGGGGCCGAAGGCCACGCGTAATCCGACAACATTGTTAGCGCCCGCGGTGGTGCCGGGTGACCTTCACAGCCGTTCCAGCTTCGCAATCCCCAGGTCCAGCACCTTCATGCCGTGCTGTCCAAAGTTGATTTGCGCGCGCGCATTGCCGCCGCCGCCTTCGATATTGACGATCACGCCTTCGCCGAACTTGGCGTGCGCCACGGATTCGCCGATGCGCCAGCCGCCGCCCGTGGCTTTTTGCGCGATCTTTTGCGCAATCGCATTGTCCGAACCGAGGCTGACCACACGCGGCGCCTCGTCCCAGGCCGACTTGCGGTTGCCGAACCAGTTTGCCTGCACCTTCGGCGACAGCCATTTCAAGGATTCTTCCGGCAATTCGTCGAAGAAGCGCGATTTCATGTTGTAGCGTGTCTGGCCATGCAGCATGCGCGTCTGCGAAAAGCTCATGTACAGCCGCTTGCGCGCGCGTGTGATGGCCACGTACATCAGCCGGCGTTCCTCTTCCACGCCATTGTCTTCCTTCGAACTGCTTTCGTGCGGGAACAGGCCCTCTTCCAGGCCGGTAATGAACACGTTGTCGAATTCCAGGCCCTTGGCCGAGTGCACCGTCATCATCTGCAGCGCATCCTGGCCCGCCTGCGCCTGGTTGTCACCCGCTTCCAGCGACGCGTGCGACAGGAAAGCGGACAGCGGCGACATCACGGCCGGCAGCGGCGCGTCCGCGTCCAGGATTTCGATGCCATCCTGGTTGACGACGGGCGCGCCCGACTGCGCCTGGGCGGCAGGGCCCAAGTGGGCCGGCGCGCCCTGGCCGAAACCTTCCTCGGAAATGAACTGGCTGGCCGCGCTGACCATCTGTTCCAAGTTCTCGATGCGGTCGGCGCCTTCTTTTTCGTTCTGGTAATGCTGGAGCAAGGTACTGGATTCCAGCACCACTCTGACCATTTCCGGCAGAGACAATTGCTGCGTTTCAAAGCGCACGCCTTCGATCAGCTTGACGAAGCCGGCCAGCACGCTGCCCGCCTTGCCCGCCACATACGGCACGGAGGCGTACAGCGAAATACCGTACTGTTCCGAGGCGGCCTGCAATTGCTCGATCGAGCGCATGCCGATGCCGCGCGTAGGGAAATTGACCACGCGCAAGAAGGCCGAATCGTTGTGCGGATTGTCCATCAACTGCAAATAGGCAATCGCGTGCTTGACCTCGGCGCGCTGGAAGTAGCGCTGACCGCCATACACGTGATACGGAATCGCGGCCGAAAACAGCGCGTGTTCGATCACGCGCGACTGCGCATTCGAGCGGTACAAGATCGCGATTTCGCTGCGCGAAGCGCCATCGGCGATCAGGCTTTTCGCCTCTTCGATGATCCACTGCGCTTCCTGCAAGTCGGAACTGGCCTCATACACGCGCACCTGCTCGCCATGGCCCGCGTCCGTGCGCAGATTCTTGCCCAGGCGCTTGCTGTTGTTCGCGATCAGCACGTTGGCGCTGTCGAGGATGTGGCCGTGCGAGCGGTAGTTCTGCTCGAGCTTGATCAAGTTCTTGACCTGGAACTCGTGCTCGAAGGCGCTCATATTGCCCACGTTGGCGCCACGGAACGCGTAGATGCTCTGGTCATCGTCGCCGACGGCGAACAGGGCGCCGCCATCGCGGCTGCCGTGGCCGGCCAGCAATTTGAGCCAGTTGTATTGCAGGTTGTTCGTATCCTGGAACTCGTCCACGAGAATATGGCGGAAACGGGCCTGGTAGTGTTCGCGCAGCGGCTGGTTGCGGCTCAGCAATTCATACGTGCGCAGCAGCAATTCCGCAAAATCGACGACGCCTTCGCGCTGGCACTGGTCGTCGTACAGCTGGTACAGCTCGACCATCTTGCGCTCGTGCGCGTCGTACGCTTCCACATCCGTGGCGCGCAAGCCCTGGTCCTTGGCATTGTTGATGAAATACATCACCGTCTTCGGCGGGAATTTTTCATCATCGATGTTGTTTGCCTTCAACAAGCGCTTGATCACCGACAATTGATCCTGTGAGTCGAGGATCTGGAACGTTTGCGGCAAGGCCGCGTCGCGGTAGTGCGTGCGCAGCAAGCGGTTGCACAGGCCGTGGAAAGTGCCGATCCACATGCCGCGCGTATTGATCGGCAACATGGCCGACAGGCGCGTGAGCATTTCCTTGGCGGCTTTATTGGTAAACGTCACGGCCAGGATGCCGGGTGGCGATACCTGCTGGGTCTGGATCAGCCACGCGATGCGGGTGGTCAGCACGCGGGTCTTGCCTGAACCAGCGCCCGCCAGGATCAGCGCATGCTGCGCCGGCAAGGTGACGGCAGCCAATTGTTCGGGATTGAGGTTGTGAAGAAGATTTTGCATCCCGTGATTATACCGGCATGGCTAAAAATACTGTGCATTTGTCCAGCGGTCGCGGCATTTTACCCACGCGCGCTACAATCGCCATCCCGACACCGCAGCCTGCATACCATGACACCACCGACCCACCTCGACGGCGCCCGCGTACTGGCCTGGGCCTGGTCCGACCTGCCCTTCGGCCACATCACCAACGAGCATGGTGGCGCCCCCACCGCCATCCACGGCCTGGCCGTGTGCCGCTACGCAGACGAAGCGCGCGTCTACCGTTTCAGCTGCGATGCGCAGTGGGAAACGGTGCAGGATGACGTGTATGCCAGCGAGGACGACGCCAGGAAGCAGTTGCCGGCGCAATACCGCGCCGTGGCCGCCACCTGGAATCTTGCTTAGCGCACCAGCTTCGCCTTGCCTTCGCTGAGCGCCTGGGCGATTACCTGGCGCGTGGTCTTGTCGGCGATCTTGACGACTTTTTCCTGCTGGCGGCCCAGGTCGCCCATTTGCTTGCCCAGCGCTTCCATCGGCTTGCTGCGCTGCTCCATCTGGCGCGACATCTGCTCCGCTTTCTCGGCCTCGCGCTCGTGCACGTCGGCGATGCGGTCGTTGATCTCTTCCATCTCTTCCTGCGCATCTTCCATCTGCTGCTGCAGGTGTTCCACGTCGCGCTCGGCCGCGCGGCGCGCCGTGTCGCTCGTCGCCAGCGCCTGGCGGCGCGAGGCGTCACCGAGCTTGCGGCCCAGCTCCTGCTGCTGGCGGCCCAGCGCGCGCAGCTGTTCCGACTCGCGCGCGCTGCCTTTTTCCAGGCTGCGGGCACCCATCTTGCGGCCCATTTCGCCCATGGCCTTGCCATGCGCGCCCATTTGATCGCCGAGCGCGCTCATCTCCTTGCCGAGCTGTTTCGAAGGCTGCCATGCCGTGCGCACCTTGCCCAGCAAGGCCGCATCCTGCAGCACATAGGCCTGCCCCTGGTCGCGGAACCACAGGAACGGCCCCTTGATCGAGCGCTTGAGCTTTTCCACCTGCTGCGAGTGAATATCACTGTCGACGACGATGATGCCCTCGCTATCCGTGGCGCCATCGACGAGCGCATAGCTTTCGCCCTTGTCGATCGAACGGCTGACCTGCACGCTGGGTGCGGCCGGCGGGACAGGCGGCGTGGGCGGCTGCGGCGGCTGCACGGCCAGCGCGCTGCCGCCAAGCAGGATACCGGCCAGGCTGAGGATCAAACGGTAGGAAGTGGACATGGCTGCCTCGTCGCAAAAGTAGTGGAGCATTGACTTTAGCGGCGGATGGAGCACGGCTCCAGCGCGGTGCGACAGGCTGCAAAAAGACCTGCCTGGATGGCAGACACGGACGATGGATGGAACGCCGGGCAAAAAAAAACGGAGGCCGCAGCCCCCGCAAAAACGCCGTGGTACGGCGTAATGTATTAGTACAGCACGACGGAGCGGATCGATTCACCGCTCTTCATCAGGTCGAAGCCCTGGTTGATGTCGTCGAGCTTCAGGCGGTGCGTGATCAAATCGTCGATGTTGAGCTTGCCTTCCATATACCAGTCGACGATCTTCGGCACGTCCGTGCGTCCCCGTGCGCCGCCGAAGGCGGAACCTTTCCACACACGCCCCGTCACCAGCTGGAATGGACGGGTGGAAATTTCCTGGCCGGCCGCCGCCACGCCGATGATGATGGACTGGCCCCAGCCCTTGTGGCAGCACTCGAGCGACTGGCGCATGGTGGTGGTGTTGCCGATGCATTCAAACGAATAGTCGGCGCCGCCGTCCGTCAGCTGCACGATGGTGTCGACCACATTTTCCACCTCGTTGGCGTTGACGAAATGCGTCATGCCGAACTTGCGCGCGATGGCCTGACGGGCCGGGTTGATGTCGACGCCGATGATCTTGTCCGCGCCGACCATCTTGGCCGCCTGGATCACGTTCAAGCCAATGCCGCCCAGACCGAACACGACCACGTTGGCGCCCGCCTCGACCTTGGCCGTAAACAACACGGCGCCCACGCCGGTGGTGACGCCGCAGCCAATGTAGCAGACCTTGTCGAATGGCGCGTCTTCGCGGATCTTCGCCAGAGCGATTTCCGGCACGACGATGTAATTCGAGAACGTGGACGTACCCATGTAGTGGAAGATGGGCTTGCCGTCGATGGAAAAGCGCGAGGTGGCGTCCGGCATCAGGCCGCGGCCCTGGGTCGAGCGGATCGACTGGCACAAGTTGGTTTTTTGCGACAGGCAGAATTTGCACTGGCGGCATTCCGGCGTGTACAGGGGAATGACGTGGTCATCCTTTTTCAGGCTTTTCACGCCCGGGCCCACGTCGACGACGATGCCGGCGCCTTCATGGCCCAGGATGGACGGGAAGATGCCTTCCGGATCGGCGCCCGACAAGGTGTAGTAATCGGTATGGCAAATACCGGTGGCCTTGATCTCGACCAGTACCTCGCCCTCGCGCGGGCCGGCCAGGTCGACTTCTTCGATGGTCAAAGGCGCGCCCGCCTTCCATGCAATCGCTGCTTTGGTTTTCATGTGTGTCCTGTGGTGTGTGCTGAGTATGGTTGAACCGGGCGCGCCAGCGCGCCGTATCGCCACATCATAGCAAAGCAGGCGCCAGTAAAACGCTTACTTGGTTTTCGCGCGGTTCAAAAAGGCGCCGTGCAAGCCGTTCAGGGTTTCCTCGGCCAGCAGCAGCTGGCTGGCAATTTCATTGATCTTGCGGCGGCTGGAACGGGCGTGGTCGCGCAACACTTCGAAGGCCGTGTTGCGGTCCGTCTGGAATTTTCCCATCAGTAAACCGACTGCCAGGCTCGTTTCGCGGCCGGCCGCCAGCGCCGCGTTCAGGTTCAGCTCGGTGCGGCGCAGCTGGCGGATTTCGTCCGCACGGGCCAGGCCCGCTTCGAACGCGGGCATCAAGCGGCCTTCGTCGACGGGTTTCACCACATAGCCGACGGCGCCGTAGGCGGCCGCCTGCTTGCCCGACTCGCTGTCGCCGCTGCCGGACAGGAACATGAACGGCACGGCCGTCTCGCCATGCAGACGCTTGGCCAGTTCCAGGCCGGACATGCCCGGCATGTGGATGTCGAGCAAGGCCAGGTCCGGCTCGCGCTGGGCGATCAGCTGCAGCGCCACTTCGGCCGAATGGGCCAAGGCTGTTTCGTAGCCGGCATGGCGCAGGACTTCGCCGAGGAACTCCAACAGGAGCTGGTCATCGTCAACGATCAGGATAAGGCGTTTCGCGGCGGCTGGCTGGCTCATGGGTGGGGGACCTCGGTAATGAATGATGTTCTTATTATATGCCGATTATTCCCCCAAACCAGCCCCGCACGTCCATGCTCACGCCGCAAACAAGTGATTGAATTGCTGCACCGCAATATCCACATCGTCCGCCTGGTAGACGCTGCTGATGGCCGCCACCATGTCGGCACCGCGCGCGGCCAGCGGCGCGGCGTTCTCCGGCGTCATGCCGCCAATCACCACGCACGGCAAGGCGATCTCGCGCTTGGCCTGCAGCACGATGTCGAGCGGTGTCGTGACCGGATACTTTTTCACCAGCGACGGATAAAAGCCGCCGAAGGCCACATAGCTGGCGCCGCCCGCCTCAGCCGTTCGTGCCAAGGCCATGTCGCCATAGCACGAGGCACCGACGATCTTGTCCTTGCCCAGGCGCGTACGCACCTGCGCGACGGACGCATCCGTGCCGCCCACGTGCACGCCGTCCGCGTCGAGCTCTTCGCACAGCTCGATGAAGTCGTTGATGATGAAAGGCACGCCATACTTGCGGGCCAGCGCCAGCAAGGCGCCCGCCTGCTCGCGCCGCTGATCCGCTTCCGCGCTCTTGTGGCGGTATTGCAGCAAGGCCACGCCCTCCTGCAAGGCTTGCTCGCTCACGTCGAGCAGGCGGTCGGTGTCGTCCCAGTTCGGGGTGACCAGATACAGTCCACGCATGATATTTTCCTTATTGAATGAATCGTTGCAGCATCAGCTGGCCTGGCGCAATCGCATAGGCGCCGGCCAGGGCCGCATGGCAATAACGTTGCGCGCCATCGAGTGCCTCTTGCATCGGCATGCCTTGCGCCAGGCGCGCCGCGATGGCGGACGCCAAAGTGCAGCCGCTGCCGTGAAATTCGCCGGGCAAGCGCGGCCAGCGCCACTCACGCTCGCTGCCAGCGCCATCGAGCCAGCGGTTGACGATCACCTCGCCTTCGCCATGGCCGCCCGTCACCAGCACGTTCCGGCAGCCTTGCGCAAGTAAATTGTCTGCGCCACCGAGGGCCAGCGCTTCCGGCCCGTTCGGTACGATGACGGTCGTCACCGGCAGCAAGGGCGCCAGCGCCAGCACGGCATCGCCCCGGCTGAGCACGTCGCCATGGCCGCTGGCCAGCACGGGGTCTAGCACGACAGGCAAGCTTGGGCGAATCAGCCGCAATTGCGCGATCAGTTGCGCGATGACGGCCGCATTCGCGGCGCTGCCGGGAATGCCGATCTTCACGGCATCGATGCTGATCTTGTCGATCAGCGCCTGTGCCTGACGGCGCAGCAATTCCGGCGCCACCGGCTCGACGCCGAAGACCCTGTCGTTGTCCTGCACCGTCAGCGCCGTGATGACGGGCAAGGCATGCGCGCCCTGCGCCGCAATGGCCACGATATCGGCGGCGATGCCGGCGCCGCCCGACGGATCGGCGCCGGCAAACACGAGCACAGTGCGGCGCATCGGCACCGTCACGCCAGACGGCCCGCCATCGGCGACGATGGCGACGCGGCAAATTTACGGGGCATGCGTCCCGCCAGAAACGCTTCGCGTCCGGCCCGCACGGCCAGCTTCATCGCGTGGGCCATGCGCACGGGGTCGCGCGCGCCGGCAATGGCCGTATTCATCAGCACGCCATCGCAGCCGAGTTCCATGGCGATGGCCGCATCCGACGCCGTGCCCACGCCGGCATCGACGAGCACGGGCACTTTCGCCTGGTCGATGATCAGCGACAAATTCCACGGATTCAAAATGCCCATGCCCGAGCCGATCAGGGACGCGAGCGGCATGACGGCCACGCAGCCGATATCTTCCAGAATCTTCGCCTGGATCGGGTCGTCACTGCAGTAGACCATCACGTCAAAGCCATCCTTGACCAGCGCTTCGGCCGCGATCAAGGTTTCCGGCATGTGCGGGAACAGGGTCTTTTCATCGCCCAGCACTTCCAGTTTCACCAGATTGCGTCCGCCCAGAAGCTCGCGCGCCAGTTGCAGGGTGTAGACGGCGTCCTTGGCGTTGTAGCAGCCGGCCGTGTTCGGCAAAATCGTGTACTGGTCGGGCGGCACGACATCGAGCAGACTGGGCGCGTTCGGGTCTTGCCCGATATTCACGCGCCGGATCGCCACCGTGATGATCTGCGCCTCGGCCGCATCCGTCGCTTCGCGCGTCTGCGGCAAATCCTTGTACTTGCCGCTACCGACCAGCAAGCGCGATTGATACTGTTTGCCTGCGATGGTCAGCAGATCCTTATGTGTTGCGGTATTCATGTGCATTTCCTTGTCTATTCTGAACTTAGCCGCCGCCAATCGCGCGTACTATTTCAACCTGGTCTTGTACTTGCAAGACCTGCCCCTGCCACGCCTTGCGCGGCACGACATTGCGGTTGACGGCCAGCGCCAGCGCCTGGTTTTCCAGCGACAGCGCGGCGATCAGTTGATCGAGGGTTTGCCCCGGCGGCACCTGGTGCGGTGCGCCGTTGAGCGTGATGTTGATCATTGCAGTCATCACGCCCTCCCTCAGACCTTGCGGTACAGCTCGGCGCCGTTCTTGATGAATTCGATGGCCTTGATTTCCATGCCCTGCTTGAGCGCCTTGTCTTCCGCGATGCCCATGCCGGCCGCGTATTCGCGCACTTCCTGCGTGATCTTCATCGAGCAGAAATGGGGGCCGCACATGGAGCAGAAATGCGCCACCTTGGCCGAATCCTTGGGCAGGGTTTCATCGTGGAATTCACGCGCCTTGTCCGGATCCAGGCCGATGTTGAACTGGTCGTCCCAGCGGAATTCGAAGCGGGCTTTCGACAGGGCGTTGTCGCGGATTTGCGCGCCCGGATGGCCCTTGGCCAGGTCGGCCGCGTGCGCCGCAATCTTGTAGGTAATGATGCCGTCCTTGACGTCCGCCTTGTTGGGCAGGCCCAGGTGTTCCTTCGGCGTCACGTAGCACAGCATGGCCGTGCCATACCAGCCGATCATGGCCGCGCCGATGCCCGAAGTGATGTGGTCGTAGCCGGGCGCGATATCGGTCGTCAATGGCCCCAGCGTATAGAACGGCGCTTCGCCGCACTGTTCCAGCTGCAAGTCCATGTTTTCCTTGATCAGCTGCATCGGTACGTGGCCAGGCCCCTCGATCATCACTTGCACGTCGTGCTTCCAGGCGACTTGCGTCAGCTCACCCAGGGTTTTCAGTTCGCCCAGCTGCGCCTCGTCGTTGGCGTCGTAGATGGAACCCGGGCGCAAGCCGTCGCCCAGCGAGAACGACACGTCGTACGCTTTCATGATTTCGCAAATCTCTTCGAAATGCGTGTACAGGAATGATTCCTGGTGGTGTGCCAGACACCATTTCGCCATGATGGAGCCGCCGCGCGACACGATGCCCGTCAGGCGCTTGGCTGTCATCGGCACATAGCGCAGCAGCACGCCCGCGTGGATGGTGAAGTAATCGACGCCCTGCTCGGCCTGCTCGATCAGGGTGTCGCGGAAGATTTCCCAAGTTAAATCTTCGGCCTTGCCATTGACCTTTTCCAGTGCCTGGTAAATGGGCACGGTGCCGATCGGCACGGGGCTGTTGCGCACGATCCATTCGCGCGTCTCGTGGATATGTTTACCGGTGGACAGATCCATCACGTTGTCGCCGCCCCAGCGGATGGCCCAGGTCATCTTTTCCACTTCCTCGCCGATCGACGAGGTGACGGCCGAGTTGCCGATATTCGCGTTGATTTTCACGAGGAAATTGCGGCCGATAATCATCGGCTCGACTTCCGTATGGTTGATGTTGGCGGGGATGATGGCGCGGCCGCGGGCGATTTCCTCGCGCACGAATTCCGGCGTGATCTCGGCCGGGATGCTGGCGCCAAACGACTGGCCCGGATGCTGGCGGCCCATCAGGTCGGCCAGGCGCTCGCCCATGGGGCCGGACGCTTTTAGCTCGCGCAAATACTCCTGGCGGCGCATGTTTTCGCGGATGGCCACGAATTCCATTTCCGGCGTGATGATGCCCTGGCGCGCGTAGTGCATTTGCGTCACGTTCTTGCCGGCGATGGCGCGGCGCGGCTTGCGGTGCAGGTTGAAACGCAGTTCGGCCAGCTTCGGGTCCGCCAGGCGGGCGATGCCGTAGTCGGAGGTCGGGCCCGGCAATTCTTCCGTATCGGCACGTTCGACGATCCACGGCAGGCGCGGCGTATCGAGGCCCGAGCGGATGTCGATCTGCACGTCCGGGTCCGTGTACGGGCCGGAAGTGTCATAGACGTAGATCGGCGGATTCTTTTCGCCGCCGAACGATGCTTCCGTATCGGACTGGCTGATCTCGCGCATGGGCACGCGGATGTCGGGGCGGCTGCCTTCAACATAGATCTTGCGCGAATTGGGCAGCGGCGCGATGGCGGCTTCGTCGACCGTGGCGGTGGCGGAGAGGAATTTCGGGTTGGCGTTCATTTTGGCTCCTTGGCTAGACTATTTTTAAGCCTGGAGCCAGCTAAGGAGGTTCGGAATCACGCACGCGGAAAGGCGGGGTGCGTTCATCCTAAAGCTTCCCTTCGCTGGCATTATCCAGATCAGGTTCGGAGGGTATTTCTCACCCGCGCTTGCACTGTGTTTCCACAGCGAAAGGCAGGACCCCTAGCGTTTGCCGCCTTGCGGCAGCGAGCCAATTATACGCGGTTCACGCCGCGCGGCCAGATGATTTCTTGCAGGTGTCGTCTTTGTACATCGCTCTACTTCTTCTTGCCCCAGCGCCAGCTGGTCGGTTCGCCCTTCAGCTGACAGATGAAAATGAGCACGGCAACGATGGCCACTTCATACACGATGTAACCGACCAGCATGGTTTGCGGCGGGAACAGGAAAGCGCCGCAGGCGAACAGCGCCAGCGCGGCCAGGAACACCAGCCAGCCCTGCCAGGTGATGGGCAAGCCCCAGCCCCAGCCATAGGTCTTGGCGGGGAACCAGTATTGCGGCGTTGATTTGTCAGTCATGATTTTTCCTGGTCAGTATCGATAGCACCCAGTATAAATCAGGCAATGCGATGGCGCTCCGTGACATCGAGGCCGATGCCGCGGTAGCCGATGAAGCGGCTGCCATTGTCGAACATCGGTTCGCCGCTCACTTGCAGGTACTGCGTGCTGCCGTCGAGATTGGCGCGGCTGTAGATGAAATCGAGAAACGGTTCGCGCGCGGCAATTTTTGCGTCGAGCAAGGCGCGCTCGGTGGCATTCCAGCGCTGCGGCTCCTGCTCGCTGCCGATGCCCAGCATTTCAGCCACGGGGCCGGAAAAGCGCGTCAGATTGCCCTGCGCATCCTGTTCCCAGTACCAGTCGGACGACAGTTCCGTGAAGCGCTGGAAGCGCGCTTCGCTTTCGCGCAGTTCCGCCGTGCGCTCTTCCACCATCTGTTCCAGCGACTTGTTGTATTCGGCCAGCTTCTGGTACAGCAGGCGCACTTCGAGCATGTTGTGGATGCGCGTCTTGACTTCCACCAGGTCGAACGGCTTGCTGACGAAGTCCTTGGCGCCCGCTTGCAGCGCGCGCAGCTTGTGGCCGGGCTGGGCCGTGATCACCAGCACGGGCAGATAGCTGCCCGCCTCGATGTCGCGCAAGCCTTCCATCACCTCGAAGCCATCCATTTCCGGCATCTGCAAGTCGAGCAGGATCAGGTCGTAGCGGTGCTGCTGGTGCAGCGCGCGCACGGCTTGCGGGTCCATGGTGGACGTGATGCGCGTATAACCGGCATTGCGCAGCACCTGTTCCAGCAGCATGACGTTCGCCTCCTGGTCATCAACGATGAGGATGCTGGCGTTCAGGATCTCGGTGGCTTGAAGCATGGCGGTATTCCTAAAAATAAATGCTGAATTAGCGTACTGCGTGAATGTCGTCGGCCAGGCCGTGCGCGGCCGCATGGTGCAGGGCCACGTCGAGCGCATCCATGAATTCGACGACCTTGATCGGCTTGGTCAGGTAGCGGAAGAAGCCCGCTTCCAGGCCCTTCTCGATGTCGCGCGGCACGGCGTTGGCCGACAGGGCCATCACGGGAATATGGCTCGTGAGCGGGTCGTCATGCAGGATATGCAGGGCGCCAAAGCCGCTGATGCCGGGCAAGTTGATGTCCATCAGGATGACGTCCGGCTGATACGTGCGCGCCAGGTCGATGCCCAGGTGCGCATCGATGGCCGTGAGCAGTTTCAAATCGCTGCGGCGGGCGATCAATTGCTCCACCAGCGCCAGGTTGGCGGGATTGTCTTCCACGTACAGCAAGGTGCGCTGGCTTTCCTGCGGCTCCTGCACCTGCGGCAGCGCGTCGCCATCGCCCAGCACCAGGGCCGGCGCACTGCTGGCGGCCAGCTCGAACCAGAACGTGGTGCCCACGCCGACCGTGCTGTCGACGCCGATAGTGCCGCCCATCAATTCGACCAGCTGCTTGGTGACGACGAGGCCGATACCCGTGCCCTCTTCCGTGCTGTTTTCCTGGCCCAGGCGGTTGAAGGGCTGGAACAGCTGGGCCACCTGGCCCGCATCGAGACCGGCGCCACTGTCGCGCACGCTCACGCGCACACGCTCGCCATGGCGGCTGCATTCGACGGTGACGGCGCCGCCGCCCTGGTTGTACTTGATGGCGTTCGACAGCAGGTTGACCATAACCTGTTTCACGCGCGTGCGGTCCGCATGCACATAGAAGGCCTGGCCGCAGCGGGGGAAATGCATGCGGATGCCGCGCTTTTCCGCCTGCGGCGCGATCATTGCCTGGCAATCCTGCAACACGTCGAGCAGCGACATCGCTTCCTGCGACAAGGTGACCTTGCCCGATTCGATCATGGCCAGGTCGAGGATTTCATTAATCAGGCGTAACAGATACCAGCCGCCCTTGAGGATTTGCTCGATCGAGCGCTGCTGCGGCGGGCTCGGTGGCGGCACGTCGGACGCCATCAGCTGCGCAAAGCCCAGCACGGCATTCAGCGGCGTGCGCAATTCGTGGCTCATGCTCGACAGAAATTCGGACTTGGCGCGGTTGGCCTTTTCCGCCACCTGGCGCGCCTTCTTCAACTCAGCATTGTTGGTCTCGACCAGCGAGCGCGTGTACGCCTGCTGCTCCTGCAGGCGCTGGTCCAGCAAGGCCTGTTCCGCCTCGACCTGCTTGCGAGCCGTGTTGTCCGTGCCGATCAGCAAGTAACCGATGACCTTGCTTTGCGCATCGCGCAAGGCCGTCACGGAGACGATGGCGGGGAAACGGCTGCCATCCTTGCGGATGTAGGTCAGTTCATAGATGTCTTCGATGCCGCGCGTGGCCTTGAACACGAGCGCTTCCACGCCAGGCGTGATGACGGTGTCGAGTTCGGCACTGAGGGCGGCGGCGCGCGCAACGATTTCCTGCGCATCAGAAATACCGGCCGGCGTCAGCTTGTCGACCACGTCGCTCGCCGCATAGCCCAGCATGCGTTCTGCGCCCACGTTGAAAATCTGGATCACGCCCTGCGCATCGGTGGCGATGCATGAGAAATTGGCGCTGTTGAAAATCGCATCCTGCAAGGCGCCCGCCTTGAGCAGCTGGCGCGGCAGGCTGGCCGCCAGGGTGCGCCGGTACAGCGCCACGAGCAGCATCAGCAGCAAGAAGATCAGCGCATCGATGGCGCATGCCGTCTCGAACGGCGCGCGCCAGGCCAGCAGGCCGATGGCCAGCAGCACGATGGCGCTGAACGAAAACGCCAGCGCCATGGGCCAGCGCGACGGTGCGCGCGGGGGAATGTTTTCAACAGATTGCATGAGGTAGCCCGGACTGTGACAACGATAAAAGAGAGGATGCGGTGTTCAGCGCGTCTGGCGCTGGCGCACGTCCGACAGCAGGCGCGTGAATTCCTTCTTCACCACGCCATAGCATTCGCACACATGGCCTTCGAGGCCGGCGCGGTCCAGCACGGAAATATGGCCGCGCCGGTAGCTGATGAAGCCGCGCGTCTGCAAACGCCCGGCCGCTTCCGTCACGCCTTCGCGGCGCACGCCCAGCATGTTGGCAATCAACTCCTGTGTCATGGTCAGCTCGCGGTTCGGCAGGCGGTCCATGGTCAGCAGCAGCCAGCGGCACAGCTGCTGTTCCACCGTATGGTGGCGGTTGCACACGGCCGTCTGCGACATTTGCGTGATCAAGGCTTGCGTATAGCGCAGCAGCAAACGCATGACGGGACCGGCGCGGTCGAATTCTTCCATCAGCAAATGCGCCTTCAGCCGGTAGCCGACGCCGCCCGTCTGCACGACGGCGCGGCTCGGCGTCGAATTGCCGCCCATGAACAGCGACACGCCCACGACGCCCTCATTGCCGACGCCGGCAATTTCCGACGAACCGCCGTTTTCCAGCAGGTAGTGAATGGAAACGATGGCCGTGGTGGGGAAATACACATGCTGCAGCTTGTCGCCCGAATCGTAGATCACGTCACCGAGCAGCATCGGCACTTGCTCCAGGTGGGGGGCCAGGCGCGCGAAATCGGCGTCGAGCATGGCGGCGAGCAAATGGTTTTGATTCGGGTTGTGCAGCTGGGCATGCGGACTCGACATGGGCAGGTTTCCTGTTTTCCAGTCGTCAGCTAGGGGATCGATGAAAAGCGTCCGAACGAGGGGCGCCATGTGGTGCAGCGTAACACAGCGCTGGCACAGTGACCCGACTATATTTCTTGTCGGCATTGCCGTCCGTTCGGTAGCGAACGGACGGCATTTCGCCGTGCACCCTACAGTCAGTCACTGCCCGGCCTGCCTGATCATGGATCGGCACCGGCGCTGCCACGGGACCACCATGCAATCATTCTTCAAACGCATCTCCATTTCCGTTTCCACCTCGGCCCTGCTCACGCTCGCGTTCGGACTGTGCCTGACGGCCCTGTGCTACGCCTCGGCGCGCCAGATCGAGGCGGAAAGCGCCCGGCTGCTGCTGCAGTACCACGCCAGCGGACACACCTTGGGCGCCGCCCTGCTGCCGGCCAAAGGCATGGGCCTGGACGCCAGCCATCGCGGCTCGCTGTATGTGCTGCTGGGTGGATTACTGTCGAGCCTGCTGGCAGCCGCATACGTGTATCAGCTGGTGTCGCGCAATTCCGTGATTGCCCGCATCACGGGCGAACGCACGGCGGCGCTGCAGTTTGCCAATTTGCGCCTGTCAGAAGACATCGCCGCGCGCATGCACAATGAAAAGTCGCTGCGTTTGCGTGAACGCATCATCGAAGTGTCGGCCAACGCCATCATCCTGTGCAGCGCCGACGCGCCAGGCTACCTGATCGAGTACGTCAACCCCGCCTTCGAACGCATCACCGGCTATGCGGCCGGCGAAGTCATCGGCCAGCGCCTGGAAGACTTGCAGGGTCCCGAGCAAGGACGGCAAGACATGCACGCCATTACGGCGGCCCTGCGTGAACAGCGCGAAGGCAAGGCCATCGTGCGCAATTTCCGCAAAGATGGCAGCTGCTACTGGAGCGAGCTGTTCGTCGCGCCCGTGCGCGACGATGGCGATGGCCCCGTCAGCCACTTTGTCGTGGCGCAATACGACATCAGTAGCGTCATGCGCTTCGAACAGGAACTGGAATTTCAGGCGAGGCACGATATCCTGACGGGCCTGGCCAACCGTGCCCTGCTGCGCGAACGGCTGGAGCAGGCGATGGCCGTGACGCGGCGCAGCGGTCAGCCCCTGTGGGTGGTCTTCATCGACCTCGACCGCTTTAAATTCGTCAACGATACCCTGGGCCATGATGCGGGCGACCTGGTACTGAAAAACGTGGCCGAGCGCCTGCGCGACGCCACGCGCGAAGTCGACACGGTGGCGCGCCTGGGCGGCGACGAATTCGTGCTGCTGCTGCCCCAGCATGGCAATGGCGAACCGGGCGTGGCCATCCTGCAGCGCATCCAGGACGCCGTGACGCAGCCGCTGCAACTGGGCGAATATGAATTTTTTCTCAGCTGCTGCATGGGCGTGGCCGTATATCCCGACGACGGCCAGAATGCCGACACCCTGATCAAGCACGCCGACATCGCCATGTACCGCGCCAAGGAACAGGGACGGGGCCACTGGCAATTCTATGCCTCGGGCATGAATGCGGGCACCCTGGAGCGGCTGGGACTGGAGAGCGAATTGCGCCACGCGCTGGAGCGGGGGCAGTTCCACCTCGAATACCAGCCCCAGCTGGATCTGGCCAGCGGCACGGTGGTGGGCATGGAAGCGCTGCTGCGCTGGCAACATCCGCAACTGGGGCGTATTCCACCTGCCAGCTTCATCGGCCTGGCCGAGGAAATGGGTTTGATCACGCCCATCGGCGACTGGGTGCTGCGCACGGCATGCGCCCAGACGCGCGCCTGGCAAATGGCAGGCCATGGCCCGCTGCGCCTGGCCGTCAACCTGTCGGCGCGGCAATTCAAGCAAAAGAATTTGCTGCGCGCGGTGGCGCAGGTGCTGGCGGACACGGGACTCGATGCGGCCCATCTGGAACTGGAATTGACGGAAAGCATGGTCATGCATGACGTGGAGCAAGCCACGGCCATCATGGCCAAGCTGAAGGCGCTGGGCGTGCAATTGTCGATCGACGACTTCGGTACCGGCTATTCCAGCCTGGCCTACCTGCGCCACTTCCCCATCGACGTGCTGAAAATCGACAAAACCTTCGTCAGCGACATCACGCACAGCGACGACGACGCGGCCATCGTGCGCGCCATCATTTCGCTGGCGCACAGCCTGCGCCTGAAAGTCATCGCCGAAGGCGTGGAAACGGCGCAGCAGCTGGCCTTCCTGCGCCAGCACGGCTGCGACCAGATGCAGGGCTACCTGTTCAGCCGCCCGCTGGCCGCCGCCGCCTTCGAAACATTGCTGCTCGAAGGCAACATGCTGCCCGCTTAGCGCAAAGCCTTAAAACGCGTGGCGCAGGCCCACGTTGAAGGCGCGGTTGCCCGTGCCCACTTCCGTGGCATTGCCCACCATGTAGGCGGCGTCGTTGCGGTTGCGGATATGCGCGTAAGCAACATACACCTTGCTGCGCTTGGACAAGGCATACGTGGCGCCGATGGCCAGTTGCCGCGCATCGCGGTTGGCAGCGTCGCGGTCATCCTTGTGGACGTACGAGGCCAGCAAGGTGGTCGCGCCAAACGGCACGGACACACCGACGATGGCGTCGCGGCTGTCCGTGGACTGGGCCGGCGCCTGCGCCGCGCCATACGGGTTTTCCCCAAAGAACATAGTGCTGCCGTCGCCCGTGTTGCGGCCATAACCGGCAAACGCGGTGGCCACGCCGAAGTTGTAGTTACCCGCCAAAATCGTGTTGTTCACGTCGGCCTTGCCCGGCTCGCCGGCACGGCTCTGGCGCGCCAGGCGCAAGGTCAAGGGACCGTTGACATAGCCGAGGGCCAGGCCCAGCGAGCGCTGGTCGGCCGCCACACCCGTATGTTCGCCAAAGCCGTATATGACCGTGGCCGTCACGCCGCGCATTTCAGGCGAGGTGTAGCGCACGGTATTGTCGATGCGCGTGGCAGAATAACCGGCCAGGTTGGTTGCCGCGCCGGCAAAGCCGCCTTCGAACGGGTCGGCCACGTCGGTCAAGGCCTGGCTTTGCAGGTTGTACTGGCGCCCCACGGTCAGCATGCCCAGCGGGCTGTCGATGCCGACGAAAGCCTGGCGGCCGAACAGTTGCCCCGCCTGGTCGGAGCGGCCCGTGTCGCTCAGGACACCCGCTTCCAGCGTGAACACGGCTTGCAGACCATTGCCCAGGGACTCGGTGCCGCGCAAGCCCAGGCGCGAGCCGGCCGATATGCCGCTGGTGAGCTTGCTGATGCCGCCTTCCTGTACCAGGCCCGCGTCCATCAAGCCGTACAAGGTGACTGACGACGGGGTGACTGACGACGGGTCAACGGACGACTGTGCGTGGGCGGCAGGCAAGGCGCCCAGGGTGGCGAGTGCCATCGTGATCGAGATTTTTTTCATGCGGGTTTCCTTGTATAAGCGAAACCGGGAAAGCGCGCGGCCATGGCGCGGCCACAGGCGCCAAAAGGCGCGCTGGGGAGTGCCGTATCGAAAGACGACGGGCCAGGCAGTAAGATTCCTGGCTAAGCTGTGGCGGCAGCGACGTGCAATGAGCCGCGTTGATTCCGCCGTGAATGGTGCACCGCTGGCGGTGCGCGTGGCTCAGGCGCCCGGCCCGAAGGGGACGCTCTGAAAGTGGCTGGCATCGCAGATGCGCTGGCCTTGAGACGCGGACGAGTGTTGGATATGAAACGTTGATACAACCGCGTCTGCTGGCGCCGTCCGCAAGGATGGGGCAGGAGGCGCCGAGGCCGGCATTATAGCATCGGCAGCGCCTCTACCCCCCGTTCTGTTGCAGGAAAACGACTCACCAGGCCGCCAAACACGGCCATATGGCCGCGTTTATTTCACCTTGTCGTACGACAGCATTTGCCCATCGCGATCCCAGGCCAGTGTGTCATCCCCGATGCCGATGACGGCGTGAAAGTCCCGCATGCCCGAGCGCGGCGGATACAGCGCAAAGCGCAACAGGCCTTGCCGGGCCGGCAGCGCCACCGTGGCAAAGCCCGCTTCCGGATGGGACAGAGCCAGATGGCGCAGCGGCCCGGCAAACGGCACCTGCCACGGCTGCGTGCCGCTGACGCCTTTGGCAAACGCGGGCGCATCGCCGAGCGCCGCCAGGCCGATATCGGGCACGGCCTCGTTGCGATATTCGACGATGATGCGGGCCGGGCCCGTGGTGGCGTCGCCGGGCCGCGGCGGCAACAGCGCAAACGGTGCATCGGGCGACTTCCCATCGCCCTGCAGCAGCAGCTCGCCATCCAGCACCGACCAGCGTCCCTGTGCCGCTTGCTCATCGGCGCCGTACACCATCTGGTAACTGAAACGCCCGCCGGCGCGCAGCACGATCTGCGACGCGACCTCGGTCCGGCGCCCCATGGTGTAGCGTCCCGGCAAGCGCTGTTGCAGCGCCAGGTCGGCAGCCTTGTCCTTGTGTGCGGGTGCAGCCGCAACCTGCGCAGGCGGCACCCGCCAGCCGCCGGCCGCCAGGATGGCCAGCATGTCGGCGCGTCCCGCGGCGCGCAGCGCGCTCCAGTCCTCCGGTGCGAGTTGCCGCAGGCCGCCAGCCAGGCGCGGCAGGCGCGCAGCGAAGCGCTGGCCCAGCCAGCCGGCCAGGATCAGCCCCGGTTCCTCGGCAAAGGCGGTGATCAGGCGCGGCGCCATGGCGTGCTCGCACTGTGGCGGCGCGCTGGAAAATCCATGCTTGAGCAGCAAGTCCCAATACGCATCGGACGCGTTCATGACGATATCGATCAGGTTCGGCGTGTCCGGCAGGCAGACCTTGTCCAGCGACAGCGTCCAGTCGCGCGTGACGAGCGCCAGCATATCGGTATTGAGACTGGCGGCGGCCAGGTCCAGCGCGCCACCCCATGGGTGCTCCGTGCCGTCATCGATCCTCGCGCCGCGCGCGAGGAACAGGCGCACGGCCTCGGTATTGCCATTGAGAATAGCCTGCTCCAGCGCGCTCTTCTGATTGGCGCCGCGCCAGTTCGGGTCCAGCCCCAGGTCCAGCAGACGCGGCAGCAGATCGCCGCGCTGCGCCCGCAACGCCTGCCGCAGCACCACCGCATCGCCCGGTGCGCGCCGCACACCGTCGGCGCGCCGCAACATGCCGTGTTCCAGCAACAGCGGCGCCAATGCACGCTGCGGCGACTGCACGGCGAGCACGGCGGCGTTGTTGCCCAACTGGCTGGCCGGCAGGCCGGCCGCCAGCATCAGGCTTACCCGTTCGACGCCGGCCGCATCGCGCACGGAACGCAGCGCTTCGTCCAGCGGCGACCACTTGATGTCTGCCAGCGGCTGGCGCGCCGCGACGGCTGCCAGCAGCAAGGTCAGCACGTTATTGTTTTCCGGCGTCGGCTTCAGTTTCAGCGCCATCCTCAAGACGGGGAACTCGCCGCCCAGCGGGTCGGCGCCCAGGCCCAGCAGCAGCTTGACCATCGCCGCGTCACTATTTTCGACGGCCGCCAGCAAGGGCGGACGATAGCCGTCGCTGACGACGGGCGCACCCATCGCGGCCAGGCGGGTGACCCAGTCCGGCCGCTGGCTGCGCACCGCATGCCACAGCAGGGTCTCCGTTTCCAGGTGCAGCGCGTCGAGCGTCGTTCGTTTTCTCATGTGCAACTCTTCGGCTGCGGGGCCGGCTTGCTTCCAGGGCATTCCGGGCACTACCAGTTGGCGCAGCACGTCCTCGGACGCCGGCTGATGGTTGTACATGGCGCGCATCGCGGCGTCGAGCCAGCGGTCCTTTCCCTTCGCGTCATGCCGGGGCACGCGCTGCTTGAGCCAGTCCAGCGCGCCGGCGTTGCCCGCTTCGGCGGCGTAGGCGTACAGCGACTTGCCCTCGTCGTCGATGTCGGGCGCGGTGCCGGTGGCCAGCATTTTATCGAGCACTTCGGTGCCGCGCGTCAGGCCCAGCAAACGGCTCCAGAGCATGTGATCGGCCAGCGGCCGTTCGGCTGGCGGCGCCGCGCCGTCTTTCGCCGTCTTTTTCTCTGCCTGGCGCAGCTCTGCCATGCGCTGGTCGCCCACCAGGTAGGGCAGGCCCGAACCAGCGTCCAGCAAGGCGATCATGTTTGCCGTGCGTTCATCCGCGTCGAGCAATTCCGGCAGCATGCCCGCGTCTTCCTGCTGCAGCGCGTATTCCAGCGGCGCCAGCGTTTCATTTCCGGCGCCGTAGTGCCGCACATCGGCGCCATGGGCCAGCAACAGGCGCGCCATCGCGGCGTTGCCGTACATGGCCGCCAGATGCAGGGGCGCGACGCTACTGCCCCCGGTACCTTCGCCGACCGGCACGCCGCGCTGCAACAGCAGCGTCATCATGCGCAGCCTGGCCGGCAGCAGCGCGGCGTGCCGCTCGCGTTGCGCCTGGCGGTGCGCCCTTTGCTGCATCTGTTGCAGCAAAGGGTCGTCCAGACGCGGCTGCGCCTTCTGCCATGCCGATTCGGCTTCGACCAGGCTGTACGCGGGCAAGATCAAGGTGTGCAGCAGGGTGTTCGAGCCGCTTCGGTAGGCGCCCGGCAGGGCGACGCCGGCGAGCAGCTGGCCGAAGGCCGCTTCATCGCCCTCGCTGGCGGCATCGAACAGCGCCCGCACTTCGGGCGTCGGCGGCAGCTTGTCGCGCGCCTCGCGCACATAATGGATCATGCGTTCCATGCCGTGCACCGAGACCTGTGGCAGCGGCATGCCCACCTTCCACGCCCGCGCCAGCTGATCCGCCTCGGCGTTTTGCGCCGCGTTCATCGCCCTTGCCCAGCCCGCCACGCTGGCGGCGGCCTCCGGCTCCCCACCCGCCGCCGCCAGCTGGCTCAGCATGGAGGCGAGCACATAGTCCTGCGGCACGCCCCAACCCATGCCGTACACCTTGACCAGTTGCAGCTGGGCCTTGGCGTTGCCGCTTTCGGCCGCCTTGCGCAGCCAGCGGACGGCCTGCCTTTCATCCAGGCCGTCTGCTCCGTTGCAACACCGCATGCCCAGCTGGTAGGCGGCGTCCATGTCGCCGCCCTCGGCGGCGCGGAGGTACCAGTCCTGCGGCGAGCGCCGCCCCGTCAGCGACGTCGCCGGCAAGGGCGCGCCGCGCCGCCAAAGGCCGGCCAGGCGCACGGCTTCGTCGACCTGGTCCGGCGACATCGCGCTGCGGTGCGCCGGCAGATACGTCTCCAGCTCGGCCGCGCCGCTCCATTCCTTGTCCTGCAGCGCCAGCAGTCTGAGCGCATACGACAACACCTTGTCGGCCGGCACGCCTTTTCCCTCTTCATACATTTTCGCCAGTTGCGCCATCGGTCCGCCGGCGCCCTGCGACGCCTGGCTGCGCAGCCAGGGCAGCGCGCGCGCGGGATTGCGCATGCTGCCCGACCAGCTCGTATACAGAGAAACAAGTTCTTCCTGAGCAACGCGGTCGCCACGCTTGGCCGCCAGCAGATACCAGCGCCCGGCATCGGCATCGCTGCGCGCCACGTCCGAACACCGCTCCGCGCCCGCGTAGATATCGCCGAGAACCTTTTGCGCCTTGATATTGCCGCCCAGCGCAGGTCCGCGCAATTGGGCCACGGCGTCAACGCAGCGCCCGCGCTGGAAAGACGCCATTCCTTCCGGGACGCCGGCGCACGCGCCACCGGCAGCCCATCCGGCGCCGAGCACGGCCAATTGCCACAATTTTTTCATGATTGCCTAAGCTTTCAAATAATGTTGCAAAGATGATAGCTTGAAAAAAATACAATAGGGCAATATTGCGCAATCGTGCGCGGCTTTTCAGGCCATCCAGGCCCGCTATTTGCTGCGCATGCTTTATGCACCCCTTATAATGGTTCCTTTTGCCAATCACACGCCAAATCATGGAATTAGCCAAGTCTTTCGAGCCCGCCGACATTGAACAATTCTGGCGCACCGAGTGGGAACAGCGCGGTTACTTCACCGCCACCCTCGATGCCGGAAAACCTTCCTTCAGCATCCAGTTGCCGCCGCCGAACGTCACCGGCACCCTGCACATGGGCCATGCGTTCAACCAGACCATCATGGATGGCCTGACCCGCTACCACCGCATGCTGGGCCACAACACAGCCTGGATTCCCGGTACCGACCATGCGGGCATCGCCACGCAAATCGTCGTGCAGCGCCAGCTGGACGCGCAAAAGATTTCGCGCCATGACCTGGGCCGCGAGAAATTCGTGGAAAAAGTGTGGGAATGGAAAGAAAAATCGGGTTCCATCATCACCGGCCAGATGCGCCGCCTGGGTGCTTCGGCCGACTGGCAGCGCGAATACTTCACGATGGACGAGCCGCGCTCGAAAGTCGTCACCGACGTCTTCGTGCGCCTGTTCGAGCAGGGCCTGATCTACCGTGGCAAGCGCCTGGTCAACTGGGACCCCGTGCTGGGCACGGCGGTGTCCGACCTGGAAGTGGTGTCCGAGGAAGAAGACGGCTCCATGTGGTACATCAAGTACCCGCTGGCCGACGGCAGCGGCTTCCTGACGGTGGCTACCACCCGTCCTGAAACCATGCTGGGCGACGTGGCCGTGGCCGTCGATCCGACGGACGAGCGCTACCTGCCGCTGGTGGGCAAGATGCTGAAACTGCCGTTGACCGACCGCGAAATCCCCATCATCGCCGACGAATACGTCGACAAGGAATTCGGCACGGGCTGTGTCAAGATCACCCCCGCGCACGACATGAACGATTACGCCGTGGGCCAGCGCCACAAACTGGCGCAGATCGTCATCCTGACGCTGGACGCGAAGATCACGGACGACGCGCCCGAGGCTTACCGTGGCATGGACCGTTTCGCCGCGCGCAAGCAGATCGTCGCCGACCTCGACGCGCAAGGCTTGCTGGAGCAAGTCAAGCCGCACAAACTGATGGTGCCGCGCGGCGACCGCACGGGCGTTGTCATCGAGCCGATGCTGACGGACCAGTGGTTTGTCGCCATGAGCAAGCCGGCCCCGGAAGGCACCTTCTTCCCGGGCAAGTCGATCGCCGAGACGGCGCTGGACAAGGTCGCCAATGGCGAAATCAAGTTCGTGCCAGAAAACTGGAGCACCACCTACAACCAGTGGCTCAACAACATCCAGGACTGGTGTATCTCGCGCCAGCTGTGGTGGGGCCATCAAATCCCGGCGTGGTACGACGACAAGGGCAATATCTTCGTTGCCAAGACGGAAGCGGAAGCCATCGCCAAGGCGCAGGCCGCCGGCAGCACCGGCCCTTTGAAGCGCGATGACGACGTGCTCGACACGTGGTTCTCGTCCGCCCTGGTGCCGTTCTCGACCATGGGTTGGCCGGAAGAAACGCCGGACATGAAGGCCTTCCTGCCATCGTCCGTGCTGGTCACCGGTTTCGACATCATCTTCTTCTGGGTGGCGCGCATGGTCATGATGACGGCGCACTTCACGGGCAAGGTGCCGTTTGAAACCGTCTACGTGCACGGCCTCGTGCGCGATTCGACGGGGCAGAAAATGTCGAAGTCGAAAGGTAACACCCTGGACCCGATCGACCTGATCGACGGCATCGACCTGGAAAACCTGATCGTCAAGCGCACGACGGGCCTGATGAACCCGCGCGACGCGGAAAAGATCACCAAGGCAACGCGCAAGGAATTCCCGGAAGGCATTTCCGCCTACGGCACGGACGCCGTGCGCTTCACCATGGCCAGCTACGCTTCGCTGGGCCGCAACATCAATTTCGACCTGGGCCGCTGCGAAGGCTACCGCAACTTCTGCAACAAGATGTGGAACGCCACCCGTTTCGTCATGATGAATACGGAAGGCAAGGACTGCACGCCGAACGACGCCGACCTGTCGCAAGCGGACAAGTGGATCATCTCGCTGCTGCAGAAGGCGGAACTGGACGTGGCCAAGGGCTTTGAAGACTTCCGTTTCGACAATATCGCCGCCACCATCTACAAATTCGTCTGGGACGAGTATTGCGACTGGTACCTGGAAGTCGCCAAGGTGCAAGTTCAGCAAGGAACGGAAGGCCAGCAGCGCGCCACCCGCCACACCCTGCTGCGCGTACTGGAAGTGGTACTGCGCCTGGCCCACCCGATCATTCCGTTCGTCACGGAAGCCCTGTGGCAGACGGTGGCGCCTTTGGCTGGCAAAACCTTGAAGGCCGAGGGTGATTCGATCATGATGCAGCCGTATCCGATCGCCAACACCGACAAGATCGACGAGTCGGCCGAAGCGTGGATGCAGCAGCTGAAAGCCTTGACGGACGCGACGCGCAACCTGCGCGGCGAAATGCAGATCTCGCCTTCCGTGCGCGTGCCGCTGATCGTCGAAGCCGGCAATGCCAGCGAGAAAGAAGCGTTGGCATCGTACGCACCGTACATCCAGTCGCTGGGCAAGCTGGCCGACGTGCAGATCGTCGATGCGCTGCCGGACTCGCCAGCGGCCGTCGCCATCGTCGGCACCACCAAGCTGATGCTGAAAGTGGAAATCGACGTGGCTGCCGAACGCGAGCGTCTGGGCAAGGAAATCGCCCGTATCGAAGCGGAAATTGCCAAAGTCAACAGCAAATTGGGCAATGAAAGCTTTGTCGCGCGTGCCCCTGCCGCCATCGTTGCGCAAGAAAACGAGCGCTTGCTCAGTTTTTCGGCGACAATTGAAAAACTGCGCGAACAGTTTGCTAAACTAGCCAGCGCATAAGGCAAGTTTGGAAGGATTGCGCGGTGTCATCCGTGACGCCGCGCAGCACTGCTGGTCTTGCCTTGGTATATAACTGTTCGTGACACGATCAAAAAACCAATGGAGACTAGCGATGCATAAAGTATTCAAAGCAAGCGTACTGGTGGCCGCCCTGGCCATCGCCAGCAGCGCCACCGCGCGCGACGGCAACTTTACCCCCGTCGGCACGTGGAAAACCATCGACGACGCCAGCGGCAAGCCAAAATCCCTCATCGTCATCACGGAAAGCAACGGCGTCTTGCAAGGCAAGATCGACAAGCTGTTCCGCGGCCCGGACGAAGACCAGAATCCCAAGTGCGACAAGTGCACAGGCGCCAAGAAAGACCAGCCCATCGTCGGCATGGTGATCCTGTCCGGCCTGAAATATGACGGCAAGGAATGGACGGGCGGCGAAATCACGGACCCGGCCAATGGCAAGACCTACAAGAGCAAGGCGGAACTGACGGAAGGCGGCACCAAGCTGCAAGTTCGCGGCTATGTCGGCGTGCCGATGTTTGGCCGCTCGCAGACGTGGGTGCGCGAAGAGTAAGCTCCCCCCTGCCCTGATGAAGCCGGCCTTAGCGCCGGCTTTTTTGCGTCTGTTTTCCGCACACGGCCGTTGTTTTCCAGGCCGAATCGCGTTTTTTTGACCCTATCTCCGAACGCCAGGGGCCTATGCGCGCCACCGAACATACTTGAAGTTTCCTAAATGAAATAGTGCATGCCTGTGACGCCATCGCCCTGTAGCGACAGGCGGCATGGCTCTGCCGGATGACCTCATCCGCGGATGACCGGCAATGACTGCCATGCACAAAGGAACACTATGAATCTCTTCAAGCGATATCTGAACCCGCTGATCGTCTCGGCAGGCCTGCTGGCCATGACCGCCCTGGCCGGCTGCGGCGGCGGCGACCAGGGACGCGATCCTATCCTCGGCTTGCCGGCTGCCACCCTATCCAGCCTGGCCGTCACGCCAGCCACGGCCACGGTCGCTATCGGTGCGGGCCAGCAATTCACGGCCATCGCCACGTATAGCGACGGCTCCTCGCAAGATGTCAGCGCCAGGTCGGCCTGGACGTCGGCCACGCCAGCCAGCGCGACAGTCAATGCCGCCACAGGCTTGAGCACCGGCATCGCTGCCGGCAGCAGCAGCATCAGCGCCGCATTTGGCGGCAAGAGCGCAGCGGCCCAGTTGACCGTCTCGCCCGCCACTTTGACGGCAATTGCCATCACGCCGCTCGCGCCATCGATCACCATCGCAGCAACGCAGCAATTCACGGTGACGGGCAGCTTCAGCGACGGCGCCACGCGCGACGTCACGGCCGTGTCGGCATTTGCCTCGGCCAATCCCGCCACGGCCAGCATCGCCGCGGGCGGCCTGGCGCTGGGCAAGGTTGCCGGCACGACGCAGATTACGGCCACCACGGGCGCGCTCACGGCCAGCACCGTGCTGACCGTCACGCCAGCGACCTTGTTGTCGATCGCCGTCACGCCGCAAAACCCGATCATCCCCGTCGCCGCGACGCGCCAGTTGGCCGTCCTTGCCACGTATTCGGATGGCAGCAGCGCTGACGTCACCTCCGGTAGCAGCTTCGTGTCCGCCACGCCAGCCTCGGCCACTGTCGCCAGCGGTGGCCTCGTCACCGGCGTTGCCTTTGGTACCAGCGTCATGAACGCCAGCTTCAACGGCAAGACGGCCAGCACCACCGTCACCGTGCCGACCATTACCCTGGCCAGCATCGCCGTCACGCCGGCCACCGCCAGCATCGTTGTCGGTGCCACGCAGCAATTCATTGCCACCGCAACGTACTCGGACAGCTCGAACGCCATCATCACCAACAGCGCCGCCTGGACGTCGGGCACCGTTGCCAATGCCAGCGTGCTGAACACGGGCGTCGCCACCGGCATCGCCGCCGGCACCAGCAGCATCACGGCCACGGCCGGCGGCCAGTCGGGCAGCGCGCTGCTGACCGTAACTGCCGTCGCCATCCCGCCCGTCCTCAATCCGATCATCCTGGGCCGCGCCGCATCGTTCGGCGTGCTGGCCGGCACCTCGATCACGAACAATTCGGGCGGCACGACCCTGATCACGGGCGACGTGGGTTCGCCTTCGCAAACGGTCGATCCGACCCAGGCAGCTGGTTTTACCAACTACAAGTCGGGCGCCATCCTGGCCGGCGCGATGACGGATTTGCAAACGGCGATCACGGACGGCAACAGCCGCACTTGCGACGTCAGCTTTGCCGGCGGCATAGACCTCGGCGGCCAGACCTTCGGCCCCGGCGTGTATTGCTATGCGGGCGCCATCAGCATCACGGGTACCTTGACCCTGAACGGTCCCGGCGTGTACATCTTCCGCACGGCGCTGACCTTGAACTCGACCGTCAACTCGGTGGTTGCCCTGAACAATGGCGCCACGGCCGACAACGTCAGCTGGCTGCCCGTCGGCCCGACCACCCTGGCCGCCAACAGCGTCTTCAAGGGCAATATCCTGGGCCAGTCGGCCGCCATCACGGTGGGCGACAACACGAACCTGCTCAATGGCCGCGTGCTGACGGCCGCCGCCGTTACCCTGCGCAACAACCAGATCACCAAATAACCGGGACATGACCATGACTATCGCACACACACTGGGCGCCCTGAGCGTCATGACCGGCGCCTTGCTGGCGGCACAATCGGCGCAGGCGCAGGACAATACGTTCATCAACCCGGACTGGGCCAACAGCGCCTGGTACATCGGCGCGGGCGTGGGCCAGTCGCGCGCCAACATCGACGAGCCGCGCTTGCGCGCCAGCCTGGCCGCCAACGGCGAAAGCGTCACCGGCTTCAGCAAGGACCAGCGCGACACCGGCTATAAACTGTTTGTCGGCCGCCAGCTGAACCAGTATGTCGCCGTGGAAGCCGGTTACTTTGACCTGGGCAAGTTCGATTTCAAGTCGACCACCAGCGGCAACGGCGTACTGAACGGGCAAGCGGCCTTTCGCGGCGTGAACCTGGACTTGCTGGGCCAGCTGCCGCTGTCGCAGCGCCTGTCCTTGCTGGGCCGTGTCGGCATGCACTACACCAAGACCAACACGGAATTCAGCGGCAACCGTCTGCTGGGTTCGACCAATACCCATGCCAGCGAGCGCAAGCTCAATGCCAAGATGGGCCTGGGCCTCGAATACAAGTTCAGCGAAGCGCTGGCCCTGCGCGGCGAAGTCGAGCGTTATCGCTTAAACGACGCCGTCGGCAACCGTGGCGATGCGGACCTGTATTCCGTCAGCCTCGTGTATAAACTGGGCCGCCCGGCCAGCGCCACGCCCGCCTACCAGCCGGCGCCAGAAGTCGCCCCGGCCGTCGCGATGCCGGCCCCCGTCATCGTGGCCGCACCGGCGCCAGCGCCCGTGTCGGAAAAAGTGTCGTTTGCCTCGGAAGCGTTGTTTGATTTCGATCAATCGGCGCTCAAGCCGCAAGGCAAGGCCGCGCTGGACCAGCTGCTCGGCCAATTGACGGGCATGGACTTGGAAGTGATCGTCACGGTCGGCCATACGGATGCCGTCGGCCCTGACGCCTACAACCAGAAACTGTCGCAACGCCGCGCCGAAGCCGTCAAGGCCTATCTGGTGGCGCAAGGCGTGGAAACGAACCGTGTCTACACGGAAGGCAAGGGAGAAACGCAGCCGGTGGCCGACAACACAAGTGCCGCCGGGCGCGCCAAGAACCGCCGTGTGACGGTGGAAGTGGTGGGCACGCGCAAAGTTGCACGCTAAGTTACATGCACGTAAAAAACCGGCTTGCGCCGGTTTTTTTTCGTCCGCGAATTACTGCGCCGGGGCCGGCTTGCGGTGATGCTTGCTCAAATGCCGGTCCAGACTATTGGCGAACTGTTGTCGGTCGGACTGGCTGAAGGCGGCCGGGCCGCCCGTGTCCACGCCGCCACTGCGCAATTCTTCCATGAAGGCGCGCATCGTCAGTTGCTGGGCGATATTATCCTTCGTGTAGAACTCGCCGCGCGGGTTCAGCGCGAAACCGCCCTTGGTCAGGACGTCGGCCGCCAGCGGGATGTCGCCCGTGATGACGAGGTCGCCGGGATTCAACAAACGCACGATTTCCTGGTCGGCCACGTCGGCGCCGGACGGCACTTGCACGGTGCGGATGAAACGCGAGGGCGGCACGCGCAAGCCCTGGTTAGCGACCAGGATGAGCGGCAGCTCCAGGCGGTCGGCCACACGGTACAAAATTTCCTTGATGACGACGGGACAGGCATCCGCGTCGATCCAGATTTGCATGCCTGGCATACCCTCTTGCGCCATCACAGTTCCCACGCTTCGCCGCCCGGGCCCATGCGCGGCGCGCTGACGCCGAAGTGCAAATAGGCAGCCGGTGTAGCGACACGGCCACGGGGTGTGCGCTGCAGGAAACCTTGCTGTATCAGATACGGTTCCAGCACGTCTTCGATGGTATCGGCCGCTTCGCCGATGGCCGCCGCCAGGTTGCCGATGCCGACGGGGCCGCCGCCGAACTTGAACAGCACGGCTTCGAGCAGCTTGCGGTCCATCACGTCGAAGCCGGCGGAATCGACGTCAAGCATGGCCAGCGCGCGGTCGGCCACCACCTTGGTGATCTCTCCATTGCTTTTGACTTCCGCGAAATCGCGCACGCGGCGCAACAGACGGTTGGCGATGCGGGGCGTGCCGCGGGCGCGCTGGGCGATTTCGTGCGCGCCTTCCGGGTCGATCGGGGCTTTCAGCAAGGCGGCGCTGCGCGTGACGATCTTCGTCAATTCGCCCGTGTTGTAGAACTCCAGGCGCGCGACGATGCCGAAGCGGTCGCGCAGCGGATTGGTCAGCATGCCGGCGCGCGTGGTGGCGCCGACCAGGGTAAACGGTTGCAGATCGAGCTTCACGGAACGGGCGGCCGGGCCTTCGCCGATCATGATATCGATTTGATAATCCTCGAGCGCCGGATATAAAATTTCCTCAACGACCGGCGACAACCGGTGGATTTCATCGATGAACAGGACGTCGTTCGCTTCCAGGTTCGTCAAAATCGCCGCCAGGTCGCCCGGGCGCTCGAGCACGGGGCCCGAGGTCTGGCGCAAATTGACGCCCATTTCGCGCGCGATGATGTGCGCCAGGGTGGTCTTGCCCAGGCCCGGCGGGCCGAACAGCAAGGTGTGATCGAGCGCTTCCTTGCGCTGGCGCGCGGCCGTGATGAAGATTTCCAGCTGGTCGCGGATCTTTTCCTGCCCTACATACTCGTCGAGCTGCTTGGGACGCAAGGCCCGTTCGATCGCCTCTTCGTTGTGCGAGATGGGCGCCGCGTCGATGATGCGCTGTTCCGTGAAGCTGTCGGTCTGGATGCTCATGCCCTATCAGCCTTTCGACAGCGCTTTCAGCGCCAGTTTGATGCCGTCTGACACACCGGTACCAGCCGGCACGTTCTTCACGGCGGCCAGCGCTTCCTTGTCCGAATAACCGAGCGCGACCAGCGCGTTGAGGATATCCGATTGCGCGTCGGGCGCCGCATGCGCGCCGCCGGCGCCGATATCGGCACCCAGCTTGCCCTTCAATTCCAGCAACAGGCGCTCGGCCGTCTTCTTGCCGATGCCCGGCACTTTCACCAGGCGGCCGGAATCCTGCAGGGTAATCGCCTGCGCCAGATCGGCAATCGTCATACCGGAAAGAATCGACAGCGCCATGCGCGCGCCCACGCCCGTGATCTTGATCAACTGGCGGAACACGGCGCGCTCGGCCGCATTGCCGAAGCCAAACAGCAAATGCGCGTCTTCGCGGATGGCCTGGTGCGTAAACAGCACGACTTTTTCGCCCACGTGGGGCAAGTTGTAAAAGGTGCTCATCGGCACGTCGACTTCATAGCCGACGCCCTGGCAATCGACCAGCAATTGTGGCGGATTCTTTTCAAGCAAAATACCGGAGAGACGGCCTATCATCGCGTGTTCCTAATGTTGTGTATCGTTGTTTCTATTGATATGAGGGCCATGCGCCTACCCTACTAAACGGCCGCGCTTCATACGCAAGCCCTGTAGCTGGGGCGCCAGCGCGCCGATCATGGCCAGCGCGTCGATGCTGTTGGCATGGCAAATGGCCACGCCCAGGGCATCGGCCGCATCCGTGCCGGGCAAGCCGGGCAAGGACAGCAGCCGCGACACCATTTCCTGTACCTGCTCCTTGGCCGCCTTGCCGTGGCCCGTGACAGCCTGTTTCACTTGCAGCGCCGTGTATTCGGCCACCGACAAATCGGCATGGACGAGCGCGCAAATGGCCGCGCCGCGCGCCTGGCCCAGCAGCAAGGTCGATTGGGGATTGACGTTGACAAACACTTTTTCGATGGCCGCGCAATCGGGCTGGTAGGTGCCGACGATCTCGCTCACGCCCCGCAGGATGACCTTCAGGCGCGGCGGTAATTCCCCTTCGGAACCCGTCTTGACGGTCCCCGACGCGATATAGCGCAGCTTGTTGCCGTGTTTTTCAATGACCCCAAAGCCGGTCGTGCGCAGGCCAGGATCGATGCCAAGAATAATCATCGCCAGATTCTATAATGAATACGGCAGGCACCGGTGAATAACCGGTGCCTGCCGCTGAGTACTTTATCGAGTAGCTGTAGGTCGGATTAGCGGTACGCGTAATCCGACATGCGTTGCCAACTGCGCTTGTCGGATTACGCGCGGCCTTCGGCCCCGCTAATCCGACCTACTCTCTCTATCGATATCAATGACGGAAGTGACGCGTGCCCGTGTACAGCATGACCACGCCGCGCTCGTCCGCCGCATCGATCACTTCCTGGTCGCGCATCGAGCCGCCCGGGTGGATGACGCAGGTCGCGCCCGCGTCGACGACGACGTCGAGGCCGTCGCGGAACGGGAAGAAGGCGTCCGACGCCACGACGGAGCCCGTCAGCGACAGGCCCGCGTTTTGCGCCTTGATGGAAGCGATGCGGGCCGAATCGATACGGCTCATCTGGCCAGCGCCCACGCCCAGGGTCATGTTATTGCCGCAGAAGACGATGGCGTTCGACTTGACGAATTTCGCCACTTTCCAGGCGAACATCAGGTCGGCCAGTTGCTGCGGCGTTGGCTGCAGCTTGCTGACCACGCGCAAGTCGCCGATGCCGACGTTTTTAGCGTCAGGCGATTGCACCAGCAGACCGCCACCGACGCGCTTGAAGTCCATGGCGTGCACGCCGCTGCCCAGCGGGATTTCCAGCATGCGCACGTTTTGCTTGCTCGACAGAATCTGTTTCGCTTCGGCGGAGAACGACGGGGCGATCAGCACTTCGACGAACAGCTTGGCGATTTCGCCGGCGGTGGCGCCGTCGAGTTCCGTGTTGAAGGCGATGATGCCGCCGAATGCCGAGGTCGGGTCCGTCTGCAGGGCGCGCGCATACGCTTCCGCCGCATTCTTGCCCAGGGCCACGCCGCATGGGTTCGCGTGCTTGACGATGACGCACGCGGCGCTTTGCTCGAAGCCGCCCATGCTCTTCACGCATTCCCAGGCAGCATCAGCGTCGGCGATGTTGTTGTACGACAATTCCTTGCCTTGCAGCTGGCGGTAGTTGGCCAGCGCGCCGTCGGTGGTGACGAGGTCGCGGTAGAAGGCGGCGCTCTGGTGCGGGTTTTCACCGTAGCGCATGTCTTGCACTTTTTCAAAGGCCACGTTCAGGATTTGCGGATAGGTGCCGCGCTCGGCGTGCACTTTCGTCGGGCCCAGGCTCGTCAGGTAGTTGGTGATGGCGCCATCGTATTGCGCCGTGTGCGCAAAGACTTTTTTCGCCAGCATGAATTTGGTGTCGTAGCTGACGTCGCCTGCCTTGCCATCGGCCGCACGCATTTCCGCCAGTACCACGTCGTAGTCGGTCGGGTCGCAGATGACAACCACGTCCTTGTGGTTCTTGGCCGCCGAACGCAGCATGGTCGGGCCGCCGATATCGATGTTTTCGATCGCGTCTTCCAGGGTGCAATCAGCCTTGGCGACCGTGCCTTGGAACGGGTACAGGTTGACCACCACCATGTCGATAGTCGGCATGTCGTGCTCGACCAGTTTCGACATATGCTCAGGGAAATCACGGCGCGCCAGGATACCGCCGTGCACTTTCGGGTGCAGGGTTTTCACACGGCCATCGAGCATCTCCGGGAAACCCGTGTAATCGGCCACTTCCGTGACAGGAACACCGTTGTCTGCCAGCAGTTTGGCGGTGCCGCCCGTGGACAGGAGGTTGACGCCGAGGGCGGACAGGGCGCGGGCGAATTCGAGAACGCCGGTCTTGTCGGAAACGGAGAGGAGAGCTTGTTTGATCATGGCTGTGGCTAGGTGGTTAAGTGTTCTTGGCGAATGGCGCAGCGGTCAGCTATGAAGCTGGGCCCGCTGCGGCGGATTCAAATCTTGGCGTCACTTGCATGCCGGCATTACAGCAAACCGTGCTCCTGCAATTTCTTTCGCAGGGTATTGCGGTTGATGCCCAGCATCTGCGCGGCGTGCGACTGGTTGCCATCGGCGCGTGTCATCACGACTTCCAGGATGGGCTTTTCGACGGTCAACACGACCATGTCGTAGATATTCGATGCTTGCTGTTCGCCCAGGTCATTGAAGTAATCTTCTAGACTTTTCTGTACGACTTCCTGAATGCTTTCTTTGCTCATTTGTATGCTTCAACCGGCTGAACACCTGGCCATCCGGCGCCGCGTCGCTCATGCGGTCCGCGTGCTGCCCTCTTGCCTCGGTGTTGTAATTAATATTGCATGACGCTCTGTATAGGCGCTCGCCCTTGTACTTCTTATCACTCGTACTGATCACTATTGCTTATAACTTATGCCACTACCTTGCTATCTGCTCATGCTGCCGTGGCCGCTTCTATCAGGCCACTTTCACTGGATTCGGAGAGGCGGTATTGTAACCGTTCGCCAAATTTCCATTGCGACTCAAAAAATTGATCAACGGCCAGCAATTGCGCATCCGTCGATTCCAGCAAGTTCATTTGCTGGCGGAACGCTTCGCCGCCCTCCAGATCCTTGACGTACCAGCCGATGTGCTTGCGCGCCGTGCGCACGCCGAGAAATTCACCGTAAAACGCGTAATGGGCGCGCAAATGCTCGTCCATCAGCGTGCGCACTTCATCCACGTACGGCGCCGGCAGCAAGGTGCCCGTGCGCAAAAAATGGTCGATCTCGCGGCAAATCCACGGCCGCCCCTGCGCCGCGCGGCCGATCATGACGGCATCGGCGCCCGTTTGATCGAGCACAAAGCGGGCCTTTTCCGGACTGGTAATGTCGCCATTGGCCACCACGGGGATGCCCACTGATGCTTTCACGGCGGCAATGGTTTCATATTCGGCATCGCCCTTGTAGCCATCGGCACGCGTGCGTCCGTGCAAGGTCAACATCTGGATGCCGGCTTGCTCGGCGATGCGGGCGATGGTCAGGGCATTCTTGTTGGAACGGTTCCAGCCCGTGCGAAATTTCAGGGTGACGGGCACGTCGACGGCGTTGACGACGGCGTGCAATATCTTTTCGACCAGGCTTTCATCTTGCAACAGGGCCGAACCGCACCAGCTGTTGCACACCTTTTTCACAGGGCAACCCATGTTGATGTCGATGATCTGCGCGCCCCGGTCCACGTTGAACTTGGCGCAATCGGCCAGGTCTTGCGGATCGGCGCCGGCGATCTGCACGGCTTTCGGCTCCATTTCGCCTTCGTGGTCCGTGCGCCGCGCGCTTTTTTCCGTCGCCCACAGGCGCGGATTCGACGCCGCCATCTCCGACACGGCGTAGCCGGCACCCAACTGCTTGCACAACTGGCGGAAAGGCCGATCCGTCACGCCCGCCATGGGAGCGACGAAAACGTTGTTGCGCAGAATGTGAGGGCCGATTTGCACTGAGGAACCTGGAATGGACGGAGGAACCTGCTATTTTAACCGATTCCCTGCCTATTTAATAAGCACTATTTTTTAGCTCAGTGCGTCAGAGTGAGGATGGGGCCGCTTAGCCCAGCTCGTCCATCGCGGGTGCGCTCAGGTGCTCGATATTTCCCCAGTGCACTAAATGCAGCTTGCCGTCGGCGTAAGAAAACCGGTTGACGCTGGCATTTTTGACCTGGAAGTCGCGCGGACTGTCGAGCGTCATGCCGACCGCCTCGCGGTAAGCGCACTCGAGCACGCCGCCGTGGGCCACGATGGCAATCGTCTGGCCGTCATATTGCTCGGCCCAGCGGGCGATGGCGCCGTTTGCGCGCGCATAGAACTGGCGGAAACTTTCGGCCTGGCGCTCGCCCGACGGCATCACGGCGTCGATCTGGCGCGATTGCCATTGCGCATACTCGTGCGGATAGCGCGCGGCGATGTCCGCATACAGCAAGCCTTCGAAAGCGCCATAGCAGCGCTCGCGCAGCAAGGGGTCAATCTGCACTGGCAGCTTGTTCACGTCGGCCACGGCTTGCGCCGTCTGCCGCGCGCGCTGCAGGTCGCTGGCGATGATGGCGGCCAGCGGTTCGTCCGCCAGCGCCTGCCCCAGCGCGACCGCTTGCGCCAGGCCCGCCTCGTTCAAGGCGATGTCGATATGGCCCTGCAGGCGACGGCCCGCATTCCAGGCCGTCTCGCCATGGCGTATCAATAAAATCGTGGTGCTCATGCGTTATTTCTTCAGAGTAAGTGCCAACTCGGGATTGAGCGAATAGGCGACGACGAGCTGGGCTTCATCGAGGATGTGGCCGTACAGGGCGGCATGGGCTTGCTGCCCCGTGAAACGCTCGGGCAAAGCCAGTTGCGGCACGTCGAGCGCGTACAGGCGGAAAATATAGTGGTGGATGCGCTCGTCATTCCACGGCGGGCACGGACCATCATAGCCGTAGTAATCGCCGGCCATGGCGGCATCGCCGGCAAACCAGCCCGTGTAATCGTTGATGCCCTGGCGCAACCCGGGACCTGCCGCCTTGCCACGGGGAGTGATGCCGCTGGAAAATTCTCCGGCGGCAATAACCCGCATGGCCGGAGGCAAGTCGAGCAAGCTCCAGTGATAAAAGTCGCCGCGCAGCGCCGTCAGCGACAGGGCCTGGTCATCGCGGTTGGCCAGGCTGGCATCTTGCGGCGCATCGGGGTCGATGCAGAACAGGGCCAGCGACTCGGTGCCGTTGGGCACGTCGTCCCAGGCCAGATGGGGATTGCGGTTGCCGGCGAGGCGCACGCGGCTGGCCGGATCGATCTCGGCAAAAGCATAGTCGGCCGGCATCAGGCCTCCATCACGAAACGTCTCGCTCCACAATTTCATCGCTTGCTCCTCTTTATAGTTATTGCTTTGCGTTCACTTGTAGCCAGAACGTGACGGGGCCGTCATTGGTGAGCGACACCTGCATGTCGGCACCGAACTGCCCCGTTTGCACGCCTGCATGGCGGCTGCGCGCCTGGTCCACGAAATGCGTGAACAGGCGCAAGCCGTCCTGCGGCGCGGCGGCCGGCGTAAACGACGGGCGCGTGCCGGACTTGGTGTCGGCCGCCAGCGTAAACTGCGGCACCAGCAGCAAGCCGCCGGCCACGTCCGTCACGCTGCGGTTCATCTTGCCCGCCTCGTCGGCAAACACGCGGTAGCCGAGCAGTTTTGTCAGCAGGGCGTCCGCTTCCTTCTCCGTATCCCCCCGCTCGGCGCACACGAGCACCATCAGCCCGGCGTCGATGGCGCCGATGGTGGCGCCATCGACATCCACCTTCGCCTGCGTGACTCTTTGCAGCAGCGCGATCATGCCGTCAAGGTGACGCGCGCAAAGCTGCGCTTGCCAACTTGCAACACGAACTGACCGGCTTCCACTTGCAAGCCCTTGTCGCTGATGACGGTGCCGTCGATGCGCACGCCGCCCTGGTCGATCTTGCGCATGGCTTCCGACGTGGATGGGCACAGACCGGCTTGCTTGAGCAATTGCGGGATGCCCAGCGGTGCGCCAGCGAGGCTCACTTCCGGGATATCGTCGGGGATGCCGCCCTTCGAGCGGTTGACGAAGTCGGCCAGCGCATCTTCGGCCGCCTGCTGCGAGTGGAAGCGGGCGACGATCTCTTGCGCCAGCGCAACCTTGGCGTCACGCGGGTTGCGGCCTTCCTCGACTTCGCGCTTCAGCTGGGCCAGTTCGGCGATCGAGCGCCACGACAGCAGCTCGTAGTAGCGCCACATCATGACGTCGGAAATGCTCATCAGCTTGGCGAACATGGTGTTGCCCGGTTCCGTGATGCCGATGTAGTTATTCTTCGACTTGGACATTTTTTCCACGCCGTCCAAACCTTCCAGCAGCGGCATGGTCAAAATACACTGCTGCTCCTGTCCGTACTGCTTTTGCAGTTCGCGGCCCACCAGCAGGTTGAACTTCTGGTCCGTGCCGCCCAGTTCCAGGTCCGATTTCAGGGCCACCGAGTCGTAGCCTTGCATCAGCGGGTACAGGAATTCATGGACGGAAATAGGAATGCCGCCCTGGAAGCGCTTGGTGAAATCGTCGCGCTCGATCATGCGCGCCACCGTGTAGTGGGAAGCGAGCTGGATGATGCCGCGCGCGCCCAGCGGATCGCACCATTCGGAGTTATAGCGGATTTCAGTCTTGCTGGCGTCCAACACTAAAGATGCTTGCGCGAAATACGTCATCGCGTTAATCTCGATCTGTTCCTTGGTCAGCGGCGGGCGCGTGACGTTGCGGCCCGAAGGGTCGCCGATCATGGACGTGAAGTCGCCAATGAGGAAAATGACTTGATGGCCGAGGTTTTGCAGCTGGCGCATCTTGTTCAGGACGACAGTGTGGCCCAGATGCAAGTCGGGTGCGGTCGGGTCCAGGCCCAGTTTGATGCGCAGCGGAACACCGGTTTTCTCGGAGCGTGCTAATTTTTGCGCAAATTCGCTTTCGATCAATAGTTCGTCGACGCCACGCTTGGTAATCGCGAGGGCTTCTTGTACTCTGTCAGACAGCGGAAGCGCGGTCTGAGCGGCGTTAGCCTTTGTAGGCGATGCGGTGGTGTTGATTTCCATAAAATTTGACTGTAGATCTCAAAATGGTAGTAGGTTTGCGGAGTTTGTTATAATGCTCGATCCCATCAATCTTGCCGTATGAAAACGAATCAAAATAACAATAACAAAGAGCGCTAGCTCAGGTCACGTTCAAGGGCAAATTTTAACTGATTGCATGAACCCTATACATAAAATCACAGGCTCACGCTTGTACACACAGCTGACGACGACCCGCAAGGCACGCATTATTGGTGCGTCCGCGGTGCTGCTCGCCGTGGCCGCCTTCGGCGCGGTCGCTGTGTCGCCCATGGCGCCCGACGCATCGGACTTGCCGGTCACGTCCATCGCCCAAAACCTGGAAATGCCTGATCTCGCCTCGCAAATTTCCGCGATGGAACAGGTAGACCAGAATTTCACCCACGAAGAAAAAGTCCGCGCTGGCGATACCCTCGCCACTCTGCTGACCCGTCTCGGCGTGGATGATCAGGCGGCCGCCAATTTCATTAAAACCGACAAGATCGCGCGCGGCGTGATGTTGCTGAAATCGGGCAAGCGCGTGCAAGCGCAAACGACCGAAAACGGCGACCTCAACTGGATGCGCGCCACCCTCGTCGACGGCACGGACAAATCGGTCAAGAACATCCTGATCACCCGCAAGGGCGACAAGTTCGTGGCTACGGAAGTGGCAGCCCAGCTGGAACGCCGCGTTGAAATGCACGCGCGCAAGATTACCTCCACCCTGTTTGCCGCTACCGATTCCAGCCTGGACGGCACCCGCCTGCCAGACTCGATTTCCGCGCAAATCGTGGAAATGTTCTCCACCAATATCGACTTCCGCTCCGACCTGAAACGCGGCGACTCGTTCAATGTTGTCTACGAGACATTCTGGCAAGATGGCGAATTTGTCCGAGCGGGCCGCATCCTGGCCGGTGAATTCACCAACCGCGGCACGACTTACCAGTCCGTTTGGTTCGAAGACCCAGCCAGCAAGCAAGGCGGCGGTTACTACAGCTTCGACGGCAAGTCCCTCAAAAAAGCCTTCCTGAAATCCCCCCTCGAATTCTCCCGTATCTCGTCCGGCTTCTCCATGCGCGTGCACCCGATTTCCGGCAACTGGAAAGCGCACAAGGGCATCGATTTCGCTGCAGCAACGGGTACGCCTATCCGCGCTTCGGGCGATGGCGTGGTCGACTCCGTCGGCAGCCAAAACGGCTATGGCAATGTTGTTGTCCTGAAACACTGGGCCAACTACAGTACCGCCTACGCCCACATGAGCCGCTTCGCTTCGGGCCTGAAAAAAGGTCAAAAAGTCAGCCAGGGCGATGTGATCGGCTACGTCGGCACCACCGGCTGGTCCACGGGCGCGCATTTGCACTATGAATTCCGCGTCGGCGGCGTGGCACAAGATCCAAGCAAGCTGAACGTACAAGCCCAGGCGCCATTGACGGCCGCCGAGCTGAGCCGCTTCCGCATGGTGTCGGCTGACATGATGCACCGCTTCACCCTGCTGCGTCCGAACGACACGGCACTGGCTTCGCGCTAAGCAACACTGCCTTCGGGCAATATATAAAGGCACCGCCCATGCAGATGGCCGGTGCCTTTATTTTTTGAACAGGAAAATGCGGCACAATGCACCCCATCACTTACGCACTCAAGGAATACCCATGCTGTATATCGGTCTGATGTCTGGCACCAGCCTGGACGGCGTTGACGGCGCGCTGGTCGACTTTTCCGATGATGGCGGCACACGCAGCCTCGGCGATGCCTACATTCCCTTCCCCGCCAGCCTGCGCGACGATCTGATGGCGCTACAAAGTGCCGGCCAGAATGAAATCGAACGCGAAGCGCTGGCGGCAAACCAGCTCGTGCGCCATTACGCCGACTGCGTCGCCCAGCTCCTGAGCAACGCGGGCATCGGCCCGGATGCCGTCACCGCCATCGGCGCGCATGGCCAGACCATCCGCCACCGCCCCGAGCTGGGTTTTACGCGCCAATTGAACAACCCCGCCCTGCTGGCCGAACTGACGGGTATCGACGTCATCGCCGACTTGCGCAGCCGCGACGTGGCGGCCGGCGGCCAGGGCGCGCCCCTGGTGCCAGCCTTTCACCAGGCGATTTTCAATGTGCCCGGCCAGACGCGCGTGCTGGCCAATATCGGCGGCATCAGCAATATCAGCGTGCTGCACGCGGACGGCACGGTGACGGGCTACGACACGGGCCCTGGCAATGCGCTGATGGATGGCTGGGTCCTGCAGCACCTGGGCCAGCCCTACGACGCCAACGGCGCCTGGGCCGCCACGGGCCAGGTCATCCCCGGCTTGCTGGCAGACTTGCTCAATGAACCGTATTTTGACTTGCCGGCGCCGAAAAGCACGGGACGCGACCTGTTCCATGCCGACTGGTTGCAGGACAAGCTGAGCAACTACCCGCAAGCCAATCCTGCCGACGTGCAGGCGACGTTGACACAGCTGACGGCCGCCAGCCTGGCGCACGCCATCCTACGCGACGGTGCGCAGGCGGAAACGGTATACGTGTGTGGCGGTGGCGCGCAGAACGCCAGCCTGATGGCGGCGCTGGCCCGTGCATTGCCGGGCATGGCAGTGGAATCGTCAGAAGCGCTGGGCGTGGCGCCCAGCCAGGTCGAGGCGCTGGCCTTTGCGTGGCTGGCTTGGCGCTTTACGCAGCGCAAGCCGGGCAACTTGCCGGCCGTAACAGGAGCGCAGGGGCTGAGGGTACTGGGCGCCTTATATCCGAGCTAAGCGGGCGCAGAAACACAAATAGCGGATCGATGATCCGCTATTTTTACATTCCGATAAAACTACTTTATACCGAGAACGATGAACCGCAACCGCAGGTAGAAGTAGCGGTAGGATTCTTGATCACGAACTGTGCGCCTTCCAGGTCATCCTTGTAGTCGATTTCCGCGCCGACCAAGTACTGGTAGCTCATGGAATCGATCAACAGCTGGACGCCGTTCTTGACCATGGTGGTGTCATCTTCGTTGACGATTTCGTCGAAGGTGAAGCCATACTGGAAACCGGAGCAGCCGCCGCCCTGCACGAAGACGCGCAATTTCAGGTCGGGATTGCCTTCTTCTTCGATCAGCTGCGCGACTTTTTCAGCGGCGCTATCGGTAAAGATAATAGGGGAAGGGATCACATCTTGCATTTCAGCGACGGCATTCATATCAGGCACTCCTACTAGAAAACATTAAGTCATTATAGACTGTTGGCGCAAGTCGCGCTGCGGCCGCCGCTGATGCGGCTGGACGGTGTTGTTCCTGCTCACATTTCCGACACGGCCAGGTGCAGCACGGGGTCGGCGCTGTCGTGCCGACTGAGCTTGCCTTGCACCAATGCACCGCTGTGCATTTCCAGCACCTTGTAATAGACCTCTCCTACAATGCGGGCTTTTGGCTGGATTTCAAGCATTTCAGACACATACACGGGGCCATTGATCTCGCCGCTGACGACCAGGCTCGAGCAGCGCACTTCGCCATCGATGCGGCCCGCTTCGCCCAGCACTATATATGTGGGCTCGCCCGGCTCACCCGTGACGTTGCCGCGCACATGGCCATCGATGCGCAAGCCGCCGCAAAACAGCAAGTCGCCCTCGATCCGCGTGGAAGCGCCGATCAAGGTGTCGATGGGATTTTTCGCGTTGCGCTCGAACATGAACGTCATCCTGTCGGGGTAGGTGGCAGTCCAATTTATCACAGGTCCGGCAAAAAGGCGCCGGACCCGCGCAAGCCCAGTCGCCGATCGTTACGGCATCACGGCGATGTGTTGCAAACCGGCCGTTTCTTTCAAGCCAAACATCAAGTTCATGCATTGCACGGCCTGGCCCGACGCGCCCTTGACCAGATTGTCCTGCACCACCAGCACGATGACGGTGTTGCCGCCTTCGGGACGGTGCAAGGCCAGGCGCAGCATGTTCGAGCCACGCGTGGAGCGGGTTTCCGGGTGCGAGCCGAATGGCATCACGTCGACGAAAGGCTCGTCCTTGTATTGCTCTTCGAATAAGGATTGCAGCTCTTCATTGCTGACATCCTTGTTCAGCTGCGCGTACAGGGTCGAATGCATGCCGCGGATCATCGGCACCAGGTGCGGCGTGAAGGTCAGCGCCACTTTCTCGTCCGTGAAACGCTGCAGTTGCGCCGTCGTTTCCGGCAGGTGGCGGTGGCCGGCCACGCCGTAGGCTTTGAAGCTGTCGCTGCTTTCCGAGAACAGGATGCCGATCTCCGCCTTGCGGCCAGCGCCGGACACGCCCGACTTGCAGTCGGCGATCAAGCCGCCCGCGTTGACCATGCCAGCTTTCAGCAGCGGGTAAAAGCCCAGCTGCATGGTGGTCGGATAGCAACCGGGGTTGGCGATCAGCGTGGCTTGCTTGATGTCTTCACGATTCAGTTCCGGCAAGCCGTACACGGCCTGCTCGATCAACTCAGGGGCCGTGTGGGGAATCTTGTACCACTGCTCGAACTTGGCCTGGTCTTTCAGGCGGAAGTCGGCGGCCAGGTCGATGACTTTCACGCCGGCGGCCAGCAGGGCTGGTGCTTGCGCCATGGCAACGCCATGCGGGGTCGCAAAGAAGACCACGTCGCACTGTTCCAGGTTCGCCTTGTCCGGCGAGGAAAACGCCAGTTTGACATGGCCGCGCAGGGAAGGATACATGTCAGCAACGGGCAAGCCATCTTCCTTGCGCGAGGTAATCGCCGTCAACTCGACATCTGGATGGGTAGCGAGCAAGCGCAGCAATTCCACGCCCGTGTATCCAGTGCCGCCGACGATGCCAACTTTGATCATGTTCTTTCCTTGTGTATAGATTGCATAAAGATGAGGGGAAACGCTACCCCTGCGGGTTTTCCGCGTATTTTACAGCGCAACGCCGAGTCACGCTGAAATGCAAAAAAGCCGCGGGACCGAAGTCCAGCGGCTTTTCGACCAGCACCCCGGAAGGTGCTGTAGCGTAGAAATTAACGCTTCGAGAATTGCTTTGCGCGACGTGCTTTGCGCAGACCAACTTTTTTACGCTCGACTTCACGTGCATCGCGGGTAACGAAGCCGGCTTTCGCCAGTTCCGGTTTCAACGCTGCATCGTAGTCGATCAGAGCGCGGGTGATGCCGTGACGAACTGCACCAGCCTGGCCCGACTCACCGCCGCCATGGACGTTGACTTTGATGTCGAAACGCTCGACATTGCCGGTCAGTTCCAGTGGTTGACGGATGACCATCAGACCCGTTTCGCGCGAAAAGTATTCGTTTGCTGGTTTGCCGTTAACAACGATCAAGCCTGTGCCAACTTTGATAAAAACCCGAGCCACTGCACTTTTGCGACGGCCGGTTCCATAATTGTAATTACCGATCATGTCAGTTCCTTAGAGAACAAGTGCTTTAGGTTGCTGAGCAGCGTGCGGATGGGAACCTTCCGCGTACACTTTCAGCTTCTTGATCATTGCGTAGCCGAGTGGGCCTTTAGGCAGCATGCCTTTGACCGCTTTCTCAAGCGCGCGACCTGGAAAACGCTGTTGCATTTTCTGGAAGTTGGTTTCGTAGATGCCGCCTGGATAGCCAGAGTGACGGTAGTAAATTTTCTCAGTAGCTTTGGTACCGGTCACACGCAGTTTGCCTGCGTTGATGACGACGATAAAGTCGCCGGTATCGACGTGAGGAGTAAATTCTGGTTTGTGTTTGCCGCGCAGTCGGAGTGCCACTTCGCTGGCAACACGTCCGAGGACTTTGTCCGTCGCGTCAACCACGAACCAATCGCGCTGGACTTCATGTCCTTTAGCGGAAAATGTTTTCATGTTGACTTCCTAATAGATTACACGCTCAAATGGTGGTTCCGACGATGTTGCCGTTCGGACTCTGCCTTATTTACTTTTCCTGAGCGAACGGAAAGCCGACAAGTATAAGCGGCTTTGCCTTGCCGCGTCAAGCCGCAATCGAGGCCGGCTGCGGCCCGGCGGCCGGCACATGGATGGGCATTCCTCTATTACAATACAAAACGCTTACAATTTTCGGAGAGTACGATGGAATGCAAAGTCAGCTGGAATGGCCCGTCGGGCATGAGTTTTCGGGCAGAAACGGGTTCCGGCCACCTGGTGACCATGGATGGCGCGCCCGATGGCGGCGGCCACAACCTGGCGCCGCGCCCCATGGAAATGGTCTTGCTGGGCACAGGCGGCTGCACCGCCTATGACGTGGTGCTGATCCTGAAGCGGGGACGCGAAGCCGTCAGTGGCTGCGAAGTGACCCTGAAGGCCGACCGCGCCGACACCGATCCGAAAGTATTCACCAAGATCCACTTCCATTTCACGGTGCGGGGCAAGGCCCTGAAACCGACGGCTGTGGAACGGGCCGTGGCCTTGTCGCATGACAAATATTGCTCGGCGTCGATCATGCTGGCCAAGACGGCCGAGATTACGCATTCCTTCGAAATCATCGAGGAATGATGTAGGTCGGATTAGCGGGGCAAGGCCCCGCGTAATCCGACGACACTACCGACGCCAACAATGTTGTCGGCTTACGCGCTGCGCGCTAAGCCGACCTACCCGACCTACGCAGAAGTATCAGATGTAATACGCTGTTTTTGTCATCACTTTACCCATCAACCCCATCAGCGCCTTCACGGGCGCCGGGGTATCGATGGCGCCCAGTCTCTGGGCGGCGGCGCCGTGTTCCACTTCGTCGATGGCCATTTGCTTGACGATGGCGCGCGACTTGGCGTCCTGCGGCGGTAATTCCTGCAAGTGGCTAGCCAAATGCGCTTCCACCTGGCGTTCCGTTTCCACTACAAAACCCAGGCTGCGGCCGTCGCCCATGCGCGCGGCAATGGTGCCCAGCGCAAACGAACCGGCGTACCACAGGGGATTGAGCAGGCTCAGACGCGAGCCCAGCTCCGTCAGGCGCTGGGCCGTCCAGGCCAGGTGGTCTTCCTCTTCGCGTCCCGCTTCGTCGAACTGGGCGCGGATGGCCGGGCTGTGCGCATAGCGCGCCTGCGAGTTGTACAGGGCTTGCGCGCACACTTCGCCCACATGGTTGACGCGCATCAAGCCGGCGCTGTGGCGCTGTTCGGCCGGGCTTAGCTCCGCATCGGGCGCATGCGCGGCTGGCGTGGGGCGCGAGGCCGAGGCCACGCCCGCCATGACGCGCAAGGCCTTGTCGGCGCCAACAATCAAACGATCCAGGGGGTCAAAATGGCGGTTTGCGGTCATCGTGGCTATTCATGTCAGGGAAAACATGAATTATAGGACGATAGCGGCCAGCCGTCCCCACGCCGCGCGCAGGGGGATCGGGGCTTTATTGACTTGTGCGCGCTTTTTCCTGCTCGATCCAGTCCACCACGGGGCCGACGGCGTCCAGGCCGGACAGGCTTTTCGCCACGCCCAGGTTCAATGAAATCAAGAAAGAAATACTGTCGACGGGAATATCCAGGCAGTGCTGGGCGAACGCGGCGCGAAAACGCTCCGATTGCAGCACGCGCAAGACTTTCTCGCCGCTCATGAACTGCAGCACGCTGGCGATGCTGTGGCCGCCACCTATGGAGTGGTAGATAAAACGGTTGTACTTCGCGTCGATCTGCTTGAAATCGAGGGTTTCCTCCGTCATCAGGCCGGCCAGGTAGTACAGCCCCAGGCTGACGCGGAAGAAACCGATGGCTTCGGCACTGGTCATGCCGGCACGGGCCACGGCCAGTACCTTGTCCTGCATCGCCTGATCGATCGTTTGCATTGCGCTCTCCCGCGCCGTCCGCCGGCGCCCACCGGGCCAGCTTGCATGAAGATGCTGTTTTTTTCAATAGACCAAACGATATTTCCACCTTGCAAGTTACATTTTTTGCATGCTACTCTCGTTCTTCACCATTGAATGGATGAAGCACATGATTGAGGTCAAACACCTGGCAAAACGTTTCCGCATGCCGCCCCACAAGGGTAAGGGCGTGCACGTTAGCGATCCGCGCGAACATGAGGGCTGGTTCCACGCCGTGCGCGACGTCAGTTTCAGTTGCGCTCCCGGCGAAGTGCTGGGCCTGCTGGGCCCGAATGGGGCTGGCAAGACGACCACCCTGCGCCTGCTGTCGACGGCCTTGCAGGCGGACGCGGGCAGCGCCCTCGTCAACGGCGTCGATGTCTTGCAGCAACCGCTGGTGGCGCGCCAGAGCATCGGCTTCCTGTCCGGTTCGACGGGATTGTACGGCCGCTTGACGGCGCGCGAAAACGTCGAGTACTTTGGCCGCCTGCATGGCATGCCGGCCGACAAGCTGAAACGCCGCTGCGACGAGCTGTTTGCCCTGCTGCAAATGGAAGAGTACGGCGGCAAGCGGGCCGATCAGCTGTCGACGGGCATGAAACAGAAGTGCGCGATCGCCCGCACCGTCGTGCACGAGCCGCAGGTGGTGATCCTTGACGAGCCGACGACGGGCCTCGACGTAATGTCGGCCAAGATCCTGCTCGACTTCATCGCCAGCTACAAGGCGCTGCGCGTGCCGCTGATCTTTTCCACGCACCACCTGCACGAGGTGGAAAAGCTGTGCGACCGCGTCTGCATCATCAACCGCGGCACCACCGCCTTCAATGGCACGGTCAACGAACTGCGCCACCTGGGCGGCAGCGCGGACTTGTACGACGCCTTTGTCAGCGTCATCAACCAGGGAGCCTGAGCCATGTGGACCATTTATCTGAAAGAGTTGCTGGAACTCACGCGCGACCGCAAGACGCTGATCTTCACCATCCTCATCCCCATCTTTGCCATGCCGCTGATCTTTGGCGGCTTCGCTTATGTTTCCAGCAATATGTTCAAGAACGCGAAAACGGCGGAAATGCGCTACGCGCTGTTCGGCAAGGACCATTCACCGGGCTTGAGCGCGCGTTTTGCGCAGCAGCACAACCTGCGCGAAGTGCCGCTGGCCAGCGAGGGAGACATTCGCCGCGCCATCGGCGACGACAGCATCAAGTTCGCCGTCGTCATCCCGCCCCGGTTTGAAGAGACGCTGCAGCAACAGCAGCAAGCCAAGGTCACCCTGCACTACAACAGCGCCAGCACGGTCGACGTGACCCAGCAGCGGGTGCGCGAGATCGTCGAGGCCTACAACGCCAGCCTGCGCGAAAGCGCGCTGTCGGCCCTGAATCTGAGCCCGGCCCAGCTGGCCTTTGCCCTGCACCCCATCGTGCTCGACAAGCAATCGACGGCCAACGAGCGCGAGCAGATGGGCGCCATCGTCGGCGGCATGCTGCCGTATCTGCTGCTGATGGTGTGCCTGACGGCGGCCATGTATCCGGCCATCGACCTGGGCGCGGGCGAAAAGGAACGGGGCACCCTGGAAACCCTGCTGCTGGCGCCCGTGCCGCGCAGCGCCATCGTGGTGGCCAAGTTCCTCGTGCTGTTTACCGTCGGCATGACCTCGGCCGTGCTGATGGTGGGCAGCATGGGCGCCCTGCTGGCCATCTTCGGCAGTTCGCTCGAAGGCAACATGGCCGTCATGGTACGCAGCATCGGCTTGCCCGACCTGGCCATGGTGACCCTGATGCTGGTGCCGACGGCCGCCATCTTCGCCTCGCTGCTGCTGTCGATCTCGATCTACGCGAAAAGCTACAAGGAAGCGGCCGGCATGATCACGCCATTGATGCTGTTCGTCATCCTGCCCACGGTGGCGGCCATGCTGCCCGGCGTCGAACTGAACTGGATGTGGGCCATGGTGCCGCTGACGAATGTGTCGCTGGCCATGAAGGAACTGGTCAAGGGCACCATGGATTACCGCATGTTCGGCGTGATCCTGGCCTCGACCACGGTGATCGCGGGTGCGCTGCTGGCCCTGTGCCGCTGGTGGTTCAATCGCGAATCGGTGTTATTCCGCAATTAAACTTGCCATGTGACTCGCGGCGGGGCGCCATCCGCCCCGCCCGGCTGCACTCTGGGCACGCGAAAATGCCGTGTATCGCATGCAACTGCCCAGTACGTCTTAAATTCAATACAATGCCAGCATAGAGTAGCCCTGTCGCATCGGGCAGCAACGCATGAGTTAGGAGTTGTATGGAATTGCAGATCCGCAAATTGTCGAAGACCTACGCGAATGGCGTGGTGGCGCTGGACAATGTTTCGCTGACGATACCGCCGGGCATGTTCGGCTTGCTGGGCCCGAACGGCGCCGGCAAGTCGACCCTGATGCGCACCCTGGCCACCTTGCAGGAATGCGATTCCGGCTCGATCTTCTTCGGCGACTACGACGTGCTCGACGACAAGGACGAGATCCGCCGCATGCTCGGCTACCTGCCGCAAGACTTCGGCCTGTACCCGAAAGTGACGGCCTATGAGCTGCTCGACCACTTCGCCATGTTAAAAGGCTTGTCGCAGCGGGCGCGCCGGCGCGAAGTCGTCGACGGGCTGTTGCAGCAAACCAATCTGTTCGACGTGCGCCACCAGCGCCTGGGCGGCTTTTCCGGCGGCATGCGCCAGCGCTTCGGCATCGCGCAAGCGCTGCTGGGCGACCCGAAGCTGATCATCGTCGACGAGCCGACGGCCGGCCTCGACCCGCAGGAGCGCGTGCGCTTCCACAACTTGCTGTCCGACATCGGCGAAGACAAGACGGTGATCCTGTCGACCCACATCGTGTCCGACGTGGCCGACCTGTGCGCCAACATGGCCATCATCAACAAGGGCCATTTGCTGCTGTGCGGCAAGACCCAGGAACTGATCGACGAAGTCAGCTGCAAGATCTGGGCGCGCTTTGTCGACAAGAAAGAGCTAGCCAGCTTCCAGCAGCGCCACGCCGTCATTTCCACGCGCTTGCTGTCGGGCCGTACCCTGATCCACGTCTACAGCGACGACGACCCGGGCGACGGCTTCGAGGAAGCCATCGGCGACCTCGAAGACCTGTATTTCGCCACCATTGCCGGGCGCCACCGCGTCGCCCAGCAGTGCGACTGAGGGGACGGCCATGTTTGCCATCGCCCGCTTTGAAGCGCGACAGCGGCTCAAGCTGCTGTCCACCTGGGTGTATTTCGCCATGTTCCTGGCGCTGGCCATGCTGTGGATGGCGGCGGCCGGCGGCGTCTTCAAAGAAGCGAGCATCAGTTTCGGCGGCAAGTTCCTGATCAACGCGCCGCGCTCGCTGGCGTTCACGTGCAGCCTGCTCGGCTGCTTCGGCGCCGTGGTGGTGGCCGCCATGATGGGCCGCTCGGTGCAGCAGGATTTCGAATACGGCATGCAGCATTTCTTCTTCAGCGCGCCGATCAAGAAATACCAGTACGTATTCGGCCGCTTCCTCGGCGCCTATCTGGTGCTGGCCGTGGTGTTTTCCAGCATCGTCATCGGTGCCTGGCTGGGCGCCTGGCTGCCCGGCATCGACCCGGAACGGCTGGGGCCGCAACGGGCGCTCGCCTACCTGATGCCGTATGTATTTACCCTGCTGCCGAACCTGTTCATCTTCGGCGCCATCTTCTTCGTCATCGCGGCACTCACGCGGCGCATGCTGCCGGTGTACATCAGCTCGGTGGTGATGCTGATCGGCTACCTGGTGGCGCCGTCGCTGGCGCGCGACCTCGACTACAAGACCCTGGCCGCCCTGATCGACCCCTTCGGCACCACGGCGCTGATACGCCTGACGGAATACTGGCCGAACGCGGAGCGCAACACGCGCCTGGTGACCCTGGAAGGCGTGTACCTGCTGAACCGCGCCATCTGGTCCGGCTTCGCCCTCGTGGCCTTGCTGCTCGGCTACTGGCGCTTCCAGTTCCATGCGACAACGGACGCGGGCGCCGCCAGGCGCCGCAGCGAGGGCGAGGCGCCGCAGCGCCTGTCGAACGCCTCGCTGTCCACGCAGGAAACGCCCGACTTCGCGCAACGCAACCTGGCCGCCCTGCTTCTCAAGATGAGCTGGCTGAACCTGCGCGAAACCATCAAGAATATCTATTTTGTCGTCATCGTGCTGGCCGGCGTGCTGACCATGTACGCGGGCGCGCTGGACATGGGTTCCATGTACGGCACGAATACCTATCCCGTGACGGAAAAGGTGCTGGACATGGTCAGCGCCTCGTTCGCCCTGTTCATGCTGATCATTACCACCTTCTACGCGGGCGAGCTGGTGTGGCGTGAACGGGAAGCGGGCACGTATCTGATGCTCGACGCCCTGCCCGTGCCGAACTGGCTGCCCCTACTGTCGAAGCTGTTGGCGCTGGTCGGCCTGCAAGCCTTGCTGAGCCTGGTCATCATGCTGTGCGGCATGTCGATCCAGGTCTTCAAAGGCTATTACCGCCTCGACCCCGGCCTGTACCTGGAATCGCTGTTCCTGTCGCACCTGCCCTACTATGCGCTGGTGGCCGTGCTGGCCATCTTCGTGCAGGTGCTAATCAATCAGAAATACCTCGCGTATTTCGCCATGATTCTGTACCACATCGCCAGCATCAGTTTTTCTTCGCTGGGCCTGGGCGACCCGCTGCTGCTGTACGGCAGCACGCCGGAAGTCGTGTATTCGGCCATGAACGGCGCCGGCCACTTTGTGTTGCGCGAGCGCTGGTACTTGCTGTACTGGAGCGGCGCGGCCGTCATGCTGACGGTGCTGTCGCTGCTGTTCTGGCCCCGCGGCGCACAGGACAGCTGGCGCATCCGCCTGCGCCTGGCCCGCCATGGCCTCACGCATGGCGTGCTGGCCAGCTTTGCCGGCGGCGCCCTGATCTTCGTCTTCGCCGGCGGCGTGCTGTTCTATGTTTTCCACGTGGCCAACGATTACCAATCCGAGTTTTCCCGCGATGCGGACCGCGCCAGCATCGAGCGCCAGTACCGCAAGTTTGCCGCCACGCCGCAGCCGAGAATCACCGACGTGAAACTCGACGTGGCCATCTACCCGGCACAGCGCAGCCTCATCGTCACGGGCCGCTATCTGTTGCAAAACAAGACCAGCCTGCCGATCAGCCACATTTTTGTGCAGCAAGACCCGACCGCCACCATGCGCCTGCGTTTTGACGCGCGCGTGCATCCCGGCCTCGACGACGGCAAGCTGGGCTTCTACAGCTACCGCCTGGCCGCGCCGCTGGCGCCGGGCGCCACCTTGGGCCTCGATTTCGACATCCGCTATGCGCCGCGCGGCATCTTCGGCCTGGGCCAGGACACGCCCGTGGTCGCCAACGGCACCTTCTTCACGAACGCCGTGCTGCCGCACATCGGCTACCAGCCGCAGCAGGAATTGACGGACCCGCGCGACCGCAAGAAACACGGCTTGCCGGCGCGCGAACGGGCCTTGCCGCGCGACGATGCGAAGGGCTTGGCCGACAATTACGTCAGCAACGACGCCGACCGCATCAACTTTGACGCCACCGTCAGCACCGTCGACGGCCAGACGGCCATCGCGCCGGGCATGCTGGACAACGACTGGATCGCCAAGGGCCGCCATTACTTCCACTACACGATGGACCAGCCCATCCTGAATTTCTACGCGTTCCAGTCGGCCCGCTACGCCGTCAAGCACGAGCGCTGGCAAGATGTGGCCATCGACGTGTATTACCAGCCGGGACATGAATACAACCTCGATCGTTTCGTGCGCGGCAGCAAGGAAGCGCTCGAGTACTACACGAAGAACTTCGGCCCCTACCAGCACAAGATCCTGCGCATCGTCGAGTTCCCCCGCTACGCCACGTTCGCGCAATCGTTCCCGAACACGATTCCGTACTCGGAAGGCCTCGGTTTCATCGCCAAGGTGGACGACAAGAACCCGAAAGACATCGACTATCCGTTCTACGTCACGGCGCATGAAGTGGCGCACCAGTGGTGGGCGCATCAATTGGTGGGTGGCAACACGCGCGGCGCCACCGTGCTCAGCGAAACCCTGGCCGAATACTCGGCGCTGATGGTGATGAAGAAAACCGCGGGGCCGGCCAAGATGCGCCGCTTCCTGCGCTATGACCTGAATCAATACCTGATGGGACGCAGCGAAGAGCGCAAGAAGGAATTGCCGCTGGCCGAGAATGAAAACCAGGCCTACATCCACTACCACAAGGGCAGCCTGGCCATGTACTTGCTGCAAGATATCATCGGCGAAGACAAGGTCAACGGCGTGCTGCGCGACCTGCTCAGAACCCATGGCCAGAAAGGCCCGCCGTATGCGAGCGTGACGGCCCTGATTGCCGGCTTGCGCCAGGTCACGCCGCCCGAGCAGGCTTATCTGATCGACGACCTGTTCGAGAAAATCGTGCTGTTCGACAACCGCGCCCTGTCAGCCACGGCCACCAGGCGCGGCGATGGCAAGTACGCCGTCACCATCAAGGTGCAGGCGGGCAAATTGACGGCTGGCGAACAGGGAGAGGAACACGACGCGCCGCTGCACGACTGGATCGAGATCGGCGTCGACGATGCAAATGGCCATCCGCTGCTGCGCGAGCGCCTGCGCATGACGGCCCGTCAGGCGAGCTACACCGTCATCGTCGGCAGCCGGCCCGGCAAGGCGGGCATCGATCCCGACAACAAGCTGATTGACCGCAAGCCGGACGACAATATGGTCACCGTCGAGCTCGAAGAGCCGTGACGAACAATGGCCGCCCGTGCGTTCAGGGCGGCCACTTCGGTATCACTGGGGAGTCAGGCTGCGGCGGAACGCGTCACCAGGCTCAGGCTGATACCCATTTCCGTCAGGTGCTGCATGTCGGCCAACGACAGGTCGAGCGGCGCATCGACCGTGTCATCGCCGTTCAGCTCCAGTTGCAGCTCGGCCACGATGCGCGGCATCGTGAACGTGACGCCACGCGAACGGCATTCGGCCAGATAGCTGCGTATGCGCGAGGGCAACACTTGCGATTTGGGCGCCTGCGCGATCAGCACTTCAAAGCCGGAATCGAGATGCACGCGATTCGCGCCCTTCGCCTCGCCCTTGCGCCATTGCCGTTCAGGATCGGTGGGCAAGACTTCGAGGATGGATTTGAGCGTGGGGTCGTCCCCATGCACCGACAGCTTCGCGATATTCATATTGCAAGACTTTCTAGTCAGATCAGACCGACAAGTCTACGCATGGACGGCAAGTATGTCCATACGGCAATATTTAGTATCCGTCTCTAATTTGTGCTGCATCAACAACAGGCGGAACAAGCTTGTTCCGCCTGCCACACGCTTACAACGCCGCGCCGCGCGCCTGCAAGGCGGCCCGCACGCCGGCGCCGTAGGCGGCATCGGCCCGGTCGAAGTGACCGAGTTGACGCTGCAAGGTTTCCGGCCGCACCAGACTCAAGGGACCGGCCAGGTTGTCGAACAGGTTTTGCTTCGCCTGCGCTGACATCAGGCGGAACAGATTGCCGGCTTGCGTAAAGTCGTCTTCCACGCCGCGCCCATCGTAGCGCGCCGCACCGCCGTCGAGCGCCAGCGCCCCCTCGCCATGGCCCAGCCCTTGCGGCGCGCTGCCTGCCGCCGCCACGTTCGCGTAATTCTGTGCCGCGCCGCCATTGTGGATCGCCATGCCACCGTCGCGCTGCTGGTTGTGGAAGGGGCAGCGGGCCGCATTCACGGGTAGATGCTGGTGGTTCGTGCCGACCCGGTACAGCTGGGCGTCGTGGTAGGCGAACAATCGGCCTTGCAGCATCTTGTCCGGCGAGTAACCCATGCCGGGCACGGCGTTGGCCGGCGAAAACGCGGCCTGCTCGACTTCCGCATGGTAATTGTCCGGGTTGCGGTTCAGCTCGAAAATACCGACCGGCAGCAGCGGGAAGTCCGCGTGCGGCCACACTTTCGTCAGATCGAACGGGTTCCAGCCCGTGCGCTGTTCCCATGCATCGAGTTGCTCCTGCGTCGCCACCTGCAGCTTGACTTCCCACTGTGGAAAATCGCCGCGTGCGATGGCGCCGAACAGGTCGCGCTGCGCGTAGTCGGGGTCAGCGCCGGCCAGGCGGCCCGCTTCCGCGGCAGGCAGATTCTTGATGCCCTGGCGCGTCTTGAAGTGCCATTTCACGTACACGCGCTGGCCGTCGGCATTGATCAGGCTATACGTGTGACTGCCGAAGCCATCCATGTGGCGGTAGCCGTCCGGCGTGCCCCGGTCCGAGAACAGCATGGTGACCTGGTGCAAGCTTTCCGGCGCATGGCTCCAGAAATCGAACATCATTTCGGCCGATTTCAGATTGCTTTGCGGATCGCGCTTTTGCGTGTGGACGAAATCGGGGAACTTGATCGGGTCCTTGATGAAGAACATCGGCGTGTTGTTGCCAACCAAATCCCAGTTACCTTCTTCCGTGTAGAAACGTACGGCGAAACCGCGCGGGTCGCGTTCCGTGTCTGCACTGCCGCGTTCGCCGCCGACCGTGGAAAAGCGCGCGAAGGTCGCCGTCTGCTTGCCTACTTCGGCAAACAATTTGGCCTTGGTGTAGCGCGAGATGTCGTGCGTGACGGTAAAGGTGCCGTAGGCGCCCGAGCCTTTCGCGTGCACGACGCGCTCGGGAATGCGCTCGCGGTTGAAATGCTGGAGTTTTTCGATCAGGTGGAAGTCTTGCAGCAGCAGCGGGCCGCGGGGGCCGGCGCTGATGGAATTCTGGTTGTCGGCGACGGGGATGCCCGAGGCGGTACTGAATGGCGGCTGTTGGCTCATGGCTGCTTTTCCTTCGTTGTTGACTAATGGAAGCAGTGTAACGAGGTCAACAACAAAGGAAAAGCTAATTGATTTTATCGAATCGATAGCTATTTACAATGCACACCCTTGTGCATCGCACACGCCGCCCAGTTGCGCCTGCAATTTCTCCGGCTGGCCAAGGAAGCCGCCGATATCGATCACGGACAGCTTGCCGCTGCCATCGTCGAGCACGAAGGTAGGAAAACCCTGGCCGCCCACCTGCGCCAGCAAGGCGCGGCTGGCGTCGATGTGCCGCTGCGTGGCGGCGCCCGCCTGCCGCGCATACTCGGCCTGGAATGCCGCCCCGTCCATGCCCAGCTCTTGCGCCAAGGTCACCAGCACGGGGACGTCGGCGATGCGCAAGCCGTCCACGTAATGGGCGCGCTGCACGCGCTGCAGCATGTCCAGGCCCTTGCCGGCCAGGACTTCAGCCGCCAGGATGGCCGTGATCGGCGGTTCGGAATCCATCATGGCCGTCGTGTCGTTCAGCAAGCCGTTGATATAAGCGTCGCCGAAGGGCTGGCCAGACATTTGCTCGATGCGCCGGTCATGCGGCAGCACATAGCCACGCCATTCGGGCGTGATCTGGCGGCGATTGCTACCCGTCATCATGCCGCCGCCGTGGAACGCCACCGTCAGGCCAGGCACGGCGCGCGCCGCCTCGACCAGCGGCGCGGCGCCGTAGCACCAGCCGCACAGCGGGTCGAAAATGTAGTGCAGTGTGGGCATGAGAGCCTCCTTGTTGCCGCTTACCATTTCATTTCGCCTTTGGCTACCTTCGCGCTGGTTTCTAAAGCGCCATCGAGGCCCAGCTTCGGATAGCGCATTTTCATCGCCTCGATCAGGGCGGCCGAATTGGCGGCCTTGGCCGTTTCTTCTTCAAACGTTACCAGGTAGTCGCGCGTAAAACCGATGCTGTCCGGCGTCAGGGGCGAGCCGACCTTGAAGTGGCCAGGCACGACGGTCACCGGTTTCAGGGCGGCGATGCCGTCCAGGGTCTTGAGCCAGTCCTGGCGCGATTGCGCGCTTTGCGTATCGGCCGTCCACACGTGCAAGTTACCAAACAGCACTACGCCGCCGACGACGGCCTTGATCGATGGAATCCACACATAGGTGCGCGCTGGCGTCGGGCCGGCGATGTCCAGCGACTGGCCTTCCAGGGCGATGTGCTTGCCTTTCAACGCTTCCGGAATGACGATGCTTTTCGGCGCATTGTCCTTCAGGATCGGGCCCCAGTAGGCGACCTTGGCGTCAGCCTTGCGGCGGATCTCGGCGACCGTTTCCGGCGTGGCAACGATTTTCGCCTGCGGGAACGCGGCCTTGATCACGTCGAGGCCAAAGTAGAAATCGGGATCGCTGTGGCTGATGTACACGGTCGTCAGTTTCTTGCCGCTGGCGCGGATCTTCTCCACCAGCTTTTGCGCTTCGGCGCGCGAGAATTGCGCATCGATCAGCACGGCGTCATGCTTGCCCGCGACCAGCACGGAAGCGACGGGGAAGATGGCCTCTTCACCCGGGTTGAATACTTCCAGGGTCAGGGGTGCGCTGGCGGCGGCCGAGGCGGCACCGGCGGCAAACACGGTGGAAACAAGAACGCTGCTGATGGTTTTGGAGAACATGATCTGCCTTCACAAGATGATTGGGATGACTGCATCTTACGTTGCTTGATTCGGTAGAAAAACCCGTTAAAGCGCAATAGTTTGTTGCTCAATTCGGATGAATTGACAACTGCCGCGCCAAGGCGTGCAGCCACTGCCCTGCCAGCGCACCATCCCACACGAGCAGGATTTGTTCGCTGCAATCGACGCTGCCAGCCAGTTCGACCTGCAGCAAATCGTGCGCACGCACGGCGAAGTCGGGCAGGTAGGCCAGCGCCCGGCCGGACTGCACATAGCCCAACAGCAACTGCACATCGTCGCTCCAGTAGCGGATGGTGCGCCCGGCCACGCCGCGCCAGCCATCGGCATGGCGGCCACGCTCCTCGCCGCACAGCAAAGAGTGCGTCGGGCTGGCGAAGGCGTGCGGCAAGACGTCCCGCATGCCGCAGCGCACGGAGGCGCAGGCTGCCGGCACGCCGCGCGCCAGCACATGGCCGCGCCCGGCCGCCAGCAGCATGCGCATGCTGCCCAGCGCCGTGCTGTGCCAGGTGGCGGGCCAGTCGGCGCCGCGCTGGGCGATGGCGTCCTGCGTTACCAGTGCCGCATGGCAATCGCCACGCGCCAGGGCCGCCAGCGCCGCATCCTCGAAAGCCGGTTGCAAACGCACGCTGGCCTGCGGATAGGCGTCCAGCGCCGCCGCCAGGGTATCCGCGTGGCGCCACAGCAGCAGGGCGGGGCCGGCGATGCGGCCATCGATGGCGCCCCGCTCGCCCATCACGTCCAGGCGCGCCTGTTCGGCCAGCGCCAGCAAGGTGCGCGCACGCTCGAGCAGCAAACGGCCGCTATCGTTGAGCAGCAATTGCTTGCCGCTCCGGTCAAACAGGGGCGCGCCCATGTCCCCCTCCAGACGGCGCAAGGCTTTCGACACGGCCGATGGCGTCAGGTGCAGTTCCAGCGCCGCCGCGCCCAGGGTTGGCTGGCGCGCGGCGCTGCAAAACACGCGCAGGTCGGCAAGGCTCATGTTCATGATGATTTCCAGACAGGACACAAAAAGTGAAAAATGGTTGCTGTACTGTCCATGATACCGGCCCTATCATCCTGGCATTCCAACTCATCGATGAAACCCATGCTGCGCACCCTCTTCCTTTCTCTGTTCCTGCTCGCCTCCGGCCTCGCCCACGCCGCGCCCCTGACCTGGGGCCTGCACGGCATGGTGCTGTTTGGCGGCAAGCAAGGGCTGTATGCCTCGCACCTGCCGATGTTCCATGCGCCGCACGATTACCAGGCGGTGCTGCAAGTGCGGCTGGCCGACCCCGTCCTCGATGCGCGGCTGCGCCAGCAGCTCGATGGCCATACGGCGCTATGGACCCTCGAACCGGAACACTTCGAGCTGGCGCGCTTGCTGCCGGCCGCGCCGCTGCCGCTGCGCCAGTTCCAGGCGACGGTGGTGCGCGGACACTTCGAGAAGGATGGAAAAGCCGAACCCGGCTACGGCGCTGCCGCCATCATCGTCGAGCGCGTCCTGCTGATGCGCCAGCTGTCGCCGGCCCCCGCCACGCACGCCAGCGCGCGCTACCTGCAGGTGGGCGACGGCACGCAGCGCTTCCTCGTCAAGCGTATCGACAGCCGCCCCGATTTCGAGCATATCGTCGCCTGGACCAGCCCCCAGGATGCGCCGCACGACGACGTCGTCGTGGCGAAAACCGGCGTGCAGGAAACTCCTGCCGCCAGCTTGCAAGCTGCCTTGCGCGCACAACCGGGAAAAACGGCCCGCTTGCGCGGCACGGTGTACTTTTCCACCGAGGACGTGCGCTAAAACAACACGCCGGGCAGACACGCATCCACGTGTCAAATGTGTCACAGCGTCATGATGGCGTCACATTGGATTGTTATCTTGCTAGCTCTTTCAAACCTAGCCGGATGAACCACATGACACGCAGAAAAATTTCCGTCGCTGGCTGCAGCGTCGCCATCACCCTGATGCTGGCCGCCTGCGGCAGCGATGCAAAAAAAGAAGAGGTAGTGGCTGAAGCCCCGCCGAAAAACGTCATCTTCTTCCTCGGCGATGGCATGGGCCTGACCACCATGACGGCCGCGCGCATCTATTCCGTGGGCGAAGAAGGTGCGCTGACCATGGACACCCTGCCGGAAACGGCCTTCGTCAAGACGTTCTCGAACGACGCGCAAGTGACCGACAGCGCACCATCGATGGCCGCCTACATGACCGGCGTAAAGATGAACAATGAAGTCATCTCGATGTCGGCCAACACGGTCGCCATCGATCCGGGTACGGATGCGAACGGCAACAAGCTGGTCAACAAATGCGGCACCGGCAACGGCACGCCCGCCACCACATTGCTGGAACTGGCCAAGGCCAAGGGCTTTGCCGCCGGCGTCGTCAGCACGGCGCGCGTGACGCACGCCACGCCGGCCGCGACCTATTCGCACATCTGCCACCGCGATCTGGAAAACGATATCGCCGCGGCCCTGGTGCCGGGTGGCACGGGCTACAACAGCGCGCTGGGCACGGCTGGCCTGGACGTCGTCCTCGGCGGCGGCGCGCAATTCTTCAAGCCGTTCAAGGATGGCGGCAAGCGCTCCGACGGGCGCGACCTGCTGGCCGAACTGAAAGCGAAAAGCTACACCGTCGCCAACACCGCCACCGACTTCAAGGCCGTCGATGCGGCCAAGACGGAGCGCCTGTTCGGCGTGTTCACGTCCAGCCACATGAGCTACGACCTGGACCGCGATGCGGCCAAGGAACCTAGCCTGGCGGACATGACCACCAAGGCCATGGACGTGCTGGCCAAGAACAAGAAAGGTTACTTCCTGATGGTCGAAGGCGGCCGCATCGACCATGCGCTGCACGAAACGACGGCCAAGAAAGCGCTGCAAGACACCGTCGCGTTCGACAACGCCATCAAGGCCGCCATCGACAAAGCCAAGCTCACCGATCCGACCCTGGCCAATACCCTGATCGTCGTCACGGCCGACCATGACCACACCCTGGTGCTGAACGGCTACGCCAAGCGCACGGGCAAGACGGCTGCCGGCAACCCTGGCGTGCTGGGCGTGGTGAAGAACTACGTGACCGGCGCTGTCGAGAAAGACCTGGATGGCGCACCGTATTCGATCATCGGCTTCGGCAATGGCGAAAACCGCACCCAGTCGAGCCGCGCCGCCATGGCCAGCCTCGATGAAACCGTCACCAGCGCCAACACCTACCACCAGGAGGCGGTAATCCGCACGGCGGCCGGCAATGAAACCCACGGCGGCACCGACGTCTTCCTGGGCGCCATCGGCAAGGGTTCGGAAACCTTCCTGGGCACCATCGACAACACCAAAGTATTCGGCCTGGTCAAGACGGCCGGCGGTCTGTAATCCCCAAGACATCAACATTGGACAAGCACATGAAACTTGCATTTAAACTCTCCTTGCTGACCACGCTCGTGGCCGCCAGCGTTGCCAGCGCCTACGCCGCCGACGCCAAGAACGTCATCTTCTTCCTCGGCGACGGCATGGGCCCGTCCGTCGTGACGGCGTCGCGCATCTACAAATACGGCGAAGACGGCAGCCTGACGATGGACACGCTGGAGCGCACGGCGCGCATCAAAACGTTCTCGAACGATGCGCAGACGACGGACAGCGCGCCATCAATGGCCGCCTACATGACCGGCGTCAAGATGAACAATGAAGTCATCTCGATGGCCCAGGACACGATCGCCAAGGAACCCGGCCGCGACGCCAATGGCAACCTGGGCGTGGACAATTGCCCGGCCGGCGGCAAGAGCGTGCCGACCATCCTGGAATTGGCGAAAGCCAAGGGCAAGGCCGTGGGTGCCATCACCACCACGGAACTGACGCACGCCACACCGGCGACGACGTTCTCGCACATCTGCAACCGCAATGCGCAATACGCGATCGCCGCGCAAGCGACGCCAGGCGGCGCGGGCTACAACGCGGCGCTGGGCGATGGCGTCGACGTGCTGATGGGTGGCGGCCGCAACCACTTCACCCCTTGGTCGACCAGCAACAAATACGGCCGCGCCGACGGCCGCAACCTGTTGACGGAATTTGCCGCCAAGGGCTACACCGTGGCCGCGACGAAAGCGGAAATGGCGGCGGCGCCGAGCGGCAAGAAATTCATCGGCCTGTACAGCACCCGCAGCCACCTGGAATATGAACTGGACCGTACGGCCACGCCACCGCTGGGTGAAGGCGCGACCCAGCCTAGCCTGTCGGAAATGACGCTCAAGGCCATCGACTTGCTGTCGAAAAACACGAACGGCTACTTCCTGATGGTCGAAGGCGGCCGCATCGATCACGCCTTGCACGGCATCAACGCCAAGCGCGCGCTGACGGACACCATCGCCTTCGACGACGCCATCAAGGCCGCCATCGCCAAGATCAAGGAAACCGATCCGACCCTGGCCAATACCCTGATCGTCGTCACGGCCGACCATGACCACACCCTGGCCTTCAACGGCTATGGCAAGCGCGGCAACAATATCCTCGACATCAATCGCGGCTACAAGGATAACCAGCCGAGCAAGGATGCCGATGGCAATACCTACACCACCCTGGTGTTCGGCAATGGCCCGAACCGCCCTGCCCTGCGCAGCAACGTCGACAGCGCCACGGCCCTGAAAGACAACTACCTGCAAGAAACGGGTGTGCGCCTGGCCAGCGAAACCCACGGCGGCGGCGACGTCAAGCTGCTGGCCACGGGCGCCGGCGCGAAGACCTTCAAGGGCACCCTGGACAACACCAAGGTGTTTGACTTGCTGAAGGCGGCGTTCGGCTTCTGATCCACATCAACACGGTAACCCCACCGGGGCGGATGGCGTAGGCCCTCCGCCCCTCTGCACGTAAAGGCAACACCATGAAATCATCCCTGATCGCCGTCCTCCTCGCCGCCGGCTTTGCCGCCAGCGCGCAAGCCGCTCCTCTTTCCGCTCCTGCCGACCTGGACCTGGGCATCACCTATTACAGCCGCGTCCTGACGCCCGAAGGCGTGACGCGCGAGAGCCGCTACGAAGAAAAGATGCTGCGCCGCCCCGGCCACGTGTGGGTCGAGCGCGTACTGGCGCCATCGACGGACGCGCATGCGGGCCACAACCACGGCGAGAACAAGAAAGTAGCACTGAAGGCCACGCAGCATGAGCACAAGCACTTCAATCCCGTGCTGATCCCCCGCCACGTGATGCTGGAAAAGAACACCGTGCGCGTGGAATACATTGATGCGCATGACAAGATCGTCGTTTCCATCCCGAAAGCCGAGTACGAAAACGTCAATTTCGACGGCTCCTGGGAAAACAGTTTTTATCTGCTGGACCCGAAACTGGTGGCCGCCATGCCGCTGTCGAAACAGGCGTCGAACGTGACGGGCGCGCGCTGGCGCGAAGTGGAAAAGAATGGCGTGTTCCAGCGCATTCTATGGGATGAGCAAAAGCAGATTCCGCTGATCATCGAAAGCGGCGACCGCGCAAATACCTTCTACCGCCGGGTCGACGTCAAGCTGCAGCCAACCGTCAGCAAGGCGCAGCCATGGGCGAATTTGCAGAACTATGCGCAGCGCGAGTATTCCGACTACCTCGACTAAGCGTCAGACTAAGGCCAAGAAAATCGGGACGTAAAAAAAGCCAGGGACATCCCTGGCTTTTGTTTGGCTGGCGCCCGATTACTCGGCCGCTGCCGCTTTCTTCGCCGGCGCCTTCTTGGCGGCTGGCTTTTTCACGGCCGCAGCTTTCTTCGCTGGCGCCTTTTTCACGGCTGCCGCTTTCTTGACGGCCGTTTTCTTCGCTGGCGCCGCGCCTTCTTCGCCTTCGACCTCGGCGGCTGCCGCCTTGGTCTTGGCGCCCGGCTTGGCCTTGCGCTCTTCAAACTCGAAGCTCACCTTGCCATCCTTGCCGCGTACGAGGAATGCCTTGAACGGACGACGCGTGCGCTGGGAAACAAAGCCCGGCAGCAAGTCCGTCTTGCCATCGTTGAGCAGTTTTGCCATTTGTTCCGGCAAGATTTCCTGCTGCAAGATGATGCGGCCGCTACGGAAGTCGCACGTCTTCGGCTTGGCCACGCTGTGTTCGCACACATAGGCCAGGCCCATTTCGTACACGCCGGCGTTGCACTTGGGGCACGGTCCCACGGGCGTCTGGCCCGTGAAATCGACGCCTTCGCCATCTTCGCTCTCGTCGTTCTGGCCGAAATCGAATTCCAGCTTGAAATTCTTGATCTCTTCATCGCGCACAATGCGCAGGATGGCGGCGAACGGACGGCCCATCTTCGAACGGAAGCCTTGCAGCGGGCCGATGGTGCGGTCCTTCAGCAATTGCTCCACTTCGGCGATTTCAAACTGGCGCGAGCCCGGCGTCTTGCTCATCGAAAATTCGCACTTGGTACAGGCGAAACGGCGGTAGTTTTCCTTCACCACGCCGCCGCAATTCGGGCATGGCGTTTCCAGCGTCGCGTAGTCGCCGGGGATCGTGTCGTTGTCGTATTCCTTGGCGCGCTTGACGATGATTTGCGTCATCTGCGCGATTTCGCGCATGAACTCTTCACGCGAAATCTTGCCTTTTTCCATCTGCGACAGCTTGTATTCCCACTCGCCCGTCAGCTCCGGCGCCGTCAATTCATTGACGCCCAGGCCTTTGAGCAAAGTCATCAGCTGCGACGCCTTGGCCGTTGGAATCAGTTCGCGGCCTTCGCGGATCAGATAGCGTTCCGTCAGCAAGCCCTCGATGGTGGCCGCGCGCGTCGCTGGCGTGCCCAGGCCCTTGCCAGCCATCGCGTCGCGCAGCTCGTCGTCGTCGATCAGCTTGCCGGCGCCCTCCATGGCCGACAGCAACGTCGCCTCCGTGAAGCGCGCGGGCGGTTTCGTCACCAGGCCGTTGGCATTGACGCTTTCCGTCTGCACTTTCTCGCCCTTGGCGACGGGCACCAGGTTGCCGTTGCCATTGCTTTCCTTGTCGGCGTCCGTCGATGCTTCCTTGCCGTAGATGGCCAGCCAGCCCGGATTGGTCATGACCTTGCCTTCAGTCTTGAACTGATGGCCGGACACTTCCGTGTAGCGCGTGGTGACCTGGAATTCCGCAGGCGGGAAGAACACGGCCATGAAGCGGCGCGTGACGAGGTCGTACAATTTTTGTTCCGGCTCGGACAGATTCTTTGGCGCGATCGTCGTCGGGATGATCGCGAAGTGATCCGAGATCTTCGTGTTGTCGAAGATGCGCTTGTTCGGCTTGACCCAGCCCTTGTCGATGATCTGCTTGGCGAACTGGTGGTAGTTGCTGTTTTCCTTGACCGTTTCCAGCGCCTGCAGCACGGTCGGCATGTAGTCTTCCGGCAGGTGGCGCGAATCGGTACGCGGATACGTGAGCACCTTGTGCTTTTCGTACAGCGCCTGGGCCAGGCCCAGGGTATTTTTAGCGGAGAAACCGAAACGCGAGTTTGCTTCGCGCTGCAGGCTGGTCAGGTCGAACAGGCCCGGCGCCATCGAGGTAGTCGGCTTCGATTCTTCCGTGACGATGCCTTGGCGGCCGCGGCAGGCGGTGGCGATCGAGTCGGCAGCCGTCTTGCTCCACAGGCGCTCGGCGCGCTTCTCGGGGTCGTTCTCGTCCTTCTTGAACTTCGTGTCGAGCCAGCGGCCTTCATAGATACCGGCCGCGCAGACGAATTCGGCGCGCACTTCCCAGAAGTCGCGCGGCACGAATTTTTTGATCTTGTCTTCGCGTTCGACGACGATGGACAGGGTTGGCGTTTGCACGCGGCCCACGGTCGTCAGGTAGAAGCCGCCTTCTTTCGAATTGAACGCCGTCATGGCGCGCGTGCCATTGATACCGATCAGCCAATCGGCTTCCGAACGGCAGCGGGCAGCATCGGCCAGCGGCAGCATTTCTTCGTCGCTGCGCAGGTGCGAAAAACCGTCGCGGATGGCGCCCGGCGTCATCGACTGCAGCCACAAACGCTTGACCGGTTGCTTGGCTTTCGCGTTTTGCGCGATCAGGCGGAAAATCAGCTCGCCTTCGCGCCCCGCATCGCATGCGTTGATGAGGGTGGTGACGTCTTTGCGTTTGATCAGCTTGTTTAATACTTTGAGGCGCGCTTCCGTCTTGGCGATCGGGTTCAGCGCGAAATACGGTGGAATCATCGGCAAGTGCGCGAAACTCCATTTGCCGCGCTTCACGTCGAATTCTTCCGGTACGGCGATCTCCAGCAAGTGGCCGACCGCCGACGACAGGACGTATTCATCCGATTCAAAGTACTCATCGTGCTTGGTAAAGCCGCCAAGCGTCTTCGCGATATCGTTCGCGACAGAAGGCTTCTCGGCGATGATGAGGGTTTTTGTCATATTTTTTAGTCTCGAAAAATGCTCTAGGATAGTTTCAGCATGCGCATCATACAGTGCATTGCCAGGCGCCGACGCTTTTGTCTGCGCAAGGCACAGTGACTTGTGGTCTTGTCAAGCGGCCAATGATAAGCGCCTATTGAAGAATTCGGCAAGTTATCTGCAAGCAAGAATGCGCAGGCGCAAACACATGGGCCTGGCGTGTGCGGTGCCGCAGCACATAGTAAAGGGGATGGCGCGGCGGCGGCGCCAGGGTCGGACAGGCAGCGAAGAATATGGGTATATATTAGTGCAGCAAGCGCGGCGGGAGGTCTTCATCGTCGACGAACAGGTCGTCGAACATCAGGGCGTCCGGTTCCTTGCCCTGGCTCCACAGCAGCATCAGCACGATGACTTTCAGCTTGCCCAGCGAAACGGGAGCCTCGTCGAGCGCCAGCGCCCGTTCGATGACGATTTCGCGCTGCAGCGGCGAAAGCACCTTGGCGCTTTCGAGGAACTGGATGAAACCGATGGCGGCCGTGCCCAGCACGTCGCTTTCCTGCTGCACATAGAAGCGCGTGCCCGTGGAACTGGCCGTCAGGGTTTGTTCGACGCCGGCCATGGCGTTCAAGTCCGTCAGCCACACGAGCGCTTCGGAAATCTCCACGTCGTCGAAACCGACGGCCGACAGTTTGCGCGCCAGGACTGCCGGCTCGGGGCAGGCATCGGGGCGATAGTAAGTCTCGTAGAGGTACACCAGGATATCGAACATGGCTCTACTCTAGCAGCTAAGCTCGCTAAGACACAAGGGTGCGCACAGACAAAGCGCGCCCGTGCGGCAAGGCCGCCACACAAGTGACAAGCTGTCATTTGCAGCGTTGAAACAGTCCTCCCGGCAAGCGTTCGACCCGGCCCGCCAGCTCCAGCGCCAGCAATTCGGCCATCAGCACGCCCATGGCCAGGCCGCTGCGCGCGGCCAGGGTATCGGCATCGAGAGGGTCGTGGCCCAGCGCGGCCAGCAGCGGCGTCTCATCTTCCACCGCCGCCGGCGCGCTGGGAATGCCGCCCAGCCACTGCAGCTCTTGCAGCACGTCATCGGCAGACTCGACCAGCTTGGCGCCCTGCTTGATCAGCGCATGGCAGCCCTTGGCCAGCGTGGCGTGGATGGAGCCGGGCAAGGCATACACGTCGCGCCCCTGCTCGCCGGCCAGGCGCGCCGTGATCAATGAGCCCGACTGGGCCGCCGCCTCGATCACCAGCACGCCGCGCGCCAGGCCGCTGATCAGGCGGTTGCGGCGCGGAAAGTTACCGGGCATGGCCGGCAAGCCCAGCGCGTACTCGCTGACGATGCAGCCTTGCTCGGCGATTCTTTGCGCCAGATCAAGGTTGCGACGTGGATACACCAGATCGGCCCCCGTGCCGATCACGGCGACGGTGGCGCCTTCGCCGCGCAAGCCGCCCTCGTGCGCGTGCGTGTCGATGCCCAGCGCCAGCCCGGAAATGATGGTCAGGCCTGCCGCGCTGAGGGCTTGCGCGAAGGCAGCCGCATTCTGCATGCCTTGCGCGCTGGCATTGCGGCTGCCGATGATGGCCACGCCGGGACGCGACAGCAGTTCCGCCCGTCCCCGCACATATAACAAGAGCGGCGGATCGGCGATTTCCAGCAGCAGCGGCGGATACGCGGCATCGGCCAGGGTCAGCACGGCATTGCCGGGCCGCTCCAGCCACTGCAGGGTGAGCGCGAGCTGGCTGTTGGCCACCGGCTTGGGCGGCTGCACGATGGCGCGCGCCACGCTGGCCGGCACCACTTCGCGCAAGGCCTCGAACGACGTGGCAAAGATTTGCGGCGGCAAGCCGAAGCGGGCCAGCAAGGCGCGCGCCGCCACCGGCCCCACGCCGGGCAGATGCTGCAGGCGCAGCCAGCCCGCCAGGTCCGTGGCCGTGTCTGCCGCCGTTGCAATTGCATGCATGACAACCTCGCTGTGTACTGTGCCATCCCATGCTAGCGCCATGGCACGGACGCGATACCGACGCGCGCAACAATGCGTGCAATGGCGCTGCAAAACGGCCCGCCGCCCACAGGGCCATGGGTGTCTGTGATAAAATTTCCCTTTGCAGCAAACGAATAGCGCACTGGCAAACGCATCTGCCGCGCCGTTGCGCCACACGCGCCCAACCGTAGCGTACTCAAAAATAAAATAGCCCTGCCATCGTTCGCATGGCCCAGGCATGAATAATCCGGCGCACCGGCGCCCACCTTAACCAGTCGAATCCGTATGTCCATATTAAATATCCTGCGTTACCCCGATCCTCGCCTGCACACGATCGCCAAGCCCGTCACCGAATTTGACGCGCGCCTGCAAACCCTGATCGACGACATGGCCGAAACCATGTACGACGCCCCTGGCGTCGGCCTGGCCGCGTCGCAAGTGGACGAGCATATCCAGATGATGGTGATCGACACCACCGAAGAGAAAAACCAGTTGCAAGTCTTCATCAACCCGGAAATCACCTGGGCCAGCGAAGAAAAGCAGGTCTACGACGAAGGCTGTCTGTCCGTGCCTGGCGTCTACGATGGCGTCGAGCGCCCGGCCCGCATCAAGGTGCGCGCCCTGGACCGCCACGGCAAGCAGTACGAACTGGAAGCCGATGGCTTGCTGGCCGTCTGCATCCAACATGAGATGGATCACTTGCTGGGCAAGGTATTCGTCGAATACCTGTCGCCGCTCAAGCGCAACCGCATCAAGACCAAGATGATCAAGGAAATCCGTGGTCTCGAGCGCGAAGCGAGCTTGCGCGCGCAGAACCGCCGTTTCTGAAAACACCTGACCAAACCTACTGCGCGTCGCGACTTGCGGCCTGCGATGCTCACTGTGCTCAAGCACAGTTCCGCTTCTCAGCCACAATTCGCTTCCGCTCGCTACGGTTTTGTAAGGTGTTCAAGGAGTTTTTGCAGTACAGCTGATAAACTAAGCAACAGTAGTCGTTACACCACGCCAGCCTGGCGCCTTCGGCGCGGGCCTGCGCACCTCACGTCAAGGAACCATATGAAAGTGATCTTCGCAGGCACGCCTGAATTCGCCGCCACGGCCCTGAAAGACTTGCACGAAGCGGGATTCGAGATTCCGCTGGTGCTGACCCAGCCCGACCGCCCCGCCGGACGCGGCATGCAATTGCACGCCTCGGCCGTCAAACAGTATGCCCAGCAGCACGGCATCGAGGTGCTGCAACCGTTGTCCTTGCGCATGGACAGCAAGGACCCGCAGCGCGCCGCCGAAGCGAAAGCGGCCCACGAACGCCTGCTGGCGACCGACTACGACGTCATGGTGGTGGCGGCCTACGGCTTGATCTTGCCGCGCAGCACGCTCGACATCAAACCCTGCATCAATATCCATGGTTCCCTGCTGCCGCGCTGGCGCGGTGCCGCACCGATTCACCGCGCCATCGAAGCGGGCGACGATGAAACGGGCGTGACCATCATGCAGATGGAAGAAGGCCTCGATACGGGCCCCATGCTGGCCATCGAGCGCACGCCCATCGAGGCGGGCGACTCCACCGCCACCTTGCACGACAAGCTGGCCACCCTGGGCGGCAAGATGATCGTCGAAACCCTGCGCAAGATGCAGCAGCAGCAGCCGCTCGAAGCCGTGCCTCAGCCGGAAGCGGGCGTCACCTACGCGGCGAAAATCGCCAAGGAAGAAGCGGCACTCGATTTCAGCCTGCCGGCGCTGGAACTGGGCCTGAAAATCCGCGCCTTCAATCCGTTTCCCGGCGCCTGCGGCCAGGTCGATGGCGTCACCATCAAGATCTGGGCCGCCGAGGTAATCGAGGCGGACAGCAAGGAGGCGCCTGGCCAGGTGCTGGCGGCCGACGCCCAGCACGGCATCGTCGTGGCTTGCGGCAATGGCTCGCTGCGCCTGACGGAACTGCAAAAGCCGGGCGGCAAGCGCCTGCCTGCGGCCGAGTTCATCAAGGGCTTCCCCCTCGAAGGCAAGCGCTTCGTTTAAACCGGCACGCGCCCATGGACCAGCTGACCGCCCTGCGCGCCCTGCGCCGCGTCGTGGAACTGGGCAGCTTCACGGCCGCCGGCGCCGCGCTGGGCATTTCCCACTCCATCGTCTCGCGCCAGGTGCGCCAGCTGGAAAGCCAGCTGGGCGCCCAGTTACTCAACCGCACCACGCGCCGCTTCGCCCTGACGGCCGCCGGCCAGGAATACTACTTGGCCAGCCGCGATATCCTCGACGCCCTTGACGCGGCCGACCGCGCCGTCGCCATGCACCAGGCGCAACCGTCCGGCAGCTTGCGCATCAATGCGCCGATGGCTTTCGGCACCCTGGAGCTGGCCGCCTGGCTGCCCGATTTCAGCCGCCAATATCCGCATATCCACATCGATCTCGTCTGCAATGACCGCATCGTCGACCTGATCGACGATGGCTTCGACGTGGCGCTGCGCCTGGCGCGCGGCTTGCCCGACTCCACCCTGGTGGCGCGCCAGCTGGCCAGCAGCCGCACGGTGGCCGTCGCCTCGCCCGCCTACCTGGCCCGCCATGGCCATCCGGCCACGCCGCAAGACCTGGTCCAGCACAATTGCCTGATGTACACCTCTGGCGAGAAGCCGGCGGAGTGGTCGTTCACCGATGGTGACGGCGCCGCCCACAAGGTGGCCGTACGCGGCAGCCTGCAAGCCAATACGAGCGTGGCCCTGCGTGAAGCGGCCGTGGGCGGCATGGGGATTGCCGCCGCGGCCGGCTTCATCGTGCGCGATGCGCTGCGCAGCGGCCAGCTGGTGGAAGTCTTGCCCGGCTACACCTTGCGTCCACGCACCTTGTACGCGCTGTATCCGCACAGCAGACAGTTGTCGCCGAAGGTCAGGGCCTTCATCGATTTCGCCGTGCAACACTATCAAAATCGCCGCTGGGATTGATCAGGCCTGCTGCAGCGCCTTGCGCACGGCGCGGAATTGCTGCGTCAAGCCGCCGTAGCCCCAGGCCGCCTGGCGCGCATCGTGCACATGGATGTAGCTGACGTCGTGCAAGGCGCCGAGATACTCGTGCATGGCGGCAAACACGGCGGCGATATACGCGGCCTTTTCCGCCGCCGTATTCGTTTCATCGCTGATCAGGATATCGAGGAAAAAGCTGGCCTTGCCTTGCGCTTGCAACGAGGGCCCGCCGACAAACCAGTGCGCTGCGTCAAGATGGCTGATCGCCACCGACGTCAGCTCGGGCGCCTTGTGCAACAGTTGCGCCGTCAATTGACTCAGGGTGGCGGCGATGGCGGCCGACTGGCCCGCCTTGGGTGGCGTGGATAAACGCAGGTTCAGGATGGGCATGGGATGCTCCGCAAGTGGATGAAGCCCCATTCTAGGCAGGCGGGAGATAAAACGGCAGCCCCCGCCAGGCACAGGATCTGTGCAGTTTATGCACCAATGCCTGCGCGCATAAAAAAAGGGCTTGCCGCGGCAAGCCCTTGTTGCATCGACCGCCCTTGCTTAGCGGCGCTGCACCTTCATCAGGCGTGCGCCCACGGACGACGACAGGCTGACCTCGAAGCGGCCACCGGCCGGCAAGGCGCTGACGTCGACGCTGGCTTTGCCACCGGTCAAGTCACTGGCGACCACCGTCTTGCGGCCATCGGCGGCGACGTGCAGCACGGCGGCGTACGGTTCCGCCTCGGCATTCCAGACCAGCGCCAGCTTGCCGCCGCTTTGTACCGCATCGAACGTGGCATCGTTGGCGGCGACCTTGCTGCGGCGCGCCGGGCGCTCCAACTTGGCCAAAGCCTTGCCATTTGCCAGCACTTGCACGTCGCTGATGTCGCCCGGGTTGGCGAAGCTGACGCGGAAATGGCTCATGGCGTTGCCGCCATGGTCGGCCACGGAGACGGCATCGAAGGGCAAGTCGATAGTCTGTCCCAACGCCGTCAGCACGCGCAAGGTATAAGCATGGCCGCTGCCGCTGGCCGCTGCGCCGATGCGCACCGACGAGGCAACGGCGGGACGCAGCCCCACGCCAGATGGCGTGATACGGCCGGAAATCGTCAGATAGCCATTCTCGGCCACGGACATGCTGGCGGCCACCACATTGCTGCCAGTAACCTGCGTGCTGCGCTTCTCCAGGAATTGCTGTACGCGCACATAGCTGTAGTCGGAGAACCAGGCGCCGCTGCAATAGCTCATCACGTCTTTCATCGGCGTGCTGCCATAGACTGCCTTGCTCAACTGGCCAATGCTGCCCGCATAGCTGCTGTTGTACAGCGGTTGCGGACCCAGATCGCCATTCGCATACGGGTAGTCGGCAGCGGCACCGGACGGACCGCCACAGGCAACGTGCTGCAACGAGTGGTTGTGACCCAGCTCATGCACCAGCGTAGTCAGCCATTCAGGCCATTGATTGCCGAATGGATCGACGGAGGCAATGCTGTTGAACCGGGCGTCCAGGCCGATGGCCGACGTGAAGTCGTTGCCGCTGCTGCGCTGGTTGATGTAGGCCAGGCCGGCGGCGCGCGTGGAGGACATTTTCGGCACGAAACCATAATAATAGGCGCCGCGGTCTTCCAGTGCGCGCTGGTTTTCCAGCTTGCCCAGGGTATCGCTCCACCAGCTGTCGGCCGTGCTGCTGCCAGGCATGCTCAGCGCCGCGCGCGTGGTGATGCTGATATTTTCCGCCGCATACGGATACACGCGCAGCAGCGCGGCACGGATCACCTCGGCGTCAGGCAGTTGCGCCACGCCATCATCGGTGCTCAACGGTACCAGCACCAGACGGATCCTGGCCAGGCTGGCCACCACGGGCGCCGCTTCCTGACTCACTTGCACGCCGTCATTGCCCACGGCCGTCACGCGCACGCGCACGCCAGGCAGAACCCAGCCGGACGGCAGGATGGCGCTGAAATTGCCGTTGAAACTGTAATCGCTTTTCGACGTCGGCAAGACCGACGGGCCGCTCATGGTGATGCTGCCCAGGTTGCTGCCATTGGCAGCCGTAGCATTCAAGGTCACGGCCGGGCTGGCCTGGCCTGTTTGCGTGGCCAGCACGGACACGCGCACGGCGGCCGGCTTGCCGCGCGTCAGGCGCAAGGCTGCATCGCTGGCATTCAAATTCAGTACCTGCGCGAAATCAATGCTGCCCAAGGTAAAGGCCGACACCGTGCCCGCATTCACGGCGATGCGCGAAGCGGCCGACAGCATCACGCTGCCCGTTGCCGACGCTGGCGCGGACAGCACCAGCTGGCTGGCACTGGCGCTGACGATGGCGGCTGGCGTACTGCCCACCGTGGCCGAACTGACCTGGTCGAGATTGCTGCCCTGCAGCGTCACCGACAAGGTCGCGCCGTTGACGGCCGACGCGATCGACGTCACTGCCACGTTTGCCAAGACTGTATACGTGTCGCTGCTGGCCACATCGTTGTAGGGACCGCGCACCGTCAGCGCACCTGTCGCCGCGCCCGCAGGCACCACCACCGTCACGCTGCCGGCCGTCTGGCTTTGCGGCGTTGCCGCCGCGCCATTGCCGAACTGCACCGCCGTCACGGCGCCCATGCCGCCGCCCGCGATCGTCACGCTGGAACCGACGCCGCCCGTTGCCGGTGCGACACTGCTCACGCTCAGCGGCAGGTACACGTTCACGTTATAGCTGGTGGTCGCCGTGCCGCTGGCGCTGACCAGGCTCAAGGCGCCCGTAACGGGCACGCCCGGCATGGCCAGGGTTACGCTGCTGTCGCTGCTGGCGCTGGCGGCAACGTTCACGCCGCCCACCTGAAAAGCCGTCACGCGGCTCAGATTCGTGCCCGTCACCACCAAGCTGCCACCCACGGCGACATTCGCCGCCGAGACGGCCGTCACGGCAGGAACCAGCACTGGCGTACCCGAGGTGGTCGCCACCACCGTGTCACCACCGCCACCGCCGCCTCCGCCGCAAGCGGACAGGCCCAGCACGACAAACAATGCTACAAGCAGATGGTTTTTCATGGCTGGCAACCATGTTGATGCAGCGCGATGCCGGGGAGGACACGGGAGAAATGTGACATATTGGTGACTTTTGGTGAGAATGTAATTTCGAAGAACCCATATTATGGGTTAATTCGATTCCCAAGGACAACTATTAATGCTTTTGATTCAATTGGTTTTGATAATAGTTAAAGTATCGACTTGGAAAGATTTATTCTAAGAATTATTCGCTTCACTCTGTCTTGTCTTAAATCAAAATTATTTTCCTTTGCAGCTATTGCCATTCAATTCATTAAAAAGATTCTGACAGTGCGCAAATAATGTGGAAATTTTTCCACAGCCTAGACGCCGTGCCTTCCTGCCAAGTTTGGCGGAAGAATTAACGTTTTGAGTAAGATTTTCAGGAATGTAATTTTCAGAAGCAGGCGCGGCGCAAGCCGATGTGTTGCAATGTGTTGCAACCTGGCCTGCTGTGGGGCGAACAGCCGCTTTTGCTTAAAACCAAAGCAGCCTGATGCCGTATAATTTTAGACCCGGTGAAATCAGGCGATTGCCACCTTCTGCCAGCCCTACCCGGCCGGCACACTCCGTCAGCTGATCCTGCTGACCCGCAACCGCCTCATACAGTCTTGTCGCCGCGCCGCCGCCCGTTTGCCTATTGAAAGCATGAAATGAACGATACCGTGATCCCCGCCATGTCCCCGACCGAAGCCACCTTGCGCGCCATCCTGGCGCAGCGGATCATGATCCTCGACGGCGCCATGGGCACGATCATCCAGCAATACAAGCTCGACGAAGAAGCGTACCGTGGCGGTCCCACCGGCCGCTTCATCGATTTCGCCGCGCCGGCCGACAGTGGCGCGCGCGAACTGTTCGTCAAGGGCAACAATGAGCTGCTGACCCTGACGCAGCCGCACATCATCCAGGAAATCCACGAGCGCTACCTGGCGGCCGGCGCCGACCTGATCGAAACGAATACCTTCGGCGCCACGACGATCGCGCAAGACGATTACCACATGGCCCACCTGGCCTATGAAATGAACGTGCAGGCGGCCAAGCTGGCGCGCGCCGCCTGCGACAAGTATTCCACGCCGGACAAGCCGCGCTTCGTCGCCGGTGCCCTGGGACCGACGCCAAAGACGGCGTCGATCTCGCCCGACGTGAACGACCCGGCCGCGCGCAACGTCACCTTCGACCAGCTGGTGGCCGCCTACCTGCAGCAGACGCAGGGCCTGGTGGAAGGCGGCGCCGACGTGCTGCTGGTGGAAACCATTTTCGATACCTTGAACTGCAAGGCGGCCCTGTTCGCCATCGACCTGTTCTACGAGCAAAACCCGACTGTCGTGCGCCTGCCTTTGATGATTTCGGGCACCGTCACGGACGCCTCGGGCCGCATTTTGTCGGGCCAGACCGTGCCCGCCTTCTGGAATTCCGTGCGCCACGCGAAACCGCTGACCATCGGCCTGAACTGCGCACTGGGCGCCGCCCTGATGCGTCCATACGCGGAAGAGCTGGCCAAGATCGCCGACACCTTTGTGTGCATCTACCCGAACGCGGGCTTGCCCAACCCCATGAGCGACACGGGTTTCGACGAGTTGCCAGCCGACACGTCCGCCCTGCTGCGTGAATTTGCCGACGCGGGATTCTTGAACATGGCGGGCGGCTGCTGCGGCACCACGCCCGAGCACATCGCCGCCATCGGCCAATTGCTGTCGAAAAACACGCCGCGCGCCGTGCCAGCCCCATCGCACGACTTGCGCCTGGCCGGCCTGGAACCGTTCGTCGTCAATGACGCGTCGCTGTTCGTCAACGTCGGCGAGCGCACCAACGTCACGGGCTCGAAAGCGTTCGCGCGCATGATCCTCAACGAGCAATACGACGAAGCGCTGTCCGTTGCCCGCCAGCAGGTAGAAAATGGCGCACAAGTGATCGACATCAACATGGACGAAGCGATGCTCGATTCGCTGGCCGCCATGACGCGCTTTTTGAACCTGATCGCCTCGGAACCCGACATTTCGCGCGTGCCCATCATGGTCGACTCGTCGAAATGGTCGGTCATCGAAGCGGGCCTCAAATGCGTGCAGGGCAAGGCCATCGTCAATTCGATCTCCATGAAGGAAGGCGAAGAGGAATTCCTGCGCCAGGCGAAACTGTGCCGCCGCTACGGCGCGGCCGTCATCGTCATGGCTTTCGATGAGAAGGGGCAAGCCGACACCTTCGAGCGCAAGATCGAAATTTGCGCGCGCGCGTATCACCTGCTGATCGATGCGCTGGACTTCCCGCCCGAAGACATCATTTTCGATCCGAACATCTTTGCCGTCGCCACCGGTATCGAAGAGCACAACAACTACGCCGTCGACTTCATCAACGCCACGCGCTGGATCAAGGAAAACTTGCCGTACGCGAAGATCTCAGGCGGCGTGTCAAACGTGTCGTTCAGTTTCCGCGGCAACGATCCAGCCCGCGAAGCCATCCATACCGTTTTCCTGTACCACGCCATAAAGGCGGGCATGACCATGGGCATCGTCAACGCCGGCATGGTGGGCGTGTACGACAACCTCGACCCGGAACTGCGCGAGCGCGTGGAAGACGTGGTGCTGAACCGCCGCGAAGACTCAACTGAACGCATGATCGAATTTGCCGGCACCCTGAAGGCGGGCGGCAAGGCCGAAGCGCAAACCCTGGCCTGGCGCGAAGGCACGGTGCAGGCGCGCCTGTCGCACGCGCTGGTGCACGGCATCACGCAATTCATCGTGGAAGACACGGAAGAAGCGCGCCAGGAACTGCTGCACAATGGCGGGCGCCCCATCCACGTGATCGAGGGCCCCTTGATGGCCGGCATGGACGTGGTCGGCGACCTGTTTGGCCAAGGCAAGATGTTCCTGCCGCAAGTGGTGAAATCGGCGCGCGTGATGAAACAGGCCGTGGCCCACTTGATTCCGTTCATCGAGGAAGAAAAGCTGCTGGAAGAAAAACGCACGGGCATCGTCGCCAAGCCGAAAGGCAAGATCATCATGGCGACCGTCAAAGGCGATGTGCATGACATCGGCAAGAACATCGTCACCGTCGTTCTGCAGTGCAATAACTTCGAAGTGGTGAACATGGGCGTGATGGTGCCGTGCTCGGAAATCCTCGCTCGCGCCAAGGTGGAAAACGCGGACATCATCGGTCTCTCGGGACTGATCACGCCATCGCTGGAAGAAATGGCGTACGTCGCCAAGGAAATGCAGCGTGACGAACATTTCCGCATGCTCAAGATTCCCCTGCTGATCGGCGGCGCTACCACCAGCCGCGCCCACACGGCCGTGAAAATCGCGCACAACTACGAAGGCCCCGTGATCTACGTGCCGGACGCCTCGCGTTCCGTGTCCGTCGCGCAATCGTTGCTGACGCCGGAGCAGCGCGAAAAATACGTGGAAGACATCGAACTCGACTATGCACGCATCCGCGAGCAGCACGCCAACAAGAAGGCGCTGCCCATCCTGCCGCTGGCGCAAGCGCGCGCCAACCGCATGGTCGTGCCGTTCGACGGCGCCTGCACACCCGTGAAACCGAAGTTCATCGGCCGGCGCGTCTTTAAAAATGTCGACCTGGCCACCCTGGCCAACTATATCGACTGGGGCCCGTTCTTCCAGACCTGGGACCTGGCCGGCCCCTTCCCCGCCATTTTGACCGATGAAGTGGTGGGCGACGCGGCCACCAAGGTGTACGCGGAAGGCCAGGCCTTGCTGAAAAAACTCATCGATGGGCGCTGGCTGACGGCCAACGGCGTCGTGTCCTTGCTGCCAGCGAACAGCGTCAATGACGACGATATCGAGGTGTACACGGACGATACGCGCAGTACCGTGGCATTTACGTACTACGGCATGCGCCAGCAAGGCGTCAAACCCGTGGTCGACGGCGTGCAGCGTCCAAACCAGTGCCTGGCCGACTTCATTGCGCCGAAAGCATCGGGCGTGAAGGATTACATCGGCATGTTCGCCGTCACGTCCGGCCTGGGCATTGAAAAGTACGAAAAGCGCTTCGAGGATGCGCACGACGATTACTCGTCCATCATGTTGAAATCGCTGGCGGACCGCCTGGCCGAGGCGTTTGCCGAATACCTGCACGAGCGCGTGCGCAAGGATTTGTGGGGCTATGTGCCGGACGAGCACCTGGGCAACGACGACATGATCGCCGAGAAATATGTCGGCATCCGCCCGGCGCCCGGCTACCCGGCCTGCCCCGAGCACACGGTCAAGAAACAGATGTTCGAGGTCATGCAGGCCGAGGAAATCGGCATGCAGCTGACGGAATCGTATGCCATGTTCCCCGGCGCGGCCGTGTCCGGCTTTTACTTTGCCCACCCGGAGTCGAAATACTTCGTCGTCGGCAAGATCGGCATGGACCAGGTGGAAGACATGGCCAAGCGCCGTGGCGCCAATATCGAGGACGTGGAACGCTGGCTGGCGCCCAATCTGTCATAATTTAAGCACAAGGCGCGCGGAACTTTCCGCGCGCCGCAGCGCACTAACGCAGTATGCCGGCCGGCATGCTGCATGCCCGCTCCGGCCCGTTCCCTGACTGGCTAAGGAGGATATATGGCAACCAACTTCAAACTGAAACGCTGGCAGGACCAAGTGATCCTGTTGCTGGGCTTATGGCTGGTCGTCTCGCCCTGGGCCTTTTCCTATCCCGAAGGCTCGCCGCAGATGATCAACGCCCTTGTCTCGGGCCTGGTGATCGCCGTGCTGGCCGCCTTCGACCTGTACAAGACCTATTTCTGGGCCGTCGTCGTCAACCTGCTCGTCGGCGTGTGGGTCGCCGCCTCGCCGTGGATCCTGCGCCTGGCCGATCAGCCCGTCGTCATGTGGAACGAACTGCTCGTCGGTATCGCCGTCGTCGTGCTGGCCCTGTGGGAACTGCGCACCGACCCCGAGCTGCACAAGCACTGGCCCGGCGCGGCGGCGTGATGGCGTAAAAAAGCCCTGCTACGGCGACGCCGTGCAGGGCTTTTGAGAACGCGCCAACAATGTTGTCGGATTACGGCCCTTTGGGCCTAATCCGACCTACAGTGCGTAGCGGACGACGTTATCGCTCCATTCGTAGGCGGCCATTTCCAGCTCCACCAGGTCGTCCGGCGACATGGCCAGGTCGCGCAGGGTCGGCACGATCTCGCCTTCCATGTCTTCGATGCGCTCGATACATTCAGCCAGGCGCAGCAGGTCGCCGTAGAATCCCTCGCGCGACAGCAGCGCTTCAGCCACTTCGTCGATCACTTCGATCTGGCTGAGGATTTCCGACATCGGCACGCCGAACAGGGTATCCATCAGTGACATGATGCCGACCGTAAAGGCGATATCGGCCGAGTGGGCGTGGTTCGGGCGCAGTTTATGTGCGAGCAATTCGAGCAAACGGCCGCGCGTGGTGGCCAGCATCAGCAGCGGCGTCATGCTATGGCCGCGCTTGCTTGGCTCCGCGTACAGCATGATTTGCAGCCAGCGCTGCAATTGGCGGCGGCCCAATACGGTGACGGCCTGGCTCAGCGAATCGATGCGCTGGCGCGCGCCCACGGCCGGCGTATTGACCAGGCGCAGCAGGTTCAGGGCCAGGGACACGTCGCGCTTGATGGCGCGCTCGATGTCCATGTTGTCGGCGTCCGACGTCACCAAGGTCATCAGTTCCATGACGGCCAGTTGCGACGGCGACAACTTCTTGCCCGTCATGATGGCCGGCTTGGCAAAGTAATAACCCTGGAAGTAATCGAAGCCCAGGTCCAGGCCCGACTTGAATTCTTCGCGCGTCTCGACCTTTTCCGCCACCAGTTTCTTGTTTTCCCGCTTGAAACGGGGCGCCAGCGCCGCCAGCACTTTCGGGTCGACCGTGCTCATGTCCATCTTGACGTACTGCACCAGCGGCAACAGTTCCTGCACTTGCGCCGTATCGGAGACGACGTTTTCCAGCGCGAAGGTGAAGCCATGGCCCACCAGTTCGCTGATGCGCGCGCGCACTTCCGGCGTGACGGGCATCGATTCGACGATTTCCAGCACGACTTTTTCACGCGGCAGGAAGACGAAGATGTCGCTCATGATCACGTCGGCATCGACGTTGACGAAACCGAGCGCGTCGCCGATGACCTTTTCCATGCCCAGTTGGGAAGCGTGGGCGATGACGGACGCCGTGGCGGACAGGTCGCTGGTAATGTTGGCGGGGCCGACCGGAGCGTTGCGGAATAGCAACTCATAGCCGAACAGGGCCTGGTTGCGGTCGAGGATAGGTTGTCGACCCAGATAAAACTCGCGCACGCGCAAGGGTTTCGGGGTGATGTCGTTGCTGGAAATATCGATCATTAACTCTTCATCAATCACGTCGAGTGACACCGGCCGCGCCGCGCCCGCATCAAGGTTCACTATTGACAATACTTTAGCTGAATTCCGCCCGCGCTGTGGGTATTTTGGCAGCAATCCAGCGTATTGTCGTCAACAAATTAGGCCACTGGCGTGTCTTGCACCATCCCGTCGACAAATAATTTCAATTCGCCGGGCACAAACGCCGTCCATTGTTCATTCGTCGTCAGCGGCTGGGTAACGATCACGGCCACTCTGTCCTGGGGCGTCGTCACCTGGGAAAAGTCCACGCTCAGGTCTTCATCGGAGAGTTTAGCAGTTGGAAACGGATGTTGTCGCACCAGATAGTGCAAGCTGGTCGAGCAATGGGCAAACAGCGCCTCGCCGCTCGACAGCATCATGTTGAACGTGCCGTGGGCCGCGATGCTGGGCAACAAGTCCGCCAGCGCCGCATGCAGTTGTGGCAAAGCCGGCGGGGCGTCGCCAAAGCGCGCGTGCAATTCCTGCAGCAAGTAGCAGAAAGCCCGCTCGCTGTCGGTGCAGCCGACGGGACGGTAACTGCCCGTCAGCACGGGGTTGAAATCCTTCAAATCGCCATTGTGGGCAAAGACCCAGTAGCGGCCCCACAGTTCGCGCACGAAGGGGTGGCAGTTTTCCAGCGCCACCTGGCCTTGCGTGGCCTTGCGGATATGCGCGATGACATTGCGCGACTTGATCGGGTAGCGTTTGATCAGTTCGGCCACAGGCGAGGCGATGGCCGCCTGGTGGTCGACAAAATGGCGCACGCCGGCGCCCTCGAAAAAGGCGATGCCCCAGCCATCATGGTGGGTATCGGTATGGCCGCCGCGCATGGCGAAGCCGGTAAAACTAAAGACAATGTCCGTGGGGACATTGCAATTCATTCCGAGAAGTTGGCACATGGTCTGTTTGCAGCTGGATAACACGGCCACCATACCACGCCGTCTGGCGGATTGGTATGGCGGCGATGGCTATCACATCAGTGCAACAGGACGGGCTGGCTCATGAGGGAATCGTAGCTACCCAAGAATTCATCGATCTCTTCCATGCTCGGTTCGCTGGCGATCAATTCCGTGACGTCGCGGCGGAAGTTTTGCGCAAGGATACCGGCGATAAACGTTTCCCGCTTGCCCCCCTTGTCGACGATTTCATAACCGCCAAAGCGCAGGGCTTCCAGGTCGCCATCGACGCCGAATTCCACAACGCTATATTGTTCGCTGTTATAGATCAGGTTCATTTTGCATCCTTCGCTCAAGCAAGAGAAACTCTTGCGGTTTCAGGACAGAGGTGGGGTTCCCACGCCGCCATTTCAAGCGGCAATGCCACCCTGCGGGCTACAGAGTTGTAACGAGATGCAAACTGCGACTGCGGTAAGGCGATCAGGAAGCTACGTTGAAGAAACAATCAAGTCTGCTTCCAGCGCCAGCAGGACATCGTAGGGACTGGCGGTCAGCCAGGTGCGCAGCTGTTCGATATGCGAGGCGTCGGCCAGGCTGATGAACAGGCGCGCGGGTGGATGGCGCAGCAGACGATTTAATGTTACACGCAATACGAGATTGCCGCTGCAGCACAGGCAACCGGGCGCGATGCGCAACAGTTGCAATGGAAACGATGAGGAAGGGGAAATTTCTTCGGCCAGGTCGGCCAGGATGGCGTTGCCGTCGGAGAGCCCCTCGAGGATCACGGCAGTCGCGTGGCCAGGCTGCAAGGCCTGCGCGATGGCCGCCTCGCGCTCGGCGGCGCGACCACCGCTGACCAGGGTCAGCGGCGTCGGACGCCGTACGGCTGACGTCACAGGCCTTTCTTGGCCAGCTTGCCCGGTTCGACGCCCAGCTGTTTCAGCTTGCGATACAGATGGGTGCGTTCCAGGCCCGTTTTTTCCGCCACGCGGGTCATGCTGCCGCCTTCGCGGCCCAGGTGGTGTTCGAAATACATGCGCTCGAACGCATCGCGCGCCTCGCGCAGCGGCAAGTCGAACGACAGGTTGTAGCCATGGCCTTCGGCCACCGCCGGTACGGCGATGCCTGGGCGCACCATCAGCTGTTGCGGCGCGCTGCCGCCAAAGCTGGGCACGGGATGGCTGCTTTCCTCGGCCACCACGGGCGCCACGGGACGCGGCGCCACGCTCGGCGCGCGCACGGTTTCCTGGGCCCGCGTCAAGCCTTGCTGGACCGCCTTCAGCAGTTTTTGCAGGGCAATCGGTTTTTCCAGGAAGTTCATGGCGCCGATGCGCGTCGCCTCGACCGCCGTATCGATGGTGGCGTGGCCCGACATCATGATCACCGGCATGGTCAGCAAGCCATCGCGCTGCCACTCCTTGAGCAAGGTGACGCCATCGGTGTCGGGCATCCAGATATCCAGCAATACCAGATCCGGCGCACCGGCGGCACGCGCTTCGCGCGCCTGCTGCGCATTTTCGGCCAGCTGGATAGCATGTCCTTCGTCGCCCAAAATTTCCGAGAGCAACTCACGGATACCCATTTCATCATCCACTACGAGTATGTTTGCCATTCGTGTCTTGCCTTCCTCATTTCGCCGGCCGTCGCGCACAAGATGCACGCGGCGGACAACTATGATTTTATTAGTGTTTTAAATACTAAACCAGACCCTCACGCCAGGAATTCCTGGGCAGGAGCGTCGGGAGCTAACTTTAACAGCAAAATGACCACCGAAGCGCCATTGCCGTCGACCCGGTTCTCGATATCGATGCGTCCGCCGTGTTCATCGATAATTTTCTTTACCATCGCCAGGCCCAATCCCGTGCCGCGGGCCTTCGAGGTCACATACGGCTCGAACGCGCGCGCCAGGATTTTGGGTGCAAAACCAGGACCATTGTCCGTGATGGCCAGCCGCACGGCGATATTCACGCCGCCGTCCGCACTGCGATAATGAATTGCTTCCGTCCTCACGTCAATCCGCGGATGCGGCGAGTCCGGCGGCAGGTCGGCCATGGCGTCCTGCGCGTTCTGCAGCAGGTTGTGAATCACCTGGCGCAACTGGGTCGGATCGCCCATCACCATCGGCAGATTCGGCGCCAGCAGCGGGTGGATGATGTCGCCATCGTCGCCGCGCAGGTACAGGTTCAGTATCTCTTCGATCAGCTCGTTCAGGCGCAGCGGCGTGAGCACGGCCGGCGGCGTGCGCGCATAGTCGCGGAAGTCGTCGACCATGCGCTTCATCGCATCGACCTGCTTGACGATGGTGGTGGTGGCGCGGCTGAGCAAATCCGCATCGGGCTGCTCCAGCTTGCCTTCGAGCTTCATCTGCAGGCGCTCGGCCGACAGCTGGATCGGCGTGAGCGGATTCTTGATTTCATGCGCGAGGCGGCGTGCCACCTCGCCCCAGGCGATCGAGCGCTGTGCGGAAATGACGTCGGAAATATCATCGAACACGACGATGTAGCCGCTGCCGGACTCCAGCGGCAGGCGCGAACCGCGCGCCAGCAAGGTGATGTCATGCTCGTCGGCACTGCTGCCCAGGCGGCGTGGAATCTCGATCTGCCGCTGCCAGTGCAGACGCTGCTGGTTGCGGCCCGACGCCGATTGCGCGCTTTGCGCCGTGAAGGCGCTGATGATGGCGCCGCCAAATTCTTCCATTCCAGCAATATGCGCCAGCGGCTGGCCCACCATGCTCGTGCCCGAATGCTGGAGGATGCGCTCGACCGATTCATTGCAGGTCACCAGCTTGAAGTCGCCGTCGAGCACCATCACGCCGGCCGACATGTTCGCCAGCACCGATTCCAGGTGGGCCTTGGCGTTTTGCAGCGCGGCGCGGTTGCTTTCCACGGCCGTGCGCGCATCGAGCAACTGGCGCGTCATGATGTTGAACGACTGCGTCAGGGTGCCCAGTTCATCCTTGGTGGCGACGATGGGGCGCGGCGACAGGTCGCCCTCGGCCACGGCGCGCGTGCCTTCGGCCAGCAGCAGCAGGGGCTGGGCCAGGTTGCCCGCGATCAGGAAAGCGCTGCCGATGGCGCCAAAGATGGCCAGCAGCAAGGTCAAAGTGAGGATTTCCATGTACATCTTGCGCAGACCCACGCGCGCGACGAAACGTTCCTTGTATTCGCTGTAGGCGGCGCGCAGCACTTCGCCATTCGTCGCCAGCTTGGGCGGCACCGCCTGCAGCAGTTGCAGGTAGCGGGGCGAGACGGAGGGGCCCGGCACGGCCACCAGCACGCGCAGGCGCAGGCTGGCCGCCGTTTCCAGCGACGCCGGCAGGCCCGAGCGGAAACCGCCGCCGCCCGACTCCGTGCCATCATCGTGCAATTCCAAGCCCCCTTCGGCCGAGGCATAGCCGGCCGGCGAGGCCGCCTGCACCAGCATGGCCGGCGTCGGCAAGTCGGCCGCGCTGTGCGGCCCGGCACTGGCCAGCAACACGCCGTCGCCGCTGACGAGCATGGCGTTTTGCATGCCCTCCTCGCGCAACAGGCTGGTCAGCACGGCCGGACCGGCCACCGGGTCGGCGCCCATTTCTTCGACGGCCTTGTGGCCCCGGTGGTCGAGCTCGACCAGGGCCGCATCGAGGCCGGCACGGCCCAGCTCAATCCCCGATTCCAGCGCCGCTTCGATCTTGACGTTGAACCAGGATTCGATGGAGTGGGAGACGAATTGCACGGAGACAAGGAAAATCACGAGGCCCGGCAGGATGCCGACGGCGGCGAACAGCATCACCAGGCGCGTCATCAGCTTGGAGCCGAACTTGCCGCTCTTGTAGCGCGCGTACAGGCGGGCCAGGGAAATGCCCACCAGCGCCAGCAGGGAGACGGCGACGGCCGCGTTCAGGCCCAGCAGCCAGGTGTAGTAACGGTCGAAAAAGCCGGAATTGTCGGAAGCCGACGCCAGCAGGAACAGCAGGATACTGACAATGCCGCCGCCCACCACCAGCAGATAGCGCAATGCTTGACTCACTACTCCGCCGTATACAAAAAGGTTTTTTTATTCGAAGCCAGGCGCCAGTCGCTGTTATTGAAGGCATTGACCTGTATCGGCTTGGGCAGGTAGTCGCGGTCCATGCCCATGCGCAAGGTGACGTTATACGTCTGCCCCACTTTCAGTTCGCCGCGCCGCGCCACCAGCCAGCGGCTGGGACGGCGGATCAGGAACAGCGCATCGTCGAGCGTGGCAAAGCTTTGCTGCAAGCCGCCGCCCGACACGTGGTACTGGCGCGTGAGCACGTTGTACGACAGCCGGCTGGTCTGGCGCGCCACGATGGCCTTTTCATCGAACCAGTACCAGCGGGGCCGGGTCAGTTCGATTTCCGTCGTGAAAAACAGCGGCACGCCATGCTGCACGGCATCATCAAGGTCGTGATTGAGCTCGAAGGAATATGTGGCGGCCAGCTTGTAGCCCTCTTCGCTAGCCTCGATGTAGGCACGGGTGATCTCGACCATATCGGCGGCATGCGCGCGTGGCATCGTACATGCCAGCATCAGCAGCAGGGCCAGGAGTCGGAAGAGTCGTGTTGTCACAGGTGTGCCGGTGTAGTCCGTAGGATAAGGTTCGACGAATCGCTCAAGCCGCATTTTTTTGGAATAGCGCATAGAACAAACCGTCGTGGTCCTGCTCCGCGCTGCCGGTCGGCAACAGCTGGCCAGGCGCTGTCAATCGGGTCGCATTATTGCGCACCGCAAATGCCGCCGCCTGTGCCTCGGACTCCTGCGGCCACAATGAACATGTCACGAACAGCAATTTACCATCGGGGCGCAGCATCTGCCACAGGTTGTCCAGAATTTTGGATGAAAGTGTTGCAAGTTGGAACGCGTCGCCCTTGCGGCGCAACCAGCGGATATCGGGATGGCGGCGCACGATGCCAGAGGCCGTGCACGGCACGTCGGCCAGGATGCGGTCGTACTGCTGGCCGTCCCACCACGCGCTCGATTGCGCATCCTGCGCCTTCAGGGTGGCGTCCAGGCCCAGGCGCTCGAGATTTTCCGCGATGCGCGGCAAACGCTTGGCGTCCGCGTCGATGGCGGTCACTTGCACGTCGGCCAGTTCCAGGATGTGGCAGGTCTTGCCGCCCGGCGCCGCGCAAGCGTCCAGCACGCGCATGCCGTCCTGCAAGTCCAGCAGCGGCGCGGCCAGTTGCGCGCCAGCATCCTGCACGGAAACGACGCCCTGCTCGAAGCCGGGGATCAGGGCCACGCCGATCGGCTTGTCCAGGCGCACGGCGAACGGTCCCACCTGGCGCGCGGCGATGCCCGCTTCCGCCAGCACGGCCAGATACGCTTCGACCGTGCTCTTGCGGCGATTCACGCGCAGGGTCAATGGCGGCACGGCATTGCCGGCCGTCAAAATGGCTTGCCAGTCGCGCGGATAGGCCAGGCGCAGCGAGTCGATCCACCACTGCGGATAATTCCATTGCGCCAACGGTTGCTGCAGGGCCGCTTCCAGCAAGGATTTGCGCTCGCGCAAGAAACGGCGCAAGACAGCGTTGACCATGCCCTTGGCGTGCGCCAGGTCAGGGTGCGACGTGGCGACCGTGACGGCCTGGTCGACCACCGTGAATTCTTCGTATGGCTGCTCGCCCGGCTCGGCCGACATCAAGGACAGCGCGCAGCACAGCAAGGCGGCCAGCATCGGCGGCTCGGGCGCCTTCGACGTCATCAGGCCGACCAGGGTTTCGCTGCGGCCCAGCTGGCGCATGGTACGGTAGGAAATATCCTGGATGGCGCCGCGCGCCTGCGGGCTGGCGTTCGATTGCGTAAACACTTTGGCCAGCGCCTGCGGCAGGGCCGTGCCCGTGCGCACTTGCGCTACGGCATTGGCCGCGCCCAGCAGGCAAAACGCCAGCGAGTCGGCGCGCAAATCGGGTTGGAAGCCTGGCTGCAAGACCGGTTTCAGGTCGGGATGGTAGCTGGGACGCAATTTCGGTACGGCAGGAGCCTGGCCTGGCGCCGGCTTGGTTTTCAATTTCAGCGTGGGGCGCTTGTTCATAGTTATCCGGTGTGGCTGCGCGCGGCGGGCTGCATGGAGGCAAAGTCGCGGCCGCGCGTCATCAATAAAGGGTCGATTGTAGCGTTTGTGGCGCCCTCTGGCCCAAGCGATTGCAGCGATACCTGTAAATTGCGGCAAAAAACTGCATATATACAAGCAGAATGCACCATGCTGATGTTTTCGCGCACCAACATGGGCATGCTGTCCTGATAATATCGTGAAACGCGCCAGCACGGGAACACTGCCGGCTGGCGTATTGTTCCCGGCGGCAAACCAGTATAATTAACGCAGTCTGGGCGGCTTGTGTACTTGCCGTCCGTTTTGCTTTTTGATTCATTCTATTCATTCTTAACGCGGTTCCACCGCCATCCTGCTCATGCTCGCCCAACAGAAACAAGAAATCATCGCCCTGTTCCAGGCCGCCCTCGCTCCCGTCCTGGCCGGCACTACGCTCGAGCCTACCGTGGTGCTCGAGCGACCACGCGATGCATCGCATGGCGACGTCGCCTGCAATATCGCCATGCAACTGGCCAAGCAGCTGAAACAGAATCCCCGCGAACTGGCGCAAACCATCGTGACGGCCGTGCTGGCCAACCCGGCCGGCAAGGGCCTGGTCGAGGCAGTGGAAATAGCCGGTCCCGGCTTCATCAACGTGCGCGTGTCAAACGCCGCCAAGCAGGCCGTCGTGAAAACCATCCTGGGCGAGGCCGACAGCTATGGCCGCAGCACGGCAGGCGCCGGCAAGCAAGTCATCCTGGAATTCGTCTCGGCCAACCCGACCGGTCCGCTGCACGTGGGCCACGGCCGCCAAGCGGCCCTGGGCGACGCCCTGTCCTCGCTGTTCGACGCGCAAGGCTACCAAGTGACGCGCGAGTTCTACTATAACGATGCGGGCGTGCAGATCCAGACCCTGGCCAATTCCGTGCAGGCGCGCGCGCGCGGCTTCAAGCCCGGCGACGCCGAATGGCCCGAGTCCGCCTACAACGGCGACTACATCGCCGATATCGCCAACGACTTCAAGGCCGGCAAGACCGTCTCGGCCAGCGATGGCCAGCCTGCCACGGCCAATGGCAACGTGGAAGACATCGACTCGATCCGCCCGTTTGCCGTCACCTACCTGCGCAACGAACAGGACATCGACTTGCAGGCGTTCGGCGTGAAGTTCGACAATTACTACCTGGAATCGTCGCTGTACGCGGACGGCAAGGTCAACAGCGCCGTCGAAACCCTGATCAAGGCCGGCCACACCTACGAGCAGGATGGCGCGCTGTGGCTGCGCACCACCGACTTCGGCGACGACAAGGACCGCGTGATGCGCAAGACGGACGGCACCTACACGTATTTCGTGCCGGACGTCGCGTACCACCTGGTGAAATGGCAGCGCGGCTTCGTGCAGGCCATCAATATCCAGGGCAGCGACCACCACGGCACCATCGCACGCGTACGCGCCGGCCTGCAGGCCGTCGACATGGGCATCCCGCAAGGCTACCCCGACTACGTGCTGCACAAGATGGTCACCGTCATGAAAGACGGCGAAGAAGTCAAGATTTCGAAGCGCGCCGGCTCCTACGTGACCGTGCGCGACCTGATCGAATGGTCGGGCGGCGGCGACATCGCCAAGGGCCGCGACGCCGTGCGCTTCTTCCTGATCTCGCGCAAGGCCGACACGGAATTCGTCTTCGACGTCGACGTGGCGCTGAAAACCACCGATGAAAACCCCGTCTATTACGTGCAGTACGCGCATGCGCGCATCTGCCGCATCCTGGAAAACTGGGGCGGCGATGAAAGCACGGTTGCCGGCGTTGACCTGTCTCCCCTGACGGCGCCGACGGAAGCGACCCTGCTGGCGACCCTGGCCGCCTATCCGGAAATGCTGGCGCGCGCGCAAGCGGAACTGGGACCGCATCAAGTCGCCTTCTACCTGCGCGACCTGGCCGCCAACCTGCACAGCTTCTACTTCGCCGAAAAAGTGCTGGTCGAGGACGAAGCCGTCAAGATGGCCCGCCTGGCTCTCGTCATCGCCGCGCGCCAGGTACTGCGCAACGGCCTGGCACTGATCGGCGTGTCCGCGCCAAACAAAATGTAATCGCGAAGGTCAAACAGTCAATGAATCATGTTTCCCGCTTCTCTTCGTCCCGGCGCCAGCAGGGCAATACCCTGGTCGGCATCATCATCGGCCTGGTCATCGGCCTGGGCATCGCCGTCGTGGTCGCCCTGGTGATCACCAAGGGCGCCTCGCCGTTCACCGACAAGTCGGGCAAGGCCGGCAAATCGGCCGAACCGACGGCCGGCCAGATCGCCGACCCGAACAAGCCGATGTACGGCAACAAGGAAGCGGCCAAGGAAGCGGCGCGCGACTTCTCCAAGGAGCCACGCGAGATCGTCACGCCGACGCAGCCGGCAGCACCGGCGCCCGCGCCAGCGCAGCAGCCGAAGGCGCCGCCACCGGATGCGCTGCAGGAATTGATCGGTACGTTGAAAGACAAGCCGGCGCCGAAAACGCCAGCGGCGGCACCAGCGACGCCAGCACCGCAAGCGAAGGCCGACGTGAAAGAGGCCAAGGCCGATGCAGCCAGCGACAAATGGATTTATTATCTGCAGGCCGGCGCCTTCCACGACATGTCGGACGCCGAAAGCACGCGCGGCAAACTGGCGCTGCTCGGCTTCGAAGCGGCCATCAGCGACCGCAGCACCGACGCCGGCGTGCTGCACCGCGTGCGCATCGGGCCGTTCAACCAGCTCGAAGCGATGAACCGCGCACGCACCAAACTGTCTGAAAACGGTATCGACGTCGCCGTCGTCCGCAACCAAAAATAAGGAACCAGCATGCGTTTTCTGAAGAACATCCTGATCGCCGCCGCACTGTGCACCGCCGCCATGGGCGCATCGGCCTCGCCGGCCGACCCGAAGAACGGCGTCGAATACGAAACCCTGCCCACGCCGCAGGCGACGGAATCGGGCAAGAAAATCGAAGTGACGGAATTCTTCGCCTATTACTGCCCGCATTGCAACGTGCTCGAGCCGCAACTGGCGGCCTGGGTCAAGAAACAGGGCGACAACATCGTCTTCAAGCGCGTGCACGTGTCGCGCGACGAGAGCGTGGCGCCGCAGCAGCGGCTGTTCTTCACCCTGCAAGCCATGGGCCTGGTCGACAAGCTGCACACCAGCGTCTTCCACGCCATGCATGTGGAACGCAACCGCCTGAACACCGACGATGCCGTCTTCGATTTCGTCGCCAAGCAGGGCGTGGACCGCCAGAAATTCATCGACACCTACCGTTCGATGGGCATCTCGGCCCGCGTGCGCCGTGCGGATGCCATGATGCAGGGCTATAACGTGACGTTCTGGCCCATGATCGCCATCGACGGCCGCTACATCACGTCGCCTTCGCAAGCCGATCAAGGCAGCAAGTCGGCCAAGAACGAAGAGCAGTTGAACGCCCAGGCGCTCACCGTGATGGACGTGCTGGTCGCGAAAGCCAAAGCGGAAAAGAAATAAGCATGGCCACTACCCTGGCGCGCCCGGGCATCGCCTGATGCAACGCGTTTTCATCACGGGCGCGTCGAGCGGATTGGGCGCCGCCCTGGCGCTGAAGTACGCGCGCCAGGGCGCCCAATTGGGCTTGCTGGCCCGCCGCGGCGACACGCTGCGGCAACTGATCGCTTCCCTGCCCCACCCTGAACGCCACCGCGCCTATGCCGTCGACGTGTGCGACCACGCCGCCCTGAAAAGCGCGGCAGATGACTTCATCGCCCATGCCGGCGGCATCGACATCGTCATCGCCAGCGCCGGCGTGTCGTACGGCACCCTGAGCGAACACGCGGAAGACCTCGACGCCTTCGCGCGCCTCATCGCCATCAACGTCACGGCCACCGTCGCCACCTTCGCGCCCTTCATCGCCGCCATGAAAAGCCAGGGCAGCGGACACCTGGTGGGCATCGGCAGCGTGGCCGGCATCCGCGGCCTGCCCGGCGCCGAAGCCTACAGCGCCTCGAAGGCGGCCGTCATCAGCTACTGCGAATCGCTGCGCCTGGAATTGAAACCGGCGGGCATCAAGGTCGTCACCATCACGCCCGGCTACATCGACACGCCGATGACGCGCCACAACGCCTACCGCATGCCCTTTTTGATGCCGGCCGAAAAATTCGCCGTGCGCGCCGCGCGCGCCATCGCCGACGGCGACAGCTACCGCGTGATCCCGTGGCAGATGGGCGTCGTCGCCAAGCTGCTGCGCGCGCTGCCCAATGCCGTCTACGACCGGGCCTTCGCGAATGCGCCGCACAAGGCGCGCAACTGACCCTATCACCATGACGAAGCACTCAGACTTGAACAGCGCGGCCATCGCCGCCCATTGCGCCACGGGCGCCGCCCACGTATGCATAGAGGTGGTCGACGAAACGGGATCGACCAACGCCGACTTGCTGGCGCGCTGCGCCACCCTGGCAGGCCCCACCCTGCGCATCGCCGGCCAGCAAACTGCCGGACGGGGGCGCGCCGGACGGCCGTGGGTGTCGCAGGCGGACGCCAGCCTGATGTTCTCGCTGGCCTGGCGCTTCAAGGGACCGCTGCATCAACTGGTGGGATTGCCGCTGGCCGTCGGCGTGGCGCTGGCCGAAACCATGTCCTCGCTGGGCGTGCCGGTGCAGCTGAAGTGGCCGAACGACATGCTCAAGGATGGCCATAAACTGGCCGGCATCCTCGTCGAAACGCAGCAGGCGCCCGACGGCGGCGTGTGGGCCGTCATCGGCTGCGGCATCAATCTGCTGATGCCCGATGCGCTGGAACGGCAAATCGGCCGCAGCGTCTCGGCCGTGCCCTGGCTGGCGCAGATGGAACGCAATACCCTGGTGGCCGCGCTGCTCAGCCGCCTGGCCGGCGTGCTGGCAGAATTCGACGACACGGGCTTTGCGCCGTTTACGGAGCGCTGGAACCTGCTGCATGCCTGGCAGGGCCAGCACGTGAAAATCCTCGACAACGGCCAGCTGCTGCAGCAAGGCGTGGCGGCCGGCGTGGATCACCTGGGCCGGCTGCTGCTGCGCACCGATGGCGGCCTGCAGGAAGTCATGTCCGGCGACGTGTCCTTGCGCCTGCTGGGGGAGTAAGCACATGCTGCTGCTGATCGACGCTGGCAATACGCGCATCAAATGGGCACTCGTGGCCGCCGACAGTGCCGCCGGAGGCTGGCTGGCCAGCGGCGCCGTCGCGCATGCGCAGATCGATACCCTGGCCGCGCAATGGGCGCAACTGGCCATCCATGAGGCGCTGCTGTCGAACGTGGCGGGCACCAATATCGGCACGCGCCTGCGCGCCATGCTGCCGGTCGCGCCGCGTGACTTTGTCTCGCTGCCGCAGCTGGCGGGCCTGACGAATGGCTACCGCGCGCCGTCGCAGCTGGGTTGCGACCGTTTTGCCGCCGCCATCGGTGCGCAGGCGCTGGCGCCTGGCCAGGCCGTCATCGTCGCCAATTGCGGCACCGCCACCACCATCGACGCCGTCACCGCCGACGGCGTTTTCCTCGGCGGGATGATCTTGCCGGGACTGGGACTGATGGCCAGTTCGCTGGCGCGCAATACGGCGCAGCTGCCGCAAATCGCCGGCGACGCCATGCTGCCGGCCGGCTTTGCCGACAACACGGACGACGCCATCCTCTCCGGCTGCCTGGCGGCCCAGGCGGGCGCCATCGAACGGGCCGTGCGCATGCACGGCGCCAGCGCCTGCCTGCTGTCGGGCGGCGCCGCGCCGCGCATCGCACCGGCCCTGGCGCTGGCGGTGCCGCTGCACCTGGTCGACAATATCGTCATGATCGGCCTGCAGGCGGCCGCGCGCGCCGGGGCCGCAGGAACACAAGGAAACCACGTATGCTGAAATTCGTCTTCTGGCTGCTGGCCGGCGTCAACCTGCTGGTGCTGGCCATCGGCCAGGGTTATCTGGGCAGTTTTCGCACCGAGATGCGCGAACCGGCGCGCCTGAAAAACCAGCTTCAGGCGAGCAAGCTCACCTTGCTGACGCAGGAGCAGGCCACGGCGCCTGCCGCACCGCCAGCCACCGACGGCGCGGCACCGGCAGCGGCCGCACCAGCGGCGCCGCCATCGTATGCGTGTACGGAAGTGGGCAATTTCCTGCTGGCCGACGGCCGCCGCTTCGAAGCGCAACTGGCCGCGCTGGACCTGGGCGACCGCCAGTCGCGCCGCAACGTGGCCGGCCAGGACATTTCCAGCTACATGGTGTATATCCCGCCGCAGGGAAGCAAGGAAGGCGCCGACCGCAAGGCCGGCGAATTGAAGCAGCTGGGCGTGACGAACTACTTCATCATGAATGAAAGCAGCCCGCTGCGCTGGGGCATTTCACTGGGCGTGTTCAAGTCGGAAACGAGCGCGCAAAGCCAGCTGGCAATGCTCAACAAACAGGGCGTGCACAGCGCCCGCATCGCGCCGCGCTACAGCGCCAGCAAGCAATTCGCTTACCAGTTCCGCGACCTCGACGCGGCCACGCGCGCGCGGCTGGAAAAAATCAAAACGCAGTTCCCGGAGCAGGAACTGCGCTCCTGTAAATAACTGCTGACAATCGCGTCGGATTACGGCGCCTTGCGCCTAATCCGACCTACGCTCATCTCTCAATGACGATCAGCTTGATGCCAGCCAGGTAGGTCGGATTAGCGCTTGCGCGTAATCCGACGACGCCAGCGACGCCAACCATAGTGTCGGATTACGCGCTTGCACACCTCGGCGGCCCCGCTAATCCGACCTACGCTTACCTCTCAATGACGATCGGTTTGACACCCGCCGACGCCGGCAGGCTGGCCGCCGCGCGCGCCGCATCGGTGCGGCTCGTAAACGGTCCGCCGTACAGGCGGAACAACGGGCCGGCCGGCACCACATCGAGATTGCCCAGCGTTTGCGCATACGGCGCCAGTTGCGCGCGGCCCGCTTCCGCATTGTCCGCACGCGAATAGGCGCCCAGCTGCAGGTAGAAGCCGGTGGCCAGCGCCGCTGGCGCGGGCGCGGCCACGGTGGCATCGACCGCTGACAGCGCGGTGATTTCAGGCTGCACCACGGCGCGCATTTCCGGTTCGCTGTCGGCCGGCGTATCGATCGACCTGGCCACCACCGACGGCACCGGCTTCGGCGCCGCGCGAGCGGCCAGGATGGCGTCGATATCGGCCGGCAGCAGGCGTTCGACGACCACCTGGTGGCTGCCCTTGCCAAGGAAGCCCAGTTTCAGCGCCGCCGTATAGGACACGTCGATGACGCGCGTGGCGTGGAACGGGCCGCGGTCGTTGATGCGCACGATCACCTGCTGGCCGCTGTCGATGCTCGTCACGCGCGCATACGATGGAATCGGCAAGGTCGGGTGGGCCGCCGTCATCTTGTACATATCGTAGATTTCGCCCGACGAGGTGCGCTGGCCATGGAACTTCTTGCCATACCAGGTGCCCGTGCCCTTCTGCTTGAACGGTTCGTTGTCGGTGATCGGCGTGTAGGTCTTGCCGAAGACGACATACGGGCGGTTCGAGCGCGTCGAATACGGCTCGTTGCGCACTTCCGCGTCGGGTACGTCGCGCAGGTTGGCCGGCGGATTGTCGCCGGGACCGTCATCCTTGTAGTAGCCGCCGCGCCCGGAGCCGGCCGCCGGCAATACCGGCAAGGTGGGATCCTGGCGCACGGGCACCTTGACCTTGCCGCCGGACGGCAGCGGCACGTTATTCGATGCGGACTTTTGCGGCGTGGTGCCGCAGGCGGCCAGGGTCAGCAAGACCGCCAGGCTCAATCCGCGCATGGCGAAGGTGTCGAAAGGCGCCCGCATCAGGTCTGCACCAGCTTGCGGTGGCGCTGAATACTCATCAGGATACCGGTGGCCACGCCCAGGGTCAGCAGCGCGGTGCCGCCATAGCTGAGGAATGGGAGGGGGACGCCGACCACCGGCACGATGCCGCTGACCATGCCCATGTTTACAAAGGCATACGTAAAGAAAATCATAGTTATCGCTCCTGCCAGCAGGCGAGTGAAAAAACTGGGGGCGTTGGCGGCGATCATCATCCCCCGTCCCACCAGCAGCAAATACATCAGCATCAGGATCAAGTTACCGACCAGGCCGAATTCCTCGGAATATACGGCAAAAATAAAATCGGTCGTGCGCTCCGGAACGAATTCCAGGTGGGCCTGCGTGCCGTGCGTCCAACCCTTGCCCGTCATGCCGCCGGAACCGATGGCGATGATGGACTGGATAATATGGAAGCCCTTGCCCAGCGGGTCCTTGGTCGGGTCGATCAGCATCATCACGCGGTCGCGCTGGTAATCATGCAGGTGCGACCAGGCGATCGGCAGGCAGGACACAAAGGTGATCAGCAAGCCGGCCAGCACCTTCCACGACAGGCCGGCCAGGAAGATGACGGTAAAGCCGGCCGCCACCACCAGCAGCGCCGTGCCCAGGTCGGGCTGGCGCGCGATCAGGTAGACTGGCACCAGCAGCAGCACGGCCGCCATCAGGAACGACTTCCAGCGCAGGGCGCCCGCATTATGCTGGAAGAACCAGGCCAGCATCAACGGCGTGGCGATCTTCAGGAATTCGGACGGCTGGATGTCGATCACGCCGATATGCAGCCAGCGCCGCGCACCGAGCTTGATGGTGCCGAACAGCGCCACGGCCACCAGCAGGATCACCGATACCGTGTACACGGGCACGGCGATGCGCATCATCATCTGCGGCGTGACATTGGCCGCCACCCACATGACAAAAAAGCACAGCAGGATGTTGCGCAAGTGGTCCTCGATCTTGCCGGGAATGCCGATGCTGGCCGAATACAGGGTCAGCAAGCTGGTACTGAGCAGCATCAGAATGATGATCATCAGCGGCGGATCGAACACCGCCAGGTAGGGTTTGGCGCGCCGCCACAGCGAGCGCCTCTCGTTAATGGGCATGTGCTTCCTTATTGCCTGGCAGGTGCCGGGGCGGCCTGCTCGTCCGTGATTTCTTCCAGGGTGCGCACTTCGTCGACATCTTCCTTGGGCACCTTGGTGGTGTCCCTTTCCTTGTCGCTCGGACGCTTGCCCAGCAGGTAGTAGTCGAGCGCCTTGCGCGCGATCGGTGCGGCCACGCCGGCGCCGAAGCCCGCGTTTTCCACCACGATGGCGATCGCGATACGCGGCTTGTCGGCCGGCGCGAAGGCCGTAAACAAGGCGTTGTCGCGCAGGCGCTCGGCCAGCAGCTTGGCATTGTACTTCTCGTTTTTCTTGATGCCCACCACCTGTGCCGTACCCGTCTTGCCGCCCACCGTGTACTGCACGCCGGTGAAGATGCGCGCGGCCGTGCCGCCCTGCTCGCTGGTCACGCCCACCATGGCGCGCTTGATGGTGTCGATGTTTTCCTGCTTGAGCGGAATGCGGTAGCTTTCCTTCGGCACCGTCAGGGTGCGCGCGCGCGTGGCGGCGTCTTCGATGATCTTCACCAGATGCGGCTTCATCACCACGCCGTTGTTGGCCAGGTTGGCCGTCGCGTGGGCGATCTGCAGCGGCGTGTAGGAATTGTAGCCGGAGCCGTTACTCACCGAAATCGTGTCGCCGCCCACCCATTTTTTCTGCTGCGGCGTCTTGAAGCGGTTGCGCTTCCATTCCGTCGACGGCAGCACGCCCGTCTTTTCGTTATTCAGGTCGATGCCCGTCAGCTGGCCGAAGCCGAACGGCTTCATGAAGTCGTGAATGGCATCGATGCCCATGTCGCGGCCCAGCTGATAATAATAGGTGTTGCACGAGACGACGATGGATTTGTGCATGTCCACCGTGCCATGGCCGCCGACTTTATCGTCGCGGAACATATGCCCGCCCAGCATGAAGAAACCAGGATCGGAAATCGACTGGCTCGGCGTACGCTTGCCCAGTTCCAGCGCGGCCAGCGCCATGAAAGGCTTGAAAGTCGAGCCGGGCGCGTAGGTGCCCGACAGGGGACGGTTGACCATCGGCCGGTCCAGCGAGGTATTGAGTTCGTTCCAGCTTTGCTGGTCGATACCGTCGACGAACAGGTTCGGGTCGTAGCCGGGCTTGGACACGTAGGCGAGGATGTCGCCCGTGGCCGGGTCGATGGCCACGGCCGCGCCGCGCCATTCGCCGAACGCTTCCTCGACCACTTTTTGCAGTTCGATGTCGATCGACAGGATCAGGTTGTTGCCGGGGGTGGCCGCCGTGCGCGACAGGGTGCGCATGGCGCGCCCGCCGGCCGACACTTCCACTTCTTCGTAGCCGGTGGTGCCGTGCAGCTGCTTTTCGTAGCTTTTTTCCAGGCCTTCCTTGCCGATATGGTCGGTGCCGTTGTAGTTGGCCGCGTCCTCGCCCTCTTCCAGCCCCTTGGCTTCATTGCGGTTGATGCGGCCGATGAAGCCCACCACGTGCGAGGCCACTTCGCCCATCGGATACTGGCGGAACAATCGCGCCTGCACCTCGACGCCTGGGAAGCGGAAACGCTGCGCCGTGAAGCGCGCCACTTCCTCGTCCGTCAAACGCGTGCGCAGCGGCACGCTGACGAAGTTCTTCGATTCTTCCAGCAGCTTCTTGAAGCGGCGGCGGTCCTTGATGTCGATCTGCACCAGGGTCGACAGCTCGTCGATCACGGAATCGAGGCTGGCGCTCAGTTTCGACGGCGTGATCTCCAGCGTATAGGCCGAGTAATTGCGCGCCAGGACCACGCCGTTGCGGTCGAGGATCAGGCCGCGCGTGGGCACGATGGGTACCACGGCGATGCGGTTGTCTTCAGCCTTGGTCGCATAGTCCTCGTGCTTGATCACCTGCAGCCAGATGAAGCGCGCCAGCAGCAGCGAAAAGCAGACGAAGACGAGCGCGCCCAGAATGGTCAGGCGCATGCGGAAAAAATGCAGTTCGCGCTCGGTGTTCTTGAGTTCAGTCATGGCAGGCGCTCGTTAGATCGGCCGGTTATGGTCGCGGTCCACGGCGCGGCGCTGCGGTGCCAGCAAGATCCACGTGACGATGGGCCACAGGGCGACGGCGACGAAGCTCTCGATGAAATTGAGCCAGCCGGGGAAGCGGCCCGAGACGATCAAACGCGTCAGCAATTGCAGTGCCTGCGTCAGCAGCAGCAGCGGCAGCACGTGCAGCGCCTGCGTCATGATGGGGAACCACAGCACGCGGCGGTGCATCATGATGGCGAAATACGACAGCAAGGTATAGGCCAGCGCATTCTCGCCCAGCAGGGTCGAGTCGTGCACGTCCATCATCAGGCCCATGAAGAAGGCCACGCCGATGCCGACCTTGCGCGGCTGGTGGATGCCCCAGAAGACCAGCACCAGCGCGACGAAATCGGGTACGCCGACGAACTGCCCCCATGGCAGCAGGTTCAGCAGAAAAGCGCACAGCAGGGAAAAGCCGATGAACAGGGGGCTGACCGGCAGCAGGATGTAATGCGGGCGGTTCATCGTGTCGCTTCCTTCGGTGGCACGGCGGCAGGTGCGGGCGCTGGCGTCGCAGGTTTTGCGGGCACGGGCGCAGCCGCGTTGGCGGCAGGCGGCTTGGCGGCAGGCGCTGCCGCAGCGGCAGCCTCCTTGGCAGGGTCCTTGATCGGCGCCATCTTGCCGGCAATCTTGCGGCCCGTCTTGATATCTTCAGCGGGCGGACGCGGCGGAATCTCGGGCGACGTCATCAAAATGAGCAGCTGGGTGTTGCGTTCGATGCCGGCCAGCGGCTGGCACACGACGCGGCCGAACGGGCCATGCGCATTGCGCTCGACCAGGGTCACGCGCGCCACGGCCAGGCCAGCCGGGTACAGGCCGTCGAGGCCCGAGGTAATGACGATGTCGCCGATCTGGATGTCGGCGCTGGGGGCCGTGAAGCGCAGCTCCATGGTGCCGGACTTGCCGCGCCCGATGGCCACGCTGCGCACGCCATTGCGCAGCAGCTGCACGGGAATGGCCTGCTCTTCATCGGTCAGCAAAGTCACTTCGGAGGTGAACGGGAACACGCGCGTGACCTGTCCCACCACACCAAGGTTGTCGATCACGGGGCGGCCCAGTTCCACGCCATGTTGGATGCCGCGATCGAGCACGATCTTGCGCGTGGCCGAATCGCGCGTGTCGTACAGCACTTCGGCCATCATGGTCTTGACGGGGACGCGCTCGCGCGCTTCCATCAGCTTGCGCAGGTGGTTGTTTTCAACGATGTTGAGCTGCGCCTGCTGCAGGATCTGCGCCGAGGCGATCTGTTCGTGCTTCAGGTCGCGCACCTGTTTTTCCAGGGCGGACAGCGAAGAAAAGTAATTGCCGACGCCAAGCGCCACATCGCGCGGCACCAGGGCCGCCATCTGCACCGGATACAGCACGGTGCCGACTGCCTGGCGCACGGCCGTCAGCGCGTGCATGCGCGAATCGACCAGCAGCAGGGCGATAGAAATGCCGGCGAACACCATCATCTTGACGCGGGCAGAGGCGCCTTGTTTGAAAAGTGGCGGAGGACTGTATTCCATGACTTCCAATGATCAGGCCAGGCGCAGTGCGCCAACGTGCAGGCCCCGGTCAAACGCCGGCGCCAAAACCAAAAAAAGGCCGGATTGGTTTCCGGCCCTTCTGTCAGATTATTCGTAGGAGAAGATCGAGCCGAGCTTGTCCATACGTTCCAGTGCCATCCCGGAACCGCGCACCACGCAGGTGAGCGGGTCCTCGGCCACCAGCACCGGCAGGCCGGTTTCCTCCATCAGCAGGCGGTCCAGGTCGCGCAGCAGTGCGCCGCCGCCCGTCAGCATCATGCCTTTTTCGGCGATGTCGGCGCCCAGTTCCGGCGGCGTCTGTTCCAGCGCGTTTTTCACGGCCGAGACGATGTTGTTCAGGGGGTCGGTCAGCGCTTCGAGAATCTCGTTGCTGGAAATGGTGAACGAGCGCGGGATGCCTTCGGACAAGTTGCGGCCCTTGACTTCCATTTCCTTCACTTCCGAACCAGGGAAAGCCGAACCGATGGCTTTCTTGATGGCTTCGGCCGTCTGTTCGCCAATCAGCATGCCGTAGTTGCGGCGGATGTAGTTGACGATGGCTTCATCGAACTTGTCGCCGCCCACGCGCACGGAACCCTTGTAGACCATGCCACCCAGCGAGATGATGCCCACTTCCGTGGTGCCGCCGCCGATGTCGACCACCATCGAGCCGGTCGCTTCCGACACGGGCAAGCCCGCGCCGATGGCCGCTGCCATCGGTTCTTCGATCAGGTACACCTGCGAAGCGCCGGCGCCCAGGGCCGATTCGCGGATCGCGCGGCGTTCGACCTGGGTCGAACCGCAAGGCACGCAAATGATGATGCGCGGCGATGGACGGAAGAATTTCGAGTCGTGCACCATGCGGATGAATTGCTTGAGCATCTGCTCGGTCACGGTGAAGTCGGCGATCACGCCATCTTTCATCGGACGGATTGCTTCGATATTGCCCGGCACCTTGCCCAGCATCTGCTTGGCTTCCTTGCCGACTGCCTGAATGGTCTTCTTGCCATTCGGACCGCCTTCCTGACGGATGGCGACGACGGATGGCTCGTCCAGGACGATACCGAGGCCGCGTACATAAATAAGGGTGTTGGCCGTGCCCAAGTCAATGGCCAGATCGGTGGAGATATACCTGCGTAAAAAACCAAACATGAGTGTCCTGTAGCGCATCGAGCTGCGCAAAAGCTGTTTATGGGGAGTTTCAAAGCGGGCGCTTTCAGGCACCCTGAAAATCCGTGGAGGCGATTTTTTCGGGTTTCGCTTGGCGCTTGCGCAATCTTTTCTATGCTGCGGCAGCGGTCCATCAGCGCCGGCAACGCATTAACCCGCCATTCTACCTTATAATTTGAATGCGATTTGCTCAAAAACCATGGAAAAGTGCGACTCTTGCAGCCGCGAGTTACGCGGCATTCCTCGATTTTTGTGAGCAAAATAGCAGTAAATACCCGCGTTTTATCAAAACGCCAACTTAATACTAATGCGCGGCACTCCGCGCCATTCGCCATGTCCCTGACACTCTCCGACGTAAAACGCATCGCCCACCTGGCCCAACTTGAAATGGCCGACGACCAGGCCGTCACGTCTTTGGCCCAATTGAACAAGATTTTTGCACTGGCAGAACAAATGCAAGCCGTCAATACCGATGGCGTGGCGCCCCTGAGCCACCCGCTGGCCGCCCACATGGACAATATCGCCCTGCGCCTGCGCGAAGACCTGGCCACGGAACAGAACCGCCGCGACGCCTATCAGGCCGTGGCGCCGAAGGTACAAGATGGCTTGTATCTGGTCCCCAAGGTCATCGAATAAACACGCCGCTGCGTTGTTCCCGCCTTTTTGCCGAATATCAAAATAGAAACGCCATGCATACAAAATCCATCAAACAGCTGTCCACGCTTTTGCAGAACAAGGAAATTTCCGCCGTTGCGCTGGCGACGCATTTCCTCGACCGCATCGAAGCGGACAACTCGAACGCCTTTTTGCACGTCGACCGTGCCCTGACCCTGGCGCAAGCGGCCGAAGCGGACGCGCGCATCGCCGCCGGCACGGCCACACCATTGACCGGCGTGCCGATCGCGCACAAGGACTTGTTCGTCACCAAAGGCTGGCGCACGACGGCCGGCTCGAAAATGCTGGCCAACTACGCCAGCCCGTTTGACGCCACCGTGGTGGAAAAATTCCAGGCGGCCGGCATGGTCACCTTGGGCAAGGTCAATTGCGATGAATTCGCCATGGGCTCCGGCAATGAGAACTCCGCCTTCGGCGCCGTACAGAATCCGTGGGACAAGCACGCCGTGCCCGGCGGCTCGTCGGGCGGCTCGGCCGCCGCCGTGGCGGCCGGCCTGACGCCGGCGGCCACCGGCACCGACACGGGCGGCTCGATCCGCCAGCCGGCCGCGTTTTGCGGCATCACCGGCATCAAGCCGACGTATGGCCGCGTCTCGCGCTTCGGCATGATCGCCTTTGCCTCGTCGCTGGACCAGGGCGGCCCGATGGCCCGCTCGGCCGAAGACTGCGCCTTGCTCTTGAGTGCCATGGCCGGCTTCGACGAACGCGATTCGACCAGCCTGTCGCCGGAACAGGGCGGCGTGGCGGAAGATTTTTCGCGCGACCTCGATCAACCCCTCACGGGCTTGCGCATCGGCGTGCCGCGCGAATACTTCGGCGAAGGACTGGCCAAGGACGTGGAAGCGGCCGTGCGCGGCGCGCTGGCGCAGTATGAAAAGCTGGGCGCCACTCTGGTCGACATCTCGCTGCCGAATACGGCCTTGTCGATTCCCGCCTACTACATGATCGCCCCGGCCGAAGCGTCGTCGAACCTGTCGCGCTACGATGGTGTGCGCTACGGCCACCGCGCCACCGAGTACAAGGATTTGCAGGACATGTACAAGAAGTCGCGCGCCCAGGGCTTCGGCCCAGAAGTGCAGCGCCGCATCATGGTCGGCACCTATGTGCTGTGCCACGGCTATTACGACGCCTACTACCTGAAAGCGCAAAAGATCCGCCGCCTGATCGCGCAGGATTTCGACGCCGTCCTGAATGGCCCGAACGCCGTCTGCGACGTCATCATGGGACCGGTCGCGCCGACCGTCGCCTGGGACCTGGGCGACAAGACGGACGACCCGGTGGCGAACTACCTGGCCGACATCTACACCTTGTCGACCAGCCTGGCCGGCCTGCCCGGCATGTCGATCCCTTGCGGCTTCGGCGAAGGCGAGAAAAACAGCAAGCGCCCCGTCGGCCTGCAAATCATCGGCAATTATTTTGGCGAAGCCAGGCTGCTGAACGTCGCCCACCAGTTCCAGCAAGTGACGGACTGGCATACGCGCAGCCCTGCCGGTATTTAATAAGAACAGACGCGCCGCCCAGGCGGCGCCACCAAAAAATAAGCGAGAACACTATGCAATGGGAAGTCGTCATCGGTCTTGAGAACCACGTGCAGCTCACGACCGAATCCAAAATTTTCAGCGGTTCGCCGATCAAGTACGGCGCCGACGCCAACACACAAGCGAGTCCCGTCGACCTGGCCCTGCCAGGCGTACTGCCCGTGATGAACAAGCAGGCCGTCGACCGCGCGATCCGCTTCGGCCTGGCCGTGGGCGCCACCGTCGCGCCGCACTCGGTCTTCGCGCGCAAAAACTATTTTTACCCTGATTCACCCAAGGGCTACCAGATCAGCCAGTTCGAAGACCCCGTCGTCATCGGCGGCGCCCTGACCTTCGGCTATGAAAAGGATGGCGAATTCGTCACCAAGACGGTCAACCTGACGCGCGCTCATCTGGAAGAAGACGCCGGCAAGTCGCTGCATGAAGACTACGCGGGCATGAGCGGCATCGACTTGAACCGCGCCGGCACGCCGCTGCTGGAAATCGTCTCGGAACCGGAAATCCGCAGCGCCGCCGAAGCCGTGGCCTACGCCAAGGCCCTGCACTCGCTGGTCATGTGGCTGGGCGTTTGCGACGGCAACATGCAGGAAGGTTCGTTCCGCTGCGACGTCAACGTCTCCGTGCGCCCTGTCGGCCAGAAGGAATTCGGCACCCGCTGCGAAATCAAGAACTTGAACTCCTTCCGCTTCATCGAAGAAGCCGTGCACGTGGAAGTGCGCCGCCAGATCGAGCTGATCGAAGACGGCGGCAAGGTCGTGCAAGCGACGCGCCTGTACGATCCGGACCGCAAGGAAACGCGCGAAATGCGCAGCAAGGAAGACGCGCAGGATTACCGCTACTTCCCGGACCCTGACTTGCCGCCGCTGGTCATCTCGCAAGCGTGGATCGACACCGTCAAGGCCTCGATGCCGGAACTGCCGGCCGCCATGCGCGCCCGTTTCATCAGCGAATACGCGCTGCCTGACTACGATGCGCTGGTGCTGACGCAGTCGAAAGCCATGGCCACCTATTTCGTCGCCGTGGTCGACAAGGCCGGCAAGGAAAACGCCAAGGCCGCCGCCAACTGGCTGATGGGCGACGTGTCGTCGACCCTGAACCGCGAAGGCGTGGACCTGGACGACGCACCCGTCTCCGCCGCGCAGCTGGCCGCCATGCTCAAGCGCATCGCCGACGGCACGATCTCGAACAAGGCGGCAAAGGAAGTCTTCGCCGGCATGTGGGAAGCGAAGTCCAGCGACGAGAACCTGGTCGACGCCATCATCGACGCCAAGGGCCTGAAACAGATTTCGGATACTGGCGCCCTGGAAGCCATCGTCGATGAAGTGCTGGCGGCGAACGCCAAGTCGGTAGAGCAGTACCGCGCCGGCAAGGAAGCGGCCATCAACGCGCTGATCGGCCAGGCCATGAAAGCCTCCAAAGGCAAGGCCAACCCGGCCCAGCTGACGGAACTGCTGAAGGCCAAGCTGGCGGGATAATTCACCTGCCCAAAAAAAAAAGACGCTGCGGCGTCTTTTTTTTCGCCTGTACACATCGCGCATAAACAGCCTTGTCTAGACTTTTCCTCCGCGCTGAAAGGCGTTTGAAGGCCTATTAAAATTAAAGTATACATTTTTGTCTACACGGTTTAATCTAGCCATATTGAATTTCAGGCAAGAGGAAAACCGCATGGCCAAGACGCACGACATCCCGAAACCGACGGCAGCCGAACTCGATCTGCTGCAGGCGCTGTGGCCGCTGGGCGCCGCCACGGCCAAGCAGGTGCACGAGGCGATGGCGATGGCCAAGCCGGCCATCACGTATGGCACCGTGCTGCGCCTGATGCAGATCATGCACGGCAAGGGCTTGCTGATCCGCGACGAAAGCCAGCGCTCGCACGTGTATGCGCCGGCCCAGGCGCAGGACAGCCTGCAGACGAATCTGCTCAAGGAATTGATGCAGAAGGCCTTTGCCGGTTCGGCCAAGGCGCTGGTGCTGGCGGCGCTGCGCACGGGCGTGTCACGTGCCGAACGCGAGGAGATCGAAAAAATGCTCAAGGACGACCAGTCATGAGCGGCTTCGTGCCGGCGCTGGGCTGGACCCTGCTGCACTTCCTGTGGCAAGGCTTGCTGATCGGCTGCGCCACGGCGCTGGCGTGGACAGCCCTGCGAAATGCGCGTCCTGAAGCGCGCTACGCCGTCGGTTGCGGCGCCCTGCTGGCATGCCTGGCATGGCCGGCGGCGGGCTTGTATCTGCGCCTGGCCGGCGGCGATATCACGGGCGCCTTGTACTCCAGCGCCTTGCTGCCGGCCGCCCTGCTGGCGCCCGACAGCCTGCCCGACCTGGACCTGATGCTGCGCACCGTCGTCGGCGTGTGGGCGCTGTGCGCCGCCGTGCTGGCCGTGCGCATGGCACTGGGCATGCTGTGGATAGAGCGCAGCGCCAGGAACACGGGTGCCACGCATGGACCACTGCAGACCAGGCTGTCGCGCATGGCGCACGATGCGGGCTTGACGCGGCCCGTACGGCTGCGCGTGCTCGACGGCATCGCCAGCCCGCTCACGGCCGGCATCTGGCGACCCATGGTGCTGGTGCCCGCCGCGCTGTTGACCGGCATGCCGCCGCACCTGCTCGACGCGCTGCTGGCGCACGAACTGGCACACATCCGGCGCCACGATTATCTGATCAACCTGCTGCAAAACGCCATCGAGGCGCTGCTGTTCTTCCACCCTGCCGTCTGGTGGATTTCACGCGGCGTGCGCCTCGAACGCGAACATATTGCAGATGATTTCGCAGCAAGACAACTGGGCGAACCGCGGCGTCTGGCTCTTGCACTCTCGGAACTGGAACGTCTCCAGTTCTCAACCCACCACCTGGCCCAGGCGGCCAACGGAGGAGATCTCATGTCACGTATCAAACGATTGCTGCGCCCCGCACCACAAACCCTGAACTGGAAGGCGGCCGTGCCGCTGCTGGCCCTGGCCGGCGCCTGCCTCGGCATCTACGGCCAGGCCGTCGCCGCCGACAGCGCGCCCGTGCTCGAGCGCCGCCCCATCGTCGACTTTGGCGTCTGCGGCAAACCGGTCTGGCCAGCCTCATCGCGGCAGGCGAAGGAAGAGGGCACGGTCAACATGTCCTTCGACGTGGATGCCACCGGCAAGGTAATGGGCTCGAGCGTGGTCAAAAGCAGCGGCCATCCGGCCCTCGACGAAGCGGCGCGCAGCGGCATCGCCAAGTGCACGTTCAAGCCGGCCCTCGCTGGCGGCAAGCCTGTCGGCGCCAGCGTCAAGGTGCAATACGTCTGGAGTCTGAAGTAATGTCCGGGCGGCGGCAGCGCGGCAACATCGCAGCAGCGCTGCCGCCGCCCGCTTGCGGGTATGATCATGGATTCTTCCACGCACCTGTGAACACGCCATGAACAAGATCAAAACCGGCCTCGTCGGCTACGGCTTTGCCGGCTCCACCTTCCACGCTCCCGTCCTGTCCACCATCGATGCCCTGGAACTGACGGCCGTCGCTTCGAGCAAGCCGGAGCTCGTGCACAAGGATTGGCCGCACGCCACCGTGTATGCACAGCCCGCGCAGCTGTTTGCCGATCCGTCCATCGAACTGGTCGTCATCGCCGCACCCAACGAAGCGCATTTCAGCCTGGCGCAGGCGGCCCTGCAGGCTGGCAAGCACGTGGTGGTCGACAAGCCATTCACCATTTCCAGTGCCGAGGCGCAGAGCCTGATCGCGCTGGCGAAAGAACGCAAGCTGGTGCTCAGCGTGTACCACAACCGCCGTTGGGATGGCGACTTCCTGACCCTGAAAGCACTGCTGGCGCAGGGCACCCTGGGCCGCATCGCCAGCGTCGAATCGCACTTCGACCGTTTCCGCCCCGAGATCCGCCAGCGCTGGCGCGAGTCCGCCGCGCCGGGCGGCGGCTTGCTGTACGACCTGGGCCCGCACATGCTGGACCAGGCCATGCAACTGTTCGGCCAGCCGGAAAAGCTGTACGCCGATATCGTCCTGCAGCGCGATGGCGCGCAAGCCGTCGACTACATGCACATCGTTTTGTACTACGACCGGCTGCGCGTGGTATTGCAAGCGGGCTGCCTGGTGAAGGCGCCGACGGCGCGCTTCGCCGTGCATGGCGACAAGGGCAGTTTCGTGAAGTTTGGCCTCGACCCGCAGGAAGACGCCCTGAAGGCGGGCGGCAGGCCGGGCCAGCCCGGCTGGGGCGTGGATCCCGTGCGCGGCGCGCTGCACCTGGGCACGCAGCCGGACGGACATTGTGAGCACCTGGAGATGCAGGCGGGCCGCTACCAGGACTTTTACCAGGGCATGGCCGACGCCATCCGCCACGGCGCAGCGGCGCCCGTGGCAGCCGAAGATGCGGCGGCGACGATACGCCTGATCGAACTGGCGCTGCAAAGCGCCGCCGAAGGGCGCGTGCTCAAGGTCAGTTGATCTCGGGTTCAGTTGATGACAAAGGCCAGCACCACGGCGCCCAGCGCCAGCAGGGCCAGGCCGCAGATGAACAGCAGCTCGCCCCACCATTCGTAGCGCAAGCGCGACTGGCCGGGGCGCAGCGACATGAACGACAGCACGGCGCTGACGAGAAAGACGATGGCGTCGACAGCAAGCAGCTTGTCGATGGCCACGCGCACCTCGCCGCGCGGCGCCAGGTGCCCGATCGACAGCACCGTCATGCAGACGCCGACCATGGTCGCCGACGTGGGCAGGATATGCGCCGACAAACCCCGCGCCGACAAGCCCTGTTCAGGCGCCTTGCCGTCGCCAGGCATCAGGATTTACCTTGATTCGTTCCGGCCGGCCAGATCAGTTCTACCCGCGCGGAACTGCCAGCCTTGATTTGCAGCTTGCGTTCCAGCGTCTTGCCAGCCAGGGTGGCGCGCAGGCTGTAGCTGCCCGGGGCCAGTTTCGCCAGCAGGAACGGTCCGCTGGCCGTCGTTTCCAGCACCGGCGCGCCCTTGGCGTCGCGTATTTCCAGCTTCACGTCGGAGGCAAATTCCGCCTTGCCCGCCGCCTGCACGGAAAACACGAGACTCAAGGGCCAATGCCGGCTGGCGCTCTTGATGGCCGTCGACTCGTCGAGGCCGATGCCGCCGCTCAGGTATTCCACCGCCCCGCTCTTCTGCACGGGCGGCAGCGCGCTGTCGGTTTGGGCCTGCGCCGCACTTCCCAGCAACAGCCCGGCGGCCAGCATTGCCGCCGCCAAGCCCAGGGTACCGCGTCTGCGTCTGTTTGATGCCATCTCACTCTCCTCATGTCGGTTGAATCAAGATAGGAAGCGCAGCTTAGGACAGCCTTAGAACAGCGTTAGCGCCGGCGCATGGCCTCGGCGATCTTCTGGTCCGTCTTGTACTGGCTCAGCGCGTACACGGCCCAGATCGTCGCTGGCAGCCAGCCGATCAGGGTGATTTGCAGGATCAGGCAAATGATGCCGGCGATCGGACGGCCGATCGTGAAAAAGGTCAGCCACGGGAGTAACAGGGCAATCAGCAAGCGCATCGTTCGTTCCTTGAGTATTCCCCTGTGCCGCGGGGACCGGGCCGGCATGCGCCGGCGGTAAATTCAGTCTAGCCGATTATAACGATACTGGCGTCTCACGCCGGCACGGGTGCCAGCAGTTTTTCCATCCAGGCCAGGATGGCGGCGAAGATGACATCGCGGTTCACTTCATTGAAGTTCTCGTGATAATTGGCCGGATAGTAGTGATAGTCGAGCAAGCCATCGGGCACGCTGCGCAGCAGGCTTTCCGTGGCGCGGCTGTCGGCCAGCTTGTCGTCGCCCGCCACCACGGCGAACAGGGGGAAGCGCCAGTCCGACAAGCCGCCCGCCAGTTCCTTTTGCGCCGACGTCAAGGCATGGGCAAAGCGCACCGATGCGGCACTGGCACGGATGCCGTCGCGCTCATCCTGGAAATGGCGCGCGGTGATGGTTTGATCGTGCGTGAGCAGCATGGTCAGGTTCCCCAGCGGCACCTTCATCGTGGGGAAGCGCCGCGCCAGCCAGCCCGACAGCATCTGCAGCACCTTCGGCACGGGTATCGCATTCACGTAATACGGCGATGAAATCACAAACCCCTTGATGGCCGCATCGCCCGCAAAGCGCCGCAGCCCCAGGTGCGTGGCGATCAGGCCGCCCATCGAATGGCCCATGACGAATACGGGCATGCCCGGATACGTCTGTTTGACCCAGGCGAGGAACAGCTCCGCGTCGTCGAGGAAGGCGTCAAACGAGGGAATGTCCACCTTGCGCTGGCCATCATGGCCCACCATGTCGAAGCTGACGGTGGCGATACCGTGCTGGCGGAAGTAGAGCGCCGGTGTGACGTAGTCACCTGCGTGCGCCATGCCGCCGTGGATCGCCAGGATCACGGCACGTGGATGCTCGGGCTGCCAGATGTGGATCGGCCGCTCGACCTGGTCGCTGCACAGCAGGCTGGCCATCTTGTCTTCTGAAAAACGCATCGCTGCTCCTGTCATGCCCTGTCACGCCTTCAGATGATCGATCAACTGGCGCGCATACAGGGGTAATTCACTGAACTGGCGCACGCAGATCGTGAGATTGCGTACCGACCAGGGATCGGATAATTCCAGGCAGCGCAGCGCCATCGTCTGCTGGCAGCGGCTGGCCGCCGCCAGCGGCACCACGCTGATGCCCACGCCGCTGGCCACCATACGGCAGACGGCATCGAAGCTGCGCAGGCGCACGCGCACCTTCAATGGGCGCCCCAGGCGCGCCGCATGCATGCCCAGGTATTGCTGCATCGCGCTGTCGTCGGCCAGACCGATGAAATCGTGATCGAGCACGCTGGCAAAGTCGACCACGCCATCCTGGCCCAGCGCGCGGTGGTGCACGCCGTCGGCCGCCGCGATGACCACCAGCCGGTCGGGGCGGAACAAAAACGTCTGCAAGCCGCGCATGTCGACCGAGTCGGACACGATGCCCATGTCGGCCAGCCCTTCCGAGACGGCCTTGACGATATCGTAACTGAGGCGCTCTTCCAGGTCGATGGTCAGGTTCGGATGGCGGTCGAGAAAAGCGCCCAGCGCCTCGGGCAAAAATTCGCTGAGCGCGGCCGTATTGCACAACAGGCGCAACTGCCCTTTCAAGCCGCGCGCAAATTCGCCAAGTTCGCCGCGCATTTTCTCCATTTGCAGCAGCACCAGGCGCGCGTGATGGAGCAAGGTCTGGCCCACGGGTGTCGGCTCCACACCGCGCCGCCCGCGCAGCAGCAAGGGCATGCCCAGCATCTCTTCCATGCCGCGCACGCGCGCACTGCTCGACGCCAATGCCAGGTGGCTGCGCGCGGCGCCCGCCGTCAGGCTGCCCGCCTCCACCACGTTGACAAACAGCTGCAAATCGACGAGATCAAAGCGCATGGCGGCTCTCCTTTTCGCCATCTTACCAGCCTTCGTATTTGACTAAGGCTGACTCAAAATAATCCGCCTTGGCGAAAGTGTCTGGCAAGCGCAGAATCCACGCAGTTCACTGTGGATAAAAAAGATGGAGACCTCATTCCTGCTGGCCGTCGGCGCCAGCTTCCTCGCCGCTGGCTTCGTCAAGGGCGTAGTCGGATTGGGCTTGCCGACGGTGGCCATGGGCACGCTCAGCCTTGTCATGCCGCCCGTGCAGGCGGCCGCCCTGCTGATCGTGCCATCGATGGTGACGAATGTCTGGCAGCTGGCGGCCGGCCCCGGCCTGCGCGCCCTGCTGCACCGTTTGTGGCCCATGCTGGCCGCCGTCATGGCCGGCACTCTGGCGGGCGGCGCGTTGCTGCCGCAAGACAGCGGCGCCTGGGCCGTCGTCGCGCTGGGCGTGGCGCTAATGCTGTATGCGCTGGCGGGATTGTTATCGCCGCAGTTGCGCGTGCCGGCGCGGCACGAAGCGTGGCTGGGGCCCGTGGCGGGCGCCGTGACGGGACTGGTGACGGCCGCCACGGGCGTCTTCGTCATCCCCGCCGTGCCGTATCTGCAGGGACTGGGGCTGGCGCGCGATGCGCTGGTGCAGGCCCTGGGCCTGGCGTTTACGGCATCGACCGTGGCGCTGGCGGCCAGCCTGGCCCTGCACGGCGACTTCAGCCTCGGTGCGGCCGGCGCTTCCGCGTATGCGCTGCTGCCCGCGCTGGCCGGCATGCTGGCCGGTCAATGGCTACGCGGGCGCATCGCGCAGCAGGTATTCAAGCGGTGCTTTTTTGCGGGGCTGTTCGCCCTGGGCTTGCATGCGGCGTTGAAACCATGGCTGGCGTGATGCAGATCGACTGGCAAGGAGACAGCGCGCTGTGCGCGTGGATCGACGGCCAGCAGGTGGCCATGCTCGACATCAGCCGACACGCCGATGAAGTGACGGTGAACATGCTGTTCGTGAAACCGCCATTCCGCCGGCGCGGCATCGGCGGCGCACTGTTGCGGCGGCTGTTGCAATGCCACCCGCAAGCTGCCACTGCCTGCAGCGACCCGCGGCTGCGGGCGCTGCTGGAGAGAACTACTTAAATACCATACCGATTGCGGTATGCGGAGACGGCTTCTTTATATTTCAGCAGTTCCGGATCAGCGCCCGCGCCATTCAGGTAGCCGAACAGATCGTCCAGGTTGCCGATCGAGATGACGGGAATGCCATACTGTTTCGACACTTCCTGCACGGCCGAACTTGGCGACAGCTGGCCGTCCGGGCCGGAACGCTCCATGCGGTCCAGGGCGATCAGCACGGCGCATGGTTCGGCGCCGGCGGCACGTATCATGTCCACCGATTCGCGCACCGAAGTGCCCGCCGAGATCACATCGTCAATGATGACGACTTTGCCATGCAGCTTGGCGCCGACGATGGTGCCGCCTTCGCCATGGTCCTTGGCTTCCTTGCGGTTGAAGGCGAACGAGGTGTTGCGGCCCTTGCCGGCCAGTGCCACGGCGGTGGCCGACGCCAGCGTGATGCCCTTGTAGGCGGGGCCGAACAGCATGTCGAATTCCACGCCCGAGTCGAGCAGGGTCTGCGCGTAGAACTGCGCCAGCTCGGCCAGGGTGGCGCCGTCATGGAACAGGCCCGCATTGAAGAAGTACGGCGACTGACGTCCGGCCTTGGTCGTGAACTCGCCAAACCGCAAGACTCCCTTGGATACTGAAAACGCGATAAACTGCTGGCGTAAATTATTCACATTAGCCTCATTTTTTAAAAGTGCCTGTATTTTAATCCGCGCGCACCGGCGAGACAATCGCCATGCCGCGCCCGCCGGCCCCGTACAACGCCCTTTTCACTCTCGACCTATGCCAAAAATTATTTCCGCCAATCTGAACGGTATCCGTTCCGCCGCCAAAAAAGGCTTTTTCAACTGGATGGGCACGCAGACGGCCGATTTCATCTGCGTGCAGGAATTGAAGGCGCAGCTGCCCGACATGACGCCGGAATTCCTCAACCCGCACGGCTACCATGGCCATTTCCACTATGCCGAGAAAAAAGGCTATTCGGGCACGGGCGTGTATAGCAAGGCCGAGCCGGACGCCGTGCACATCGGTTTCGGCAGCCCTGAATTCGATGCCGAAGGCCGCTACGTACGCTGCGATTTTGGCAACCTCTCCGTCATTTCCGTGTACTGCCCGTCCGGCTCGTCCGGCCCCGAACGCCAGGAAGCCAAGTTCCGCTTCATGGAACTGTTCCTGCCGCATTTGCTCGAATTGAAGGCGCTGGGCCGCGAAGTGGTCATCTGCGGCGACTGGAACATCGCCCACCATGAAATCGACCTGAAGAACTGGAAGGGCAACAAGAAGAACTCCGGCTTCCTGCCCGAGGAACGGGCATGGCTGACGCGCGTCTTCGACGAAGTGGGCTTTGTCGACGTGCACCGCGGCCTGGACAAGCGCGAAGACCAGTACACGTGGTGGAGCAACCGCGGACAAGCCTACGCGAAAAACGTGGGCTGGCGCATCGACTACCACGTCGCCACCCCCGGCATCGCAGCCCAGGCGCACACGGTCAGCGTCTACAAGGACGAGCGTTTTTCCGACCATGCGCCGTTGATCATCGATTACACGATCAAGGGCTGATCTTTGACACGTCGCGGGTGGTGTCGGCTTACGCGCTGCGCGCTAAGCCGACCTACGCCTGCTCTATCGTAGGTCGGATTAGGACCGCAGGGCCGTAATCCGACAACATGGTTGATACGCCAGTGGTGGCATCGGCTTACCCGAGCATGCGCCGGCTTTCAAAATGGCGCATCTCGCCCGTCAACGGGTCCGTGAAATCGATGGCCCGCGCCAGCAGTTGCAAGGGCTGCGACATGTCATCTTCCTTGCACGGCAGGGCCACGGGATAAAACGCATCGTTGACGATGGGGATGCCCAGCGCAGCCAGGTGCACGCGCAGCTGGTGCTTGCGGCCCGTGTGCGGCTGCAGCCGGTACAGGGCGACAATGCCGCGCTCTTCGATCAGCTCGATGATGGTTTCCGAATTCGGCTCGCCCGCTTCCTCGCGCATGAGGAAAAACTGCGCGCCCTCGACCATGCGGCTGCGGTAGGTAAATGGAAAATCGCGCCCCGCCAGCACGGGCGCCAGCGCCTCGTAGGTCTTGCGCACTTCGCGGCGCTGGAACAGCGACTGATAGGCGCCGCGGCTGGCTACCTGGCGCGAAAAAATCACCACGCCGGCCGTCTCCCGGTCCAGGCGGTGGATCGGCGTCAGCTCGGCGCAGTCCAGCTTTTTCTTCAGGCGCGTCAGCAAGGTCTCCTGCACGAAGCGCCCGGCCGGCGTCATGGGCAGGAAGTGCGGCTTGTCGACCACCACCAGGTGTTCATCCTGAAACAGTATCTCTTCCTGGAAGGGGATCGGTGTTTCCCGTTCCAGCTCGCGGTAGTAAAAAATGCGCATGCCGCGCCGGTATGCGCTATCGGGCGCCAGCACGGCGCCGTCCCCGTTGACCACTTCGCCGCGCGCCATGCGGTCCAGCCATTGCGCGGCGCTGATCTGCGGATAGCGCTCGAGCAGGAAGGACAGCATGTCCGGCCACTGCCCTTCGGGCAGCCACAGATAGCTGGGCGCCACGCCGTCGCGCATGGGCAAGGGTGCGGCGGCGTGACGGGCCGGCATCCTAGCGCTGCGCGATGGCGTTGCTGCGGTAAGGCGGCAAAGCGTCGATGCTGACGCCCTTGCTGCGCGCGTACAGCGGCAGCACTTGCGCCATGTGGCTGTTCATCTGCGAGATGCGGTCCTTGCCAGACGGGTGCGTCGAGAGGAATTCCGGCGGCGCGCCCTTGCTCACGGCGGCCATCTTCTGCCACAGGATGACGCCGGCGCGCGGGTCGAAGCCGGCGCGCGCGGCCAGGTCCATGCCGATCAGGTCCGCCTCGCGTTCATCGTCGCGCGAAAACTTCAGCATCACGCCCTGCGCCGCCATATTCGTGGCGGTACTGGTGATGCTCGGATCGACGCCGAGCCAGGCCGACAGGCCGGCACCGGCCAGCTTGGCACCGACGGCGGCCAGGTTGCCCTTGCCGGCCTGCGCCTGCGAGTGCTCGCGCAAGGCGTGGGAAATCTCATGGCCCATGACGATGGCCACTTCGTCGTCGGTCAGATTCAGCTTGGTGATGATGCCGCTGTAAAAAGCGATCTGCCCGCCCGGCATGCAAAAGGCATTGACCTGGTCGGAATTGAGCAGGTTGACCTGCCAGTTCCAGTTGGCCGACGCCTCGTTCCAGCGCGTGGCGAACGGGATAATGCGCTGGGCGATGGCACGCAGGCGTTTCACTTGCGGATCGCTGTCGGGCACCAGCGCATTTTTTTCCTTCGCCTCGTTGACCAGCTGCGTATATTGCTGCTTCGATTGTTCATTGAAGTCGGCGCCGCCGGCAAAGATGCGCGAAGTCGACAGGGGGCGTACCTTGATGCCATCCTGGACCGTCGCCTGCTGGGCGTGGGCAGACAGGGACGACAGCGCGGTGGCCGCGCACAGGCTGGCCAGGACGGCGTAACGTTTAAGGGATATTGGTGCCATTGGCAGACCTCCATGGAGCGATTTTAGGCAGCATCATCATGGCCGGGAAGGCCAGGAAGAAGCACACGATGAAAAACGAGAACCAGCCCAGCTCGGCGACCAGAAAGCCCACCGAGGCATTGATCAGGGTGCGCGGCACGGCGCTGAGGCTGGAAAACAAGGCATATTGCGTGGCAGTGTAGCGCGGGTCCGTGCTGCGCGACAGGAACGCGACAAAGGCAGCCGCGCCCAGGCCCAGGCTGGCAAAGGCTTCAAAACCGATCACGGCGCTGAGCAGCATGGTATTCGGCCCCACCTGCGCCAGCCAGGCGAATCCGAGAATGGCGACCGCCTGCAGCGCGCCAAACACCCACAGGCCCCGGTTGATGCCCAGCTTGAGCATCCATATGCCGCCGACCACGCCACCGGCCAGGCTGGCCCAGAAACCCGTGGTGTTGGCGGCCAGGCCGATCTGCGTCATGGAAAAACCCAGGTCCAGATAGAACTTCGTCGCCAGCGCCGTGGCCATGCTGTCGCCGATTTTGTAGAGTAGTACGAAGGCAAGGATCCACATTGCGTTACGCCAGCCATCGCGCGCGATGAATTCCTGGAACGGCAGAATGATCGCTTCGCGCATGGTCTTCGGCGGCGAGCCGTACACGGTCGGCTCCTTGATCAGCAGGGTGCAGACAAACCCCGGCAGCATGAAGGCGGCCGTGATCCAGAAGACGGGTTGCCACGGCATGCGGTCGGCCAGGATCAGCGACAGCGCGCCCGGCACCATGCCCGCCACTTTATACGCGTTGACGATGACGGCGGCGCCCAGGCCCTGCTCGTTGTCACTGAGGATTTCACGCCGGTAGGCGTCGATGACGATGTCCTGGCTGGCAGACAGGAAGGCCACGCCGCCGGCAGCCGCCGCGATCAGGCCGATCTGCGTGAGCGGGTCCAGCATGCCCATGCCGCCGATGGCAAAGAACAGCGCCACTTGCGTGAGCGCCATCCAGCCGCGCCGCCGTCCCAGTCCCAGGATGCGGTAGCGGTCCATCAGGGGCGCCCACAGGAATTTCCAGATGTACGGGAACTGCACCAGCGCAAACAGCCCCAGCGCCTTGACGTTCAAGCCCGACTTGGCCAGCCATGCCTGCAGCAGGTACAGCAGGATGAACAGGGGCAGGCCGGAACTGAAGCCAAGCACCAGCACGGCCAGCATGCGGCCGTTGGCATAGGAACGCCAGCCAGGCGCCGGGCTTTTGCTCATCAATGCACCGCTTTTTTACGCAGGCGGAAGACGGCCAGGTCGCCGCGCAGGTTCGGCAGCACGGAGACCATCTTGCCTTCGGCCAGGGCCACGCATTCGATCACTTCCAGGCCGCATTCCTCGGCCAGTTCGCGGAAGTCGTTGATGGTGGCGCAGCGCACGTTCGGCGTGTCGTACCACTGGTACGGCAGCGATTTCGACACGGGCATGCGGCCTTTGAGCAGCGCCACGCGGTGCGGCCAGTAGGCGAAGTTGGGGAAGGAGACGATGGCCTCGGCGCCCACGCGCACGATGTCGCGCAGCAGCGGCTCGACCTGCTTCATCATCTGCAGCGACGACAGGCACAGCACCGTGTCGAAGCTGTTGTCGCCAAAAATCGACAAACCCTTTTCCATGTCCTGCTGGATCACGTTCACGCCACGGCGGGTGCTGGCCAGCACCTTGTCGTCGGCGATCTCGATGCCGTAGCCGCTGCACTCCTTGTCGCTTTGCAGGTACTGCAGCATCACGCCTTCGCCGCAACCCACGTCCAGCACGTGCGCGTTGTTCGGCACCCAGTGGGCGATGAAGGCCAGGTCGGGGCGCAGCGCGCTCAATTCGTCAAAAGTCATGCGGTCTCCTTCGCGCCCTGGCGGACGGCTGTGTTCTGTACTGCGGCGGGCGCGCCCGCCCCGATGTCGTTCCATACCTGGCCATAATAGGCGCGCACCATGTTCATGTAGCGCGCGTCTTCCAGCAAAAAGGCGTCGTGGCCGTGCGGCGCGTCGATTTCCGCATACGTGACCTGGCGGCGGTTGCAGACGAGCGCTTCGACGATTTCGCGGCTGCGCTCGGGCGAAAAACGCCAGTCGGTGGAAAACGAGGCGAGGAAGAACTTGGCCTTCGTGCCCGACAGGGCCTTGGCCAGGTCGCCGCCATGCGCGCGCGCCGGGTCGAAATAATCGAGCGCCTTGGTAATCAAGAGATACGTGTTGGCGTCGAAGTATTCGGAAAACTTGTCACCCTGGTAGCGCAGATACGATTCGATCTCGAAGTCGATGCCGAAGCCGAATTTGTAGTCGCCCGTCTGCGTCGCGTCGCGCAGCTTGCGGCCGAATTTTTCCGCCATGTCGTCATTCGACAGGTAGGTGATGTGACCCACCATGCGCGCCACGCGCAAGCCGTTTTTCGGCACCACGCCGTGCGCATAGAAGTCGCCGCCATGGTAATCGGGGTCCGACAGGATGGCCTGGCGCGCCACGTCATTGAAGGCGATGTTTTGCGCCGACAGCTTGGCCGTCGAGGCGATCACCACGCAGTGGCGCAGCCGTTCGGGGAACATGATGCTCCACGCCAGCGCCTGCATGCCGCCCAAGGATCCCCCCATCACGGCAGCGAACTCGGTGATGCCCAGTTCATCGGCCAGGCGCGCTTGCGCGCTGACCCAGTCTTCCACCGTGACGACGGGGAAGGCGGCGCCATACGGCTTGCCGGTGGCGGGATTGGTGTGCATGGGGCCCGTCGAGCCGAAGCAGGAGCCGAGGTTGTTGACGCCGATGACGAAGAATTTGTCCGTGTCGAGCGGCTTGCCGGGACCGACCATATTGTCCCACCAGCCCGTGCTCTTTGCTTGGTCCGCGTAGACGCCGGCCACGTGGTGCGAGGCGTTCAGGGCGTGGCAGACCAGCACCGCGTTCGATTTGTCGGCGTTCAGGGTGCCGTAGGTTTCATACATCAACATATAGTCCCGCAGCGATGCTCCGCTTTGCAGCTGCAGGGGTTGCGCAAAATACATGGTTTGCGGCGAAACGATTCCAATGGATGACATGTGTGTCGGTTTATAAAAGGGGGGCGGCCCCACGGGCCATGGTCGATGCAGCACCGCGATGATAGGTGCTGCAACTTTAGCATCAGGGCACCTCTTGCCGCGCGCGACGTGTCCTGATGCTGATAGGTGACAGTTTACATGAGCTGCAGCTGCTGGACGGCTTCCGCGATCACATTTGGTTCCATGGAACGCATAATTTTGCGCATTTGTGGCGCAATCAGGCCCAGGTCGCTGTTGAGGATCTCTTGCTTGACCGCCAACAGCTGGGCCGGATGCATGGAAAACTCGCGCAGCCCCATGCCCAGCAACAGGCGCGTGAGCTTCACGTCGCCCGCCATTTCGCCGCAGACGGCCACGTCGATACCCGCCTTGTGGCCGGCGGCGATCGTCATGGAGATCAGTTGCAGCACGGCCGGGTGCAGCGGATTGTACAAATGCGCCACTTCGTAGTCGACCCGGTCGATGGCCAAAGTGTACTGGATCAGATCATTCGTGCCGATCGACAGGAAATCCATGCGCTTGACGAACATGGGCAAGGCCAGCGCGGCGGCGGGAATCTCGATCATGGCGCCCACTTCGACTTCGTCGTCGAACTTGATGCCCTCCTCGCGCAGGCTGGCCTTCGCTTGCGCGATCATGGCCAGCGACTGGTCGATCTCGAACGCATGCGCGAGCATCGGAATCAGAATGCGCACCTTGCCGAAGGCGGAGGCGCGCAAAATGGCGCGCAGCTGCGTCAGGAACAATTGCGGCTCGGCCAGGCAGTAACGGATGGCGCGCAAGCCCAGCGCGGGATTCAAGGCCGTATGGTCGGCCTGGTCGAGCGGCTTGTCGGCGCCGATATCGAGCGTGCGGATGGTCACCACGCGGCCCTTCATCGACTGCACCGTGTTGCGGTAGGCCTCGAACTGCTCGTCCTCGGTGGGAATCTTGTGGGCGCGGCCCATGAACAGGAATTCGGAACGGAACAGGCCCACGCCGCTGGCGCCCGACTCCAGCGCAAACGGGCAATCTTCGGGTAATTCGATATTCGCCAGCAAGGTGACGGGCGTGCCGCATTTGGTGACGGCCGGCGTCTTTTTCAGCTTGCCCAGCTTCTTGCGCGCGCGCTGCATGGCCACCTGGCGCTCGCGGTACTGTTCCAGCACCAGCGCGCTGGGGTTGGCGATGACGACGCCGGCGTCGCCATCGATGATCAGCCAGTCATCCTGGTCGATCAGCATCGATGCCTGCGACATGCCGACGGCGGCGGGAATATCGAGGCTGCGCGCGACGATGGCCGTGTGCGAGTTCTGTCCGCCCACGTCGGTAATGAAACCGATGAAGGAGCGGTCACGGAACTGCAGCATGTCGGCCGGCGAGATGTCGTGCGCGACGACGATCATCTGCGCCATCAATTCATCTTCGGCGGCCGCCTTGGGCAGCAGCTGCTCCGTGCCCAGCAAGACTTTCAAGACGCGTTCGGCCACCTGCTGGATATCGGCCTTGCGCTCGCGCAGGTACGGGTCTTCGATTTCGTCGAACTGGGCCGACAATTCATCGATCTGCGTCAGCAGCGCCCATTCGGCGTTGTAGTGGCGCTTGCGGATGATGTCGAGCGGCGCTTCGGAAATCATCGGATCGGACAAGATGAGCGCATGCACGTCGATGAAGGCGCCCAGCTCCGTGGGCGCATCCTTGGGCAGCTCGTTCCACAGGGTTTGCAGTTCCTTGTGGACGGTGGCGATGGCGCTTTGCAGGCGCTGCACTTCGGCTTCGATCTGCTCCTGGGCGACCAGGTAATGTTTGACGTCAAGGGCGGCCGGCGCCAGCAGATGCGCGCGGCCAATGGCGATGCCGCGGGAAACCGGGATGCCGTGGAGCGTGAAAGATGCCATGGGTTGACCTGTCGGAATGCGGCTGCGGCTGCGTTCGGCGGGCATTACTCGCCTTCGCCAAACCTGTCATTAATCAGGGCGGTCAACGCATCGACACATGCCTGCTCATCATCGCCCTCTGCTTCCAGGGTCACTTTCGCGCCCTTGCCGGCGGCCAGCATCATCACGCCCATGATGGACTTGGCGTTGATGCGGCGCGCGTTGCGGGTCAGCCAGACGTCGCTCTTGAACTTGGCGGCGAGCTGGGTAAATTTGGCGGAGGCGCGTGCGTGCAGTCCCAGCTTGTTGATGATTTCGAGTTCTCTTTGAATCATTTTTGTATGGTCTCTATCCCTGAATGCACTGCATTGTTGCCAGCCCTGCTATAAAACCCGCCGCCTTCAGGGCGGCGGCCATGTCACTCTCTACTCGCCCACGCGAATACGGTTATCGACGCGCACGGCGCCGCTTTGCGCACCGGCCAGGGCCATCTCCACCACCACGTCGAGCGTGTCGCGGCGATACGTGATGGCACGCAGCAGCATCGGCAGGCTGATGCCGGCGATGACTTCCACCCTGCCCGCATCGGCCAGCTTGTTGCAGCAGTTCGACGGCGTGCCGCCCTTCACGTCGGTAATCACCAGTACGCCGGAACCGTCGTCGAGGCGGCAGATGGCTTCCGACGCCAGTTTCTGCACTTCCATCAGGTCCTGGTCGGCGACGACATCGATGGCTTCAAACCGTTCCGTTGGCCCCCGGAACACATGCGCGCAGGCGGCGATGAACGCCTGTCCCAGCGGTGCATGTGTCATGAGCAAAATCCCTACCATAGTCATTTCACCTTCTAGCGCTGCTGCGCTTGCGCAACGCCATGCTCGACGGCGTCGACAAACATGGCCGCCACGTCAAAACCCGTCTGCTGCATGATTTCCTGGAAGCAGGTCGGGCTGGTGACATTGACTTCCGTCAGATAGTCGCCGATCACGTCCAATCCTACCAGCATCAGGCCGCGCGCGGCCAGGATAGGGCCCAGCTTTTCTGCGATTTCCAGGTCGCGTGCCGTCAATGGCTGCGCCACGCCCGTGCCGCCGGCGGCCAGGTTGCCCCGTACTTCGCCCGCCTGCGGGATGCGCGCCAGCGAAAACGGCACCGGCTTGCCGCCGATGACGAGGATGCGCTTGTCGCCCTTGGCGATGTCGGCGATGAAACGCTGCGCCATGATGGTCTGCGCGCCGTTGTCCGTCAGCGTCTCGATGATGGCGCCCAAATTCAGGCCATCGGCCTTGACGCGGAAGATGCCCGTGCCGCCCATGCCGTCGAGCGGCTTGAAGATGACATCCTGGTGCTTGGCGTGGAAGGCGCGCAGGCGCGCTTCGTCCGACGTCACCAGGGTCGGCGAAGTGAATTCGGAAAACTGGGCAATGGCCAGCTTTTCATTGTTGTCGCGGATGGCGGACGGCTTGTTGAAGACGCAAGCGCCCTGCTTTTCCGCCAGTTCCAGCAGATACGTGCCGTACACGTATTCCATGTCGAACGGCGGGTCCTTGCGCTCGATGATGGCGTCCAGGGTAGACAGGCGCACTTCTTCGGTGGAGACGACCTTGTACCAGTCGTGCTCGTCGCCGGTCAGCTCGATGTGTTTGACCCGTGCCGTGACGATGCCCTCTTCCAGCGCCATATCCTTCTGTTCAAAGGCATACACGGCATGGCCGCGTTTGGCCGCCTCGCGCATCATGGCGAAGGTGGAGTCTTTGTAAGTCTTGAAGCCTGCCAGCGGGTCGGCAAGGAATGCAATTTTCATGGTGCGTCCAATCGGGGAGCCTGGATAAGGAATGCTTGATTCTAGCCGAGATCGCCAGGCGCGGTAGTCGCCGCGCCCGGCAAGTCTCGTTGACGGATCAATACACCTCAGGATTCGGGTCCGTGCGCTCCATTTCCAGCGACGCTGCCAGCAAGGCCAGGCGCGCCACCACACCGTACACATAGAAGCGGTTCGGCGCGGCCGTGCCCGGCTTGGCCTTCAAGTCCGGCACCGCATGCTGCTGGGCAAACGCCAGCGGCACGTACTGCGAGCCGGGCGCGTTCAGGTTCTGGTCCACGCCTTTTTCAGCATGCACGCGGTAGAAGCCGCCCACCACGTAACGGTCGATCATGTAGACGACGGGCTCGGCCACGGCATCCTTGATGCTTTCAAACGTGGGCACGCCTTCCTGGATGATCACGTCGGTCACCAGCTGGCCATCCTTGACGATAGACATTTTTTCGCGCTGCTTGCGCGACAGGTCGCGCACTTCGCTGGCGTCGCGCACCGTCATGATGCCCGTGCCATACGTGCCCGCATCGGGCTTGACGATGACGAACGGCTTTTCCTTGATGCCGTATTCCTTGTATTTCTTGCGGATCTTGGCCAGCAGCACGTCGACGCTGGCGGCCAGCGCATCTTCGCCCTCGCCTTCCTGAAAATTCACATCGCTGCACTTGGCGTGGAAGGGGTTGAGCATCCACGGGTCGACATCGATCATCTTGCCGAATTTTTTCACCACTTCATCGTAAGCCGTGTAGTGGTTGCTCTTGCGGCGCAAGGCCCAGCCCGCATGCAAGGGTGGCAACAGGCTTTGCTCATGAATATTTTGCAAGATATCGGGGATACCGTCCGACAAGTCGTTATTCAGCAGAATCGTGCAAGGGTCGAAATCCTTCAAGCCCAGGCGGCGGCCATTGTTCAGGCGCACGAGGGGCTCGATGACGAGCATGTTGCCATCTGGCAACGCCAGCGGTGTCGGCTGGGTAATCTCGGGCGACCAGGAGCCAAAGCGCACGTGCAGCCCCGTCTGGCGGAAGATCTGCATCAATCGCGCCACGTTTTGCAGGTACTGCGGCGTAGTGTTGTGCAATTCCGGCACGATCAGCAGGTTGCGGGCGTCCGGGCAATACTTGTCGATGGCGGCCATGGCCGCTTGCACGGACAGGGGCAGCATTTCCGTGGCCAGGTTATGAAAACCGCCAGGGAACAGATTGGTATCGACGGGCGCCAGCTTGTAGCCGGCGTTGCGCAAGTCTACCGAGCAATAGAAGGGCGGCGTGTGCTCTTGCCACTCCATGCGAAACCAGCGCTCAATGGCCGGCGTCGCGGCCAGAATCTTTTTTTCGAGGTCGAGCAGCGGTCCGGTCAGGGCCGTGACGAGATGGGGAACCATAGTTACATCCTTAAATTATGTGCAGTATTCAAAAAAGCACACAGAACTGCCGACTATATTACCGTGTAAGTACCCCAAATCGGGGCAAAAGCCTTGTTTTAAAGACCTTTTACATTCCCACAACGAAAAAAAGGCACCTCAATGAGGCGCCTTTTCCACCGGACATGCCGCGCCGGGACGCTGGCATGCCAGATAGTGATTATTTAGCCATGATACGCTTGCTCGCCGTGGCTGGTGATATCGAGGCCTTCGCGCTCTTCTTCTTCCGGTACGCGCAGGCCGATGACGATGTCGACCAGTTTATAGGCGATGACGGAAATGATGGCAGACCAGAGGATGGTGGTGCCGACCGCTTGCGCCTGCACCCACACCTGGTGGCCGATCGAGTACGGATCCGCCGACATCTTGTTGGTGACATAATCGAAGATGCCCTGGCCGCCCAATTGTGGTGCAGCGAATACGCCCGTCAGCAAGGCACCGAGGATACCGCCCACGCCATGCACGCCGAACACGTCGAGCGAATCGTCGGCGCCGATCAGGCGTTTCAAGCCATTCACGCCCCACAGGCAGACGACACCGGCCAGCAAGCCGATGACCAGGCCGCCCATCGGGCCGACAAAGCCGGCCGCCGGGGTGATCGCCACCAGGCCGGCCACGGCACCCGATGCGCCACCGAGCATCGATGGCTTGCCTTTGCTGATCCACTCGCCAAATACCCACGACAGGGTAGCGGCGGCAGTGGCCAACAGCGTATTGACGAAGGCCAGGGCAGCCACGTCGCCCGCTTCCAGCGAGGAACCGGCATTGAAACCGAACCAGCCCACCCACAGCAGCGACGCACCGATCATGGTCATGGTCAGCGAGTGCGGCGCCATCGATTCGCGGCCGTAGCCGACGCGCTTGCCGATCATGATCGCGCCCACCAGGCCGGCGACGGCGGCATTGATGTGCACCACGGTGCCGCCGGCGAAGTCCAGCGCGCCTTTTTGCCAGATCCAGCCAGCCTTCAGGGCTTCACTGGCCGAAGTGGCGGCGTTGGTGATCAGGTCAGGACCGGTCCAGAACCACACCATGTGGGCCGCTGGCAGGTAGGCGAACGTGAACCACAGCACGACGAAGGCCAGCACGGCGGAAAACTTGGCGCGCTCGGCAAAGGCGCCGACGATCAGCGCGCAGGTGATGGCGGCAAACGTGCCCTGGAAGGCGACAAAGACGAACTCGGGAATGACGACGCCCTTGCTGAAGGTGGCGGCGGCGGCAAACGTGCCCTTGGCCGGATCCCAGATACCGTTCAGGAACAGGCGGTCGAAGCCACCGAAGAAGGCGGTTTTTTCCGTGAAGGCGATCGAGTAGCCGTAGATACACCACAGCACGATGACCAGCGCGAACACCATGAACACTTGCATCAGCACCGACAGCATGTTCTTCGAGCGCACCAGGCCGCCGTAGAACAGGGCTAGGCCGGGGATGGTCATCAGGATCACCAGCAGGGTGCTGATCATCATGAAGCTGGTATCGCCCTTGTTGGCAACGGGCGCGGCGGCTGGCGCGGCAGCGGCCGGGGCCGGAGCGGCGGCCGGAGCTGCTGCGTCAGGCACCGGCGTGACGGCGGGAGCGGCGACGGCCGAAGTCGTGGCCGCCTCCGTCTTGGCGGGGGCATCGGCAAAGCTCGGCGCGGCGACGCCAAACGCACACAGACAGGCAAACCCAGCTAGCAATTTTGTTATATTTTTACGCATCAATATTCCCCTTAGAGCGCTTCGTTGCCGGTTTCACCGGTACGGATGCGGATGACTTGTTCCAGGTTGTAGACGAAAATCTTGCCATCGCCGATTTTACCGGTACGCGCGGCACCTTCGATCGCTTCGATGGCCTGGTCGACAATGGCGTCATCGACGGCCGCTTCGATTTTGGTTTTTGGCAAGAAGTCGACGACATACTCGGCTCCACGGTAGAGTTCCGTGTGACCTTTCTGGCGGCCGAAACCTTTGACTTCGGTAACGGTAATGCCTTGCACATTGATAGCCGACAAGGCTTCGCGTACTTCGTCCAGTTTGAACGGTTTAATGATTGCAGTAATCATTTTCATGGCAGTCTCGCTTAAAAGGTTTTGGATACGGTCAGCACGAGACCGGATTTCGCCAGATTCTTGCCATTCGGTGCCAGCGACGTGATGTTGGCTTTGACATAGGCCAGGGCGACTGTTGCCATGCCAAAATCCTTGGTGACGCCCAGTTTGTAATCGGTGTAGCTGAGGGAATCGTTGTGCTCGACTTTCTGGCGGCCCACATGCAGGTTCAGCAGATAGCCTTCGTGCACATCGATATTCGCGCCCACGTCGAGGTAGCCGCTGTTCTTGCTGTCGGCCACGCCGAACAGATTGGTGGTCGAGTGCGAGTACTTGATGTAGGCCGGGCCATAGCCGAGCTGGCCATACAGCTCGAAGGTGTTGGCATTGGTGCTCAGCCCATTCGAGGGATAGAAGTAGTACAGGCCGCCTACGTCATAGGTAAAATCCTTGCTGATCTCGCCCCGTTTGCCGCCGTAGATGTCCCATTCCAGGTTGGTATCGCCGCCGCCGTCCTTGATCCATTTGATGCTCGACAGCCAGGTGCCGACGTACAAACCCGTCGGGTTGTGGGTATAGTCGGCACCGCCGCTGATGGCCGGTTTCAAGCGGCTTTGCGAGATGCCGCGGTAACGGTAGTCGCTGGTCAGCGCCACGTTGTAGCTCACCACGTTATCAGGTACGGCTTCGGCTGCAGCAGGCGCCGCCACTGCATCCTGGGCCATGGCGCTACCGCACAAGGCGGCCATGGCCAGCGTCAACGCTGCAGCTAAAGTCATGTTCTTGGACAGATTCTTCATGGCGATTCCCTTTTATTGAACTTTTAAAGCGGTTGAGGTTTAAAATCTTGGCTGGAGATCACAAAGCGTTCATACCTTCTTTAGCAGAATACGTGCCAGCTCTCTTGCCACCTTGACAGGTGCGTTTCCGGCCATACATACCCTGCAAGCCTCTGGGCATGCGGGTACGGGCTGCTGAAGCATTGTGAATTTGCCCAGTTTCGCACCAGATTAACGCCGCTGTGCACCGCAATGGTGCGATGCACAGGCCGCACCATAAAAGGACTGACCATGGACATGAATACCTTCTTTAACGACTTGCAAGGCAAGATCCATCAAGCCATCGAAAACTCGCCTGCCAAGGATATCGAGAAAAACGTGAAATCGATGATGACCCAGGGCTTCGCCCGCCTCGACCTCGTCACGCGGGAGGAATTCGATATCCAGGCGCAAGTGCTGGCCAAGACCCGCGCCAAGCTGGACGCACTGGAACTGCGCCTGATCGAGTTGGAAACGCGCCTGAACGATAGCAAGGTGTAAGGTGCCGCCAGCCAGGCGCCGATATTGACGGCCTTGCTGGCATAGCTCAAGCCCGGCGGCCTTCCACGCGCTAGACTGATCCTGCCCGCGCCCGCGCCACAGGGGAGTCTGATGAGTCTGGCCGTCCTGAAAAGCCGCGCCCTGGCCGGCATGGAAGCGCCCGAGGTAAGTGTCGAAGTCCACCTTGCCAATGGCTTGCCTTCGTTTACGATTGTCGGCCTGCCGGATACGGAAGTGAAGGAATCGCGCGACCGCGTCCGTGCCGCGCTGCAAAACTGCGGCTTTGAGATGCCGGCGCGGCGCATCACGGCCAACCTGGCGCCGGCGGATTTGCCCAAGGAATCGGGGCGCTTCGACTTGCCCATCGCGCTGGGCATCCTGGCCGCCTCCGGCCAGTTGCCAGGCGACCAATTACACCACTACGAATTCGCGGGCGAACTGTCGCTGTCGGGCCAGTTGCGCCCCATCCGCGGTGCCCTGGCAATGACCTTTGCCATGCAGCGCAGCCAGTCGGGCGCGCCACGCGCCTTCATCTTGCCGCAGGCGAACGCGGACGAGGCGGCTCTCGTCCGCGATGCCTGCATCTACCCCGCCCACAGCCTGCTCGAGGTCTGCGCGCATTTTGCCGCGCACGCCAGCCACACCGCCCTGCAACGCCATCAGCCCATGTTGGCTGTCTCCGCTTTTGCGTATCCCGACTTTGCCGACGTGCAAGGACAGCAGCAGGCGCGACGCGCCCTGGAAGTGGCCGCTGCGGGCGGCCATAATGTCTTGATGGTAGGGCCGCCGGGTGCGGGCAAGACCATGCTGGCCAGCCGCTTCCCCGGCGTGCTGCCGCCCATGAGCGATGAAGAAGCGCTGGAATCGGCGGCCGTGCATTCGCTGGGCGGGCACTTCAAGGTGGAACACTGGAAACGGCGCCCCTATCGCGCCCCGCACCAGACGGCGTCCGGTGTGGCCCTGGTGGGCGGCGGCAACGTGCCGCGCCCGGGAGAAATCTCGCTGGCACACTGCGGTGTGCTGTTTCTCGATGAAATCGCCGAATTCCAGCGCCGGGTACTCGATGTCTTGCGCCAGCCCATGGAATCGGGCGTGATCAGCATTTCACGCGCGGCCCGCCAGGCCGAGTTTCCGGCCCGCTTTCAGCTGATCGCCGCCATGAATCCCTGCCCATGCGGCTATCTGGGCCACGCTTCGGGCCGTTGCCGCTGCACGCCGGACGCCGTGCTCCGCTATCACAGTCGCCTGTCCGGCCCGCTACTCGACCGTATCGACTTGCAGATTGAAGTGGCCGCCATGCCGCCCGCGGCGCTGGGGCGGCACGCAGGCGCCGGCGAAAGCACGCAAGCCATCGCCACAAGGGTAGCGGCAGCCTTTGCCCTGCAGCTGGCACGCCAGGGCAAAGCGAACCAGCGCCTGAGCAGCACGGAAATTGAACAGCATTGTCGTCTGGAAACGCATGGCGAACAGCTGCTGCATGGCGCCATGGCGCGATTGCACTGGTCGGCGCGCACGTATCACCGGGTACTGCGCGTGGCGCGCAGCATCGCGGACCTGGCGGGCAGCACCGGCATCACGCAAGCGCATGTCGCCGAAGCGATCCAGTACCGGCGCGTGCTGCGTGAAATATGAGCCGGCCGGTGGCCCCACACGTGCGCGATTGCGCGTGATCGGCGGCGCTGCTACCATCTGCTGATGAAAAAACCATCACTTGCCTTCTTTCTGGCTACGCTCGCGGCCGCCAGCGTCCTGTCCGCCTGCAGTCCGAAGTTCGACTGGCGCGACTATCGCAGCCCCGACGCCCAGTTCACGGCCCTGTTTCCAGGCAAGCCGGCCGTGCTGACACGCGAGATCGATCTCGATGGCAAGAAAGTCAGCCTGACCATGACGGCCAGCGAAGTCGATGGCAATACCTTCGCCATCGGCAGCGCCGTGCTCGACAGCACGGAACAGGCACAAGCGGCCCTGCCCGCCATGCAGACTGCCCTGTTGAAAAATATCAACGGGACCGTGCGCAGCGAAAAATCGGCATCGGCGGCCAGCAGCACGGCTGCGGGAACGCACCAGCGCAGTTCGCTCAGCATCGAGGCCAAAGGCACGCAACAAGGCAAGCCTGTCTTGCTGGTCGGGCGTTTTGTGGCGCAGGACAAACGCATCTTCCAGATCATCATTCTCGGTGAGGAAAGCAAGCTGTCGCGTGACACCATCGACACCTTCATGGACTCGGTGAAACTGGATTAAGACTTAACGATCGCTTAAACGGGTGTTTTCACGGTAAGCGAGCTCTTGTAAATACGTGCGTTGTCCAACAGATGGCTCTATCCGGCTTGCAAATATGCAATCCGGGACAAACGGACGGCCTGTGCGACATTTCAAGTCGTGATATTGTTTCGACACTAACAACAAGTTTCAGAAAGCGCTTATGTTGATCTCATTCAAATCCAAATCTTCCCCTGAAGTGCTGATGTACCAGGAACATGCCCAGCGTATCCTCGACATCCTGCACAAGAACCCCACGCGCGGCGTCATCACGCCAGCCGAAGCGGGCGATGCCCTGGCCCTGCTGGAAAAAGAAGTCGCGGAAAGCAAATTGCATCCGGAAAATGACATCGAACACGACGCACATACGCCGGAAACCCTGGAAGATGGCGAAACGGGTGCCCATGCGCGCGCGCAAAAAGTGCATTTCTCGCAGCGCGCCTATCCTTTGATGGAAATGCTGCGCTCGGCCAAGGCGGAAAATGAAAGCATCACCTGGGGCATCTGATCCGATGAATGCCGCAGACGAAAAAAAACCCCGCACCTAGCGGGGTTTTTTTTATATAACAAGCCTGACGATAACCTACTTTCACACTGGTTGCAGCACTATCATCGGCGCAAAGTTGTTTCACGGTCCTGTTCGGGATGGGAAGGGGTGGTACCAACTTGCTATGGTCATCAGGCATAACTTTTTCAACAACCTGCTCCCAGCGGGGCAGCAAGTCGTCTGATCTGAGGAGGCGAATTATACCCCAGGTCGGCTTGACGCACAAGCGTAAGCCAGCAATCACCACGCGAATGTCAACAATGTTGTCGGATTACGCGCTACGCACCTCGGCGGCCCCGCTAATCCGACCTACCGGCCATCCAATAAACGTAGGTCGGCTTAGCGCTGCGCGCGTAAGCCGACAAACACCCGCGGCGCCAAACAAAACCCCCAGACGAAAAAAAACCCGCCAATTGCTTGACGGGTTTTTCTCTTACTA